>NZ_JCASSN010000003.1:0-1070308 GCF_059736515.1 Natrononativus sp. DTA114 | reverse complement strand
CACTCATACTACACTTTCACGCCCCACAGCGGACGCACCACAGCCACACCACACCGCGACCGCCACCCAGGGGCCATTACACCACACCCGAAGAGCAACCGCGCTCCATCGGGGCGTACTTTCGGGAATCAGTTTTTGGATTCCCGGTTCAATACACCACCAAGTGGCAACACTGATCCGGCGACAGTTTCGCTCAATCACCGTTGTGGGCGAACGGTAATCATTAATTACCGTCCGCTTGTGAAGTAAGAGTACATTGTTTCACCCTTCGACGCGTGGGTGGCTGCGAACCTCCCTCTACTCGGCCACTTCTTCCAGGAGGGATTCTCACCCACGACGCCGTTCTGTCTCTACTTCGATGGAAACGTCGCCGACTCAGTCATCGTGGGTCTCGCGGCGTGGATTCGCCAGCGGGCGGACTCCACGTAGAACAGCGCTCGAGCGGGCCGATTCTCCCGGTTGTGTTGGTCGGGTCACGAAACCGTTCGTCGAACGGAGAGAGACGTCTCTTCGATGATAGTAACGTGTCGCCCGGAACACTAACGACCAACCTCATCCCGTGGCGGCGTGCCGCGTCGGTTGGATAACCCTCGTGCCGGGCGAGTGGCTCGACAGGAGCCACCAACTGTGTCGCGTGCCCGGGTTCGCCGGACTGTCATCGCACCCAAGTGGGTATGCTCGGACGGGGACTAAAGGCACGCAGTCGAACGGAAGCACCCCAGCCGAAAAACGCTTTCCCGTTCGCCGCCGGCTCAGTCGGTCGACGGAGCGGAAGCGTTCTCCGATCCGGCGTTCTCCTCGAGCCACGCGTCGTACTCCTCGGGCTCGAGAACGATCACAGTTACGCCCATCCGGGAGTGACCCGCTCCACAGAACTCGACGCAGTGGCCGTCGTACTCGCCGGGCTCGTAGGCGTTGGTGTGGAGCCGGGTGTACTCGCCGGGGAAGGCGTCCTGCTTCACCCCGAGGTCGGGGATGAACAGCGAGTGGATCACGTCGTCGGCGGTGAGCCACATTGTCACGTCCTCGTCGGCCGGGATGACGATCTCGTCGCGCGTCGTCACCTCCGCATCCGGATAGGTGATCTCCCACCCCCACTGGAAGCCGCGGACGTGGAGCTCTTCGGCGTCGGTGTCGGGGAGGTCCTCGAGATCCTCGATCGTCTCGCCACCACCGGGTTCGGTCGGCTGATCGGGCGAGATGTACGGACTAACGAGCACGGTGTAGCCGGAGATACCGACGAACAGCAGGATGATCGCCGTCGCGGCGGTCCAGGTAACCTCGAGCGCCGGATCCTCGGTCGTCGGCTGTGGATCGTCGTTGCCGTGGAATTTGATCGTCGCGTAGACGAGAATCATGAGAACGAACAGCGAGAGCGGGAGCGCGACGTAGAGTAGCTGATACTCGAGGCCCTCGATCAGGTCCCGATTGGTCGACTGGGCCGCGACCGAACCGGTGAGCGCGACCGCTCCGAGGAGGGCAACGAACGAACCGGTGAGGCGACGACGCATCGACCGGTCTTCACTCGCGAGTGACAAATACGGCGTTCCCGCTCGTCGAGAGTGTCTGCTCGCAGAACAGCTCCGCCCCGTACTGATCCGAAAAGTGAGCAGTCAACCGCAACGACAGTCTCGAAGCTGTCAATCCACCTTTATTGTGAGCGCAGGTGAGTGCAGTGCTATGCATTCCGGGGACTGCGTCGGTCGGCGCCAGCGGAGGCAGCGATGAGTCGGGCGCTCGTCCAGTTCGCTCTGTTCGCGCTGGTTCTCGCGGGGTGTCTGGGGGTGATCCTCGCTGCTCGCCGAGGGCGGGCGACGGCCGCCGACGGCGGATACGCGGCGATCAGTGATCGAGAGGTGACGCTAGCGGCGACTCGAGCGGCCGTCGTTCGGTGGACGACGACGACGAATCACCGCGACATCGGTCTGCTCTACATCGCGCTCGGCACCGTCGCGGCGCTGTGGGGCGGCGTCGACGCGATGATGATGCGCACTCACCTCCTGACGCCTGCGGCTGACATCTGGACCGAACAGACGTACAACGAACTGTTCACGATGCACGGGCTGACGATGCTGATCTTCTTCGTCTCGCCCGTCTTCTTCGGCATCGGGAACTACTTTTTGCCGCTGCTGATCGGCGCCGACGACATGGCGTTCCCGCGGTTGAACGCCGTCGGCTTCTGGATGCTCCCGCCCGCGCTGTTGCTCTCGCGGATGGGGATCATCGCCGAGGTGACCGGCAATACGCTCGCGCTGGTGGTTCCGGAGGCGTGGCTCGAGTTCCTCTTCGTGCTACGCGAACCCGCCATCGGCTGGACGATGTACGCGCCGCTGTCGACGACGACCCCCGATCCGCAGATCAACTTCCTCCTGCTGGGGCTGCACCTGAGCGGCATCGCCACGACGATCGCCGCGATCAACTTCGTTACGACCATCGTCTACGAGCGCGACGAGTCGATCGGCTGGGGGAACCTCGACATCTTCTCCTGGAACATGCTGGTCACGAGCGGGATCATCATCTTCGCGTTCCCGCTGCTGGGAAGCGCGCTGTTGATGCTCCTGTTCGACAGGAACTTCGGGACGACCTTCTTCGCGACCGAAGGCGGCGGGCCGATCCTCTGGCAGCACCTGTTCTGGTTCTGGGGCCACCCGGAGGTGTACATCATCTTCCTGCCGGCGACCGGGTTGATGAGCCTCATCCTCCCGAAGTTCGTCGGGCGAAAGCTGTTCGGCTTCAAGTTCATCGTCTACTCGACGCTCGCGATCGGGGTACTCTCGTTCGGCGTCTGGGCACACCACATGTTCACGACCGGTATCGACCCCCGCATCCGGGCGAGTTTCATGGCGACGTCGGTCGCCATCGCGGTCCCGAGCGCGATCAAGATCTTCAACTGGATTACGACGATCTGGAACGGAAACGTGACATTCGCCGCGCCGACGATCCTCTGTGTCGGCGGCATCGGTCTGTTCATCTACGGCGGGATTACGGGCGTCTTCCTCGCGGTAATCCCGATCGATATCGTCTACCACGACACCTACTACGTCGTCGGTCACTTCCACCTCATCCTGATGGGGATCATCCCCCTGATGATGTTCGCCGCGAGCTACTACTGGTACCCCATCCTGACGGGCCGGATGTACGACCGTCGTCTCGCTCTCTTCCAGTCGACGATGCTGGTCGGCGGCTCGACGCTCACGTTCGCGACGCTGATGGTGATCGGATTTCTGGAACTTCCGCGGCGGTTCGCGACCTACCCGCCGGAGTTCACCACGCTGCAGGTCGTTGCGACCGTCGGCTCGTACATTATCGGACTCAGCGTCCTCCTGTGGCTGTACAACATGCTCTGGTCGTACTTTCACGGCGAGCGCGTCGAGCACGCCGATCCCTGGGGGCTGAAGTCGACCGACCAGTTTACCCGCGAGTGGCAGTGGTTCGAGGAGAAACTCGAGCGCGACCGCGGCATCGAACCGGTCGAACCCGAGGTCGTCCGCCAGACGTACGTCCCCGCGCCCGAAGCGGAGGTGCCGTCGCTTGTCGGTCGAATCCGTCCCGTCGCCAGACGGGTCGTCGGCGACGCGCTCGCGGGGGCGGTCGGCGGCCTTATCGGGACCATGCTCCTCTCGGGCGTGCTCTTCGTGGCGGTCATCCTCGGCGTCTTCGATCTCGAGTCGTTCACCGACCTCGCCGTGCTCGTCGGCCTCCCGCCGAACATCGGCCTCGGGTACGTGATCTTCCTCGTCGGCGGGATGACGACCTGGCCGCTGCTGTTTCTCGCCCTCGGGGAGTACCTGCCCGGCGACCTCACTCTCGTGACCGGGCTCTGGTACGCCACCGTCATCGCCTCCGGGTTCGCGATCGGCTTCCACACCGACCAGGCCGGCCTCGAGCTGTTCGCCTACCTCGTCTTCGTCCTGATCGCCCACTGGCTGTACGGCCTCGGATTGGCCGGCACCCTCGAGTACCTCGGCAGTCGCCGTCCAGCCGCACCGGAGGAGTACGACCGTGAGTACTGAGGGGGAGCCGACCGCAGCGGAGGAGTCCCGACTGGTAACCTACGTGGTTCCCTTTTTCGGCGTGTTGCTGATCGCCGTCGGCATCCCGGCTGCGGTTCTCGGTGGCTACGTCGTCATGCAGGACGCGCTCGGTCTCTGCGGCGAACCGGATCTTCGAGTCGCCTCGCTCGAAGAGGAAGCGCCCCCAGTGACGACCGGAACCCTCGAGTTCGATGCGCTCTCACCGGCCGAACAGGCCGCCGTCGAGGCGGCGATCGAGAGTCCCCTCGAGGAGGGGACGATCGAGGGGCCGCTCGAGAACGAGGACGCCCTCCTCGCGGGCGTCGTGATCGAGGTCGACGGCGAGCCCTACTACGTGACGATCACGTCGCTGAACTC
Organism: Natrononativus sp. DTA114; assembly: GCF_059736515.1. Lineage (NCBI taxonomy): Archaea > Methanobacteriati > Methanobacteriota > Halobacteria > Halobacteriales > Natrialbaceae > Natrononativus > Natrononativus sp. DTA114. Next base: position 1,065,917 of record NZ_JCASSN010000003.1, on the reverse strand, counting down.
CTGTCTCGAGGCCGAGCCACTGTTGTTCCCGATCGGTGTCGCAGGCGTTCTCGTCGGAATTGCGGGGGTGCTGACGCCGCCGATCTACCGGCGGATGGCGGGGTTCGAAGAGCGGATGCGACGGCCGTAGGGAACTCACACCGCGGTCAGTAGAACGCCCCGCCCCCGTAGAGGACGACCACCAGAAAGAGCCAGACCCCGTCGACGAAGTGCCAGTACAGCGAGACGGTCGCGACCGAGGTGTCCCGCTCGGGGTCGTAGTGGCCGCGAACCCCCCGCCAGAGGACGATGGCGATGGCCGCCACCCCGAGCGCAACGTGGAAGCCGTGGAGCCCGGTGAGCCCGAAGAAGGCGCTGCCGAAGATCCCCGTCGAGAGCGTGAGCCCCTCGAGGACGACGAACTCGTAGTACTCGAGGGCCTGCCCACCGAGGAAGACGATCCCGAGGGTGAGCGTGAGCCCCATTAGACCGAGAAACCGCCGCCGCTCACCTCGCTCCAGCGCGTGATGGGCGTAGTGGATCGTCACGCTGCTCGCGAGCAAGATGACGGTGTTGGCGAGCACGAGCGAGGTGACCAGCGGCGGCAGTTCCGGCGGCGGCCACGTTCCCACGCGGATGAAGAAGTAGTAGACGAACAGCGCGGCGAACGTCGAGACGTCGGTCGCCAGAAACAGGACCGTCGTGGTGACGTACGACTCGCGGGACTTCCGAACGAGAGCCTCGCGTGCGGGTGCGAAAAAGGCCTCTTCGAGCCAGCCCGCGATCCCCGCGAATAGGACGATCCCACCGACCGCGACGAGGCCGATTCCGGCCAGCGGCGGTGCAACGCCCGCGGTATCCGCCAACAGGTAGATCGCAAGGCCGGCGTACAGCCCGGCAGCGCCGAGGGCCGCGACGAGTGGCCACCGGCTCCGGTGTTCGTGTTCGTCGTGCCCCTCGGTTTCGCCACCGTGCGGTGGGCGCTCGGGGCCGTCCTCGAGGGACTCCCTGGTATCCCCGGTGGTCGAGTTCCCGCTGTCGGCCGGCGGGGTGGCCGATCCCATAGCACAGGCACCACCTCGAGCAGGAAAAAGGGACCATGCAGTGTCGCTTCGGTAGCGTACGGCCGGTCGCTCCAGCCGTACTGACCCGGATATTTATGCTCGACTTCGACACACTGTGTGTATGGTTTCTGACATCAGTCTCGTCAGGGTCGCGTTCAGTCGGCCACCCAGGATAACCGTTCCCCCGCCGAGCGAGGACTGGGCGACTGTCGATTTCTACCCCGACGACGGTCGGACTGTCGTGCTGGGCTACGTCTGCAACGGCGACTCGAGGAATCGATTCGTCCCCAGACGGGTCGAACTCGACGCCAGCGGCTCCGGCGAGACGCTTTGCGTCGAGGTAGCCATCACTGATCGCTCGAACGCGGATCAATTGATCCTGGGACAGAGTCCTGGATACGCGTATCGTATCGAGGCCACATTCGACGCGAGAATACCGGAGTTCTACGAGATAACGCACTTCGATGCAGACGGCGACGAACAGTTCGGCATCACCGACGTGTTCCTACCCGAGCAGCGAACGCCCCGTCATCGGGAACGTTAGTACGTGTACTCGTCTTCCCGAAGCTGGACGTACTTCCCGTTTCGGTACTTGAACTTGCGCTTCTTGTACGCGCCGACGATCTTCGTCGCGCCGATGCCTGCGGAGTACTTCTTCGAGATCAGCGCGCCGCCGTCGGTCGAGTCCTTCATTCCGCTGACGACGTCGAACGCCCAGTCCCAGTCGTCGGGTTCGTAGTCGCCGACGACGTCGGCGAAGGAGACGTTTCGGAGGATCTCGTCGCCGATCGCCCGCTTCCAGACGTCGTTGTAGTTCTCGAGGGAGTCCGTTGCGGCCAGCCGGCCGGCGATCTTGCCGGTGCGGACGGCGACGTGGTAGCCGCCCTCGTGAAACGCCGAGGTGGTCCCCATCGCCCCGCCAGCGACGGCGATGTTCGCGTCGACGGGCGACTCGATCGGTCGGGTCGAGGAGATCGGGTAGGTTTCAGTTCCCTTCGACTTCCCGCGATCCTCGACGATCGGGATCTCCTCTTCGATGTCGTACTCGTCACCGTAGAGGTGCTCGAGCAGTCGCCGGATGTACTCCGAGCCGGAAGGGATCCTCTCGTCGCTCGGGTCGAGCAGCGTGTAGGACTCGGGGTAGTCGACGTCCTCGAGGTCCATCCCGATCGGCATCGTCAGGCCGACGCGGCCGACGGTGCCGTCGTTCGGGAATATCCACGGGTAGGCGGTCTCGCCGGGGATGTACCCCCACCAGAACTTCAGCCGATCCTTTTCGAACAGTTCCTCGGGGAACTCGCGGTACTCCTGGTAGGCGATGTGGTTCGCACGCGGCGGCGACATGTACTCCGAGACGCTGCGACCAGTAGGGAGGAACTGATCGAGTGCGTCGAGGGTGATCCGACGCTGAGGACCGTCGGCGAGGACGACGTACGTCGCCTCGATCTCGTCGCCGCTGGCCAGGGTCAGCGTGTGGCTGGGCGACGCCCCCGAGAGATCGGTCTCGAGGTCCTTCACACTCGTACCGACGCGAAGGTCCGCCCCGGCGTCGGTCGCGCGCTCGTAGAGCCAGTCGTCCATCCGCGCCCGGTGGAAGGTGTACCCCAGTTTCGGGTAGGTGGCCTCGATACCGGTCGTCCGCATCTCGAATCGGGTGCTCGGACCGATGAAATCGACGGCCTCGAGTTCCTGAAGGATCACGTCCTCGGGGATCTCCTCGGGGTCGAAGTCCATGATGTCGATCCAGTAGTCGAGCATGCCGGCGGCGTCGGTCGAGTCCGGCCCCAGTCCCTCGCGGTCCTCCCGTGGGACGCCCTGTTCGAACAGCACGGTCTCGGCGCCGTGGGCGGCGGCCCGTTCTGCTGCTGCGGCGCCCGCCGGCCCGCCACCGACGATTGCGACGTCAACGCGTTCCATACTCCGTGGGGACTCAGCGCCCCATATTAAACTGCCTGAAACTCCTGTCGGCGGACCGGTGTGAGTCCGCGGCGTGGGCCACGACACCGTGCGAAACGGTATCGAATCGAAATGATGTTTCGGATCGAAATACCTAAACGAGGGCGACGCCAGGCTATGAGAGAGTCAGTTAGAATCCGATGCGTCAGTCCCTCCACATCCTGTTGTCCGCCCTCCTGTCAGTCCTCTCGAGAACCCTGCGAAACCCGGTCGAAGCCGCCCTCTGGTACGTCGGCGTCGCTCTCGCCAGGTTCGGCTACGTCGACCGGCACCGCGTCGACCGAACGACCGAACTCGCCTGGCCGCGGATCGTCACCGGCATCGCCCGGATGTCTAAATCCGTTGCCGACCTCGCGATGGTCGGCGCTGTCGCCGGTTCGGGAGCCGTCGCGGGTATCGGTCTCGCGACGCCGTTCGCCTTTCTCGCCGGCACTCTTGGCGGTGGGATCGCCGGCGGCACCATCGCGCTGGTCTCCCAGCGCTACGGTGCCGGCCGCTACGACGAACTCGACCTGGTCGTCAAACAGAGCGTGTGGCTGACGGCGCTGGTCACCCTCCCGCTCATGGTCGTCTTTCTCGTCTTCCCGGGCGAACTGATCGGCCTCATCGCGACCGACGCCGAGATGCACGCTGCCGGGACGACCTACCTTCAGGTGATGAGCGTCGGGACCATCTTCATGGGCCTCAATCTCATCGGGAGCCGAACGCTCGTCGGCGCGGACGACTCCTACGCGGCGATGGTCGTGCGCGGGAGCGGCGCGATCGCGAACATCGCGTTGAACGTCGTCTTCATCTTCGGCCTCGGACTCGGCGTCGCCGGTGCGGCACTCGGCTCCGTTCTCGCGAACGTCCTCGTCACCGGACTGTTCGTCTACGGCTTCTTCGGCGGCCACGTCCCGTTCGTCGGCCGGTTCCCCGTCACCGTCTCGCTGTCGGGGCCGTACGTCGACCGCGGGCTGATCCGGGACCTGGTCGAGATTTCGACGCCGATCACGCTCACCAACCTCACCTGGTCGACCGCGCAGTTCCCGATTCTCGCGGTGATCGCCGTCTTCGGCTCCGAGGTCGTCGCCGCGTTCATTATCGCCCAGCGCGTCCGCGGCCTGATGGACACCCCCAGCTGGGGACTCGGGCTCGCTTCCTCGAGTCTGGTCGGACAGGAACTCGGCCAGGCGAGGGAACTCGAGGCCGACGCCTACGGCCAGGACATCCTGCGGATCACGATCGCGATCTACGTGGTCATCGCGGCGACCGTCTTCGTTTTCGCCGAACCCGTTGCAGCGGTGTTCGTCGCCGAGGGTGACTCGCTCTCCCTGACGACCGTCTTCGTGCAGGTCGCCGCGCTCAGCGTGATCTTCAACGGCCTCAACGGGGCCGCGTCAGGACCGCTCACCGCGAGCGGCGACACCCGCTGGCCGTTCTACGGCCGCGTCCTCGGTCTCTACGGCGGCGCACTGCCAGCGGCGTACCTGGCGGGCACCGCGCTGACGATCCCCGGTATCGGAACGATTCCGGCGCTCGGCCTCGCGGCGTTGTACGCGGCGCTGGTCCTCGAGACGCTGGTTCCCGCGGCGGTCACCTGCTACCGGTTCTCGACGGGTAAGTGGCGAGTGATCAGCCGCTCGTACCGCCCGGAGGGCGTGGCGGCCGACTGAGTCGGCTCTCGAACCGTGTCGCTGCAACGACCGGTAATACGCTCTTATCCGGTCGAAAACACCGCTTTCGATCGCTCGAGTAGTGGCAACCTGTCGTCGTCCGTTGGTACGATCCTCACATTCCGACCGCGTTCGCGGGCGGCTCTGACTCGATTCGCAGTGGCAAAATAACGTTCCACCAGGCCGTCTCCCGCTGGGCGGTCGCGACGGGCCGTGACGTACCGCAGGGCGCTCGAGTGGAGTAATCTAGAAGGGCGTTGACGGGAGTGAGCAAACGCATCGCGTTTGCGAGCTACATCACGCTCGCGAGCGAGTAGAACGAGCGAGCGGGCGTGATGGAATTCGAACCACGCGAAGACGTGCTCACTGCGTTGCGCGCGCCTTCTCTACTTCGAATTCCGTAGTGCCGTCCGCACAACTCACGTCGTTCGTTGGCGGACGGGCGTGACGGGAGTGAGCAAACCCGAAGGGTTTGCGAGCTATGTCACGCTCGCGAGCCACGTAGTGGCGAGCGGGCGTGACGGGATTCGAACCACCTGAACTTCGCTCGCTGTGCTCGCTCGTTCCGTACTTCGAATCCCGCAGTGCCGTCATCGCTGCTCGCGTTCGCTCGCAGCAGATGACGGGCGTGACGGGATTCGAACCCGCGATCAGAAGGTTAGGAACCTCCTGCCCTCTCCGCTAGGCCACACGCCCCGGCAGCAAAACCAGCGGCCTCAGTTCGTTTCGGTTTCCGTTTCGTCTTCCGTCGCGAGCGAGTCCGTCTCGACGAAGTCGTCGTCCTCGGTTGCGACATCGTCGGTCGCAACGTCCTCGTCACCATCGTAGTCGCCCGTCTCGCGCATCTCTTCGAGTTCGGTCTCGACCTTTTCACGACCCTTCTGGAACTCGCCCATGGCCTCTCCGGTCGATCGTGCCAGTTTCGGGATCTTGTTCGCCCCGAACAGCAAGATTGCGATGAAGAGGATAATGAGCAGTTCCGGACCCCCGGGTGCGCCGGGGATGAACAGCGGTGCGATTTCGGCTACCATCTCTATGCGTGGCTTACCCGCTGGCAATTATAACCTTTTTGGACCGCTTAGCTAGACCGGGCCGACGACAGCCGTGGCGACGCGGCTCTCGCCCGATCCCGACCGAAAAATCACACTCCTGTGTCGACAGTCCCTGGCCGTTCAGCGCTCTTCCGGACGACCGATGATGATCGCGTTCTCGACGAGCGTTCCGTGTGCCCGACGAAGACGTTCAGAGAGCGCCTGGTGAGAGATATCGAACTCCGCCGCGAGCTCGTCCATCAGCGCATCTCGCGGAATCTCGTAGTAGCCGCGTTCGAACGCCGTCTCGAGCGTATCCTGCTGGTCGTCGGTCAGTCCGAACCGGCCCTTCCGACCCTCGTCGAGGTTATAGATGGTGTAGATATCCATCGAGAGTTCGTTGGACTGGCAGTACTCGTACGTTCGCGAGAGCGCTTCGCGTTCGGGAACGAGAATTCGAAGCGTCCAGCCGTCGCTGTTTCCCTGTGCCGACAGGACCGTTCCGTCCTCCTCGACCAGAATCTGGATGAGCGTTTCGATCCGGCTGATCCAGTCCATCTGGTAGAGTCGTTCGTCCTCGAGATCGGCCAGCAGTTCGGCGGTCTCGACGCTCTCGTCGGTTTCGAGGAGGTCGTCGAGACCCAACTCGTCGAAGTCGTCGCTTTCGACCCAGACATACGGCATCACGTGGCTCGAATCGCTGGCTACAATCCGTTCGATCTCGAACTGTACGTTCTCGAGTTGTACCATCGTCTCCGCCAGTGCGAACTCGTCGGCCTCGAGCCCGATTTCGGCGACTGTCCCTCCCATACCGCCGCAACATCGTCGTGGTCTAATAGTCTGTCGCCACGGTCGTCCCGCCGTGCCGGCTGGTGATACCGGATCGATCCACGCGGTGACTGGTCCGGGAACGAAACTATCTTTTTCGAGAGGGGAAAAGGGCCACCGATGCCAGCAACCGGCGACTCCGCACCCGACTTCACCGCACCGCTTGCAACCGGCGACGTCGAGTCGATCACACTCTCCGAGCGACTCGAGGACGAGGCCCCGATCGTTCTCGCGTTCTTCCCTGGTGCGTTCACGAGCGTCTGCACGACCGAAATGTGTACGTTCGACGACCGCCTCGAGGCGTTTGAGGGCCTCGAGGCGACCGTCTACGGCGTCAGCGTCGACTCTCCGTTTGCACTCAACGAGTTCCGCGCGCGGAACGACCTCTCGTTCGACCTGATCAGCGACTTCGAGAAGGAGATTATCGACGCCTACGACGTCCGGACGGACTTCGAGAACCTGGGGGTCTACGGGCTCGCCAAGCGCGCGGTGTTCGTCGTCGATTCGAACGGCGAGATTAGCTACGCCTGGGTTAGCGACGACGCGGGCGTCGAACCCGACTACGACGAGGTCGAGGCTGCCGTCGCCGAGACGAGATAGGATCTGTCACTCTCCGGCGGAGCGTTTTTTTGTCCGGCACGCGACGGTGGGGTATGAGCGATGCAGAGACGAATTCGGATCCTACCGACGACCCCCGCCGCGTCTACTCTCCCGCGGACGATCATAACTTCCCCGACGCCAAACTCAACGAGGTACTCGCGTTCGTCGACGCCGACGAGGAGATTCAGGCCTACCTCGAGGCCCAGAACGTCAACGCCGTCGACCGCAAACACTACAACGACCACGGCGCGAAACACATCTCGATCGTTCGCAACCGGGCGCTGTGTCTGTACGACCTGCTGAAAGCCGGCGACGTCGACTTCAACGGCGCACGCCAGCAGGACCTCGAAGAGGCGGACGAGTCGGTGATCATCGCGCTCGCGGCGATGCTCCACGACGTCGGCCACATCGTCCACCGCGACCAGCACGCCTACTACTCGATCCCGCTTGCTGCGGACATTCTCGACCGAGTGCTGCCGGAGTTCTACGACGTTGCGGACAGCGTGCGGATGAAGGGTGAGGTTCTTCACGCGATCCTCTGTCACCACACCGCCGAGACGCCGTTGACGACCGAAGCAGGGGTCATCCGCGTCGCGGACGCCCTCGACATGGAGCGCGGCCGCTCGCGAATCCCCTACGAGCAGGGTGGCCGCGGCATCAACACGCTCTCGAGCCAGGCCATCCGCCGCGTCTCGCTCCACGAGGGCGAAACCCGACCGGTGATGGTCGAGATCGCGATGACCAACGCCGCGGGCGTCTACCAGGTCGACAACCTCCTCAAATCCAAGCTCCGCGGTTCGGGACTCGAAGACGAGATTCGGATCGTCGCCGTCAACACGAACGAGAACCACGAGCAGCTGGTCGAACGCATCGAGCTGTAGTGTCGCAGTCGAACCGTTCAAGCGCCGCCGCTCCCTCTCTCGAGGCATGACCGACGAAGAGTGGAACGATCCCGAGCCCGGGTCGGGGCTCGACCGCCGGCGGCTCAAAATCCGTCTGGGCTGTGCGGCCGTCACCCTTCTCGTGCTCGTCGTCGTCACCCGCTCCTTTCTGGTCGACGCGCTCCCGCTGCTGTGGCCGCCGACGGAGCCGCTCGCACAGTGGTCGACGCTCGTGCTCCTTCACGCGTTCGGCTACGTACTGGTCCCGCTGATGATCGGTTCGCTCGTCGCGGACGTCCTCCTCGAGCGCCTGGCGTAATCAGACCAGCCCGTAGGTGCCGTCGACGCGTTCGACGTGACCGCGCTCGCGCAGCGTGCCGGTGATCGAGAGCACGGATCCCTTGTCTACGTCGAGCGTCGCACAGAGTTCGTCCGCCGTGGCCCGCTCGCGAACGGCCAGGTAGAGGTAGACGAGCTTCGCCTGCGAGGACTCGAGGTCCTCGGGTATCGACACGTCCGGTCGTGTCCGCGCTTCCAATTTCATACTCGTCCTCGAGTAGTTCGACGATATTAAAACTAGCTGTCGACAGATGTCGAAATCAGTCGAGCGGTCCTCGCTCCGCTCTCGTGGCCGATCACACCTCGGTTACGAGACGGGAGCCGACTGGCCGAGGGTTCGCGAAGCGAGCGCGATGCTCGAAAGGCGCGAGCACCGTTCGGAGGTCAGGGAGAGTCAGAGCGCTTTTATCGCTTCCGTCCCCCTCACCGCTATGGATCCGAAGTTCATCGCACTGGGACTGTTGACCGGCTTTCTCACCGGTGCGTTCTTCGCGCTGGTCGACGTGCCGATCCCCGCACCGCCGGAGCTACCGGGGCTGATGGGAATCGTCGGCATCTACCTGGGGTACAAACTCGTCGAGGGGATGGACGTCAGTCTCAACGTCCTCGAGTCGCTCGGCTTCTAGCTGGCCTCGAAACCGCTCGCGACCTCCCTGGCTCGTTCTCTGATCGCCGCCGCGTCCACGACTTCGACCTCGCTGTCGCGCACGAGCACCTCGCCGTCGACCATCGTGAACGTCACGTCGTCGCCGTGGGCGACGAAGGTGAGGTGCGAGAGCACGTCGTGAATCGGCGTCCCGCGGGTGATATCCGTTTGCAGTCCGACGATATCGGCTTTCCACCCCTCCCGGAGCGCCCCGACCCGCTCGAACCCGGCGGCGTTCGCGCCGTTTCGGGTCGCCATCTCGAACACCGTCCTCGCTGGCAGGGCCTGTGGCTCTAAGCGATCAACCTTCTGCAACAGCGAGGCCTGGCGCATCTCGGTGAACGGATCGAGCGTGTTGTTACACGGCGGGCCGTCGTTGCCCAGCGCGACGTTGATTCCCCGGTCGAGGTAGTCGAGCACCGGCGCGACGCCGCTGGCGAGTTTCATGTTCGACGAGGGGCAGTAGGTGACGTGGGTTCCAGTTTCGGCGAGCACCTCCCGCTCGGTTTCGTCGGTCCAGACGCAGTGGGCCAGCACGACGTCCTCGCCCGTGAGGCCCACCTCGTCGAGCCAGTGGATGTTTCGCATTCCAGTCTCCTCCTCGACGGTCGCGATCTCGCCGCGGTTCTCGCTCGCGTGGGTGTGGATCATCACGCCCTCGTGGGCGTCCGCCAGTCCTCGGCTCCCCCGGAGACACGCTTCGGTGCAACTCACTGCAAACCGCGGGGTGACGGCGTATCGGATGCGCCCCCCTGCGGTGTCGTGATACCGCTCGATCAGCCGCTCGCTCTCGGCCAGGGCCTCGTCGGTCTCCTCGAGCAACCCCTCGGGAGCCTCCTTGTCCATCATCACCTTTCCGAGTCGCCCTCGGATGCCGAGTTCGGTGGCGGCCTCGAACGCCTCCGCCGCGTGGGCCACCGAGAGGTGATCGATACAGGTCGTCGTTCCGCTCTCGATCATCTCGAGGTAGCCCAACTCGGCGGCGACGCGCATCTCCTCGGCGGAGAGCGAGGCCTCCATCGGGAGGACGTACTCGAACAGCCAGTCGAGCAGTTCGGTGTCGTCGGCGATCCCCCGTCCGAGACTCTGGACGGAGTGGACGTGCGCCCCCACCGTTCCGGGCATCAACACATCGCAGGCGTGGCGCTCGTGGTCCGGATACCGCTCGAGACAGTCCCCTCGCTCCCCCACCGCGACGATCGTATCGCCCTCGACGACGACCGCACCGTCGTGCACGACGGTCTCGGCGTCGGCGACGACCGTTCCCGACAACAACATACCGAAAAACGATAGCCGAGCGCTCCCCTTAGCTCTGCTGGTCCGGGTCATACTGTCGGACAGAACTATTCGAAGACCGGTCGATCGGGTGTGGCTGTCTCCGACAGCCGCGTATTCGCGACCGGCTTCTCACTGACTTCTGTCCACAGTATCAGTAGCTGCGGATCTTCGGCTCGTAGGTCTTCTCCTCGCCCTCGAGGATGACGGGGCGGTACCAGATCGACGGCTTGCCGCCGTTCCAGGAGATCATCGTGTGTTTGAGCCAGTTCTCGTCGTCGCGTTCCTGGTTCTCCTGGCGCCAGTGGGCGCCCCGGAACTCGTTGCGCACGAGGGCGCCGAGGGTGATCGTCTCGGCGACGTCGATCAGGTTCCGCGTCTCGTAGGTCATCTGCAGGTCCGTGTTGAACGTCCTCGAGGGGTCGGCGACGTAGACGTCGCGGTACTCCTCGCGACACTCCCGAATCGTCCGCAGCGCGCGTTTGAGCCCCTCCTCGTTGCGGAAGACGTTGACGTCGGCGGTCATCGCCTTCTGGAGTTTCGCGCGGATCTCGGCGTGCTGGACGCCGTCGTCTTTCCCCATCAGGTACTCGACGCGGTCGCGCTCGGCCTCGACGGCCCGCTCTAAGACGCCGTCGACGTCGGCGACCTGCCCGGAGCCGTCTGCAGCGACGTCGTCGACGGGCTCGATCCCCGCCTCGCCGGGCGTGATCGGAAGGTCGAGGTCGGTCTCTTCCTCGACGTCGTCCGTGTATCCCGTTTCGATCTCGGCCTCGCCCAGGTCCGCACCGGCGGCGTGGCGGCCCGCGCGCTTACCGAAGACGACCAGTTCCGGCAGGGCGTTGCCGCCCAGGCGGTTCGCGCCGTGGACGGAGACGCAGGCACACTCGCCGGCGGCGTACAGCCCCGAGATACAGGTCTCGCCGTTCTCGTCGGTTTCGATGCCGCCCATCTCGTAGTGCTGGCCGGGCTTGACCGGCATCGGCTCGACCAGCCCGTCGACGCCCTCGAAGTCCTCCGCGAGGTGGAGAATGTTCTCGAGGCGATCGATGATCCGCTCGGCGCCCAGGTGGCGCATGTCGAGGTGGACGTACTCGTCTTCGACGCCGCGACCCTGGTTGACTTCTGTCAATTCGGCCCGCGAAACCACGTCCCGGGAGGCGAGTTCGCCGTCGTTGTTCGCGTAGCCGTGTTCGAACATGAACCGCTCGCCGAGTTCGTTGTAGAGGATGCCGCCCTCACCGCGGACGCCCTCGGAGATCAGCACGCCCGTGCTCGGGAGCGTGGTGGGGTGGAACTGGACGAACTCCATGTCTTCCATCGGCACGCCCGCGCGGTAGGCCATCGCGTTCCCGTCGCCGGTACAGGAGACGGCGTTGGTGGTGTGGTCGAACGCCTGGCCGGGGCCGCCGGTCGCGAGGATCACGCCCTGGTTGGCCTTGAACCCCTCGACGACGCCGCTCTGGACGTCGTAGGCGACGACGCCGTGGCAGGTCCGGTCGGTCGGGTCCGCCTCGTCGGTGACGGCGAGGTTCATCACGTACCACTCGTCGTACACCTGGATGCCGCGCTTGACGACCTGCTCGTAGAGGACGTGCAGCAGGTGGTGGCCGGTTTCGGCCCCCGCGTAGGTCGTTCGCGGGAACGAGAGGCCGCCGAACGGGCGCTGGGAGACCCGGCCGTCCTCCTCGCGGGAGAACGGCATTCCCCAGTGCTCGAGGCTAATCGTATCCTCGGGGGCGTCCTTGGCGAGGGTCTCGATCGCGGGGGCGTCGCCCAGGTAGTCCGACCCCTTCATCGTGTCGTAGGCGTGGAGTTCCCAGTCGTCGCCCTCTCTGAGAGCCGCGTTAATTCCCCCCTCCGCAGCGCCGGTGTGGCTGCGAACCGGGTGGAGTTTCGTTACCATCGCCACGTCCGCGCCCGCTTCGTGGGCGCCGATCGCGGCCCGGAGGCCGGCGCCGCCGGCGCCGACCACGATGACGTCGTGTTCGTACATGATTACCAGAACTTCAGGTTTTTCTTCACTGCCTCCCGCTTGAGCTCCTGAATGTGCTCGGTCAGCGGGATGTCCTTCGGACACACCTCGGTACAGGAGAACTGAGTCTGGCACCGCCAGACGCCGTGTTCCTGCTCGAGAATGCGGAGTCGGTGCTCCTTGATCTCCTCGCCCTCGCGGTCGTCCATCGCAAAGCGGTAGGCCTTGTTGATCGCCGCGGGGCCGAGGTACTCGTTGTCGCCCGCCGCGATGTTACACGAGGACATACAGGCCGCACACCAGATACACCGCGTGGACATCTTGACCTTCTCGCGGTTCTCGCGGGTCTGGCGCTGCTCCTCTAAGTCGGCCGCGTTCGGGGTGTCCTCGTCCTGGAAGTAGGGCTCGACGGAGTGCATCTGGTCGTAGAAGTGCTCCATGTCGACGACCAGATCCTTGACGACCTCCTGGTGGGGCAGCGGTTCGACGCGCACCGGGTGGTCGAGGTCCGACAGCTGCGTCTTACAGCCCAGGCGCTGGCGCCCGTTGACGAAGAAGGCGTCGGAGCCACAGATCGCTTGCCGACAGGAGTGTCGGAACGTCAGCGAGGCGTCGAACTCGTCGCGGGCGTAGATCAGCGCGTCGAGGACGGTCATCCCGCGCTCGAGGGGCACGTGGAAGTCGTCGAAGCGGGGCTCCTGTTTCCCCTCGACTTCGGGGTCGTAGCGGAACACCTTGAGGTGGGCCGTCTCCTCCTCGGGCTCGGCGTCCCTGGCGGCCTGCTCGCGCTGGGCGAGGCTCTCTTCCTTGCGCTGGAGACGCTTCTGCTGGGGCGAGGAGAGTCCGCTCATCTCCTGGTCGGCCGGTGCCTCCTGCGATTCGGGTTCCTCTGGCTGTTGTTCCTGTTGTTGTGTACTCATGTTAGATCCACCCCGACATAGCGAGTGCGACCCAGATTCCCTGGACGATCAGCGCGCCGCCTGCAATGACGAGCACGGCGAGGACGACCTTCTTCTGTGTACCTTTCAGGCCCTGGTTGACCAGGGCGTTGTAGACGCCGTTGACGCCGTGGAACGTCCCGGCGATCAGAAAGAGCACCATCGTCAGGAAGTAACCGACGTTCTCCATGCGGGCCTGCGTCCCGGCGAACGTGACGTCCGCCGCGTGGTTGACAAAGTGCAGGAGGAAGAAGTGGAAGGCGAGCACCACGATCAGAAACGCCGCCGTGACTCGCTGGAGCAGCCACGCGGTTCCGCCCGGCGCGAACGAGGAGTAGCGCTCCGCCATTAGAAGCCCACCCCCTGGAGGAACGTCGGCACGCTCGCGACGGTGATCGCGCCCGTCAGGATCAGCGAGGCGTAGAAGCTCTTGTCCTGGGCCTCGAGACCGATTCCGAGATCGACCATCAGCAGTCGGATTCCGTTCATGATGTGAAAGACGGCGACCGCGAGGAGGCCGACCTCGAGCACCCGGACGATGAAGAGGCTCTCGAGCCCCTGGATCGTGCCGGTGTAGGCGTCGACCTGCTCGCCGGCGAGCAGCATCGTCTGGCCGTCGGCCGCCGCGATGGCGCTGCTCAGCACGGCGATGTGGGTAAACAGGTAGCCGATCAGCATCCACCCGGTGAACTTGTGGAAGATCCACGCCCACATCCCGGCTGAGAACTCCTTCCAGCGACCGAAGTCCTCGATGAGACCGCGATTGTAAGACTGACTCATACTCTCACTCGGTGAGTTAGGGCGCTGGGGTATAGAAGTTACTTTTATCGCTCCCTGACCGTCTCCCGACGCGCCGAGGCCGCGGTCGGATCACGGTGATCGGCGGTCGCCCGCGCGGGCCATACACAGACGACGCGCGCCTACTCGGGAATGCCGACGAAATCGTCGTCGGCGTCCGAAAGTTCGCGCTCGAGGGCCGTGAGCGTGTCCTGGCTCAGGCCGACGAGGTGACACAGCGGATTACCCGGGTAGACCACGGGGTTCTCGAGGACGCCGACGAGCAGGCCGGTAAAGGGCGCCTCGACGGTGTCGATGTCGTCTTCCTCCTTGAACGGGTTCGTGATCGTACAGATGACGTCGTCCTCGTAGACGAGCTCGCCCCGACCGTGTTTCATGTCGACGATGCCGCCGACGTCGGCGCGCAGCCAGGTCTTCTCGTCGGCGTCGTCGATGACGGTTCGCCAGCCGGGCCAGTGGACCGCCGACTCCGTGTGGAGACCGAACTCGGCGAGCACGCTGGCGACGCCGGTGAGCGCCCGGTCGATCAGGTTGCGCTGGAACCGGTGGGCTTCGCCCATCTCGATCGTGATCGTCGGTACGTCGGCTTCGGTCGCCTCCCGTCTGAGGGTTCCCGATGGCCCCTCGCCGGCGATAATCACGTTCGAACTGAACGCGTTCGCGAGGCGGGCGACCTCGGGGCGTTCCATGTTCGCCCGGACGTGGAGCATGTTGGTCCGCCCGCGCGTCGAGGTGTGGAAGTCGAGGCCGATGTCACAGGGCTCGATGAAGTTCGTGAAGATCCGATGGGCCATGCGCCGGGCGCTCGTGCTGTCCTCGCGACCGGGAAACGAGCGGTTGAGGTCGCGGTCGTAGATCGGCAGATACCGTTCCTGGGCGAGAAAGCCGGGGACGTTCATCACGGGCAGGCAGATCAGCGTCCCGTGGAGGTCCGCGTGGTCCCAGTCGTGGGCGACCTCGCGAACGACCTCGATTCCGTTGAGTTCGTCGCCGTGGGCGGCCGCCGAGAGAAACACCGTCGGGCCGGGGTGTTCGCCGTTGATAACCGTCACTGGGATCCTGACCGGGTCGCCGAGATAGGTTTCGCTGATACCGTAACGGATGTTCGCGGATTCGCCGGGGTCGACGCGACCGCCGTTGTAGGTAAACACGTCGTCACGTTCGTCGGGAGGAGGGGAAGTCGCGACCTCGTCGCTCATACCGGCAGCTATGGCGGCACACGTATAAACAGTGCTGCCTGGCTCGAGATCCTGTCAACAAGAGGTAATAGATCCGGGGGCGCACGCCCGCCGGGGCAGAGATTTTGTAGCAGGCCGTCGTATCCGCCGCCATGGAAATTCGCGAGGCAACTGCCGAGGACGTTGACAGTATCCGGTCGATCGCTCGCGAATCGCTCTCGAGTTCCTACACGGACTTCCTCGAGGAGGAGACGATCGAGAACGCCGTCGAGCAGTGGTACGGCGACGACCTCACCGACGACCTCGAGGCCGAGGACGCGCTCTACCTCGTCGTCGACACCGACGACGGCGTCGTCGGCTTCTCCCAGAGCGAACTGATCGGCGAGAGCCAGGACATCGGTCAGATCCTCTGGCTGCACGTCGACCCGGACCACCGCGGCGGCGGCACCGGCGTTCGCCTGCTCGTCCGCACCCGCGAGGAACTGCTCGACTTCGGGGCCGACCAGCTGAGAGGCGTCGTCCTCGAGGACAACGAACTCGGCAACGAGTTCTACGCGACCCACGGCTTCGAACAGGCCGGCACCCGCGAGGTCGACGTCGGCGGAAAGACCTACACGGAGAACGTCTTCCTCGGCGGGGACCTCGAGACCGACGACCAGTGGCGCTCGCTCGAGGAGATCGAGGCCGACGGCGAGACCCTCTACGTGAGCTACGGCGAGGCCGCCAGGGGATCGAAGGCGCCGTTTTACACCGCCTACGAGACCGACTCGGGCGAGGCGCGCTACGGCTGGTTCTGTGGCAACTGCAACACCCTCGACAACGCGATGGACTCGATGGGGCGGATCGAATGTAACTCGTGTGGCAATCGCCGGAAGGCAACTCGCTGGGACGCCTCGTACCTCTGAACGATCGGTGTTGGGGCTGGCGTCACCAGTATCGGCGCTGGACGGCTCCTGTGAGCCAGCACCGGGCGTCCGACCCGTCTCCGTTTTGTAACCGTTCTCGAGCGATCAGCAGTCGATTCGGGGCACGGTGATTGTCACCGCTCCCGAACCGTTTCGACACTCGAGTTCCTGTAGTGTCGGCGTTCGCGTCCGGCAGACACCGCATTACAAACCACCGGGAGAGCGACCGGCCGAGTGGTTCGGCGTCTGCCGATCTCACTCCTATGAGCACACGCGATCATATCGTCCGAGGATTCAAAGCCACGCTCGTCGCCCGCGGGATTTATATGCTCTCGAGCGCGCTGTTGATGGTCGTTCTCGCGCGGTACCTGCTCGAGCCGGACGCCTACGGTGCGCTGTTCTGGGCGATCGGGATCCTGGCGGTGATCCAGCTGTTCGCCGACGTCGGTCTCGGGAAGTCGGCCGCGCGGTACTTCGCGGAGTACCGTGAGAAGGATCCGGGGCAGATTCCGTACCTGATCCAGTCGACGGTTGCCTACAAGCTCATCGTCATTTCGCTGGTGTCGTTTCTCCTGCTGGCCTTCCACGAGCAACTCGCGACCGCGCTCGGCGAACCGGAGGTCGCACCGTTTCTCGCCGCCGGCGTCGTCTACCTCCTCGCCAACTCCTTCAACGGTTTCACGCAGGTCGCCTTCCAGGGGTTCAACCACCTCGTCTACAGCGCCGCCGTCCAGGCGATCGGCGGCGTCACCCGCCTGCTGTTCGCGGTCGCGTTCGTCCTCGCGGGCTTCGGCGCGCTCGGTGCCTTCTTCGGCTACGTCGTCGGCTACGCTATCGCCGCCGTTTTCGGCGTGGCGGTGCTGTACCTCAAGTTCTACCGTCCGTACGAGCGAGCCCCGCGGTACGAATCCGGCCTCTCGCGGCGGCTGCTCGAGTACAGCGTTCCGCTCACGGCGACCCGGAGCGCAAACGTCGTCGACAAACAGATCGACATCGTCCTCGTCGGTGTCTTTCTCAACCCCGTCGCGGTCGCCTTCTACACCCTCGCGAAGCAGATCACGGACTTCGTGCTCGCCCCCGCCGAGTCGCTCGGTTTTACCATCTCGCCGAACTTCGGCGAGCAGAAAGCCGCGGGTCAACTCGAGCGCGCCCGGACGATCTACGAAACCGCGCTGACTCACGCGCTGTTGCTGTACGTCCCCGCAGCGGTCGGTCTCGCAATCGTCGCCGACCCGTTCGTCCGACTGGTTTTCGGCGGGGAGTACGGCGGCGCCGTTCCCGTCCTCCAGATCCTCTGTCTGTTTATCGTCCTCCAGGCGATCACGAACCTCACGAGCGACAGCCTCGATTACCTGGGTCGAGCGCGCGCCCGCGCCCTCGCCAAGGGTGGGACCGCTGCCGCCAACTTCGGACTCAACATCGTTCTTATCCCAACCATCGGCGTCGTCGGGGCGGCGATCGCGACGATCGCCACCCACAGCGTCTACGTCGCCGTGAACCTCTACATCGTTCACACCGAACTCGACCTGCGACTCGAGCGACTGGGTCGGTCGGTCGGGCTCATCTGCGGGATCACGCTCGTCATGGCGCTCGCCGTCGTCCTCGTGACGCCGCTGGTCTCGAGTCTCCCGATGTTGGCCGTCGTCATCGCGCTTGGTACGGCTACCTGGAGCGTTCTCGCGGTCGTGAGCGGGCTCCTCGACCCTCGAGAGGTGAAGACGGCGCTCGCCTGATCCGGGCCGGCAATCTATCTCCCCGGGAGACAATCACGCGAAGATACGAAACTCAGGCGATCCGTTACGATCGACAGTTCGGCGAGCAGATGCGACGAGCCGGGTGAAAACCGCTATCATGGCAGTTCCGACTAACAACGTTTTTCCGGTGGGCAAACGTTTTTCGTCGCATGACCGTCGAGAATCCTGTCAGGGCGGGGGTACTCAGTCTGCACACGAGCAAAGAAACCAAGGCGATCTGCAACGCGATCGAGGATCTCGGACACGAGGCGAAGTGGCTTCGCAGCGAGAACACGAGCGTTCGGGTTCGGGAGGGGACCGTTTCGATCGAACCCGAGGTGGACGTCATCGCCAACCGGATGCTGCTCTCGAACACGGAGCAGCCGTGTGAGGAACTCGGGCTCGCGAACACCCTCTCGAGTCTCGTGCCGATGCTGAACGAACCCGCGACGACGCTGACCGCGATTCACAAGCTCTCGACGGCGACCGCGCTCGCGTCGAACGACGTTCGGGTGCCCGACGTACTGCTCGCGCTGAGCAGCGACCGACTCAACGCTGCCCGCGAGGAGTTCGGTGAGGAAGCCGTGTACAAGACCGCGATCGGCACCCACGGCGGCGGTACCTGGAAGGTCGGTCCCGACGACCCGATCAACGCCAAGGTCGGCAACCGCTATGCGTTCCTCCAGAAACTCATCGACCGCGACGGAGAGCGCCACCGCGACGTCCGCGTCTACGTCGTCGACGGCGAGGTCGTCGGCGCGATGTACCGCTACGCGCCCGACAACGACTGGCGCACCAACGTCGCCCTCGGCGGTGCCGTCGAAGACGCGACCGGCGACCTCCCCGAGGAGGCTCGCGAGATGGCGCTTCGCTCGAGTGAGGTCATCGGCCTCGACTACGCCGGCGTCGATCTGGTCGAAGGCGACGACGGCTGGTTCGTCCTCGAGGTCAATCCCACCGCCGGCTTCAAGGGCCTCTACGAGGCGACCCGCGTGAGCCCTGCACCCTATATCGCGAAACTGGCGATCGAGCGCGCCGGTGGCGAGGTCGACGACGACCGCGTCGAGGAGCTTTCGGCGACGCTCGACGATTCAGAGCCCGCGGCGATGCCCGCCGCCGCCCTCGTCGCAGCCGACCAGGAGCCGGCGGACATCGGCTACACCGAAGAGGTCGTTCTCTCGGGCACCAGCGGCTCGAAATCGGTCTACGCCAAATCCGACACGGGGGCCACCAGAACGAGCATCGATACCCGGCTGGCCGCCGACATCGGCGCCGGCCCGATCAAATCGATCACCCGCGTGAAATCCGGCAGCCGCAAGACGTCCAAGAGCCGGCCGGTCGTTGACGTCGTCGTCGGTGTCGGCGGCAACCAGCACACGGTCACCGCAAGCGTCGAGGACCGCAGTCACATGGACTACCCCGTCATCCTCGGCCGAGACATCCTCGGGAACTACCGCGTCGACGTCAGCAAGCGCGTCGACCGCGACGCTCCCGACAGCCCCGAAGAGGAAGAAGAGATCCTCGAGTAACGTTCTCGCCGTAGCTCGCAAACCCCTCGGGTTTGCTCGGTCCCGCTGCGTTCAGTCCGGTGATTCGTACTCCGCCCAGAGATACAAGGTGGCGACCGACCGGTACGGCCGCCACGCCTCCGCGATGTCACGCATTTCGGCCCGCGTCAGCTCCGTACCGTTTCCGTACAGCCCCTCGATGCTGCGCCGAACCGCGAGATCGCCGAGCGGCAGGATGTCAGGGCGCTCGAGGACGAACAGGAGGTACATCCGGGCGGTCCACTCGCCGACTCCCCGGATCTCGGTGAGCGCGTCGATCACCTCCTCGTTGGTGTGGTCGGCCAGCCCCTCCCGCGAGAAATCCCGCTCCCGAAACGCTCGCGCAGCGTTCTGGAGGTACTCGAGTTTCATTCCGGAGAGTCCGGCCTCGAGCAGCGCCTCCTCGTCGGCGGCCAGCACCCGCTCGGGCGTGATCTCGCGGTCGAGTTCGGCGAACACCCGCCCCCGAACCGCGGCCGCGCTCGCTGTCGAGAGCTGCTGGTTGATGATCGAGATGCACAGCCGCTCGTACTCCGTCCAGTCGGGTTCGCTGTAGGGGTCGTGGCGCTCGAGCAGTCGCTTCATTACGGGGTCCTCTCGAAGGACCGGTTCGGCCTCGTCGATCATTGCGGTAGACTGTCGGAGACAGGGACGAGACGGACTAATGTCTCTCGGTCGCGGTAGCCCGGCGGGCGGACCGGTCAGCGGGCGGCGGCGAGGTCACACCACACCGACGACCAGAGCCAGCTCGAGTCCGACTCGTCGTCCTCGAAGTCGCCGATCTGGATCCCGACGACGCCGTCCATCTCGTGGGGTTGCCACCGCTCCTGAACCGATCTGTGGCGAGGGTCGCTCGAGGCCATCAGCTCTCGAGACGGCGGACGCCGATATTGGTATGCGGCGGTTGATCGGCTTCAGCGTGTGCGCCACGTTCACGGGAGACGCGCGTCTGCCGGCCGTTACAGAATCTTTGACTCGGGCCGTCTCGGCCCGATATACGTTCGGTATGCTCGGCATACGGGCGCCACGGACCTGCAGCGGTGTCGAAAAGCGGCGCGCGGTCGAACCGACTGCGGTCACCATCGAACAGTGCGAACGGACGCAACCACTGTGGGTGACGACCGAGGGTTCGCCGCCGCGTGAACTCGAGTCGCGAGTCCTCTCACTCGAGGTGGTGATAGTCGAGTTCGTACCCCTCCTCGAGCGCCTCCTGCACCGACTCGCTGGGCTCGTCGATGCTGCGTCGGCGGATCGCGAGTGCGCCCTCCTCGATCGAAAGCACGAGATTGACGCGCCAGTCCGATTCCTCGTCGTCGTGGTCGGTCCGGTAGTGTGCGCCCCGCGATTCGGTCCGCTCGAGGGCCGTCCGAAGCACCAGTTCGGCGACCGTCAGACTAACGGAGAGATCCACGGCGAACTCGAACGACCGCGAGGTGATGTCGCCGTCGACTCGCAGGTCTGCGGTCCGCTCTCGCAGCGTCGCGAGCTCCGACAGCCCCTCCCGGAGACTCTCCTCGTCGCGGAGGATACCAGCGTGTTCCCACAGCAGCTCTCCCAGCTCCTCGAGCAGCTCCTGGGGCGTCACGTCGCCGTCGGCGTCCGCGAGGGATCCGAGGGCCGCGAACTCCCGCTCGGCCAACGCCCGCTGCTCGTCGGTGACGGCGAGTTCGCGGGCGGCCTCGGTCGTGTCCGGCTCGCCCCCGTCAGCCGCGACCACCTCGGCGACGTGCTCGCCGACGAGTTTGCCGATTGCGACGGTTTCGGCCAGCGAGTTGCCGCCGAGGCGGTTCGCGCCGTGGACGCCCGCGACGGACTCCCCGACGGCGTACAGTCCGGAGACGCCGGTCTCGCCGGTTCGGAAGTCGATGTCGACGCCGCCCATCGTGTAGTGAGCCGTCGGCGCAATCTCCACCGGTTCTTCGGTAATGTCGACGCCAAGCGACTCGAAGCGCTCGACCATCGACGGCAGTCGGTCGCGGACGTAGTCGGCATCCCGGTGAGAGATGTCGAGGTAGACGCCGCCGTTGTCGGTACCTCGCCCTTCTCGGACCTCTCGAGCGATCGCCCGCGCGACGACGTCTCTGGCGTCGAGTTCCATCTGGTCGGGCGAGTAGCGTTCCATGAACCGCTCGCGGTCTTCGTTGTAGAGCCGTCCACCCTCCCCGCGAACCGCCTCGGTGACGAGGCGACCGTCCCACTCCTCGCCGTAGCGGTCGCCGACCATCCCGGTCGGGTGGAACTGGACGAACTCGCAGTCGAGCAGCCGCGCGCCGGCCTCGAGCGCCAGCGCCTGGGCGTCGCCGTTGTTCTCGTCGTCCCGCGAGGAGTGACGGTCGTAGACCGCCGAAAAGCCGCCCGCTGCGAGCACGACGTGGTCGCTTCGAAAGAGGATCCCGCTACCAGTCTCCATATCGAAGCCGAGCGCGCCGAAGGCGCGCTCGCCGTCCGAGAGCAGCCGCGTGATCATCACGTTCTCGCGGTAGGGCACCTCGAGCGTGCGGGCTCGATCGATCAGCGTCTCGAGCATCGCTTCGCCGGTCCGGTCGCCGACGAAACAGGTCCGGCGGTAGGACTGGGCACCGAAGTAGCGCTGGTTGATCTTCCCGTCCTCGGTGCGGTCGAACGGCGTCCCCCAGGAGTCGAGTTCGCGGATCCGCTCGGGCAGGTGTTTGGCGACCAGCTCGACCGCCTCCGGATCGTTCAGGTGGTGACCCTCGTTCAGGGTGTCCGCCGCGTGGACCGTCCAGTCGTCCTCGGGATCGAGCGAGCCGAGCGCCGCGTTGACGCCGCCGGCGGCCCACGTCGTGTGCGCGTCGCCGTGATCGCGCTTGCCGATCACCAGCGGCTCGACGCCCGATTCGGCGAGTTCGATCGCGACGCGCGCCCCCGCCGCACCCGCCCCAATCACAAGCACCGGCGTCGTGACGACCTCGTACTCGAGGCCGTCGGCGGCCTCCGGGTCGCCGCCGTCGATGCGATTCTCGACGCCCGTCCCGTCCGCGACGGCCGCTGGGACCCGACGGTCGCCGGTCGTTGGTTCTGTCATCAGTGTAAACTCGGGGCCGAACGAATTTAGGTATCTCTCCGAACGCGGTCGGAACGACCTCTCCGACACGAATGAGACGAGTGCGCGGCCCGAGCAACCGCCGCCACCCCGACACTTACGAGAGTCGTCGCCGTAACGCCGGCCGGGATGCAGCCGGTCGTCCACCTCGCAGTCGGCTACCTCTGTTACGCGGCGTACAGCCGCTGGCGTCGCGGCGACCCGCCCGCCGAAGCGCCGGCACTCGCCGCGATCGCGGGGGCAGCCCTTCCCGACCTGCTCGACCAGCCGCTGTACTTCGCGGGGATCACCCCCGTCGGCCGAACCATCGGCCACTCGCTGCTGTTCGCGGTTCCGGTGATCGCGGCCGTCTGGCTGGTCGCGAGCGGGCGCGATCGCCGGCTCCTCGGAACGGCATTTGCTATCGGCTACCTTTCTCACCTCGCAACCGACATTCCCTGGCACCTGCTCTCGGGCGACTACGACGAACTCGGGTTTCTCCTCTGGCCGATTACCCACATGCCTGAGTACAGCGGCGTCAAAACGCTCGGCCACGTCGGCGGCCTCGAGGTGACGACACTCTGGCTCGAGGCACCGATCCTCCTCGCGGGCGTCGTCCTCTGGTGGCGAGACGGCCGGCCGGGACTCGAGCCGATTCGAGAGCGGTTACTGTAGCAACAGGCACACACATGGCTGTGCCCCAGATTCACACCGAAGGCGGTTGAGAGAATCACTCGTCGGGACGCTCGGGTTCGACTTCCGACAGCCGCATCGCGTTACCGGTGACGCCGAGGCTCATTCCCATATCGCCGATCACCACGGCGTGGATCACCGTCACGAACCCGAACGGCGCACCGGCGGCGAGCACCGCCTTCACGGCCAGACTCGACCAGATGTTCTGTCGGATGACGCCGTTGGCCTTCCGCGAGAGCCGGTAGAGGTAGGGCAGTCGGGTGAGATCGTCGCCCATCAACGCGACGTCGGCGGTCTCGAGGGCCGTGTCCGTCCCCGCGGCGCCCATCGCGATCCCCACGCTGGCGGTCGCGAGCGCCGGCGCGTCGTTGATGCCGTCGCCGACCATGGCGACGTGGTTTCGCGCCTCGCCCTCCTCGTCTACGCCTTCCAACCGGCGGATCCACTCGAGTTTCTCCTCGGGGAGCAGTTCGGCGTGGTACTCCTCGATCCCGACCTCGCGGGCGATCGCCCGCGCTGTGCCCTCGTTGTCACCAGTGAGCATCACGACACGAACGCCCTGCTCTTGCAGCCGCGAGACGGCCCAGGTCGCGTCCGGACGGACCCGGTCCGCGACGCCGACGACGCCGATCGGTCCGTCCTCGGTGCCGACGATTACGACGGTCTTCCCCTGGGCCTGGAGGTCGGGAACGACCTCGTTGAGCACGTCCAGGCAGGCGTCGCGGCCGCACTGGGGCTCGGCCTCGTAGCCTATCGACTCCAGGCTCATCCCGCCGTCGGTCGTCGCGTGCACGTGCCCCAGATCCGCCAGCCCGTCGAAGAGGTCGGGCTTGCCGACGTAGTGGGTCGTGCCGTCGACGTCTGCACGGACGCCCTTTCCGGTCAGCGCCTCGAACTCCGAGACGTCGGGGTCGTCGGGCTCGAGTCCTTGCTCGTCTGCGTAGCCGACGATCGCCTTCCCGATGGGGTGTTCGCTTCGCCGCTCGGCGGCTCCCGCTCGGCGAAGCACGTCGTCCTCGCTCGCCCCCTCGAGCGGGATCACGTCGGTCACGGAGAGGTCGCCGGTCGTTAGCGTCCCCGTCTTGTCCACGGCGAGCACGTCGCTATCGCCGACGGCCTCGAGGTGGCGCCCGCCCTTGATCAGCACGCCGTTCTTGGCGGCGCTCGTAATGCCGGAGACGACGCTGACTGGCGTCGAGATGACGAACGCGCAGGGGCAGGCGATGACGAGGAGGGTCAGCCCTCGCAGGAACCAGGTGTCCCAGGACGCCCCGACAGCGAGCGGCGGGACGATGGCGACCGCGACCGCAATCGTCACGACGATCGGCGTGTAGACGTTCGCGAAGCGGTCGACGAACTTCTCGCGCTTCGTCTTCTCGCGTTCGGCGTCCTCGACCAGCCGAACGATTCGGGCGAGCGTCGAATCGTCGGCCTCGCTCGTCACCTCGACCTCGAGGTAGCCCGATTCGGCGATCGTTCCGGCGTACACCTCGTCGCCCGGGGTGCGGTCGACGGGGACGCTCTCCCCGGTGATCGGCGACTGATCGACGGCGCTCTCGCCCTCGAAGACGACTCCGTCGGTCGGGATCTTCTCGCCCGGTCGGACGACGACGGTGTCGCCTACCTCGACTGCCGTCGCGGGCACCGTCTCCTCGCTGCCGTCGTCACGGCGGATGGTCGCCGTCTCCGGCGAGAGACTCATTAGTTCCCGCAGGGAGTCCCGCGCCCGGTCCATCGAGAACCGCTCCAGGAGTTCGGCGACGCTGAACAGCACCGCGAGCATCGCTCCCTCGAAGGGGTGGTGGGCCGCCACGCTCGCGAGGATACCGGCACTCATCAGGAAGTCGATGTCGAGGCTCCGGTTGCGCGCGGAGTAGTAGCCGTTGCGAACGATCGGCGTTCCGGCGACGGCGACCGCGATGATGAAGAGAAGGTGGGAAACCGCGTACGTCCGGCCGGCGACCTCGACTAACGCGACGTCGGCTCCCGTCACGACGAACGAGAGGAGCATGCCGACGGTGACGAGAACGCCCCCGATGGCCGTTCCGAGGGCTCGAGGCGTTCGCCACACCTCCCGTTGCTCGCCGAGTCCGTCGCGCTGGCCATCGATCGGGGCCGCTTCGTAGCCCGCCCGTTCGATGGCCTCGACGGCCGCGCGCTCTTCGAGGCCGGCGCCGGCGACGGTGACCCGCCCCGAGGCCGGCTGGGTAGTGATGGACTGCACACTCTCGAGGCCCTCGAGCGCGTGTTCGACCTTGTTCGCACACGAGGCACAGTCCATCTCGGGGACCGCAAGGGAGAATTCAGCGTCCCCGTCGCTCTCGACCGCGTACCCCGCGGCCTCGACGCGCTCGCGGATCGCCGCCTCGCTCGTCTCCGCGGGATCGTACTCGACGACGAGCGTCCCGCTGGTTACGCGAGGGTCGATTTCGTCGATCCCCTCGAGGCGCTCGACGCTGTTCTCGACTTTGCCGGCACACGACGGACAGTCCATCGACGGGACCCGTAGCTCGAGGCGTCTCGAGCGGGTCGCGTCGGCGGAGGGCTCACTCATTGGATACACGTACTCGCTCGTATCGGATAGGGGTTGTTTGGCGCACGCCAACTACAGTGAGAGAACGGCGGGGGATTTTTCCGAGACAGCGACTAGCATCGTCGTTGCTAACCTCAGTCCCGGCGAAATCCGTTGTCGATACGCCGAGCCGCTGAGTTTTACCCGGCCTCCGACAGCGAACCGCTCGGGTCACTTGAGACCCCATCAGCGATTACTCACTGAGGTCTACAAACGAGGCCAACCGGTGTCGGCGTCTACTGAGTGACCGATTCATCACCGTGCTTACGTATCGGGTAGCGCCTCCCGTACGTGAGCGTCCGCCAGACCCATTCGACGGGTCCGAACTGAAAGTAGCGGAGCCACAACACCGAGAGCGGTATCTGGATCGTCCAGATAAGGAGCACGATGCCGAGCAGTTCGACTCGGTTGAGCGTCGCGAACAGCCCAAAGCCGTGCCCGTAGAAGAGAGTCGTCGCTAGCATCGTCTGGAGCAAGTAGTTCGAGAACGCCGTCCGGCCTACCGCGGCGAACGCGCCGGTAACCAGCCCGTCCGGGCGGTAGCGACACCAGAGCATGAGCCCCGCGATGTAGGCTCCGGCCAACGGAAGACTTCCCCAGTAGTTGAACTGCGGCGCGAAGAAAACCGACGTGACGAACCCCCAATCGTGGGCGCTTCGGTACCACACGCCGGCGAGGATTACCCCCAGTCCGATGACGCTACCGCCGACAAGCAGCCGTCGGTAGAACCGCTCGGAGCGCTCGTTAGAGAGAACGCCGAGTTTGAACAGCGCCATTCCGAGCAGCATCAACCCGGTGGTCCGCCAGAAGTAGAAGAAACCGAACAGGGCGGTGTGTAGCGAGAGTGCCGTCGGAACTCGGTGCTCCATCTGGTCGAGCCACCCGCCCTGGTAGGCGTCGATCTCGGCCTGAATCATCTCCTCACTCGGCTGCCACGCCGTGAGCGCTTCTTCGGGCAGTTCGTGGACGAACGTCCCCATCCAGATGAACAGCAGTGACGGGATGACCAACAGGGTCAGTCCGACTGCGACGAGGGTCCGCGGACGCCAGGTTCGCGCGAATACGGCAAACAGCGCGCACAGCGCGTAGATGACGAGGATGTCACCGTACCACAGCAGGTAGGCGTGACCGAGTCCGACCAGGAGCAACAGAAGGGTCCGCCGGTAGTGCAGGCGCAAGACTGCCTGACCTTTGCGGGCTTTGCTCTCGGCGAACAGAACGATTCCCGCGCCGAACATCACCGTGAACAGGGTGACGAACTTTAGCTCGAAGAAGACGTGGCTGAGGAGCCAGGCGAGGTAATTCCACCCCGTAAAGTCACCCCACGCGGGCGGATTCTCGCCCGCCGCCAGGGGCATCCCGAAATACCAGACGTTGATAACGAGGATGCCGAGCAGTGCGAATCCGCGGAGTGCATCGAGACTGACGATCCGGTCACCGGGATCTGTCGGCCCCCTCGAACCGGGATGCGGCTCCGCCTCGGGGTCATCAGCTACTGCCGATTTCTCCGATGGGGCTCCGACGGAGTGCGCCGACGGCTCAGAGGAAGAGGATCCGACCTCACTCGACCGCAAATTAGCCGTATCGGCTCGAATGGTCATAGCTGCAATCGAAGTTCCGAGGTGAAATAGATAGAGAGTCCGACTCTCACAGGGGTGCGATTCGGCTTCCGTTCTACCGAGAGGATGTCGAATCTGCACTCCCGCGTCATCAAAACGTACACAGACCCGATGAGTTCACGGCTCGTCGTCCCGGTTCCAACTCGCATCACACCTGTGAAACGTACTCACCCCGGTTCTACCACCACCGGTAGTCGGTGGAAGAACCCCGGATAGGTACAAGACCTCGAACGAGGACGGATTGCCGCTGTACAGGCAGAGAGTCAGCGTCCCAGGTCAGTCCGCCGCCGTGACCGCCTCGAGCGAGTCGTCCTCCGTAACGAACTCCCTCGCGAGCGAGGCCTCGGCCCGCCGGAGCCGATAGGAGAGCGTCGAGCGCGGAATCTCGAGCTCGTCCGCCAGTTCCGAGAGGTCGATCTTCCGGGGCGTCTCGTAGTAGCCGGATTCCACAGCGGCGCGAAGCGCGCGGCGCTGTTCGTCCGGGATCGCGCCGTCCTCGTCGGCTTCCTCGAGCCCTCGATCCGGGTCGAGATCGGTCAGCCGAAGCATCTCCATCCCCGCGCACTCGCCGACTTCCTCGCCCAGGGCGTCGAAAAAGTCGTGGATCGGGGCGTCTTCGGCGAGAACGATCCGCCAGCGGTAGCGCCGGCCCTCCCGGTAGGTTTCGAACAGCAGCCCCTCCCCCAGGTACTCGAGGGCGACGTGGGGGACCGAGGTGCAGACGTCGGTGCGGTCCCAGTAGGTGTAGACGACGAGGGTGTCCCCCGAGCGGTCGAGCACCTGCGTCGCGCAGTCGGCCCCGCAGTCGTCGCGCACGAGACAGTCGGCGCAGTACGCCGAGTCGCGGTAGGCGCCCTCGAGTTCCTCGAGCGCTTCCGGCGACCCGCTCGCGTGGTCGACCCGCCAGAGGCTCTCGGGGGTAACGTGACACGATAGCGACCGGATCGTCGTGTCCGGATGGGCCTCGAGGACGTCCGCCACCGGGTTGGTTCCGGGGTCGTACTCGAGGGCGAAGACGAACTCTCTCATGGCCACTCGTAGGAGCCGACGCGAAAAAGGGTTCCCGGTCGTTCGCGTAGGGTGACTCGAGGAACGCACGTGATCCAATGGCTTCGCGGTCTGTGGCGGTACTACCTTGCGTACACGAAGCGTCCGCTCCACACGGCGACGGCGGCCGCGTTCGCCATCTTCGCCCTGCTGGTGTTCGTCGATCCGCTGTTCGCGGCGCTCGCGGTCGTCTCCTACGTGACGCCGCCCGTCGTGTTGTACGTCCTCGAAGATGAGCCGAACCGCGAACAGAGAAGACCCGGGGAAAGCCGAGTCCCGCGCAACCGGTCGGCGGGGGTCGAATCGGCTACACCCGAGGCTCGGCGCTCGAGCGACGACGACGGCTCGAGGCGGGACTCGAGTGCGAAGAGCGGCGACGGCGACACCGATAGCGACACGGATCGTGACGACGGCGATACGGACTCAGATAGCGTCGGCACCGATTCCGATACGGACTCCGATCGGGACGGCTGACTCGAGATAACAGGGACGAACGGCCGGGAGCGGGCGCGGCGACACGTCGCCGCGTCCGCGACTCGGGGAAAGGCAGGTAACCACCCACATTCACCGCGAGCGAATAAAACGAGCGAGCGGGCCGACGACTGATCCGACGCGAACGCAGTGGGCGGAGGGGAGGGAGGAGTGTTTTTGGTCCAGCTTTTGCCGAGCCGCGAATTTCCGTCGTCGCGGCGACGGAAATCGTGCGCGCAGCGCAAAAGGTGGCTAGAAACCTTTGCCGAGCAGTTCGCGGGCGATGATGTTCTTCTGAATCTCCGTCGTTCCCTCGTAGATCTGGGTGATCTTGGCGTCGCGGTAGAGTCGCTCGACGGGGAAGTCGTTGACGTAGCCCGCGCCGCCGTGGATCTGGACGGCCTCGTCGGCGACGTCGACGGCGATCCGGGAGGCGTACTCCTTGGCCATCGACGCGAGGGTGGTGATGTCGTTGCCCTGGTCGACGTTCCAGGAGGCTTTGTATGTCAGGTTGCGGGCGGCTTCGGTTTTCGTGTGCATGTCCGCCAGCTTGTGCTGGATCGCCTGGAACTCGGAGATGGACTGCCCGAACTGTTCTCTGTCCTGGGCGTACTCGAGGGCCGCCTCGCAGGCGCCCTTCGCGATGCCGACGCCCTGGGCCGCCACGGCGGTCCGGGTCTGGTCGAAGAAGTGCATCTGCTGCATGAAGGCGGCGTCCTGCGTGCCGACGAGGTTCTCCTCGGGGACGCACACGTCGTCGAAGATGAGTTCGGCGGTGTCGGAGGCGCGGATACCGAGTTTGCCAGTGATCTTCTCGGCGCTGAAACCGTCGCGGTCGGACTCGACGATGATCTGGGAGAAACCGTTGTAGCGGCCGGGGGCGTCCTCGTTGGTCTTACAGAGCACGACGAAGAAATCCCCAACAGTTCCGTTGGTGATCCACATCTTGTTGCCGTTGATCACCCACTCGTCGCCGTCCTTCTCGGCGCTCGTCGAGACGGAGGAGACGTCCGAACCGGTGTCGGGTTCCGAAATTGCGGCCCCCGAAATCTTCTCGCCGAGAGCGACTGGCTCCAGGAACTCCTCTTTCTGCTCTTCGGTACCGAACTCCATGATCGCCTCACAGCCGAAGGAGGAGGCGACGATCGAGAGCGCAATTCCCGGATCGACCGCAAAGAGTTCCTCGACGATCATCGAGGTGTCGAGGATCGAGTAGCCGGCGCCGCCGTACTCGATCGGTATGTACGAGCCGGTCAGGCCCATCTCGGCGGCCTTATCGACGATCTCGTAGGGGTACTTCTCCTCGACGTCGTACTCCGAGGCGACGGGGCGAATCTCGTTGTCCGCGAAGCGGCGAACCTCCTCGCGGATCTGTTGTTGTTCGTCGGAGAGTCCGAAATCCATACCCCTCGATTCCGTCCTGAACGATAAAGAGCTTTGTAACCCGAAGTAAACCCAAACGGAGTTCCCTTCTCGACGGAGGGAAACGTTCAAACGGGTCGCAGTTGGATAGCCGTCCATGGAACTCGAGGATATCAACACCGTCGCAGTTCTGGGAGCGGGCAACATGGGCCACGGTATCGCCGAGGTCGCCGCCCTCGCGGGCTACGACGTGACGATGCGGGACATCAAAGAGGAGTTCGTCCAGGACGGCTACGACCAGATCGAGTGGTCGCTGGGGAAACTCGCCGAGAGCGACCAGATCTCCGAGGAGAAAGCCGACGACACCTTAGAGCGCATTACTCCACTCGTAGAGATGGAGGAGGCCGTCGGCGGCGCCGACTTCGTCATCGAGGCCGTCCCGGAGAAGATGGAGATCAAAAAGGACGTCTACGGCGAACTCGAGGAGTACGCCCCGGACCGAGCGATCTTCGCGACGAACACCTCGAGTCTCTCGATCACGGAACTCTCGGAGGTCACCGAGCGTCCCGAGAAGTTCTGCGGGATGCACTTTTTCAACCCGCCGATCCGGATGCCGCTGGTCGAAGTTATCACCGGCGAGCACACCGACGAGGCGGTCCTCGAACTCACCGAGGAACTCGCCGACGACTTCGGGAAGTCCCCCGTTCGCGTCCACCGCGACGCCCCCGGCTTCATCGTGAACCGGGTGCTCGTCCCGCTGATGAACGAGGCGTCGTGGCTCGTGAGCGAGGAGGAGGCCACCATCGAGGAGGTCGACTCGACCACGAAGTTCGACATCGGCCTTCCGATGGGCGCGTTCGAACTCGGCGACCAGGTCGGCAACGACGTCAGCCTCCACGTCCTCGAGTACCTGCACGAGGTGCTCGGCGACGCCTACGAGCCGGCACCGCTGCTCGTCGAGAAGGTCGAGAACGAGGAACTCGGCAAGAAGACCGGGAAGGGCTTTTACGACTACGAGGACGGCGAGGGCGCAGAGGTCCCGAGCGACGAGGGTTCGGAGTTCGTCAAAGAGCGGCTGCTCGCCGCGACGGCCAACGAGGCCGCGAAACTGATCGGCGGCGACGTCGCACCCCCGGAATCGATCGACGAGGCCGTCATGCTCGGCGGCGGCTGGCCCGAGGGGCCGGTCACGCTGGCCGACGACCACGGCCTTGAGTCGCTACTCGAAACCTTGGAAGAGGCTCACGAAGAGAGTGGTCACGCGCGCTACGAGCCCGACGAGTACCTGCGCGAGCGCGCCGAGGCGGGCGGGTTCTACGATGCCGATAGCGACGACGGAGCCGCCGGCGAGCGCTTCGACTACGACGTCATCGACGTCGAGATCGACGGCGGCGTGGGCCACCTCGAGATCGACCGCGCCCACCGCATGAACACGATCACGACGGACATGATCGAGGAGATCGACGACGCCCTCGACGAACTCGTCGACGACGAGGACGTTCGCGCCGTGCTCGTCACCGGCGCGGGCGACCGCGCCTTCTCGGCCGGCTTCGACGCCTCGACCGCGTCGGTCGCCAACGGCCTGCAGGCCGCGGAGATGTCCAAACTCGGCCAGCGTGTCTTCGGGAGACTCGAGGAGATTCCGATGCCCGTCCTGGCGGCCATCGATGGCTACTGTCTCGGCGGCGGCATGGAGTTCGCCACCTGCGCCGACATGCGGATCTCGAGTCGGCGCTCGAAGTTCGGCCAGCCCGAACACAACCTCGGCCTCCTGCCGGGATGGGGCGGCACCCAGCGCCTCTCCCGGATCGTCGGCGAGGGCCGCGCCAAGGAGATCATCTTCACCGCGCGAAACGACTACAGCCCGGAGACGATGGCCGACTACGGCTTCGTCAACGAGGTCGTCGACAACGACGAGTTCGAGGATCGCGCCTGGGAACTCGCTCGCGACCTCGCCGCCGGCCCGCCGATCGCCCAGCGGTTCACCAAGGACGCAATGCTCGCGGGACGGACGGATCTCGAGGCTGGCCTGGAGTTCGAGGCCTCCTCCTTTGGCCACCTGTTCACCACGGACGACCTCTGGGAGGGGCTCGCTGCGTTCCAGCAGGACCGCGAGCCGGAGTTCGAAGGAAAATAGCACGGTCGAACCAGAAACGCACTGGAACTCCGCCGGTGTAGCAAACCCTCGTCGGAGAGTAACGGACCCGTAGAGTGGGGCTGGCGGGCGTTCTCTGTTCGCTGCACACCCGTGGCGCTTACTGCCTGGCGGCGAGCAGGCTCCTGAGCGAATCGTTCATTGGCCGCCCCTCAACCGCATCAGGCTCGAGCCACGCGTACTCCGTAATCGGTTCTGCAGGACACGGATTCGCCTCGAGATCCACCGCTTCCCTACTATCGAGCAGATCGCAGTCGAATACCACCGAGACGGTCCCCTCCTCGCCGTCGGCCCAGGTGTAGGCGTAGGCCTCGAGCGGGTCGCCCGCTCGGACCCGGAGGCCGGTTTCCTCGAGCACCTCTCGCTCGACCGTGTCGCGGGGAGCCTCGCCGAGTTCGGCGCGCCCGCCGGGGATCCCCCAGATCGGTCCCGAGGGCATCTCGTGTTTCAGGAAGAGGTACGTGCCCTCGGACTCGATCAGCCCGCGAAGGGAGGCGTGGGCGAACTGACTCATACTCGAGGGCTCGTCGGACAGAGGATAGCGGTTTTGGTTTCTCTATTGGTCGTAGGGCCACCGGCCGCCGATCTTCAGTTCCTGAACGTAGCCCTCGTCGATCATCTCCTTCGTTTCCTCCCGGGAGCGCTGGGGGAACTCGCGGTCTTCCTCCGCCGCCGTGTACGCCACGGAGGCGATAATCGGCGACAGCTCACGGAAGTCCCGCACGTCGAGTTTGTCCAGCGTGTCGGCGTGGGTGTGTCCGTAGCCCCGGCCGCTCGAGCCCGAAGTCGAAGACGTCATCGCGGCCGGCACGCCCTCCTGGACGAACGCCCACTGGTCGCCGTGGGGGCTGATCGTGCTGCTCGTCGACAGCGGAACGTCGAACTCCTCGGTGACCTCCTCGAACAGCGCCTCGAGTTCGTCGAACTCGTTGGCGTTGATCCGGAGGTTTCGGGAGTTACCCGCGCCGTCGATGTTGATCACGCACTTGACGTTCGAGAGGTCCTGGCTCGCCGCGGAGTGGTAGGCGCCCTTCAGGCCGATTTCCTCGGAACCGAACGGCACGAAGCGGACGCGAGTCTCGAGGTCCTCTTCGACCTGCGTCAACAGTCGCGCGATCTCACAGACGAGGACGGTGCCCGCACCGTTGTCGTTCGCCCCCTCGGCGATGTCGTGAGCGTCCACATGGGCGGTCACCATCACCACCTCGTCGGTGTCGGGACCGGTCTCGCCGACTACGTTCACCGAGTCGGTTGGCTCGTTTCTGGCGTCTACCTCGAGTTCCACGGTAAGATCGCCGTCCTCGCCGTGGCGCAACAGCCGCTGACCGACCTCCTTCGAGACGCCCACCGCGGGAATGGGGCCGGGGCGGTTGTCGTAGCCGATCTCGCCGGTCGCGGGCAGGCAGCCCTCGACGTGGTTCCGAAAGACGAAGCCGACCGCGCCCGCGTCGACGGCGCTGACGTATTTCTCCATCCGGTGGAGCCGCCGGTCGTGGTCGCTCGGCGTCTCGCTCGAGGCCATCGCCACCTTCCCCTCGAGATCCGCGTCCTCGAAGTCCTCGAGGCGGCCGTAGCCCACGTCGACCAGTTCCGCCTCGACAGTGTCGCTTGGGGTTCCCGGCAGCGCGATCACCTGGTAGTCGGCCTCGTAGGTTTCCTCGCGTGGACCGCTCGTCGAGAGCGCCGAGGAGCCGCGCCACCACCCCCCGATCTCGAACTCCTCGATGTGGACGTTCCGGAGGCCGATCTCCTCGAAGGCCTCCCGGACGCGCTCGGTGCCCTCGCGTTCGCCCGCCTGGCCGGCCATCCGGTTGCCGATATCGACCAGATCCTCGAGGATGTCCCAGTGAAAGCTGCTCGTCTGTGCGTCGCCGACGACCTCGTTCGGCAGTTTCGTCATGGGCGGAACGGTGGCAGGCTGTGCAAAGAAGCTACGGAAAGCGGAAACCCGGCCGCGGTTGGTCTCTCCGGGAGGTCAGTGACCGTCCGCGGCGATCTCTGCGACCGCCCGGAGATCAGCCACGTCGTAGGTCGGCTCCGTCGAAAGATCGACCTCTCGACAGTGTTCCCGGCGCACGAAAACCGAGTCCATGCCCGCGCGGTGGGCCGCGATCACGTCGCTCTCGCTGTCGCCGACGTACAGCGCCGATTCCCCCTCGAGGTCGGCGAGTGCGCGCTCCAGGTAGTGCGTGTTCGGCTTTTTCAATCGCAGACTGTTGATCGTCTTCTCGCGGCCGTAGTAGGTGTCGAACAGGGCCTCGAGGTCGAAGTACTCCAGCACGAATTCGATGGTGCTGTGGTGGTTGTTGCTCACGACCCCGCGGGGCTGCGGGAGGTCCTCGATGACCGCGACGTCGTCGTAGCGCTCTCGAGCGCCGGCTTCGAACGCCTCGAACTGGGACTCCTCGTCGCAGCGTTCGCGGGCCTCCCAGAGGGTTGGCGCCTCGAGGTCGTAGCGTCGACAGATCTCGTTGAGACCGTCGACGGTGACGCCGTCGACGAGATCGTCGACGTGCTCGCGGGAAATCTCGCGCTCGCACACCTCGCGGAACGCGGCTCGCGTGGCCGCCGCCTGGGTCTCGTAGGCGGGCGGCTCGACCAGTATTCCGTCGCTGTCGAAGAGAACGGTATCGTACCCTGTCACGTTCGGCGTTACAGAGGAAAGCGAATTGGTCGTTTCGGTCGGAAGCGATGGCGATCCGGCAGTGATCTACTCTCCCGATTGCTCGCCGTGGATCGCCCGCCAGAGTCGCTCGTCGGAGAGCGGCATGTCGACGTGATCGACGCCGAGCGGCTCGAGCGCATCCACAACTGCGTTCACCAGCGTCGGCGGGGCCGCGATGGTTCCCGCCTCGCCGATCCCCTTCACCCCCAGCGGATTTCGGGGGCTCGGCGTCACCGTCGCGTCGGTTTCGATTTCGGGCAGGTCCTCGGCCCGCGGGACGGCGTAGGTCTCGAGCGAGTCCGTGAGCAGCGTTCCGTCGTCGCCGTAGACCGCCTCCTCGTAGCGGGCCTGGCCGATCCCCTGGGCGACGCCGCCGTGGACCTGCCCCTCGACGATCGTCGGGTTGATCCGCTCGCCGCAGTCGTCGACGGCGACGTAGCGTTCGATCTCGAGTTCCCCGGCCCGAGCGTCGATCGCGACGACGGCGGCGTGGGTGCCGAAGCTGTAGGCGGTGCCGTCGGGCTCGTAGAACGTCGTCGCCTCGAGTCCGGGCTCTACGTCGTCGGGTAGTCCGCGCCCGTAAGCCGCGCTCGCGACGTCGGCGAACGAAACGGATTCGCCGGATCCGTCGGCTGGGTCGCCCTCGAGTCGGAACTCACCGTTCGCGTAGGCGAGATTTTCGGCGTCGACCTCGAGTTCGTGCGCCGCAATCCGCCTCGCCTTCTCGAGCACGTTCTCAGCGCTCTCGACCACTGCGTTGCCGCCCGTGATCGTGCTCCGGCTGCCGAAGGTGCCGGTCCCCTTCGGGACCCGGTCGGTGTCGCCCTCGTGGACGTCGATCTCGTCCATCGGGAGCTCGAGGGCGTCGGCGACGAGCTGTGCGTAGGTCGTCCCGTGGCCCTGGCCGTGTGAGTGGGTGCCCGCGGAGACGGTGACGCCGCCGTCGGGGTGGACCCGGACGACGCCGCTCTCGAAGCCGCCGCCCGTCGATTCGACGAAATTCGCGACGCCCACGCCGCGAAGCGTGTCGGGGAGGTCGTCGCCCGATCGGTCGCGACCCCCGTCGATCTCCGCCCGCAGGTCGTCGTAGCTAACGGCATCGAGCGCCGCCTCGAGTGCCGTCTCGTAGTCGCCGCTGTCGTACTCCGCGCCGACGGGGGTCTCGTGGGGGAACGCGTCGGCTGGAAGCTGGTTTCGGCGACGGAGTTCGACGGGATCGATACCGAGCTCCCGCGCCGCAACGTCGACCAGCCGCTCGGTGACGTAGATCGCTTCCGGCCGGCCCGCGCCGCGGTAGGAGTGGATCGGCGCGGTGTTCGTGAAGACGGCGCGGGTCTCACAGTGGATCGTCGGAATCTCGTACTGACTCGAGAGCAGCCGCCCGTACCAGCCGGGCATTGCAGCCCCGCCGCCCAGCCCGTAGCCGCCGACGCCGGCGTGGGTCTCGACGCGCAGTCCCCGGAAGGTCCCGTCGTCGTCCAGCGCCAGTTCGCCGCGGGTGACGTGATCGCGCCCGTGGGCACCCTCGAGGTAGTTTTCTGAGCGGGTAGCGACCCATTTCACGGGTCGCTCGAGTTCCCGAGAACACCAGGCGGCCATCGCCTCGCCGGGGTGGTGGTGGCCCTTGTGGCCGAAGCCGCCGCCGACGCGCGGGACGCTCACCCGAACCTTCCGTTCGGGAACGCCCAGGGTGTGCGAGAGTTTCCGCCGGTGGCCGTGGGGCGACTGGCTGGTCATCTCCACCGTGAACCGTTCCTCGGCGGGATCGTAGCTCGCCAGCGCCGCCCGCGGCTCGATCGCCGACGAGATGAGGCGGTTGTTAACGAGTTCGATGTCGACGGCGCGGTCGGCGTCTTCGAACGCCGCCTCGGTCTCCTCTTGGTCGCCCAGTTCCGCCGTGAGCGCGACGTTGTCCGGCGCGTCCTCGAAGATCGTCGGCGCCCCGCCGTCAGCAGCCGCAACCGGGTCGACGACGGCCTCGAGCGGCTCGTACTCGATTTCGATCGCCTCGACGGCGTCCCTGGCGGTGTAGCGGTCCTCGGCGACCACCGCGGCGACGGGCTGGCCCTGGTAGCGAACCCGGCCGCGAGCGAGCACCGGGTGCCCCGGCGGCTCGCAGTCGAGCGCCGACGAGGAGATGGGCAGCACGCACGGGCTCTCGGAGACCTCGAGCTCGGCCCAGGTGTAGACGCCGAGGACCCCCTCCAGGTCCGTCGCACGCTCGGTGTCGATTCCCTCGAGGCGGGCGTGACCACACTCGCTGCGGACGAACGCGAGGTGGACGGTGCCGGGCCTGTGCAGGTCGTCGGTGTACTCGGCGCGACCGGTGAGCAGCGCGTCGTCCTCGCGGCGGGCGACGCCGCTGCCGACGAGGCTCCCCTCGTGCTCGTCGCGCGGGTCGCTCATCGCGTCTCACCTCCGTCGTCGCCGGCGAGCGCCCTGTCGGCTGCCCGATCGAGCGCCCGCTCGACGTACGTCGGCAGCAGGTTCGCCCGGTACTCGCCCGAGGCGTGGAGGTCCGAGCGGAGTTCGTCGGGCTCGAGCCCCTCGGCGGCGCGAGCGGCGGCGTCCGCGAACGCCTCCGTCTCGAGCGGTTCCCCCTCGAGCGCGTCCTCGGCAGGCTCGAGCCGTACGGCGTGGTCGGTGACGCCGGTCGTCGCGATCCGGCCAGTGCGAACGGTATCGCCCTCGCACTCGAGCGTGGCGGCCACGCCGAGGCTGGCCCACCCCGAGGCCGGGTGCGTTTTTCGTACGTACGCGCCCGTTGCGGTCGTGTCGGAGTCGGGGGTCGGGAGGCGAACCCGGGTGAGGATCTCGTCCGCCTCGAGTGCCGTCTCCCCCTCGCCGCGAAAGAACTCGTCGGCGGGGATCTCGCGGTCGCCATCCGGGCCAGTGACGAGAATCGTCGCGTCCGCGGCGAGAACCGCCGCCGGCAGGTCCGCCGCGGGTGCGGCCTGGGCGAGGTTGCCGCCGATGGTGCCGCGGTTTCGCACCTGCAGATCGCCGATCTCGGCCAGGGCGTCGGTGAGAACGGGGTGGCGGTCGCTCAACTCCGGCAATTCGAGCAGGTCTGCGTAGGTGGTGAGCGCCCCGACAGTCGTTTCCCCGGCGGTCGTCGTCGCGCCCTCGAGGTCGTCGATCCCGCCGAGGTCGACGAGAACGCCGGGGTTTCCGCGGCCGTTTTTCAACTCCGGGATCAGGCTGTGACCGCCCGCGAGGAGGCGAGGGTTCCGGTCGGCGTGGCTGTCGAGCAGCGAGCGGGCGTCCTCGAGGCTCGTCGCGCGGTGGTAGTCGAACTGTGGCGGGTACATCTCAGACGTCCTCCCGCTCGTTCTCGAGCGTGTTCGCGGCCGTCTCGACGGCGTTGACGATGTTCTGGTAGCCGGTGCAGCGACAGCGATTGCCCTTGAGCCCCGAGCGAATCTCGTCCCGGGAGCGGTCGAGGTCGTCCTCGAGCAACTGGGCCGTCGTCATCACCATTCCGGGCGTGCAGTAGCCACACTGAAGCCCGTGTTCTTCGTGAAAGCCCTCCTGAATCGGGTGGCGCTCGCTCGCGTCTCCGCCCCCGGTCTCGAGTCCTTCGACCGTCGTGACCTCGGCACCGTCGGCTTGCACCGCCAGGATCGCACAGGATTTGACCGCGTCTCCGTCGACGTGAACCGTACAGGCGCCACAGGAACTCGTCTCGCAGCCGACTTTCGGCCCCGTGTAGCCGAGTTCGTCGCGAAGCGCGTGGATCAGCAGCGTTCGCGACTCGACCGTGAGCCGTTCTTCCGTTCCGTTGACCGTGAGTGTGATGTCGTGTGTGCCCATGAGTGTCCCCGGAGCCGGAACGCGCCGACGGTGTCGCCGTGGTCGACGGCCGCCCCCGTTTTCTCGTGGATAGCCACAGCCGCCAGTCATATCAGCGTTCGGTAGCCGGCACTCTCGAGGGGGCGTCGTCAGTCGGGGGAGTCGGATTCGAGGCGGTCGTGGATCGGGCCGCTGCGGGCGCTCAGGTGCTCCGGCTGGCGGTCGTGTGCGACCGCGAGGAGTTCGGCGACGATGCTCTGGGCGATCCCCTCGGGCGTCCCCAGTCCAAGATCGAGTCCGATCGGCGCGTAGATCCGCTCGAGATCGCTCTCGCTCACCGACCTGCCGTCCTCTGCAAGCTCGGCGCGTAGCTCCTCGAAGCGCTCGCGCGGCCCCATGATCCCGACGTAGGGCGCAGGCGACTCGAGCAGCGCCTCGAGGACGAACCGGTCGTCGACGAAGTCGTGTGTCATCACGACCGCGTGGGTCCGCTCGTCGACCGAGACGGCGTCGCGGACGTCCCGCGGCGAGGTGCTCACGGTTCTATTCGCGGCCGGAAACCGCGCCTCGAGGTCGACGGCGCCGCGAAAGCCCACGACGACCACCCGGAAGTCCGCTCGCGACGCGAGTTCGGTGACCGGAGCGACGTCGGGACCGCTTCCGAACACCAGACACGTCGGGGGTGCTGCGATGCCGTCGACGAAGACCTCGAGTCGTCGCTCCTCACGTGCGAACTCGAGCGTCCCGGAGCGCCCGGTTCTCGCCATCTCGGCCGTCTGTTCGGCGAACGCTGCCGCCGGCCAGTCCTCCGCGACGGTCGCGGAGTCGTCCGTTTCGACTCGTCCCTCCGCCGGTAGAGAGTACGCTCTGGCGCCTCGCTCGAGGTCGCCGTCGTCCTCGAGAACCGTGAGAACGGCCACGTCCCGGCGCGAGCGGATCGGCTCGAGCGCCAGCCGGTAGTGAGCCTCGAGCGGCTCGAGGAGCACGTCGACGACGCCGTTGCAGCCGAGTCCGAGCCCCCAGACGCCCTCTTCTGCGGTGAGATCGTACGTCTCGACGCGACGACTGCCGGATTCGTGCACCCGCTCGGCCGCCCGGCGGAGGTCGTCCTCGAGACAGCCCGCCGTGATCGCGCCGTACCCGTCGCCGTCGGCTTCGAACAGGGCCTTCGCGCCGGGCCGCCTGTAGGCGGTTCCGTCGACCCCGACGACCGTGGCGACGACGGCCGGGCGGCCGTTCGATTCGGGACCGTCGGCCCGCTCGAGTCGCGCTCGAATTCGCTCGAGCAGGGCGGTTTCGGAGACGGGAACGTTGGATTCCATGGGGTATCGAACTCGCCGGTCGGCCGTTGTCGGTGACTCCTTTAGGCCGGTCGCACTAAGAGCACACGCATGACCGTGCCTCGATCGCTGCCGGTTGTCGACTCGGATCCGACTGGAGCGGAGCCGACCCGAGACGCTTCGGTCGGAGCCGTGTTGCTCGCCGGCGGCACCAGCTCGCGGTTCGGTTCCGAGAACAAACTTCTCGCCGAGGTCGGTGGAACGCCGCTCGTTCGCCACGCCGCCGACACGCTGGTCGCCGCACGGGTCGAGCCGGTCGTCGCCGTTCTCGACCACGATGCGGCCGCGGTCGCCACGGCACTCGCCGACAGCCCGATCCGGACGGTGTCCGTCGCGGACGAGTCCACGCGGCAGTCCGCCTCGATTCGGACGGGAGTCGCCGCTGCCAGGCGCGACGACATCGACGCCCTCGTCATCGCTCTCGGGGACATGCCGTTCGTCGCGCCGAAAACCGTCGACGCGCTCGTCGCTGCCCACGCTGCGGGAGTCGGGGGCGCCCTCGCGGCCGCTCACGAGGGTGTCCGTGGCAATCCGGTACTGTTCGATCGGCGTCACTTCGACACCCTCGAGTCGCTTGCGGGCGACCGCGGGGCCAAAGGGCTGCTGCTCGAGGACGACGCGAGTGCACTCGTCGACGTACGGGATCCCGGGGTACTGCGCGACGTGGATCGGCCGGCGGATCTTCCGATCGGAGAACGGGGGTGATCCGCCCTTCGGTACGCTTCTGCGATCGGCCGATCTCTATACCGAGCCAAACTCTAAGCCCCGATGACATATTATGCTGGTCACAAAAGAGGTAGTGTACAGAAATGCGTTACTGGCTCGTGTACTGTCGGTTCGCGTCCGCTGAGATAGTCTGTTTACATGTATATTTTCCAGTAAGCGGAATTGTGTTTATAATGTTGGGGGCGGTGAAAACGAACGATGGAAGACGACCGGCCCGAGGGTCCAGAGCGGACCGGGTCACGACTACGCCCGCGTTCTACCAGACGCGGCTTTCTCGCCGTAACCAGCGCAACGATGGCGGTCACTGCAGGCTGTGGCGACGATGGTCCCGGCGGAGACGCTGACGCGAACGTCGCCGAACCCGAACGTCAGGACGTAAATGACTCGTCGGACGACGGCGCGGAGTCTGCCACGGACGACAGTTCCGAGGGGGACGACGATTCGGACCCCGAGCAGTTGGCCGACGATACGGACGACGACAACGACTCGAGTAACGAGAGTACCAACGAGTCAGAGGCTGACGACCAGGAGTCGGACGACGA
The DNA here is from genome assembly GCF_059736515.1 of Natrononativus sp. DTA114. Taxonomy (NCBI): domain Archaea; kingdom Methanobacteriati; phylum Methanobacteriota; class Halobacteria; order Halobacteriales; family Natrialbaceae; genus Natrononativus; species Natrononativus sp. DTA114. The sequence continues at coordinate 1,024,562 of NZ_JCASSN010000003.1, read as the reverse complement.
CGGAACGGAGTCGGAGGAAACGCCGAGCGAAGACGACGATGGCCAGGAGGGCGATGACGGACGGGCGGACGGCGACGAAGCGGACGAGTCGGATGGTGATACGGACGACGAGGGGAGCGGGGAACCGGAGGAAGACGACGAAGGTGGCGACAATGGAGGGGAAAACGGAGATGACGACGAAGAAGGAGACGACGGTGACGGCGATGGCTCCGGCGACGGCGGAAGCGACGATAGCGACGACAGCGATAACGAAGACGACGAGGATGGGGGCGATGATGACGAGGATGGTGATCGCGACGAGGACGGTAATGGCGAGGAAGAGGAAGACGGAGACGACGACAGCGACGACGGAGACGACGACAGCGACGACGGAGGCGAGGACAGCGACGACGGAGGCGAGGACGATGAGGATGGGGACGACGATGATGGGGAAGACGACGAGGACGAGGACGAGGAAGAGGAGTACACGCTCGAGCACGCGTCGGCGACGAACATGGCTCACTCACCGGTGCTCGGGCCGTCCCCCGCGGAGGCGCCAGCGACGATCATCATGTTCGACGATCCGTCGTGTCCGGCGTGTGCGTACTTCGAACAGGAGATCTTCCCGGATCTCGAGTCCTACATCGACGCGGGCGAACTCTCGGTCGTCTGGCGCGGAATTCCGGTTATCGAGGACTGGTCGGAGGGCGCTCTCGAGGCGATGTGGGCGACCTACGAGCGCGACGTCGACGCCTTCTGGGACCTCCGTGACCACCTCTTCGAGATCCAGGATTCGATAGACAGCGGCGACGAGGCGATCGACGAAGCGGTCGCCTATCTCGACGGACGATCGTTTGTCGACGCCGACGGAGTCCGAGCCGACGCCGAACGCGGCCGGTTCGCCACTCGGCTGGCGAGAGACGAAGACGCTGCCGCCCGCGCCGGCCTCGACGCGACGCCGTACTTCTACCTGTTTCGCGAGGGCGAGTTCCGCACGGAGATCCGCGGAGCGCAGGACGCTCGCGTCTTTACGAACGCACTCGAGCTATGAATCACATGATACGAACGACACCCAGCGGTACTGAATCGACTGCGACGGACTCGGAGAATCGGCGAACAAACGAAGTCGTATCCAGACGGATGGTGACGCATGCGTCGATATAGCGGCTGGATTCCGACCCGCCGCGACGACGTTCGCCTCGTGGGATGGACCTTCCGTCGGGTCTTCTCGGGGCCGCTGTACGCCGCGATCGCGATGGTCGCCGCATTCGTCTCGTTGCTGGTAATCGTCGTCGCCCAGAACGTCGCTCTGGTCCGCGATCTGGTGATCTTCGGTCCGCTGCCACTCGAGAACCGCCTCGAGATCCTGCTCTACCTGTTTCCGTTCATCGGCAGCGGGATCGAACCCACGGCGGGGATCGGAATGGTCGCGACGAGCGCGCTCGTCGGGATCAATATCGCCATTCTGGCCTACCATCTGAACGAGCACGGCGTGTCGCTCGCCCACAGTTCGGGAAGCATCACGGGGATCGTTCTCGGAACGATGGGGGCCGGCTGTGCGGCCTGTGGGGCGGCCGTCGCAAGCGCGATTCTCGGACTCGTCGGCGCGGGTGGGCTGATCGCCCTTCTCCCGTTCGGTGGCCTCGAGTTCGTCCTCGCTGCGGTCGTGTTCGTTCCGCTCTCGACGTTCTGGCTCGTCAAGGGAATCCAGTACGGAGAGGCGGAGGCCTGTCCGATTGGCCGCCGATAGTCGCGCCGGAAACACTGTTTAGATAGTCTTTAAACATATAATTTCCCCGAACGTGTATTTGAACTAAAATCGCGCGGTTTATACTCGTGGGCTGGCTTCCCACGCGATAATGGACGACCGTACTTCCGCCCGACGGGCCGTTCCGTTCCGCTCCGTCGATAGACGTGGATTTCTCACGGCCAGCGGCGCAGCGATCGCGTTGCTCGCTGGCTGTGCGGACGCCGGGCCGGACGGCAGCGACGACTCGAGTGCGGCCGAACCGGCCGACGACGGCAACGGACAGCCAGGCAACGGTGAGACCGATGAAAGCGACGGCGACGAAACCGGAGAGAACAGCAGTAACGACGAGGACGACGGCGACGAACCGGAGAGCGAGGGTGACGCGGAGAGCGGTGACGGGGACGATGAATCGGATGACGAGGACGGCGATCACGAACTCGAGCATCCATCGGCGACGAATATGGCCCACTCGCCGGTGCTCGGACCGGACTCGCTGGACGACGGCGCAACGATCATCATGTTCGACGATCCGTCGTGTCCGGCGTGTGCGTACTTCGAACGGGAGATCTTCCCGGACCTCGAATCCCACATCGACGGCGGAGAACTCACGATCGTCTGGCGGGGGATCGCCGCCATCGAAGAGTGGTCGGAAGCGGCGCTGCACGTCCTCTGGGCGACTTACGAGCGCGACGTGGAGGCCTTCTGGGATCTTCGAGACCACCTTTTCGAGGTTCAAGAGTCGATCAACAGCAGCGACGACGTGATCACCGAGGCGGTCGCGTACCTCGAGTCGGACACCTCACTCGACGCCGACGGAATCCGGTCGGATGCCGAGAACGGCGAGTTCAGTGCTCGAATTGAGCACGACTGGGATGCAGCCAGCCGCGCCGGACTCGACGCGACGCCGTACTTCTATCTGTTCCGTGAGGGCAAGTTCCGCACCGAGGTTCGCGGAGCCGAGGATTATCGGGTGTTCGAGAGCGCTCTCGAACTGTGAGGGCCGAACGCGGCCAGTGAGTGAACTCGAACCTGCCGTGTCAGGCAACCGGTATGGCCCCGGTGCAGTGCCAGTCGAAACTATCCGGATAATTGACTGTCTTCGCGAGTTTTATCACTGACTAGCACCATCGCTCTGTCGTGGCTGCAATGGTAGCTGAGAGCGGAGGGAGGTCCCTGTGAGCGAGTCGCCCGCCCTTCTCGTCGTCGACGACGAGGCTCGACTCGCGGACCTGTTTGCGGCGTGGCTCGAACCGACGTGTACGGTCACCGCGGCCTACGACGGCGAGGATGCCCTCGAGAAGATGACTGAGGGCATCGAGATCGTTCTTCTCGACCGCCGAATGCCGGGACTGTCGGGCGATGACGTGTTGCGAACGATTCGAGAAGAGGGCTACGACTGCCGTATCGTGATGGTGACGGCGGTCGACCCCGACTTCGACATCATCGAGATGGGGTTCGACGACTATCTCGTCAAACCGGTTTCGAAGGACGACCTGCTCGAGATGGTCGACACGATCACCGCCCGATCCGAGTACGACGCCACGATCCAGCAGTACTACGCGCTCACTTCGAAGAAAGCGCTCCTCGAGTCCGAGAAAACCGAGCGTGAACTCTCCGACAATGAGGAGTACCGCGAACTCTGTACGCGCGTGGATGAGCTTCAATCTCGGGTTGACGAACAGGTCTCGGAGCTGTCCTCGCATACGGCGTTCGTCGGCGCGTTTCAAGACCTGCGTTCGGAGGAGTGACTCGAGCGATGGCGCTGCCAGAGAGGAGTTTATTTCAATATGGACGCCGTCAATCGGCTTCACAGACCCGCGTACGAAACCGCGGCACCCGGACGTTATTAATATCTTAACGCTGCAATCGACGGGTCGATGGGGGCTGTGTGACGACTTACCCTACGAATAAGCATATGCGAACGAACCCAATTGCTGAGCAAATGAAGGAACCGCACACCTCAACAGCGAGTACGATTCGAGTCGCCACCAACCGACGGCGGTTCGAACGCGCATCATCGGAACCTGCTGACGCAAGCGGAGGCGGGCGCCGATGACGGCAGATGGGGAGTACGAACTCGACACGCTCGTCATCGGCATCGACGCCGGCTGTCAGAGCGTGTTCGATTCTCTCGCCGAGGAAGACGTCATCCCTACCATCTCCAGTCTCTGTGAGGACGGGGTCGCCGGTCCGCTCGAGTCTCAGATCCCGCCGTGGACGCCGAGCGCGTGGCCGTCGATCTACACCGGCGTCAACCCCGGCAAACACGGTGTGTGCGGCTTCGTCGACTTCGACGGCTACGACTGGTCCGTCGTCTCGGCCGAGGGGGTCCACGAGCGCTCGATGTGGTCACTGCTCGACGAGCAGGGACTCTCGAGCGTGATCGTCAACGTGCCGGTGACTCACCCACCCGAGGAGATCGACGGCGCGGTCGTTCCCGGCTTCATCGGTCCCGAGAACCCCACCTGTCACCCCGAGGGGACACTCGAGGAGCTCCGGGAGGAACTCGGCGAGTACCGCGTCTATCCGAGCTACACGCGCGGGGACGAGTCCGTGCCGGACGATCAGAAGATCACCGAGTACTGCAACCTCGTTCGAATGCGCGGTGCGGCGTTCTCCTATCTCGCCGCCAAACACGAACCGGACTTCGGTTTCGTCCAGTTCCAGAAGACCGACACCGTCTTTCACGAGTTCGAGGGGAACTGGGAGTACGTAAAGAGCGTCTACGAGGAAACCGACGACCAGATCGCGAAGATCCTCGAGCGCACTAACCCGAATCGGGTGTTCATCGTTAGCGACCACGGGATCGGCGAGTACGGCGACTACGAGTTCCGTACCAACGAGTACCTCCGCCAGCACGGCTTCGTCGAACTCACCAACAGCGGCAAGGGGATGCCCTCCTGGAACCCCATCCGCAACGACCTCCGGGAGGGGAAGGACGTCGAGTCCTGGGAGCCGAGTACGACCGAACGGCTGGCTGCCGGCGCCGCCCGGTTCGGACTCACCGCCTCACGAGTCCGCCGCGGCCTCGAGAAGGTCGGCCTCGCCGACCTCGCGATACGGTACGCACCGGAGAACGTCACCCGGACGGCGAACAAGCAGGTCGACTTCGAGAACTCCGTCGCCTACATGCGAGCGCGGACCGAACTGGGCGTCCGGATCAACCTCGAGGGGCGAGAGCCAAACGGCGTCGTCGCCCCCGAGGAGTACGACGACGTCCGTGCGGAACTCATCGAGTGTCTGCGGGCCGCGGAACTCCCGACCGGCGAACCGGTGTTCGAGGAGGTCGCCCCTCGCGAGAAGTACTTCGAGGGGCCGCGAACCGACAAAGCGATCGATATCGTCACGATTCCGAACGACTTCAACGTCTTCCTCTCGAACCGCCTGCTCGACGGCTTCTTCGGCCCGCCGACCGAGCCCTGGAATCACAAGATGCAGGGGGTCTTCGCCGCGAGTGGCGAGGGTATCGACCCCGACGCAGATCTCACGGACGCGACGCTCTTCGATTTCGCACCGACAGTGTTCGCCGCCCTCGGCGTGAAGTACAGCGATCGGATGGACGGACGAGTCCTGCCGGTCGTCGACGACGTCGGCGCGAAGGGCTACCGCGAGTACGACGCCGTCGAGGACCTCTCCGGGCCGGAAGACGCCGTCGAGGACCGGCTCGCGGATCTCGGCTATCTCGACTGAGGGCGCTTTTCACTACGTCAGCGTAGCGTTTCGTACCTGTGTCGCTACGTCGGCGTCTGCCGGTAGATCAGATTCCGCTGGACTTCGTTTACGCCCTCGTAGATCACCGGAATCCGCACGTCCCGGTAGACCCGGGCGACCCGTCGCTCGTCGAGGATCGACCGCCCGCCGTGGAACTGCATCGCCTGCTCGGCGACATCGGTCGCCGTTTCGGTCGCCTTGGTCTTCGTCATCGCCGCCCAGTAGCCGGCGTTCTCGCCCGCCTGGACCTTTTCGCAGGCTCGCCAGGCCAGCGTGCGCGCACTCTCGAACTCGGTGAGCATATCCGCCAGCCCGTGCTGGACGGCCTGGAACTCGTTTACCGTACGGCCGAACTCCTCGCGCTCGTGGGTGAACGACCAGGCCTCCTCGATGGCGGCGGCGGCGAGTCCGAGACCGTGACCCGAGACGACGATCCGGCCGTGATTGAAGAACTCCGCGAGCATCATGAAGCCGGCGCCCTCGTGGCCGATCAGGTTCTCTTCGGGGATTCGGCAGTCGTCGAACGTGATATGTGCCTGTTTCGAGGCGCGCATCGCCATCTTCTCGGGGATGTGTTCTGCCTCGTAACCGTCGGTGTCGGTGGGAACGATGAACATCGAGTGGTTTCCGTAGCGGTTGTCCTCGTTGTCCCCCGTCCGAGCGTACACCGTCACCCAGTCGGCCTCGACGCCGTTGCCGATCCAGTACTTCTCGCCGTTGAGGACGTACTCGTCGCCGTCCTTGTCCGCTCGAGTCTGCATTCCCGCCAGATCGCTGCCAGTCTCGGGTTCCGAGACGGCCAGCCCCGAGAGCTGATCGCCCTCCGCAACCGGGCGAACGAACTCCTCGCACTGCTCGTCGGAGCCGTACTCGTAGGTAATCTCACAGCCGAAGCTCGCGAGCTGGAGCGTCAGGGCGATACCCGCGTCCGCCCGGTAGAACTCCTCGGTGATCGCGAGTAGCTGTGGAAGATCCAGTCCCCGGCCGCCCCACTCCTCGGGGATGTCCTGTGCGACGAGACCGGCGTCCTGGCCGGCCTCGAGTATCTCCCAGGGGTACTCTCCTGACCGGAAGTATTCCTCCGCGTTCGGCTCGATGTGTTCGCTCGCGAACTCGCGGGCCTCGGCTTTCACCGCCCGGGCGTGCTCCGGGACGATGCTCTCCTCGAGCAGATCCATAGGCCATCCACGGTATCGACGGCCAAATACTCGAGGGAGGTGACAGTCCTCGGACCGATGTTCGGCCGACTGCGGCGGTCGGGACCGACTCACCTTGTCACCGGTAGAACCGGATCGACTGCCCGTGAATACTGACTCATCGTAGAATACTCTTCCCCGCGTCGCGCGCTGGGGCTTTCAGTTCTGATAACGTGACCCTCGGAACTATATGCCCCTGTGGCTAATCCGCGGGCATCGACGCCCTCCCCGCATAGCTATGACTGAGGATTTGGACTTCTACGACCTTCTCGACGTTCCTTCAGACGCCTCCCAGGACGACATCAAGCAGGCGTTTCGCGAACAGGTCCGGGTGTACCATCCCGACCTGAACGACGACGACCGCGCTCGAGCGCAGTTCACCGCACTCAAAAAGGCCTACGACATCCTCGGCGACCCCGTCGAGCGCCAGGCCTACGACCGGCTCGGTCACGCGAACTACGTCGCGAAACGCACCTCCGGGCTGCCCTCACCCGACGTCTGGCGGTCGTCGACCGACGACTCTTCGGAGACGGAGTCGGCCAACGACGCGTCGGAATCGACCGCAACTGCCGGAACGAGCGCGAGTGAGACGGCGTCGGCCAGCGCCGGCGGTGGGACCGCCTCGAGTGCGTACGGATCGGAGACAACCGGGACCACGAGCGGGTCGACCGCCCGGTCGGGAACCGGCGGCTCGGGGGCGACGACGTCGACGGCCAACACGTCGGCCACCGCGACCGGGAGCACCAGTGGCGCCAGCGCGGCCCGCACGCGACCGACCGCCGGCGGAGACGGCAACGCGTTCGTCCGCTGGTGGCAGCGACAGAACTTCGCGTGGCCGCTGATCTGGCTCTCGATTCTGACGTACGTCGCCGGACTCGTCCAGTTCGGCCTCGAGAACGCGGCCGCCCTCGAGGGGCTCGCCGGTGAGGTCACGGCCGTCGGTCCGGAGCCGGCCGCGCTGTGGGACCTGCTCTCGAGCGGTCGCTCCGGCGTCGACTCTCTCGTCGGCTTCCTTGCGGGCGTCGAACTCGTCGCGCCGCCGCTCGCTCCGATGGAGTGGTACGGCGTTCTCGCCGGGGTCGTCGCCCTTCCGGTGCTCTGTCTGCTGGCCGTTCGAGTCGGGTGGCGGGCAGATACCTGGGGGCCCGTCTCGATCGACGAAACGCTCGTCCTCGCGGTGGCGCTCGCCCTCTCGACGACCGCACTCGCCGGCCCGCTGCTCGCGGGTATCGTACTCATGCCGCTGCTGTTCGGCGTCGTCGTCCACCGCACTCGCCAGCTCCCCGGCTGGTCGCCGTCGTATCTCTACGTCTGTGCCGTCTTCGTGCCGTCACTGGCCCTTGCGGCTGGGGCCGCGGGCTACGCATCGCTCCCGGCGGATCTACTGGCGTTCGTCGTGATTCCCCTTGCGGGCGCGCTCGGACTGCCGCTTCGAGTGCAGATTCGAAAACGGTTCGGCCGTTAGCCGACCAGCGTTGCCACACCCTTCGTCTGGCGGTAGTCCGAGGCGAGAATCGACTCGAGGCGGTCGCGGATCGTCTCGCGGTCGCCCTCCTCCCACTCGCTCGGATCGCGAACTGGGACGACCATGAAGCCACGTCCGCGGATCTCGAGGGCGTGCAGCGTCGCCATATCGAGGTCGAAGCGATGTCGCTGCGTGGTGTACTCCTCGAGGACGTGGTCGGTCGCTCGCTGGCCGACGGGCAACAGGATGTGGGCGTTGATCGCCCGCAACTCGGCGTCGAAGTAGCGCTCGAGTTCGGCGTACTCTGCGGGAGTCGGCTCCCGCCCCGCAGGAAGCGTGCACATGTGGACGTAGCTGCAGAAGAGGTTCGTGAGCGCCGGGCTGTCGTCGGGGCCGCTGGCGAACTCGAGGTCGCGCGCGAGTTCCTGGATCGCCTCGCCGCTGTCGGTTTCGGTGAACGGGATTCCCGTCGTCTCGCCGCCGTGGACTCCCGGATGGTCGCCGATGAGGTGGAAGTCGGCGTTCGCGTCGCCGTAGCCGAAGACGGCAGGCACGCTGTCGGGATCGTTTCGTTCGAACGGAGGGCGCATGCCGAACGGGTTGCTCGAGCGGTCGGTAACGTTCTTCACGGTGGCTCAGAGGGGTTCTATCCCAATAATCGCCTCGGTCTTCTCGGTCGACACGGCTCAGTCGTTTCGGGCGGGCCCCGCCTGCAATAGCGTCACCGTCACCCGGCCGACCGCGTCGAAGTTCTTCAGCCGGTAGACCAGCCGCCGAACCCGTTCGGCGGAGCCCCGACAGAACACGGTCTCGAGACACCACTCGCCGTGGTGGACGTGACAAGTCGTGTCGATCTCGTCCTGGAACTCGTGCTGGACGGTGTGCAACTCCTCGATGATCTCGTCGTGGACGTAGTCGAAGACGACGGTCGCGACGACGGTTCCGGTTGCGGCCTCGAGTCGGTTGTGCGACTCGACGTACTCCTGGATCGCCTCGCGAAGCGCCCGCGACCGGGAGTCGAGCCCCTCCGCCTGCCAGACGGCGTCGAACTCCGCGAGCATCTCCTCGGGGACGTTGAGACTGGTTCGCATGGGGGTGCGTACGAACGGAAGCGAAAAAGCTCCCGCGGTCGTCACGCGGAGTCGGCGAACCGCTCGTAGCGCTCTTCGAACGTCGACCGGCAGGTCGGACAGCAGAAGTGGTACAGATCGCCGTCGATCCGGCTCGAGACGCCGTCCGCGTCGACCGGGTTCTCACACTCGGCACACGAGAGCGCGAGGTCCGGGGTGCCGACGGCGGGCGTCCACGTCCGATCCTCGAGCAGATGCACCCGATAGCGGCGAACGCGCTCGAGGTCGATAGTCTCCTCGAGCAGGCGTTTCGCGCGCCCCTGTCGAACGGTCGCGACGGCGAGCACGCGGTCGTCGGCCGTGGTGAAGACGTGCTCGACGGGGTCGGCGGCAGCCAGCCGTTCGGCGATGCCGTCGTCGCCGCCCGGCCGACACTCGAGATCCAGCAGAACGTCGATTCCGCCGGTAATCGCGGCGTGGTCGACGTCGACGGTAAACCCGTTGACGACACCGAGGTCGACGAGTCGGTCGACCCGGTCGGAGACCGTCGGGGCGGAGACGTCGACCCGGTCGGCGATCTCGCTGTACGGTCGCCTGGCGTCCTCGACCAGCAGGTGGAGGATCTCGAGGTCCGTCTCGTCCAGCGTTCGCATAGCCGACCGTTCGCCCCCTGAACGTTTATCGTTCGGGTTTTCGCGGCCCCGCTGTCGTCGTCAGCGACCGAGGCTGTGAAACTCCTCGTTGGGGCGCATATCGGCCAGCTGTGCCATCCGGTTCGAGAGGTTGAAGAACGCCGCCACGGAGCCGATATCCCAGATCGCCCGCCGGCTGAAGCCGTGGTCCTCGAGGTCTGCGAGATCGGCCTCCTCGACCGCCGCTTGGTTTTCCGTCAGTTTCACCGCGAGATCGAGCATCGCGCGGTGGCGGTCGCTGACGTCGGCGTTGCGGTAGTTCGCGACGAGCTGGTCCGCGAGTAGCGGATCGTCGCCGTAGATCCGGACGAGCGCGCCGTGGGCCACGTTACAGTAGTAACAGTCGTTGGCCCCGCTGACGGCGACGATGATCATCTCGATCTCTCGACGGGTGAGTTCGGTGTCCTCGACGAGCGCGTCGTAGTACTGGAAGAACGCCCGGAAGTGTGAGGGGCGGTAGGCGTAGGCCAGGAAGACGTTTGGCGTGAAGCCGGCGCGTTCGGTCTCCTCGTCGATGCGCTCTCTGAGGTCTTCGGGGAGCGACTCCGTCTCCGGCACCGGAAACCGCGTCATGGGATCGATGTCCGTCATGCGAACGACAACGATAGCAAGCACGATAACGTTCCGGCTGCCGGTCGCACCGGACGACCGCTCCGCCCGGCTGACGGTGGATTTATGCCACGCAGGTGCATGGCGTCCCCTGGATGTATCAGCTCGGCCATTACGGTGCGTCGCTGCTCGCGTACGCACCCCTCGGTGCCGCCGTCGCGTTTGCGGGCTACGAACTGGTCGCAGTCCTCGGCGCGCTCGTCTGTGTCTCGCTCTCGACGCTGCCGGACTGCGACCACCGGCTGCCGCTGATCGAGCACCGCGGCCCGACGCATACGCTCCTGTTCGCGGTTCTCGTCGGTGCCGGGGTGGCCGCCGCGGCTGCCGTGTTCGTCGGTAGCTCTCCGCCGTTGGCCGGCGTCGGCGTCGTCGGGTTCGCGTTCGTCGTCGGCACCCTCTCGATCGGCTCGCACCTGCTCGCCGACGCCCTCACCCCGATGGGGATCCGCCCGTTCTGGCCGCTCTCGAGCCGCCGGTACACGGTCGCGCTGACTCGAGCCGCGAACCCGATCGCGAACTACGTTCTGTTCGCACTCGGCGTCGGGGCGATTCTCCTCGTCGGTGTGATCGTCTTCGTTCTGTAAGCGCCGGGAAGCGGGCGGCGTGGGTCAGGCTGCGGTGTCGCCGGCGGTCCGAACGAGCCACGCTCCGACGACGAACGCTGCGAACAGGACGCCAGCGACCATCACGTACACGAGATCGAGCGCCGGCGAGAGCGTCATCACCGCTCGCCGGCCGAGAAAGAGCACGAGCAGCGCGAGGGCGGGCAGCGAGAGGAGCAGGCCGACCAGCAGCCGGTCCTCGAGTCGCCGATAGCCGACCATCGTGGCGACGATGACGGCGGCGAGCAGCCCGAGGGTGACGCCGTACTGGGTCGTCTGGATCGACGGCGAGTAGGCGGTGATGTCGGTGATGAACAGCGGGCTGAACGCGACGTGCAGCGGGATCATTATCGCCCCGACACCGAGCGCGAGTGTCACGTGGGACGTCCCCAATCGGGGTGCCCAGACGAGAACGGTCGCCACGACGAACAGCACGAAGATGAGCACCGCCGTCCAGAAGTGCAGCGAGAGGATCTCGATCTCGTAGGTGAGTACCGTCTCGCGGCCGAGGATCACCTGGATCGGCGTGAGGATCATCCCGGCGACGACCAGTCCGGTGACGCGGCGGTCGACACTCGAGGCGAGCGCCGCGGCCGCGGCGGTACCGACGATGGCGAACCCGGCGAACATCGCGACGAAGCGGTGGATCCACTCGTAGAAACTCGGCAGGTTCGCCGGGAACAGGTTGTACGGACCGGCGTCACACTGGGGCCAGTTGGCCTCGCAGGCCAGCCCCGACCCGGTCGCCCGCGCGGCGACGCCGAGCAGGATCGTCGCCGCAACGAGCACGAGCGTCAGGGTCAGGAGATGGCGGAAGTCGAACCGCCCGACCAGCGTCGATGACGAATCGGAGGTGTAGCTGTCGTACGACACGGGTATTCAGCGGGGGTTGGGAGCGACCGTACTTATCTTGCCCGTGTCGTCGGTCCCGCGACACCACCTCCGCCGGATTCAAGAACCCGCCCCGCCAGCGTCCCCTATGGAAAAACTCGAGCGACTCGAGGCCGCTCTCGAGGACGCCTCGCTGGACTCCGTCTGGTTCGCCCGGCCGAACGCGTTCGCCTGGCTCACCGGCGGCAGCAACGTCGTCGACCGCGAAACCGACGCCGGGGTCGCGGCCGTCGGCTACGACGGGACTGACGTGACGGTTCTGACGGATACGATCGAAGCCGACCGAATCGAGGAAGAAGAACTGCCGGACCTCGAGGGCGCCACGGTCGAGAACTACCCGTGGTACGACTCCTCACTCGCCGAGGCGCTCGCGGCATACGTAGACGGGCCGGCGGCAGCCGACATCGACGTACCGGGGTTCGAGCGCGTCGATCCGACGCCGCTGCGCCAGCCGCTGACCGAGACGGACCGCGAGCGCTACCGTCGCCTCTCCCGCCAGACCGCCGCGGCCGTCGAAGCGGTCTGTCGCGAACTTCAGCCCGGCGACCGCGAGCACGAGGTCGCCGCCGCGCTCTCGGTCGCGCTCACGGCCCGAAAGATCGAGGCACCGGTCGTCCTCGTCGGCGGCGCAGAGCGCGCCCAGCGCCACCGCCACTACACGCCGACCGACGCCGAACTCGGCGACTACGCGCTGGTGTCGGTGACGACCCAGCGCCACGGCCTCCACGCGAGCTGTTCCCGTACCGTCGCGTTCGACCCGCCCGAGTGGCTCGAGGAACGAACCGCTCTCGCGGCCCGCGTCGAGACGACGGCGCTGGCGGCGACCCGCGAGGCTGCCGCCGGCGGTGGGACGGCCGGCGACGTTTTCGGCGCGATCCAGGACGCCTACGACGCGGTCGGGTTCGACGGCGAGTGGCAACATCACCACCAGGGCGGTGCCGCGGGCTTTGCGGGGCGGGAGTGGATCGCGACCCCTGACCACGAGGCCCCCGTCGAAGCGCCGATGGCGTACGCCTGGAATCCGACGATTCAGGGCGCGAAAAGCGAGGATACGGTGCTCGTCGAGGACACCGAGGGGAGCGAGGCGTTCGAGATCCTCACGGAAACCGGCGACTGGCCCCTCGAGACGGCGCGTGCGGTCGGCTCCGACCTCGAACTCGAGCGGCCGGCGGTGCTCTCCCTCGAGTCGGAATAACCGTTCTCAGTCGGCCCGGGCTGCCGTCGGATGCCGCTGGTTCCCCTGGCAGTACGTTCTGTGCGCGGTTACGGAGCCGATCAAAATCAGTAGCGAACCGATAACGCTCCAGAGTGCCGCCCAGAGAAGCGGCGAGGCGCCGACGTGCAGCGACGCGCCGTGGACCAGCGCCAGCCACCCTGCGGCGAGACACACCCCGATCAGGAGCCCCATCAGCAGTTGCCGGCGGACGTGAACGATGGCGTCTGTTGACATATTCGGATAGGTAAGTTCGAGATACGAAAAAGCCATCGGTGGGGTGAAACGTTACAGCCTCACCGACGAAACCGCCCTGCACAGACGGCTCCTACTCCGGGCCGGTTTCGGGGTCGTCGTCGGTCTCGTCCTCGAGATCCTCATCGGACAGCGGGTCGCGGCCGGGCACGACGTCGGCCTCCTCGGGTTCGTCGTCGTCGACGGTGATCGTCACCGGTTCGACGCCGTCGTCTCCGAGTTCGTCGTCGTCGCGGTCGAACAGCCGGTCGAGGGTGAAGATCGTGTTGAGCTCGTGCTGGACCTGGTCGACGACGCCGCCGACGAGTTCGCTCGGCTGGATCGCGGTGTACTCGTAGGGGTTGTTGCCGGCGCCCTCGCTCGCCCGTTTCTCCCGGGCGACGCGCTCTTCGTCGTGGAGTTCGGCGAGCGCCTCGCGGACGGTGCTCGGATAGAGCCCCGTCCCCTGGGCGACTTCTTCGGAGGTACTTCCCGGATTGGCCAGCAGGTGAACGTAAATCTTCGCGCGCGTCTCAGTGTCGAGGATCCACGACAGCAGGTCGACGATCCGCTGATCGACTTCGTCGACTGCGGCATCCGTCCGCTGTCTCTCCCGGTCGGTCCGTCTCGAGCCGTCGTCGCTTACTGGATGCTCGTCAGTGTCGTCCGAAGCCATGTGCTCTCGTGTGAGAGGAAGATTTGTGCGATGTTAAACCTTTGTGGGTGCCCTCGAGGGTTCACTCGGCCCCGAGCAACAGCGACTCACAGAGGGCGTCGGCCCCCTCCTCCTCGAGCAGCCGGCGCTGGCGACTCGAACCGCTCTCGCGGTCGAACACCCCCCTGATGCCGTCGATTCCCAGCCGGTCGCACTCGCGGTCGACGATCTCGCCCAGTTCGACGGTCCCCTCGAGATCCCGGGCGATAAAGGAGGCGTCGTGGCCGTGGCGGATCGCACGCCACTTGTTCTCGTCGAGCAGTTCCCGCCGGTGCCGGTAGCCGATTGCGCCGTCCTCGTACTCCTCGGCGAGGGTGCTCACGAGCGCGTGGGTATACTCGACGAACGCGAGGACGACGTTGGGATCGGCCTGGCCGTCCGGAGTTCGGACCTCGACCGTTCCGTGGCCGGTGTGCGGACGGACGTCGTACCAGAGTTCGCCGCGGTCGTTGATCGCCTCGGACTCGAGCATTCGACGCTCGAAGGTGTCGAACGCCTCGTAGTCCTCGAAGCAGGTGGGCATGCCCGTGTTCGGCAGCGCCTCGAAGATCTTCGCACGGGCGGACTCGAGGCCGGTGTCGAACCCGTTCCAGTACGGCGAGTTCGCCGACAGCGCGAGCATGATCGGCACGTACCAGCGCAGTTCGTTGGCGATCCAGACCGCCTTGTCGGCGTCGTCGACGCCGACGTGGACGTGGACCCCAGCGGTCGTGTTCCGGTGTTGGGGGTACTGGATGCGCTCGAGTTGTGACCGATAGCGGTCCTTTTCGGCGTGTTCGAGTTCGCGCCACTTCGCGAGCGGGTGGAGTCCCGCGGCGGCGATCCTGAAGCCGTGGGCCTCGGCGTGGTCGACGAGCGCCTCGCGGACCTCGAGTAACGATTCGCGGGCGTCGCCGGGCCGCTCGATCAGCGGCGTCTGGGTTTCGATAACCGTCTTGAACAGTTCGTGGTCCAGGCGGTCCTCGAGGATCGCCGGCGGCTCGTGTTCGTAGACGAGTTCGTCGGTTCCACTCGTGGGTCGACCGTGCTCGTCGACGACGAAGCACTCCTCTTCGATACCCAGGGTTCCCATCTCCGTAAACGATTCCGGCGACCCGCGTTCCATCGCTCTCTCGTTTTCCCTCCGGAGATAAATACGGTTTGGAGTCGGCAGCGAACGGGAGCCACCGACACGCCGGTTTCCGGCGGAGCCCGGACCCCCGCCGATCCTCGCCGGCTGGCGTCCCGGATCGGGATTACTCGAACAGGTCGGTCGCGGCGTGTTCGTACGCGGGCGAGGCGGTCCGGATCGCGTTTCCCACGTGCTGGAGCTCCATTCCGAGGAGGACGACCACGTCGCTCAGCGAGACGATGCCGGCGAGCGCCCCGTCCTCGTCGACGACCGGAACCCGGTGAGCACCGGTCCGCGACAGCAGTTCGACGAGATCGTAGATCCCCGTGTCCGCGGTGACGGTGTCCAGGTCTTCCTCGAGCAGCTCCGCGACGGCGCGGGTTCCCGGGTCGGGTTCCTCGGAGAGGAGGACCATCGCGAGGTCCCGATCGGTGACGATTCCGCGCGGTTCGTCGTCCTCGGCGACGACGACGCTGCCGACGCTCTCGGTTCGCATAGTTTCGACGACCTCGGAAAGCGGCGTTTCGGGACCGACGGTCACCACGCGCGTCCGGGCGATGTCGATAACGGGCATACTGGCGGTACGAGCCGGAGGCCCTTGAGTGCGTCCGCTGGCCCAGCCCCGGTCCGGCTGCCGCGGAGTCCAAGCGGGTAAATACGTCGCGGAGCCAACCTCCAGACGAATGCACGGACGGCGATTAGCGACGACGGACGAGATCATCGCGGTCGTCAGCCCCGACAGCGAGGACGCGCTCGAGCGCCTCGAGCGGTGGACCGACGAGCGAGCGCTTCGGCTGGCCGTCGTCGACGTCGGCGAGGACATCAGCGACGTCTACGAGGAGAGCCGGCCGACCCTCGGCGTCACCATCGGCGGCGACGGCACGTTTCTCGAGGGGATTAAGACGTTCGCCCCGCGCGGAGTTCCGCTCCTGGGCGTGAACACCGGCACGCTCTCGTTTCTCGCGCGCGTCGAACCCGCCGACCTCGGGGACGCACTCGAGGAGGCCTTGCGCGGGCGAGCGGTCGTCGACAGCCGCCAGCAGCTCCACGTCAGCGCTCGCGGGGTCGACGCGACCGGGATCAACGACGTCACCCTCGAGCACGTGCTGCCGGAGAACCCGGTCGACCGCAAGATAACCCGCCTGCACGTCTTCGCGAACGACGAGTACGTCGGCGAGTTCGAGGGCTCCGGGCTCGCAGTGTCGACGCCGACCGGGTCGACCGGCCTCTCGTTGTCGGCGAACGGGCCGGTTCACTACCCAGTGAACAACCAGTCGCTCCAGCTCGTTCCGCTCCACACCCACCAGCTCGGGGTGCGCCCGGTCGTGATGGCACCCTCGACGGAGCTGCGGATCATCACGGGCGGCCGGGCGAGCCTGCTGGTCGACGGCGGCCGAGCGCACACGATCCTCCGCGAGAACGAGGAGGTGATCGTGACCGGCGCGGACCGCTACGCACACATCGTCCGGACCAGCTACGACGACCACTTCTTTACGGCGATCACGAAGAAACTCGGCTGGGACGTTCGAGACGGCGACGACGAGGGCCCCGACGTGAGCGCTTCGCCGGCGCCGTTCTCGCGGGAGATCGGCGACGAGGGTGAAGACGAGGACCTGATCGCAGACGCACTCACGCTGGCCGAGGAGGTCGCCCAGAGCGCCGGCGAACCGTTGCGAGAACTCCACGGCCGCGTCGAGTCGATCACCGTCAAGACCGACAAGGCCGACATCGTCACCGAGGCCGACCACCAGGCCAACCGGATCATCACGACCGCCATCGCGAACGAGTTCCCCGATCACGGCATCTTCTCGGAGGAGAGCGGTCGGATCGAGGCGGACAGCCCGTACACCTGGGTGATCGACCCCCTCGACGGGACGGGGAACTTCGCCCACGGGAACCCGAATTACGCGGTGTCGATCGCCCTCGTCGACGACGGGTACCCCGTCGTCGGCGTCGTCTACGTCCCCGAAACCGACGAACTGTTCAGCGCGGTTGCCGGCGGCGAAGCGACCGAGAACGGGACGCCGCTCGCGACGACTGACCGGGACCGGCTCGACGAGAGCATGCTCCTCTCGGGGTACGATCCGGACGGCTCCTTTCTCTCGAACTTCTACCAGGAGGCCCGGGGCGTCCGCCGACTTGGCTCCGCGGCGCTCAACCTCTGTTATCTCGCCAGCGGCAGCGCGGATGCTGTCTGGGAGTACGACACCTACCCCTGGGACGTCGCCGCGGGGCTGGTGATCGCTCGTGCGGCCGGGGCGCGGATCACCAACGCGGCGGGCGACCCGTTCACCTTCGACTTCGAAACGGGAAGTCGGAAGATGCTCCTCGGCTCGAACGGGCCGCTCCATCCGGTCCTCCTCGAGCACCTGGAGGACGGCGTCGTCGACATGTGAAAACGAGCGGTAGGCGATAGAACGGTGCCAGTATCCGACTGCCTACGAGAACGCGACGGGGTCGAGGGGCTACCCGCTCCACCTTCCCGTCACGCCCGATTCGACCGCGGAGAGATAGAGGAAGTACGCCAGGGCCGCGACGATCAGCGACACCGCCAGCACGGTGATCCCGACGAACCCCTCGAGCGCCGCTCCGGGATCGTTCCAGAGGTAGACGCTCCCCTCGATCGCGAACGCGGCGAGTCCGCCGTAAAAGAGCGCCAGAGCGGTGGCCCGGACCACCGCCATCCCGCCGCGCTCGCGGCTCTGAAACAGTTCGAGGACGAACAGGAGTGCGAACACCAGAAGGTAAAACGGACCGGGGATGGCCTGGCCGAGCGTCTGCGGACCGGTTACGGCGACGTAGCCGTAGTACCCGAGTGCGAGCAGCACGCCCCCGACCAGCGTGAGCGAAAGCCCGTAGCCGCTGGTGTCTTCGACGGTCGCCGGGACGAAGCCGTCGGTCGCGTCAGGACCACCCGGCCCGGTGCCCGATGGATTCGCTCGTCCGTCCGATCGGTCGATTTCGGAGTTCGAATCCGTCGTCGAACCGTCGGTATCCTCGTTGCCAGACATACCTGGCTGTTGTCCGTACAGCACAAGAAACGTTGGCACTGATATATCGACGACTCACAGTAACCCGTCCCCCGAATCGGTGAACGGCGGAACGGTACCGGGTTTTCCGCAAGCGACCGCTTTAGGCGGGTCGTGCGACGATTCCAAGGTGGTCGACGTGGTAGTCGTCGAGTCGACGGGTCTCGAGCACCTCGTACCCGCCATCGGCTTCGAGTTCCGCCCGAACCGCATCGAACACGTCCTCGGGGTCGCGGGTGACGTCTTCGCTGCGGGCTTTCACCGCGAGCAGCAGGCGGCCGTCGTCGGCGAGAAACCGGCGGTTCTCGAGGGCGACTCTCGCCTGGCCGCGGGTCGCGACGTCCTGAACGATGACGTCGACGCCGGACTCGACGACGTGGGCGTAGGTTTCGGGTTTGCGGGCGTCCTTCAGCAGCGGGAACAACTGCGGGCGCGGTTCGGCCGCAGAGAGCAGGTCCCGTGCGGGCCGAGGGGCGAACTCCACCGCGTAGGTCGGCCCCGCGAAGTCGGCGACGTGGCTCACCGTCGTTCCGCTCGCCGCGCCGAGGTAGAGCACCGTCTCGTCGCCCTCGAGTCCCGTCTCCATCTCCGACTCGAGCATCGCGCCGAGTTTCGAGCGGTGCGGGTTCCAGGCGCGCCACTCACCATCGGTCGGTTCGCCGTACACCGGCTCTCCCCGGGTGGCGAGACGCTCTGTCCCGTCGATCTCGCGGCGTTCGACCCCCGCGGGGAGGTCACTCATCGTCGTCACCTCCCGAATCCGCGGTGGCCCGTGCCTGGATCGTCTCGAGGCGTTCGGCGAGTTCAGCCTCGAGTTCCGGTCGCAGTTCTCCCGAGTAGTGATCGACCCGAGCGGCGATGGCGAGTTTGCCGGCGACGGCGCGGGCCGCCGAGCCGCGGTCCTCGGGGCGGGTGCCGCGGACGCCGTCGTGAGTGTAAATGATCCCGTGTTTGGGCGAGGGAGCGTGGCCCTCGAGGTGGGCGAACAGCGCGTCCTCTGCACCGAGGACCTGGACCGTGCCGCTTGGTTTCTTGGCGAGGGACTCGAGGCCGCCGGCAAGCGAGATGAGCCGCGCGGCGAGCACGGGGCCGGCGAGCGCCGAGAGGTTCGGCGCGACGGTCGGCGTCCGCGTTTCGACGAACTCCCGGAGGTCGTCGGCCTCGTCGGCGAGGTCCGCGACGCGCCCTGCGAGCGAGTGAATCGGCTTCTGGCCGGGGGCGGGTTCTCGACCAGCCAGTTCGCGCGCGTACGAGACGCCGGTTCCGGCCTCCTCGTCGACGGTTCCGGCCCATTCGGCGAGGCGTTCGGCGAGCTCGTTCGCGGTCCGCCCGCAGTCGTCCATCGCGCGAACGGCGTGGACTAACTGGCGGTCGTCTGCCCGCTCACGGTCGGTGACTGCGCCTCGAGTCGCGGCCATCGACGCCTCGTGGAGCGCGTCGTAGTAGGCGTCCTCGTCGGCCGAAAAGCCGGCCTCGACGGCGATCTCGGGCCACGCTCGAGGGGTTTCGGCGGTGCCCTCACGAATCCTGTCGGTGAGTTCGTCGGTCGCCCCGGCGTCGATGGGGTCGCCGTCGTCGGCGAACCATCCATCGGTGTCTGTCATACCGTCTCCTTTCTCGCCGCGGCGATTAAACGCCCCGCTCTGAACTGGTCGAGCGGGTTGGGACTGGTACCGACTCGAGGGGGTTGTCGACGTCCACCATATCGGACACTGGTCGAACCGGTGACAATACGTTTTCCCCGCAGCTGTGTATCACCGCGCCCGAGAACTCATTATTCGCCGGCGGCTACGTTCGGTATGGATATCGGCGTCACCGTCGGAGACTCGAGCGAGCGACTCGAAGCGACCGGTACCGACTTCGACTTCGTGGAGTTCGGGCTCAGCGAAGGGGTCGATCCCGTGACTGATATCGACGACGACCACCTCCGAGAGGCGCTCGACGCCACCGCGACGGATCTCTGCGTCCACCTCCCGTTCAAACAGGTGGCGGTCACGCCGGTTCCCGAGATCAACGACGCTATCGTCGCCCATCAGACGCGCCTGCTCGAGTGGGCCGGCAGCGTCGGCGCCGAGAAGGCGGTCCTCCACGGTACGGCCCGCAACCCCCACGAGACGGACCTCCGTCCGGCGTTCGCCGAGCAGGTGCGCGCGATCGACGAGGCCGGCGAGGCGGCGGGCGTCGAGGTCGTCCTCGAGAACGTCGGCCACCAGAAGCACGGCTTCCCCCTTTCCGTCCTGGGTGACATCGCGGGCGAGACGGAGACGGCGGTCTGCTTCGACGTCGGCCACGCCTACATGGAGGACGGCAACGACGGCGTCGAGCGGTTCCTGCGGGGATACGCCGACCTGATCTCGCACCTCCACGTCCACGACGCCCGTAGCCGCGGCGACACTCACATCCCGATCGGCGCCGGCGAAATCGACTACTCCCCCCTCACGGATCGGCTCGAGGGGTTCGACGGCACCGTCGCCGTGGAGGTGTTCACCGACGACGTGGCGCTCCTGACCGATACCGCCGGTCGCGTGACCGACGTTCTCGGCGAGTCGGGCTGACCCGGCCCGCCCGCAACCGTCGTCAGCGCCACCAGACGCCACTGTGTCGAGTGTAGACGCCGGGTACCGGGTTCGTGCGGCCCGTATTGGGGCTATTCGCTCGTGGTTGCGGGCGCGTTCGGATCGTCACTAACGACCGATCTGCCGGGGAGTTCCGGGTTCGGTTCTCGACCCAGCGTGAGAAGGCGCTCGGTGCGCGTGATCTCCTCGACAGTGGGACTTCGTTTCTCGATCTCCTCGTACTCGACCGCCACACCGTCGGTAGCAGCGCTGATCCGGACGACACAGAGCTGATACGACGGGTAGAACACGGGCGGGAGCACGCCGGCGACGACGTCGCGCCGGTGGAGACGCTTCAGCCACGTCCCGGTGTTGACGAGCAGCCTGTCGTCGACCTCGAGCACACCCGGCCGGTGCGTGTGGCCGTAACAGAAAACCGCCGTCTCGGGGTGGTCGTCGAAGATCTCGCGAGCGGCCGCCACGTACGGCTCGTTCGGATCGACCGTGAGATCCGTCTCGAGCACGCCGAACCGAGCGGCGGTTTCTTCCAGATCACGGAGGATGAGATAGACGGGGATGCCGGCCAGCAGGAGGACGCCGGCGACCGCAGCGGTGACGACGAGCAGGAAGTGGACCGCTTCCCCGACCAGCCCCAACCGGGCGAGCGCCGCATCGGCCGTTTCGACCGGCATCGTCCAGACGCCAGCGATGTCCAGCCCGGCCAACACGGCCAGGACGACACTCCCGTTGAACACCAGCAAGAACGGGAGTAGGGCGTACCGCAGGAGCGGGTTCATCTCCCGGTAGAAGTACTTCGAGAGCAGCCACCGAGGCACCCGTTCGGTCGGGGTGACCGCCTGGACGTCCTTCAGCCAGTTGTACCGCCCCCGGTCCGAAAGTCGGCCCGCCCGGCTCGTCACGAGCGTGTTGTAGTGGTAGCCGAGCGGCGTCTCGTACGGGTTTCCGACGTCCTCGAACCGGTTGTTGGGGTCGCGCTGGTGGCCGTGTTCGAAGTGAACGGTTCGATCGCCGACCGGTCGCGTGATTGATCTGTCGTTGACGAGATCGACGTTATACCGGGCCAATCGCTCGCGGTACTCGTTGTAGGCCGTGAGTTCGTTGTCGTGGTTGCCGGGCAACAGCGTGATCGGTATTGCCTCGCCCGTCGCACGCAGCTGTGCGAACAGTTCGGGGTAGCGCTCGGTCAGGACGTCGAGCTTTGCCATCCCGTCCACTTCGGTGAACTCCCACAGGCCGTACAGGTCCCCGTTGATGATCAGCTCCGCGCTCTCGTCGGTCGTCTCGAGGCGCTCGAGGAAACCGAGCAGTTCCTCGAGAAAGTCGATCTCACCTAGCTGTTCGTCGCCGCCGATGTGGAGGTCACTGATCACGTAGTAGATCGGATCGGCGGTATCGGTCATCGTGTCAGCCGTTCACCGCCGAGAGCTATAGTGGGTTAACCTGTCGCTGAGAAGGTACGCGCCTGCCTGCTCCGTTACGGATTTTACGGGTGTATGGCTCACGAGGTCGACAAAGCCCGGGTTACGATACCAGCCGAACAGCGTCGCGGTCGGGTCGCGACAAAAAATCGCGTCGGGGGATTACGCGTCGGGAACTAGACGCCGAAGGTCGCCCGCAGCATGTCCCGCGTGCCGGGACCGAGGCCGACGGCGACGACGGTGATCATCAGCAGGGTCGCGTAGCGCGGGCTCTCGTCGAAGACGGTTTCGTCGAAGATCCAGATGACGAGCACTGCGGCGGCGACCTTGACCAGCAAGAACGGCCAGGCGGCGCCGGTCACCTCGACGACCGACGCGGGGAGCAGGGAGCCGGTGTAGTTCACGATGGCCTCGTTGATCGGGTGTTTCGGGGAGAGGTTGTAGCCCGGCCCGAGTCGGTAGGCCCAGTCGAGGCCGATCACGTTCGCGACGCCGTCGACCGCGTGGGCCCAGATGACGACCAGTCCCATATACTCGGTCCCGCGGTTGATCTCCGGCGCGAACGCCCGAATCGCGTACCAGGTGATCGCGGTAACGACGGTCGCTCCGACGAGCGTGATGATGAGGATCCACTCGTGGAACTCCGCATACGGCTCGGTCGCAGCGAGGTAGCCCAGGTAGCCGACCGTGACCGCGAGGGCGAACGCGCCGATCCCGGCGAGCGGGTACTCGTAGCCGCTGACGTAGTCGTTTCGCTCGAGCCAGATCGCGATCAACAGCGCGACGAGCGTGACGAGGAAGACGGTGACGTAGATGAACGGGCTGATGAGCGCCGCCACGTACGGCAGTTGCATCACCATCTCGCCGCTCTCTCTGGCGGCGGCGACGTTCGCGTCCTCGACGACCCGGAGCGCCCCGCCGAACAGCATGAACGGGAACAGCGCGTAAAAGCCCGCCCGGTAGCGCTGAATGTCGAGGCGGCGAATGAACAGGATGATACCGGTGAGCAGCAGGATCAGGATCGGGATGTAGCCGGCGTAGGACTGCCACGTGTAGCCCGGTGACGCGGTTGGACCGTCGCCCGCCCCGGCCTCGTTGCACGGAATTTCGGCGCCGCCGGCCCACGCCACACAGCTCAGTCCCCGTGCGTCGGCGACGACCGGTCCCCAGTAGTAGTGCCAGATGACATCGACGTACACCTGCTGGTGGAACGCCAGCGCGGCGAACGCGATCACGAGCGCGACGACGCCGGTGAGGGCGGCCCACGCCCGTACCGGACCGACGCGGTCGATGTACTCTTCCATACAGGATACCCTGCGACGGGGACCGCTTACCGCTTCCGGTTTCCTGTACCGTTCGCCCACGAGCGCGGGCCGGCCGGAACCAACACCTTAGACCGGGAGTTCGTCGCTGTCGTAGGTCGTTCCGAGGATTACCATCGTCTGCGAGCGGGCGAAGCCGTCCATGCGAGCGATCCGGTCGAACATCAGCTCGCGCAGTCCGTCGGCGTCGTCGGCGTAGACGCGCATCATTACGTCCCACTCGCCGGTCGTCAGGTGAACCTGCTGGACACCCTCGATGTCCGTCAGCCGCTCCAATGTGTCCTGTTCACGGCCCTGTTCGACGCGGAGACCGACCAGCGCGGAGATCCCGAGCCCGATCGCCTTCGGCTCGACGCGAGCGTGGTAGCCCTCGATGACGCCCGCGTCTTCCATCCGGCTGACCCGGTCGTGGACCGTCGCACTCGACATGTCGATCTGGCGGGCGATTTCGCTAAACGGCGTGCGGGCGTTTCGCTGGAGAATCCGGAGAATCGCCCGGTCGGTGTCATCGAGTTCCATACCACCTTCGGCGAACGCACCGGTAAAAATACTTCTGACGCGTCGGTCGCTTCCGGGTCGGGCTACCGTTCGATCTCGCGAGCCGCCTCGAGCACGTGCTCGTGAACCGCGCCGTTTGAGGCGACCAGCCCGCGGCTGTCGTGTCGCCAGCGCTCGCCCTCGAGGTCCGTGACGGTGCCGCCGGCCTCGCGAATCAGGTGAACCCCCGCAACGGTGTCCCATGGGTTCGCCGCGACGTTGGTGAGCACGCCGTCGAGCGCCCCGGAGGCGACCATCGCGAGCACCGCCTGGGCGCAGCCGAACCGACGCATGTCCGCGAACCGCTCGACGATCGCCCTGCTGGCCGCGGCGTACTGGTCGCGGTCGTCGTACCCCCACCAGATCGTCGGGCAGACGGTGCACAGTTCCGGGTCCGCTCGCTCGCTCACTGTGATCGGGTCGCCGTTCAGCGTGACACCGTCCGGCCCGGACCGGTAGCTGTCGCCGAGCGCGGGCAGCACCGTCGCCGCCCCGACCGGCTCGCCGTCGGTCACCGCCGCGACGGCGGTTCCGAAGACCCGAATGCCGCGAACGAAGTTGTTCGTGCCGTCGATCGGATCGACGATCCAGGCCGGTCCCTCATCGGGAACCGCCTTCAGTTCGTCGTCCTCCTCGCCGACGATCGGGTCGTCGGGATACTGCTCGCGGATCGCTTCGATCACGGCCGCCTGGGCGTCGCGGTCGGCCTGGGTAACGACGTCCGTCTTCCCGTTTTTCGTCTCGACTGCGATTCCGGACCGGAACGCCTCCTCGGCGACGGCCGCACCGGCGTTAGCCGCCCGCTCGGCGAGGTTCGCGCGTCGCTGTGCGGACTCGAGTTCGGTCATACGCGTTCTGATAGTCGGGCGAGCAAAGAGGTGGCGGTTTCAGTCGTAGCCGCGCCGCTGTCAGTGTGTCGACCTCGAGAATGTTGCGAGGGAAGATCTCTACCGCAGGACCTTCCGCATCTGTATCGGTGCTTTCGCACCGCATGCGATGCGAGGGGAGGGAATCGAACC
Organism: Natrononativus sp. DTA114; assembly: GCF_059736515.1. Classification (NCBI taxonomy): domain Archaea; kingdom Methanobacteriati; phylum Methanobacteriota; class Halobacteria; order Halobacteriales; family Natrialbaceae; genus Natrononativus; species Natrononativus sp. DTA114. The sequence goes on along the minus strand of NZ_JCASSN010000003.1, from coordinate 999,423 downwards.
ACCTCCGAGAACCTGCGCGTTGCGCAGAACCCCGGCGTCATTCGATCCCTCCGGCATCTCACTCGGCGCGTGTGTGCGCCTCGTTTCGATGCGAGGGGAGGGAATCGAACCCACGAACTCCTACGAGAGCGGATCTTGAGTCCGCCGCCGTTGGCCGCTTGGCTACCCTCGCACCTGGTACTTTGTCTGCGGGCGCTACCCGCAGTCGTACCCTATAGCCGGCGAATATATACCACCTGCGGTGTCAGACAGGTGGCCCACTCGAGCCCGCCGCTCGAAAACAAAACAGTCTACTCACCGGTACGCGAGCAGACGACTGTGACCGAACGCACGGAGCCAACCGGACCACGCGTGGTGATCGGCCTCGTCGCCGGAATCGTCGCTGTCACGGCGGCCCTGGGTGCCGTCCTGGGCGCGGTTATCCCCGACCAGACCGGCCTCGAGGAGGTCACGGTCCTCGAGATCACGTTTACGGTCTCCCCGGTTTCCTTCGCGCTCTACGGCGCGGTGACCGTCGGAACCTTTCTGCTCACGGCGCTCTTCGTCGTCTGGATCGTCGGGCAGTTCGACGAAAACGCGGTGTAGCGTTATTCGCTGACCTGTTCGACGATCTCGTCGACGATCTCCGGATTCCGCAGCGTCGAGGTGTCACCCAACTCCTCGCCGGAGGCGATGTCCTCGAGCAGGCGGCGCATGATCTTCCCGGAGCGAGTCTTGGGGAGTTCGGGGGTGAAGATTACCTCCTCCGGACGGGCGATCGGGCCGATGGCGTCCTCGACCTCTTCGACGATGCGATCTTTCATGGCGTCGGTTGGCTCCTGACCGTCCTCCAAAATCGCGTACGCGTAGACGGCCTCGCCCTTGAGTTCGTGGTCGCCGCCGACGACGGCGGCTTCGGCGACGCCCTCGGTGCCGACGATGGCGCTCTCGATCTCCATCGTCCCGAGGCGGTGGCCGGAGACGTTGATGACATCGTCGACCCGCCCGAGGATGGTGATGTAGCCGTCGTCGTCGATCTTCGCGCCGTCTTCGGGGAAGTAGACCCACTCGTCTGCCTCCTCGTCGGAATACTCCCGCCAGTACTCGTTGATGAAGCGCTCGTCGTTGTTGTACAACGTCCGTAACATTCCCGGCCATGGTTTGTCGACGGTGACGTAGCCGGCTTTCCCCGCCTCGACCTCCTCGCCGGAGGCGTCGACGACTCGAGCGCTGACCCCCGGCAGCGGCGGCCCGGCGGTTCCGGGTTTCATGGTGCCGATGCCCGGCAGGGTGGTGATCATCATGCCGCCGGTTTCGGTCTGCCACCAGGTGTCGACGATCGGGCACTCCTCGTTGCCGATGTGGGTGTAGTACCACTTCCAGGCCCGGGGGTTGATCGGCTCGCCGACGGTTCCCAACAGTCGGAGCGACGAGAGATCGTGTTTCTCGGGATACTGGCTGCCCCACTTCATGAACGCCCGGATGGCCGTGGGTGCGGTGTAGAAGATGTCCACGTCGTTCTTCTCAACCAGTTCCCAGAGGCGGTCGCGCTCCGGATAGTCGGGGGTTCCCTCGTACATCATCGTCGTCGTCCCGAGGGCGAGCGGGCCGTAGACGATGTAGGAGTGGCCGGTGATCCAGCCGATGTCCGCGGCGCACCAGTAGGTGTCCTCGGGTTTGACGTCCAGTACGGCGTGTGAGGTCCAGGCGGCGTACGAGAGGTAACCGCCGGTGGTATGTTTCACGCCCTTGGGCTCGCCGGTGGTCCCCGAGGTGTACATCAGGAACAGCATGTCCTCCGCATCGCGGGAGACGGGGTCGACCGACGCCCCCTCGTGTTCGTCCACGAGTTCGTCGTAGTCGTGTGCGCTCTCGCCGAGGAAGTGTTTCAGTTCGTCGCCGAGGCGGTCGACGACCACCGAGGTGACGTCGTGGTCGACACCCCGAACACCCTTGTCGGCCTTTTCCTTGTGGTTCAGCGCGTCGCCTCGGCGGTAGTAGCCGTCGCAGGTCACGAGATACTCGCTGTCGGCGGCGTTCATCCGCGTCGCCAGCGCGTCGGCGGAGAACCCGGCGAACACCACGGAGTGGGGTGCCCCGATGCGCGCACACGCGAGCATCGCGATCGGCAACTCGGGGATCATCGGCATGTACAGGGTGACGACGTCGTCCTCCTCGACGCCCAGATCCCGCAGCGCGGCGGCGAACACCTCGACCTCGTTCAGCAGGTCGCCGTACGTATAGGTCCGCGTCTCGCCGAGTTCGCCCTCCCACTTGATCGCGGCGCGGTTCTTCGCGCCGTTTTCGACGTGGCGATCCAGGCAGTTCGCCGACGCGTTGAGTTCGCCGCCCGTGAACCACTCGTAGAACGGCGCCTCTCCGTCCTCGAGGACGGTGTCGTACCCTCGGTCCCAGGAAAGCAGGTCGGCGGCCTCCTCCCAGCACTCCGGCCAGTTCTCTTCGAACTCCTCGTAGATCCCCTCGTCAGTGACGTTCGCCTGTTCGACGAACGACGCCGGCGGATCGAACGACTCCTGTTCCTCCAATCGGGCCTCGAGTTCGACACTCTCCTCGGAACTGTCTGTCATGGCTAGCGGAACCATAGACCATGAGTGAAATAAGCGTTCCCCTCGCTGTCTCTCGGTTCCGGTCGTCTCGAGTACCCCCGACGAATCAGTTACGAGCCGGTCGTGGCGTTCTCCCTGTGGCGACCACGGCCGTCGACTCGCGGGTCACTCCGTCTCCGGCCAGCGAGCCCTGGTCGAACCCCGCGTCCTCGAGTCGGGTTTCGAACACCTCGAAAAAGCGCTTAGAGAGGCGGCGAAGAGGTCGGTCGTACAATACAACATTATTTTATACGGCAGGGGCTCAGTTGAAGTCCTCAGTAGATGATAAGAGTTGTCTGCTGAATATAGAGGATGAGTGCAGTATTTATGGTGAGACAGCCCTACTTAATCGAGAATGAGATTGGAGGAAACCACAGAGGTAGAGGCTCCCCCAGTAGAAGTCTATCGATTTTTCGAGGAAATGGAAGAGAACTACGAGCGATGGCACCCCGATCACATCACGTTCCGCTGGACAAGTGGGGTCGGCTTGGAACAAGGCACAGAGGCCTATTTCGAGGAACGGATCGCAGGAAAGTTACAGAAAAAGACTGTGAAGTTCGTAGAGGTGACTCCCAATCGATACATTGAGTTCAAGCCGACGTCACTGCTGGTCGGGCTGCTTATGCCTCACATTAGCTTCACAATCGATGCACGCTCGGACGGCTGCGAACTCACCCAGCGAATCAAAGTACGAACCGGTCCAATCGGTGCTCGGCTCAACAAGCGAGAATTCGACGCCGTCCGAACGCACATGCGAGAAGAGGGCGAGAATTTGAAACGCATACTCGAAAATGAGGAGCGAGTCCCCTCAGGAAAGAATCCGTAGGTGATGAGTCAGAGAGAGAGGCCCCGTTTCAATCCTAGCATTGCTGCATTCGCGCTCTGTATTCAGCAAGGCAGCGAGAATATGTCAAATATTGAGTATTTCAACAAGACCAGATATTTGTACACTGGGTCAACTCTCGTGAGGCTGTGCTGGAATCTCGTGGGCCGACGCCCACTTGAGCACCGGTTCCAACGCTGCTTGGAGTTCGTGACCGCGGTCTGTGAGCTCGTACTCGACGCGTTGGGGCACCTCATTGTACTGCGTCCTCGTCGCCAACCCGTCGTCAACGAGTTCGTGCAGTCTGTTCGAGAGCGTCGAACTGCTCGCCTCCGGGAGATGCGCCTCGAGAGTCGCAAACCGCATCGGGCCGTGAGAGTCGATGACGCTAATCGTCTCTAGAGCGTACTTGTTCGCGAGGAGATCGAGCGTATCGATAAGCGGCTCGTAGTAAGCGATTTCCGGCTCGTCACAGCCACAACCACATCCAGCAGAGTCCATACATCGACTAAGAACGGCCGGGAGTATACCTGTTTTCCACCCTTCGCTTTGGCAGACCGAAGCGGCTGTTGGTTACCGAACTGACTGTTAAACGGAGGACTCGTCCCTATATTCCGGTCCGTAATCGATCACCAATTGATGACAGACGATTCCGTTCACTCGAACGAATCGACCGACACGACACCTCCGACCGAGGACGCCGTCTCGGAACCGGATCATGACGTTTCGTTTCGCGAGGCGTTCTGGGTCTGGGTGCAGGTCGCCGCCTACAGCTTTGGCGGTCCCGCCGGACAGATCGGCGTGATGCACAAACTGCTCGTCACACAGAAGCGCTGGATCAGCGAACGTCGCTTCCTCCACGCGATGAACTACACGATGTTGCTCCCAGGGCCGGAGGCACAACAACTTGCGACGTACATCGGCTGGCTGTTGCACAAAACAAAAGGCGGGATCGTCGCCGGAACGCTGTTTATCCTCCCCGGATTCATCTCGATCCTCGTACTCAGCATCCTTTACGCGGAGTTCAGGGAGGTGACGACCGTCGAGGCGATCTTCTTCGGTCTTCAGGCTGCCGTCCTCGCAATCGTCGTCGAGGCCCTGATCAGAATTGGCTCTCGAGCGCTGGCAAACGCGGCCATGGTTGCCATCGCCGCGGGGGCGTTCATCGGGATCTTCGTCTTCGATATCCTGTTTCCGATCATCATCCTCGCCGCGGGGCTCGTCGGTTTCTTCGGCCATCGGTACGCCCCGGAGGTGTTCACCGTCATTACAGGCCACGGCGACGCTGAGGGGGACGAAGACGAGGAGGCTGGAACGTCCGAAGGTGAGGACGAATCGCTCCTGGACGATCAGGGCGAACCGATCGCGAGCGATGAGAGCGAAACTGAGGCCGTCATCTCGGACGAAATCGTCGCAGACCACGAACGACCGTCGACGTGGCGGGCCGTTCGCGTTGTCACCTTCTGGGGGGCGCTCTGGTTCGGCCCGCTTGTGGGTCTCTACCTCGCTCTCGGTGCCGGTCACATCTTTACCCAGGAAGGGATCTTCTTCAGCCAGGTTGCGGTCGTCACTTTCGGTGGCGCGTACGCCGTGCTCGCCTACATCGCTCAGGAGGCCGTCGCGACCTACGGCTGGCTCGAGCCGGGTGAGATGATCGACGGCCTGGGGATGGCCGAGACGACGCCCGGTCCGCTCGTGCAGGTCGTCCAGTTCGTCGGCTTCATGGGTGCCTACAGAAATCCGGGGATGCTCGACCCGCTCGTCGCCGGTATCCTGGGTTCAGTCGTCGTCACCTGGGTGACGTTCGTTCCCTGTTTCCTCTTTATCTTCCTCGGTGCGCCGTACATCGAGTACCTCCGGGGAAAAGAATCGCTGACGGCAGCCCTTTCGGGGATCACCGCCGCTGTCGTCGGGATCATTCTCAACCTCGCCGTCTGGTTCGGCCTGCACGTCCTCTTCGAGGATCACTGGACGTACGACGGGTACGGAATGGACCTCCTCGTCCCCGTCTTCGAGACACTCGACGTTGCTGCGCTGGTGATCGTCGTCGGCTCGTTCGTCCTGATCTTCCGGTTCAAGCAGGGAATGCTCCGAACGCTCGCCGCGGCGATGGCCGCTGGGCTGTTCTACCACCTCGTACTGCTCGCATGACTGAACGTATCCCCCGGATTCACGCGACTGCCCGTCTGCATTTGGACGATCGGCTTCCCTCTCCGCGCGTAACTGATCGATCCCTACTTCCCGCTCGAGCGAGCCAGGGTGTATATCGATAATGACGCCGACTCCAAAACTCGAGACGCGAAATCTCGGGCGGGTCGTCGACGGAGACCGTCTCCTCGAAGACGTCTCAGTGTCGGTCCCCGAATCGACCGTCCTCGTCGTCGTCGGTCCATCGGGAGCGGGGAAATCGTCGTTCCTCAGACTGCTCAACCGCCTCGACGAGCCCACCGAGGGGACGGTGCGCCTCGATAGCGAGGACTACCGAAACTTGCCTCCGAGAACGCTCCGTAAGCGCGTCGGGCTCGTTCCGCAGGATCCCGCGCTCGTCCCTGGAACCGTCTTCGAGAACGTTGCTCGTGGCCCGCTCCTCAGAGAAGAGACGATCGACGAGATGCACCTCACAGAGTTGCTCGAGCGACTCGGACTCACCGGCTACGAGGACCGCGACGCCGAGGAACTCTCCGGCGGCGAGAAACAGCGCGTCGCGATCGCTCGGACCCTGCTGAACGACCCCGACGTCCTCCTGCTCGACGAACCGACCTCCCACCTCGATTCGGCAGCGGAAGAGCGCGTGGAGGCGCTTCTCGTCGATCTCATCGGTGAACTCGATCTCACCGTCGTGATGGTTACTCACGACGAGGAGCAGGCGCGACGAATCGGTGACCGTGTACTGGTCCTTCAGGACGGCCGCGTCGACCGCGTCGGGCCGGCCGAAGAGGTGTTGGCCTGATGGACGCCGTCCTCGAGGAGTTCCTCGAACAGTTCGCCGATCCCGTTCTCCTCACGGGGCTCACACAGGTCGCGGTCGCGGCCGTCCTCGCCGCGCTCGTGGTTGGACTCTCCCATCTTCGAGGGCTGACGCTCGAGCGCGAACTCGGTGTCGCCCTCGTCCGGGGGTTGGTCCAGATCGTCGCGATGGGATCGATCGTCGGCGTGTTGCTGACGGTGGACTTCGTCTGGAGCGGCGTCATCCTGCTGGGGATGATGGTCGGCGCGACGTGGATCTCGAAGAACCGCGGCGAGGGGTTGCCGGGCGTCGTCCGGGTGTCGTTCTTCGCAATCGTCTTCGGATCGGGGCTCGTGATCGTCACGATGACGCTCGCCGGCGCGATCGAAGCGACGGTTCGGAACCTTGTCCCCGTCGGAAGTATGATCATCGCGAACGCGATGCAGATCAACTCGCTCGCGCTGGATCGATTCAAGAGCGAAATCGCATCAAACCGGGCGGAGATCGAAGCGGGACTGGCCCTCGGAGCGCCGCCGACGGCCGTCATCTCTCGGCACGTTGAGACGGGGGTTCAGGCGTCGCTCATCCCGGTGATCGACTCGCTGAAGAGCCTGGGATGGGTCTGGATCCCGGGGATCATGGCAGGAATGATCCTCGCCGGCGAGAACCCGATCTACGCAGCGCTTTATCAGTTCGTCATCATGGCGATGATCTTCGCTGCCGGCGGGTTGACGAGTATGACGAGCAGCCTGTTGATCGGGAAGTACGTCTTCACCGACGCCGAACAGTTGCGCCGCGTCGAGGCAAGTTCGAGTAGTTGAACCGCTGTCACAGACGTCGTTTGACATCACTCTCCTAGGCTGCGCGTTCAGCCTTTTACACTGATCGTCCTCGGTTCATGCTGCATTCGTGCTCTGTATTCAGCACAACTCCTGAAACCTATCACTGTTTGGGGCTTTTAACAAGACTACGGCAGGAAATTCCCACAGTTCGTGCCGGCCAACGGGCATGTACGACCGCGTTTTGTCGCGAACTCAGGCCAGTCCGATCTGCTCCGAGTAGGCGCCGTGGGCCTCCTCGAACACCTGCATGATCTCGCCCATCGTGGCGTAGGCCTTGACGGCGTCGACGATGTACGGCATCGTGTTCTCTTCGCTCTCGATCCCCTCTCGGAGCGACTCGAGCGCCGCCTCGACGGCCGCGTCGTCGCGCTCGGCTTTCGTCTCCTCGAGGCGCTCGAGCTGGCGCTCCTGGGCGGTTTCGTCGACGTGGAGGATATCCGGGCTGGTGTCCTCGTCGATGGTGTACTCGTTGACGCCGACGACGACCTCCTCCTCGCGCTCGACGCGCTCCTGGTACTCGTAGGAGGCCTCCTGGATCTCCCGCAGGAAGTAGCCGTCCTCGATTCCTTGCAGGATGCCGTCGCGCACGGAGCCGTCGCCCAGGTCGCGGATGTGTTCGATGTAGGCCATTGCTTTCTCCTCGGTTTCGTTCGTGAGCGCCTCCACGGCGAAGGAGCCGCCGAGCGGGTCGACGATGTCCGCGGCACCCGACTCTTCTGCGATGATCTGCTGGGTTCGCAGGGCGACCCGCACCGCCTCCTCGCTCGGCAACGCGAGCGCCTCGTCGAAGCTGTTGGTGTGGAGGCTCTGTGTGCCGCCCATCACGCCCGCGAGCGCCTGGATCGTTACCCGGACGACGTTGTTCATCGGCTGCTGGGCGGTCAGCGACTGGCCGGCCGTCTGGGTGTGGAACTTCAGTCGCTTCGACTCGGCCTTTTCGGCGTCGTACCACTCGTCCATCACGCGGGCGTAGATCCGCCGGGCCGCCCGGTACTTCGCGATCTCCTCGAAGAAGGAGTTGTGGCAGTTGAAGAAAAAGGAGAGCCGCGGGGCGAACTCGTCGACGTCGAGGCCCCGGTCCATCGCGTCTTCGACGTAGCCGAAGCCGTCGGCGAGGGTGAAGGCGAGCTCCTGGATCGCCGTCGAGCCGGCCTCTCGGATGTGGTACCCCGACACGGAGATGGGGTGGAACTTCGGCGTCTCCTCCGTGCTGAACTCGACGACGTCGGTCACGAGATCGAGGGAGGCTTCGGGGGGGATCACCCACTCCTTCTGGGCGATGAACTCCTTGAACATGTCGTTCTGGAGGGTGCCACGAACCTCGTCGCGCGGAACGCCCTGCTGGTCGGCCAGCGCGATGTACATCGCGTAGATCACCGGCGCGGAGGGGTTGATCGTAAAGGAGGTCGAGACCTCGCCGACGTCGATACCGTCGAAGAGGATCTCCATGTCGCGCAGCGTGTCGACCGCGACGCCCTCCCTGCCGACCTCGCCGTCGCTCATCGGATCGTCGGAGTCCAGTCCCATCAGCGTCGGCATGTCGAACGCCGTCGAGAGCCCGGTCTGGCCCTGATCGATCAGGTAGTGGAAGCGCTCGTTGGTCTCCTCTGCCGTGCCGAAGCCGGCGAACTGGCGCATCGTCCAGCTCCGACCGCGGTACATCGTCGGGTACGGCCCGCGAGTGTAGGGCTCCTCGCCGGGGAAGCCGAGATCCTCCACGTAGTCGAGATCGGCAACGTCCTCGGGCGTGTACAGTCGGTCGACCTCGAGGTTCGAGACCGTCGCAAAGCGGTCCTTTCGCTCGCCGAACCGATCGAGCACCGGCTCGAGCGTCTCCGATTCCCACTCCGAGTTCGCCTCGCGGATCTCCGCGAGGTCCTCGTCGTCGTACATGAGCGTAATTTTTGCCGGACAGTCCATTAAGGATTCCGGGACCACCGGCGGCCGGCAAGCCAGCCGACGAGGAAAGCGACGATTACGGCGGGGAGCAGCCGCTGCCAGGGGTGACGAATCGGTACGAACCGGGTCCCGTCATCTGCGATCTCGATTACGCCGAGCGGTCGAACGACGCCACCGCCACCGTATCCCGCTCCCTCCTGGCTCGCTGGCACCGGCCCCGGCGACTTCCACTCATCCTCGGTACCCGCGTCCCCGCCGGTTCCAGCACCGAACCCGTAGACGACGCGGGCGACCGGAACGACGGTTCGTCCCTCGAGGGCCAGGGGTTCGCCGAAGGCGGTCCTGATCGCCGCCTCACCCAGCATTCGGTCGGTGACCGCCTCGAGGCCCTCCATCTACGACCAGGCCTCGGGCTCGATACCGAGCCGGTCGACCGCCCAATCGATATCGACGAGGTGTTTCGGCGTCCCCCGAAGTCCGTCCCGGCTCACGACCTCGAGCGTTCGGTTGCGTGCCTCCGGGCTAAAGGGGGCGGCGGCCATCACGCGGGCGACGTCCGCGCGGGGGATCGACCCGGAGAGGGAGTCGCCGCCCTCGCCGACGAGAATTTCGCCGCTCGGCGGGCTGTTCGTCAACGTGCCGGGGCGTACGATGGTGTAGCCGAGTCCCGACCGGCGAAGCGCCGTCTCGGCGTCCTGTTTCGCGCGCAGCGAGGCCCGCGTCAGAAGTCGCCCGGGCAGCGGCATGCGCCCCTTCGAACTGCCGACGCCGATCGCGCTCTGGAACACGAAGTGGGTGACGTCGGCACCGACTGCGGCAGTTACGAGGTTGATGACGCCGGTTCGGTCGACGAGTTTGCCGCCGACGATGTGACGGGGACCCGGCGGCGTCCCGACCGCACAGTAAACGATATCACAGCCGTCGACGGCCTGGACGGCGTCGGCCGGATCGAAGAGGTCGGCTACGACCGCCTCGTCCGCTCCGAGTCGCTCGAGCGTATCGGTTTCCGCGTGCGAACGCGTCGTCGCGCGAACCTCGAGATCGGTCGGTCGACACACTGCGAGGAGTTCCCGCCCGGTGTCACCGCTCGCACCCGCAATGAGTACTCGTTCACCAGTCGAAGCCATAGGCGGTCTACCGCCAGGAACTGCATAGTTCTCTCCACGGCTCTGAGAGCCTGACCGTCAGGGGTGTCGACGGGTGGGCCTCGCGTCAGTAGTGGCCCAGCACGCCGAGCCGTCGCGCGCGTCTGACGAGAACGTGGAACACGACGTAGCCCATACCCAGGTATCCGACGCCGACACCGACGAGAACGGCGAGATCAGCGACCGGAAACTCCCAGAGTCGAACGTTTTCGGTCATGGCCTGCTGTAACATCGCACTTCCCTGGCTCAGCGGTAACGCCGAGAGGTACGCCCGACCACCGGCGGCCGGCGTCGCGATCAGGCCGATGAACGCGAACTGCATCAGCTGTGAGACGTTCTCGATCCGCTTGTACAGCAACGAGAGTCCGGCGAAGACGAAGCCGATCCCGACGACCGAGAGGATCGAGAGGACCACGAGAACCACGATCGTCACCGGATCGAAGTGAAGCGACCGATCGGTCGTCACCAACATGACCACCAGCAGGACCAGCGCGATACCGACGCTGATCGAGACGTTCCAGACAGACTTGACGGCCATCACCCGCCCGATGCCGAACGGTGACATCGCGAGCTGTTCGAGGGTCCCCCACTGGGCTTCTCGCATCACGTTCCCCGCGATGCCGAAGTACGCCGACACGGTAGCGGTAAACAGGAAAAAGCCGACGACGATGCCGTCGAGCGTTCCATCCCCGATCGCGGCCCCGGCGACCGACTGGCCGCCGTAGAAGATCATCGCGAAGAAGATGTACGTCGTCACGAGCAGCATCGCCGTGTTGATCCAGTAGCGCCTGAGCAGAATGAGCTGTTTCTCGAACACAGCCATCGCGAGACCGACGGTCGGGTTCATCGACGCTCACCTCCGGAATCATCCCTTTCGGCGACCGCGTCACCGGTCTCGTCGGTCACCGACAGGAACACGTCCTCGAGGTCTGCCTCGAGTGATTCGACGCGAACGAGTGTCGTCGCCGATTCGCGGAGCAGGTCCATCATCGCGTAGAACTCCTCACCCTGGACGCGCGTCGCATCGAAGCACTGGTGCTCGCCGTCGCGAGTCCAGTTCTCCGCCCCGAAGGCCTCCTCGAGTCGCCGCCGCCGATCGTCGACCAGCGCACCGTCGACGGTGATCCGATAGGCCTGGGTGCGAAAGACCTCGATCAGGTTTTCGACGGTGTCGTCCGCGACGATCCGCCCCTCGTTCATGATTATCACCCGGTCGCAGATGTCCTCGATGACGTCCATGTCGTGACTCGAGAGCAGGACCGTTCGCGACTCCTCCTCGACGAGCCGCCGAAGCTGTCGGCGCAACTCGAGGGAGCTCTCGACGTCGAGTCCGAGCGTCGGCTCGTCGAGGAAGGCGACGGGCGTCTCGCGGGCGAGTGTACAGGCCAGCGAAACTTTCTGTTTCATCCCCCGAGATAGTTCGTTCACCGTCACGTCGGCCTTCTCCGTGAGACCGACGCCGTCGATCAGTTCGTCGATCCGGTCGGCGTCGACGGGGCGACCGCCCAGGCGCGTGAAAAACCGCAAGTTCTCCCGGACCGTAAGCCGCCAGTAGACGTTCCGCGCCCCCTCGAGCATCGCCCCGACGGAGCGGTAGGCCTTCCGTGGGGTATCGATCACGTCGACCCCGTCGACCCGCGCCGACCCCTCGTCGGGGAGAACGGTTCCGAGCAGCAGTTTGATCGTCGTCGTCTTGCCGGCCCCGTTCGGGCCGAGCAGCCCAACCACGGTGCCCCGCTCGATCTCGAGGTCGACGCCGTCGACGGCTCGGATCGCGTCCGCGCCGCTCCCGTACGTCTTCGTCAGGTTCTCGGCAGAGAGGACGACTCCGCCGTCACCCCGAGCGGATCCATCGCCATCGTCGGATCCGATCGACTTCGTCTGGAGGGTCATCGACGGCTACTCGAGAGCCGAGGAGCTTAAGTGTTGCTTGATTGTGAGTTCTGCGACTCACGAACCGGACGGGTCGACTACTCGGAGCCAGACTGCAGCCGTTTGGTCGTTTCCACCAGCGGATGCCGGGCGTAGTCGACCACGTCGATGTCCGAGAGCGTCCGCAACTCCTCTTTCTCGGCGGTCCGTGCCATTCCGAGGTCGATCTTCCGGTCGATGACGATCACGTAGGCGTCCATCTCGTCGATCTCGAGCCGATCGGCCGCCATCACCCGGTGGTGACCATCCGCGAGCAACAGTGTCCCGCCGTTGTCGATGACGACCAGCGGTTCGGCGAGACCGTGCTCGAGTTCGTAGCGCCGTCCCTCGAGTTCGTCGGCGTACACCCGTCCCTGGGTCGGCGTCAGATCATCGAGCGGCACCGTCCGGCGTTCTTCGCGGAGTTCGATCTCGTGGATGTTCTCGAGGGTGCGCATCAGCTTGCCGACCTTCTCGGGTGTGGCGCGTTCGATCTGGCTGCGGATGACGTCGGCGTTCGAGATGATGCCGACGAGGTTGCCTGCGTCATCGACGACGGGCAGTTTCTGGATCCCCGACCGAAGAATAACGCGAGCGGCGTCGGTCACCTTCATCTCCGGATGGGCGACGATCAGATCGGTCGTCATCACCTTGAATATTGGCTCGCCGTCGTCGGCCAGCAGGAGGTCGCGCGCGCTGACGAACCCTTCGACGCGGCGTCGATCACAGACGGGGAAGCCGCTGTGCTCGTCGCTCTCTGCGATCTGCGTCGCGACGTCGCGGACGGTCGCATCCGGCGAGACCGTCACGACATCGCGGGTCATGTACTCGCTGACCTGGGGCTTGCTCTCGCCAGATACGAGGTCCATACCCGAATAATGAATACCGCGAGCAAAAACTCTCCCCTCTTCGCCCCACGACGTCTCGAGGCCGGGGTGGTCGCGTCGTTACGCCGACTCCGATTTCGGCTCCTCGCCGTCACCCTCGTGTGTGTCGGGTGCGAACAGCCACTCGCTGGTCCGGCTGTAGGCACCCACCGGCGTTCCGGGACGCGTTCGCAGCGCCTCGAAGAATCGGTCGGTGATCACCTCCTCGATCACGCTGACGATCGACTCGACCTGATCCTCGTCGTCCGTGGTCGCGAGAATACCGACCTCGAGCTGGGCACCCGCCATGTCGGTGTGACCGCCTGCGCTGCCGATCGGATCGAACGCATCCCGCAGCGTTTCTCCGAGATCGACCTCGCTGGCCCGCGAGCGAGCCGAGAGATACGCCATCTCGTCTCTGAAACCGTAGACGAGCGTCGTGTCGACGTCCTCGATCGCCAGTAGCTGGTCTGCGGCCTGCGGGAGAGCGTCCCGGTTCGAGATTCGGCCGGCGCTCGCGACGACGACTGACTCCCGTTGCGTGCGGTTTTTGATCGCTCGCGCGACCGTCTCCAGGGTTTCGCCGTCGACGGTCGGCTGTTCGATCTGCTCGAGGACGGTTTCATCGACGTGTGGAAGCAGCAGTGCTGCCGCCCGAAAGTCGATCGACGACACCTCGCGGGTGAAGTCGTTGGTGTCGACTCGGATCCCGTACAACAGCGCCGTCGCCGTTCGCCGGTCGAACCCGAGGTCGAACTGTTCGATGTACTCCGCGAGCACCGTGCTCGTGGCGCCGGCTTCCTCGCGTAGATCGTAGAACTCGCCGGGAACGGGACCGCGCGGCGGATGGTGGTCGATGACGATGTCGACGTGTAGCTCGGTCGGCAGCTGGTCGTTGACGCCGGGCCGGGAGTGGTCGACCAGCGCGAACGCGTCGTACACGGTGAGCGGATCCTCGGGGGAGAGGTTCCGCAGGTTGAGATCGAGCAGGTTGACCATCGCCCGGTTCTCCTGGTGTGAGATCTCGCCGAAGTAACAGGCCTCGGCCTCCACGCCGACCGCGTTGGCCAGCGAGACGAGTGCAACGGCGCTCGCGATGGCGTCCGGGTCGGGGTTGTCGTGCATGACGACGGCGAGCCGGCCGTCGATTCCCGAAAGCTGCCGTCGCAACGCGATCGCGTTCTCCGCCGCCGGGCTCGCGGTGGTACCGAGCACGCCGTCGATTATCGACGCCTTCGCGTCGACGACGTGGTCCGCCCCGGCCTCGATCGCCCGTCGATCCTCGGGATCCGGGTTCGAACCGAGATAGACGACCGTCGACGCGTCGGGAAACCGCTGGGTGACGGCCTCGAGAATTCGGCGGTTGACGTCGGTCCGGTCGCTCGCGACGAAGACGACGCCCGGTTCCTCGAGACCCTCGAGAACGGCCGAATCGGTCGGGTCTGCCGTCTCCGCGGGAACGTTCTCCTCGCGGAGCGTTTCGACGATTCGCTCGTCGGCGGCGACGACGAGCAGCCGACCCGTTCGCGCCGGCAGCCGCTCGACGATGCGTTGTCCGACACTCCCGCACCCGAGGACGAGCCGGGAACTCATAGCCCGGCTTGTCACCCCGAACGGTAAAAGCTACCGGCTCAGCCGAGTACCGTCGCGGCGGCGTCGATCGCCACGTCGACGACGGGGCCGAATCCGGGCAGCAGAACGACCGTCATCACGGCGGCGATAACGATCGCCGCGTAGAGACCGGTCGGCTGCGCGAGCGACTCGCGGTCGAGGACCGGGTCCTCGATCCAGACCGCCTTCACCAGCCGCGAGTAGTAGTACAGCGACAGCGCGCTGTTGACCACCAGTGCGGCGGCGACGATGAACAGTCCGGCCTCGAGTGCGCCCACGAACAGGAAGTACTTGCTCCAGAACCCGCCGAACGGCGGGATGCCGGCGAGGCTGAACATGAAGACGGCCAGGGCGACGCAGGCGAACGGCGCCTGCGCGGAGAGGCCGTTGTAGTCCTCGAAGGTGCGGCCGACGCCCCAGTACTCCGCCAGGGCGACGAACAGGAACGCACCCGTGTTCATGAAGCCGTAGACGAGCAGGTGCATCATCGCGGCACCGAGGACGAGTTCGCTGCCCGCGCCCAGCCCCGCGAGACCGATCAGCGCGTAGCCCGCGTGACCCACCGAGGAGTACGCGAGCATCCGCTTGACGTTGTTCTGGGTCGCCGCGGCGAAGTTCCCGACCGTCATCGTGACGATCGCGAGGATGATGAACGCCAGCGTCCAGTCGACGCCGATCACGGCGGTCGTCGCCTCGAGCGGGAACGCCTCGGTGAACACGCGGAACGCGATCACGAAGCCAGCCGCCTTCGAGGCCGACGAGAGGAACGCCGAGATCGGTGCGGGTGCCCCCTCGTAGGCCTCCGGCGCCCAGAAGTGAAACGGCACGCTCGCGGTCTTGAACGCGAACCCGCCGATCAGCATCAGGATACCGAGGCCGAGCAGGCCGCCGAACTCCTCTGCGGCGTCTAAGTTGTCGGCGATCGCCCCGAGCTGCAGGTGGCCGGTCGCCCCGTAGATGAGGCTGATACCGTACACCATGATCGCCGAGGAGAGCGCGCCGATCAGGAAGTACTTCAGGCCGGCTTCGACGCTTCCGCGGTTGTTCTTCAGGATCGCGACCAGCGCGTACGACGGCAGGCTGGCCAGCTCGAGGGCGATGAAGATCGTCACGAGGCTGTTCGAGGCGGACATCGTCGCCATCCCGGTGGCCGCCAGGAGAACCAGCGAGTAGTACTCCGACTGGTAGGCGTGATCCCGCATGTAGTCGTAGCTCGCGACCGCCACGAGGGCGGTAACGACGCTGACGACGACCATGAAGAACAGCGCCATCTGGTCGACGATCAGCTGGCCGCCGAAGAGGTCGACGACGCCGCCGCGGTCGGGGTCGCCGACGCCGGCGACGATGAACCAAACGGCGACGCCGAGCGAGGTCAGCGAGCCGATCGTGGCGATGCCGGCGATCGCCGGCCGGTTCGTCGATCGCGGGTTGATACTGTCGAAGACGAACAGGGCGAGCGCCGTCAGCGCGAGCAGCAGCGCCGGGGCGAGTGCGGCCCACTGGGGCAGGTCAAACGCCACCATCAGGCCTCACCTCCCAGTTCGAGGATCGGATCGACTGCGTCTGTAATCATCTCGAAGATCAGGTCGGGAGCCACGCCCAGGGCGATGATAAGCCCGAGCAACACGAACATCGGCGCGATGTCGTGCAGCGGCGCACGGCTCACCTCGTAGTCGGTTTCGAGCCGGTAGGGGCCGAACAGCGTCCGCTGCATCGCGAACAGCAGGTAGCCCGCGACGATGACGATACCGAACATCGCCAACGCCGTGAACAGCGGCGCGTACTCGAGTACCTCGGAGCCGAAGGCGCCGAAGAAGATGAAGTACTCCGCGGCGAACCCGGACATGAGCGGCAGTCCCATGTAGCCGAACGCGCCGGCGATGAGGATGCCAACCGCGATCGGCATCTTGTCGGCCATCCCGGACATGTCGCTCACGATGCGCGTGTGCGTGGCGTTGTAGATGACGCCGACGGCCATGAACATCAGTCCGGAGATCAGGCCGTGGGAGACCATCTGGAACGTCGCGCCGCCGACGCCGAACTGGGTGTAGGCGACCAGTCCGAGGATGACGTACCCCATCGAGGAAACCGAGGAGTAGGCGACGATCCGTTTGAGGTCGGTCTGGGCAAGCGCGAGCATCGCGCCGTAGATGACGCTGATGACCGCGATGGCGGCGATCGGAATCGCGAACGCGGCGACTTCGTCGGGGAACATCGTGAAGTTGAACCGGAGCAGCGCGTAGGTCCCCATCTTCAGCAGAACGCCGGCCAGTAGCACCGACGCGGGCGTCGGCGCCTCGACGTGGGCGTCGGGCAGCCAGGTGTGGAACGGCACCACGGGAACCTTGACCGCGAAGCCGAGGAACATCGCGACGAAGACGATCGATGCCAGCGCACTTCCGCTCACGCCGGCGACTCCTTCGGGGCCGCCGTCGAGCATCGCCTCGGTCACCTCGGGCAGCGCGAAGCTACCGACGTCGAGGCCGAAGACGAGCGCGATGAACGCACCGAACATCACGAGCGACGCCACGTTCGTGTAGACGAAGAACTTGATCGCGGCGTACTTCCGCCGGGGGCCGCCCCAGATCCCGATCAGCAGGTACATCGGAATGAGCACTGCCTCCCAGAAGATGAACCAGACGAAGAAATCGAGCGCCGCGAAGACGCCGATCAGGTTCGCCTCGATGAAGAGCACGAGCCCGTAGAACTGGGACTCGCGCTCGTCGATCGGCGTCCACGAACTCATGATCGCGAGCGACGTGAGTACCGTCGTCAGCACCACGAGCGGGAGGCTGATCCCGTCGAGGCCGACGAACCACGAGATCGAGTAGTCTGCCAGCTGGATCCATTCCATCTGGGACTCGAACGCGAGGTCGCCGTCCAGCAGGGCGTTCCCGCTGCCGTCGAAGGCGCTGAACATCCACAGCGAGATCCCGGCAGGGATCAGGCTGATCGCGAACGCGAGTTTACCGGCGATACGATTCGGCGCGACGAACGTCACGAGCGCGCCGACCAGTGCGACTGCAATCAGTGCTTCAATCATCATACGAACCACCCTCCGAGAACGCCGAGAACGAGCAGTAACGCGATGAACCCGGCGACGATCAGCGCCGCGTAGTTCGTCACGAGCCCCGTCTGGATGCGTTTGACGCCACTGCTACCGAACAGGCTGACGCTCGAGACGCCGTTGACGACGCCGTCGATCACGCTCTGGTCGAACCGATCCGCGGCTCGAGCCAGCGGCAGCGCGAAGCCTTCGGCGATCCAGACCTGGAACTCGTCCTGGTAGTAGTTGCTGCGCAGAACGTCCCGTGCGCCGCCCAGTTTCTCCGTGTGGGCGACGGGTTCGGGGACGTTGTACAGCACGTACGCTGCACCCGCGCCACCGAACGCGAGCCCCAGCGAGAGGCCGGCCGCGAGCAGGAGCGTCAAGGTCTCGCTGCCGATCTGGCCGGATTCGAAGGCGACTGCCTCGCTGTAGGCGCTGTAGGTCAGTCCCTCGACCGCGCCGTACTCGCCGTCGAGCCAGTACTCGAGGAACGTGATCTCCGCACCGGTGAGTTTGTAGACCGGTGCGAGGTTCGCGACACCCGCAACCAGTGCGAGCACGCCGAGCACGATCAGCGGGATCTTGACCGGCAGCCCGACCGGGTGTGGGTCACGGGCCGCGTCCGAACGCGGGTTCCCGTGGAAGGTCAAGAAGACCATCCGGAAGGTGTAGAAGCCGGTGAAAAAGACCGCAACGAGTCCCATCGCGTAGGCCATGAGGATAACTGGTTCCTCGAGGCCGACGATGAAGGCGTCGTAGAGGATCTCGTCTTTCGACCAGAAGCCGGAGAACGGGATGATGCCCGCGAGCGCGAGTGCGCCCGCGAGGAACGTGTAGTAGGTGACGGGTGCCTTGTCCTTGAGGCCGCCCATCTTCCACATGTCCTGTTCGTGGTGCATCAGGATAATGACCGCGCCGGCACCCAGGAACAGCAGCGCCTTGAAGAAGGCGTGGTTCATCAGGTGGAAGACGCCGGCGACGTAGCCGCCGACGCCCAGTGCGAGCATCATGTAGCCGTACTGGCTGATCGTCGAGTACGCCAGCACTTGCTTGATGTCGTCTTTGACGACGCCCATCGTCGCGGCAAACAGCGCGGTGAACCCGCCGACGAACGCGATGATCGCGAGCGCGGTCGGGGAGAGCGCGTAGTAGCCGAACATCCGGGCGACGAGGTAGACGCCCGCGGCGACCATCGTCGCCGCGTGAATGAGCGCGGAGACCGTGGTCGGACCCTCCATCGCGTCGGGAAGCCAGGTGTGCAGCGGGAACTGGGCGGACTTACCGATCACGCCACCGAGCACGAGCAGGCCGGTGATCGTGATCCAGGTTTCGGCGTCGAAGCCGAACAGCGTCTCGCCGCCGTCGATGGCGGCCTCGGCTTCGGCGACGAACGAGCCGTCACCCGCGAACGCCACCGTTCCGAACGTCGCGGCGATCGCGACGACCCCGAGCAGGAAGAAGTAGTCACCGAAGCGGGTGACCAGGAACGCCTTCTTCGCGGCCGACGGGGCGGATCGGGTGCGGAACCAGAAGCCGATCAGCAGATACGAACACAGCCCCACGAGTTCGAAGAACATGAACGCCATCAGCAGGTTGTCCGCAAAGACGAAGGCGAGCATGCTGAACGTAAAGAGGCCGAGTTCGGCGTAGTATCGCGGCAGGCCGGTCTCGCCCTCGGCGTTCATGTAGCCGAGACTGAAGACGTGAACCAGCAGCGCGATCAGCGAGACGATGACGAGCATCAGCGCCGACAGCGGGTCGATCAGGATCCCGAACGTGAACGCGATCTCTGAGCCGACGGCCCACTCGTACAGCGTCTCGTGGTACACTTCACCGCCTGCGACGGCCGCGAGCATCACGAGCGACAGCACTAACGAGGCTGCCGTCGCGAAGATACCCGCGAACGCACCCTTCTTCGGCATCGCATTGCCGAAGACGAGTGCGATAACGAACGCCGCGAGGGGGAACAACGCGATCGCCGGAGCGAATTCGAATACACCTACCATCTTACCACCTCATCGCCGACGGTACCGTCACGTCGACATCGCGGAAGTTCCGGTACAACACCAGGATGATCCCGAGCCCCACGGCGACCTCCGCGGCGGCCAGCGCCATCGTAAAGAGGGCGAACACCTGGCCGGTGAGGTTGCCGTGGTAGAACGCGAACGCGATCAGATTGATGTTCGCGGCGTTCAGCATCAACTCGACGGACATCAGGAACATCAACGCGTTACGTCGCGTGAGAACCCCGAACAGCCCGATACAGAACAGGGCCATCGAGAGCAACACGTAGTGCTCGATGCCGACGCTCACGCGTCGTCACCTCCCTGGCCGCCGTCGGTGACGGCGGGCTGGGCACCCTCGTCCGCGCCGGGGTCCGATCGGCTCGCGAGCGCCGTCACGGGCTCGCCCGCTTCCTCGCGCTTTGCGAGAACCAGCGAGGCGTCGAGTGCGGCGTCGAGAACGATCGCAGCCAGCAGGAACGAGACGAGGAACGGCTCGCTGTCGATCTCCTGCAACGCGGTGAGATCTAACATCGCGTAGCCGATGTTATCCGTAATCGTCGTATCGCCCGGGCTGAAGCCTTCCATGCCGGCAAAGGGCGTGTTCAGCACGATCAGTGCCATAATCACGAACAGCCCGACGGCGAGGACGCCCGGAACGAGCGTCGGTCCGAGGCGAAGTTTCGGCCCCGTCGTCATGTCTGTACCACCCGCTCTTCAGGTTCCTCTCGCTGCGTCAGCATCACGGCGAACGTAATGAGGATGAGGACCCCGCCCACGTAGACGAGGACCTGCATCACGGCGACGAACTCCGCCGCCAACATCACGTAGTACACCGCGACGCTCATCAGGGTCACGCCGAGCAGGAGCGCCGAATGCCACGGATCCTGCATGAGCACGACGCCCAAGGCGCTGCTCAGCGTCACGAACGCGAACAGCCCGAACGCGATGAGCTCGTATGTCATTAGTGTTGTCTGGTTGGGTATGCCCTTTGTAGATTTCGAGACGGGCTGAGTCTCTTACTGGTAATCGACCTCTCCTTCTCCCTCGCCGATCCAGCCGCCACGGTCGGGTTCACGGGACTCGAGCGGATCGATGTCCTTGTACCACGGCACCGCCATCAGCTGCTCTTTGTTGTAGACGAGGTCGGCTTTCGTGTCGCCGGTGAACTCGAAATTCTGGGTGAGCAGGATGGCGTCGACGGGGCAGACCTCCTCACAGAGCCGACAGTAGATGCACTGTCCGATGTGGAGGTTGTACTGTTCGCCCTGGCGCTGGTCGTCCGTGACGATCTGGATCGTGTCGTTCGGACAGACGTTTTCACACTGGCGACACCAGATGCAGCGCTCCTGGCTGAACTTGTGAACGCCGCGAAAGCGCGGCGATACTTCGGGAGCGACGTCCGGGTATTCGACCGTGAACGTGTTCCCGTCCAGTGCGTGTTTCATCGTCGTCGCCATGGATTTGAGCAGTCCGATCATGCCTGAATCAGCCCCACGATAACCGCGGTGAGCAGGAGATTGGCGAACGAAAGGACGAGCATGCCCTTCCAGCCGATCTCAATGAGTTGGTCGATACGAACCCGTGGCAGCGCCGAGCGGAACCACTGGGTGAGCAGGAACACCGCCCAGATCTTCACGAGGAACCAGACGATGCCGATCTCGGCCGGGCCGGGACCGGCCGGGCCGCCGAGGAAGATCGTCGCGATGATCGCCCCGCCGAGGAAGATGTGCAGGAACTCCCCAAGGTAGATCAACACGAAGTAGACGCTCGAGTACTCGGTCTGGTACCCGGCGACGATCTCGGTCGGTGCCTCGGGCGTGTCGAAGGGGTTCCGACCGATCTCTGCCATGTTCGCCGCGATAAACAGTACGAACGCGAACGGGTTGACGATCGCGAACCACTGGGGAATCGCGACGGCGCCGAGGTCGATCAGCGGCTCGTTCTGGATCGCGACGATCTCGCTCATCTGCAGGGAGCCGGCGAAGATGACGACCGACATCCCCGTCACCACGAGCGGAATCTCGTAGGCGACGTTCTGTGCGACCGCCCGCAGGCCACCCAGCAGCGAGTACTTGTTCGCCGAGGCGTAGCCGGCCATCACGAGACCGATGCTGGCGATGCCGGAGACGGCGAAGACGTACGCCAGTCCGACTTCCGGATCTGCGAGGTGGATGCCGCTCCCCATCGGGATGACGGCGAAGCCGAGCATCGCCGAGGAGGCGACGATCAGCGGAGCGAGATCGTACGCCGGGCGATCGACCTCCTCCGGGATGATGTTCTCCTTCGAGAGCAGGCGGACGGCGTCGGCCACGATGATCAGCAGGCCGAAGGGGCCGACGCGGTTAACCGCGATCCGGTCCGTGAAGGCGGCGGTGATCTTCCGTTTTGCCCACGGGCCGGCGAACGCCGTCATCGTCATCATCAGCGAGCCGACGAGGACGGCGCCGATGAACGCGGCGATCAGGTCGCCGGCGGTACCGAGTTCGCCGAGGCCGGTGAGTTCACTGATCCGATCGGGGAGTAACACCGGCTCGTCCGTCTGGAGTGGGTAGAGAGCCGAACTCATCGATCCACCTCTCCGAGCACGATGTCGAGACTACCGAGGGAGGCGATCAGGTCGGGAATGTACTCGCCCTGAGTCATCTCCCGCAGCGAGTGAAGGTTGTGGAAACACGGGCTCCGGATCTTGAACCGACCCGGCTTGTCCGTGCCGTCAGAGCGGATGTAAATGCCGAGTTCGCCCTTCGCACCCTCGACGGCGCGGTAGACTTCGGTGTCGGCGTCCGGCTTGAGCGTCCGGGGGACGTTCGCCTGAATCTGGCGGTCGTCCTCGGGCCACTCCTCGAGCAGGTCGATACACTGCTCGATGATCTTCGCGGACTCCTCGACTTCCTGCATGCGAACGAGCACGCGCGAGTAGTTGTCCATCCCGTCCTCGGTGATGACGTCCCAGTCGAGGTTCTCGTAGTAGCCGTAGGGGTCGTCCCGGCGGAGGTCCATATCGACGCCCGAGCCCCGGGCGACGGGACCGGTACAGCCGTACTGCTTGGCGACGTCGGGCTCTAAGATGCCGGTGTCGACACAGCGGATCTGGAAGATCTCGTTGCCGGTGACGAGGTCGTTGTACTCCGCGAGTTTGTGCGGGAGGTCGTCGAGGAAGTCCCGCGTCTTCTCGAAGAACTCCTCGCGCGGTTCGGGCAGGTCCCAGGCGACCCCGCCCAGCCGGAAGTAGTTGAACATCAGCCGCTGGCCGGTGAGATCCTCGAGGATGTTCTGGACGACCTCGCGGTCGCGGAACGCGTACTGGAAGACCGCGGTGAAGTCGCCGAAGACGTCGAGACAGAACGTCCCGAGCGCGAGCATGTGACTCGCGATCCGGCACAGCTCTGCACCCATGGTCCGGATGACCTGAGCGTACTCGGGCACCTCGATGTCCGCAAGGTCCTCTGCCGCGCGCGCGTAGGCCCACTCGTTGAGCAGCCCCGCCGAGACGTAGTCCCAGCGGTCGGGGTAGGGCATGATCTGGTGACGGTAGGTTCCCTGCTGGCACATCTGCTCCTCACAGCGGTGGAGGTAGCCGATGTCGGGTTCGACGTCAGCGACCGTCTCGCCGTCGAGAACGGTTTTGACGTGGAGCACCCCGTGGGTCGCCGGGTGGTGCGGGCCGATGTTCAGGAACATCGTGTCCGACTCGGCGTCCTTGTGGTCTGCCTGCAGCGGGTTCGCGTGTTCTGAGAGCGTGACGATCTGTGGTTTGCTCTGGTCGTAGTCCAGCGAGAGGGGGTGGCCCTGCCACGTCTCGGGCAGCAGAATGCGACGCGGGTCGGGGTGGCCCTCGTAGTCGACGCCGACGAGGTCGAACGCCTCGCGTTCGTGCCAGTCCGCGGTCCGGTACACCGGCTCGGCGGACTCGCTGACGGGGTCGTCGGAACTCGTCGGGACGACGACGCTCACTTCCTGGGTGGGGTCGTCGTACTTCTTCAGGTGGTAGATCGACTCGTAGCGGTCCGGATACTGCTGAGCCGTGAGACAGGAGAGATGGTCGAAGCCGGCCTCGTCTCGCAGATCGAAGAGGACGTCCTGGACGGCGTCGGGACGGATGACGAAGCCGGGAGCGTTCAGGTGATCGTCTCGCGAGAGCGCGCGGTCGCCGATCAGCGCCTCGAGTTCGTCCTCGGTGACCTCCTCGGCTATCGGTTCGAGTTCCGTGCTCATGGCGAATCAGCCCAGTTGTACCGCATGACGAGGTCGTCCTCGTCGATATCGTCGGCGAGCTTCTGGACGAGCTCGTCCCGCGAGAGATCGCCGAACTGCTCGAGTTCGTACGGCTTGACGACGACTGGCGAGGTTTCGCCGTTGGCGACGCGCTCCTGGAGTTTGGCGACCCCGTAGATGAGCGCCTCGGGCCGTGGTGGGCAGCCGGGAACGTGGATGTCGACGGGAATGATTTCCTCTGCGCCCTTGACGACGTTGTACCCCTCCTGGAACGGACCGCCGGAGATCGTACACGACCCCATGCCGATGACGAACTTGGGTTCGGGCATCTGGTCGTAGACCCGCTTCATCCGCGGCCCGAACTTCGAGACGATGGTTCCGGGAACGATGATCACGTCGGCCTGCCGGGGCGAGGCGCGCGGCACGCCCGCACCGAAGCGGTCCAGGTCGTGTTTGATCGCGTAGGTGTGGATCATCTCGATGCTGCAGCAGGCGATCCCGAACTGCAGCATGAACATCGACGAACCGCGGACCCAGTTCATGAACTGGTCGAACTTCGTGAGGATGAACGGCGAGGAGCCGAACGCCTCCCGGAGCTTCGAGTTGAACCGGTCGTCGACGCCCTCACCCATCCGCGCGTCGCGCGTGTCGGTCACCGGTGCGGTGCTGTCGTAGATGTCTTGGCGTGGTTTGTCGCTACTCATGGTCGTTCGACCTCGGATCTCGCTTCGACCTGACGGGGGCTACGAGCCCACTGTACTGCGCCGTTGCGCCACGCCCACGCGAGTCCGACGAGGAGGATGGCGACGAACAACAACATCGGTCCGAGCGCCTCGAGGAGTCCGTACTCCTCGGCTGCGAGCGCGTCGGTGTACACGATCGCCCACGGGAACAGCAGGACGGTTTCGATGTCGAAGACCAGGAAAAGAAGCGCAACCATGTAGTACTGGATGTTAAACCGGATGCGCGTCCCGCCGGTCGGCACCTCGCCACTCTCGTAGGTGGCACGTTTGCTCGTTTCAGGTACACTCGGCCGTAGGAGGTACGACGCCGCCATCATACTCAGCGGTATCAGTAGCCCCACGAGCGCCAGCGCCCCGATGGCTATCCATTGGTTCATCTCCGTAACGTTCGGGGCTTGGAAACGCACCCATATAAGGGTTGATTCTTTGTTTTTCGTCCGATTCCGATAGACTGCGCCCTCGTCGGAACCGATACTCCGGACTGGTCCGCGTCAGGTCTCTGCTGTGACCGGTCTCGGGACTGATCGCTCTCCCGGCTGAGGGTACCAACTCGTTACTCCGAACCGCCGGCGATGTCTCGAACTCACGCGAACTGGAAGGAGCGTTCACGCGAACCCGACAGTCAGGTTCGACGAGGGGAACGCGACGAAACTGTCGCAGCGACGTACCGTTTCGCCCCAGCGACAGGGGCCTCTTACCGGGAACGGTACGCCGGGGTCCCGCCGTCGTGAAGCTCCCTGGAGGCGGTTCCCACGGCTTCCTGCAGCGACTCGTGGTACGCGAGCAGCCGCTCGCGCAGTTCGTCGTGCTGGCGCGCGAGAATCTGGGCCGCAGAGAGCGCCGCGTTGAACGACTTCCCGGCGTCGACGGCCACGAGTGGCGCGCCGGCGGGCATCCCGATGACGCTGTCGACGGATTTTTCCTGGACGGGAACGCCGATCACGGGCAGGGGATAGGCGATCGAGGCGGTCATGTTCGGCAGGTCGGCCGATTTCCCGCCGGCGCCGGCGATGATGACCTCGAGGCCGCGCTCCTCGGCCGTCTCGGCGTAGGCGGTCATCAGCGCCGGCGTCCGGTGGGCGGATGTGACGTACGTCTCGAAGGTAAACCGCGACTCGGGCGGAGTCTCGAAGTCCGTCTGTTCTTCGAAGCCGAGTTCGTCGACGAACGCGTCGTAGGCGCCGGGGCGGGAGCCGCCGGTCATCATGGTCTCGAGGTCCGAGTCGCTCCCCATGACGATACCCACGTCGGGCGTTTCGGCCGCCGGCAGGTCGCGCTCGGCTTCCGCGCGAAGCCGTTCGATCAGGTCGGTTACCGAATCCGCGGTCATACCGCCGGCTTGCGCGGCGAGCGCAAAGAATGGGTCGGGTTCACCGATCCTCACTCCCGCTCGACGCCGGTGAACTCAAAGCGCGCGCCGCCAGCGTCACTTTCGGCGAGCGAAACCGTCCAGCCGTGGGCCGTCGCGATTCCCTCGACGATCGAAAGACCGAGGCCGGTTCCCTGCTCGTTCGATGTCGTTCCGGGCTCGAACGCCGACTCGCGCAGCTCTCGGGGCACGCCGGGACCGTCGTCTTCGACGTAGAACCCGGAGACGTCGGCGTTGTCGATTGGAGCGATGCGGATCACGGGCGCTTCGCCCGCGTGATCGACGGCGTTACGAAACAAGTTCTCGAGCGCCTGTCGCAGTCGGTCGGGGTCTGCGACGAGCGGCCGGTCGGTTACCTCGAGCGTCGCCCCGCCGGTGTCGACGGTGCTCCAGGCGCTGCGGGCGACGGACTCGAGGGACGTTTGCTCGAGCGCGCCGACGTCTCGTCCCTCCTGGGCGAGCCACAGCAGGTCGTCGATGATCGTCTGCATGCGGTCGTGAGCGTCGGCAACGTGCTCGAACCCCTCGAGATCAACGTCGTCGTCGACCGCCGACTCCGCGGCGTCGCGTACCAAGTTCAGCTGGAGCTGGGCCACCGTCAGCGGGTTCCGGAGATCGTGGCTGACGACGCCGGTGAGCCGCTCGAGGCGCTCAGTCTTGCGACGAAGCCGCTCTCTGGCGCGCCGCTCCTCGAGTTCGTAACTCGCCCAGCGGGTGAGCAGTTCGACGGCGGTCCGCTCGGCTCCGGTGAACGGCTCCGTTTGCGGGTCGGTGTCGGCGAAACAGAGAGTGCCGTACAGCTCCCCGTCGGCGGTCACCCGACCGCCGATGTAGCACCCGAGGTCGAACGTCTCGTAGGCAGGGTCCCCTTCCCAGCCGGCCCCGAGGGCATCGTGGACGCCGAGGAGTCCGTCAGTTTCGATCGTCTTCCGACAGTAGGCCTCTGAGAGGGGGCACCGAGACCCGTTCTGCAGCAGGTCGTGGTCACCGACGGCCACGTCAACCGTCTGGACGCCGTCCGCGATCCGGGTTAGAAAACCCAGATCGACGCCAAGGTACTCGGTGCCCAGCGAGAGCAGCCGCTCGAGCTTCTCTTCGAAGGCGAGGTCGGTGTCGGAGCTCACCTCGTACAGCGAGCCGTAGAACTCGGCCCACGAACGGCTGCCCCGCCTGCTCGGTTGCGACTCGCTATCGGCCTGTCGGAAGGCTTCAACGGCCCTGTTCACCCGCGTCGCAAGGAGGTCTGGGCGGCGCCGGATCGTCTCCGTCCCGAGATACTCCGTCACCCCCGCCTCGAGCGCTCGCGCCTCGAGATCGTGGTCCCCGGCCGCCCCGACGACGATGGTGGGAACCGTCGGAGCGACCCGCCGAATCGCGTCGATCGCCTCGAGCGGCTCGTCGGTCGTCCCCTCGCCGGAGCAGACGACGCAGTCGACATCGCTCACGCGCTCGAGTGCGGCCTCGAGATCTCTCGTCACGAAAATCGAAAGCTCGCGGGAATCGAACGCGGTCGCGTCTTTCCCGGCGAGCGCACCGCCCGGCGCGAGACAGAGCGCGCGAACAGGCACGTCGCCGGCACGCTCCCTGTATGATCCACTCACTCGTTTCACACCCCGAACCGACGAGCCAAAATAGTTGTTGTATTGGCAGCTGCCACCGCTACTCGAACGTCACCGCCTTCCGGAGGTTCCGCGCCTTCTCGAGGAGCTCGTCCCCCTCGGTTACCCCGTCGCTCGAAACCGTCACGTGTCCTAGCTTCCGGAGCGGCCGCGCCTCGCGCTTGCCGTACCAGTGGAGGTGCGCGCCGTCGGTCTCGAGAATTCGGTCGACTCCCCGAAGCGCCGCGGGCCGGTTCTCCTCGACGTCGCCGAGCAGGTTCGTCGACACCGTCGGCCCCCGCAACGCGGTCGAGCCGAGTGGCCACCCGAGGACGGCGCGAGCGTGCTGTTCGAACTGCGAACACTGCGCGCCCTCGATCGTCCAGTGACCCGAGTTGTGCGGGCGCGGGGCGATCTCGTTGACGAGGATCCGCTCCCTGTCCTCTCGCGGGCGCTGCCCGCTCGAGCGTTCCGAGGCACTACGCGCCTCGCGCGTTTCGAACAGCTCGATCCCGTAGACTCCCCGTCCCTTCATCAACTCGAGGACGTCGGTCGCGACCTCGCGAGCGCGTTCCTCGACGGCGGGACTCGAGCGCGCCGGAACGATCGTCTCCCGCAGGATCTCCGCTTCGTGGACGTTCTCCCCCACCGGGAACGTCGCCGTCTCGCCCTCGCCCTTGACCGCGATCACCGACACCTCGCGCTCGAACTCGACGAACGCCTCGACCATCGCGGGGCCGGCGACTGCCTCGAGGGCCTCCGTTGCATCCGACTTCGACTCGACGGGGACGTTCCCCCGCCCGTCGTAGCCGCCGGTCCGGGCCTTGAGCATCACCGGCGCCCCGTAGTCGTCGATCGCCTCGCGGACGTCGTCGGCGTCCTCGACCGCCCTGAAGGGGGGAACCGGAATCCCCGCGTCCTCGAGGGCTTCCTTCTGAACCAGCTTGTCGTGGATCAGCCGCAGCGTCTCCGGCCTGGGGTGAACCGGCGTCCCGGAGCGCTCGCTCACCCGCTCGAGTAAGTCCTGGTCCGCAAGTTCGATCTCGAAGGTGAGCACGTCAGCCCGCGCGGCGAGTTCGCGGATACCCGCCTCGTCGTCGAAGTCGCCGACGATCTGATCGCGGGCGACCGGCGCGGCCGGGCAGTCGGGCGTCGGATCGAGAACCACGACCTCGACCCCCAGCGGCGCGGCCGCCTCTGAGAGCATTCGTCCGAGCTGTCCCCCGCCGACGACGCCGAGCGTCGGCCCCGGCGTCCGTAGCGTCGTCATTGGATCGTGGTTCTCATCGGCCGCGCTTAAAATCGCCGGATCGGGTTCCGAGTGGGTGCCGGACGGTCGGCGGTCCGAGCGGTCTCTGCCGCTGAATTACCGGTCCGCGTACTGCTCGCTCGTCGGCGAGTCTCCCCACGTGCAGACATACAGCGTCACCCGCGAGAAACTACATCATTTGTCGGGTGGGAGTCGGCGGTATGGGCGATTCCACCGAGCGTAGCCACGGAACCGAGCACAGCCACGACCATCACCACGGACACGACCACCCGGACGTCGGCGGACCCGGCTATCCGACGCCGGCGGCCATGCGAACGGAGTCCGACCGCGAGCGCATCGCCTACGTGATGGGGCCTCGAGTCGGGATGGAGACTGAGGGCAACGACTTCGTCGCTGTCGTCGACGTCGATCCCGATTCGGACACCTACTGCGAGTTTATCGACAGCGTCGAGATGCCCAATCGGGGCGACGAACTCCACCACTTCGGCTGGAACGCCTGTTCGTCGTCGTGTCACGACGAGGCGCTCTCCCGGCAGTACCTCGTCGTCCCCGGCCAGCGCTCCTCGCGCATCCACATCATCGACGCCGAAGAGCCCCGGGAACCCGAACTGGTTCGGGTCATCGAACCCGAGGAGGTCTTCGCCCACGACCTCTCCGCGCCGCACACGGTCCACTGCGTCCCCGGCGGCAAGATCGTCGTGAGCATGCTCGGCAACGCCGACGGCGAACTCCCCGGGGGGTTCCTCCAGATCGACCAGGACGACTTCAGCATCGACGGCCGCTGGGAGCACGACCGCGGCGAGATGGAGATGAACTACGACTACTGGTACCAGCCGCGACACGACGTCATGGTCTCGAGCGAGTGGGCCGCTCCCTCCACCTACTACCCCGGCTTCGACCTCGAGGACGTCGAGGCCGGCAAGTACGGCAGCGCGATCCACATCTGGGACTGGGAGAGCCGCGAGCACGTCCAGACGCTCGAACTCGGCGAGGCCGGACTGATCCCCCTCGAGGTCCGAATGAGTCATAACCCCGAGGAACCCCAGGGGTACGTCGGCGCGGCGCTCGCCTCGAACATCATCCGGTTCTACGAGGAAAGCGACGGCACCTGGGACTGGGACGTCGTCATCGACGAGGAGCCCCGGGAGCACGAGGACTGGGATATGCCGGTCCCGCCGTTGATCACCGACACCCTGCTCTCGCTCGACGACCAGTACCTGTTCTTCTCGAACTGGCTCCACGGCGACGTCCGCATGTACGACGTCAGCGACGCGGCGAACCCCCGTCTCGTCGACCAGGTGTGGGCCGGCGGCCTCTTCGGCGACCGCCAGGACATCCAGGGGACGCCGATTCGCGGGGCGCCGCAGATGATTCAGCTCTCCCGGGACGGCCGCCGGCTCTACTGGACGACGTCGCTGTTTTCCTCCTGGGACAACCAGTTCTACCCCGAGATCGCCGCGGAGGGCTCGCTGATGCTGAAAGCCGACGTCTATCCCGACGAGGGCCGGATGGAACTGGACGAGGAGTTCCTGATCGACTTCGGCGACGCTCCCGGCGGCGCCGCCCGCGCCCACGAGATCCGCTGGCCCGGCGGGGACTGCACCAGCGACGTCTGGCAGTGAGCCGATGGTGAATCCGGACGCCGACGGCGACTCGAGACGCCGCGCTCGAGTCGGCCACCGCGTCGAACTCGTCCGCAGTGATGGCTGCGAGGAAACCGTTCACGTCGAGCCTGGCGATTCGGTCGTCGACGCCGCGACCGCCGCGGGCGTCGACCTCCCGTACGGCTGTCTTTACGGTGCCTGTGGGACGTGTACGGCGATGGTGCTCGAGGGGGAGCTAGCGTACCTCGAGCCCCCTCGAGCGCTGAAAGCGGCGGCCCGCGACGAGGGGTACGTCCTCGCCTGTATCGCCACGCCGGTGTCGGACTGCCGACTCCGCGTCGGCCACGAACTCCAGGCCGAAGTCGTCGGGACGCCCTGGCAGTAGGTCGATCCGACGGTGTTGAAACAGTCGTAAAGCGAGAGAACGGTCGTAATCGAGACACTGCGCGCACCATGGAGCGAACCGCCCGTTGTTCGCTACCTCTCTGCGACGACGACGTAGGATTCCATCGGCGAGACGACTCCCTCGGCGTCAGTGTAGGCGTGCAACGCATCTTCGACGTCCCGAACCAGTTCGTCCCGCACCGCTCGCTCGACGGCTGCGACTGATTCGGCTAGCGGCGAGCTGGCGGCCTCGCGGCGAACGAACTCCTCGACCGACGGATAGCGCACGGAACCGATTTCGATGGTGACCGAGACGTCGTCGAACCCCGCATCCTCGACGAACGTTCGAAGGGTATCTGCATCCCATGCGGGGAACGGTGAGCGCATCGTTTCCCCGGCATCGTCACCAATATGCTGCTCTACGGCGTCGGCCAACACGACGTACCCGGGCTGGTAGTCGAGCGGGCGCCAGACGCTCAGCGCCAGGCGTCCACCCGGTGTGAGAACCCGGCGCATCTCTCCGACTGCCGCGACAGGATCGTCGAAGAACTGGAGAGCTTGTTGACAGTAGACGACGTCGAACTGCTCTTCGGCGAACGGGAGATCGGTCGCGTCGCCCTGTCGCCACTCGATCGAGGGGTGGATGTCGACAGCGGTTTCCTCCGCCACCGCAAGCATTCCCTCGTTGATGTCGAGCCCTACGACGGAGCCACCGGTACCGCTCCGGGTCGCAGCACGCCGCGCCACGATACCGGTCCCGCAGGCAACGTCCAGGACTCGATCTCCCTCCTGGACGTTACTCGTCTCGACGAGTCGGTCAGCCCACGACTCGAAAATCGGGGGTACCAGATACCGTTCGTAGGCCTCGGAAGCGTTCTGTTCGACCTGCCAGCCGGTCGATCGACGTGCATGATCACTCATGGGTCTTACCACGAAGGCAGCTACGCCGCGAGCAAACGTATAAATGTCCAGTGAAATATTTCACGCCGTGAAAGCGTGCCCGTCGAGGAAGATGCCAGCCCGAGGCGTAGATTACCGAAGCGATTCGACCGACAGGAGGTCGTCGCCGTCCTCGAGCGGTCGGGCCTCCTCTCGGAACCGTTCGTAGGAGGACTCCGCCCACGTACGCACCTCGTCGCTTCCGGTGTCAACGAGCGACTGTAAGGTTCCCACCTCCGGATCGTAACAGCAGATGCTAACCCGGTCGTCGAACAGACAAATCCCACACCGGTCGTCGAGTGGAAGCTCATCGTGTAGCAAGACGGCGTAGTTAGCTCGTGTCGCCGCCTCGAGGACTGTTTCTTCGTCCCACGAGAGCAGTTCCTCGAAAACGACGGGCGGATAGATGTATTCACACTCCAGGCCATCCAGGGCACGGGCGAAAAACGGTTCCAGGTTCCCCGACTTGAGCAGAGCCATGCCGAATCCGCGCATCGTTCTCGTCGTCGTGATGAGTTGAGTAAGACGTTCGACGGGCCTGTAGGGATAGCCGGACCCTGGTTTGGAAACCACCACGTCGGTGATCGACTCGAGGCCGAAGTCGCCGATCTCGTGTGGCAGCCACGGCCAGACCTCGCGGAGTCGCCGCTGAGAGGCCATCGCTTCGCGAAACTTCGTAAACTGATCGACGACGAACTCACCCAGCCCGGTCAGCCGGTACGTCTGTCCCTCCCGTTCGATCCAGTGGCGGTCCTGGAAGTCGGCGAGGATTCGGCCCATGGTCGGGGAGGACGCCCCCGTCGCGGAACGCAACTCGTGACGGTCACCCGGGCCGTTGGCCAGTGCAGTAAGCACGGCGACGCGGTGGTCCGACGCGACGAGAAATTCGATATCGTCGGGTATCGTATCCATGGTATTGGTATGTGTTGACATGCATTAATCGTACGGGCGAGACTTTCGCCGAAGAGTCACCCTCCGGAAAACGATTACCGCGCCGGACGTTTCGGCCGGTTGAAATAGCCCTCCGGTGGGTGCGATGTGACCTCTAGAACGCTACGGCCCGCGACCCTCGCCCATAGCGATGACTCGCTCGTATGAGCGGGGCGAGCAATCTGCTCACCAAAGTTCGCAGATAACAGGTGCGAGAGCGAACTCTCACATGTTCTGGGCTCGATAAACTCGCCCAGAACTACGAAGTGCTCGCTGCCGCTCCCACTTCGAGCGATGTGCTCACAAATGTTCGCACATAGCAGATGCGAGAACAGGTTCTCGCATGTTCCGTGCTCGATAAATCTCGCACGGAACGGTACCTCTTTGACCCAGCCACACCACCGCTCGAGCATGCCCACGCTCGGACTGGTGGTCGCGGAGTTCAACCGCCCGATCACCGAGCAGATGGAAGAGGCCGCCCTCGAGGTCGCCGAAAACGCCGGCGCAGAGGTCCACGAAACCGTTCGCGTCCCCGGCGTCTACGACGCGCCGCTGGCCGCCGACCGACTGGCCCGCCGCGAGGAAGTCGACGCCGTCGCCGCCCTCGGCGCGGTGATCACCGGCGACACCGACCACGACCAGGTGATCACCGACGCCGCCGCCGGGCGGCTGTCGGACGTGAGTATCGAGCGCGATACCCCGGTGACCCTCGGCGTCACCGGCCCGGGAATGTCCGTCGCGGAGGCCCGAGAACGCGTCGACAACGCCGGCAAGGCGGTCGAGGGCGCGCTGAGTCTCGTCGAGTCGCTCCCTGAGCCCTGATCGAAACCTACCAGACAATGACTATGGAATTCACCGATCGGCTGACCCGAGTCGAACCGTCCGCAACGCTCGCGATTTCGGCGCTCGCGACCGAACTCGAGAACGACGGCGCCGACGTCGTCGACCTCTCCGTCGGCGAGCCCGACTTCCCGACGCCGGAGAACGTCGTCCGGGCCGGCAAGGACGCGATGGACGCCGGCCACACCGGCTACACGACCTCCGCGGGAATTCTCGAGCTTCGCGAGGCAATCTCGAAAAAACTCGCGGCTGACGGCCTCGACCACGGTCCCGAAGAGATCATCGTCACGCCCGGCGCGAAGCAGGCACTGTACGAGATCGTCCAGGCCCTCGTGCAGGAAGGAGACGAAGTAGCGCTGCTCGACCCCGCCTGGGTGTCCTACGAGGCGATGGTGAAGATGGCCGGGGGCTCGCTCTCTCGTGTCGACCTCTCGCCGCACGACTTCCGGCTCGAGCCCGCCCTCGACGACCTCGCCGACGCCGTTTCCGACGAGACGACGCTGCTGATCGTCAACTCTCCGTCGAACCCGACGGGTGCGGTGTACTCCGACGCGGCGCTCGAGGGCGTCCGCGACCTGGCCGTCGAGCACGACTTCACCGTGATCTCCGACGAGATTTACAACGAGATCACCTACGACGTCGAGCCGACGAGCCTCGGAACGCTCGAGGGGATGGCAGAGCGCACCGTTACCGTCAACGGCTTCTCGAAGGCCTACTCGATGACCGGCTGGCGGCTCGGCTACGTCGCCGGCCCCGAGGCGCTGGTCGAGCAGGCCGGCAAACTCCACAGTCACTCGGTCTCTTCTGCCGTAAACTTCGTCCAGCACGCCGGAATCGAGGCGCTCGAGAACACCGACGACGCGGTCGCGGAGATGGTCTCTGCGTTCGAAGAGCGGCGCGACCTCGTCGTCGACCTGCTCGCCGAGGAGGGCGTCGACGTCGCGGTTCCCGACGGCGCGTTCTACATGATGCTTCCGACGAGCGAGGCGCCACGCGCCTCGGAGACGGGCGGCGACGAGCCGCGAGTAGACGACCAGGAGTGGTGCGAAGGAGCGCTCGAGGACGCCCACGTCGCCACGGTACCGGGAAGCGCCTTCGGTACCCCCGGCTACGCGCGGATCTCCTACGCTGCGAGCGAGGAGCGGTTACGAGAGGGGATCGAGCGGCTGGCCGGCGAAGGCTACCTGTAGTCGGCCAGTAGCCTCGAGTTCTCTGCCAGTCGAAACCGGCAGTTCTGAGCTTCGACGGATGAGTTTAACCCTCGCCCGAGAGAGGGGGAGCTATGGACGGGAACGACCGGGCCATCACGCGCTTTACGATGGTCGGTCACGCGACGTTCCACGGCTACGAGATGACGATTCCGCTGTTCGTCGTCGTCTGGCTCGCGACCTTCGGGGTCTCCCCCGCGCTCATCGGGACGGTCGTGGCCGTCGGCTACGGCCTGATCGGCGTCGGGGCGGTGCCGAGTGGCATCCTCTCCGATAGCTACGGCTCGCGGACGCTCGTCACCGGTTCGATCCTGGGGATGGGCGGCGGCTTCCTCCTTCTGAGTCTCGCGACGACCGTCTGGCTGGTGGCTGCCGCGCTGATCGTCTGGGGCGCGGCCGCCAGCGTCTACCACCCGGCGGCGCTCTCCTTGCTCACCCGCGGCACCGACCGCACCGGAACGGCCCTCGCCTACCACGGCGCCGCCGGCAACGTCGGTACCGCGCTCGGCCCGTTCGTCGCCGCGATCATGCTCACCGTCCTCGAGTGGCGCCTCGTCGCCGCCCTCCTCGCGATTCCGGCGGTCGCCGCGGCCGCTTACGCCTGGGTCGCCTCCTTCGATGAGACCGCGGGCGTCGACAGCGACGCCGCGGGCGACGGCGAGGGAACGATCGCTGCCGACGGCGGACTGTCCGCACTCGAGTTTCTCTCCCGGTCCAAACTGCTGTTCGCGAGCGGCTTCGCCGTCGTCTTCGCCGTTGCGATGTTCGGCGGGATCTACTACCGGGGGATCTTCACCTTCCTACCCGACGTGCTCGCCCAACTCAGCGTCTTCGGCACCGTCGAACTCGGCGGCGAGTCGTTCGACTCGAGCCAGTACCTCTACGCCGGCCTGTTGATGATCGGCGCGGTCGGCCAGCTCATCGGCGGAAAACTCAGCGACCGCACCAGTCCGGAGTACGCGATCATCGGGGCGTTCGCCGTGCTGGTGGCCGTCTCGCTGTCGTTCGTCCCGGCGGCGGCGCTCGGTACCGGCCCGTTCCTGCTCGCCTGCGCCGCTCTCGGATTTTCGGTCTTCCTCTACGCACCCATCGTCCAGGCGCTCGTCGGCAAAACCGCCCCGGCGGACGTTCACGGTCTCTCCTTCGGCTACGTCTACCTGGGCGTGTTCGGCGTCGGTGCCGCGGGCGCATCCGTTGCTGGGATCGTCCTCACCTATGGCAACATCGAACACGTCTTCGTCGTTCTCGCGGCGTTCCCCGCGGCGGCGATCCTGTTAGCGGGGTATCTGGCGGTTCGGTCCGGGCGGTAGCGGGTATGGACCGATAGGAACATGTCACACTGGCTGAAAGAACGCGTCGATGAACGCACAGACGCTGACGAACTGTCTGCTGATCGTGAGCGTCTTCCAGCTCTCAGTGGTCGTGTTTTCGGTCGCAGGCGCGAACCTGGCCGACACCACCTCGCTGTACTGGCTGATCGTCGCCTTCGGACCACTGGTGATCGTTCCGCTGCTGGCTATGTTCCACTTCGCTCACCCTCGAGAAACGCGACACGAAACGTACGTCGATCGGTGAGAAACTCAGCAGCGCCGCTCGAGGATCCGCTCCACGATCAGCCTCGTAGAAAGCAGTTCGTCCTCGTAACGGGGCTCTCGGCCCGACGCCCGCTTGACCTCGCAGTCGACGCCGCGCCGGGCGAGTTCGGCCTCGATCGCCGAATCGTCGTGGTGCTGGTCGTGGCCCAGCGCGATCACGTCGGGATCGATCTCCTCGATCGGGACGAAGATATCCTCCTCGTGGCCCAGCATCGCCTCGTCGACGCACTCGAGGGCGGCGACGACGTCCCGGCGCTGTTCGCCACAGCAGATCGGGGCCGCCTTGTGATCGACATTGGTTCGCCGGGCGACGATGACGTACAGTTCGTCGCCCATCGCCGCAGCCTCCTCGAGGTAGTGGACGTGGCCCGGGTGGAGGATGTCGAACGTTCCCTGTGCGATTACCGTCGTCATACGGTCTGCCTCGTCGCGCTCATGGTGGTTTCGAACGTCTCGCAGCCGCGGCCGTCTCCGTCCCGTGTCGTCATCGTTGCTCGCCTCGTCATCGCCGCCCCCGTCGCAGGTCGTCGTCGATGTCGGCTTGCGTAAAATCGAAGAACTCCTCGGTGTCGGGGAGGTCGACGTCGAGAACGTCAAGACTCGTCAGGTGTCCCTCGGAGTCGAACGCTTTCCAGTCGTTCCAGCCGTAGGGCGCGCCGATGATGATGTGAACGCTCCCGCGGCCGAAGGTTCCCAGGTCGGCGGCGCTCGGGCTGATCACGCCGTTCGGGTGCGAGTGGACGCTCCCCAGCGCCCGCACGTCGTTCGGAATTTGGCTCGTTCGTACCGTCGCGCTCACGCTGTTCGCCTCGGTCCCGGGGACCACGAGCACGTCCGTGATGACGAGCCCGTCGCGCTCGAGGCCCAACTCGTGGGCCTCGGTGCCACGGAGGAATCCCATATACTCGTTCGGGTGGCTCGCCTCGGAGGACTCGAGGGCGAACTCGAGGGTGTCCCCGGCGATACCGAGGATCTCGCTCGAGCGAAACAGCGAGTCGAACAGCCCCATACCCTCCCGTGCGGGCTTGCCGTTGCTAAACGTTCCGGAAGGGCGCGGTGATCACGTCTTGACAAGGGTTATAGGCCACCACCCCAAAGAACGGTTCGAGATGACACGTGAGCCCGCCGGCGACGCCGGCGCGGACGACGGGGATTCCGTCGTCTACGATCTTGCTTCCGACTGTACGGCAGACGACCTCGAAACCGACCGCCCCTATCTCGCCGAGATCAACGGGATCGTCGAGTACGGCGTGTTCGTCGACCTCTCCGACGACGTTTCCGGTCTCGTCCACGAGTCCGTTCTCGAGGGTACGTTCCGCGTCGGCGAGGAACTCGTCGTCGAACTCGAGGCCGTCCGCGACAATGGCGACCTGGCGTTCGAACCCGTCGACGTCGAGGAGTACGAACTCGAGGACGTCACCCACGAGTACGCCCTGACCGGCACCGACCGTCTCGAGGCCAACGTGGGCGAGCAGATCCACCTCGAGGGCGAGGTCGTCCAGGTCAAACAGACCGGCGGTCCGACGATATTCCACGTCGCAGACGAGGACGGCGTCGTCCCCTGTGCGGCGTTCGAGGAGGCGGGCGTCCGCGCCTATCCCGCCGTCGAGGTCGGCGACATCGTCCGCGTCACCGGCACACCCGAGCGCCGCGAGGGCACCGTCCAGATCGAAGTCGACGGCCTCTCGGAACTCGACGGCGAGACGGAGACCGAGGCCCGCGAGCGGCTCGAGGCCGCCCTCGAGGAGCGCGCCCAGCCCCACGACGTCGAGCCGCTGATCGACTGGCCCGCCTTCGAAAAGCTCCGACCGAACTTAGAGGAGGTCGCTACCCTCCTCCGGCGAACCGTTCTCGAGGGGCGTCCAATTCGCGTCCGCCACCACGCCGACGGCGACGGGATGTGCGCCGCGGTGCCGGTCCAGCTGGCCCTCGAGCGCTTCACCGCCGAGGTCCACGAGGACGACAACGCCCCCCGCCACCTCATCAAGCGCCTGCCCGCGAAGGCGCCGTTCTACGAGATGGAAGACGCCACGCGGGACCTGAACTTCGCGCTCGAGGACCGGGAGAAACACGGCCAGCAGCTCCCGCTCTTGCTCATGCTCGACAACGGCTCGACTGCGGAGGACGTCCCCGCCTACGAGACGCTGGCTCACTACGACATCCCCATCGTCGCCGTCGACCACCACCACCCCGACCCCGACGCCGTCGAGGACCTGCTCGACGCCCACGTCAACCCGTACCTCCACGACGAGGACTACCGGATCACCACGGGGATGCTCTGTGTGGAACTCGCGCGGATGATTTACCCCGACCTCGGCGAGGAGCTCCGGCACATTCCCGCCGTCGCCGGCCTCGCAGACCGCTCGAAGGCCGACGCGATGAGCCAGTACCTCGAGCTCGCCGCCGAGGAGGGCTACGACGAGGAGCGCCTCCAGAACGTCAGCGAGGCGCTGGACTACGCGGCCCACTGGCTGCGCTACAACTCCGGCGACCAGCTGATCCAGGACCTCCTCGAACTCGGCGACGTCGACGAGGACCACCACCGAGAGCTGGTTTCGTTCTTCGCGGACCGCGCCCGCGCGGACGTCGACGACCAGCTCGAGGCGGCGATGGCCCACGTCGAACACGAACGCCTCGACAGCGACGCCCACCTCTACCGGATCGACGTCGAGAATCACGCCCACCGATTCACCTACCCCGCACCGGGGAAGACCACAGGCGAGATCCACGACCGCAAGATCCAGGAAACCGGCGACCCCGTGATCACCGTGGGCTACGGCCCTGACTTCGCCGTGCTCCGGAGCGACGGGGTTCGACTCGACATCCCGCGAATGGTCTCGGAACTCGAGGAAGAGATCCCCGGCGGCGGCGTCTCCGGCGGCGGTCACCTCGTCGTCGGCTCGATCAAGTTCGTCAAAGGAAAGCGCGAAGAGGTAATCGACGCCTTAGTCGAGAAGATGGCGGCGGCCGATCTCGACGAGGAACTGTCGAGTGCGACCCCGCTCGAGAACTGACGCCGAAGCGAACGTGTTTTCGTCCGACGTAGCCCGCCCCGAGCAACGCGAGTACCACGAACCCGAGTAGTTCGATCGGAACCCACCACGACCCGCCGTCCCAGTCGTCCTCGAACACCGCCGTGTAGTACGCTGCAGGCTCTTCCCCGTAGAGTGCGAGGAGGACCTCGCGGTTGTTCCCCAGCGAGTTGTCGTTCCAGTTTGCGCTACCGACGACTGCGAGTTCGTCGTCGACGACCAGCCCCTTCGCGTGGATCTTCTCGAACCGGGCGTTCGATTCGGCGAGTTCGACCTCGAGTGGGAGGTTCTCCTCGTCGGCGACCGCCTCGAGGTCGGCCGCCAGCGCCTCGTTCTCGTCTTCGACGTACCACGTCGAATCCAGCAAAATCCGTACCTCGACGCCGCGGCGGGCGGCGGCCACAGACTTCTCGAGCACCGAGACGTCGGTCGCGATCCGGGGCTGTTTGACCAGGATCGACGCCTCGGCGTCCTCGATCAACTCGCCCAGTCGACCCTCGGCGTGGTCCGGCGCGAGCAGTAGTTCGGTCCGGTCGACGGCGACGGTTTCCGGTTCGTGTTCGGTCGGAAACGCCCCCTCCGACGGCTCGTCCTCGACGAACGTCGCCTCCGCCCGGTGATCGGTCCAGGAGCGGGTGTCCCATCCGCCGAAGTCGGCCTCGAACACCGCCGCGAGATCGGCCGCGAGGTCGGGGTCCTCGAGCCTGACGCCCCAGCCCCGACTCGAGGCCCCGCCGACGCCCGACGGGCTCCAGTTCTCGGTGGTTACGAGCAGGCCGTCGTCGGCGACGGCGTACTTCGGATGGTGGTAGCGATACCGCGCACCTTCGCCGCCGAGCACACGAACATCGACGCCCGCCTCGCGAAGGTCGTCGAGGCGGTGTTTCGTCTCCGCGGGCGTGCCGCCGACCGGCCCGGCCTCGAGCAAAACCCGGACCTCGACGCCGCGGTCGGCCGCCGCTTCGAGTTCCGCAGCCACCGTTTCGGAGGTGAATGTGTACCCGGCAAGCAGGATCCGGTCGTCCGCCTCTCGGAGCATCTCGAGCGGTACGTCGGGACTGTCGGGCTGGACGAACACGTCGGCAGTGTTGGCGCTCCCCGTCGAAACCGGAAGACAGGTCGCCCCGTCGGGCCACCACTCGCCCGTCGCATCGCCGCCGTCGGTCTCCTCGCCCCGGTACCAGACGTCGGCCAGCGGCGCCCTGCCGTAGCCGACCGCGTCGACCCGCTCGCCCCCGTCGGTGATCTCGAGGCGGTCCCCGTCCGCCGACAGCCGGAGATGTCCCTCGAGTTCGAGGATCGGATCGTCCGTTAACGTCGCCGTGTACGTCGGATCCATGCTCACCGCCGTCCGGCCCGACACCGTCTCGTTCGGAAACGCAGCCGTCGTGTGACCGTCCGTAACGGTCCAGTCTCCGACGGTCGTGTTCGGCGGAGTCTCGAGAACGAAGAACTCGCCGGTGTTTCCGGGAATCGTGGGGTTCGGGTAGAGTTCGACGATCCGCGCTTCGTCGATGGAGCGGTCGGTAGAGTCGGCTGCTGCCCCTGCCGGACAGTTGGGAGTCGGTTCGCCGTGCTCGAGACCGCCGTCGACTGCCGCCACTGGCTCTGTCAGTGGGGGGAGTTCGTCGGTGCCGTCGACCGGACTCGTGCCGTGGCCTGCGACCGCCGGAGAGAGGGGAGTACAGAGCAGACAGCAGAGAGCGAGGACGACCCCGACGCGCATGCCCGGGCCTGGCCGCGCGATGGTATTTAAAAAGTGGGTTGTCGGTGGTCAGCGGATTCAGACGGCGTGTTCGAAGTCCGCCTTCTCGGCTTCGGCCTGGACGAGGTACGCCCGGTCGTCGGCGTACTCGCTGAGGGAGCCGAGGGCGTCTTCGGTACCGATCTGGTTGAGCGCCCAGGCGGCGCTCGCCCGGACGGTGTTCTCGTCGTCGTCGGCCAGCACGTCCGCGAGCGGATCGATCGCGCGGGTGTCGCCGATCAGACCGAGGGCGCGGGCGGCCGCGCTGCGGACTTCCGCGTTCTCCGTGACGAGTTTGTTCGCGATGGGCTGAACGGCGTCCGTCGCGCCCATCTCGCCGAGGGCCTTGAACGTCGCCTTCTGGAGCAGGGGATCCTTGTCGGCGTCGACGTAGTCGAGTAAGGTTTCGATCGCGTCCTCGTTCGGCTCGCCGATCTTGCCGAGGATCGCGATGGCGTCCTTGTCGCGCTTGCCCGCCCGCCCGAGCATCGGTTCGGTGGCCTCGACGGCACCCATCCGGGTGAGCGCCTCGAGGGCGTGTTCCTCCATGAAGTCCGAATCGAACGTCTCGAGGGCGAGCAACACCATCTCGACGTTGCCGCGCTTCTCGTGGACCTTGAGCGCGTGCCACTCCGGCGGGTAATCCTTGACGTGATCCAGCACGTCGTAGTAGCCCTGCGCGCGGAGCTGTTCGCGCACGGAGAGGTCGTCCCAGGTCTGGGCGTCGTCGACCGCGTCGGTCAGCGTTCCGGCGGCCTCGAGCAGCGCGGCGATCGTCTCGGCATCGTCGTCGGGATCGAGACCCGCCTTCTCGATCTCCGCGCCGGCGTTCTCGAGGGTCGCCGTAAGCCGTGCCTGGACGTCCTCGCCCTGGTCGGCGAGTGTGATCGATGCGTCGAGAACCTCGTTGACGTCCTCGACGAACGTCTCGACGGCCGCGAGCAGTTCGGTTTCGCCCTGCTCGGTCCAGCGGGTGTCGGCGATCTCGTCGATCGCGTCGTCGATCTCGCTCACGACGTCCTCGGCGTAGGGGCCGCGCGAGTCCTCGAGCGTCGTCTCGAGGTCCTCGAGTTCTGCCTCGAAGTCGCCGGCTGGATCCTCGTCGTCATCGTCTTCGGGTTCGGGGAACGCCGCGCCCTCGAAGTCGGTTCTGAGCGCGCCGAGTTCGGCCTCGATCGCGTCGAGATCGGACTCGGTTTCGGCGCCCTCGAGGTTGGTGCCAATGCTCTCGAGGCGTTCGTTGAGTCCGTCGATGGTAACCTCTTCGGACCCCTCGACCCCCGATTCGTCCTTGGACGTCTCCGGGGCGTCCTCGTCGCTCATGGCGTCACCCGGCGGAGAGCCGCCGTTCTCGCGGCCGCGACCGCAACCGTGGCCGTCGCCGTAGCCGTGTTCATACGAACAGGTCGTGCCAGGACGCTCCTAAGCGTTTCCATACACGTCGGCGTCGACCGGCTCAGCCGGCTCTCGCCAGTAGAGCCAGGGGCTCAGCGTCATGTACGCGATTCCCAGAGTCAAAAGCGCGTACGGGAAGGTTCGCCCCGCAAATGAGGGAACGAGGATCGCGAGCGCGTGGACGACGCCCATGATGAGCGCGTCCCGGGCGAGCAGGTCGGGGTACTGGATCCGTGACACCATCAGGTAACAGAACGCCGCGGTGACCGCGAGAATCAGCCACGGGCTCGAGACGGGGTCCCCGGCGAGGATCGTCGCGCCGATAATGGTCGCGGCGAGGGTCGTCTGGATCCCTTCGGTGTAGTCGTCGGCGGTGTCGTAGGCGGTGTACATTCCCAGTCGAGCGACGGCCATCGCGACGAACAGGCCGCAGACCGCGACGACGAGGCCCAGTTCGAGGGTCACGGTCTCGAGGGAGACGCCGAGACCGTCGGAGACGACGACGAAGGCGAGCACGGCGGGTGCGATTGCGAAGGAGGCGACGTCCGCGAGCGAGTCGAGGTACGGCCCCGCCGGCGTGCCGCCGTACCGGCGGGCCAGAATCCCGTCGAGTCCGTCGGCGATCGCCGCCAGCAGGATAAGCCGCGCCGCCAGATCGATGTCGACAAAGGCGACGACGACGGCGACGAACCCGAGGGCGGCGTTGGCGATCGTCACCGCGTCGGCGACGCCGAGGCGGCCCACGAACCGGGGGAGCATACTCGCCGAATCGACGGGGGGCGACCTTACGTGTTTTCGTTTCGGCGGGCGGAAACGAGCGGCCCGGGAGCGCGATCGACTCGCGTGACCGGTGGACCGTGCTCGAGCGAACCGCGGGCGTTATATTTCGCCCGTCCCAACGCTCGCGTATGAACCGGCGCCTCTACCTCGCGACTGCCGGAAGCGCCGTCTGTGCGGGTATCGCGGGCTGTGTCGCGCTGGGTGACGCCGGCGACCGGCTCTTCGACGGCCCGGAGTACGACATCGGGATGAGCCGCAACGCGTTTCTCCCCGACGAGTACGAGGCCCGCGTCGGAGAGACCGTCGTCTGGAAGAACACGAGCGAGGCCGATCACACCGTCACCGCCCTCGAACGAACCCTCCCCGACGGCGCGGACTACTTTGCGAGCGGGGACTTCGACGACGAACAGACCGCCCGTCAGGCGTGGCACGACTCCTTTGGCGGACAGATCCGTCCCCGCGAGCGCTACGAACACACCTTCGAGGTTGCCGGCAGTTACGACTACATCTGCGAACCCCACGTCGGGGGCGGGATGGTCGGTCGGGTCCTCGTCACCGAATGATCGGAACGTCACCGACTCACGAGTAACGAATACTCGTTTTCGACCGCGGATAAAAATCGAATCTCGAGTCGCTCGAACCGCGATTAGTCGTCGGTTGCGACGTCGCCTTCGTCGACGTCGACGGCGGTCGCCTCCTCTTCGGCGACCTCCTCGGGGTGGGCCTCGAGGGTCGTCTTCTGGATCTCGACGCGGCGCAGCGGGTAGATAGTCTTGGCCTCGCCGTAGATCGCCGAGGAGAGTCGGCCCTCGACGACGCCGTCGATGAGTTCCTCGAAGGTACGGTCCTCGGCGGCCTCCTCGATCATCCGGACCATCGTCTCGCGGATGGCCTTCTCCTGGCTCGCGTCGGCCTTCTTCGTGGTGAAGGCGACGGGCTGGATCTGGACGCGGTAGTCGTCCGTCGTGAGGACGGTGACGTAGGCCTCGATCTTCGAGGCGCCGCGGCGGACGAGCGAGCGCAGGTAGTCACGGGTCAGGGAGTGTTCCTTGAACTCCGTGTACGCGGCGTCGCTGCCGACGTCGGTCACCTTGAAGGTGAGTTTGGTGTTGTTCTCGCTGGCGTTGTTCGTGAGTTCGCCGAGCGTGGTCTCGATCGTTCGATCGTAGACTTTCTCCGGTTCGTCAGCGGGGGTCTCACCGAGTTCCTGCCGGTCGAACTGCTCCGGTGCAAGGACGGTGTACCACCGCTTCTCCTGTTTCGCACGTGAAACTGATCGTTCACTCATTGTTGGGTTGATCTGTCGTGGACGCCTCGGCACTCGAGCGGTCGCGCGTCTGACTCGTGCTCTCGCACGTGTCCGCGGTCTCGTTGCCTGCGTCCGTCGCGTTGGTCGTCTGCTGTACCACTGTCGCTGCTACCTCGAGGTTCACCACGTAGTCGTCGACCGTCGAGTGGAGGCCGCCGGTCGTCTCGCGGTCGATCCGCGTCACGACCGTCCCCTCCTCGACCGTCGTCTCCATCTCGTCGGTGTTGTC
Source organism: Natrononativus sp. DTA114 (assembly GCF_059736515.1). NCBI lineage: Archaea > Methanobacteriati > Methanobacteriota > Halobacteria > Halobacteriales > Natrialbaceae > Natrononativus > Natrononativus sp. DTA114. The sequence goes on along the minus strand of NZ_JCASSN010000003.1, from coordinate 954,555 downwards.
CGGCGCGATCGCCGCCGCGACCGTCGCGGGGTCGGCGTGGGTCGTCCGGATCGTCGCGCGTCGACTCATCGCTGGGCGCGCACCTCCTCGATGATCGTCGACTCGTCCAGTTCCGGGCCGTACCGCAGGTAGCCGATCCTGCCGGCGGCGTCGTACTCGACGTCGTCGGCCGAACTGGTCTCCGCGAGCGCTCTCGCGATCGTCTCGAGACGCGAGTCCATCGACTGAGCCTCGAGCGAGACGAGCGCCGCCTCGCCCTCGCCGATCGCGAGGACGAACGGCTCCGGTGACCGGTAGGCGCCGGCGAGCGCGCCGACGGTTTCGACGGGGCCGTCGTCGATGCCGACGACGTACAGCCCGTCGTGTCGTGCCGTCGTCGCACCGGCCAGCGCGCCGTGAGCGCGTCGTCCGTGCGTCCGCCAGGCCTCGAGCGCAGTCTCACGGGTGTCGTGGCCCATCGCCAGGGCGACGCCGGTCGCCGGATCGGTGCGCGCGGTCGCCGCGAGCACGTCGGCGAAGCCGCCGAGGGTTTCGAACGGCGCCTCGGGCGCGGCGTACGGTCGGAGAAACCGACCGACGGACTCGGCTGCCCGCTCGGTCGCCCCGTCCGCACCGACGACGTCGAGTGCGACGATTGATCCGATCGTTCGGAACGCGTCGTCGTCGAGGGCGTCGGCTCCGGTTAGAACGGTCGACAGCACCTCCTGTACCGCGTCCGGGTCGCCCGACCACGGCGCGAGACACCGCGTCGAATGGGCGAGGCCGTCCGCCTGGTCAGCCGTTGGGACGGCGACACCGGGTCGGCGCTCGAGCAGTCCGCGCTCGCGGGCGCGGTCGACGAGCCACTCGGTTTCGCCGGCGCCGGGTTCGACGCCCGCTGCGACCGCCCCGGCCAGTGCGAGCACCGGGTCCGGGGCGGTGTCGAGTTCGCTCGCGAGGTCACAGGCCTCGAGGGTCGCGGGTCGGTCCCGCCCCTCGAGCGTGGGCACGTCGGCGTCGACCGCGCCGACCACGACGGTCGGCTCGTCCGGCCCGCCCTCGTCCGCTGTCGCGCGAGCGGTTCGCTCAGCGATCGTTCTGGCGACGCTGAGCTGGAACGGCGTTTCGCGGTCCGTGAGCGCTCTCGCGAGGATCCCGCCGGCTGCGAGGGCGTCGGCGTCCGCCCGCGTGACGAGGCGGACGAAGCCGGCGCTCTCGACCGCGCGGGCGAGTTCGGCGTCGGGAGAGCGGCTCGTCGTGGACATCGAGAGGGTAGTGGTTACTCCTCGAGGAGCTGTTTCGCGACGTCGTAGGAGTAGGTGAACTCGGGGTCGAGTTCGTCGCCGCGGTAGTAGTTGACCAGGCGGCGCACCTTCGACTCGGTGTTCTGCAGGGCGCGTTTGTTCTGGAAGTCCTGGCCGTTCTCCTGGACGTGCTCGCGCAGGCGCACGGCGCGCTCCATCAGGTTCCACAGGTCCTCGGGGATCTCCGATTTCGCGTCGTTCTCTTCGAGGATCTGGGTCACTTTCTTGCCGGTCGCCAGCTTGACGTCCGGGACGGGCGTGCCGGTGACTCCCTCGTCACGCAGCTTGATCCCGATCTGGCTGGGATCGTGGCCCTGCTCTGCCAGTTCGACGACGCGCTCTTCTATCTTCTCGGCGTCGACGTCGCTCCACTCCGGTGGTTCGTCTGCCGCCGGTTTGTCCGAACCGGACGTGCCGCGGCGGCGGGTATGCATTCGTGCCATTTGTCGAGGATAGGAATCGCACTGACCGCGACGCGTGAATCCGGCTCTCGCCGGGTTGCACTTCCGCAATCCCAAGCCGTCCAACCGGACGGCGAGTCAGATTTGCGGCCGTGCGCTTCCCACCCGGCTTTATTCGCTTCGAGACTAAAGGGTTTCTACCTCGAGGCGTGTGCCCCGATAGCGCGGACTCGCGGAATTCGAGGGGTTTATCTATTCCCGACGGAAACTCCTGACTGCGAACGCGGGCTCGTAGATCAGTGGTAGATCACTCCCTTGGCATGGGAGAGGCCCCGGGTTCAAATCCCGGCGAGTCCATGTGCAAAAAAGGGTTTCAGGCCCTCTACCCTCTGAATTCTCTTCCCTCGGCGGTTTTGGATTTCACTACTCGAGTCGAGGCTGTCTCCGCAATCGTTGTGGGTCATGTTCCTGTTATAAGTCGGTGATGAAGTCGCGCCGCTGTTCCATCTTCTCGCGGTCTGTACGTCGGTCATAGTGGCGTTCGAGGATGTCGGAGGAGACGTCGCACCGATCGCTGACGATCTCCTCGGGCACGTCCTCGCGCAGCTGGAAGGTGATCGAGCCGCGCCGGATCGTGTGCGGCGAGAGGCTACTCGGACACTGCGAGTAGTGGTCGTATACTCGAGCCTCGCAACTGCGCGGGTCCCGATCGTGCGGGCACTCGCCGTAGAGGCAGGGCTGAGTCAGTCGGTAGACCTCCGACCGGATTTGGCCGGAACTCAACCGCCCTTGATCGCTCGTGACGAGCGGCTCGCGCCCGTACTTGTCGGCGACGTCGTGCCGGTGGAACCGGATGTACTCGTCGACGACGTCGCAGTAGTAGTCGTCGAGCGCGAGCGGTCGCTCGGCAGGCCCTTGATTCTTCAGTGGAGTATCCGTCTCGGGCCGATGTCGAAGCCAGACACACTGGTCGTCGGGTTCGTAGTCCTCGAGGTCGATCGCCCGAAGGCTTCCGAGCCGAATGCCAGTGTGCCAGAGCACGGCGACGATAACGTGCTCACGGCTCGCCCGCTTGTACCGCTCGAGGTAGCTGAGCAGCGCCTGTGCCCGCTCTTCGTCGAGCATCTCGTCGCGCGCTTCGTCGCCGCGGTCGACGTCGGGAAGCTTCACCCGCTCGCGCATCCCCGGTTCGACGGCGTCGATCGACGCGCAGAACTCGAGGAACACGCGCAGTGTTGCCAGCTGGCCGCGTAAGGTGACGACGTTGACGTCCTTTTGTCGCCACACGCGGTAGCGGTGGAGATCGCGCCCGGTGAGGTCGTTCAGGTTCTCGAGTCCGACCTCGTTGCACCAGTCGACGAAGGCGTTGAGTCGGTACTCGTGGTTCTGGAGCGTCTTCGCGCTCACCTCGAGTTCGCGGTGCGCGACGTAGAGGTCGACGGCCTCGCGCGGACTGATCGGCTCGAGGTCGCTCACCCTTCGACCTCCCCAAGTTCACTCTGATCGCTAGCAAGATTTCGCTGTTGAGTGTTCTTCGGTTGGATATTCCGACAGTCTTCAGCCCATTCCTCAAGACGGCGCTTAACGTGCTCAAGTTTATAGTCAAGTTCGTCGACGTTGTCGGCGCTAACTTGTGCCCGGATCTTGTCGCGGTCATCAGTTGATGTACCCCGGGTCAGTTCAGTTGTGATGGAGATTGTGTCTTCGTCACTCATGCCGCTCACCGTTATCGATGATCAGATCCTCGAGGTCGTCCTGGTCGGCGCTGTGTTCCTCGATCGCGAGTCCTTCGGTGAACGTTTCGACTTCATCACGAAACAACCGAAAGAACTCGCGGGTGCTCGATTCCGAACGTACCTGCGAGTGCTGTTTCGTGATCGAGGAAACCATCGACTCGAAGATCTGGTCCTCGTCCTCGAGGACTTCGATGCCGTCCGAGAGCCGTCGATAGGCGAGCATCTTCTGGAACCCGCGCGTGTTGACGACGGCCTCGATCTCCTCGTCGGAGAGTTCTGAAACCTCGATCATGCTTCTGGTCCTCCTGGTGTCGCTACCGTGGCTTCGCACGCCTGGGTCAGCTGCTCCAGGCGCTGCTCGAGCAGCGTACGCGCACTGGTCGTGAGCGTATACCGATTCGTCCGACCATCGATCTCGGTTCGCTCGAGCAGTCCGTACTCGATGATCGAATCGAGATTCTGGTACAGACGCCCGTGTAGAACCTCGCCGTGAGTCTCCTCGAGTTGCTCCTTGATCGCGAGCCCGTAGGATTCGACGTCTTTGGACTCGAGTTGTGCGATGGCGACCAGGACGTCACGCTGGAAGCCAGTGAGGTCCGTCCACTGAACGCCGCCGTCAGCCATCAGTCTCGGACCGGCTTCGGAGACGCTTGCCCGCTCGGTCGCACAGCCTCGGCAGAGGTAGCCATCGGGCGTGACGACTTCCTTCAGGTTGGTGCATCCCTTGGTATCACACGAGTAGACGCCGTGTCCACTCATTGTTCGTTCACCTGGCGGGTCACTTCGTGATCGTCGATCGCGGTGTTGACCGCCGCTCTCGACCGCATTCCTTCGCCGTGGATCACGTCGAGAGTGCTGATAACCTCGGTAAGAACGGCGTTCTGGTACCGCATCTCTTCGGCGATCTGCTCGAGCGCGTCCGCTTGTCGTTCCTCGGGAGTTGAGCCGCCGTCGCCGACCGGTTCGTCGCCCCGCTCGTCGAAAGCATCGGCGAGGGTTCGAATACGTCGCGGGGTGCTCGAGACGTCCTCGGGAACGCCGCCGTCGGTGGCCGCGATAGAGGTCGTCCCGCAGGTGTTGCACACCGCCGCTGTGCGAGATCGATAGTTGTCCGTCTCGATCCGGTGGTATGTTTCGTAGTCACAGGTGCCGCACCTGCGCTCCTCGTGCTCGATGTCGATGTACTTCTCCTCGTACTCGTAGACAGCCATCACGGGGCTGGCGTTCTCGAGAACGTGCTTAGGGGTCGCCTCTCGGATGTGGTCGGGCAGCTGCTTCACTTGTCCACCGTCACACCGAAGTCGGGCGCAGTCCGCGCAGACTGGCTCGCCGCGATCGGCGTCGAAGCCGTCGGCTCGAGCGCCACAGGCGCAGGTAGCGTCAGAACTATTCGTGACCAATGCCTCTTGTCGTGCGTGGGGAATAGGCCCCACAGTGGTTCCGTAGTTCATGCTTGTACGTCGGAGCCACCTTCTGGGCGGCGTGGCAGCGCCGCCCGGTCTCACATACCAACAAGAGTCATCTTCAGCCGAGTTGGTAGCTCCGTGCCACCACCTCTATTCTCTCGGAACATCAATGTTACGGAGAAATGCAAGAGTCCCATAAGACCATGAATACGATATTGCGGATCTTTAGATTCCCATGGTACGTACATGGGAGTATGCGCTACTCGGGAGACTGGATGTCACTCGTGGACGATCGTATCTTAGAGTATATCCACGAGTACGATTCAGGATCTCCAAAAAAGATGAAGGAGGAGGGTCGTATTCGGTATTCGCGTCAGCATATTGCTCGGCGTTGCCGGAAACTAGCTGATGAGGGGCTACTCACTCACCTCGGAAACGGTGTCTATGTCATCACAGATGAGGGAGAGGCGTACCTCGACGGAAAACTCGACACCGAGACATGGACCAAAATCAACGGGAATGGAAATGGGAACGGTCCGTCAGCCAGCAGTGCGTCTAACTCTACGTAGGCTATCACCATGTCCCTGCGACAATCGGCAAGCTGGATGGAACAGATCGACGATCGCATACTCGAGCACCTGGATGAAGAGTCGTGGTCATCAGTGGAGGTGATGGCCTCGAGGCCAGAGTTTAGAGCTTCCGAGGCTCGAATACGAGAGCGCTGTCAGATGCTCGCTCATGTCGAGTTGGTAGCGCCGATCCATCACGAGATGTATGAGATAACGACTTGTGGGATGTTATATCTGGATGGGGAGATTGACGTTGATTTACGACCAAGGCCATCACCTCGAGTTCTTCGGGGATGAGGAGACCATTCAAATACAGGGAAGAGGTGGTAATTTCTAAGTCATTATTTGGTTAGCAATATTTAAACTGATGTGCTGTCACAATCTGATTAGCTATCGTGATATACAAATTAGCCAACTTTTGGAACAAATTCAAGAGATCAGTTGGATTTATAATAACCTTGCCACTCGTACTATTGTTCCTTCTTTTATATCTCCTTCCTCAAATAATCATGTTACTGGCAACAAACTATCGTAGGTGGGTATCTGACTCTATACGTTGGGTCATAGGTTTATATCCCGAAGATATGGCGGGTAAAGCCCTTGTCTGGGGATTGGTGTTTGTTCTAATTGACTACTTCCTCGTAGACCAACAATATCTTCTAATGATAGTTGAATTTTCGACAAATAATGATGCCTTTGTGGGTGTTTTATTGACTGCATCTTTAGTGTTATTATACAGGGAGCAGCACAAAACACAAAAATTGCAAACAAAACTGATCGAGAGTCAGGTTAATTTGGCAGAGGCAAACCATCAACCTACTCTACTTGTAGATTGGCTAGATTTTGATGATGATCGTATGACGATCGATATAGAAAATGTGGGGAGTGATCTTGCCAAAAATTTAAGATGTGGGATATACATTCATAACTTCCCACAAGGCGACACTATCGATCTTAGTGCTATAGATCTTAATGAGATGTATTCGGAGTCCACAAGCCTAGAAACAGACTACAGTATTGACTACCTCTTGAGCGGTGATCGACGAGAGTTTGATGTCGTACCTACTGCAATGATTCGACCAAAACACATCCATCCTGGAGAAGTATGGAACAAGTCTACATCAGACGCAATAGACAATTCTAACGTAAAATTTGGAAATGGTACTTTGGTTATTTGTATCGCATATGACGATGTGAACAATATCAATCATAGGGATATATTATTATGTGCAAGAGGGGATGGCTTCATCGACTCTAATTTAGAGGAAATCATATCAAATAATGAGATAGAAATTACCCCTGCTGGAGAAAATAGCAACATAATTTTCCCAGAGAAATCATTAGGCGTCTAAAAATTCATAACCAATCTACTTTTTTCCGTTCTCTCTGCTGAGCTTCAGGGCTGTAACTTCCACGGTAGTGCTCAAGGAAGGTCTCGAGATCGTTCCATCCTCCCCAATCACAAACCAGGAGCGGATCGACGTCAGCTGACGCAAGAGCGGTTGCCCACGTTCGTCGAAGATCGTGGAATCCGAGATACGACCAACCAGCGTCTTCTGTCTCATCGTACAGCTGGCCAGCAGTCGACCTCACCCACCGGCGAAGTGACCGCGTGCTCGAGATCTCGACGAGCGATGCACTCGCTGGTGCATCACGGTAGTCGTCGATCGTGCGGATAGTAGTCGCCAGATCTCGAGGAACGGGCGTTTCTCGGAACTTGTCACCCTTCCCGTGCCACACTCGCAGCATTTGGCCCGCGTCTGTGTCGACCACGTCTTCTGGAGCAACGTCGAGCACCTCGTGAGAGCGGAGCCCGCAACGAGCGCCGAGTTCGAACGCAATCCGCTGCTGGGTTCCATCTGTTGCCTCGAGAAGTGCCGTCACTTCGTCCAGACTGAGCCACACCTTCATGTCGTCTCGCTTCTCGTGCTGTTGCAGATTCATGGTGTCCGCTTAGCGCGTATGTCGGACAAGAACGGCCAGGAATCTAGTCTTTTCGGTGGTGCTCGAGGGCGAGATTGGGGTGATTTTGTCCGACTTTACGGAAGATCTCGGACAAGCGTTATTGCGTAGTATACCATCTTGGTCGTTCTATCTAATTTCCTCGCCAAGGGGCTAATTGGAATGTAACTTCACCTTCCCCGTCAACAATGCTGTAGGCTATTTCCGCAGGTTTAACACCGTCAATCCGAACTTGTACTTCTGAACCTGATGGAATTACAGAAACGATTCTTGATAGAATATCTACACTAAAACTATTCTCGATATTTACTGTCTCAAGCGCCTTTAATTCATCCCGAGTTATCGTTACAGTCGTCTTGTCTATATCTCCAGATGCATGAGCGAATACACAAGACTCAGCAGTGGAAAACTCAAATGTTATTTTGTCATCAAATATATCTGCTGTGTTGACCACGTCTTCTAAAACAGAATACTCACATGTGAACTCCGCAGGGTATTGTATTTGAGGTACTGTTGGCGGTTGGTCTATAGCATCTAGCTGCACAAGACCTAGAATGAAGTTTTTCCGATTTACATTAAGCTCTAACCGATTTCCACTAGGATCATATTCTAAGTGTGCTGTTTCCTTAGAGTCAATCTCAGAAAGCAATTTTGTGATCCGATCCAAATGGATTCCAATAACCAGTCCGTCCCCGTTATAGACGTTAAATGCATCCTTTGGCACTGAGATGTTCACCATCGATATTTTCATGGGATCTGTCGCGGGGATGTTAATCCCGTCCTGATTGAACCGAATCTTACAAGAATCAGCAATAGCATCAACCGGGCCTAGTGACTGCCTTAACACGCCCACAGTTGTTGTGATATTCATTCTTGTAATCCATTGAGTAGAACGGTATAAAACCATTTTTCTAACTAGTGAACTGAACTGGAGATACATTCAAATACCTGACCTTCAAAATAGGTTTGATGTTAGGATTACAATTGATGTTAGTGGGTGGCGCTATTATGCTACTCACTGGAATTGGGGATTTCTATGTCAACAAACTTCGGGACAATCGACTTGAGATGAATCTTGAACGAAGTCCTGATTTTTCTCGTGAAGATTTGCCGCCAGTTGGAGGTGGCGGTGAAGATCTAAAAATCTCTCAAACTACCTTTATGGCCGGATATCTAATATCATTTGTAATTGAAATTATTGGAGTGCTTCTATACTTTCAGGTGATCTGAATGTGTTGGGAAGAATTAACAGTTTTTTTGGCCTACTTCGGCCCTCTCTCAGCGTTAGCGACTGCTACACTTTCGCGAATCAATGATGAAGAATCTGATTGGTCATTCGAGGATCTTCGATATTTGCTTGTTGCTATAAACTCTATAGGATTGTTGATCCTCGCAAACTGTAATTATCCGCTGTTGTAGTTTAGGCCCAAGCAGTTGCGATTGTATTGAAATCCCTTGCCTGTTCCAGTACGTCTTCCTGGATATTTTTATCACCGCTCCAAGCACGTTCACCGTGCTTGTTATCGATGTGAAGGATGCCAACATTCTCCAATTGCATAACTACTCTTGAGGTCTGGAATGCCTTGTCCTCGCCTTTCTGAGCCATTGTCCGACGGAACTCTTCTATCGTCACTTTTGGAAGCGAATTAGAGTCGATTGCTCTCCGATAGTAGTATCCAGCAATGTCTAAGGCAGGCCCGAGCCAGCCATTCATGTAGCCTAGGTTATCTGCATTTTCTTCGAATAGATGAGCGAGTGCATCATTCAGTCTCTCCGAAGGGGTACCTCCATCGTTGATAATCCCTTTCAATTTGTCGTCTGGAACGACAGAGCCATTACTTGTTTTTACAAGATTGGCTTCCACTAACCGCTCTAAGTGAGTCGGGTAGTCCTTCTTCAGTGATTCAAGCTTGTCAAACTCAAGTTCACCAGAGATGATGACTTCGGAGAGGATTTCGATCGCTGGCATATTCTTGTGCCGTCCGTAGGACAGCAGACAAAGCTTGTTGGCAGCTGACTTGACCAGCGCCTTCTGAACCTCTTCCTCTAATTCCTGCTTCTTTTCCCGGATATTCTCCTCAACAGTACTTCGCTTCGTTTGTTGGTTTACCTCTCCCGATCGTGCATCAACACAAATTTCGCCTACTTTAGCATCATCTAAGAATTTTACGTCTACTGGCTTAGAACCTTCTGGAGTCTCATCAAAGATAACGCGGGGGAGACTGATGAGGATCGGGAAAGTGTATTCATTCTCTTCAAGCTCTGCTTCGCCTAAATGAGGGAGATTCCCGATTTTGAGTCGAAGACGCTTCTCAGCGTTTTTCCGCGCTTTCTTTTCTGGGAGTTTTGCGTCTCCAAGACTCATATGGAAGCACCTCCGAGGGCTGAATCCCTTTCTAGTGTTTGTTGTCCGCCGACACTTATTGTTACTACCTGGTTTAGAACGTCGTCCCAAGCCCTTATAAATTCGTCCTTTGCCTTAATATCCTTGGGATATCCCCATGGGTCCTGGAACGCGATCTTTGAGTCATCCATTCCTATCGCCACCACCGCGTGGACACCTGCCTTTTCATCTTTTCTCAGTAATTTCGCGTTGATTATCGGTATAACTGGTATGTCTTTTTTTAGATGGTTCTCGATAATTTGTGCAAAGATCTCTTCCGTAGGTGATTGGTCACGAAGAATATGAGTGAACTGGACTGATCCAGCAATCTCTGATATAGTATCTAATTCTTTTTGCTTTGGTATCCAGCCAGATTGGTCGCCTATGGTGATTTCCCTTCTGATTTCTGAGGGTGGAAGGAAATCTATATTCTTCCTTACCCACTCATCCGGATATGACTTCGAGAGATAATCTAATACCATTGCTAAAGAATAAACCATGCACTGGCCCTCTCTTTGGCTTTCAGAATACATTGGGACATCCAATGTTTCAATGCTGTCAGTTGGGTGGTTTATCCAAGGAGTTGATGACATATCGATCCTCCTTGGAATGGATGCTGGTATTCTTTAGAGCCCATTATCATATTAGCTAAATTACTGTGACTTGAACCTTCGGCTTCAGTGTTTCTATATGTTCTAATCCCCTTTTCTTTCCCAACTAATAGCGTACATTTCATTGCTATGGAATACGAAAAACCGCGAGGAGTCTTTGGCAATGGCACCCGAAGCGTCAGCGTTGTGATCGAGCGCGATCGCATCGGAGGTGCGATTTGCACCTCATTAATGTCCTCGATCTCCGTAATTAACCCAACGAACTATGAACAATGGGGAATCAGTGGAAGAATTTCTACCGATTTCGGGTCAAATTGTCCTCGAGGACAGGCTTCGCGGACACCCCGAATTAGGAAATACCCCTCCCCAGCTGCGTATCAGGCGCTGTTCACTCCCAGACAGTTGTGATATCGAGATCCGACATCTCTCCGTCAGTGGTGATGATCGCGGTCGTCTCTTGTGTCTGGTGGCTGGCGACGATCATTGCATCGTGCAGTGTCAACGACTCGAGTGCGTCGATGAAAGCAGGAAAATCAGCGTTTCCCAACTCGACGACGGTAAGCGGTCCAGTCGTTACGAGTTTCTCACGGGCATCGGTTGGATCGTGATTCAATGTTCGGCCCTTGATTCCGTCTTTGTGAGCGACGATGTACAGCGTTTCAGCGAGTGCGACAGGCGGAATCTGTAAGAGGACGTCACCCGCTTCAGCACGATCGAACAGCTCGTCGGCCCGCTCTGGAAGTGCGTCGACGAGATACCGGAGCGCTGCGACGGCGTCGACTGTATAGCGCTCCATCAGTGGTCGATCCCAGCGTTCCACTCGGTTTCACGTTTCTCGCGGAGCGTCTCCTCGAGTTCCTGGGCGATCTCCTCGCGTTCCTCCTCGTCGACGTCGTCGGGAACCAACATCCCACGGGCTTCCATCCGCGTCCGCTTTTTCACGAGGATTCCATCATCAGCGTCAAGCCAGACGATCTCGTCGCCGGGCTCGAGGTTGTACTTCTCTCGAAGCTCGTGCGGGATCGTCGCCTGCCCTTTTTCAGTAATACGAGTCGTTTGGCTCATAGTGGGTAATACAGTGCGTATTACCTTAGAAATTGTGCCGCCATTGGTAGGACGTTCACAGTACAGTTCATTTCCCTGACCGAGGATAATCGTCCGGATCAATTAACGAGATTTCCCACGTTCGATCATCTGTCTGCGTTACTCGAACTGGCTGATTTTCTACCTTACCCTCTTCATCTACACATCCAATCGCCCGAAGCTCACTCTTCGGAAGCACGACACCGCCCGACGTTCGACCAACTTGCACCAACTTGTGGATGGGCATAGCGTTCGTTTATGAGTAGTACTGGTTCTGTTTAAACATTGGTCTCACCAGTACGAGACTATGATTTTCCAGACAGTTTTCATCTCGCGGTCACTGCTCGAGGTGAGGTCCTCCAATACGACAAATGAATCGAAAGTCGCCAATCAATTGGTCCCAAAATCCGAATGCCCTCGCACGAACCCCTGATGGCTTGGCTGCTCACGTTGTTGCCGTTGATGACGGAGAAGTCGTCGCGAGTGCGTGCGGCCTCGAGTCCGACAATTGGACCGTAATCGAACGGACAGACAGCCCGGTCCGCCTTTGCGGAACCTGTGCTAACCACTTCGGCGGTGCTGGCCCGCGACCGCTCGCCCTCGAAGACCCACCTACTCTCCCCGTCGACGGTGTTGACGTCGCCCCGATCGGGATGTCAGTCACGCTCTCAGACGGCTACAAGGGTGGAACGGCGTGAGCGAATCCGACCTATTCACCGGCGTCGACGACATCGACGATCGTGACCAGGACGATGTCGCTTCGTGCAGCTGCTCGAGTGTCGATCGCGACGGCCTCGAGGGAACCGACTACGTCAACCCAATCCAATGGGCGAAACACCTCGAGTACGACGAAGTCCACGCCTTCACCATCGGGTTCGTCCCGGCGTTCTTTGCCCTGATCGTCGGCTCCGAACTCTGGTGGTCGCTGACGGCACTCGTCGTCCTCGGCGGGATGGGACTCAAGAAGTTCGAGAACGACCGGCTCCGCTACTGCGTGCGGGAACCGCACTACTGCATCGGCGGAACTGTCCTCGGGTTCCTGGTCGCATTGCCGGTCGGATGGCTGGCCTCGCTGCTCGGGGTGCTCGCATGATCCCGCTATCGTGGCGACCCTCGATCGGCCCGCTCGAGTTTCTGGCCTGGTTTCTCGCCGGGTTCCTCACCTACCTGGTCGCGCTGGTCGTGTGGCAGGTGATGCTGTGAGAGACGATCGCGATCCGGTCGTCGACGGCCTCGCCGCGGTACTCGGCCTGGCGTCGGCGGTCGCCCTTGAGGTCGGTCGCCGGCGATACGATCCGTCGCAGTCGAGAGTCGACGCTCACCGACGTGAGATGCCAGCTGACCCCGACGCAGACGACCAGGACGAACCGACCGACGACGTCAACGACGAGATCGTCCTCGAGCGGGACGACGATGGGGTGTACCGATGAGCGAGGATAAGACGTTACAGCAGGTCTACACCGACCGAAACGTCCTTGCAGTCGGTGCAGCCAGTCTTGCGAACCGCCATCGACTGTCGGTCCCACCCGCGCTCTCGAGTGAGTTCCTGGGCGGCTACTACCAGCCACCCGACGAGGACGACGCTGACGCCGACGAGTGGGCTGTCGTCGTCCTCGAGACGCCCGAAGGTCAGGCGACTTGGCACGTCCCGATCGACCTCGCTCGTCGGTCGAACCTTCCCGAGATCGTCCCGTGTTGGGACGGCCACTCGCGACCGGAGAAGAACGACCGGGTTCGAACGTTCGCTGGGATCGCTCTCTGACCGACTCCAGGTGTCCCGCTCGAAGACGTCCTTCTGAGTCGGGTCGACGACGTCGTCGGTCGGCCAATTCACCCACCCAATTCGGCCCTCCCTGCTGGCGGTTTCTGAAGTTTCTCTAATCTATTTTGAGACAACCCGACAAGTACTGTTGTAGATGAGTGCTGAAAGCAATCCCCGTGAGCGACGGCTCTCTCACCCGGTCCTCGAGGACGTCTCCGGCGTCGACGACCCGACGCCTCGTGATCGTCTCATCGCCGCCCTCGAGGGCGTGCAGTGGGAGTCGTGGCCCGGCGTTCGCGACGGCTACATTCACCCGACGGTCCCGCAACTGCTCTTGACTCTCGAAACCGGCGGCAGCGGGCGTGAGACGCTCTCGATCACGCTCAACTCCGTTTCGAGTAAATGGCACGTCACGCACACCAAACTGCACGATCACCAGCGCCGCGTTTCCGACATCGACGACGCTGTCGACCTCGCTCGTGACGCTGCTCACCGACTCGACGCCGGGAAGCCAGCATTTCCCGAGAGCGCTGCTTCATCCATGAGTTCAACCACCGACCTTCCCGACGTCCCCGACTCGGTCGCGGGCTACTCGTTGACCGAGCACGACGAAACGACAATCGAATACACCGGCGAGAACGGCGGCACACCCCCGATCCAGATCGATCGCGATGGGTGGACGACGACGATGCGCGTCCGCTCCGACGGGACCAAACGCCACGGTCACCGCTGGTACGCGACGATCTATTTCGACGACGGCGAGCAGCGCGAGCAACAGAACATCTCGAGTCGCCGGCTCACTCTCTCGGACCCGGACGACGGCTTCGCGAAGAACCGCGACAAAGCCCTCGAGACGGCCCTCGAATGGATGGAGGAGAACCCTGTCGGCGATGCCAGCTCTAGCGTCGACGCAGCGCCCTACGATCCGTTGATCGAGTTCCAGGGACCGACGTCGCGACGACCAACTCCCGAGGACGAACTGACGACGCTCCCCGGCGACGTCGACGAACGATCACTCCCCGACTCTGGGCTGGCGGCGACCGACTTCGAAACCGACCCCGCGATCTACGACGATCCCGCGATCGTCGAGACAGACCTCGAACGAGAGGAATTTGAAACCGCTATGAGCGACATCGACGACCCGACCGACGAAAGTACCGACGAAGAACAAGACGATGACCCGGACAACGCCGTTGCTGTCGAGTTCGGCACGCTGGCCGCTGCAAACGCCTTCCGTGACGACTCCGTCGAGAACGCCCTTCACGATGACGACAGTCGGCGGACGAAAACCGTCTTAGTCCGGCCACTGGCCGCCGAGCAGGCCGAAGAAGAAGCCCTCAAATCGCGGGCCGACGAGACGAGATCCTACGGCCAGGCAAAACTCACCGACCACGAACGCGATCGGCTCGAGGACCGCGACGGTTGGAGGTGGGGCCGCCACGGCTTCCAGGCGATGGGCGTCAAGGCGATGTTCCAGGCTGAGGGCGTCGATGACTGGATGAGCCACTACGACCACACCATCGGCGGCGCTGGTGAGCACAGCGGCCAGGTGCTCGAGAACGCCCTTCAGGACTCCGGCGGGCACGCCGATGTCGACGACGAAGAGCGACTCGGCGACGTCGCCACGCAGGCCGAGAAGGTCCACGGTGAGATGTGTAAATCCGCCGAGGACGCCTGTGCGGACGGCGAAGAGCCGGCGTGTGAGGCACTCCTCGAGGACTGTGGCTACGATCAGCCCGACGTCGAGCAGCTGATCGCCGCCGTCGACGACCTGGACGAAGACCCCGAGGCCGTCTTCGCCGTCCCCAATCCCGAAGACGTCGACGAGCACGATCTCGAGGCCGAGTCCGAATCCTTCCTCGAGTGGGCGCGATCGGCCATGCCCGAACCGCCCGAGGAACCGACGGACGAGGAACTCGCGCTGCTCGCCCCGACGCCCGCACCGACCGACGCCGGTCGCGACACCCTGCCAGGGCCGGCACTGTCGGCGCTCAAGAAGGCGTGGTCCGGCTACAAACTCAGCCGTCAGGAGGCGCGAGAAGCCCGCGACGACGCCGAACACTACGCCAGCGTCATCAACGGTATCAGGGCCGTCCACGGCCAGGAGCCGCTCGAGTTCGACGATCTCGAGGGTTTCGGGGGCGGCGCGATCATGCCCGACGATCCCACCGAGACGTACCCGACCGAGGACGGCGAAATGACGATGGAAGAGGCGGGCGTACTCGGTCGACTCGGTGGGTCGCTGCAAGCAACATTCAACTCCTACACAGGAAACGCGGACTGCCCCGGTGGGGCCTGCTACGATCCAATGAAGGAGGGAGCCAGCGACGCGGACGTCGCCGAGGCGGTCGCAGAGGCTGAGGACGCCTACGACCCAATTGAGGGGTTCTAAAATGGCTGTGTACGACCCTCTGAAAGAGTTCGCTGTCGAACCATCGGAACAGGTGTATCGCGGCTTCGGATGGCTCTCCCGAGGAGAGATCACCCAGGGCGAACTCATCACGGCGCTCGAAAGCCAACGCGAGTCGAGTCAGTCATGGGTCGACAAGGCCGAGAACCCGCAAATCGTTGCCCACGAGACGGCGACTGTCGAGGTTCTCGACTCCTATCTCGAACAAGCTCGCGATGGAATCTCCGCAACTCAACTCCGAAAGAAGGCCGAGCGTGCCACGGAGGATACCGAAGAAGGTCGTAAAGCCGGCCATACGAAGGCGATCTTAGCGATTCAGGAAGCCCAAAGATGACGGTCTATGACCCGTGTTGCGACGATGGCGACGACGACTTTGAGGCCGTCCTCGCGAAGCAGCGGCTTCGGAAGGAACTGGGGCTGTATCACGGTCCCGGCCCGATCGGCGACAGTGTGATGGCGCGACTCGGCAGTCAGGTCGACGAATCGCTCCGTCGATCAGCTGCGCTCGAGGCCGCAACCGATGACGACGTCGTCGCGGAAGCCCGTGCGAAAGCGGACCCCGAGGACGTCCTCTGCGACTGTGACGTCCACGACATCCTCGAACGGGAGGGCCTGTGAGTGAACACACCCCACCCGATTCGGAGTGGGACCGCGACATCGTCTCGACGAAGCACCGGTGCAGTGACGGAATTGAGGTCTCGATCTACGACCGCACCGACCCGGAAACGTCCGAGATTCGGGCGGCACCAGGGAGTTGGATCAGCCGAAAACAGATCCGTTAGCAGTAGCGATAACGCGATTTCTTCTTTGTAAATCGAAGTGAAAATGAGTGAGTCAATTTGCAAAGTCTGGCTGCGTACTGAACACGCTCTAGTAGTGGTGGTCTGTCACTACCCTTGAATTCATGTATGATATGATGATTAGTTTATTCAATGTTCGAATTGTTTGGAGGGACGATGAATTTCATCACCCTTTTATTGTCATTGCTCATCTTCGCCTTCTGCACATTTGCAACACTTCGAAATAGTTCATGGAGATTCTTACATTACCTCACTGCGGGCTTCTTCTGTCAGTTTGTTGTCCAACTCTTAATTAGTCTGGATGATGGGTATGCAGTTTCATTTCCACGATTCGTGTGGCTAATCGCATTTCTGTTAATCGGTGGATTTGCACTTTTCATCGCTCTCGGAGTTGTCGAGTATTGGAAAGATAAGGAGGAAATCGCTCACTCAGTCTCTCTGTCAAATAACTGATTCGCTGGTCACTGATTAGCCTGTACTGACCGTGACTGCTCACAACAGATGGGCCTGAAAAAATTATCTGATCTACGACGGCTAAACCGGGAGAGCGTCGTCGAGCAGACCGTCATCGCCGCTGAAGTGGGGCCGCTCACGTTCCCAGTTGTTCGTGTTGATCTTCTCGTGCTCGCCGGTGTGTTTGTTCTCGACGATCGCCTCCCGAGCCTTCAGCTGCTTCAGTCGAGTGGCATCGAACGTCGACGCCTTGTTGATCTTGTCGATGTCGCGCTGCTCGGAGACGTGGAAGTACACCCGCCGGTCGGACTGTGAAAGAATCGTCAGCGGCATCAGCGCCGGGCGCTGCGTGAGGTGGATCGTCTCGACGCCGTGTTTTCGTCCACCGGTCTGCATCCGGTTCACGCGGCTGTCGAGGGCGTTTTTGTTGAGCACCTGGTGGGCCTCGTCACACGAAACGAGTGCCGAGTCCGGTGCCTCCTCGACGTCGACGTCCTTGCAGAGGTACATCGCGGCCTCGCAGATCCGCCCGTAGAGTTCCTCGATCTCCTCGTCGTCCAGGCTGTCGGGGACGACGCGGATCCGGGGGCGCTGGAAGATGATCTCCCGCCAGTTCGCCCGCTCGTAGTCGTCCTGGTCGATCTCGAGCGTGCTGTACAGCGGGTCCTCTTTGACGCTCAGGCCTTGCTCTTCGTCCTCGAGATCGAAGTGAATCGCTCGCGAGAACTCCCTCGCTCGCTGCTCGAGGACAGCGCCGGCCCAATAGCTCTTGCCGCTGCCGGACGCCCCGATAATGCTCATTCGGGCCATCGGTCTAGAGCTGGTAGCGGTAGGCCCGGTGCTCGGTGAGCCACTCCTCGATCGCGTCGACGGTCGTCTGTCGGGGCTGGCGTCGATCGACGCCGAGAATTGGGTGAACCCGTACGACAGTCGCCCAGAAGCGGTCTTCGACCTCGCTGATGAGCAGATACTCGCCGACGAACTCCGACTCCTGCTTGATGACGAGCACCTGGCCGCGGGGGATCGACGGATCAGCCGTGAACGCAGCTGCATCGATCGGACTCGCGTCGACGTCGGAGGTGTCCGTCAGCGGGAGCACCGCTGGCGGAATGAGCCTATCCATCGTCGTCCTCCGGTGCGGTGTTCATGTAGCCGTGTTTCGCTTGCGAGAACCGATCGAACTCGTCGTCCTCGAGGAGTTCGGTCAGCAGTTTCTCGCGTTCGATGGCCTGCTCGTTGAACAGTGTGATGAGCGGGTCCCACTCGCCGGCGACGATTCCGGCGATCGTCCGCGCCATCTTCTCCGGCGTCACCATCTGGAGGTCGATCTCGACACCCTCCTCGGCACCGATCTTCCGCAGGTCCGCTCGCTGCATATTGATGAGATCGGCCATGATGTCCGCCGGCGAATCGCCAGTTTCGCCCTCTTTGAGCAACATCTGTGCGATCTTCTCCGGCGACGTCATCGACCCCATCAGGCCGTCGATCCCGCCCGAAGAAAGGTCGACACCGAGGGAGTCCGTAAGGCGATTCCCCCTCATGCCGCGGCACCTCCGACTCCTGCGACGTCTTTTAGTTTCGCGATCTGCGCGTCCGAGTCGGGCCGCATCACGAGGGCGACGGCGGCACAGGCGAGTGTCGAGCCGAGCAGCGCCCATGCCGGATCGATGTCATCGTCGCCGTCGACGAAGACGTACTCGTCAGCGAACTCCGCGCCGTAGTGACCGAGGCGGAACGCCGAAAAGACGTCCTCGAGGTCGGATTGAAGAGCTTCCTGCTCGTCGTCCTCGAGGCCGATCGTCGCGAGCGTCGCGGCCCCTTCCTCGATCGTCGTTTGCAGGGCTGCGGGGTCGCCCATCGGAGCACTCGACGGATTGGGGTCGCTTCCACCTGTCTCGGTCTCACCGCTGGAGTCGTCCGAGTCGTCGGGTTCGTCGCGATCGACGTCGTCGACGCCGGAGAACAGTTCGTCGTCGCTGAGTTCGATCCGATCGAGTTCGACGTCGTCCTCGTCAGGTTCGTTAACGTCCGGGTCGAGTTCGTCGACGTCCTCGACCTGGCCGTCGTCGATCTCGGCCTGCTCGTCTTCGAGTTCTTGCACCGTCTCGTCGAGCGCCTCAGCCGCTTCCTGCTCGTGGTCGGCGATCTCGGGCGTCACCATCAGTGATCGGCCCCACGGATCTTCCCGCGCTCTTTCATCGCCTCAATGACCGCGCCGTCACCTTTGAGTGGCTGCTGTGGATCCTGCGGGACGATGATCTCGCCGGCAGTTTGATCGGGTTCGCCGGCCTCGAGCGCCGCGTCGATCTCCTCGCTCGCGCTCGTCTCGAATGCTTCCTCGGGGTCGTCGTCGGAGTCGTCGCCGGCGTGCTGCTTGCGAACCCAATAGAGGGTCACAGCTACCGCGATGGCGACTCCCAGGAGCGCGAGCGTTCGATTGGACACCGGCAACCCGGAGCCGCTCACGTTGTCTGTAGGCGGCCCGTCGTCGACGGGCGTCGGAGCGGATTGCTCGTTCTCGTCGTGCTGCTGTTCGTCTTGCTGTTCCTGTTCGCGTTCGAGTTCTTGGAGGGACTTACCAGTCATAGGGTGCGTTGCAGTGGGGGCACTCGTCGGGGAAGCCCTCGACGCGGTGCCCACAGTCGGGACAGTCGAACTCGTTGTCAGCTGTCTCGGGGTGGTCGTCTGTCTGTTCGCTCTCGTCGATCGCCGGCGTTTCGTTCTCGGCCTGCTCGTCGACGTCGTCCTGGTCGGCGGCAGAGTCGTCGACGTCGCGACCGCCGTCGGCGCGTGCCTGCTCGGTGCGTCGGTCGCGAGCGTCAGCGGCGAGGTCGGCTAACTCAGCGTCGTAATCGTAGTGCTCGAGCGGCAGGATGTCGTCGGGATCGTCTGGGTCGCCATCAGCTGGCAGGACGTGCGGGTGCAGCGACTCGCGAAAGTGCTGCCCCGACGTCATCGGCCCCCAGGAGTTACAGCCCCAACAGTACGTTCGGTACTTGTTTCCGGGCTTTGGAGACCGCTCGATGCGTTTTTGCAGTACAGGGACGGTTCGGAGACTCGAGCAGAGGTGGCACTCCCGTCGCTGCGGTGGCCCGCTCACAGGGCGACACCGGCAGGTGGCCAATTCTCGAGTCGCACAGCTACGTGGATCATTCGGGGAGGGCTAAGGGGAATTGGGCGGCGATCGGGGCCGCCGCCTATCAGATATGTAGAGCGTTTCGTTAAGTATCTAAGCCCAATTTCCCCAATCCCCAATTAATTGGACAGTACTTGTAGGTGGAAATTTTGGGTAGGGTCGTATGGCAGTAGTAAACGCCAGTCGTGCGACGCGAACGCTCTCGTCGCCGGCCTTCGCAAAGTCGGCTGTCCTCGTCGTCGGGGGCGGTCTCGCTGCACAGCTCGCAACCGATTATCTCCGAGACAACGTGTACAACGTCGAGTTCCGCGGTGGAGATGCCCTGTACGCCCTCACCACCGCGTTCCTCGTGCTCGCGGTGGTGCCAGCGACGTACTCCCGACCGCTCGCTCTCGGGATGGGCGCAACGTCCGTTCGCGTCGTTCTCGCCGACTACGACGTCATCTGAACAGCCATGAACATGAATCAAATCCAGGCCGAGCAGGAGACGACCCTGCACGAAGGCCTCCCGTTCGTCGAGGCACAGGACGTCGCAGCGGGCGACGACGGTACCGCCGCCTACACGATCACCGGCGAGGACGGCTACCTCATCCTGATCGACGCCGGCACCAACATCGCCCCGGAGTTCCGCGATGCTGACGGCGAGAAGCTCGACGGTTCGACGAAAGTCAGCCTCCACAAGTGTACGAAGCAGGGCGACAAGCTCCCCGGCGGCCAGGCGTTCAGCGAGTCGCTCTCGCGGTTTCACTACCCGAAGATGCGGGTTGAACCCGACTACTTCCGGTACACCGACGACTACCTGATGATCGCACCCCGTGAGATCGTCAAAGTCTTCGTCGACATCCCCGAGGGCCGTGAGGACTTCTCCGCAGAGCAGTCCCGGCTGCACATCGGCGACGACACGAGTGATTTCGGCTACCCCGTCTCGATCCTCGACACGGACAACCTCACCGAAGCAGAAGCCCAGGCCATGAACCTGGCGTCTACCCGGTGATTCACCGATGGCACAAGTCATTCACGAGACGCTCACGCAGGCCAGCGACGACGTCGACGTCGAACTCAACGGCAACCAACTTGACCCGCAGCGATCGACGCGCGTCATCGACTTCACCTGCCCGGACGACCTCGAGTTCGTCTCCTTCCACGCGGATCAGGACCCGCTTCGGTTCGTTCCCCGGACCCTGCAGGAGGTCACCACCGAAGACGTCACCGACGGCGTCGTCGATGTCGACGCGAACATCATGCCGATCGTCGGCGAGGAGAAGATCGAGGACCAGACCTACCCGGTCGTCGTCGTGGTCAACACCGAAACCGGCGACGAGGTCGCGATCGAGGACGTCGACTACGCGACTGACACCGTTACGCTGGCCGAGGAGCCGGCGGACGGCGAGACGTTCAAGCTCTATCCGATCATGAGCGACGGCTACCTCAAGATCGAGGGCTTCAACTCGTTCGACCAGTCCCAGGGCGTGCTGTTCCCGTGGGGCTTCCCGCTGTTCCGCTTCCACGACATGGAGCAGGACCGCGCCGGTCGCGAGATCAACCTCGACGGTCAGGTTGACTGGACCCGTCACGAGACGGTCGCGTTCAAGCTCGACGCGCCCCAGCAGATCGTCTGGGAGGACGAACACTACCCCGGCGCATACGTCTCGACGCTCGAGATCGACGTCCAGATCGGGCTGTAATCGACAATGGGCGTCCGCACTCTCAGCGCCGGCGACGGCGACCAGGACGACGCCCGCCCCTCCGAGGAGCGCGATCGGACCCGTGCTGATCCCTTTTTGATGGACTACGATACGTCCAAGCTCGAGTTAGACGCTCGAGCAGCTGAGGAGATCGGCGGCCTGCTCGTGCTCGCCTCGAGGGTGCTGTGACCCTCACTATGGGACGAATCCAAGATAGAATCCACGAAACCGAGGAGTATCAGTCAATCGTCGGTGAACAGCAACAGCAGCAAGAGCGGACGCGCTCGACGCCCCTTCCACAGGCAGTCGAACCCGTCGTTTCGCTCGAGAAGACCGATCTGCACTTTCTGACGCAGCTCGCGATTCTGTTCCTGCTGGTGCTGATCTACCGCGAACAGAAACGAGGTGGAGCCTGATGGTGCAGCGTGCGCTTCTCTCTGCCGGCAGTGGCGCGGGTGGAGACGTCGACGTCAGTTTCGACGACGAAGACGAAGAGGACGACGGCAGCGGCGGGCTGCTCTCGAGCGCCCGCAGCCAGGCGTCGAGTTTCCGCTCAGGCGTCAGTGATACCGCCTCCGATGTCGGTTCGGGTGTTCGAGACGCGCCTTCGAACCTGCGGAGTGGTGTCGACAGCCGAATGCGAGACGCCAGTGACGGACGTGTCGGCCTCTCGGACGACTTCACAAGCACCGAGGACTCCGGCGGCGTTCGCAACGTTCTCGGCGAGATGGACGACGCCACCGCTCGCGGCACCGATTTCCTGCTCGACAACGAGCGGGCGTCCCTCCAGGGCGGGACGCGCACCGCGATCCGCCAGGCTACCGGAGCCGAGGACGGCGACGAACTCGCCGAGCAGTTCCAGGCCGTCGACGACGGCATCACCGAACGGGTCGATCGAACCGTCGAAGCCGCCGGCCTCGAGGACTCAACCGCCGTCGACTGGGGCCGCCGTGGCACCGACATGGTGCTCACGGAGGGTGCCCGCGTCGGGATCGGCGCGACGACCGGAATCGATACCCGCGAAGGGACGACCGACGCCCGCACCGGGCTGGCTGAGGTCGCAGACATCGGGATCACGCTCGGGACTGCCGGCGCTGGCCGCGCAGTCACGGGTGCCGCCCGTGGAAGCGACGACGTCGCTCGCGGATTGAGTTCGCGATTCGGTCGCTCCGGTGACGATGCTGGCAGCGCCACTGCCCGCAGCAGCGACGACGCCGCGAGCAGCACGAGAGCGAGTCGATCCGCGGATGATGACCCGCTCGCGCTCCCAGCGGCCTCTCGTGGCGTCGACGACGCCGGTTCGACGGCGACTCGATCGACTGACGACGCTGCCCGCGCCGTCGACGAGAGTGACTCGTTGCTCCCGGCGATCCGCAGCGGCGACCAGAGCGATCCGTTCACGCGATCGGGTAATCGCTTCGGTCGGTCTGCTGACGACGCCGGGAGTGCAGCTGCCCGCTCGAGCGACGATGTTGGCGCGACGGCGACCCGTGCGACCGACAGCGGTCGGACGGCAACCCGTTCGGCGGACGATGTCGCGAGTGCCGGCGCTCGATCGGCTGATGACGCGACGACCGCCGCCCGTGCCTCGAGCCGGGGAACGTCCGCGAGTCGCGCTGCTGACGCTGCGAGAGCCGCCGGGCGGAGTGCAGGCTCCGCTGGTGCTCGAGCCGGCCGACGCGCTGCTGACGCCGGTCGACGCGCCGCTCGCGGTTCTCGGTCGGCTGGCCGCCGGGCGCGATCGGGTGCCCGCCGCGCCGCTACTCCTGCCGGATATGCTGTCGGCGCTGGCGCGGTGCTCGCCGGTGGGGCGATGGTCCATCAGATGATCGTCGAAACCGAGGACGGCACGACGCTGACGCTCACTCCCGAAAAGGAGTATCCTGAAACCGACGAAC
Organism: Natrononativus sp. DTA114; assembly: GCF_059736515.1. NCBI lineage: Archaea > Methanobacteriati > Methanobacteriota > Halobacteria > Halobacteriales > Natrialbaceae > Natrononativus > Natrononativus sp. DTA114. The sequence continues at coordinate 930,977 of NZ_JCASSN010000003.1, read as the reverse complement.
ACGAAGAGGGCGGAACGCTGTGGCTGGTCGACGAGGACGGCACCAGCCAGGGCTACACGATCGTCACCCGCGTCGACGGCGAGACGGTCTACCTGCTCGACGGTGACGGTGACGAGATGCGTTCGACCGTGCAGTCGTCGACGTTCGATCAGGCCTCGCAGCGCGGCCAGGAAGCCCGTGCAGCCGCTCGAGGTGAGAGCGCGTGACGATTGAAACGCCGTTCGCGAACGTCGCCGAAGCCGACTCCGCTTACTGGGGCGATCCCGACGACTGGGACGACCCCGACGGATCGGAACCGGGCGGCGATCCCGGTGAGGGCTGGCAGGAACTCGAGCCGATCGAATTGCTCGCCGGCGAGTGGATGCTGTTCAAGCAGGAGAAGATCGACAACACCGATCGTCGGTTTTTCCTCACCCACGACACCGGAGACGGCAACTTCGACGCCATGAAACCGGGCGGCGAAACCGAACACGTCGGCGGGCAGACCCCGCTCGACGACGTCCCCTCGTTCCCGACGGAGTCAGAGGCTCGGAAGGCCCACCAGGCCTGGCTCGAGGAGAACCCCGACGCCGTCGACGGCGAAGGCGACGGCTGGAGCGAGTGGCAGCACCTCAACGAGATCGATCCCTGGCACATCCACGCTCGCGAACACACAGACGGCGAGCGCGTCCAGTTCATGGCCGCCGGTGTGCTCGAGGACGATCGCACGGTCTACCTCCATCCCGGCGGCGACGTCGGCGAGAGCGCCCACGTCTTCACCTCCTGGGAGGACGTCGAGGCCGCCCTCGAGGCGTACTTCCAGGCCGTCGCTGACGGCGACGTTCCCGAAGAGCTGCAACCGACCGGGGACACTCCGCCGATCGACCAGGTCCAGCAGGACGGCACTGAGGCCGCTCCTGGTGAGAGTGGACTCGGCGCGAAACACATCGCTGTTGCCGGCGCGATCGTCGCCGCCGGCGTCTACGCCCATCACGAGGGATACCTATGAGCCGCATCACACTCGCGAAGGAACTCGCGGAATTGACCGGGCGCACTGTCACAGACGCCCTGAAGTACATCCGCGAGGTTGGTCCCCGGAAGGCCCGCGAAACCCTCGAGGCGGCCAAACGCGCTGGAAGTAGCGCCCGCCAGTGGTGGAAACCAGCGGTCGGTATCGGCGCGATCGGTGGCGGCGCGTACTACTGGCGCGAACAGGACGTCCGCAAAGCCGAGGCGATGGCCGAGGAAGACAAGACGCTCGCCGAAGCCATCGCCGCGATCATGGACTCGGACCTGCCCGACGATGCGAAGAAGGATCTCGCAGACGATCTCCTCGCGACCGATTCCGACGACGGCAGCGACTCGCCGTTTTCCGGCCTCCTCAAGGGGCTAATGGACGATGTCGTCGTCCTCCTGGTGGTCGTCATCATCGTCGGCGCGGTCGTGAACCACGCACTGGCACAGACGTCAGCTGGACCATCGCCGGTCTACGGAGGTGGCCGATGAACTTCGGCACCAGCGATAACGTCGATCGGATGGTCGCGCTCCTCGAGCAGATCGCCATGAACACAGGGGCGCTCGAGGGCAGCGACGGAGCCGACAGCGAAGAGACGATCAACGTCTTCCAGGGCGAAGGTGCGCCGGCCCGCGCTGGCGTCATCAACCCGGCGAAGTACCGGATCTGGGAGACGGACGATCTTGACGATGCGAATGCCGACGGCTCGATTACGCTCCAACCCGGCGAGGAGCGGGCGATCGTCAAGACCGACCGGACCGAGGGTGGCCTCGCGCTGCTCGCGATCGGGGCGATCGACGCAAACGACGTCGAGTACCGCCTGGCCGTTGACGGCCACGTCGTCGGCGGTGGGACGAACTCGCCACTTGGGACGCTCAACAACGAGTATTCGACGATCAAGAATCTCGGTGGGGTGATCCCCGCGGAGAATCGAGTCGAGTATCTCGCCCGGTACGCACCTGACGCGACCGGCTCGATCGACCTGGTGGCTCGACTCCACACGGAGGCACTATGATCGGCGCGAGTCCCCACCGAAAGCCGCCAGAGGGCGTGATAGCTGGCGAATCGGTCCCTCGAGAGAACGAATTGGATGAGATCGCTGAGAGCCGGATCAACGAACTCGCAGCAGCGATGAAGGCCCATCCAGCGTACAGCCAGCTAAACGACGCAGAACGGCGTGAGCGTGCCGCTGAAACGCTCAAAAATCACGGAGCACTCTAACAATGTCAGACGACGACCACGACGGCGGAACCGGCGGAAGCACCGGCCCAGAACTCCCCGACCTCGACACGGGAAACATCGGGTTCATCGAATACTGGAACGCGATCGACGACGGCGGCGTTACGACGATCAACCCGGACGAGGCTCTCCAGTCCGACCGGCTCGTGGAGTACACACTCTATGATAACGGCTGGGAGGGGCGTTACCAGCTCGAGACCGACAACACTTACGAAGACCGCGACGAGTTCAATTCGACGCCCCGCGAGGTCACTGTCCGCGTCAAAAACGACGGGTGGTTTATCGCTTACACCGACCGAACCAACGACTTCCAGCAGCGTTCAGAAACCCCGCCACGGGGGTACTGGGAGATTGCGAACGACTGGCTCGACTCCTATTACGGCGAGACTGCAACGATCAACCGAAGCCATCTGGGTCGTGCGATCCATGAACTTCACACCCACCTGGACAACTCGAGCGAAATGTCGTTCAACAGCAACGACATCGGCCAATATAACTACGAATACGATAATGCCCAGGGCTCGACACTACTCTCGGCGTACTACGAAGACGGAACAATGAGTCCATCGTTCACGTACACGTCCAACACGGAAATCGAGTATGCCGCCGCGTTCGGCTGCTCTGTCACCTCTTTTGCCGATCCTCATATGTCGTTCGAGGGTGTCACCTTCGTCGATGGGGAAGTCGAGTACGGGGCGATCGACCTTATCGCTCGCGGCTTGATCCCGGAGCCGGAAACCGAATACTCGGGAGAACTGGACGACGACGGACGTGGTTACTCGATGCACGTCCTAGCAATCTGGAGCTGATTCATGACTCTGGAAATCGAGTCAGGATTCAGTGAAAAAAGCGAGCACGACCCGCTCGAGCAGTCTGACCCTGTCGAGGACGGGGATGGAGGGGATGAGATGTTCGTCTGGAACGCCAGCCGAGAGCGCCAGCTGCGAAACCTCGTTACCGCGTCCCTGACAAACGAATCGTCATACATTATCCCGTCGGGCGTCGTCGAGCGGTTCCATTTCGACCCGTTCGACGAGAACGAACGAATGGCCGGGGTGCCCGACGAGTCCACCGAGGACGGGATCGGTGGCGGCGAGATGTTCATCTGGTCACGGGTCCGTGAGACGAAACTCCGGTTTCTGGTCCGCCACCCCTTCAGTAACGAGTCGTCGCACGTTCTTCCGACTGGAATCTCGGAGTGTATCAGCCGGGAAAACGACTTCGACCCCGCCAGGTACAATGAACGCCTCGCCGACGAGCTCGAGGACTCTGCCGAAGACGGCCACGGCGGCGGGAATATGCTCATTTGGACAGCAGACCGGCAGACTCAGCTGGCGGCTCTCTTGACTGCCGAGTACAGCAACGAGGCGACAAACCCGCTCCCCGGCGGCATAATCGACGCCAGCGAGTTCGACGACTACCGCGATAACGAGCAAAACCTGGGGTTCGCGGTCGAGGGGTCTGCCACCGACGAGAACAACAACCCGCTCGCTGGTGTCGCCTACCTCATATCAGACGACGAAGTGCTCACGGCGAACGACGTGATCGGCGCTTTCGTCCTGACAGCACCACCGCCGGAAGGTGTCTCAAGCGGGGCAGCCGTCTCCGGCACGAGAGAGTACGATCTCGCGTTCGAACCCGACGGCGGCGGCACGTTCGCCGAAGAAGAGGACGTCAACAGTCACTCTGTGTACGAGTTCTCCTACTCGGCACTCACCGGAGTCGTCGAGGACGTCCACGGCGAACCGCTGCACGGCGAGACGATTATCGTCGGCTCGACACAGGTGCAAACCAACGTCGACGGCCACTACCAGATCATCGCTCCCGAAGGGACTGAGATCGAAATGCTCGGCCTCGATCGGTCGATCTTCAAGGAGGCCGTTGTCGGACGTGACGGCCCGGTCAACTGGCAGTACGGCGGGGTGAAAATCCGTGTCGAAGACCCCGAGACAGGTGAGCCGATCGACGGCGCACCCGTCCAGATCGGAAATGATCTCTACGAAACCGACAGCATGGGCGAAGTGCTGCTCTCGGAAGCCGCGATCATGGAGTACCCCGTGAGCGTGATGGGGTACTTCGATTTCGCAGCGGCGGTCACTCGCGAAGGCCATCTCTACGAGCGGACCCTGGGTGACTCCGACGGCCTCAAGGAAGACGATTTCGAGGTCGGCGGGGCATCCGTCCAGGTGTTCGACGAGACGACCGGACGCCCGATCGTCGGGATCGTCGCCGAGGTCCCCGAGATCGGCGTCCGATCGGAATCGACAAAGAACGGTCGCGTCTCGGTCTTGACCGACAACGCCTCGCCGGAGCAGCTGACGCTGGTCGTCGGTCGGGGCGATCCTCGCTACAAGGCCGAAGAGTTCGTGCTCGATGGCACCGCTGACACCTTGAATTTCGAGGCGTACCTCGAGCCGAGTACCCCGGTGGTGAATCACTAATCATGCCTCAGTCCCCCAAATACAAAGCAACGAGCGCAATCGACTACCTCGCGGACTTCCCCGGAGCGCGACGCGAATCCGATCGGATCATCGTCGTCGTCGACGAGGGTGAGATCAACATCGAAGACGATCCCACCCGCTACCTGGGTCGCGTGCGAGTCGAGTCGCTCCCTGACGAGATCGAGACAGAGCTATCGACCGCCCTGGAGAGCAACGGTGACGATGCCGTTCTCGTTTCGACGGACGATCCAATCGATGTCGCGATCGACCGCGACAACGTCCTCACGGTCAGGCAGGACGATACCGTGACCGTCTCCCAAGGCGATGTTGTTCGAGTTACACAGAATGACACCGTCGCTGCGCTCCTCGAGGACGTCGACGGCGACCAGGTGAACCCGGCGACCGACGAGTCGATCGCCCAGCTGCACGACTCGCTCGCGACACACGATCACGCCGCGCTCAACGGCGCGACGATCGACGCGAGTGCCGACGCTCGTGTCTCCCTCGAGGCACCGGGAGCCGACGCTCTCGCATCGCGTGTAACCGCTGACGTCGAGCACGATGTCGTCCTCGAGTGGACCGACGCCGACGGGGACGTCCTGTTCGAGCAGGTGGTCGCCGAGGCGATCGTCGCGGACGAGACAACCGTCGTCGACGAGGTCGCCGTCGCACCGGCGGTCGACATCGTCGTAAGAAACACGAGTGAGAGCACCGGCACCGCAACGATCAGCGGGCATTTGAGATAACGATGAGTGTCCGACCTGACGAGCCGAGTGACGGTGTGCCCTCGAATCACGAACTCTCTGAACGCATGACGCGGATAGAGGAAAAGGTGGACCACACTGTCGACGTCCTTGAGCGGATTGAGGGCGATCTCGTCGATGACCTCGAAGACGTGGAGGAAGAAGTCGCGACGGTCAAGCCACGGAACGCCCACCTCTGGACGGTTTATCAGGGAACAAAGTGGGTGACGGCGCTGCTCGTCGGGTCAGGAATCGTCACGGCAGCGGTGACATCGGTACTCTGAGGCAGTTTCTTTCAGCCCGCGTTACCGTGAGTGGTCACGGTCAGTACAGACCATATCATATCACGTCAACTTTTTGAAATCCTCTCTTCTTCATCTCGTCTTTCATTTCATCAACATGGGCTTTTCCGACAATTAATATCATTCGGTCATACCCTTGTTCATTTGCTATTACTTGTGTTCTCTCTGCCATCTTGGTGTTTCGGTGATTCATATTACTGAGACTATTATATACTATGGGTATGGACAATACAATTGAAACCACCATAATAGTCAAAATATAGTGGAATATGAGATGGGCATTTTGATATGAAAAGTAGAGTATATATGCTGATGATATAAATGCTAGCCAGCTTAGGACCTGTTCTCTGATAGATGGTTTTCCACTCAACTCGAATCTATTCTCATCAATACAGTGGATATCAAAATCATGCCCTTCACTGTACGAGTGTAGAACACGTGCTTCATGTGCACCAGTCCATGATCTGTTATTGCGATAATCATCGAGCATTAGATTAATTCTATATACGATCAATCCGAATATATATGATGGATTGAAAATAAGTGTGCGAATAACATCACTCCATGACCTCTCATCTGCTGCTGCTTCAACAAAAATTGCGTCTGTATTAGAAATGTATTGATCTAATTTTGCTCGCATGTCATCCTCATTTCCTCCATGTACAGTCCCATAAATTTTCAAGTGCATATCGCTTTAAACTGTTCTGCTTGGTAAACTTATGCGTGGCCATATCTCGCTGATGGTTAATCATCTGTTCTGTACTGATTAATCGCGGATCCTTGTAATCAATTCCACCAAATGCTACATTCGCAGGCGCACATAGCAAATGACCGACTTCGTTCGATGGCTGTTCCCACAGACAAAAAGGGTTAGTCCGTCACAGGAATCCCAGTTTAGGCAACTACGCTCTTAGCCGACTCTATAACATCCTCTCCATCAGTGTAGCGCATCGGCGGAACGACGACCCAGACGTTCTGATTCCCCGGCCAAACAGAGACGTATCCAAGCTGTTCTAATGGTTTGATGATCTCCTCGAGAACCGCATTCTTCGGAATGTCGTTCGTGTAGAGCTTGTTCTCTGCGCTCTCGAGCGTCACCCGTGCTCTGCTCTTGTGAGGGGCATGAGCGCGATCGTGAAGAGTCCGGTATGCATCCGCGAGTCGCTCGTCATCTGGGAGAACAGGCTGCGGGCCGTCGAGGTCGCCCTTAGCATCGACTTCCCGACGAACGAGTTCGCGGAGTTTCTCGCTCCGGCTCACATCCTCACGATCGGCGATTTCGTCCAGCTGCTCGAGCAGCGACTTCGGACATCCGAACGAGGTGCGACTCGTCGGGTTGTGATCCATTCGGCTCATGCTCTCACCTCGATTTGCATAATCGGTGAATACGCAGACGGCGTCGAGGAATGCAGTTCGGATGCAAGGGGGGTATGCACTGCTCCGCGGCGGTCTCGTGTGCGGGTGTGCATGCGCGTCATGGGCGCACCTCTTCGGCTGCTCGAGCGTGTTCGATGGTGGCGTCGTGGTGTTCGCCGTCGAAGTGTTCTCCCGTCGCATGGTGCATCTCGTGTTCGTCATCCGGGCTGCCGTCAGTTTCGTCGACGACGATCTCCCCGATGAAGTCCGCTTTCCTGAGCGTACAGAGATGAGCGCACGGGCCGTCGTGGTACTTCCAGCCCTTGCAATCACACCGACCGATGTACTCGCCCTCCTCGAGGCCGAGCGCACAGTAGTGGACGTCTTTGCCGTCGCGAAGCGTGACTTTGTAGCCGAACCGTCCGAAGGGTTCGATTAGGGCGTCACGTGGATCTGCTCGATCCCACGATTCGGTTCTCTCGTCGCGTTGCTCGAGGAAGTCGAGCGATTCACCGTCAGTCGGCTGTGGAAATGCGCTCATGCTCCTCGAGGCACCTCTGTAACCGGGTGAGGGCCGTTTTCACAGACCTGTCGAGGGAGTCCTCCAGGCGACGTCTCTGCTTTCATCCGACCGCCACAGTGAGGACAGTACCGAGTCATGCGACGACACCTCCGCCGTCGCACGATTGACCATGGCGGCGTTCGCCAACTGCCCGCCCGGCGAGTCCACTTCCTTCCGAATTTCCCCGTATTCGAGCGATAGCACCGGATTTCGGTGTTTCCGACTTATACCCTGATGCAGGGAGTTCGGTGATTCGAAGGGGGTTTCCGGAGAGGGTTTCGGTCTGGATTTGATTGTTCCTTCACTCGCCGTGCGCTCGAGTCCGTCGGTTTTCCATATTGGATGATTCTCCCGTCAGAGAAATAGCTTGGTTCCAGACTGGAAGTGAAATCTCATCTATTACACTGGTCTGTGTGATCTTGATGGTCAATAGATTGAATACTTGTTAAGTAGAATATTCTGGCATGATCAAGAGGTTTATCGCTATTTTTCTCCTTATCCCGTTGTCAATTATGGTCGGTGTCATGAGTTGGGCAGGGAGACGAATTCCGGTTCATCGATTTTGCAGTTGGTTGCTTAATTGGCTTATTGGAATAGATGACGCCCGTCAATGGAGAGATGACCATGTGGATCGGATGGCTCAATCGATTGGAGAGATGGGTCTACTAACAGAGATCTCAGAGGAGGATATCCACAAGGAAGTGAATATCAGGCTCCGTCGAACTGAAAATAGCATCTCCAACGGAGAGTCTGTCCTTGCTGTTGTAATCGCCATCGCTGCAATTTTGATGCCTCCTTGGGTTTCTGCGGTTCTCGCTGTATTACTAGTCGTTTCAGTCTCAGTAAGACTGACAGCAGTCGAATTTCTCGCCTATTCTAATCCCGATCCTGATGAATCGGAAGAGCAGTTGATGGCAAAAACAGCGTGGAACGGGATGTTGACCAGACCAACCCTGACTGTAGAAATGTTGAGTATGCGGCTCATGAACGATTACGATGAAGAGTTCTATGAGCTTTGGCTCAATCGGGTCTACCACCCGGCGTTACTACGATCGATGGATGATAATTCAGAGAAGATGAGTAAAACAGAGGCTCTGAAACGTATGGTACCCTATCTGGAGAACCAATTGAATAGATCTGATGAGCAAACTGGCATAGAAGAATTTGACGATAATACAAGTCAGGATTTAACTGAAGAACCGGATCGTATCGAATCCAAGACTACCGATTAACTCAGAGACGCCTCTGTTCAATCCTCAGCGTACGAAAGCGTTGCCTGCTGAATGTAGAGAAAGAGGTCGGTTTGATCTCCCCATTATTCCTATTAGTGTGAAATAGGTGTACTATTGGATAGACCTACTCATTGTTCAATGAGTCCATCAACATTCTACGTTCTCAATAGTATTGAGCAGGAATTAATGGTCCAACATGAGATCCTTTACACGCTGATATTTGTCTCCAATTATAGATAAAACAAAAATAAAAGCAAAACACCCCATTATAAGCGCGACAATTGGGAGAATTTCCATCAGAAGTGAGAATGCAAAATAAATTATTAGGGGGAAAGCTTCTATGAATGTTACATCATTTTCAAACTGGAATTGGTGAAGTTGATACTCCTCGTATAGATGTTCACTCACGTCGTTCATTATCCGATAAGAGATTGTGAATACAAGTGTTGCTGTTGTAGTAGAACGTAAGTCAGAATGAGCAATATATGGACTCAATTTCGAAGAGGTATACATTATTGTAGTCAATATGAAGGCAAATGTCCCGATAAGTAAAACTACAACCGAAATTACTGCTAATACTTCTGTATCTTCAGTCACAACTTGAAGAAGAGAGTAGAATAATGTGGCAAATAAGGTTAGGAACACAATTGTATCAATATTTTTGATGTGTAAAAGGGAAGAGATCACATCTGCTTTGTCTGACACTTGGTCTGTGAGGGATAACAAGATGATCACTGCCAGTAGTCCAGTGATTAGCAATGATGTGACAAGGCCCAATTGGATGAATTGCTCATCAACGCCATCTGATGGGACACTTGAGATATATACAGAAAGGGCAGCAAAAACACCCATCACCAGAAACAGATTTGAATTGTCACTTACATAGTTGTTCAATGTGATCCGGTCAACGTTAGAGTTGCTCTCAGGATCTGTACCGGAAGAATCTTCTTTTTCGGCACCCATTCTGATAGAGAAGAGTATTGACTGCTAGTATTTCTTATTAGCGGTTTTGATAGAAATTTTGTAGGTAGAGCAGTTGGCTAATAGTTCAGTTAGTCTTTTGATTGACCGTTCATCACCCCTCGCAGACTGACTTCGGCTCGTACTACAGTCGCGGTATGTATTCAACCAACTACTGAAACCCATCATCAATCAAGGATTTCAACAGAGTCACTGATTCAGTTATTCCTCAATAAATTCTCTCCACTCGTTAACGAGATCTGCTTGTCGAGACTGAGGATCACTCAGTACACCGAACTTCTCGAGATCAGTGATGATCGACTTATCGTACCTCCTCAATTCATCAAGCAGTGGTGCCTTCTCCTCCCGGTTCAAGTGTCTCGTTTTGATGATCTGAGTTAGCCCGTTCTCCTCGATGTACTTCGAGGCTCTCTCGACTGTATGCAGCTTCACAGCGACTCTGTGAGCGAGTTCTCGATCAACTCGGTCGTCATGGTCATATTGATCCTGAAGACGACTCAGAATGGCCTCAAACGTTCTCTCAATCTCCGCTTTTTCTTCTGAATCGAGGGACTCATAGTAGTGAGATGGATCTGATCGGAGAGCGTGAGTCTGAGCGTTCTGATTACTTTCAGGTGCTCCGGTTGAACACCCGCCATGGAACTTACATCGACCTTCCCCGACGTGATCAGTTCCATGACCAGCTATCTGATTGCAGTATCCGACGAAGACTGCTTTCCCCCTCTCATCTCGACTGATCTTCTTCCCGTTACAGTACTCTCCTGAATCGACTGTAGGAGCTTTAGAAGACACCTCTCCGATCAGGTCATCCTCTTTCTCGAGACTCATCTCATCACCCCTATGCAGTTGATTGTAGATATCGGAGATTGGGTGACTGACGGATACAAAGAGTGGGTACTCCGTTCGATTCTACGGTGATAACTGAGTGATGTACTGATCATGGATTGTAGTCTCTATTGGCATCAGTCTGCAGCTCCTGAGAGGGTCTTAGAGTTGTACTGGTTGATCATTGCCTTTCTCCCCTCCTAATTCGAAAAGACTCCTCAGAACACCTGTAGGGAGCTAAGGATAGGAGTGGAGAGTAAGGTTCTACCAGAACACCCGATTACCCGTTCCGTCGCCTTTCTCCTTCACAGTCGAAGACTCCTCGAGAGCCTTGATTGCCTCCTGTTCTGAGACTCCGAGATGCTCAGCAATCTCAGAGGCAAACACGACCGGTTCGTATCTGCTATTAGTCTCGTGCTTTACGAAGCGTCTGGCTCTCTCAACGAGTCTCTCATCAGTCATCGTCCTGCCCTCCACTACCCGCTACTGGGATGTCTGAGTCTATATCGTCAGTATCGATCTCATCGACGTTCGTATATCCGGTGAAGATCGGATCACTGCTTTGATCCCGCTGATTTTCCCGGGCTTCCCTTCGCTGCTTTTTCTCTTCCTCGATCTTAGCCATCTCCCGATTGAAACGGCCTACCTCTTCTTCCCAACTGGGGCCACTCTCGTACTCCATGATCATCGTCTCCGGTTCTCCTTTTTGCCCGGGAGCCGGAATCTCGACTTCTCGAGTGTAAGTATTAGAGCCTCCTCGAGTGATCTCTGTGGTTTCTGTATTGGTTCGACTGCCTGCCACAGGGATCTCGACGTTCACGGTTCCATCAGCACTGTCGAGGACTTCTTGCTTCTCACTGGCATCCAGCTTATCGATCACTGAATTTGGGAGAACAGACTGTTCTCTGAGCTTCTGGTCGAGATCAGAGTCATCATCCTCAGCCATATGATTGATCTTACTTTCCAGAATCGAGATCTGTTTTGCTAGCTCAGGCCCTCCAACTTCCAGAGCTTTGTCTACCAATTCGGACATGGATCATTTAACGGCAAACGGACCTATCAATATACCGGCGATAGTATCCGAATCAAGCGATTGTAGGAACTCTATGGCCCCAAGAGTCGATATCCGAGATCAATTAATAGAGCACATATCTCGTTCAGTGAATTTCAAAAACGACGAGAATCCAAACATTTGGACTCTCTTGAGCGGATGGTTGACGACGATTGAGTCGGCCTGAGGTGATCCCTCAGACAGAAACAAGTACGAAACCGACTAGTAAGAGAGTATCGGCATTTTCTGAGATTATGAGTCCGGATTTCGAGGAATGTATCCCATGTCGGGATACATAATGCATCAAACTCCACCAATAGAATGAAGTGGCACAGGGCCATTGTTGAAAATAGGTCAATGCCATATAAGAGCGAGGTCGTTCTGGCGATCCCCGAGGAGACCAGAGAGCGAGTTCGATCCGCAAAAGATGAACTCGACATGACGTATGCTCAGTTTCTCGAAGTAGCCGTAGAGGAACTCAGTGACATAGACAGCAGGGATGATCAGTAATGAGATCCTCAACTCGGTACGGTCTACTGAGTACGGGAGCCATGTGTCTCCTGATCCTCTCAGAGTCCTTTGTAGTCGCTCAGGCGGTCTTCGGAGTACTGGTAATCGTATTCCTCCTGATGAGTGTCGAATCGGTTCTGAAGGAAGCTGAGCAGTTTAGAGAGCAAGCTACGAGCTAAGCGATGAATAAGGATCAGAACCGGAGCAATGGGATGCTCCGAACGATGGGGGATGAGGTGTATGCTGATGGGATCAGCGGATCCAAGGAGGTCATCCTTAGACATGAGTGAATCACACAGCCAGTCGTATAACGGTATTGGCGTTGAGAGGGGTATCAACGACATTTACGAGGAAACGGAGCAGATTCTCAGTCGAGCATTTAGATCCGGGAACTCGACCCTTGTAACCGGACCACCCGGGAGTGGAAAATCTACGAGTGCTCTCCAGCAGATCTGGGAGTCAGAGAAGCAGTTCACATATCTCACTGCTCGAGAGGATCTCTATGAAGAAGCCGTAAGACGGTGCGAGGAGTTAGGAATTGAGAATTACGTAGTCTATCCGGCTCCCCATCGAGACTGTGAGGCATTTCAGGAGGACAGTCCCCACTACAATTCTAAAGCCGTAGATCTGTATGGCTACGGAATCAGTGCTCTAAAAATCCACTCAGAACTCGATTTAGGCTGCTCTCCGGGCTGTGAGTACGTCACAAAAAGGGAACTATTCGATCCTGATTCACCGAAGCTGCTTATCGGTCATTATCAGCATGGATACATCGAATCTGTCGTAGAGGATCGAGTGGTCATCATCGATGAAATGCCGATTAGTGGATTCGAGAAAAAATACGATGCTAATGAAGTGATCACTCCGTTCCTGAAAGCTACTGATGATCTCCCGTTCAAGAACTTCAGTGATCTCAAAGAAAACCGAGGTTGTTCCCCGAGGGAACTCGATAAATTCCGTACTGCTCAAGCTTGGTTCAGACAGAACGGAGTGATTGCTGATGATCGAGATATCATCGAAGTTGATCAGAACGAGAGATACAGCACAATAGCTCCGTTCTTGACCTATGTGGTCCTGAATAGCAATGAAATCGATGATGTAGATGGAAATGAAGGAGTGAAATTCGAGGTTCCTTGGTTCAACCTCACTGCTATAGAGAACGGATTCGAGAACAGTCCGATGTTCAGCGGACTCGAGAAAGACCGATACGCAGTGTTCGATACCGATGATCAGAAGATCCACGTTTTGACTCCCCCCGATCTCAGTGGAGCTGAGAACGTGGTTGGTCTCGATGGCACTCCTACCCGGATCATGTGGGAGCGAGCTACCGGGGAAGACTTTGAGATCGAGTCTCCGATAAACCAAATCGGAATCGACTACTACATCCACAATATCCTTGGGGTAACGATTAAACAGACTAACGATAGTCTCAAAGCATACTCAGGCGGCCACATTTCCCCTCAAATGGACGAAAGTATCCTCTACGGGATAGATGTCAAAGAAGGTCAGAAACCCGCTCTAATCGCTCCTAAGAAGGCTCTGGAAAAATATCGAGATTGCGGAATCGCTGATCGGGCGAAGGACTCGATGAACTACGCTGAAGTCTTGAGTTCGAACGACTTTGGGGAGGAAGAAGTCGGAGCACTCCTCGGGTGTCCCTTCCCCGGTCATGATGAAATAAGAAAGTGGGCTGCATACTTCGCAGTCCCGGCTGTTCCCGAGGGAGAGGGGATGAAGAAGACCTTCGGGGAGTTCGGAGATCAGTTCTACCATCATTTCGTCCATGATAAGGTTCTTCAAGCGATTCTCCGATTCGGTCGAAACGAGGAAGTAGAGGCTACAGTCTACGTGAACACTGCAGCGATACCCGAGAAAATCTCCATCGATTCGAGAGTAGAGCCTAAGATCTTCAGTACTGAGAATAAGAGAACTATCGCTGATGTCCTTCGAGATGCTGGAGAAGGAGGAGTTACTAAGAGTGATCTGATCGATGAGACTGGGATCTCTAAAACGACCATCGAAGAGAATCTCTATGAGTTTCGTGATCAGTATCTCGTAGAAGATGAAGCTCGGCCCGGACCATACCCAACACTCTACAGGTGGTCAGCATGAGTATGAGAGTGAGTCTCATGAAAGCCACCCGAGATCCCCATATAGACATTAATGGAGTTTTCGGGTGGCTTTCGTGTAGGTATTTCTCATACTCCTCTCAAGGAGTGGTCGGTGATGAATAGAGAAGTCATCGTCTCCTATCTGCAGGATCAAGGGGAGAGTGGAGCTACAGTCAAGGACATATCCGAAAGTCTCAACCTCGAGAGGAAGGTGATTCGAGAGCATCTCAGATATCTCTCAGAGTTCGATCTCATCCAGTCAAAGAACTCCGATAGCTTCCCTACTGAGTATGTTTGGAAGATTAACGCTCCGGACCGGAGTGATTCCTCAGAGAGAGGACTCCATGCTGATCCGATTCCTCCCTCTCAGTGTCCTGCTTGTGAACTCTCGTCTTACTCGAGAGACTTCGATCCGGTGGAGGGGGATCGAGGAGAATACTACTGCTCGATCAACTGTCTGAACATGGATTACTCGGGTGATCATCAATGAGTCTCAGCGATCCCAGTGATGACCTTGATCGAATCCGATCAGCGAGAGAGGGAGATGATGATTCCGAGGCTCCTGAGATCTATCGGTGTCCCATTGAAGAATGCTCTCGGATGGTAATCGGAGATCGAGCAGCACTCAGGCATCACGTTATCCAGTCGTCGGATGATGCTCACACAGGTCTCGAACTTGATGATGATCTTGAGATCATTCAGATCGGCTTAGATTCGTCTGAGAACGATTCTTCGGATGAAGTAGATCGATACTCCTCAAGGGGGCCAGATGAGCCTGAGAAGCCTGTGAAGGCTGTATGGGGGCCGAGTGACAAGAGTGTTTCATCGGAACCACTTCATAACAGGGCTTCAGACTGTAAGTGGTAATGATAAGCTGTCCTGATCGTTCGGCTGTAGTACCAGCCGTCAAGTGGATTTTGATCCTTGGAGCAGCAGTCGGGATTATAACTGGAACAATTTGGGCTCATCAAGAGTATGGTGATTCAGGTCTTCAAGCTGCTTCAGTTATTACTACGGGACTTCTCACTCTCGCTCTCGTCGTTCTGTACTTTGAGCAGTATTCTACTCAAAACAAGCAGACGGATCTGCAAAAGTCACAGAAAGAGATAATGCAAGTGCAGTATGAACCACAGATACGAATTCATGGTGCTACGTTCACAGAAAATGAGATTTCGTTGGCGTTATCAAACGGAGGAAACGGTTCCGCTGAGAATATTTGCATAAGATGCGATCTACTCGTCAATTTTAATGATTTCGATGATCCAAAATATGCTCGGATGGAGCAACACAAATATGAATTGGATGATTATGATTATGGATTAGCGCCTGCTCCATCTGGTCTGAGAAGGCACAGAAACACCCCTGTAGAAGGTATTAGGTACCGAGATACTATTGAGACGGTTCAAGGAGGGTACTTAGACTCTGACAATGCAGTAGTACACTTCAAAGGGGTTCCTCAAGTAGCAGAACTTCGGAGTTCTGGACATAATACAGGAAAGCCGCTTCCTGAAGCTTTGAACCAACTTTATAATTCTGGTGTAACGTCTGTCTCCATCTATCTAACATTAGTTTGTAATGATCAGAAGGAGGATGAGTTTTGTTTCTTCATCCGGGGGGCTCGAAATATAAGGACAGATGGGGATTTTGAGTCTTTTGAAGATTTTGAGACATTTAATAGGAAAGAAGAGGGATGGAGTCAAACTCGACTACCAGAAGAAATTAAGAAAGAGGTAGATGGATCATTAGAGAACCCTCACAAGCCATATGAGTATCTCGCTTGTGGGCCTCAGTTATCCGATTTAGAACAAACATAGACTGTTATCTGCTGCTCATCCGGGCAAGCAGCTGAGGACAGAAGCCAGAAGCCTTAGAATTGATCATAACAATCAGTCGCGTGTCCTGAAATAATGGGAAAAAGAGCTACAGGTTATTCAGAAACTCTTTCCGTCGTTCTCGCTTCTCCGACTTGGTTCCCTTATCGTAGTGCCGATCGAGGACTTCTTGACTGACGTTGGCCCGATCACTCACAGCTTTTGCAGGCCATCCGTTGTTCCGATGGTAGGTGATCGATCCCTTCCGAATAGCGTGAGGAGAGACAGAAGAAGGACACTTCGAGGCGAATCGACTGCTCGCTCCATCACACTCCTCGAGATCTCTATCGTGAGGACACTCATTGAGGTAGTGGCAGGGTCGAGTGATCCGATAGATGTGATCTCGAATAGTCGTTTGATGTGCTCTCCCTTTCTTAGTCCCGATCAGTGGCATCCGACCATCGTCATCTTCCACTTCGGGGTGGTTCATCTGGATATAGTCCTCGATCACCTCTACGACTTCATCACTAAGGTTGATCTCTCGCTCTCCCTCTCCTCTGTTCTTCAAGGGCGTCTCCGGCCTGTGAACGGCTTCGATATATGCCTCTGACCCATTGAAGTCATCTACGTCAAACGCTCTGAGCGTGCTTGTACGGATTCCTGTGTGCCAGAATAGGAGGAAGATCACATGGCGAAGAGAAGCATACTCGTACTTCTCGAGATAGGGGAGTATCTTCTCAGCTTCTTCAGGAGAAAGCATCGTATCGCTCACGTCCTCTTTCAGACCAAGGTCAGGTAGCTCCAGTTTCTCACTCAGACCGGGAGAGACGGCATCTATGTGCTCACAGAAGGCTAAGAACTGTCGGACGGTCCCTAGCTGATTCTTCAGCGTAACGTTGTTCACATCCTGAGATCTCCAGATCTTGTATTGGTGGAGCTTACGACCAGTGAGATCATTCATCTCATCTATCTCTTCTTCATCACACCACTCGAGAAATCGTTCCAGTCTATAGCCATGGTTTTGCTTAGATGATCGGGAGAGATCGGTTCTACCATCGAGGTAGGTTTGTACGGCTTCCGTCGGATGCATCGGTTCTAGCTGACTCATGGGTTTGCAGAAAACCGACGGAAGAGCGTCTGAGGCGAGTGAACGACCGAGGCATGGGAGAGGCCCCGGGTTCAAATCCCGGCGAGTCCACTTCCTTTCGCTCGTTTCACTCGCTCCAGTCAGTGTCCTCGCCGTCCCTCGCAAACCCTTCGGGTTTGCTCAGTCCCGACGA
Source organism: Natrononativus sp. DTA114 (assembly GCF_059736515.1). Classification (NCBI taxonomy): domain Archaea; kingdom Methanobacteriati; phylum Methanobacteriota; class Halobacteria; order Halobacteriales; family Natrialbaceae; genus Natrononativus; species Natrononativus sp. DTA114. The sequence continues at coordinate 913,539 of NZ_JCASSN010000003.1, read as the reverse complement.
GTCTATAACTCTTGTGCGGCTCACACGTTCGTGAGCCGTGCGAGACGATTTGGTCACCAGTCTCCCGGTAACGACGCCGCTCGCCGACCGACTCGCTCGAGAACGCCAACGACCGCCGACCAGTTCAGCGCGGCGAACCCGCCGGCGACCACGATCAGTCCCGCGACCGTCGAGAGCGTCGCGACCTCGCCGACCAGCAGCCACCCCGCTCCGATCGCGACCACCGGGCTCGCGAACGACGTGAGGCTGCTTCGAGCGGGGCCGACTTCGGCAAGGAGTGCGAGCAGGGCCGCGTAGCCGCCGATTCCGACGACGAGTCCCAGATAGACGAGCGCCGCGATCGACGCGGGCGTCCAGGCGATCGGTTCGCCAGCCTCGCCGAGTCCGACGCTGAGGAGGTGTACCGTTGCGCCAGCGAGTAACGCACCCCAACCGACCAGCGACAGCGGCGACAGATCGGTCTCGAGTCGGCTGAGCAGGACGCCACCGAGACTCGAACTGAGTACGGCACAGCAGACGAGCGCGACTCCCACCCCGCCACCGGTGGTCGCCGCCGCCGGCGACGGGTTGGCGACGATTGCGACGCCGCAAAAGCCGAGGGTGACGCCGACGAGATCCGCTCGAGAGAGGCGCTCGCCGGGGACGAGCAGGTACGCGAGCGGGACGGTGACGATCGGCCCCAGCCCCATAACGACGGCGGCGATCGACGCCGTGGTGTACCGCTGTCCGACGAAGAGAAAGCCGACGGTGCCGGCGAGCACGAGTTCGCCGAGGACGACGATCGCGAGGACGTCGGCGGTCGTCCGCGGACGCCAGCGCCCCGTAGCGAACGCGTACGTCAGCAACACCGCCGCGGAGGCGTCGAATCGAAACGCGGCCAGCAGCGTCGGCGGCACGGTTTCCGTGCCCACGCCGATCGCGACGTACCCGATCCCCATCACGAGCGCCACGATCGCAAATAGGAGGCCGCCGCGGTAACGATCCGCGACGACACGGACGTTCGCGAGTCGAGATCCCACTTCGATCGCCGGTTCCGACCAACGGCTCCACATCATGTATCAGTAGAGGACGGGAAGCCCGCTATAATTCACTCGAGAGATAGATGACGAGAAGTGAAACGAAGAGCGGTCGCCGACCCCGGTCTCACCGATCGAGAGGTGTCTCAGAGGAGGAATCGGCCGTCATCGCCCCGCGAGAGAGTTCGAGAACCCGCTCAGTCCGTCTCGAGGTCGTCGTGGTCGTCGATCGGCTCCGAACGCTCCCGGTAGGTCTCGAAGACGCGTTCGGCCCAGCCGCGGGCGATCGCGGAGTCAGAGTCGACGAACACCCGCATCGTGCCCGTCCCCTCGTCGTAGCCGGCGACCCCGACGCGGTCGTCGAAGATGGCGAGCCCGTACGGGAGCGCCTCGCGGGTTCGGAGCGTCAGATGACCCGCCTCGATGGCGTCGCGGACCTGCTCGGGGTGGGTTTCGAACAGCCGCTCGACGACGTCGGGCAGGTAGATGAGGTCGGTCTCGAGCCCCTCGAACGGGTCCCCGGAGCCCGCCCCGAGCTCGAGTGGGAGCATGTGGGTCGTGTTGAACCCGCAGAGGGTGTCGCTCTCGCCCAGCAACTGAGCAAAGCGCGCCATCGGGGCGTAGGGGTCGTCGGGCGTCGCCGTCGTGACCGTCCCGTCGGCGAACGGGGCGACGACGAACTCACGGTGGGCTTTACAGATCGACTCGAGCAGCGGGGCGAGCACCGTCGCCGCCCGCAGGTCGCGCTCGAGGTGCAGAACCGCGTCGGCGTACGCCGCGCCCTTTCCGGTGAGCGTAAACCGGTTGTCGACGCGGGTCGCGAGGTCGTGATCGTCGAGCCAGCGCGTGAATCGGTGGCTCGTCGCCCGCGAGACGTCGAGTCGAGCCTCGAGGTCGATCCGGTCGAGCGGTTCGGTCGCCAGCGCCTCGAGGACCTCGCGGTGACGGATCACGTCGAGGAGGTCGTCGGTGGACAGCCGCGACCCGAGTTCGTGGGCCGAAACCGGGTTCGAATCCACCTCGAGGGTCGTTTCTAGAATTTCGTCGAGAACGGACTGTGTCATTGTACTCACCCGATGCCGATCGCTACAGTACCGTAGGATTCTCACGGTCGTATCCCTGTCGCAGGCGGTGAGACGCCTCCAGGGTGGTGGACGCACGCTCGAATGGCGTGATCGTTGCCGGGAAATGACTACACGACTCTCGGCCGCTTCCGTACCAACATGGACCAGCAAACCGCCGATACGGACCGACAAACCGCCGCCACGGACCAGCAACTCGACCGCACACCCGACGTGGCATCGAGCGACGAACAGACTGCGACCGTCCCGTGGCGCTCCCGAACCGTCCAGATCGTGCTGACGAGCACGGCGCTCGCGCCGCTGGGCGTGCCGCTGATCAGCCCCGCACTGCCGGTGTTTCGCGACGTGTTCGGAATCACCGACGCCCAGGCGAGCCTCCTCGTGAGCACCTACTTCCTCGTCGGAATCGTGCTGTCGCCGTTCATCGGCATCCTCGCCGACCGGATCGGCCGCAAACGGGTGCTCGTCGCGGGGCTGCTCGCCTTCGGCGTCCTGGGCGGTGCGATGGCCGTCGCGCCGTCGTTCGAAGCCCTGCTCGCGCTGCGAATCGCCCAGGGGACCGCCGCCGCGGCGATCTTCATCACCACCGTGACGATCGTCGGCGACGCGTTCGACGGCGTCCAGCGAACGGCGGTTCTGGGGGCGAACGTCGCCGTCCTCTCCGCCACCGCCGCCCTCTTCCCGGTGCTCGGTGGTGCGCTCGCGGGGCTCGCCTGGAACGCGCCGTTTCTCGCCTACCTCGCGGCGATCCCGATCGCCGTCTTCGCGCAGGTAACACTCGAGGAGCCGACCCGTCCCGCGGCCGGTCGCGGCATCGGCTACCTGGCGGGCGCGACCCGGACGATCCTGACGCCGCCGCTGGTGGCGCTGTTCGCCGTCGCCTTCCTCACCGAGTTCCTGCTGTTCGGGGTGGTGTTCACGGCGATGCCGTTCGTCCTCACGGCGGCGTTCGCACCGGTCGTGATCGGGGGCGTGATTCTGGCCGCCGGAGCCACATCGATGGTCGCCGCCGCCGCGAGCGGTCGGCTGGCGCGTTCGCTCTCGAACGAGTGGCTGATCGCGATCGGCTTCGCCTGCTACGCGGTCGGCTTCGCCGGCGCGTGGGTCGCCGACGGACTGGTCGCGACGACCGCCGCGCTCGTGGTCGTCGGCGTCGGCGTCGGCCTGCTGATGCCGGTCGTCGACGCCGCGGTGAGCGATCGGGTGTCTACCGAGTATCTCGCCGGCGCGATGAGCCTCCGGAACAGCACCACCTTCCTCGGGCGGACCACCGGCCCGATCGCGTTCGCCGGACTGGCGATCTCCGTCGGGGTCGGCTACCAACCGCTCCTGTTGGCCTCGGGTCTCGTGGCCGTCGCGGCGGCCAGCGTCGCCGTGGTCGCCGGGCCGGTGCGACTCGCTCGAGCCGCCGGTCGACACGCCCCGGCGTGAGGACGAGAATCGGGCCGAGACGCTTATACGACTCAGGGCGTTCTCCCGTGTATGGCTGATGACGGCCGTCGTCGTCCCGACAGGCACCCGGACGACGAGGGGGCGAACGATCAGGTCGTGGATGTGAACCGCCGCACGTTCGCCGGGTCGCTCGGATCGCTCTCGCTGTTCGATCTGCTGAGCGGAACGGAGCCCAATCGTCTTGGGGCGCTGGCCGCCACCGATCGGTCGCCCGAAGGCGATCCCGAGCGGGCCGCACGGGGCGACCGACCGGTGGCGGCGGAAAACGAACGGCCCGGAAACGGCGGCTGGGAACCCCGTCAACTCGCTGAAGACATTCACATTCCGGACGACCATCCCGTATCGGCGTACACGACATCCGTCTCCATCGAGCCAGGGGAGACGCTCGAACTTTGCGTCCACGCCGAGGATGCTTACGACGTGGAAATTTACCGACTTGGCTGGTACGACGGGGACGGTGGCCGCCTTCTGGCGACCGTCTCGAGCGACGGCCGCGAGCAGCCGGCGTTCGGGATCGACGAGGAGTACGCCATGGTTCGCTGCGACTGGTCGGTGACCGACCGGATCTCGGCGACCGACGACTGGCCGACCGGCCTCTACTACGCCTGGGTCAAGAGCGACGCGGGGGTGTACGCCCATCCGTTCGTCGTCCGGAACTCGAAACCGACCGCCGACGTCGCGGTCCAGTTCCCGCTCGCCACCCAGCAGGCGTACAACGGCTGGGGGAACTGGTCGCTGTACGGCCACGTCACCCGCCCCCGCGGGAACATCGGAATCGCCGTCTCCCACGATCGACCCTACCGGATTCCGTTCTCTCGGCACCTGAACTACGCGACGCATCTCGTCCGGTGGCTCGAGCGGGAGCGGTACAGCCTCGAGTATCTCTGCGATCTGGATGTCCACCGGGAGCCAGAACGACTACAGGAGTACGAGCTTGCCGTCAGCGCGGGGCACGACGAGTACTGGTCCGTCTCCCAGTACGACGCGTTCGCGAACGCCCGCGACGCGGGTATCGACCTCGCCTTTCTGGGCGCCAACATCGCGTTCTGGCGAATCGAGTACGCCGACGACGGGCGCTACTTCGTCTGCGAGAAGAACGAAGAGAGGGATCTGTTTCGGAACATCGGGCGACCCGAGTCCGAACTTAAAGGGATGGCGAGTTTCGGCTACGTCGAGGGCGAGTTTCCGGACTTGCAGGTCGACGACGAGGGTCTCGAGCACCCCTGGTTCGACGGGACCGGATTCCGGGAGGATACCGCGCCGGTCACGGGCGTCGTCGGCCACGAGTGGTCGTGGCTCCAGGAGAACGAGAAACCGGACGACTACGTCCGGTTCTTCCACTTCGAGGGTGACGAAGACAGGGAGCCGGAACTGGGCGGAATCCAGCCCTGCGACGTGATCGCCTTCGAGGCCGATTCCGGCGCGACCGTGTTTCACTGCGGAACCCTCGCCTGGACCTGGCGGCTGGACCCCGACTCGAGCTGGGACCCACAACACCCCGGTCAGCCGATGGGCCGCGGCCGGCCGGGACCGGAGCTGCTCGAGCCCGACCCGCGGCTGCAGGCGTTCCAGGCGAACGTGCTCGAGGCGCGACGCGAATCGCCGTAGCCGAGGCGCCGTCTCGAGTTCTCGACGCGAGGCATTGACGTCCGGTGACCAACGACCGGATACGAGCGAGCGACCGCTGCGAACGATACGCGCCGAAGCCGGCGCCAGCAGGTCTCGATTGCACCTCCATGCAGTGGAATCGGTGGAACCATGATACATCAGGTTCCGGCGTTAGATCGATCGCTGGCGTACGTATACGTGATTCTCTTTTCGGAGAGTCGGTGAGAACAGTGGTACAATACTCGACAGAATCACAGCTCTACTCGCTTCCGGCGGGCCGGTGGACCCCCCACCGCGTCCGCCTCGCCGGGATCGCGGCGATCCTCGGTGCGCTCGCGCTGTTCACGTACATTACCGTCACGTCCATCGTTCAGGCGCAGGGTATCGTCCCGGCCTGGCACGAAGTCGGGACGCTCCCCTACTACGCGGGCGAGGGGAGCCTGATCCTCGCGTGGGCCGGGATGTTCGTCGGCTTCGCGGCGCTGCGCGCTCGAACGGCGGATCTCGAGGCCCGTCTCTGGCGCGTCGGCGTTACCGCCGCCGTGATCGGAACCGCGATGGCCGCGCTCGGATTCCTCGTCGTGACCTTCGGGCCGGCGATCGGTGCCGCAGGAGTGGTGAACCCCGGGAATCTGTTCATCGGGATCGGACTGATGGTATTCGTCAACGTTGGGGCGCTCCTTATGGGCGTCTCGCTGTTCCGGACGGAAGCGATGTCCGGCGCGCTCGCAGCGTTGCTGGTGCTCGTCCTTCCGGCGAACCTGCTGGCTGGCCCCGTCGGAACGGCCCTCGGCGTCGGTATCGTGGTGGGCCTGTTGGCGATCCTTCCGTTCGTCGCGTCAGTGGTCCTCCTGGGGAACTACCTCCGGACAGAAACGCCGGATGGGATAACGACGACCCCTTCCGTAGGCGGCGCGGAAGCGTAGAACGACGTTTTGTCGGGCCGATCCTGGGCTCAGAGATACCCGTTCTCGAGCAACAGCTCCCCGTTCAGGACGCTCGCGCCCGCCGCGCCCCGGACGGTGTTGTGGGCCAGACAGTTGTACTGCAATCCGAACGTCGACTCTCGCAGCCCGCCCGCGGCGATCGCCATCCCGTCACCAAGATCGCGATCCAGTCGTGGCTGTGGCCGGTCCGGGTCGTCGAAGACGTGGATCAGCGGGTCGGGTGACGACCGGAGGTCCAGCGAGGGGTACTCTCGCATCGCAGCCGCCGCGTCCTCGGGCGAGAGGTCGTCTGCGGTCTCGACCCAGACGTTCTCGAGGTGGCCGTCGATGGTCGGAATCCGGTTACACGAAGCCCCGACCGCTACGTCGTCGTCGTGGATCTCCGCGCCGTCGAACTCGCCGAGGAGTCGGCGGGACTCGGTCTCGAGTTTCTCCTCCTCGCTGCCGATGTGGGGGATGGCGTTGTCGATTATCTCCATCGAACTGACGCCGTCGTAGCCCGCTCCCGACACCGCCTGCAGGGTCGCGACGTGGACCCGCTCGAGTCCGTACCCTGCCTCGGCGAGCGCGGCGAGTGTGGGAACGAACGTGATCGTCGAGCAGTTCGGATTCTTCACGAGGGCGCCGTCCCAGCCCCGCTCGTCTCGCTGGACCTCGAGCAGGTCGAGGTGGTCGGCGTTGACCTCGGGGATCACGAGGGGGACGTCGGCTGCCATCCGCGCGTTCGAGGAGTTCGAGGAGACGACGTAGCCAGCCTCGCAGAAGGCGGGCTCGACCTGCGCGCCGACGCTCGAGGGAAGCGAGGAGAACAGCAGCTCCACGTCGTCGGGGATCGAGTCCGGTTCGGTCGCGCCGACGGTCATCGTCGCGACGTCGTCGGGGATCGGGCTGCTGACGCGCCACTTCGCCGCTTCGCGGTACGGTTTGCCCGCGCTGTCGTCGCTCGCGGTGAGGGCTGCGATTTCGAAGTCTGGATGCGGGTCGAGAAGTTCGATCAGTCGCTGTCCGACGGCGCCGGTCGCGCCGAGAACGCCAACTCGTACTGCCATTAGCGGGCCTCGGAACCGGGAGCGCAAAACCGTTTGGGTGACGTCACGGTTTGCGGCGGTTCTTCGCCGTTGGAACGTTTCCGCGAACGCGGCGTCCGCGCGGGTCTCCAGACTGCGGAAAATAGCCGCGGCTCGCGAGAGCTGCGAGACTCGAGAATTCGTCGGTTCAGGCCGGGACCTGCGCGCCCTTCTTGCGGGTGACGTAGCCCGCGATCCGGTTGCGCACGCCCTTCGACTCGATGTTGGTGAGCTTCGTGACGCTGTCTTTGTTCTGCTCGAAGTCGGTCGTGAACGCGTCCGGGTACCGCTCCAGGAGGAGGTTCCCGGTCTTCTTGACGTAGGCCGGTTTGATTGCCATGGCGGAAGCTATCTTCCAGAGGGCCTTAATAGACACCATTTCTCCCGAATCGATCCGCCGCGCCAGATGACTGGCGCTCGAGGCGACGGCGCCGCCGCGGAAACCGATCACCGGGGGCGGTCGCCGACCCGGTTAGGCGTCGCGAATCGCGTCCGACTCGGGGGCGCGCTCTGGCTCCGCCACGCCGAGTGCGGCGGCGATCCGCCTTGCGAATCCCGCCTCGAGGACGACGGTCACGAGGATAACGAGAAACACCGTCCCGAGCAAGATGTCAGCACCCGCGGGGTCCGTCGGCGCGGGAGCCGTCTCGAGCCGGATAGCGAACAGCGTAGCGACCGAAGCGGGGATGATCCCGCGGGGGCCGATCGCGCTGATGAACAGGCGCTCGCGGGTCGTGAACCCGCAACCGATCGTCGAGACGAAGACGAGCAGCGGGCGGAGCACGAACATCAGCACTGCGACGACTGCGAGTCCGGCGATTCCGAGTGCAGCCAGTTCCGAGAACTCGAGCAGCGCCGCGAGCGTGATGAAGACGAACGAGAGGACGAGGACTGTCACGTCTCGTTTGAACTGACGGATCCCCTCCTCGTAGGGTAACTCGAGGTTGCCGAGAACGAACCCCGCGGTCGCCGCTGCCGCGATACCGGCCTCCGAGAACACCGAGTCGGCCATCGCGAAGGCAGCGACCGCGGCAGCGAGGGCGAGCAATCGGGCCACCTGGGGCGCCGAATCCGGGGGGAGTTCGACCCGCGTGAGGAGGAGCCAGACGACGCCCGCGATCACGAGGCCCACAAAAATCCCCATCCCGAGGCGCTGGCCGAACAGGAGGAGGTAGCCCTCCGGCGACAGTTCGCGAGCCGTCATCCCCTTGAAGAGGACGATCGCGAGGATCGCCGCGGTGACGTCGTTGACGATCCCCTCGGTCTCGAGGGTCGTCGCGACCGCTTCGCGGACCCGAACCACCGCCAGAATCGGCGTGATCACCGTCGGCCCGGTCGCGACCAGTAACGCGCCGACGAGCAGGGCGACGTCCCAGTTCGCCCCGAGCAGGAGCCGGACCGTCACCGCGGTTCCGACGAACGCCATCGCCGCGCCGATCGTGACCAGCCGACCGACCGCTTTCGTCGCGCCCCGGAGGGCGTCGACCTCGAGGCGGAACGCGCCCTCGAAGACGATGATCGCGACGCTGACGCCGACGATGGTCGAGAGGGCGTCTCCGTAGGTGTCGGCCGAGACGACGCCGATCCCCTCCGGGCCGATTGCGATACCAGCGACGATGAGAAACAGTACGCTCGGCACGCGATACTTCGCCGCGAGGAACTGAGCGACGACGCCGAGGCCGACGATCGCCGCGACGAGCGCGATGAGGTCGAGGTCGACGTGTACGGACACCGGCTCATCGACCTCCCCGGAGCCACCCGGAAGCGTCCCTGTCGGGTACCACTGCCAACATGAAACACGACCTACTACTTCCAGCGGTAAAATCCTCTACCCGCATCGTGGGGACTCCGCGACGGCCGTACTCCCCCTCGAGTTACAGCCAGCCGTGGTCGTCCGCGGCCTCCGGTTCCCAGCTCGAGTACCTGCGGACCCGCGACAGCGCCTCTCGTTCGCGCGGCCCACCCGTCCGGCCGACCACCGAGACGCAGTGTACGAGACGGTCGGTGAGCGCCCCCTCGTCGTACCCCGCTACCTCGAGGCGCGACGCGGCGACGGTCGCCTCGATCACGGCTCCGAAGCCGCGGTTGATCGTCGGCACCGTCTTCCGCTCGACGGCGGACTCGACGGGCTCGAGCGTCCAGGCTTCCCACCGCGTTTCCCCGTCGGTTCCCGAATCGACCCGCTCGGCACGCACTCGGGCCCAGGCGTCCGCGGACTCGAGCACCGGTTCCTCGAACTCGACGATCGACAGCGCGGCGTCGACGAAGTCGACGGGGTCGCTCGAGAACTGGACGCACCCCTCGCCCTGCCGGTGGAAGTTTCGGCGGGTCCGGGTGTTCCCCCAGGTTCGCGCGGTGACCGGTTCGCCGGGGAACAGCCCGAGGGCGGCGGCGTTCCACAGCCCGTTCGGACCGAGCGTGGTGACGATCGACTCGGTGACTCGATCCAGCGCGACCGGCCAGTTCACAAGTTCATCCCCGTTTCCGGGTTCCGCAGCCGGACCGTCGCCGCCCGTCATAGCTCGACCGCCTCGCGCTCGAGGGCGACGAACAGCCCGGCGGCGGTGAGATCCGCCGTGGTCCCGGGGTTAACACCGCGTTCGACGAGTTCGTCCGCGAACGACTCGACGCGGTCGCGGTCCGCGGTCGGTGCCCCGTCCTCGTGGAGTTCCGCGGCTCGGTCGGTCACCTCGCGGGCGACCGCCTCCCCGTGGCGCTTGACGACCAGCGTGTCCGGGCGCTCGGCGAGCAGGGAGAGGAACGCCGCGGCGGCGCGATCGGTCAGCGGACCCTCGCCCGCCGCGAGCCGTTCGGCCGCGGTAAACGACCGCTCGAAGCCGGTGACCCACTCGCGGGCGACGTCGTCGCCGGGAACCGACCGGTCCATCACGTCGAGCAGGGTGAGCCCGCGCTCCTCGAGGACCGGAATCGCCTCGCTTCCCCGGCGAACGTCGAGCGCCTCGAGATCCTCGGGCGGCTCGCTCACGAAGACGTCGACGTGCTCGAACGCGCGGTAAAACGCGGCGGCGTCGGCGACGGTGGTCTCCTCGAGCACTGACTCGAGAACGGGCTGGGCGAGGTCCTCGCTCGCGGCGCGGACCAGCGGCACGAGCAACAGGAGCGCGCCGAACTGGGTGTTCCCCCCGCCCTGCTCGGCCATCCCCGCAACGCCCCGTTCGAAGGCGGGGCCGACCGCGGCGCCGTTTGCGGCCGCCTCGAGACCCGGGCGGGCGCCGACCGCGCCCGCGAGAAAGTGCTCGAACCGGAGGTCGGGCAGGTCGCGGTGGCGGTCGACGTTCCCCGGCTTCGGGGTGCCGGCGACCTCGAGTAAGAGCGCGAGTTCCGCGTTCTGGTCGGGCGTTCGCATGCTGTCGAGTCGTGCGTGCCGAACGGACTTAGCAGTAGCCACCGCAGTCTGTCGAGGGCTCGACAGCGGACCACGGCTGTCGCAGGTGGCTCTCAAACCGGATCGTCGGGGTCGTGGTTGGCCGACATTCGCGTGACTTCGTCGGCGTACCGTTCCTGTACCGCGGTCTCGGAAACGGTCTCGAGATTGTGGGGAGAGACGTCCTTGGCGGCGCTCACCGTCTCCAGCGCCTGTGATGCGACCTCCCGCCGGTAGACCCGACCGCCGTCGGGTGTCGCGTACTTGAGAACGATAAGATTGCGACTGGTGTAGCCGCGTTCGACGAGCCACACGCGAACGTCGTCTGATTCCGCTGGCATGGCCACACGAACGAGGGCCGCGAGTGTAGTCATTTGGCCTTCTGAACGCGTCTCCACCACCGCTCACAGCGGAGTCGAAACGTACGACCAGAGGTTGCAAGCGGAGCTTGCGACCCGGAACAACCGTGCTATCGCCCTCCCTTACTCGAGCGGGCGAGCCGGAACCCCGACCACGGTCGCCCCTGGATCGACCGGGGAGCGGACCACGGCCCCCGCGCCAACGACCGCCTCCTCGCCGACGGTAACGTCCCCGAGCAGCGTCGCGTTCGCCCCGATTCGGACGCCGTCTTCGATCGTAGGATGGCGCTTGACGCGCCGCTCGTTCATCCCGCCGAGGGTCACCCCGTGGTACACGTGGACGTCGTCGCCGACGACCGCCGTCTCGCCGATGACGACGCCCATCCCGTGATCGATCGTCACCCGCCGTCCGATCGAGGCGGCCGGGTGGATCTCCACGCCCGTGAGCGCGCGAACGACGTGGGACAGCAGCCGGGCGGCGAGCCGGCGGTCGCGCTCCCAGAGCCGATGGGCCAGCAGGTGCGCCCACACCGCGTGCAGACCCGGATAGCACAGCAGCACCTCGAGTCCCCCTCTTGCCGCCGGATCGCGCTCGCGCATCGCCCGAACGTCCTCGCGAACGCGTCGGATCACCGTCATCGGTCGACGCCTCGAGCGGTGCGTTCCGCCGCTGGGGAATCGCTCTCGGTTCGACAGCGCTCGTCGCGAATCGTCGTGCGGAGATACCGCGCCATACGGAGATAACGCGTCGAGGGGACAAAAATCGGCGTCTGTCTTATCGTCCAGCAGCGTCTGCGCTACGGTTCTGCCGCGCTCTGTCGCTCGGACAGCCGATCGACCGCTCGCCGCACCCGCTCGAGGACGACCGGATCGTCGCTCGGCCGCCCCACGCTGACCGCGTCGGCGCCGTACTCGAGGTACTCCCGGACCGTTTCCGCGTCGCGAACGCCGTTGTTGGCGATCACGAACAGGTCGGTCGCCGCGACCACCGCCGCGACGACGGGCTCGGAGTCCATCGCGTCGACGTGGACGTACGACGCCCCCGCGGCCTCGAGACGGGCACAGAGCGCCGGGAGGTCGACCCCCGGCACCTCCGTGCGGACCTTCACGCCGGTGGTGACACCCGTTTCGCTGGCAGCCTCGACGTACCGGCACAGTCGTTCCCTATCCCGGAGCAGGCGCTCGCCGCAGCCGACGGCACAGAGTTCGTCCTGGCGACAGTGGGCGTTGATCTCGAGCACCGCCCCCCGATCGCGGCAGATCCGCGCCGCCTCGGGGATCGGGTCGAGGGTGGCGCTGCGGACGTTGAACCCCGCCTGGAGGGGTGCGTCCTCGAGGACCGCAAGCTCCCGATCCACGAACGCGAGCGGGTCGTCCGGAAGAAACTCGTCGCGCCCGCGGGCGACGAGGTCGCGGGCAGCCTCGCGGGCAGCCGCGTCGAGGGCGATGCCGCCGAGGATCGCACCGCCGGCGTACTCGCTCCCCGCTTGCGCCCACTCGGCATCGGACTGTCCGCTGAGACTCGCCAGAAGCAGTGGGGGTTCGAACATCGTTAGGTGACGAGATCGATCGCGTCGGTCACGGCGCCGACGACGCGTGTCGCGTCTTCGCCGTCGTTGATTCTGATGTCGGTGCGTACCGTCGGCCGGTCGAATTCGGTGTCGTCGTCGTCGTCGATGACGAACGCGTCGGCGAACGGGTAGGCGGTGGCGAGTCCCGCCGTGCTGGGGTCGGCGCCGACGGCCCCCATCAGGTCGGCGACGGGGCCCGAGAACGGGTCATCGCCGAGAAAGGGCGAGACGGCGACGACGGTGGTCTCCTCGAGCGCGGCAGCGAATTCGGGCATCGACAGCATCGGGCCGATGCTCGTGACGGGGTTCGAGGGGCCGATGACGACGGCGTCAGAGAGGGCGTCGAGCACCCCTGGCGCGGGATCGGCGCTCGAGGAACCGCGGAACTCGACGTTCTCGACGGTTGGTTCGCCCCGGTGGCCGACCCAGTACTCCTGGAAGTGCATCACGCCCTCGGGGGTGTGGATGAGGCTGGCGACGGGGTCGTCGCTCATCGGGAGCAGATCGACCGAGAGCCCGAACGCGTCCGCGAGCCGGCGGGTCGCCTCCGAGAGGCTATGGCCCTGGTCGAGCAGACTGGTGCGCGTGATGTGGACCGCTCGATCCTGATCACCGATCGTCATGAACTCCGCGATTCCCGAAAAGCGGCGCCAGCGCGCTATCTCTCGGCCCGTCGTCTGCCGTTCGTCGGGGAGGTACTGTGGTCCCCCGGGGAGATCGGCCCGCTCGGCGAGCTCCATCAGCGCCGCGTTCGTCCGGTGGCTGTCGCCGGTGATTCCCCACCACTTCTCGCGGTCGAGCACCCCGCCGCCCTGAAAGAGCAGCGTGTCGACATCGGGCGAGACGAACAGCCCGCCTAACTCGAGGTCGTCACCAGTGTTCGCGACGACCGTGGTCTCCTCCGGAGAGAAGGCGGCCCCAGCGCCGTCTAACAGCTTCGGCGTCCCGGTTCCCCCGGAGAGAAACGTAACCATGTGCCCCAGTATCGGCGGGGAGGCTTAATCAGTTGTGACCTGCGTTGCACTGTCGCAAATGGTACTCGAGCGGCTCTCCACTCCGGTCCGAGAGAGCCGCTCGTCGTAAACTTCACTGGGTCCGCTCACGCGGCGCGCGCTGGCGGACGGCCCCGCGGCGGGGCCGTCCGCCGAAACTGCGCGAGGGGGCGGCGAGCGAAGCGAGCCGCTCGGCTGGGGAGGGGGAGGCAGATCGGGTGGGTTGAGAGGGGCCGGCTGGTCGAGCGAACGCTCGCGTTCTCGACGTTCGAAGGGCGCAAAGCGCTTTTCGTAGCTCGAGACGGTTGGGAACTGGGGGACCTCAGGTGATCGAAGAGAACGCGCGGCCAGGCCCTGAACGGACGCTCGCTTCCGCGACGCCCGGACGACGCGAAGCGTCGTCCGTTGACTCGAGCCAGCCGGGGGCGGTCGGGGGCTCCACTTCCTACTGTGCCAGCCGGTACGCTGACATGGCAGGCCGGAAGTCGAGTCGACGGGGGTGAGTACTGTCGACGAGCGCGGGTCTACCCTACTCGTCGATCCAGTCGGCGAAACTCCCCTCGAGAAGCGTCTCCCGCTGGCGGTCGACGTACCGCCGCTGCATCGCCGAGACGGCGTCTTCGAGGCTCGAGCCCGCCTCGACTCGAGTGGCCACCTCCCGGTACTTCCAGCGGGCGGGGGTCAGACCCTGGTGGACCCGTTGGCGGAGGGGGGAGAGGTATCTGGCGGCCTCCTCCTCGGAGAGCCCACGGTTCGTCAGCCCGTCCTCGGCGTGGGCGAGCAGATCTTCGTACAGCCGCTCGCGGTCGGTCGTCTCCTGGCCGTCGTTCGTGATCCAGGTCAGGTTCGCGGTTAGCCCGTCGCGCATGGCCGCGTAGAAGTTCTCCTGGGCCAGTTCCCAGTCGAGTTCCACGACAGGGTGCTCGAGGCGGGTGAGGCTCTCGAGCAGGCCGGCGAAGGCGGCCTGGAAGGCGACCGAGTCCCGCACGGTGGGCTGGGCGGCCACGGGCCGGAACTCGATGCGGGCGTTCGCGGCTGAACGGGTCGGGCCGCCGAACACCGGCCGAACCCACCGCCAGTAGGTACCGTGTTTGCGCCGAAAGTGACGGAACCCGTCGTCGAAGCGCTCGCCCTCGCCGACGGGCATCGGTACGAGCGTGTCGTCGGTGGCGATTCGCCTGACGGCGTCTTCGACCGACTCGAGGTCGCGGGGGAACCGAACTTTTCCGGCACCGGTGGAGGGGGCGTTGAGTACGGTTTCGAAGACGCTGATCCGGTGTTCCATCCAGGCGTCCCGGAGAACGTCTTCGGCAGTGGCCTCCTCGTCGTACAGATCCGGCGGGAAAAACGGCGAGTTGACGCCGAGGGCGAGAAGCGGCCCCGCAATCCGCAGCGCGTAGTTGAAGTACACCGGGAGATCCGGCGCGTGAGGAACCTGGTAGTGGGGCTGAATCGAGGTGATGAGGCTCTCGGGCATCACCGTGTCGGCTGCGAGCGAGACGTGAGGGGCGTCGATTCGCATCCCCGCGGCGTCGGCGCGGTCGGTGTTGGCCATCGCGTGATAGCGCGCGGAATCGCTCATGTTCGTCGCGATGCGGACGGTGCGCTCGTCCTTGCCGGCGTCGCCGATCGAAATCCGCTGTTCGACGCTGTCCGTAAGGTACTCGCGGGCGCGTTCGCCCTCGGGAGGGATCGTCCAGAGGCCGTCGCTGACCAGGCGCATCCCTTCGGTGTTCGTCACGTCCAGGGCGGTCTGCAGCCGCGCTTTGATCTCCGACTCCTGGGCCTGGAGACCGTAGGCGTTCAACGGCTGTGGGCTCGTGGTCATCTCCGCGTTGTGGAGCCCGAGTTCCTTCTCGAAGCCGATCAACTCGAGCAGCCGCCGGGGAACCCGCATCAGCGCGCTGTTGTCGGCGTCGACCGCGTAGAACTCGTACTCGAAGCCGACGATCGCCTGCGGATTGTCGAAGACGCCGTCCTCGACGGCGTCGACGATCACCTCGGCGTCGGCGTCCGCCCGCTCGCGAAACTCTTCGGGGTCCACCGACAGAATCTCCCCGACCCGCGCCGCGAGTTGTTCGTCTGCCATGGCGGCACTGCCACACGGAACGCCTTGAATGATCTGTTCTCGGGCCGGAGGGTCGTCGGTCGGCCCCGGGTGTCAACGCAAACCCTTAAACGAGAGTCGGAGCCTACTGGGAGGCGATGGAGTTCGCCACGTTCGCCGAGCGGGCCGGAGCGATCGACGCCGAAGCCGCCGACCTCGAGATCACCGCGCTGGTCGGCGAGCTGTTCGCCGAGGCGGACGAGACCGCCGAAAACCGCCCGGACGGGGGGCCGACGGAGCTCGAGATCGTCGCCCGCTTCGTTCAGGGGCGGGTGTTCCCCGCCTGGGACCCGACGAAACTCGACATCGGCCCCAGCGCCTGCTACGAAGCGATCGCGCGAGCGGCCGGGACGAACGTCGGCCCCGACGACGTCGAGAGCAAACTGGCCGAGATCGGTGAGATCGGCGCGGTCGCCGCGAGCTACGAGTTCGGCGGCCAGCAGGGACTCGCGGCGTTCGGGGCCGGTGGTAATGGCGGGAGCGACGGACTCACCGTCGTCGAGGTGTACGACACCCTCGCGGAACTCGCGGCCGCCGGGGGGTCGGGCAGCCAGGACCGCAAGATCGACCTCCTCTTCGGGCTGTTCAACCGCTGTGCGAGCGAGGAGGCCCGCTACCTCGCCCGGCTCGTCCTCTCGGAGATGCGCATCGGCGTCGGCGAGGGGACGGTTCGAGACGCGATCGCCGACGCTTTCGCGGTGCCCGCCGAGGACGTCGAGTACGCCCTGCAGGTGTCGAACGACTACGGCCGGGTCGCCCGCGTCGCCGGAGACGAGGAGGTCGAAGGGCTCGCCGAGATGGGGCTCGAGGTCGGCCGCCCCGTCCAGGCGATGCTCGCCCAGGCTGGGACCGTCACCGGCGCGCTCTCCGACTGGGAGGTCGCTGCGGTAGAGTGGAAGTACGACGGGGCCCGCGTCCAATTACACTACGACCCTGACGGCGAGACGCGGGTCTTCTCGCGGAACATGGAGGACGTCACCGACGCTCTGCCGGAGGTCGTCGAGTTCGCCGCAGAGGCCCTCGAGACGCCCGCTATCCTCGACGGCGAGGTCGTCGCGATCGACGACGACGGCGAGCCACTCCCGTTCCAGAACGTGCTGCGGCGTTTCCGCCGAAAACACGACGTCGCGAAGGCCCGCGAGGACGTCACCGTCCGCCCCGTGTTCTTCGACTGCCTGCACGCCAACGGCGAGGACGTGCTCGAGCGACCGCTGACCGAGCGCCACGACCGCCTCGAGAAACTGCTTGCCGACGATCAGACGGCTCCGGAGGCGGTCGAGGGTCTCTCGCTTCTCTGGCGCAGCGACGACCCCGACGAAATCGAGGAAATCGACGCCGACGCGCTCGAGGGCGGTCACGAAGGGATCATGCTCAAGGATCCCGACTCGACGTACTCACCGGGCCGACGGGGCAAGCACTGGCGCAAGCGCAAACCCGACGTCGAAACCCTCGACTGCGTCGTCACGGGCGCGGAGTGGGGCGAGGGTCGCCGAGCGACGTTCCTCGGCACCTTCGAACTCTCGGTGCGCACCGACGACGGGTTCGATCCAATTGGGAAGGTCGCCACCGGGATCACCGACGAGACGCTGGCGGAGCTAACGGAACTGCTCGAGCCCCACATTCTGGCCCAGGACGGCCAGGAGGTCGACCTCGAGCCCGCGGTCGTCTTCGAGGTCGGCTACGAGGAGATCCAGCGCTCGCCGACCTACAGTTCGGGTTTCGCGCTGCGATTCCCCCGATTCGTCACGGTTCGCGACGACAAGGAGCTGGCGGACGCCGACAGCCTCGAGCGGGTCCGCGAGCTTCGGACCTGACGACGAGTGCCGACCGACGCGCCGCTGGCTCCCGACCGGAGGTGACTACCCTTAAGAGCCGCGGCGAGAACCTGTGGGACATGCAACCGCGTGACCTGTCCGACCACGTCGCCTACCAGGCGGGTCGGGGGATCGAGGAAGTCGCTCGAGAGCTCGGTCGCGATCCCTCGGAGTTCGTGAAACTCGCCTCGAACGAGAACCCGCACGGGCCGGCACCGGCGGCGGTGACCGAACTCCGCGAGGCCGCTCCCGGTGTCAGCTCGTATCCGAAGTCGACCCACGCCGACCTTACGGCCGCCATCGCCGACCGCTGGGCCGTCGACCCCGCGCAGGTGTGGCTCGCAAACGGCGGCGACGGCGTCCTCGATTACCTCTCGCGGGCGATGCTCGAGCCCGGTGAATCGGTGCTCGTCCCCACGCCCGGCTTCGCCTACTACGGGATGAGCGCCCGCTTTCACCACGGCGAAGTCGCCGAGTATGAACTCGAGCGCGAGGACGACTTCGCACAGACCGCCGGGTCGGTGCTCTCGGCCTACGACGGCGAGCGGATCGTCTACCTCACGAGTCCGCACAACCCCTCGGGGTCGACCGTCGCTCTGCCGGAGGTCGAACGGATCGCCCGTGAAACCAACGAGGAAACCCTCGTCGTCGTCGACGAGGCCTACGGCGAGTTCGCGGACGTCGACAGCGCCGTTTCGCTGATCGAGGGCAGAGGTGGCTTTGACCCCCGCGACGACATCACCGTCGTCCGGACGTTCTCGAAGGCCTACGGCCTCGCCGGCCTCAGGCTGGGATACGCCGTCGTTCCCGACGCCTGGGCCGACGCCTACGCGCGGGTGAACACGCCCTTCGCGGCGAGCGAACTCGCCTGCCGGGCGGGGCTGGCGGCGCTCGGCGATCACGAGCACGTCGAGAAAACGGTCGACACCGCGACGGAATCGAGGCACTACATGCGCGAGGAGATCGAGAGCCGCGTCTGGCCCAGCGAGGGGAACTTCGTTCTCGTCGCCGTCGGCGACGCCGCCGCCGTCGCCGAGGCGATGCAAGAGCGCGGCGTGATCGTTCGCGACTGCACGAGCTTCGGCCTCCCCGGCTGTATCCGCATTACCTGTGGTACCGAGGCCGAAACCGAACGGGCCGTCGACACCCTCAACCGGGTGCTGTCCGACGGGATCGGCTCCGCGACGTCGGACGCCGGCTCCACACAGGGGGTGTCCGACACGTGAGAGTCGCCGTCACCGGCACGCCCGGCACCGGGAAGACCACCGCGACGAGCGAACTCGAGTCGTCATCCGAAGTCGATCTCGAGGTGATCCACCTGAACGAGGTGCTCGAGGCCGAGGAACTCTACACCGAGATCGACCCGGACCGCGACAGCAAGGTGGCGGATCTCGAGGCCCTGGCGGCGCGACTCGAGGGACGCGAGGACGTGCTGATCGACTCCCACCTCTCGCATCACCTCGCGGCGGATCGGGTGGCCGTCCTCCGGTGTGCACCCAGCACGCTCGAGAGACGATTGCTCGAGCGCGGCGAGAGCGAGGCCAAGGCGCGTGAAAATTCGGAGAGCGAGGCGCTCGACGTCATCCTCGCCGAAGCGGTCGACCGCCACGGCCTCGAGTCGGTGTACGAGATCGACACCACGGACCTCGAGCCGGCTGCGGTCGCCGCGGAACTCGCGGCTGTCGTCGCAGGCGAGCGCGAACCGTCTGCAGGCGAGGTCGACTTCGTGGGGTATCTCCAATGACGCTGGACAAGCTCAGACCCTACGTCTCGGACTTTCTCGATCCGTTCGTGGCGGGCTTCGACCGCGTCGGGATGACGCCGAACGGGGTGAGCGTGCTCGCGTTCGGGATGGCGATCGCCGCGGCGGCGGCGTTCGCTCTCGGCGGGTGGGCGGACCCGGTCTGGTTCGCCGTCGGCGCGGCGCTGGTCTTTCTCAACGGCTGGCTCGACGTCATCGACGGCGCGCTCGCCCGCGAACAGGGCGTGGCTTCCGCGGGCGGCGACCTGCTCGATCACGTTCTCGACCGGTACGCCGACATCGTCGTCATCGCGGGGCTGGCGGCCGGGGTCGGCGACTATCTCCTCGGCTTTCTCGCCGTCACGGGCGTCGTGATGACCTCCTACCTCGGCACCCAGGCCCAGGCTGTCGGTCTCGACCGCGTCTACGGCGGCCTCGTCGGGCGAGCCGACCGGCTGGCGATCATCGGCGTCGTCGGCTTTCTGGCGTTCCCACTCTCGGGTGTCTACGCGGGGCTCACGCTGATCGGCTGGCTGCTCGTCTTCCTCGCGGTGATCGGCCACGTCACCGCCGCCCAGCGGTTTTTCTACGCCTGGGCCGCCCTCGACTGACCGCGCTTTGCGACTGCGCCGCATCCTTTATGACTCGCCGGGATATAGGATCGACCATGGTTCAGTGCGAGATGTGTGGCGCCGAGACGTCGTCCCCGAAGACCATCAAGGTCGAGGGCGCGCAACTGGATGTCTGTTCGAACTGTACCGACTTCGGCACCGAAGTCACACAGTCCTCGGGCTCTAGCACCTCCACGAAGTACTCGACGGGATCGTCGAGTTCCGACTCCGGATCGGGCGGCTCCTCGAGTTCGGCGACGAGTTCGCGGGGGTCCTCGAGTTCCGGCGGCTCGAGTCGTCGCTCGGACATGTTCGACGACATGGACGAAATCGTCACCGACTACGACGACCGGATCCGACACGCCCGCGAGGAGCGAAACCTCAGCCAATCCGACCTCGCGAACGAACTCAACGAGAAGGCGAGTCTGATCCGCAAACTCGAGCGCGGCGACACCCTCCCCAGCGACCGGCTTCAGTCGAAACTCGAGCGGTTCCTCGAGATCAGTCTCACCGGCGGCGGGGGCTCGAGCGGCGACACCGAGTGGGAGGGAGGTTCCTCGACAGGGAGTTACACGCTCGGCGACGTCGTCAAGCGCAAGGACTAATTCGAAACACGAAACCTATTTCTTTCGGGCGAGCGCCGGTGGCGGTATGTTCGTTCTCGTCAACCTGAAGACGTACCCGTGTGATCCGATCGCCGTCGCCGAGGCCGCGCGCGACGTCAACGAGACGACCGACGCTCGGATCGCGGTCGCCCCGCAGGCGGTCCACCTCGAGGCCGTCGCCGACACCGGGGTCGAAACCTGGGCCCAGCACGTCGATCCGATCGACTCCGGCAGCAACACCGGCCACGCGCTCGCCGAGTCGATGGCCGAGGCGGGCGCAGTCGGCACGCTCGTCAACCACTCCGAGCACCGGCTGAAGCTCGCGAATATCGACGGGGCGGTCGACGCCGCGGAACGGGCCGGTCTCGAGACGGTCGTCTGTGCGAACAACCCCGCCCAGATCGGCGCCGCCGCGGCGCTCGGCCCCGACTCCGTGGCCGTCGAGCCGCCAGAACTGATCGGCACCGGCACCCCGGTCAGCCAGGCCGATCCCGACGTCGTCGAGGACGCCGTATCGGCCGCTCAGGGTGTCGACGAAGACGTGTCCGTTCTCTGTGGCGCGGGAATCTCCACCGGCGACGACGTCACCGCCGCCCGAGAACTGGGCAGCGAGGGCGTCCTGCTGGCCAGCGGCGTCGCGAAGGCCGACGATCCGGCGGCGGCGCTCGAGGACCTCGTCGCCGCGCTGTAGCCGGGACACCGTCCGTCTCGGAGAGCCCGACAGCTTTTCGGTCCCGCCGACGAACCCGTTCCCATGAGCGACCAGCGACCGGTGGGCGTCGTCTTCGAGAACCGCCTCATGGGCGAGGGACTCTACGTCACGGACTTCGAGCGATCGGACGACGACCTCAGCCTCGAGTACGAGGTCGTCACCGAGACGCCCGCCGTAACCAGCCGAGAGGTCGGAGCGGTCCTCAGAACGCTCCTCGACCTCGCTGACGAACGCGAGGACCTGCTCCCAGCGGATCTCGAGGCGGTTTCGACGACGACCGACGGCGACGTCCGGGGAACCTGGCACGTCGAGGCGGCCTGGTTCGGACGGCTCCACGACGACCTTTCGGAGGTCGACTTCTCCGAGCGCGTGTTGTCGACGGTCGAGCAGGCGGGCAGCGGGAGATAGGTACAGTAATAACTAATTACCACCTGCATGGGAACAGACATGACCGGCGAACACGTCTTCGTCTCCCACGGCGGACGCGACCTCGAGCTTACCCAGGAGCTGTTCTCGACGGTCAAGAACTTCCCGTTCAGCGTCAACATCGCCCTCGAGGAGGTCGAGGCCGAACGATCGCGCGGACGACTCGAAGGACGGATCGCGAACAGCGACGTGCTGGTAGCCGTGCTCACGGACGAGTCGGCAACGGACCCCTGGATCAACCAGGAGATTGGCTACGCGCTGGCGAAGGGAATCCCGGTGATCCCGCTGTACGAGTCCGAGGCGCTCCGCGGGGGCTTCATCGAAACCGTCGAGGGCGTCACGCTGGAGCGGGCCGACCTCTCGAAAACGATCTTCGACCTGCTGGGTCAGCTACGGCGCGAACTCGCCCCGCTGGGTGCGCTCTCGGTGCCCGACTGGTACATCCGGTTCCCGTGTACGATTCCGGACTGCGGCCATCCGGTCACGCTCACGCTCGAAGAATCCCAGAGGAAACTCTGGAAGCGGGCAGAACACGGCCAGTTGCTCGAGACGGACTGTGAGGTCTGCGACTCGACGTACGCGTTCAATCCGGCGACGATCGGATTCGTCACCCGGACCGGTGGACCCGCCTAACGGGGATCGCTACCGCTCCTCGGTCAACCGGTTGTACGCCTCGGTCACGAGCGAAAACGCGGACTGGCTCCCGCTTTTGCGGTCCGGGTGGGCGTGTTTCACCTCGCGGTGGAAGGCCCTTCGGATCTCCTCGGGATTTGCGTCCGCGTCGACGCTGAGGACCGACCGCGCCTCCGCGGTTCGCATTTTGACGTCAGTGATCAGACCGTCGTCTTCGGCGGACGTTTTGCAGTCCGGACAGAGCTTCTCGGTACGGCCGTCGACCAGCCGTACGTGAAAACGCTCCTCGAAGACCCACTCGCGACACTGACTGCACAGCCGCTTCGTTCCCGTCTCTCGGCAGTCGTCCGCACGTCGGTCGCTCGAACTGCCGCTGCTGTCGCTCGGTTCGCCGTGGCCAGGAACCTCCTCGAGACACGACGCACAGCAGGTGACGACGGTGCCATCCGGGAGCACGGCGTCTTCGAGGGAGTGGCGAAGGACGTCAGCGGAACAGCCGTCGCAGGGGCTGCGCTGCTGGTCGAGGGATCCCGATTTCTGTGCGGCCGCTCGAGCGTGGGGCTCACAGGCTGGGCAGCAGGCGACGTGCTCCCCGCCCGGCATCGAAACCACCGTTAGCTCCTCGAGAGAGGCGGTGCGTCCGCAGCCGTCGCACCTCTCCCGGCGCTCGTCGGCCACAGCCATCAGGTATCGAGTATGTATTCGTGGTATATTAGTTCTGTCCTGTCTCCGACACCGGCTCCCCCGGCTCGTAAACCGAGAGAACCATGGGATGGCGCCGCGTACTTCGTCTATGGACACGACCGTGTCACGTCAGTTCTGGCCGACAGCTGACCGCGAGACGCTGTTTCTGGCCGTCGTCGATCTCGGACTGATCGCGCTGCTCGTGCTCGTCGGCGTCGTCGACCACGGCGGCGATCCGCTGAGCGCACCAGTCTCCACCCTCGAGACGATGCTCCCGTTCGTGCTTGGCTGGCTCGTTATCTCGCCGCTCGCGGGAGCGTACGGCAGCGAGATCACGCACGACACCGCTCGGACGGCGCGCGTGACGGCGATCGCCTGGATCGCAGCGACGAACGTGGGGCTGATCTTGCGGTCGTCGCCCCTGTTTCACGGCGGCAGCGCCTGGCCGTTCAACCTCGTCATGACCGGCCTGGGACTGCTCGTACTGGTCGGCTGGCGGGTCGGCTACGTGGCGATCACCCGATCACGGTAACGTCTCGCGCCGGGTGCGTCCCCTTCGATCAGTGGGCCGTTTCGTATCAGTCTGCCGAGGGGTGCGCGAAAACGGGGCTCACTTCTCTCGTGGACTTTTTTCGACGGGAGCCACTATGGTGATTTATAATTATGGACGATGGGTTGATTCTCAGGGAGCTGGACCGCTCGAGGTCGCCGCAGTACGTCGGTTAACAACCTGATAACTGAGTTTATCAATGCCGTCGCATTATAATCTCTCGAGCATCGGTGTAAAATCATGGTAGTTCAAATACCAATAATCAACTCGTAAGTTATGAGAATCCACTGCCCAAAATACGGATTAGAAATGAATCCAGTACCAGCCGATTATGGGAAACGCTTATATGCCTATTCCTCATAGTATAGGTTAGATTATGGCTGGATATTACGACATTGTTCTTGGGCTTATCCCGGTCGCACTGCTCGGAATCACCGCTGCGCTCACTGTCGTCGGCATTTCCATGACGACTGCGGTGCCGATCAGCGCACTGTTCGCGATCGGCCTCATGGGACACGCGATGTTCGTCAACGGACCCAGCCAGCCGGCCGACGAGTCGCCGGCTCCCCGCCCGCCGGTCAACACCGAGTAGGCTCCCGATCTTTTTCTATCCGGCCCGTCTCTTCTCGCGCATGACTCGTTCGCGATTCCTCACCAGCGACGACGTTACTGGACTTGCAACGCCAGCGGAGTACGTCAAGGCTGTCCGCGACGGCTACCGCCAGCGTGGCGAGGGTGCACCGGCGAAGCCGCGCCAGACGCTCCACCGATCCGATCCCGGCGGGATGTTCACGAGCTACGCCGCGTTGCTCCCCGACACTGGTGCGATGGGCGGCTACATGTACTCAGCGGGGTTCGGTGCGGGCGACGCCTGGTTTATGACTCCCCTGTTCGACGCCGACAGCGGCCAACCGCTGGCGCTCGTCGACGGCGCGAGCATGAACCCGTTCAAGACCGGCGCGGCGGGCGCCGTCGCCGTCGACGCGCTCGCACGAGAGAACGCCACCTCGCTCGCGGTCATCGGCAGCGGGCCGCAGGCTCGAGGACAGCTACACACCACGGCGACCGTCCGCGAGTTCGAGGCCGTCCGAGTCTTTTCTCCGACTCCCGACAACCGCGAGGCGTTCGCCACCGACTTCGACGACCAACTCGCGGCTGACGTGAGCGCGGTCGAGTCGAGTACGGCCGCCCTGGAGGGTGCGGACGTCGTGATCACCGCGACGACGGCGTCCGAGCCCGTCTTCGACGGCGACGACCTCGAGTCCGGTACTCACGTGACGGCGATGGGGCAGTACCATCCGAACAAGCGGGAGCTCGATACGACCACGATCGAGCGAGCGACGTACGTCCCTGACCTGCGCGAGCGGGTTCAACAGGACGCCGGCTCGTTCATCGCGGCGCTCGAGTCGGGGATGATCGACGAAGATCACGTCCACGCCGAGTTAGGCGAGATCGTCGCGGGCGAGGCGCCCGGTCGGACGAGCGACGATGAGATCACGGTCTTCGACAGCGGTGGAACCGGGATCGAAACCGTGGCTGCGGCCCACATGCTCTACGAGCGGGCACTCGAGGAGGAACTCGGCACCGAGATTTCGTTTGCTCCGGCGAGCGAGGCGCTGACCGGCGAACTGCCGTAACGCCGGTTTCGCTCGCTGGCGTCACTCCGCGGCCGGTCGAACCTTGAATCCGTAGCGGGTCACCTCTTCCTGGGTGTAGAGCCGCCGGATCGTCGTCTCGACGCGGTCGCCCATCGAGAGCGCGTCGGGATCGACGTCGGTTCCCATCGCCGGGAGCCGAACGGTCCCCTCGCCCTCCGCCGCCTCGAGCGCCACGATCACCGCCGCGTAGTCGCCCGCTCGCGACTGCAGCGGCGCGAACTCCGGCGGCGCCCCGCCCTGGGAGATGGTCGTCGCCGCCTCGAGCGTTCCCGTCCCGGAGAGCGCGGTCGGCTCGTACTCGGCGAGTGAGCCGCAGTCCGGGCAGGCACCCTCCGGCGGGAACGCGAGCGAGTCGCAGTCAGGGCAGCGACCCCCCTCGAGCCGGTACCGCTGGGGGAGCGACTGCCGCCAGGAGGGGACGCTGACGTAGGCGCCACCGCCGGTCGGCGGGCCCGAGGTGACGACGCCGCGCTGACGGAGGTATTCGGCATAGGAGAGCGAGTCACCGTCCTCGAGAGCGACGTTCGCGGGAACCTCACCCGATCGCTCGACGACGAACGCGTCCGCCCCCGCGCCGCTTCCTTGGGAAACGGCGAGCACCGAGTCGTGACCGTCCGCGAGCGCCCGCGCCAGCGTGACGGGGACGCTCGCAGCCCCGAGGTCCCCGAGGTCGTGGACCGTCGCGGCTGCCTGGATCGCGTCCGTCGAGACGCCGGCGGCGCCCGCGGCCCGGTAGGGGAGTTTCCCGTCGGGGGCCTGGATCGCAGCCACGTCGGGATCGACGTCGTCCTCGAGGCCTGCTACTGCGCCGCCGATCGTTTCGGTGAACGCGGCCCGGTCGTAGCCAGTGACGCCGAGGCCTTCGGTCGTCTCGCTCCCGGCTTCGCGGAATCGGGTTCCGGGATACGGCGCGCTGTACTCGGCGCGGTCCGTGATCGCAGTGGGGCCGTCGCGCTCGAGGACGATTCCCGCGGCTCCCGCGCCGGCGGCGTGATCGATCCCGTCGTCGGGTTCCCCCCGCGGGGCGTCGGCGGCGACGACGAGGACGGTATCGGCGCTGCCGGCCTCGAGGGCGTCCATCCCCGCCCAGAGCGCGCGCGTCCCGGCGCGGGTGCTCCCAGAGAAGACGTGGCCAGTCGCCGTCTCCGGAATCGCGAGCATCGCGCGGAGTCGCGCCGAGAGGTCCTCCTCGGCCAGCGGCGGTCTCGACGTGGCGAACGCGAGCCAGTCGACGTCGTCTCCCGCGAGGTCGGCTGCCTCGAGCGCCCGCCGGCCTGCCTCGGAGGCCATCGTCAGCGAGTCCTCGTCGGCCGCGGGGACCGCCTTCTCCGAGATGCCGGCTGCCTGGAACTGCCCCCACGCCTCTCGAAACGCCTCGGCGCTGATCCGGAACCGCGGCGCGTAGGCGCCGATTGCGGTGATTCCGGGGCTCATGCGTCCACCCCCGTACTCGAGCCCGCACCGTCCTTCTCGAAGACGTGGACCACGGCCGCCCCGCCGCTGCCGCCGACGTTGTGGGTGAGCCCTCGCTGGGCGTCCTCGACCTGGCGCTCGCCCGCCGTTCCCGAGAGCTGTTTGAACGCCTCGACGACCTGGCCAGCGCCCGTCGCGCCGATCGGGTGGCCCTTCGACTTGAGGCCGCCGGAGGTGTTTACGGGAAGGTCACCGTCGAGTGTCGTCGCGCCGGATTCGACGAGGTCGCCGGCCTCGCCGCGCTCGCAGAAGCCGAGGTCCTCGTAGGCGAGCAGTTCCGCGATCGAGAAGCAGTCGTGGACCTCCGCGAAGTCGATCTCGTCGGGGCCGACGCCGGCCATCTCGTAGGCCGCGTCGGCGGCCCGCTCGCTCGCGGGGACCGATGCGTAGTCCTCGCGCTGGAACAGCCCCACGCGGTCGCTGCCGGCGCCGACGCCGGCGACCCTGATCGGGTCGTCCGTGTACTCCTCGACGACGTCCTCGCTCACGAGCAGCGCACAGGCCGCGCCGTCGGAGGTCGGACAGCAGTGATAGAGGGTGAGCGGATCCGCGACGACCGGGGCGGATTCGGCGTCCTCGAGCGAGCACTCGAATCCGAGCTGGGCATGGGGGTTCTTCGCCCCGTTCGCGTGATTCTTCACCGCGACGTGGGAGAGCTGTTCGCGGGTCGTCCCGTAGGTCTCCATGTGGACGCTCGCCATCTGGGCGTAGGTCCCCGAGAACGTGGTGCCGGAGAGTCGCTCCCACTCGGTTTCGCCGGAGACGCCGAGCCAGTACTTCGTCGTGTCGGCGCTCATGTCGGACATCACCTCGAAGCCCCCGGCGAGCACGACGTCGGCCATCCCCGACCGGATCGCCTGGACGGCCTGGCGAACGGCGAACCCGCTCGCCGCACAGGCGTTCTCGACGCGCGTGCAGGGGACGCCGTGGAGTCCGACGTGTTCCGTGACTGCGGGTCCGGAGAGCCCGAGCTGGCGACCGCCGACGCCGAGGGTCCCGATAACGGCCTCGTCGATGGCGGCGGGCTCGAGCCCCTTCGGAACGCTCTCTACGGTCGCCTCGAAGGCGGTTCGAAACAGCGAGCGATAGCTCTCCTCGGGAAACGCCCCGTAGGGCGACTGTCCGGCTCCGGCCAGGTAGACCTCGCGCATACTCCCCTCTGAGGGGCCAACCAGGAAATACGTGCTGGAGGCGGTGGACTATGCGGGAGGAGGCCCGATGGACCGAGTCACCGTCGAACCATCACAATTAAAGGTCGCATCCGGAGAATCCGCGGGTATGCCGTACAGCTACGAACCGCACTACTTCGAGGACTTCGAGGAGGGCCAGGAGTTCCAGAGCGTCGGGCGAACGGTGACGGAGACGGACTTCGTCGTTCACTCGATGGTCTCGGCCGACTGGACCGAACTGCACACCAACCGTCACTACGCCGACGACGAGTACTTCGGCGAGCGCGTCGCCCACGGGCCGATGACGTTCATCCTGGCGACCGGCTTCGTCTACCGCTGTGGCTTCTTAGAGCGAACCGTCCTCGCCTTCCTCGGGATGAACTACATGGACATCCCCGCGCCCGTCAGAATGGGCGATACCATCTCGCTGGCAATGGAGGTCGTCGAGACGAAGGAGTTCTCGAGCCGGGACGACGCCGGACTCGTCGTCATCGACACCACGATGACCACCCAGGACGACGAGGTCGTCTTCGAGGGCGACATGAAATTCATGATCAAAACCCGCTCCGAGTAACGAACGCATCCGGTTCTGACAGGTTCCGATCGGACGGAGACCCGTATCCTGATCCTACCGCGGTCAATCGATCGTTTCCGCCGCGTCGCGGACGAAAATGGGCGAGACGTTGAAGCATCCCCTCTCCGTACCTCGATCCATGTCCCGTGCAGCGGAGTTGGCTGCCGTTCTCACCGAGGCCGACTCGCTCGCGATCGTCTGTCACGACAACCCCGATCCCGACTGTCTCTCGAGTGCGCTCGCCCTCGAGACGATCGCAGCGGAGGTCGGCGTCGACGACGTCTCGATCGTCTACGGCGGCGAGATCTCTCACCAGCAGAATCGAGCGTTCGTCAACATGCTCGAGATCGACGTCGAGCCGGTCGATTCGGTTTCGCTCGACGACTACGACTGTCTCGCGTTCGTCGACCACTCCCAGCCGGGAGCGAACACGACGGTCCCGGCGTCCAGCGAGCCGGACGTCGTCGTCGACCACCACCCCGGTCCGGAGATCGACGCCCGGTTTCGTGACATCCGCACCGACTACGGCGCGACCTCGACGATCTTCGTCGAGTACCTGCTCGACCTCGACGTCTCGCTTTCGACTCGACTGGCCTCGGCGCTGCTGTTCGCGCTTCACCGCGAACGGCTTGACTTCGTTCGCGAGCCGACCGAACGCGAGTACGAGGCCGCGCTGGCAGTGTATCCTCACGCGGATCTCGAGCTTCTCGAGCAGCTGTACGGCTCGGCGTTCTCCCCCGCCACGATCGACGCCATCGGCCGGGCGATCAGGTCGCGCGAGCGACGGGGCGCCTCGCTGGTTACGGGCGTCGGACGCACCGCGGAGACGGACGCACTGCCGCAGGCGGCCGACTATCTGCTCAACCTCGAGGGCGTCGATACGGTGGTGGTGTACGGCGTCGTCGGCGGGGCGATCAGGATAAGCGGTCGCTCGATCGACCCGCGGGTCAACATGGGCGAGACGCTGACCGCCGCCTACGGCTCGCTCGGCTCCGTCGGCGGCCACCACGACATGGCCGGCGGCCGCATCGAACTCGGGCTGTTCGCCGACGCGGTCGACGACGGCGACGACGAGGCGCTCCTCGAGTTCGTCGGCCGGCGCGTCACCAACCGGTTCTTCGACGTGCTCAACCTCGACGGGAACGACGACGGCTGAGAACTGCGTGGGGCGATGCGTGGCTCATACGGTCGAGCGAAACGATTTACCGATCGACCGCTGCACCGTCTCGCGGTCGAAGGTGCAATGACGTTCGTTCGACCGTATCACTCGATGTCGATCGAGTGCGACTCCGACATCGGCTCGAGTTTTGCGAGGGTGATCGTCAGCACGCCGTTGTTGACTCGAGCGGAGACGTCGTCGGCGTCGACCGGTTCGGGCAGCCGAACGCGGCGGCTAAACGACCGCGCCGTGCGTTCGCGACGGAGATAGCTGTCCGACTCCTCGTCGGTTTCCTCCTCGCGTTCGCCGGCGATGTAGAGGGTCTCTCCCGAGAGTCGCACCTCGATATCCGCTTTCTCGTAGCCCGGGACGTCGACCGTGACGACGAACTCGTCGTCGTCCTCGGCGATATCGACGCCGTGTGCGGAGTCGCCAGCGGACCAGCCGAACCCGCCGCGGGCGTCGACGTCGTACTCCCAGGACCGTGCGGCGTCCTCGAACTCCCGGTTCAGTCGTTCGAACAGTTCCTCGAGGCCACGGAACGGATTGGATCTCCCTGACATGATTCTCACCGGTCGTCTACCTTTCCCCGTGAACGGTGTTAAAGCCTCTCTCCGCGGGGATGACGGGTCGACCCCGGGACAGATCGGACACGCAGATCGTCACTGCTGCCGACCGAAACCGGCCGATCCGCGCCGCCCTCTCTCGAAAACGTTTTGTTTACCATCAATAACAAGTTGCGAAGCAATTTTGATACCTTGCGTATTACGGCCGATATGGGACGTATCCACGTACTCTGCGTGGACGACGATGCGAGCTTTGCAGGCGCTGTCGCGTCCTATCTCGGTAGTCGCGGCGAGAGCTGGACAACCGAAACGGCGACCGAACCGCGTGCTGCACTCGAGGCGCTCGAGACGGGTCACGTCGATTGCGTCGTTAGCGACTACAACATGCCCGCACTCGACGGTCTAGAGT
The DNA here is from genome assembly GCF_059736515.1 of Natrononativus sp. DTA114. Lineage (NCBI taxonomy): Archaea > Methanobacteriati > Methanobacteriota > Halobacteria > Halobacteriales > Natrialbaceae > Natrononativus > Natrononativus sp. DTA114. The sequence goes on along the minus strand of NZ_JCASSN010000003.1, from coordinate 883,169 downwards.
TGCTTACTGCGGTCAGAAATCAGGGTCTGGAGCTTCCGTTTATTCTCTTCACGGGAAAGGGAAGCGAGGAAATCGCCAGCGAGGCGATCACCGCGGGCGTCACCGACTACATCCAGAAAGGTGGCGTCGACCAGTTCGCCGTTCTCGCAAACCGCATCGAACACGCAGTAAACGAGCATCGGACGGAAACGCGACTCAGGGAGCGAAAACGCAGACTCGACACGCTCATGAACAACCTCCCCGGGATGGTGTACCGCGCTCGAGACGAACCCGACTGGCCGTTCGACTTCGCGAGCCAGGGCTGTTACGACCTCACCGGCTACGAACCCGCACAGTTCGTCGACGGCGACGCTATCTGGGGGTCCGACGTCGTCCACCCCGACGATCTCGAGGGCCTCGAGACGGCGATCGAGAACGCGGTCGACGACAGCGGACGCTTCGAGCACACCTACCGGATCGTCGACGGTAGCGGCGAGATCAAGTGGGTGCTCGAACAGGGCTGTACCGTCGTCGACGAACACACGGGCGAGGAGTTCCTCGAGGGGTATATTACCGACGTGAGCGACCAGCACACGCTTCGGTCGGCGATCGAGCGGGAGCGAGCCTTCGTCGACGGCGTCTCGCAGGCGATCGACGACGTCGTCTGTGCGTTCGACACCGACGGTCGACTCATCCGCGGTGCGGACCGAGTCGCTGCGCTCACGGGCGACGATCCGACCGATCTCGAGACGGAGCACGTCTCCGCGTTCGTCGACGACGTCGAGCGGTTGCTCGACGGGTTCGAGACGATCGTCGACCAGGAGCGGCCGCGCTCGGTCGAGTTCTCGCTGCGCACCGACGACGGGCGGGTCGCGGCGACGACGTTCACCGGCGTGCCGTTCGAAACCGGGGACAGAACCGTCGGCGTCTGTGGTATCGTCGACGTCGAGGACTCGTCCTGACCCGGCTTGCAGTTCACTGCCAGGGGGTTTTGTCGCTGACCGCTGTTGCTTCAACTATGACGTCTGCACTGTTCGTCGTCAGCGAGGAAGGCTACTGGGGAGAGGAGTGTATCGAGCCGCTCGAGACGCTGTCGGATGCTGGGGTCGATATCACGGTCGCGACCCCCTCCGGCGGCCCGCCGGAGATCGACGAGCGGTCGCTCGACCCCGAGCAGGTCGGCGAAGACACCGCCGAGCACGTCCGCGAGGTGCACGAAACCGACGAGCGGCTGAACGACCCGATTCCGACCGCGAGCGCCGAGGCCGAGTACGACGCCGTCGTCTTCCCCGGCGGGCACGGCACCGAGTGGGACGTCAACCAGGACAGCGACGCCCGTCGACTGCTTCGGGACACCCTCGAGAACGGCGACAAGGCGCTCGTGGTCTGTCACGCCGTCGGTATCCTCGCGTTCGCCCGCGACCGCCACGGCGCGTTCGTCGTCAACGGCCGCGACGTGACCGGCTTCCCCAACGCCTGGGAGGAAGATATCGTCGACGAGAACGACTGCATGCCGAACGGTCGAAAGCTGCCCTACTGGGTCGAAGACGAGGTCGAGACGGCAGGGGGTAACTGGGACGCCGAACTCGATTCCGACACGAGCGTCACCGTCGACGGCGACCTCATCACCGCCCGCGGCCCGGAGTCCTCGAGCGCCGCGGCGGAGACGCTGCTCTCCGAACTCGAGGGGTGATACGGTCTGCTATAACGACGAGCCACGCCACTGCCGGGTACACGCCTTTCCGAGAGCCGCTAGTACTGTTTCGTAGACACGCATGATCCAGATGATGACGCAACTGGCGGGTGGCGACCTCGATTCCGTGCCCGAACCGATTCGAGAACTCATCGGCGAGTACGGCGAGAACGGAACGCTCTCGATCGTTAGCGGGACGATTTCGGTGGCTCGCGGCGTTCAGCTTCTGCGGACGAACCGCAAGCGGGCGATCGCGAAGCTGTTGCTCGGCGCCGGCTGGATCGCCGTCGGCCTCGTCCAGCGTCGGCGGTCGGCCGGTTCGGCGGAGGGTTACGACGAGCCCGAGGGGTTCGAGGAACCGATCGGCGAGGAGGAGGACGTCGAGGACGTGACTCCCGGCGAGACGGACGACGACATGGCCGCCGCGAACACGCTCCCGCCGAGCGACGTCGGCGAACCCGAGGGCCACGAGACGGGTGAAACCGATCCGGTCGAGACGGCAGCGGAACCCGCCGAGATAACGGGTCCCACCGAGGGAGACGCCGCCCCCGAAACCGACAAAACGATCGTTCCTGACGAACCGCCGGCCGACGACGTCTCGATGGCGGGCGACGCCGACGACAGCCGCGAGAACGACGCGAACGGCGGTGACGGTGAGCAGTCGGCCGCAGACGACGAGCGCGCGACGGAAGACGGCGAGGAGTAGCCGGCGAATCAGTCCCTTTTTACGACGGCACGGGGTACTGCGAGTATGAGCTTCGAGGAAGACGACCAGGTCGTCCTGGACGACAAGCACAGCGAGTTCGACGGCGAAACCGGCACCGTCACCCAGACGATCGAATCGATGTTCGGCGACGTCACCTACACCGTGAGCTTCGAGGACGGCCAGGAAACCGGCGTTCCCGAGGATTCCCTCGAGGCGGCCGCGAACGAAGACGAGACCGAAGAGTAACGCGACAGCCGACCCCGAACGACCAGCCACCCGTCGAGAGGTGGCAGCCGCCACCCGTTCCCGATCCGATGCCCAAAATCCCGCTGCACTACGTCGATTTACGGACGTTCTGTTACGCCACCGAGGACGAAAAACGCGTCGAGGCGGCGCTACGGACGCTCCTCCCCGAGGAGTTCGAGATCGAACGCGCCGAGAGCGAGGGCCACTACGGCGACCGCATCCTCGTCCTCTCCGCGCGTGTCGAGAACGCCGACGACGTTCGCCACGTCCTCACGCGGTTGACGGACCTCGAGGAGTTCGACAGCCTCCTGTCGGAACTCGACGACCGCGTCACGGAGAACACGGAGCTGTTTCTCCGCCTCGACAAACAGGCCGCCTTCGGGGGCGACGTCCGCCTGGGTCCGGGAATCACCTTCCGGGCGAAGGTCGAAGCCTACCCCGCCACGAAAGCGGGGGCCGTCGAGAACGCCGAGGACGTGCTCGAGCGCCTGGCCGACGAGGACGTCTAAGACTTTTTCTCCCCGGCGCGTGACTCCCGCGTATGGACGTTCACGTCGTTGCCGAAGACCCGGTTCGTGAGTCGATCGTCAACGCGCTCGGAGATGTTGACCTCGACGTCGTCGACGCGGAGCCGGCCGACCTCGAGGAGGCTCGCTTCGCACTCGTCAGCGGCGTCGCCGGATCGAACGCCTTCGCGAGCGCGAACGAGGCAGCGCTCGCGGGATCGACGCCGTGGCTCGCCGTCGAGATCGGCGGGGTCGGCGGACAGCCGCTTTCCGAGGTCGAAGCCGCAGTTTCGGGGTTCGCCCCCGCGACCGGCTGTTTCGAGTGTCTCCGAAGCCGGGCCAACGCCGCGCTCGAGGAAACCGCCGATCGCCCACAGGCAGACCGATCGACAGCCCGCCTCGCCGGCGCCGTCGCCGGTCGGGAGTGCGTTCGAGTGCTCTCGGGCGACGAGGGGCCGGTGATCGGGCAGGTGCTCGAGTTCCCGCACGCCCGCCGGCAGCTCAATCCCGTTCCCGGCTGTGTCTGCGATTCGGGCGACCGATCTCGAGCGCTCGACACCGGCGACGACGAGTCGTTCGACCTCGAGACGGCCGTGAGGCACGTCGAGGGGGCCATCGACGACCGCGTCGGCCTGCTGACCGGTATCGCCGAGGCCGACTCCTACCCGGCACCGTACTACCTCGCGGAAACCGCCGAAACAGGGGGGTTCAGCGACGCGAGCGCCCCGAAACAGGCTGCGGGCGTCGATCCCGACTGGAACGCCGCGTTGATGAAGGCGACGGGCGAGGCCCTCGAGCGCTACTGTGCGGCGGTCTACCGCGAGGGCGACTTCGTTCTGGCGACGATCGACGACCTCGAGTCCCCGATCTCCCCCGACTCGCTCGTTCGACCCGACGACGCCCCCGAGATCGAGGGCGACACCGAGTGCTACTGGGTCGAGGGCCAGAACCTCGAGAGCGGCGACGCCGTCCACCTTCCCGCCGCCGCGGTGCAGTTCCCCCAGCCCGGCGAACGGCTACTCCCGGCGATCACGACCGGCCTCGGGCTCGGCTCCTCGACGGTCGACGCCCTCGTCTCCGGGCTGACGGAGGTAGTCGAACGCGACGCGACGATGCTCGCCTGGTACTCGACGTTCGAGCCGCCGGAACTCAAGGTCGATCACGAGGGGTTCGAGGCGCTCTCGAAACGGGCGGCGAGTGAGGGGCTGTCGGTAACCCCGCTGCTGGTCACCCAGGATATCGACGTTCCGGTCGTCGCCGTCGCCGTCCACCGCGAGGGCGAGTGGCCGCGCTTTGCGGTTGGTTCCGCCTGCGATCTCGACCCCGCCGAGGCCGCCTCCTCGGCGCTCGCGGAGGCCGTCCAGAACTGGATGGAACTGCGAGGGATCGGCCCCGAGGATGCCGAGAGCGCCAGCGGTGCGATCGGCGAGTACGCCTCTTTCCCGGAGGTGGTCCGGGAATTCCTCGAACCCGCTGAGACGGTTTCGGCCAGCGACGTCGGCACCGAGACGGTTCCGACGGGGGCGGCGAGCCTCAAGGAACTCGTCTCGCGGGTCGGTGACGCCGGCCTGACGCCGTACGCGACCAGACTGACGACGCGGGACGTAGCGGGCCTCGGCTTCGAGGGCGTCCGGGTCGTCGTCCCCGGCGCACAGCCGCTGTTCACCGGCGAGCCCTTTTTCGGCGAGCGCGCACGGACTGTGCCCGAGGAACTGGGTGAGAAGGCGAGACTCGAGCGGGAGTTCCATCCGTATCCCTGACCGTCGTTCTCGACGGGTTCTCGGAAAAACCGGTACTGCGTCAGTCGTCCGTTGGCTCTACCCCGTCCGCGACCGCCTCGAGTTCGCCGACGCTCGAGAGGTGCGCCACCGTCGCCAGCCGGATCGCGTGGGGCCAGCCAAGCGGCGTCGCGCTGTCGGGCGTGCCGTCGTCGAACACCTGTTCGGGCAGGTAGCCCGACTCGATACAGAGGCTGCCGCCGGGCACGAGTTCGCCCAGCAAATCGCGGGCGTACTCGTAGAACCGGTCCTCGCCGGTCAGGGTGGCGAACAGCGCCGCGGCGTTGGCCCCCCAGGCCGTCGACACCGTCCAGATTTTCTCCGATCCCTGCTCGCGAGTCCGCCAGTCGTCCCCCTCGAACCGGTAGAGGCCGTCGACGGCGTCGGTGGTGTGGCGAAGCCCCTCGAGCGTGGTTTCGACGTGACTCGTCAGGCGCTCGAGTCGTTCCTCGTCGAGGTCGACTACCTCGGCGTAGGCGCGGTGGGCGTCGACCAGCGCGAGGGTGCTCGAGTCGAGGCGGTCGTCGAGTTCACCCTCGCATTCGCGAAGCGCGTAGACGCCCCGTTCCGCGACCCAGAGGTCGTCGAGTGCGTCGGAGACTTCGCGAGCACGGTCGACACTGCGATCCCGGAGATCGGTCGAAAACGGTGCGTCAGCGATCGCTGCATAGGCGTGGAGGTAGGTCGCTGCCGTGTGGGCGAACCGGCCGGCCATGTTCTCCCAGGCGTTCTGGCAGGTGCTCGGCAGGCCGTCGGCCGCCAGGGTGTCGTCGAGGCCCTCGAGGCCGCGGGCCACGATCGGTTCGACGCGTTCGCGCCGGGACGGATCGGCGTCGACGGCGGCCGCGAGGAACGAGCACGCGCTCGCGGTCTGGTCGGCCTGGTAGTCGACGCCGCTGTCGGTCATCCGGTCGTTCGCCCAGCCGGGTGCGAGGCTGCCGTCGTCGGGCCAGACCCGGTGGGGCCAGGTGCCGTCGGGGCGCTGGGTCGCCTCGTAGAACGCGACGGTGTCGTCGTGGACGCCCGCGAGTTCCTCAGTGAGGCCGAGGTGGCGCTCGCTCTCGAGGAGGAATCGCGAAATCTCGCCGTCGTCGCGAAACCACGTGTAGCCGTAGCCGCCGGAGTACTCGTAGTGCGGGTCGAAGTCGGGACCGGCGATTCTGCCGCCGTCCGGCGCGGAGAGCAACTCGAGCACCCGCAGATCGGCCGCGACCGTTTCGGAGACGTCCCTACCGGGTGTCCGCTGGCGCTCCGCGGCCGCTCGCAGGGCGCCGTCGGCGGCGAACTCGCGGGCTGTCGCGCCGAGTTCCGACAGGGTGTCCTCGCGCTCGGGTTCCTCGCGGAGCGCGGTGACGACCGTCGCACGCCCGTCCTCGAGGGGGACGACGCTGAACACGTAGCCGCCGAGGCGACCGTCCTCGTACTGACCGGTGTCGTCGCCGTTGGGGTACTCCGCTGGCTCGTCCTCGAGCACGTCGGGGAGGCGTTCGGGAAGCTGTCCGACGACGGTGTCGAAGCCGGTCGCACTCGCGAGGAAGTCGTGCTCCCGGCGGTGGTAGACCTCGACGACCCCTCGCTCCTCGAACACCAGCTGGCCGATCCGGTCCTCCCGGCCGCCTGGAGCGAAAGCGACGAATGCCGCGATGGCGTCGATCTCTTCTCGTCCCTCGAGCACCTCGAACTGCGTCACGTGGGTGCGTCCGAGGGTCAGATCGGATCGCTCGAGCGTGATTCCGTCCGTCTCGTAGCGCGTCTCGATGAGAGCCGTGTCATCGACGTACCCCTGTGAGGCGGGTTCGGTCCCGTCGAACCAGCGGGTCTCTCCTTCTCGCCGAAAACCGAACCGGGAGCGGTCGATGCCGTAGAGGCCGGAGAGCGGATAGGAGAAGTCACGAAGCGAGCCGTCGGAGCCGACGTGGACGAGCCGGTCGTCGACGCCGGAGAAGAACCCCGCCGTGGTTCGGCGCTCGCCGGGGAACGCCGTGGGATCCCCCCGATGGCGTTTGAAATCGTCCAGCGCGGAGCGAAGCGTCATTATCTCAGTCCACGAAGAGGGGCTACAAAAATGTGTTGTAATATTAGTTCACAGATGCTGTCGAAGCCGGAACCGGTAAGCTCTCGGGTTTCGTGGTCCCATCCATGACCCGGTCCGGACCACCCCGATTCTGCGCCGTCGGCGAGGCGGTCGAGCTCGCACCGCGAGCGCCCGATCCCGACGCGACGTACGAGTGGACGATTCTCGAGACGCCCGAGGGTAGCACGCTCGAAGCGCCCGACGACCCGGTCTGGCACGTCGAACCCGATGTCCCCGGCGTCTATCGGGTCGAACTCGAGGGGCCGGACGGCGGCTGTGAACGGCTGGTTCGCGCGTTCCCCGACCCGCGGCGACCGACTACGTTCGAGGCCGCCCGCGACGACCTTCCCGACCACGACCCCGAAGACGTGTTCGTGATGGGGCCGTTCAACGACCAGCTCGTCGGCCGCCTGCGCCCCCGGCTCGAGGACGGAACCTACGTCTACGAAACCCGCCTTCCCCCTGGAACGCACAGTTTCGGCTACGTCGCCGGCGACGACTTCGAGAACGCCGTCTGGGAGGAAGTCACGGTACCCGGTCCCGGCCGACCGCGGCTACAGCTCGAGGGCGACGTTGAGGACGGAACGGTCGTCGTCACCCCCCATTCGGTGGCGGGGACCGACAGCAGCGACGACCGCGACGACCTCGAGATCGAGTACTATCCGCAGGGGTTCCCCGAAGCCGCGGTCAGCGCGACCGCCGACGGCGGCGCTCGGATCGACCCCGCCGAGATCGACGGCTCGGGCCGACTCCACGCCGTCGCCGTCGGCGAGCGCCACAGCGTCGCGGACTGCCTCGAGATCGCCGTCGCGGACCAGGATGGAACCGCGAGCGCCAGCGCCGTCACCGTGAGCCGTCCGAATGATCCGCCGGAGTGGGCCGAGGACGCCGTCGTCTACGAAATTTTCGTCCGGTCGTTCACCGACGACGCCAGCTTCGAGTCCTTCGAGGGGCGAGTGCCGTACCTCGAGCACCTGGGAATCGACTGCGTCTGGCTCACGCCGGTCCTGGAAAGCCCGACGAAACACGGCTACCACACCACGGATTACTTCGACACCGCGAGTGACCTCGGCTCGCGGGCGGCGTTCGAATCGTTCGTCGACCGCTGTCACGAGGCCGGCATCAGGGTCGTCTTCGATCTGGTGATCAACCACGCCGCGCGCACCCACCACACGTTCGATCTGAGCGCGGCCGACGTGCCGGCCTACCGCGACTGGTACGTCTGGGAGTCGATCGAGGACTCCGGCGTCACGGCGGCGGACCTCGAGGACTCGCCGGGTCGGCTCGCCGATCCCGAGGAGGTCGGCCCGCCGGTTCGCACGCGACCAGATGGAACGACGGAGGTGGCCCAGTACTACTTCAACTGGACGAACATCCCCAACCTGAACTACGACTCGCTCGCGGTACGGCGGTTCCTGCTCGCGGTCGTCGAGGAGTGGGTCGACGTCGTCGACGGCTACCGCTGCGACGTCGCCTGGGGGATCTCCAACGAGTTCTGGATGGAGGTCCGCGACCGCCTCAGAGACCGGGATTCCGAGTTCCTGCTGCTCGACGAGACGATTCCCCGAGATCCGGAGTTCGCCCCGCTCCAGTTCGACGTCCACTACGACACCACGCTGTACGGCCGGCTTCGCGAGATCGGAACCGGAGAACGACCGGCGGCGGACCTGCTCGAGGCGGCGACGGCCCCCGCTCGCGAGGGCTTTCCCGACTCCTCGCTACACATGCGCTACGTCGAGAACCACGACGAGCCGCGCTACCTCGAGAGCTGCGGCTCCGAGGCCCTTCGGGCCGCGGCCGCGGCGGTGCTGACGCTGCCGGGCGTGCCGATGATCTACTACGGCCAGGAGCGGGGCGCGACGGGCTACCGCCAGCCGATGCCCTGGGAGGGCGACAACGAACTGGCGACGTTCCACCGCCGACTCGTCGCCGCCCGGAACGAGAGTGCAGCGCTCAGCCGGGGCGACCTCGTGGAACACGAGTACGAAGCCGACAGCGAGGCGGCGGTCGCGTTCGCCCGGCGAACCGGCGACGAAACGGTCGCCGTCGCGCTCAACTTCGGGGAGGAGCTGGCGACAGTGACGCTGCCGATGGCCCTCGAGTCGACGGATCTCGTGACCGGCGAGGAGCGGGAACTCGAGGCGACCGGAGACGGAACGGAACTCGTCGTCGAGGACGTCGCGGTTCTTCGGTTCGCGGCGTCGCTCGAGTAACTGCGCCGACCAGCGGGATCACCAGCCCCGTCGGATCGCTTCGCCGCGGACCGTCCACGCGAACGGCTCCGAAAACGTTGACAGCGGGCGCTCCGCTCGTAGCTCGAGGAGGCTCTCTACGCTCGATCTGACTTCGACACCCGTGAGCGACGCCACCGCCCCATCGTCGGTTCGCTCGGCGTCGAACCGCCCGTCGTTGACGCGCCGGTAGTACTCGTAGCCGGCCACCCACCCGCTCGGCAGTTCGGTCGTGAGCTCGAGTCTGCAGTTTCCGTCCTCGGCCGTGATCGGCTCCGAGGGGAGCACCGAGCGGATCTCGATCGCCGGGTCGACGGCGAGCTCGTTCGTCAGGGATTCGAGTTCGACCCGCGCGAGGCGGCCGTCGACCGGCTCGCAGTCCGAGTGGAGCCGAACGCCGTACAGCAGCGAGCCGTCGACGCGCTCGGGCGCCTTCTCGATCACGACGGAGTTCTGCACGGAGACGCCGCTCTCGGCGTCCGGGTCGCCGAGGAGGGAGTAGCGCTCGTTCCAGGCGCCAATCATCGTGAGGTTCGCGTGGTGGCTGGCGCTGCGCCACCGCTCCGGCTCCGGATCGCACCGCTGGGAGACCGTCCCGCTCCGTCGCTCGTCCTCGTCGGCCGGCTCGAGGTCAACGTTGTCGACGTCGAACTCCTCGTCGATCGAGAGCGGGCGCGTTCGCGAGGTGTGGTCCCGCTCGCCGACGTAGCGGCGGTAGCCCGCGGCGGTTCCGACGCCGACGAACCCGACCGCTCCGGCGCCGGCGAGGACGGCCCGTCGACCGATTCGCCTCGAGTCCGAGTCGCTGGAGGGCATTACACGATGGTGATCGGTCAGCGGAAAATACTTTCCGGACGCCCGCCGTCCCGTCCGGTCGTCCGGCGGTGTCGCCGCGCCGTTTCCACAGTCAGAACACTCATTGCACCCGAAACGAGAGAAAAAGTCATGGACGAGGCTACGCTCGCGGATCGGCTCCGACAGCTGGGACTGTCGGAGAAGGAGATCGACACCTATCTCACTATTCTCGAGCACGGCGAGGCGAAAGCCAGCACGGTCGCCGACGACGCCGGCGTCTCGAAGCGCTACGTCTACAGCGTCAGCGAGAAGCTCGACGAGCGGGGGTTCGTCGACGTGATCGACCACGTCGTGCCGACGACCATCCGGGCGAACCCGCCCGAGGAGGTCGTCGCGAAGCTCACGGACGAACTCCAGAGCCTCGAGCCCGCGCTCACCGACCGGTACGGCAACGTGACCGAGCCCGAACGCGAGTTCGAGGTGATCAAGACCCGGACGACGGTCGTCAAGCGCATCCGGGAGCTGCTCGAGCGGGCGGCCGAGGAGGTGACGCTTTCGGTACCCGCATCGCTGCTCGACGAACTCGAGGACGACCTCCGGCGGACCGTCGATCGGGGCGTGCTCGTGATCCTGCTGGTCAGCGGCGACGAGGAGTTGCCCGAATCGCGGTTCGACGGCATCGCGAGCGTCGTTCGCCTCTGGGGGGAGAACGCACCGCTGATCGTCACCGCCGACCAGCGGTTCGGGCTGTTCGCGCCAAACGAGATGCTGGTCCGAACCAACGCCGGTCTTCAGGGGATCGCGATCGCCCAGGCCCAACTCGTCCCGATCATCGTCGGCTCCTTCTTCGGGAACTACTGGCCGATGGCGAGCCAGGCGTACGTCACCGACCCCGCGGACCTGACGCGGTCGTACACCGACTTCAGACACGCCGTCCTCCAGGCGACGCTCCACCTCGAGGCCGGAACCGACGTTCGCGTCACCGCCGAGGCCCGTCCGGTGCGAACCGACGACTACGACACCGTCGAGGGCACGCTCGTCGGGGTCCGCCAGGGGTTACTCGAGCCCACGCGGGACACCTTCGCCGTCGAGAACGCGCTCATCGTCGAGGTCGAAGGCGCAGACGAGAACGGGGAGCGGGTAACCCTCGGCGGGAAGGGGGCGTTCGTCGAGGACTACGAGACACGCAAGGTGACGTTGTCCGACGGGGATCAGTGAACGGCCGGTCGCGTGTTTGCGGCCGACCCGCTCGAGCCCGCCTGTCGAGTACGAAAACCGCGCGAACAGCACCCGCTAGCGGGAGACGCCGTCGACGCCACGAATCGAACGGCTTACCCCCGGCCGGCGGATAGCGCCGACCATGGAAGCCGTAGTCGCCGCAACGGACGTCCGCCGGAGCTACGGGGACACCGTCGCCGTCGACGGCGTTTCGCTGTCGGTCGCCCGCGGGGAGGTGTTCGCGCTCATCGGCCCCAACGGCGCGGGCAAGACGACGCTCGTCCGCGCACTGACCGGAACGACCGAACCGGATTCGGGAACGACGAGCGTTCTCGGCGCCGATCCAACAGCGGTCGACCGCGACCGCCTGGGAGTACTCCCACAGGAGTTCTCGCCGCCGGCCCGGCTCACCGCCCGCGAACTCCTCACCTACTACGCCGGTCTCTACGAGGACGCGCGGGAGCCCGAGGCCGTTCTCACCGATGTCGGCCTCGCCGACGCGGGTGACACCTGGTACGAGAAGCTCTCGGGTGGCCAGCAGCGCCGGGTTTGCGTCGGCGCGGCGCTGGTCAACGACCCGGACGTGCTCTTTCTCGACGAGCCGACGACCGGAATCGATCCCGCTGGCCGGCGGACCGTCTGGCGACTCCTCGAAGCGCTCGCAGACGGCGGGACGACGATCTTTCTCACGACCCACGACATGGCCGAAGCCGACCGGCTCGCCGACCGCGTGGGGCTGCTCGCGGCCGGTGAACTCGTCGCGGAGGGGTCCCCCGCCGCCCTCGTCGCCGAACACGGCGGCACGAGCCGGCTCACCGTCGAGACGACGACTCCGGAAGCGGTGACGGCGGCGCTCGCCGACCTCGAGTTCGCCGTCGACGACCGGTCCGACGCCGTCGTCGTCTCGGGGGTCGACCCCGTCGCGATCGGGTCGGTGGTCGATTGTCTCGAGACCGCATCGGTTCCATACACGGGGTTGGCGTGGGCCGAGCCGGATCTCGAGGACGTCTACCTCGCGCTGGCCGAGAGTGGCGAACGCGAGCGGACGACCCGAGCGCTCGAGACGCCCGCTGCGGACGGCGCCGGGGGTGACCGATGAGCGCGGTCGGCCGGATTCGAGCCGAGGTGAGCGCCGACTGGCGCTCGTTCGCCCGCCGACGGACGGCGGTCTTTTTCACCTTCTTCTTCCCGGTGATCCTGATCGTCATCTTCGGCGCGCTCGTCCGCACCGATCCCGGCGGCGGGGGGCTGTTCGCCGAGTCACCGGCGTTCTACGTCCCCGGCTACCTCGCCGTCGTCGTCCTCTTCACCCCCCTGTCGAGACTCGGCAGCGAGGTCGCCCGCCACCGCGAGGGCAACCGCTTCGAGAAACTCGCGACGACGCCGCTTTCGCGAGGGGAGTGGCTGCTCGCCCAGACGATCGTCAACGCCGCCATCATCGGGCTGGCGAGTCTGCTGATCCTCGTCCTCGTGGTGGTCCTGACGGGTGCCGAGATCACGTTCTCGGCGCTGCTCGTCCCGTACATCGTCGCCGGCGTCGTCTGTTTCTGTGGCGTCGGCGCGATGCTCGGTAGTTACAGCGACTCCCAGGACGGGGCGGTCGCCGCGAGCAACGCGATCGGCCTGCCGCTGTTGTTCCTCTCGGAGACGTTCGTCTCCCTCGAGCAACTCCCCGACTGGTTCGCCCCGCTGGTCAACCTCTCGCCGCTCACGTACTTCGCTCGTGGGGTGCGAGCGGCGACCATGCCGAGTGCCGAGGCAGCGACGGTCGCCGGCGTCGATCCCGTCATCGCGAACCTCGCGGTCCTCACCGGACTCGCTGCGGTCGCGTTCAGCCTCGGTGCACGCTCGATACCCAGAACCGACTGAGCCGGCCGGTTCGTACGAAACGGGCCGCCTCACTGCCGTCCGAGGGGGTGACTGAGAACGAGAACGTTTTTTACTTCGGACCGCCGAATCCGGCGGTAATGACCACTGCGTTCACCCACGACACCCTCTACGATCTCTCGGAGGAACTCCAGCAACGGCTCGGGAACGACCTTCGGGGCATCTTCTTCGGTCAGTTCCTGGAGGACGATTACAGCGTGATTTACCTTCACGACGAGGTTACCTCGACGTTCGATCCCGGCCAGATCCGGCGCCTGGCGACGTCGCTGGCCGAGGAACAGATCGGCTGTCACGGCACGGAATCGCCCGAGCACATCCTCGGTGAACTGTCGACGACCGTCCGATGCTTCGAGGCGTCCACACAGATCCTGGCGTGGGACGACCGGGCCGAGACCGGCGTCTTCATCGGGACCGCTCCCGACGCGGAGATCATCTCGCCGGTCGTCGAGACACTACGGGCGTACGAACTCGTCTGAGACGACCGCCCTGTGCCGTCAGCTGGCGTCTCGAATCATCGCCTGCACGTCGACCCGCTCCCCTCGTTCGTCCGCCTCGTAGGCGGCCTCCGTCAGCGCCGTCACTCGCAGGCCGTCCTCGCCGGGTACCGCCGGCGGAACCCGTCCCTCGATGGACTCGAGGAAGTTCGTGAGCTTGGCCGTCGTGAGCGTAGTGAAGTCGGTGCGCGCACCGATGGTGCTCTCGTAGACGGTGGCCCCGCGTTCGGCCAGCCGGATCGTCTCCCCGTCGAAGAAGATGAACCCCTTCGTTCCCCAGATAGCATACCCCTCGGTCGGGGAGAGTTCGACGCCGTCGCCGCTGATCGTCACGCCGCCGATCACCGACTGTCCTTCGCGCTCGAGCGCCATCGCGAGCGTGCTGTTGACGTCGATCCGGGGGGCCTCGTACTCGAGGGTGGCCGACACCGTTTGCGGCTCGGTTCCGGTCATCCAGAGGAGGGCGTCGAGCAGGTGCGAGCCGGTGTCGTACAGCTGTCCGCCGCCGGAGAACGCCGGATCGACCCGCCAGGTGCCGCGGTGCATCTCGATCCAGTTCTGACCCAGGAAGGCGTTGACGGCGTGGATTTCGCCGACTCGACCGCTGTCGACGAGGCGTTTTACCTCGGCGAACCCCGGGTTGAACCGCCGCTGGTAGCCGACCTGCAGGACGAGTCCCCGGTCGTCCGCCAGTTCGAGCAGGGAAACGGCGTCGCCGACGTCGGTCACCATCGGCTTCTCGAGGTAGACGTGACAGTCCGCCTCGAGACACGCCGTCGCCTGTTCGAAGTGAAGCGTGTGCGGGGTGACGATCAACACCGCGTCGATCGACTCGCCGTGGGCTGCGAGCATCGCCTCGGACTCCTCGTAGGCGGGGGCGTCGAACTCGCGGCTGAACACCCGCCTGGCCTCGGCCAGCACGTCGGTTCCGGCGACGATCTCGGCGCCCTCGAGCGTCGCCAGCACCTCGAGTTCGAGCTGTCCGAGCCCGCCCAAACCGATCGCGGCGACGCGGAGTGCCATACGTTCCCTCCGGTTTCCGACACGAAAAGCGCTTCTCGAGTTCTCCGTGTGTGCGAGAGTGTTCCGAGCCGAACCCTCTTTTTGCGGATCCGTTCGGCCGTGAGTCCCACCAGAAGCTACACACTGGCGCATCGCGTGAGGGCGTGTATGCCAACGTGTCCGGGCTGTAAGCACCAGCTATCCCACGAGGAGCTGATCGTCCACCTGCGGTACTGCAAGTGGGTCTGGAGCAGTCAGCCCGCACTCGAGTCCCGGTGGAGCGAACAGCTCGCGATACAGGTCCGCGAGCAGTTACACGACGCCGGTTCGCGTCGATAATCGTCGTCGGAAAATGGTTCCGCCCAGTTCGTCGGCGAGACCTACAACACCGGTACCAGCAGCGACTGGAACTCGTACTCGTAGATGTGGTTGAGCATCAGGTAGGTGACGACCCCCAGAACCAGGCTCAGAATCCACGAGGCGGCAGCGATACGGCCGACGCGGGCGTGAGCGGTGTTCCGTAACTCCGCCGGCGTGTGCGTGAGGCCGAGGATCAACGCGTACAGCACCACGGGAACGGCGACGATCGAGAGGACGATGTGGATCGCGAGCATGCTGATATAGGCGTACCAGACGCCGTCGGAGACGCCGGTGATAACCTTCTCGCCGCCGCCACCGACCCTGAGCAGATAGACGACCAGAAACAGGAGGATCAGCGAGAACGCGCCGATCATCGCCCACCGGTGGCGCTCGACGGCACCCGCCCGGATCCAGTACCAGCCAGCCACCAGCAACGCCGTCGTCGCGGCGTTGATCACTGCGATGGCGTGTGTAAGGTAGTTCACCTGCGCGTTCGTGAGATCGGGATAGATCGGGAGGTCCAGGAGAAACGTTCCGATAACGAGGGCGTAGCCGACGACCGTCAGAAAGATCGTGACGGCGATCGGGTTCTCCCGAAGTTGGCGTCTCGCGTTTGCGGTTGCCATCGGCCGGAGGTTAGTGGAGCCGCCGTATTTGTGTTGCTCTTCTCGGTTCACCGATCCGACGGTGGCGGCTCACTCCTCCAGTAACTCTCGGTCCAGCGACACGGTCCCGTCGCTGTCGACGGTTACGTCGTAGCCACAGTATCGGAACGTGACGGTGCCATCAGAGCGATCTGTACCGGTCCGGGTCGGTTCGAACAGCGAGTCGAGCGCCTGGGCGTCGATCGCCGCGTGCAGCGGCTCGTACTCCGGCGGAACGAGTTCCGCGACCGGAACACCCTCCGCGTCGGCGACCGCCTCGAGCACCCGTTGACTCGGTACTGCCTGAGAAGGCACGTCGGTCCCATCTCCCCCATGTGCCATCGTAGTGAGACATTACCACCGCGGAGAAATAGATCTGTCCCTCTGGTGTGGCCCGTCGATAATGGGTGCAATTAAGAACGCCGCCCCACAATCTCGCGTCATGGCTGCACCAACGGAAACGACGACCGATCGAGGTGTCGGGCTCGCGATGGTACTCGGGACGCTAACGATACTCGGTGCGCTGGCAATGTTCGCCGGTGCACCCGACATCGGGGCTGCCTGGGGCTTCGCCGGCGCGCTTCTCTTCGGCTCGTTGGCCGTCGTCGCCATCCACCTCTACTGGGGCTGACGGCAGGTTCTGCTGAGGACGAAACTGCTACGAACAGTTAAGGCCACAGACAACCTACCCGCGTTACGGACGATGACGGACTACTCCGACGAAGAGCAACGGATTCTCTCGCACCTTCGCGAGAGTGTCACCCGAGGGGAGCAGTACTTCCGGGCGAAAAACATTGCCAGCGCTATCGGACTCTCCTCGAAGCAAGTCGGCGCCCGCCTCCCCCACCTCGCAGAGAAGACCGACGAGATCGACATCGAAAAGTGGGGACGTGCCCGCTCGACCACCTGGAAAGTCACCATCAGCTAACCCGACACTGTCGCCGATTTCACCGTCTTTTTACGACAGCGCCCCTGACGTACTGGTATGACTGTGCGGGTCGAGCGATCGTTCGAGCTGGCGGCGCCACCGGAACGGGTCTGGTCGTTTATCTCCGACCCGGAAAACCGCGCTCGAGCGATCAGCGTGGTCAAAGAGTTCACGACCGACGACCCCACGGGCCGCAGAGCGACCTGGCACGTCGAACTGCCGATCCCCTTTATCAGCAAGACCGTCCCCGTCGAGACCGAAGACGTCACCCGCCGACCGCCGGAGTTCGTCAAGTTCGTCGGCAAATCGAAGGTGATGCGCGTCACGGGCGAACACGAGATCGTCGAAACCGAAGCGGGCTGTCGCCTCGAGAACCGCTTTATCGTCGACGGCCGCGTCCCCGGCGTCGAGAAGTTCTTCAAGCGAAACCTAGACGGCGAACTCGAGAACCTGCGCCGGGAACTCGAGCGAGATCTCGCGTCGGAGCCGTGAGCGCCGGTGGGACCGAACCCCGGTGGCAGTGCTCGTCCTGTCCCCACGGCAACGTACAACTCGCTGGCGCTCCGAGAGACCGACGATGACGACCGATGCCACGACACTCGCGCTCGCACAGCTTCGGGTCGAATCGGGCGACGTAGACGGCAACGTCGACCGCGCCCTCGAGGCGATCTCCCGGGCCGCCGACCGCGGGGCGGATCTCGTCGCCCTGCCCGAACTGTTCACCGTCGGCTACTTCGCGTTCGAGTTGTACGACCGGTACGCCGAGGGGCTCGAGGGCGAGACGCTCTCCCGGCTCTCGGCGGCGGCGGCAGACCACGACGTCGCGTTGCTCGCGGGGAGCATCGTCGAGGATCTCGCCGCCACAGAGACGGCCGAGACGCCCGCCGACGAGGGGTACGCGAACACCGCCGTCCTGTTCGATTCCGACGGCGAACGCCGGCTGGTCTTCCGGAAACACCACCTCTTCGGCTACGAATCCGCCGAAACCGACCTGCTCGTTCCCGGCGAGCGCGTCGACGTCGCCGAACTCGGCGGGTTCACCGTCGGCGTGACGACCTGCTACGACCTGCGATTTCCCGAACTCTACCGCCGGCTGGTCGACGCCGGCGCCGACCTCCTGCTCGTGCCGAGCGCGTGGCCCTACCCCCGGATCGAACACTGGGAGACACTCTCTCGAGCGCGCGCCGTCGAGAACCAGTGTTACGTCGCCACGATCAACGGCGCCGGCTCCTTCGAGGACGCCACCTTGCTCGGCAGGTCGACGATCTACGACCCCTGGGGAACCGTCCTGGCCTCGAGCGGCGACGATCCGGCGCTGGTCACGACCGAAATTAGCCCCGAGACGGTCACGACGGTTCGAGACGAGTTTCCCGCGCTTGCGGACCGACGGCTGTGAGCATCGGGCACGGCGTGCCGAAGCCGCTGGCTTTTTAACTACCCCGACGAATTGAGTGATGCCGGTCGAAGACGCTTTTCACGTCGACACCGGCACAACTGCGCGTCGCTCGGCCCGCGCTACGCTCGTTCCCGGGAAACGAGCCACTCCGCACACCTCGGCCACCTTTCGCCACATCGCCTTTCTACGACTCGATACGGGTCAGACGACGGTACCGGTAGAATCTCAGCTATCGCGGGGCGTCACGTGATCTCGACGACGGCTTCGCCGCCTCTCGCTTCGGTTGCGATCACCACACCCGGCGGCCCCCCGTCGATCATCACGACGACCCGGTAGGGGATCACCTGATCGATATCCTCGCACTCGTCGCTGCCGTCGTGTGATCGGGAAAGCCGTATTCGGAGTTCGTCTTCCGCCTCGTCGTACACCGGGTCGGGAAACGCCACGTCGTAGCAGGCGTTGCCGATCGAGTACCGTCCCTGTACCTCGACCTCTCCCCGGTCCCCGTCGTAGCTCACCGTCGGGTCGTCCTCGAGCGACCTGTCGACGTCCGCGTTCGTCTCGAGTGTTACGTCTACGATCTCCGTCGTTCTGTCGTCGCGCTCTGTCGCCGTTTCGGATTCCGCGACGCAGCCGGCAAGTCCCGCAGCGGCCCCGGCGGCCGCCACTACCAACGCACGTCTCGTCGGTTCCATACAGACGCGTTCGGCACCGGCGGTAAGTGTTTTCTGTTCCGCGCACTCCTCGAGACGACGACCGTTCGCCGCTCGCCGCCGGTCTCAGGCGGCCGCGCCGGAGAGAACCAGCGCGTCGACGAGGATCGCGACGAGGACGGCCCCGAGGAAGGCGTTCGAGGCGTGAAACGCCCGGAACGCGGCGGCCTCGGTCTGCTCGAAGTGGAGGTCGACGGCGTACCAGAGGAAGATCCCGCCGAAGACGACGACTGAACCCGCGTACAGCGCGCCGAGCGGCGTGAACCAGGCGAGGCCGATCGTTCCGACGAGGGTGGCACCGATGTAGAGAACGATGTGTTTTCGGGTGACGGTTTCCCCGCGAACGACCGGGAGCATCGGGAACCCGCCGCGGGCGTAGTCGTCCTGGTACGCCAGCGCGAGGTTGTAGAAGTGCGCCGGCGTCCAGAGGAAGATGACGCCCGCGAGCGCGAGCGCCGGGAGGCCGATTTCGTTCGTGACGGCGGCCCAGCCGATCAGCGCGGGGAGTGCGCCCGCGGCACCGCCCAGCACCGTGTTCTGAACGGTGTTCGGTTTCAACAGCAGTGTGTAGACGACGCTGTAAAACAGGATCGCGGCGAGGCCGAGGGCGGCCGCGAGGGCGTTGATCGTCAGGAACGCCGTCAGCGAGGCGGCGGTGAGAAAGAGCCCGAACAGAATCGCGTTCCGCAGGGGGATCAGTTCCGTCGCCAGCGGGCGGTCAGCGGTCCGGGACATCCGCTGGTCGACGTCGCGCTCGAGGACGTGGTTGAACGTCCCCGACGCGCCGATGGCGAGGACGCCGCCGCCGAGCGTGGCGACGATGGTGTAGCGATCGAGTGTGGGACCGGCGGCCAGCGCCATTCCGGCGGCGGCGACGAGACAGAGCAGCCACATCAGCCGCGGTTTCATCATCTTGAAGTACGCGAAAGCGGTGAGACGGGCTCGAGCGAGCCTGCCAGTGGGAAGCGCTCGAGCGGCCGGCTCTCCGGGCTCGGCGATCGGGTCCGGCTGGGTAACCGGAGCGTCCTCCCGCTGTCCGGTTGCGAGTTCGAGGTCCCACGCGAGTGCGAGAATCGCCGCGGTGAAGATGACCAGTCCGAGCCCCAGGTGGAGGCCGGGGACGACGGCGACGGCACCGGCGGTTGCAGTGATTGCGCCGACGCCGATCTGAACGACGTAGAGGGCGGCGGCGAGCGCGAGTGCGATACGGACGCGACTGGAGGCCGCACCGAGGGTAGCGGCGAGCGCGCTCGCAGCCACGAGCAGGCCGACGACGACGGCTGCCAGCCGGTGGCCCCAGGCGATGGCGAGTTCGGTCTGGCTCAGCGGGTCCGTCGGCGCGTGACAGGTCGGCCAGGTCGTACACGTCGCGGCCGCGTCGGTGATCGACGTTGTGGCACCGATGATCAACAGGAGATAGACCCCGAGGGCGGTCGCTGCCAGCAGCGTCGAGAACCGCCGGTGCGTGCCGATCGGACGGGGAAACGGGTCGGTTGCCACGACTCTATCTGGAGGTTCGTCTCCGCGTATTTAGGGTTCCCGTTTTCGCTCCTCGGGAGGCCGTGTCCGCGGCCGGAAACCACCCCCAAGGTGGATACTGCTCGGCGACGTGAGACCCGCTGTGGAGCGAATCGAACCGTCCGCCGAGTCAATATCTGTGTTGCCGTCGGCCGCCCGCGACGAGGGACCCCGGTCGTGTCCCTACTGTTCGCGTCCGTTCCCGAGCGAGCGGTTGCGGACGCTTCACCTCGGACTCGAGCACGACGAACGACTCACCGAGCCCCAACGAGCCGCGTTCGAGTCGGCGTATCTCGCCGAGGAGGCGGAACTCCGCCGGTTCCGACTGCGAGCGCTCGCGGCGCTGATTCTCCTGTACTTCTGTCTGCTGTTCGTCTACGCCGCCGTCACCTGAGCGAGGGGCCGGTAGCGTCAGCCAGGCCCGCCCGTCACATCCCCATGTCAGTTGCCGCTTCCGGGACTGGCAAGTCGTGTGGCGACGTTCCGAGTCGCTCCGCGACGTGGTCGAGCGCCATGTCGAAGCCGTAGTAGCGCTCGAGTTCGTCGCCGTCGGCCGTCGGCCGCACCTTCAACATCGCGTACCCCTCGCGGTTCTGTGCGATCGCGGCGGTTCCGGTTTCGGCGACGAACTCGAGGCGTCGCTCGCGGTCGGTTTCGGTGTACGTCGCGGTGATACTACCGGCTTCGGCGATCCGGTCGTCACTGCCCATACGAAACAGTCCTCGGCAGACAACGGGAAGCTGTCGGTTCGGTACGCGGCCGAACGGAGCCACAGAAGCGATCGGTCACGAGTCGTATCGCTGGATCGAGCACGGACGCCAGGGGGCCCGCAGGGGGAGTCAGTGCTCGTCGTCGCTCGAAGCGAGGCGACGAGCGGCGTACGCGGCACCACCGACGACACCGGCGGTGCCGGCCGCCACACCGAAGCCGGGCATGCCGTCGTCGCTTGCGTCGTCTTCGTCGGTCGAGGTCGTTTCCACGGTGTCGCTGGATTCGTTCCCGCCCGCGGCGTCGTCGCTCTCGTTGTCTCCGCCGTTCCCATCATCCGTTTCCCCGTCGTCGGCCTCGACGGTGTGCACGTCCAGGTGGCCGAGTTCCTCGAGTGCTTCCTGGAGGGTAACGACCCTGACACCCTGTTCGTCGGCCGACTCGAGCGCGTAGGCGATCTGGTCTTCGGTCATCTCCTCGAACTGGCTGTGGCCGCCGAAGATCCCGAGGACGTCGTCTTCGGCGATCGTGCCGACGAACTGGTCGATTCCCTCCTCGTCGATCCGATCGGTCTCGAGGTACTGCCGAACGAGCTGCGTCGGCTCGAGGGCGGAGATCGCGTTGTGTCCGCCCTGGCTCCGGTAGTTCGGCGAGGCGTCGTAGTACTCGGGAACGAGCTCCTCGACCAGCCCGTGGTACCGATCGTAGGTGTAAACGAAGCCCGTGACCGGGATTCCCCACTCCTCGATTCGATTCTTCGACTCCTCTAAGATCTCGCGGGTAAACTCCTCGGTGTAGCGGACGAACGTCTGATCGGTCGCCTCGACTCCCTGATCGAGACCCGACTCGAGTTCGATGTAGTGATCGCCGTCATCGATCCCGGCTCCGGCGGCGGTCGCCTCGATCTCTTCGTCGCCGTCGAGGACGACGAGCGGATCGCCGGGATGGTCGCCGTGGAGGTTCGACTGAACCCAGATGCGGTCGTCGCCGCTCTCGGCGTCGCGCTGGAGGGGGGTGTGGCCGAGCGCCCGGTGGTCGAGCGTGTGGGACATGACCTCCCAGCCTGCCTCGTGCATTTCCTCGAGGTGTTCGGGGTCCATGAACGCGTCCGACTCGTCCATTAGGCCGGGACAGGCACCAACACAGCCGGGAGCGTCGTACTCCTGGTGAATCGGGAACGTCATCGTGTAATCCTCCATCGGACTGTCGTCGTAGACGAAAACGAGCATCCCGTCCCCCTCTTCGTTGGCGGCGCTCGCTCCCGAAACGAGAGCCGTACCGCCAGCCGCAAGCGCCCCGGTCGTCGCGAGAACGCGCCGCCGCGTCGTGTGGGTCATTGTGCCCGTCGTATCCGCCGCCCGTACTTACTTATCCACGTGATC
The DNA here is from genome assembly GCF_059736515.1 of Natrononativus sp. DTA114. Taxonomy (NCBI): domain Archaea; kingdom Methanobacteriati; phylum Methanobacteriota; class Halobacteria; order Halobacteriales; family Natrialbaceae; genus Natrononativus; species Natrononativus sp. DTA114. The sequence continues at coordinate 860,911 of NZ_JCASSN010000003.1, read as the reverse complement.
AGGTCACAGTGACCTGCTCCCGATGCGGCCGGTCGAATTCACCACGAAAGCACCCGGTCGAACCGACAGCAGTCGGCTCCGGCGGATTAGGAGTCGACTAAGCTGGCGTCCGGATCGATACCGATATCCCGATGCTGTCACGAACATCCACGCTGTGAGCGACCACCCGACAGCAGATTCCTCCTCGCGGCTACTCGCGGAGTTTCGACTCACGCGACCGGTCGCCGTTCAGTGGCTCATCGTCTCCACCGTTGGGTTCGTTCTCTCACTGTCTCTGTTCGGGTTCGTCCTCGAGGCGATCCACGGCGAGTCACTCGAACCGGTCGCCGTCTCCGTGGTCTCGCCGGTGGATCTGCTCGTCTGGTTCGCCGTCGTCGCCGTCGTTCTCGTCGCGGTCGTCGTGCCCCACGAACTCGTTCACGGGCTGTTCATGCGCCGCTACGGCGGCCGCCCCGAGTACGGCGTCGGCGTCGCGTACTTCGTGTTGCCGTACGCGTACGCCAGAACCGACGGGGCGACGTACACCCGAAACCAGATGCTCGTGATTCTGCTCGCCCCGCTGGTCGCGCTTTCGGCGGTCGGGATGGTGGCGCTGGTCGCCGTTCCCTCGCCGCTGCTCGTCTTCGCGCTCGCCGCCAACGTCGCGGGATCGGTCGGGGATCTCTGGATGGCCGCCCTGCTCTCTCGCTACCCGGAAAGCGTTCGCGTCGGCGAACTCCCCGACCCGGCGGAGAACGGGATCGGAATCTACGGCGAGCGGACACACGGCCCCCGCCGTTCGAGCGACCGACTGCTGATTCCGTTCTGGAAGGGGACGATCGGGACCTTCGCCGCGATTCTCGTGGGACTGTTCGTACTCGTGGTGGGTTCGCTCGCGTTCGCGTCGGGAACCGTCGTCCTCGGCAATCCGGACGGGCACTGGTTCCTGTTCAGACACGAACTCGTCGGCGGCGACGGGGCACTCCTCGAGGTCGGATACCCCGCGCTCGTCGGCCTCTCGGTCGCCGGCGGCCTCGTCTGGGCGATTCTCTCGACCGCCGGCAGGCGTCTCGGCTGACGATCGAAACGCCCACACTCGAGGCGACTCGAGTGAGCGCCATGGCGAAGTGGCTCCAGAGCGGGCGGCGGCGAGACATGTGCGCGTTGCTGGCAGCGGAGGAACTGCGCGGCCAGGAACTGAAGTCGGCGCTCGAGTCTCACTACGACAGTCGGCTCGAGCCGAAATCGTTCTACGGCTCACTGTCGGCGCTGGTCGACGCCGGACTGGTCGAGAAGCGAACCGAGGGGCTCCACGACGTCTACGCGCTTACCGAAGACGGCGAGCGGCGGCTTCGGGAGCACACCGCGTGGCTAGAAGGGTGTCTGGAGTCGGCGGACGAGACTGACTCGGGGTAGCGGACCGTCGCTATCCGTCGAGGACCTGGTCGCCGATGGTGTTGCGCAGAATTTCGCTCGTTCCCTCGTAGATCTCGTTGAGTTTGGCGTCGCGGTAGAACCGCTCTGCCGGGAAGTCCTTGGTGTAGCCGTAGCCGCCGTGGATCTGGATGCCCTCGTTTGCGACCTCGCGGCTGATCTCGCTGGCGTAGAGCTTCGCCTGGGCGGCCTCCTTGATGTAGTCCTCGCCGCGGATCTTGTTGTCTGCGGCCTTGTGCATGAGCAGGCGGGCGGCCTGGACCTTCGTGTCCATGTCCGCGAGTTTGTGTTTGATCGCCTGGAACTCGCCGATGGGCTGGCCGAACTGTTCGCGCTCGTTCGCGTAGGAAACCGCCTCGTCGAGGGCGGCCTGGGCGATGCCGACGCTTCGGGCGGCGATCGTGATCCGACCGCCGTTCAGCGTCTTCAGGGCGTGGACGAAGCCGCGTCCCTCCTCCCCGAGGCGGCGCTCGGCGGGGATCCGGAGGTCGTCGAAGCGGAGTTCGGCCGTGGGACAGCCCTTGTCGCCGAGTTTCTCCTCGGTGCCCTCCACGTAGAAGCCGTCGTCCACCTCGGGACGCACGATGAACGACGAGATCCCCTTGTTCCCCGCGTCGGGATCGGTTTTCGCGAAGAGGATGACCGTGTCGGCGACGGAGCCGTTCGAGATCCAGAGCTTGCCCCCATTTATCACATACTCCTCACCGTCCCGCTCGGCTGTCGTCTCCATCGAGGGGACGTCGCTTCCGGCCCCCGCCTCCGACAGTGCAAACGCGCCGATATCCGTCCCTTCGGCAAGCGGTGTCAGGTACTCCTCCTTCTGGGAATCGTCGCCGAACTCGTAGACCATGTTACACGCCAGTGAGATGTGAGCGGCGACGACGGTCCCGAGTCCGCCGGAGCCACGGGAGATCTCCTCGAGCCCGATCGCGTATGAGTGATAGTCCAGTCCGGCACCGCCGTACTCCTCGGGAAACGGCATTCCCAGCAGGCCGAGGTCGGCCATCTCGCTCACGAGATCGGCCGGGAACTCGTCTTCGTGGTCGATCTCGCTCGCGACGGGGACGATCTCCTCGTCGACGAACTCCGCGACCATCTCCCGAATCTGCTCCTGCTCGGGGGAGCGGGTAAAGTCCATGCGCGAGCTATCGGCGGGTCCGTCCTTTATCCTGTCGGCTGGCGGTCGGGCGGCGAGTCTGCCGGACGACACGGCGCCGTCGCGAACGGACCTCGCCGGTAGCGTACCGCTCTCAGTGTCCGCTCGTTCCCGTTGGATCGAAACCGTTTCCGGCACCGCTCTCGTCCTCGATAGGCTCTGACTCGAGTCCGATCGCGAGCGCGACGGTTCAAACCCGAGCGACGGCGATCCGAACGCAAGTCACGGCGATTCGGCCCGCCGGTGCCGCCTGAACAGGTAGATCAGCGTCGCGACCCAGAGCGCGCCCGCGAAACCGAAAATCGCGTCCCCGGCCGGGTTTTCCGACTGCAACCCCATCCCCGTCACGACGTACGTCAGGAACCCGGCGGCCACCGGCCCCGCGAGATACACTATCCAGTTCGGGGACCACGTATCAGCCGACGACGCCACGACCCGCATATCTCGAACCAGTACGCCCGGCGTGAGAAGCGAAGTAAGCAGGAGAGCGACCACGAACGCGAAGCCGATGAAAAACGCCGCGTCGCTCTCCGGGACGCTGCCCACCGCCTCCCAGAGCAGATAACTCCCCGTCACCGGTGCGACGAGCGCGTGGGCGAAGAGAAGTTTCCACCAGTCGACGCCCCCGGAGACCCTGGCGGAGAGCCAGCCGATAACGTCCGGAGCGAGCGGATAGGCCCACGCGCTGCCGAAGATCGCTTTGACCGTCGCGATCAGCGCAAAGGCGAGATTCCCCAGGAACGCGAACGTGAAGCCGAAAAATCCCACGGCGAACACGAGTACGAATCCCATTGCGAGCAGTTGAAAGGCCATGCTGTCGGGAAACAGCGAGTCGACGGCAACACCGATTGCGAAAAAGCCGAAGAGCGTAGCGAACGCGCCGGTGTACAACACCTGCCAGTTGAACGCATTTCGGGCGTTCTCGCGGGAGAACTCGTGGTCGACTACCAGATACACGAGGGCGGGGAGGACGAATCCGGTTCCCACCCCAAGCAGGTGGACGAAAATGCCCGAGAGGGTGCGCTCTGTCAGCAGAGTCGGTCCTGGTTGTGCCGTCGATGCCTCAGCCGTGGGTTCGCGTTCGTTGGACATAGGAGCTGTCAGTCAGGTCGTCGAATACGTCGATGCGATAGCGGTCTCCTCTCAGTTCGATCTCACTCGGTCGGGGACGATACCGGTCCCTCCCACACCGCCGCTTCTGAGCGCTCGAACCCCTCGTTCGGCGAGCAACAGACCGAAACAGACGACGAAGAGGTTTCCGGCCACCTCCCAGTAGCCGTTCGTGCTCTGAACGATCGGATCGCTCGAGAGAAGCGGGGCGAAGATCCCCACGGCGAACAGTACCAGACTCAACTGAAACCCCGCGAGCACCAGCGTTCTGATCCCGGCCGGGTTCTGTAGCCGGACGAACTCGCCCACAGACAGGGTCTCGAGCGGCGTCTCGTAGGAGAGAGAGGCCTTCCCTTCGGGAGACAGCGGCCACTGCGACTCCGGGTGGTTGATGTAGTACAGCGTGATCGATTCCGGGTACGTCTCTGCGGTGACGACGTCGATCTCACGGAGTTCGGTCAGTCGAAGCCGGACCGTCTCCTTGCTCACGTCCGGCCGCACTCGAGCGCGGATCTGCTCGGCCGAAAAGTACGGCCGATCCGCGTCGATCATCGTTTCGACGACGTGTCGCTGCGTCAACTTCCTGTGAAGACCGTCCTCGAGCCGATTTTCAATCCATGGAGGGATCGTCGCCATTGTCTCTGACCCTCGCTTTTCGATCCGGGGAGTTAAAGCCCTACTCGGATTTGGTGGACGCCAAATCGGAGATCAGGACCGAACGAGGCGATTCGACCGGTTCTCGCTGCGAGTGAGGTATCGTGCGGACTCCGCGAGTCTGGGGCGCTATTCCGCCTCGTCCCACCCGAGCCCTAGCGCAACGCCGATTCCGACGCCGATAGCGATTCCTGCGCCGATATTGTCCATCGCGACGCCGAATGTAATCCCAATTCCGAGGCCGGTAGCGATACCGAGACCGACCGTCGTCTCATCAGCCATAGGAAGCCACCATTCTGATCCGTGTTCACTGTATCGCTCCCGGAAAGTGTCTGCTGGCTGACCGACAACGACCTCACTCACGCCGTCTCGTTCTCCGTTTGGACTCGTCGCCGAACAGACTGGTAAGCGCTGCGACTAATTCTGTCGATTTCCCGGCAACAGGACGCGAGGAGAGGCTCACCGCGACCGCGGTGTTTTTCCGGGACGCGGTACAATGGTGGTCAAGTAGATGACCACAGGCCAGTCAGATATCCGCGCAGACCCCGACCTGGAGTGGTGCTATGAGGCGGTACACGGCGTGTCTCGGACGTTCTCGATCACGGTCGACCGACTCGAGGAGCCGATGGCGAGACACATCTGTCTGGGCTACCTCCTCTGTCGGATTGCAGACACGATCGAGGACGCCGGACACATTCCTCCGGAAGAACAGACCGCCCTTCTCTCGGCGTACGACCGCCTGCTCGACCCCGACGACGAGTACGCGGTGTCGGCGTTCATGGTCGACGTCGAGCCCTGGATTCCCGCCGAACGCAACGAGGACTGGGAGGTCGTCGCCCAGACGCCACGCGTGCTGGCGACGTTCGAAGCCCTCGAAGAGGAACCCCGCGAGATCATGCGCGAGCCGGTTCGCGAGCTCGTCGACGGAATGGCGATGTTCACCGCCCGGTACGCCGAGGAAGGGGGGCTGCGCCTCCAGACCGTCGAGGAACTCGAGGAGTACTGCTGGTACGCCGCCGGCACCGTCGGCACGCTCATTACCGGGCTAGTCGCCCGCGGAGCCTCCCCCGAGCGCGCCCAGGAGATGCGCCAGAACGCCCGCTCGTTCGCCCTTCTCTTACAGCTAGTCAACATCGCCAAGGACGTCGAGTCCGACTACCGCGAGGAGAACAACGTCTACCTCCCCGCCGAGTGGCTCGCAGAGGAGAACGTCGACGTCGACGCCGTCGTCGACGAAACCAACCACAGCGGCGTCACCTCGGTCGTCAAGCGGGTCATCGGCCGGGCCGAGGGCTACCTCGACGGTGCACAGCGCTACCTCGAGGTCGTCCCCGAGGACCACGGCAACACCCTTTCCGCGTGGGCGATCCCCTACCTGCTCGCCGTCGGCACGCTCAGAGAGCTCCAGGAGCGTCCCGAGGACGTCGTCCGCGAGGGGAACGTCAAGATCTCGCGGGCGGAGGTGTTCGCGGTGATCCAGCAGTTCGAACAGGACGTCTCCCGGACGGCGCTCGAGGAACTGCGCCAGGAGATGGCGACCCGACCGCTCCACGAGCGGTAAGAGCGACTCGCTTTCTACCGGGCTGGCTCCGTCAGCCGTCGACCGACAACCGCCAGCGGGTAGCCTGCCACCGCGACGAGCAGCGCCGACGGAAGCAGGACGAACCCGTGAAATACCGGCGGAAGCCCGAACACGTACAGCGGCGCCAGGGCGGCCATCGCCAGGAACGGTCCGGCGAGAACGACGACGGCGCTCGCGACGACCCAGCCGGTCGCCCGTCGCTCGAGGGCGTACCCCAGCGGGAGGAACGCGAACGCGGAGAGCGCAAGGGCCGCCGGCGCGAGGGCAGCCAGCGAGCGAGAGAGCGCCAACAGGATCATCGCACAGACGAGTCCGCCCACGAGTGCGATCCCGGAGAGGGCTCGAGTCGTGGGGCCGTCGAGCCGTCGAGACTGCACGACGATGGCGGCGTAGATCCCCGCTCCAACGCCGAGCAGAACCGAATTCGCGATCAGCAGCCAGTCGTCCAGTACGATTCCGAGTCCGGTTCCGAGGATCGCGAGGGCGATGCCGGCGAGTCCGACCGCGACGACCGCGTCCTCGAGGCGGTCGACACCGATATACTCGCTCCCGAAGCGGGATGCGCGGCGACGAACCCGTTCGGTGCCGATCGTTCGACCGGTGAGCGCGGTCGCGAGGGCGGCCGCGCCGACGACGAACGCCGGGAGGAGGCCGCCCCACGCCGCGTGGTTGCCGACCTGCGGACCGAGCGTCGTCGCAACGGTCGCGTGGGCGGCCGCCGTTGTCGAGACCCCGTCCGGGCCGTAGGTGACGATCGTGCGGCGATCGAAATCGCTCCCCCGAACGCCGGGGTCGCCGCCCTCCCAGGCCAGCGCTCCGTGCTCGAGTGCGGCGTCGGAGGGATGGGTCCGCACTGCGGTGCCGTCAGGCGGATGAAGGGTCAGCCGATCGGCGCTGATGTGATAGCGGGTCGCCGTTCCGCCGGCGTAGAAGTAGTCGACGATCCAGGCGTCGCCGACGCCGGCCGTCGCGATATCCTCGACGCGGTAGCTAACGACGACCGTCTCGTCCTCGACGCCGACCGACCGATCCTCCAGATCGTCGTCGGCCACGTGTTGGTAGTGAGCCCACGACCGCTTTACCTCCCGCTCGAGTTCGTCCGGATCGTCCGCGTAGCGCTCGGCGGCGGCCGACTCGACGGGGGTCCGCTCGACCCAGCGGGAGTCGCCGTCTTCCTCGAGGTAGATGTCGAGGGTGCCCCGGTCGGTCGCACCCTGGAGGCCGCCGTCGCAGGTCGCACAGAGCTGCGTGGGTGGCGGTGCAGCGGCAGCCGCGCCGGCAACGAGGAGGAAAACGAGCGCACTCACGAAAACGGCGGAGCCGAGTGACGAACGCATTACCGCGAGAAAGACAATAAGGTGATAATTATCTTTCGGTGACTGATGGGTGGTGACTCGAAGAGGCGGGACATGCGGAGGGTGCTGGCACACCGGTGAACAGGTGAGGCGACCACACTGTCGATCCGTCCCCTGGGACGAGACCACGGGTAGCGGGGTTCCATCACGGAAAGCCGGACAGGCCTGGAGGCGATCGACGACGTGCTAGATCGAGACGACGCGAACTGCCCTGCCGAGCGCGTGGACGAAGACGCTCGCAAGGAGACCAGCCCCTGCCAGGGGCAAGACGAGCATTGACGCGAACGCCCAGGAGCGGCGAACGTCGACGACTGCTTCCGGAACCACGGCCGGGTCGACGGTGAGAGTGGCTGCCAGCAACGAAAGCGGTCCGCCGAACAGCACCACGACGACGCCACAACCCAGTTTCGTCGCCCGTCCGATCTGGTACCAGCGAGGACGGTCCCGGAACCGGCTCGACTCGACCATGATCGCACCTGCTTCGACTCGTATCAGCGGAACAACCGTGTTGACGACGACGAACGCACCGAGGGCGGTAAGTCCCATGAGTACGGAAAACCAGGTGCTGAATAACATCGAATCCCACACGGGGAACGGGCCGTCCCCTGCGTGTGCACCGAATCCCAGCAACAGCGTGAACGCTCCGATCACGAACCCGACCGTTACGACGGCCGCAACGAGCACCTCGAGTGCGAGTCCGTATCGTTCGGACATTCGTCGCGCCCGCCGAATTCGATCGTTCCCGTCAACCTGCGGCGACGAGTGACGAGCGACCGGCCGATCGGGTGACATGCGTCACTCTTTCCCCGCGTAGACTATCAAAATTTTTGAACTGACCCGCGTCTATCCCGTAACGGGTTCTGGTCCGTAAACGGACGTCAGTCGTACTCGTAGAATCCCATGCCGGTCTTCTTGCCGAGATCGCCAGCCTCCACCTTGCGCTTGAGGAGGTAGGCCGGCTTGTAGCGGTCGCCGAGTTCCTCGTACATGGTTTCGGAGGCGTGCAGACAGATGTCCAGCCCGATGTGGTCGGCCAGCGTGAGTGGACCCATCGGGACGTTGGTGCCGAGTTCCATCCCCGCGTCGATGTCCTCCTTCGTCGCGACGCCCTCGTCGTAGGCGCGGATGCCCTCGTTGATCCAGGGCATCAGGATGCGGTTGGTGACGAAGCCGGGCTTGTCGTCGGACTCCCAGGTCGTCTTCCCGAGGTCCTCGGCGAGGTCGTGGGCCAGTTCGGTGACGTCGTCGGTCGTCTTCTCGCCGACGACGATTTCGACGCCCTCCATGATCGGCACCGGATTCATGAAGTGGAGGCCGATCACGCGCTCCGGGGAGTCGATAGCGGACGCGATCGAGGTGATCGAGAGGGTGCTCGTGTTCGTCGCGAGCACGATATCGTCGTCGCAGACGCCCTCGAGGTCCCCGAAGATGTCCCGCTTGATATCCATGTTCTCGACGGCCGCCTCGATGACGAGATCGCAGTCGGCAAGTTCGCCCAGCGCGGTCGTCCCCTCGATCCGGCCGCGAATCGTCTCCGCGTCCTCGGGAAGGGCGTCCTTGGTCTCGAGGCGCTCGAGGCTGTGGTCGATCGTCTCGAACCCGTTCTCGACGAACTCGGATTCGATGTCGCGCATGACGACCTCGTACCCGTTCGTCGCGACGACCTGTGCGATGCCGCTGCCCATCGTTCCCGCGCCGACGACGCCGATCCGGTCGACTTGCTCGCGAACCATAGCTGGCAGTTCTTGTGTTCGGATGGTAAGGTTGCCGATGTTCCGGATCCACCGCTCCGGACTCCGCAGATAGATGTTGAGCGTCAGACGTTTTTTCGACAGACATTCTACGAGAGGGAAACGTTCAAGAGGGTCGGGTCAGAGATACGAATAGTATCGGTGATTCGTGTGAGTAAAAACGGGGTCGTCTACGAAACGGACGGGTGCACCGGGTCGTTCGACCCGACAGAGCGCGAAGCGCTCGAGGCCGCGGGTATCGATCCAGCGGCCGTCTCGAAAAAGGACTGTTCCTATCGGGCGCTCCTCGATTCGGGCGTCGACGAAACCGTGGCCGACGCGCTTCGACGGCGGTTCTCCCTTCCGTGGTCGTTCGAAACCGACAGCGATCTCGACCGCCGGTCGGCGGAGGTCCGCGGACTCGGTGAGGCCGAACGCGAGTGGGTCGCGGCGAGTTCCGACGAAGACTGGCAGGCGTTCGAGGCCGCCCGCGAGCGAGCGGCTGCGGACTCGAGTAGATCGAACGAGAACGCTGCGCGGCCCTACCCCCGCCCGACGCCGGTGACGGCCGTTACCGGCGTCAGTTCCGACAACGCGAACACGCTCGCAGACGCCGGCATCATCTCTGCGGAGCGGCTGGCGACGATCCGGGCCGGCGAGATCGCGAAACTCCTCGAGTTGAACGTCCTCCACGTCCGGACCTGGCGACACAACGCGCGCGAACTCGTTAGCCGGTCCTGAGGGACGTCGCGGCTGTGCTCGCACAGATTTACTACCGACCGAGGTATATTTCACCCGACAGTACCATCAAAGATTTATAGCGCCCTGTTGGACCATCTACCGGATGATTCCGATCGACGATTCACCGATCGTTCGCGACGGGAAGTCACTGATTCTGGCGATGGACCACGGGTTAGAGCACGGGCCGGTCGACTTCGAAGACGTTCCGGAAAAACTCGATCCGTCGACGGTGTTCGAGACGGCGACTCACCCCGCTGTCACCGCGATGGCCGTCCAGAAGGGGATCGCCGAGGGCTACTACCCGAGCTACGAGGACGACGTCAACCTCCTGCTCAAACTCAACGGCACCTCGAACCTCTGGATGGGCGAACCCGATTCGGCGGTCAACTGCTCGGTCGACTACGCCGCGGAGATCGGCGCGGACGCGCTCGGTTTCACCGTTTACGGCGGCTCGAACCACGAGATCGAGATGGTCGAGGAGTTCCGCGACGCCCAGGAGAAAGGCCGCGAGTACGACCTTCCGATGGTCATGTGGTCGTACCCGCGCGGGCAGGGCCTCAAAAACGACACCAAGCCCTCGACGATCTCCTACGCGACTCGCCTCGCGCTCGAGCTGGGGGCCGACATCGCGAAGGTCAAGTATCCCGGAAGCAAGGAGGCGATGGCCCACGCCGTCGACTGCGCCGGCGACATGAAGGTCGTCATGTCCGGCGGCTCGAAGACCTCCGACTACGAGTTCCTCTCGACCGTCGAGGCCGTGATGGACGCCGGTGCGAAGGGACTCGCCGTCGGCCGCAACGTCTGGCAGCGCGAGGACCCGACCCGCCTGCTCGACGCCCTCGAGAAAGTCATCTACGAGGGTGAGACGGCAGACGCCGCCCTCGAGTGATGCCCGAACGTCAGGATCACGACGCCGTCGAGGCGGTCGTCAAGACGATCGCGGGGTCGGCAGCGGAGATCAGGCGCGGGCTCGTCGGTCGCCGCGGGGACGCCGACGCGGAGAACCCGAGCGGCGAAACCCAGGCCGAGGCCGACGTCTGGGCCGACGACCTCCTGGCCGAACGCCTCGCCGAAATCGACGGCGTCTGCGAGTACGCAAGCGAGGAGCGCCTCGAGACGATCGACTGCGGCGAGGACGGTCTCTCGGTCGCCGTCGATCCGCTCGACGGCTCCTCGAACCTCAAGTCGAACAACACGATGGGGACGGTGTTCGGAATCTACGACGAACCCCTGCCGGCCCCCGGAACGTCGCTGATCGCCTCCGGGTGGGTCCTCTACGGCCCCATCACGACGATGGCGTACGCCCGGGACGGGGCCGTCAGGAAGTACGAACTCACCGACGGGGAGCGCACCGTCGTCGACGCCGACGTCGCCATCCCCGACGACCCCCTCGTCTACGGCTTCGGCGGTCGCGTCCCCGACTGGCCCGCCGACTTCGAGGCCTACGTGCGAGAGATCGAGTCCGACCGGTCCCACAAACTGCGCTACGGCGGCGCGATGATCGGCGACGTCAATCAGGTGCTTACCTACGGTGGGATCTTCGCCTACCCCGCACTCGAGGACAGCCCCCGAGGCAAACTCCGCCTGCAGTTCGAGGGGAACCCGATCGCCCACCTCGTCGAGACGGCGGGTGGTGGCTCCTCGGACGGAACCCAGTCGATCCTCGAGGTCGACCCGGACGACCTCCACGATCGAGTGCCGCTCCACGTCGGCAACCGGGAACTGATCGACCGCCTCGAGGACGCCCTCGAGTAGTCTCTTGACCGCCGACTCCCCTTTTCGGGGCTCGAGTCCCGTGGCAGTCACGGGCGTTTCGGCCGCGACGTCGGCGAGCGTCGTGCTCGGGCGAGATCTGGCTGTCGACCACCAGGGCACGGTCCCGGGCTACTCCGCCCCTGCGTCGTCAGTCCGCTCGTCGTCGGTACCGAGCCAGTCGGCCGTTAGCTGTACGTACAGAACCACGCCGGCGAGCAGGAACAGGTAGAACCACACGCGAGGCCAGCCAGTTCCGAGGAACACGAGCACCAGAAAGACGACCCACAGTCCGAGTATGAGCAGGTCGGCCAGCACCCGCGTTATCGCAATTACTGCCGCTTTGAAGCCCGTTTGCAGTCGCGACCGAGGTGAGTTGGATGACATCTGTGAGTCGGGTTAGAAGTGATAACCGTACTGCTCAGTGAGCCGGTAGGCGGCGACGCCCCAGACGTAGCTCTGACCCGGCCACCAGGTCCGGGCGTTGTTGAAACTGGCTACCAGCACGCCGTCGTCCGGCGCTTGGGGGTCGGGATGGTAGCTCACGGAGCCGCTATCTCCATCGGTCAGATCCGACTCGTCACCCCACCGGAGCTGTCCGCGCCGACAGAAGTCGTCGGTCACGCAGGTGACGGCGTCGATCCCCTGGATCTGGCCGCTCGTGTGGCCGGTGAGTGCTCCCATCTTCTCGAGCGGCTCCTCTCTGGCGACGAGGTCCGCCACTCCGAACCGGGTGAACTGTCCGCGAACGTCGGCCCGAACCGGCGCGGCGATCTGGCTATCCGGTCGCGCGAACCCGCTCGGCTCGACGGCGACGACGTCCTCGACGGGGTGGTCGAACCGGACCGAACCGAGTTCGACGACCCCGTCGCGTCGGGTCGGGAGGGAAAGCACTCGGTACCCGCCCTCGCGAAACGCGTGTTCGGCCGTGACGAAAAACGGCCCCTCGGACTCCCGGCGGTAGAGCGCGGGACCGAGGGTCGCGATGCTCGTTCGCGTCTCACACCCGATACCGCCAGGGACCCGATCGCCCGTGATGCGATCGAGAAACCGGGGCTCGGGCGAGCGCGGATCGTCTTCCATGGACTCGATGTCACCGATCGCCTGGACGTTGAGACTGATGTCGTCGACGAGATCCTCGAGCGCGTTACGGATCGTCTGCGGGTTTGCCGACACCTCGACGGTGAGCGAGGCGGTGCCGCTGCGGTAGCTGCCGGGAACGACGGCGCTGCCTAGATAGCCCGCGATCTCAGAGCGAGCGAGTCGGTCGTTCAGTTCGAACGCCTTCGTGACGGCGGCGTACCAGTCGGCGGGAACCGCTTTCGTCCGCTCTTCGACGGCCCACGGATCGGAGGGATCGTCGTGAACCAGGGCCGTCACGACCGGTACCTCACCGTCGCCGACCGAGAGGAAGTCCTCGACGCCCAGTAGCTGGGCCATGCCAACGGCGTAGCCGGCGCTGGCAAGAGTACGAACGAAGTCGCGGCGACTCATACCGGCGTGTACTCGCTCGCGAACCGTCGCGAGTTCGCGTGCGAAACGCTCCGTGGCGTCGGGTGACATTAGGGTCGAGAGAGGTTGCTATTCGAGGTGGGATGGCTGATTACATTGCTATTTCTCTCGTACAGGTGGACATCGGTGCCTACACACCGACAACCACAACGACGGGTAAGATGGTTCTGCCTGCAGTGTCCGCCCGGATGTTCACGGCAGCAGTGATAACGAGCGGTCACCCCGACTTAATGAGTGGACGGGTTAATACGAGCGTTCGTGAGTATCCGACCGAGAGTAATCTATGTCTCCGTGTTGGTGACCACGGAGGCAGATGACAGCGTCCGATTGACTCCCCGCCGCGTGCTACGATGCGCTGTCCTCCTCATCCCCGCCACGACAGGCAACGTGCGACCTCGGTGACTCGGCCGCGGCGACCCTCCCGACGATATACGCCCTCCCTCCTCGAGAGCCGACTCGTTGGCTGCCTCGAGAACGGTACGATCCCGCCTTCGGCCCTCACGTAGACGCGCCCGCAAAGGGAAAACGGTTTTTGGACCCCCCTCGCAGCATTTGCCATGAAAGTCCGTATCGCGGCAGGAGCCTCACAGGAGGAGGCGTCGGCTATCGCGGCTGCGCTGGCTGAACACGCCGGTGACGACGTCGAAGTGTACGTCGGCGAGAACGACGAACCGGCCGCGACCCACGACGCTCCCGAGGGACAGGAACCGACGAGCGGCGACGACGCACCGCTCGCCGACGATCTCGGCCCGACCGAACGCGAGGAGTTACTGTGGGAGGAGATCGAGGAGATCCTCGAGGGCGGCCCCGAAAAGTACAAAGAGCGGCTCTCCGAGCAGGGGAAGCTGTTCGTCCGCGATCGACTGGACCTCTGGTTCGGCGAGGACGGGATGTTGTTCGAGGACGGCAAGTTCGCCAACTTCGACGCGGGGGGGAAACTTCCCGGCGACGGACTGCTGACGGGTGCCGCGGCGTTCGAGGATCGCGAGCTACACTTCATGGCCAACGACTTCACCGTGAAAGCGGGGTCGATGGCCGAACGCGGCGTCGAGAAGTTCCTGCGGATGCAACAGCGCGCGCTCAAATCCGGCCAGCCGGTACTGTACCTGATGGACTCCTCGGGCGGTCGGATCGACCAGCAGACGGGCTTTTTCGCCAACCGAGAGGGGATCGGCAAGTACTACTACAACCACTCGATGCTCTCCGGGCGCGTCCCCCAGATCTGTGTGCTCTACGGACCGTGTATCGCAGGGGCAGCCTACACGCCTGTCTTCGCGGACTTCACGATCATGGTCGAGGGGATGTCGGCGATGGCCATCGCCTCCCCGCGGATGGTCCAGATGGTCACCGGCGAGGATATCGATATGCAGGATCTGGGTGGCGCCCACGTACACGCGAGCGAATCGGGGTCTGCAGATCTCGTGGCCAGAGACGAGGAACACGCCCGCGAACTCGTCGCCCAACTGGTCACCTACCTGCCCGACAATTCCGACGAGAAGCCGCCCCGGAGCGAGCCGGCGGCGCCCGCACAGACCCCCGAGGGAATCGATTCGATCGTCCCGCAGCACCCGAACCGCGGCTACGACATGGTCGACGTCATCGACCGGATCGTCGACGCCGGCTCCTACTTCGAGCTTCGGCCCGACTACGGCCAGGAGATCATCACGGCCTACGCCCGTATCGACGGTCGGCCCGTCGGCATCGTCGCCAACCAGCCCGCCCACCGTGCGGGGGCGATCTTTCCCGACGCCGCCGAGAAGGCAGCCGAGTTCATCTGGAAGTCCGACGCGTTCAATATTCCGCTGTTGTACCTGTGTGACACCCCCGGCTTCATGGCCGGTTCGCAGGTCGAGAAGGACGGCATCTTAGAGAAGGGCAAGAAGTTCATCTACGCCACCTCCTCGGCGACGGTTCCCAAGCAGACAGTCGTCGTCCGCAAGGCCTACGGCGCGGGAATCTACGCGATGGGCGGCCCGGCCTACGACCCCGAGAGCATTATCGGCCTCCCCTCCGGCGAGATCGCGATTATGGGTCCCGAAGCTGCGATCAACGCGGTGTACGCCCGCAAACTCTCGGAGATCGACGACGAGGAGGAACGGGCCGAACGCGAGGCGGAACTCCGCGAGGAGTACCGCGAGGACATCGACATCCACCGGATGGCGAGCGAGGTCATCGTCGACGAGATCGTGCCGCCGAGCACGCTCCGGACCGAACTCGCCAATCGCTTTTCGTTCTACGAGGACGTCGAGAAATCCCTCCCGAGCAAGAAACACGGCACCATCATCTGAGCGGGGGGTCGGTTCCCCGGCGTCCTCCGAGCGTCTATTAAGAACCTGTTAGCCGTCATTGCCTCGTTTCTCCGCGCCCATTTCGGCGCCTGCCGCCGAGTTATGTTCTGCTTACTGAGATAGTCACGCGGTCTCATGAGTCCATAACAATACCACCGACCGTGGAGCCCTCGCGTACGGTCCCCGACGGCTCCTCGAGGCGACGGATCGGTTCGACTCCGGTCGGGAGCCCTATGAGTTCAGACGGCGCTCACTGGCGCCACCAGCTGCAGCGCACCGGATACGAGATGAACGACCTCGAGCAGGTGCTCTGGGTCGTCGTCGCGCTCTCGCTTGTCGGGGATATCGTGACGACGTTCGTCGGCCTCAACATGGGGCTGGCCGAGTCGAACCCGATCGCCTGGCACGCGATCGAGAGCTGGGGACTGCTCGGTATGCTCGGTCTGAAGGCGTTCGCGGTCGGCGTCGGGCTCTGCTGTCGACCGTTGTTACCACGGGAGTACCGGGCGATCGTTCCGGCCGCCCTCGCACTGCCGTGGGTGATCGCCGTCTTCATCAACCTCTACATGATCTCGACGGTGGTCTGAGCCGCCGCGGGGTCGTACGCTTCCCGGGTGATCGTGAACCGAATCGCGTCGACGGGGTCGTCGACCGCCATCGTCCACTCGTTTCGGAGCAGACAGTCCCGGCTCCCGCCGAACCGCTCGACGTACTTTTCGACCGCCCGCAGCGACCGGTCGTTGTCCGCCCGCACGAGCACCGCGACGACCGCGAGGCCGAGTCGTTCGAACGCGAGCGCGAGCAGCGCGTCGGCCCGCTCCCCAGCGTAACCGCGACCCCAGAAGCGCCTCCGGAGCCAGATCCCCAGGTCGCCGGTCCGTCGGTCCCAATCGACACCGAGGCCACAGGCGCCGGCTATCTCGCCAGCGTCCTCGCCGTCCGCCGGCCGGAGCGCGTAGTCGGCGGCCGTCCCCTTCCGCCAGGCCCCCTCGCAAGATTCGAGAAACGCGACCGTCTCCGCCGGCGTGTCGTGGGGGTCCCACGGCGCGTACGCGGTGACGGCCTCGATAGCCGGATCGCTCGAGCACCGCTCGTAGTAGGCGAGCGGATCGACCGTCGCCGTCGACAGGTGCTCGAGGGTGAGCCGGTCGGTTTCGATCGTCTCGGGGAACAGCTCGCTCATGGCTCGAGCGACGGGACGCCGTATAAAAGTACTGACGAGGGTGTGTCACGGTGTGACGGTGGCGGAACGCCGATGTCAGCATCATTTACAATCCTGCGGCAGACATCGACAGTATGGACGAAACGTACTGTTCAGGCTGTGGTGCCAAGCTGGACCCTCGAGACAGGTACTGCGGGTCCTGTGGGGCGGAGGTGGCCGACGAGGCCGCTGCCTCGAATGACGGCGACTCGGCACAGTGGGGTGACCGCGATGACTCCACGGATCATTGGGGCGAGCGCGGAGACGACTCGAGTCGCTGGGACGGCGCCGATTCGGCCGCCGGTCGGCAGGCGGCTCCTGACGGCGATCGGACGTTCGCGGCGGTCACGCACATCCTGGCCCTGCTCACGTGGGTGATCGGTCCGCTCATCGTTCTCGTCGCGACCGACGACGAGTTCGTCGAACAGAACGCGCGCAACGCGTTGAACTGGCAGCTCATGTTCACGGTCTACATGCTCGTCTCGTTCGTCCTGCTGTTCTTCCTGGTCGGCTTCATCTTCCTGATGCTCATCCCGTTGCTCGATATCGTCTTCTGTATTATCGCGGCGGTGAAGGCAAACGAAGGCGAAACGTGGCAGTACCCGCTCACGCCGAATATCGTCTAGGAGATCGAATCCCGTCGGTCGTCACCCGTAAGGGCCGCAACGTTAGCTCTCTTCTGCGTGCTCGCGTTTCAACGAGAGCACGGTCCGCTCGAACGAGCAGACGATCTCGTCGTCCTGATTGAAGACCTCGACGGCCATCGTGACGATACCGCGCTCGCCGTCGCTCGTCTCGCGTTTGTCGGTCACCGTCGACTGGACCCGGATCGTGTCGCCGTGAAACACTGGGTGAGGGTGTTCGACGTCGTCGTAGGAGAGGTTGGCGACGATGGTGCCGTCCGTGGTCTCCGGGATCGAGATGCCGACCGCGAGCGCCATCGTATAGATGCCGTTGACCAGTCGCTCGCCGAACTGGGTGTCGGCGGCGAACTCCTCGTCCAGGTGGAGCGGCTGCTGGTTCATCGTCATATCACAGAATCGCTGGTTGTCGCTCTCCGAGATCGTCCGACGCCGCTCGTGTTCGATCGCCTCGCCGACCGTGAACTCCTCGTAGTACAGCCCCGTCATACCCGTGGCGACTCGGGCCAGCGGCAAAAACGGATCGGGACACCGCGTCGGCAGGTGCAATACTTGCACGAATTGGAGCGCAGTAGCAAGCGTTAAGCGTCGTGGTTTGGTACGGGCGACCAGACGACCCGGCGTCTCTTCGAGACGCGAGGATCGAACCGTCGGTCGGCGGCGGCGACCACCGTCCGCGCCCACCGTCCGCGTCCAGACGCCACGCCTCGAACGACTATGTCAACACCCACCACAGAACCCGAATCCGAACCCGAAGCAGAGTCAGCCGTCGAAACCGCCCGCCGCCAACTCGAGCGCGCAGCGACCCACCTGGACGTCGCCGACGGAACGATCGAGCGGCTCCGCCAGGCGACCTCCGTCTACAAGGTGACGATCCCGCTCGAGCGCGACGACGGGAGGACCGAAGTGTTCACCGGGTATCGGGCACACCACGACAGCGTCCGTGGCCCGTACAAGGGAGGTATCCGGTATCACCCGGACGTCTCCGAGGAAGAGTGTGTCGGCCTCTCGATGTGGATGACCTGGAAGTGCGCCGTGATGGGGATCCCGTTCGGCGGCGGCAAGGGCGGGATCGTCGTCGACCCCAAGGAGTTGAGCAAAGGCGAGAAGGAGCGACTGACCCGCCGGTTCGCCCAGGAGCTCCGGCCGGTGATCGGACCGATGACGGACATCCCCGCGCCGGATATGGGCACGGACCCGCAGACGATGGCCTGGTTTATGGACGCCTACTCGATGCAAGAGGGCGAGACGACCCCCGGCGTCGTTACCGGGAAACCGCCAGTCATCGGCGGCTCCTACGGCCGCGAGGAGGCTCCCGGCCGTAGCGTCGGCATCATCGCCCGCGAGGCGATCGACTACTACGATTGGGAGGTGGATGGCACGACCGTTGCGGTGCAGGGCTTCGGCAGCGTCGGCGCCAACGCCGCGCGCTATCTCGACGACCTCGGCGCGACCGTCGTCGCCGTCAGCGACGTTGACGGCGCGATCTACGACCCCGACGGGCTCGACACGAACGACGTCGAAGACCACGACGAAACGCCCGGCATGGTGTCGGGCTACGACGCTCCCGAGACGCTCTCGAACGACGACCTGCTCGAACTGGACGTCGACATCCTCATCCCCGGTGCGATCGGCAACGTCCTCACGGCCGAGAACGCCCGCGACGTGCAGGCGGACATGATCATCGAGGGCGCGAACGGACCGACAACCTCGACAGCCGACCAGATCTTCGAAGAGCGTGGGATTCCGGTGATCCCCGACTTCCTCGCCAACGCCGGCGGCGTCACCGTGAGCTACTTCGAGTGGCTCCAGGACATCAATCGTCGCTCGTGGAGTTTAGAGCGGGTTCACGAGGAGCTCGAGACGGAGATGCTGGCCGCCTGGGAAGCGATCTGTACCGAGTACGAGGCCCGCGATGTCACCTGGCGGGACGCGGCCTACGTCGTCGCCCTCAAGCGGATCGCCGAGGCTCACGAGGTTCGCGGCCTCTGGCCGTAGTCCTCGACGGACACCGCGTTCCCGCCGTCGTTCCACAGCGTTCAAACCGTCCGGCGTCGAGCGCGTTCGTATGGTTCGCAAAAGCGTCCTGTTCTCGCCGGGCGATCGAGCCGAGTTGCTCCGGAAAGCACCCGAAAGCGGCGCGGACGTGCTCGTCTTCGATCTCGAGGACGCCGTCTCGCCCGCCCGAAAGGACGAGGCCCGCGAGATCGTTCGCGAGGTCCTCTCCGATCCCGCCTTCGATCCCGACTGCGAGGTCTGCGTGCGGGTGAATCCGATCGGCCAGGGCACCCCGGCGGATCTCGAGGGAGTGCTCGGCGGCGACGAGGCGATTCGTCTCGACGCAGTCATGCTACCGAAAGCGGAGTCGCAGAGCGACGTCGAATCGCTCGCGGGCTTGCTCGAGGGTTACGGTGCGTCGGTGCCGGTGCTCGCGCTAGTCGAGAGCGCCCGCGGCGTGCTCGCAGCCGACGAGATCGGCGCGGTTTCCGCGACCGATGCGCTGGTGTTCGGCGCGGAGGATCTCGCAGCTGACATCGGCGCGAGCCGAACCGACGAGGGAACGGAAGTGCTCTACGCACGTGAGCGAGTCGTGATCGCTGCGGCAGCGACCGATTGTGACGCGGTCGACACCGTCTACACCGACTTCGGGGACGAATCGGGTCTTCGAGCGGAGGCGGCGTTCGCCGTCCAGCTCGGCTACGACGGGAAGATGGCGATTCACCCTGCCCAGGTGGACCCGATCAACGAGGCGTTCTCCCCCGACCCCGACGACGTCGAGTGGGCCGAGGCGGTCATGGCGGGGAAGCGCGAGGCAGACGCCGCTGGGCGGGGAGTCTTCGAGGTCGACGGCGAGATGATCGACGCGCCGCTGATCTCTCAGGCCGAACGGATCCTCGAGCGAGCGGGCGTTGACGACGGCCAGAACTGACCACCCGGCGGGATCGACGGATGGGCGCGGGTCGGGCGCGTCGAGACCTGTCCGAATCCCTGCCGTCGCATTTGTCACCGTTCTCCATGCCAGTATTCGCCACGCTTATCCCTGATACCGAGGTAGGAGGCCGTAATGCCCGAAGAAGCAAACCCGTTCGAAAGTCTGCAGTCGCAGATCGACGACGCGGCCGCCCATCTCGATGTCGGTGAGGACGTCCTCGAGCGGCTCAAACACCCTGAGCGCGTCCTCGAGACGAACCTCTCGGTCGAGCGAGATGACGGCTCCCTCGAGCGGTTCAAAGCCTTCCGGTCGCAGTTCAACGGCGACCGAGGGCCCTACAAGGGCGGAATTCGGTACCACCCGAACGTCTCTCGAGACGAGGTGAAGGCGCTCTCGGGCTGGATGGTGTACAAGTGTGCCGTCGTGGACATCCCGTACGGGGGTGGGAAAGGGGGGATCGTCATCGACCCGAGCCAGTACTCCGAATCGGAACTCGAGCGCGTGACGCGGGCGTTCGCAACGGAGTTGCGGCCGTTGATCGGCGTCAACCGCGACATTCCGGCCCCGGACGTCAACACCGGCCAGCGGGAGATGAACTGGATCAAAGACACCTACGAGACCTTGGAGAACACCACCGAGCCGGGGGTCATCACCGGAAAAGCGCCCGACTCCGGTGGGAGCGCGGGCCGCGTCGAGGCGACGGGACGGTCGACGATGCTCGTCGCACGCGAAGCGTTCGACTACCTCGACATCGAGATGGAGGGGGCCTCCGTCGCCGTCCAGGGGTACGGCAACGCCGGCTGGATCGCCGCGAAACTCCTCGAAGATCTCGGCGCTGACATCGTCGCCGTCTCCGACTCTTCGGGAGCGATCTACAACGAAAACGGGTTCGACGCCCGCGACGTCCGCTCGTTCAAGAACGAGACCGGGTCGGTGTCGGACTACAGCGAGGCTGCCGAGGAGTTCTCGAACGACGACCTCCTCACGCTCGACGTCGACCTGCTCGTCCCCGCGGCTCTCGAGAACGCGATCGACCGCACCCTGGCAGAAGACGTCGACGCCGACGTGATCGTCGAGGCCGCAAACGGCCCGCTCACCCCCGGTGCTGACGAGGTACTCACGGACCGTTCGGTCCACGTCTTCCCCGACATTCTCGCCAACGCCGGCGGCGTCACCGTCTCCTACTTCGAGTGGGTCCAGAACCGCCAGCGCTTCTACTGGACCGAAGGGCGGGTCAACGACGAACTCGAGGAGATCATCGTCGACGCCTTCGACGCGCTGACCGACACCTACGAGGAGTACGACCTCGATAACTTCCGGACGGCCGCCTACGTCGTCGCCGTCAGACGGGTCGTTGACGCCTTCGAGGACGCCGGCACGTTCCCCTGACCGTAAACTCTCTCCCCGTGACAGGAACTCGCCAACGCCGACAGCTTTTTGCTGATCGGTGAAAATTCCGGGACAGGCGACTCTCGATGCTCAGGGATCGACTCTCTCTCTATCGCGCCCGCGTTCGTCGCGAGCTAACGGCTGCGTTCGACGAGCAGCATACGCCCCACGAGGTGGCTGCGAGCTTTGCGATCGGGATCTTCGTCACGGCCATGCCGACCGGCGGACTCGGCATCGGGCTGTTCTTCGTCCTGGCGTACTGGTGGTCCTGGGTGAGCAAGACCGCCATGTTCGCCTCCGTCGTCGTTCTCAACCCGATCGTCAAGCCGGCGATCTACCTCGCTAGTTATCAGCTCGGCGGAATGCTTATCGGCTCGGAACCGGTGGTCCTCGTCGGTCAGCCGACCGCCGATTCTGTGCTGACGATCGTTCAGCTGTTGGTGGTCGGAAACGTCCTCATCGCCTTGCTTCTCGCCGGGCTCAGCTACCTGATCGTGTTGCAGTTAACCCGGTCATATCGCCACCACGTGGCTCGCCGCTCAGACACCTCGTCGCTGTCGCTTTCGGTATCGTTGCTCCAGTGGCGACAGAAGTGATCGCGTTCGATTGTCTCAGATTCCCGTGCCTCAGAGCACGCCGTAGGCGACGAGCCCAAAACCGACGATCGTGAACAGGACGCCGACACCCTTCGTCACCTGTATCCGGTCGTCGTCGTCGATCTCTGACGTGTCTTCGTACGGCGTCATCCGCTGGCTGTGCTGGGCAGCGACGACCCGTGGCGCGTAGCGAACGCCGATCAGCCCGGTGACTATCAGGACGACTCCGGCGATGACGAGCAGGCTCATCTTACAGGCCGAGTTCGCGACCGATGACCAGGTGCTGGATCTCGCTCGTCCCCTCACCGATCTCCATCAGCTTGGCGTCGCGGTAGAACCGCTGGGGCGCGAAGTCGGTCGTGTAGCCGTAGCCGCCGAGTACCTGCACGGCGTCCTCGGCGACCTCTCGAGCGGCCTCGCTGGCGTCGAGTTTGGCGAGCGCGGACTCCTTGCCGACGGGTTCGCCCTGATCGTACTTGATGGCGGCCTTGTGGGTGAGCAACCGCGCGCGCTCGGTCTTGCGGTACATGTCGACGACCTTGTCCCGGATCGCGTCGAACTTCGAGATGGGCTGGCCGAACTGCTCGCGCTCTCCGCTGTAGGTCTTCGCGTGCTCGTAGGCCCCCTGGGCGAGTCCCGTCGAGATGGCGGCGATCGAGATCCGGCCACCGTCGAGGGTCTTTTTCGTCTGCTCCCAGCCCTCGCCTTCCTCGCCGAGCAGGCGGTCCTCGGGGATGCGGACGTCGTCGAGAACGATCTCACACGTCGGCGAGGCGTTCAGCCCCATCTTGTCCCAGATCGTGGTCACCTCGAATCCGTCGTCGTCACGCGGGTCGACGATGAACGTCGAGATGCCGTCGTAGCCCGCGCCGGGGTCGGTGACGGCCTTGACGAGCACCGAGCCGGCCTCGGAGGCGTTCGTGATGAACTGCTTCGTGCCGTTCAGGACGTACTCGTCGCCGTCTTTCTCGGCGATCGTATCCATGTCGGAGGCGTCGGAACCGCTGCCGGGTTCGGTGAGCGCCCAGCCGCCGAGGTAGGCGCCCTCCGCGAGCGGGCGCAGCCACTGCTCTTTCTGTGCCTCGGTGCCGAACAGCTCGATCGGCTTCGAGGCGAGCGAGGTGTGGGCGACATAGGAGAGCGCGACCGAGCCGGACACCCGCCCGAGCTCCTCGCCGACGATGGCGTACATGAGCGTGTCGCCGCCCAGTCCACCGTACTCCTCGGAGATGGGGACGCCCATCACGTCCAGTTCCGCGAGCTGGTCGAATATCTCCGCGGGGAAGCGGTGCTCGTCTTCGATCTCCTGGGCGATCGGCTCGATCTCCTCCTCACAGAACTCCCTGACGGTGTCCCGGATCATCCGGTGCTCGTCGGGCAGGTCGAAGTCCATATGCAATACTTGCCGACCCACGAAATAAACGCACCGAAGGGGTTCGGACGGCGGCCCTCGAAGCGACCTCTCGAGCCGACTATCGCCGATCGTCCTCGTCGGGGTCGTCCGCCGGGTCGTCCTTCCGGTCGTCGCCGGTAACCCACTCGTCGTCCCACGAACTCGAGGCGTCGTCGTCCCACGAACTCGTGGAATCGCCGTCCCACGAGTTGGCAGATTCCTCGTCCCATCCGTCGGGACCCGCATCGTTGCGGTCGGGGTCGCGATCCCAGCGGCTCCCGTCGTCCGCCTCGCCGCCGTCGCCGCGGACGCGAGCGCGCTGGTCGGCGACGAGGTCGAGGTCCGTCTCAGTGTCGCCGAGGATCAACAGTCCGTAGTACCGGTAGTACGACTGAACGGGGACGTCGATCAACAGCCAGAGGAGGACGATCGCCACGACCCCGACGATTCCGGTGAGTACGGCGAGAATTAAACCGATGTCGCCGGCGAGGGAGGCCAGGGCGAAGGCGGGAACGCCGAACACCAGTCCGAGGAGCACCGTGCCGATGATTCCGAGAAACGCGACGGCGAAACCGATCGCGAGCTGGATGATCCAGATCAGCACGAGGTACACGGTGTACTCTTTCCAGTTGGTCGTGAGCGTCGGCCAGAACCGGCGCCACGCGCTGATGACGCCGCGGTCTTCTTTGAGCATCACGGCAGTCACGAAGACGGTCGTAAACCGACTCGCAGTTGCGTAGAGGAGGCCCACCAGGAGTGCGATCAGCACGAGCAACAGCACCAGCCCTGCGGTAATACCGTCGAATCCGACGGCCGCGATCGTGAGTCCGACGGGGATCCCGATCAGCGTCAACGCACCGAGTCCGAGGACGATTCGGAAGAAGAGCAGGTGTATCGCCCGGCCGACGTTCCGACCCACGTACCGTCTGACCCGCACCTCGTCGGCGCTGAGCGACTCGACGAAGACGAACTCCATCAGGGCCGCGAGCGCGCTCCACAGCAGCCAGAGGACGACGGCGATCGCCCCGATAACGATCAGTCCCACGAGGAGTTCGTCGGCTGGTGGGGCCGCCTCGAGTCCCGTCTCCGTCGTCGGCTCCTCCGTAACGCCGCTGAAATCGCCGCCGAACCCGCCGGGGCTACCGAACCCCCCACCGCCGACGAACACGAGGACGAGCGCGAGTTTGAACCACACCCAGGCGCGTACTGGCGTCAGAAAGTCCCGCGTCACGTCGATCGCGTCACTCAGATTGTCGACGGCGTACATTGTCACTCGGCGATAGATTCTCGATGACGAAAATAATACTGTTCTTCCGTCGGACGTTGTCGGTGCCATTTCGGGAACCCTTTAATGCCGAGTGATCGTTAGCCGACGTATGGACATCCGCCAGCTCGCACGCGGGACCGTCGAGTGGAGTCGCATCGAGCGAGTGGTGCGAACGCTGGCGGAGCGCTACGACCGCGAGGTCGTCCGCGTCGAGTTCCTCGAGGCCGACAACTGGCTGTCGACCCCCTGCGTGATCGACGACGAGTGGTTCGTCAAGATCGTCACCCGCCAGAACGCCCTGGTCCACGCGCTGTTGACAACCGGTCGGAACGTCGGGGCGTTCTCCTCGGGCACCGAGGGCTTTTTCGACCGCTTCGATACTCCCTTGCAGATGGTCGAACACGAGTACGAGGCGACCCGGAAGATGCGCGAGATCGGGCTGAACGCCCCGCGCCCGCTCGAGGCCTTCGAGGTCAACGGGCTGGGCGTGCTCGTCCTCGAGTATCTGCCCGACTTCCGGACGTTCGACGACCTCTCGAATCGGGAGATCGGCGAACGCGCCCCCGAACTGTTCGAGATGCTCGCGGCGTTGCACACGCACGGACTCGCCCACGGCGACCTGCGGGCGGAGAACATCCTGGTCTGTGACGGCGAACTCTACTTCATCGACGCGACGGGCGTCCACGCCGACCGCGCCGACGAGACGACGGCCTACGATCTCGCCTGTGCGATGGCGGTTCTCGAGCCGCGGCTGGGCGCCAGGGAGACCGTCCGTACCGCCGCGGGCATCTACGACGCGGCCGACCTGCTGTCGGCCCGCGAGTTCCTCGATTTCGTCCGGCTTCGCCCGGATCACGAGTTCGATTCGACCGCTCTTCGCAGCGAAGTCGAGAAGATGGCCGACCTCGGGCAGTAGTATCCGCCTGCTGTGGGCGCACGCGGACCACTGCACGTCGGCTCCGGCACTACCGCAGCGCGGTAGCGCTCATGCTGGCAAATCGTCACCGCAGACCGAACGAGTGACCCTCGAGTAGCAGGCTTTTTCACCACGCTCGGCGAAAATATTGCCGAACATGAGCCAGCAAGCCTCTGAGCAGGTGTACGGCCACTACATCGGCGGCGAGTGGACCGACGGCGACGGGAGCGAGACGTTCGACAGCCAGAATCCGGCGACCGGGGACTCGCTCGCGACCTTCCAGCGCGGTACCGAGAGCGACATCGACGCCGCCCTCGAGGCGGCAGAGAACGCCTTCGACGAGTGGCGGAATCTCTCCTACATCGACCGCGCGGAGTACCTCTGGGACGTCTACCACGAACTGCGCGAGCGCACCGACGAACTCGCCGAGATCGTTACCAGGGAGTGCGGAAAGGAGATCAGCGAGGGCCGGGCGGACGTCGTCGAGGCCTACCACATGGTCGAGTGGGCCGCGGGCAACGCCCGCCACCCCCACGGCGACGTCGTCCCCAGCGAGGTCGGCAGCAAGGACGCCTACATGCGCCGGAAACCCCGCGGCGTTATCGGTTGCATCACCCCGTGGAACTTCCCGGTCGCCATCCCGTTCTGGCACATGGCCATCGCGCTGGTCGAGGGCAACACCGTCGTCTGGAAGCCCGCCGAACAGACGCCGTGGTGCGGCCAGATCATCGCCGAGATGCTCGAGGACGCGGGCGTCCCCGAGGGCGTCTTCAACATGGTGCAGGGCTTCGGCGACGCCGGCGCGGCGATCACCGACGATTCGCGCGTCGACACCGTCCTCTTCACCGGATCGGCCGAAGTAGGCCACGAGATCGCGGGCAAGGTCGGCGGCGAACCTGGCAAGCTCGCGGCCTGCGAGATGGGCGGCAAGAACGGCATCGTGATCACCGAAGAGGCCGACCTCGACACCGCCGTCCACTCGGCGATCATGTCGAGCTTCAAGACGACCGGCCAGCGCTGCGTCTCCTCCGAGCGCCTGATCGTCCACGAGGACGTCTACGACGAGTTCAAAGAGCGCTACGTCGAAACCGCGAAGAACGTCTCCGTCGGCGATCCGCTCGAGTCGGACACGTTCATGGGGCCGGCGATCGAGCCCGAACACGTCGAGAAGATTCAGAAGCACAACGAACTCGCCGAACAGGAGGGCGCCGAGGTGCTCGTCGACCGCTTCGAACTCGAGGAGAGCGAGATTCCCGAGGGTCACGAAGAGGGCAACTGGGTCGGCCCGTTCGTCTACGAGATCGAGTACGACACCGATCTGCGCTGTCTCAAGGAGGAGTGTTTCGGCCCGCACGTCGCCCTCCTCGAATACTCGGGTGACATCGAGGAGGCCGTCGAGATCCACAACGACACCCCTTACGGACTGGCCGGTGCGATCATCTCGGAGGACTACCGCCAGATCAACTACTTCCGCGACAACGCCGAGATCGGGCTTGCCTACGGCAACCTGCCGTGTATCGGCGCCGAGGTCCAGCTTCCGTTCGGTGGCGTGAAGAAATCGGGTAACGGCTACCCGAGCGCCCGCGAGGCCATCGAGGCGGTCACCGAGCGCACCGCCTGGACGCTCAACAACTCCGAGGAGATCGAGATGGCCCAGGGCCTCTCGGCGGACATCAAGACGAGCGACGACTGATCGGAGCGCCGTTTTCGGATTTTATGGAGGCCTCGAGCGGCCGGCCGGTTACGACCGCCAGTAGGCGGCCGTCAGTAGGACGAGCACGGGGAAGATCTCGAGGCGACCGATCCACATGTACAGCACCATGAGGAGCTTCGAACTCGTCGGAAACTCCGCGTAGCCGCCCATGGGGCCGACGACGCCGAACCCGGGGCCGATGTTTCCGAGCGTCGCGATCACCGCGGAAATCAGGTCGAACGTCCCGACCTCGAAACCGACGATGGAAGTGTCGATCGCCAGCAGCAGGATTCCGACGAAGAACAGGACGAAGTAGAGGATCGTGAAGGCGTAGATGCCACGGACGGCATCCTCGTCGAGGGCTCGCCCGTTCATTCGAACCGGACGAACCGCTTCGGGGTGAATCGTCGTAAACACCTCGCGTCGCAGCGTTTTGAGGATCACCAGCCAGCGAAGGACCTTGATTCCCCCGCCGGTCGACCCGGTGCTCCCGCCGATGAACATGGCGAAAAACAGGAGTGCCTTCGCAGGCGTTCCCCAGATGTCGAAGTCCATGTTCGCGTACCCCGTCGAATTGGTCAGCGAGGCGATCTGGAACACGGCATATCGCGCCGACCGTTCTACATTGCCGCCGATCTGTCCCGTTTGCGTCGTCTGCAGTCCGGCATCCAGAAACAGCATGAGCGTCCCAATGAGCGACAGCGTGGTGACTGCCCCGAGGTACAGCCGAAATTCGGAGTCACGCAACAACACCCACGGATCACCGGTAAAGAGGTGCCACCAGAGCACGAAGTTCACGCCCGCGATGAACATAAACGGAACGATGAGCCACTGAACTGCCGGGGAAAAGGCTTCGATGCTCCTCGCTTCCGGGGAGAATCCGCCCGTCGGGAGCGTGGTGAACCCGTGGGCGAAGGCGTTGTAGAGGTCCATGTTCGGGGCGTACCCGACCAGATGCAGCCCGTACAGAAGCGAGATCAGGAGGGCGGTGAACCCGATGTACGCGAGCCAGAGTACGCGCGCGGTCTCGGCGATGTGCGGCGTGAGCTTCGAAACGCCAGGTCCCGGCGTCTCGGCTTCCATCAACTGCGCTCCGCCAACGGCCATCTGCGAGAGAATCGCGACGGCGAGAACGATGATCCCCATGCCGCCGAGCCACTGGGTGAGCTGGCGCCACATCAACATCGCGCGCGAGTGGGTGTCGAACGAAATGTCTCCCATCACCGTCGCCCCCGTCGTCGTGAACCCGCTCATACTCTCGAAGAGCGCGTTCACTGGGTGGGCGACCGTCCCGTTACCGGCGAGAACGTACGGAAGCGCCCCGAAAACCGCCGCGAGGAGCCACGTGAACGCGACGACGAAGAACGCTTCACGAGCGCCGGGATCCGGATTCGGATCGAGTTGCCGAAGTGCCAGTCCGACCCCGGCCGTGAGCACGAGCGAGACGACGAACACCCAGAGGTCTTCGCCGCCGTACAGCAGCGCGACGACGATGGGGACGACGAATGCGAGCGAGAGCAGGGTCAGCAGCGTTCCGACGAGGCTCGAGCCGGCCCGCCAGTCCACTCGGAGGTAGTGGTGCATTCAGATCGCCTCGATGACGTCGTCCAGGACGGTCGAATCGACGAAGAGGATGACGTGGTCGCCCGCCTCGATACCCGTCGTGCCGCGGGGGGTAACGAGGGCGCCGTCGCGGGTGATCGAACCGATGACGACGCCGTCCGGAAGCGTTGTCATTACGTCGACGATTTCCCGCCCGGCCAGCGAGCCGCCCTCGTCGACTTCGATCTCGATCACCTCCGCGCGGTCGTGCTCGAGCATCGCGATCTTTTCGGCGCGGTCGGCGCGTGTGAACCGAACGATCTCCTCGGCAGTCTCCTCGCGAGGGTTGATCGCGACGTTGATTCCCACCGTCTCGAAGAGGCTGGCGAACTCGAGGTTCTCGATGACAGCGACCGTTCTGTCGACGCCGAGTCGACGCGCGATCAGCGAAACCAGCAGGTTCTCCTCGTCAGTTCCGAGCGCCGCGATGACGATATCGGCTTCGTCGATGTACTCGCGCTCGAGGAACTCGATATCGGTTGCGTCGCTTTCCATCACCATCGTCTTCGGCAACGCCTCGGCCACCTCGCGAGCGCGATCGGGATCCTTCTCGATCAGTCGCGGCCGGTAGCCGTGCTCCTCGAACTCGCGAGCGGCCTGGTAGCCGATCTCGCTGGCGCCCACGATCACGACGTCGTCACCGCTCTCGCGGTCGGGCGTAACGATATCGTCGGCGAACGACCTGACCGAGTCGGGACTCCCGATGACGACGACGCGGTCTCCGGACCGAAGAACCGTATCGCCCGCCGCGACGATCATCTCCTCTCCGCGGAACACCCCCGCGAAGGTGAGCGAGTCGTATCTGTCGGCCTCCTGTACCGTCATCCCGGCGACCGCGCTCTCGGCCCCGATCTCGAACTCGGCCATGCGTACCAGCCCGCCGGCGAAGATATCGACGTCCCTCGCCGCCGGGTAGCCCGCCACGCGGAAAATCGTTCTGGCGGTCAGCAGGTCCGTACAGACCATGAAATCGACCCCGAAGGCGCCTTCGGACTGCTCCCAGGTCTCGAGCAGCGTGCGGTGTCTGACGCGGGCGATGGTGAACACGTCGCCCATCGCCTTCGCCGCGCCGCAGACGACGACGTTCGACTCGTCGCTGTCCGTACAGGCGATAACGAGATCCGCGTCGTGGATGCCCGCATCGGAGAGCGTTTCGACGTCGGTCCCGTCGCCGTGAACCGCGAGCACGTCGAGGGAGTACGTCAGCTCCTCGACGACCTCGTCGTCTCGATCGATGACGACCACGTCGTGTGACTCCTGGAGGTTGGCAGCGATCGCCTGTCCGACCTTTCCT
This sequence comes from Natrononativus sp. DTA114, assembly GCF_059736515.1. Taxonomy (NCBI): domain Archaea; kingdom Methanobacteriati; phylum Methanobacteriota; class Halobacteria; order Halobacteriales; family Natrialbaceae; genus Natrononativus; species Natrononativus sp. DTA114. The sequence goes on along the minus strand of NZ_JCASSN010000003.1, from coordinate 830,694 downwards.
GCCCCGACGATGACTACGCGCATCGGGTCCACCTCCCGGTCGATTCGTCGGTACGCATCGAAGAGTTTGTGACACACATCGACTACTCACCGCTCTAACCGCTGTACGATCGCCTGCCGGAACGTTCGTGGCGTCCTATTCTCGCCGCGCGCCATTATAACCGTACCATCATGTTCGGATACCAATTGCTGGGGGATCGACCCGTAGAGTGCCTGTGCAACGGTGCTCGTCCCGGTCGCGCCGACACAGATCGTGTCGTATTCGGTTACTTCGTCGACGAGGGTCTCACGGACGTCCTCGGTGACGATGACACGCGGGTCGTACTCGTCCTCCTCGAGGCCGGCCGTCGTCGCGACGGAAGCGATGACCTCGGCCCCGCGCTCGTTCGGATCGCCCTCGCCGTCCGCGGGCTGGACGTTGAGCAGCGTCAGCGTACTCCCGGGGAACGCCTGGCGCAGTTCGCCGGCGCGGCGGGCCGAGACGGGTGCGTGCGGCCCGCCACCGGCGAGCGTGACGACGGATCCCGGCGTCTCGCTCGGCTCCCTGACTAACGTCACCTCACACGGGGCGCGTTCGAGGACCGGATCGATCGTCGACCCGAAGAGTACGTCCCGCCGCCGCCGCTCGCCCGCCCATCCGAGCAGAACGTGATCCGCCGCTTCGTCTTCGATGGTCGAGAGGAGTGCGGTGCCCGCGTTTCGACCGACGATCGCACGCGTTCGAACCGAAACGTCGAGATCCGCCGCGATGTCGCGCGCGTTCTCGAGGAGTGCTCGCTGGTTCTCGACCCGTTCCTCCTCGAACTCGATCTGCGACGGCGACATCTGTGGCGGCACCTCGATCACGTTGACCGCGACCAGTTCTCCCTGACGGTCGCTGTTTGCGGCGCTCGCCGCGGCGTACCTGATGAGCGGTTGCTCCGTTGCCGGGTTCGCGACGGGCACGACGACCCGATAGACGTCGTTTTCAGCTGGTTCGGCGTCGCTCGGGGCGACGGCTTCGCCGATGAGCGTCGTCGAGAGCGCCTTCTCTTTCGCGTAGAGGGCGTACCACGCGATGCCGACGACGACGACCCCGGAGCCGATCACCTGCACCACCGTGCTCATCTGAACCATCACTGCGAGACAGGAGAGACATCCCAGGATCGGTACGGCTGGATAGAGCCCGGTCGGAATTTCGAAATCGGGATCGTAATCGGCCGGCTCCGCACGCCGCAACACGACGACGGCGACGTGAACGAGCGCGTACGTGATCAGGAACATGAAACTCGCCACGTCGGCGAGCGTCGCGATGGGTAACGGACTCGCGATAAGAACGAGGATGACCGCCCCGGTCGCGATAATGGCCCGGTAGGGGGTTCGATACCGCTCGTGGATTTCGTTGAGCCAGTTGGTGAGGATCCGGTCACGCCCCATCGCGTAATTGACGCGGGCGGCCGAGAGGATCGACGCGTTCGCCGAGGAAACCGTCGCCAGAATCGCCCCCGTGATCATCACGAGCGAGCCCACGACGGAGAGTTCGACGGCGAATCCGCCGACCGACAGCGCCCCGAACTGCTCGACCGCAGCGGCGGCGACGTCGGCGACCGGTACCTCCGAGTCCGCGAGCACCGGGACCGGGAGGATGCCCGTGCTTACGAGCATGACCAGCACGTAGAGGATCGTCGGCGTCACGACGGCGGCGATCATCGACAACGGGAGGTTTCGACCCGGCTGTTTGATCTCCTCCGCGCTGGTGGCGATCACCTCGAAGCCGATGAAGGTGACGAACACCGTCCCCGCGGTCGCGCCGACGGCGCCCCACCCCCGCGGTGCGAACGGATCGAGAAGCGCCGAGTCGAGGTTCAGTAACCCGACGGCGATGAAGACAAAGATCAAGCCGACGAGGAGGATGACGATGACGTTCTGGAGTGATCCCGTCTCCTTGACGCCGCGGTAGTTGACTGCCACGAGAAGCGAGGCCATAGCCAGCCCGGCTAGAATTACGACGAGCGCGTCGGACGGCTGGTTCGTGAGGTACTGACCGAACCCGAGCATGTAGAACGCCGTCGCGAACATTAGCCCGGCCCACATCCCCCAGCCGACGATCGTCCCGAAGAAACTACCGAGCGCGTGATTGACGTAGTAGTAACTCCCGCCGGCTTTCGGCATTCCCGTCGCCAGTTCCGAAAGGGACAGCGCCGCGAGGAGCGCGACGACCCCGCCGATCACGAACGAGATCATACTCGCGGGTCCGGCGCTCTCGGCGACGATACCGGGGAGGACGAAGATCCCCGCCCCGATCATCGTTCCCAGTCCGAGCGTGTACGCCTCGAGGAAGCCCAGATCCCGGGCGAGCTCTGCGTCCCGGCCGGTCACGACCGACCGGCCTCCGCGAACCCCGTCAGATGACGGCAGGCAGACCCTGCAGCGGCGAGGCGGTTCATATCGGCTCCGTACCTCCCTCGATACTATAAATCCACCGAACCGAATTTTCATATCGAAAATATCCGAACACCAGATTTCGATCCTAGAAATCAACAAGCGATTTATTCCCACATGGTGAACGAGGGGTATGGGAGCCCCTCACACGAACCCCGGTGGAACTGCCGAATCGGCTGATGACACCACGGATCCGGAACGAAGAGAGGAACTCTCACAGGATGGACACACCATCGCTCTCGGACCGTCCCCGCGAATACTCGTCCCCGTCGCGAACGAGCGAGATGCGGAGATCACGTGTGCCGCGCTCGAGCGGTACTTCGACGCGGGAACCGCCCCCCACTTCGTCCACGTGATCGAGAAGGGCGGTGGCGCTCCCGACAAAGCCCCGATCGAGGCCCGACGCGAACAGGCACAGGCTATCTTCGCTCTCGTCGTCGGGTCCCTCGAAGGGACGGGGTTCGAGGTCGAGACCGAGACCCGATACGGAACGGACGTCATCGAGGAGATCCGGGCCGCTGCCGCCGAAACCGATGCGGCGGCGATCGCGTTCGTTCCCCGGGAGGGAAGCCGGCTTACGAAACTGCTCACCGGGCGGAAAACCAGGAACCTCATCGACACCGATCGACGTCCGGTTATCGTCCTCCCGCATCCGGATCGGTGACGTCCGGGAGTCGGCGTTCGATCGAGGTCCCCGTGTTCGGGCACGCCGGACACCGCGACTGGCGTGGCGGTCCGCGTCACCGTCGTCCGTCGAACCGCATCCAGTACCGAACGTTCGAGAACGAAACTGGCGCAGGTATTTATTGCGGTACGAATAACAGCGCGTATGGGAGAACGGAACGCGAGCACCTATCGCCTCGACGAAATCGACCGGCGGATCGTCTATTCGCTGATGGCCGACGCCCGGAACACGTCGGCGCCGGCGATCGCCGAGGAGGTGGGCGTCTCGGGAGCGACGATCCGAAACCGGATCGCACAACTGGAAGAACACGGCGTCATCGAGGGCTATCACGCGACGGTCGACTTCGAGCACGCGGAGGGGTCGCTGATGAATCTGTTTCTCTGTCACGCCCCGTTCGGCGACGTCGAAGGGGCCGCCCGGAAGATCGGAACGATACCGGGCGTGATCAACGTTCGAGAGCTGATGGGCGGCCGAATGAATCTCCACGTGCTCGCCGTCGGGACCAACACGGCGGACCTGCGCCGAATCGGACGGGAACTCGAGAAACTCGTCGAGATTGAAGACGAGTTCCTCATGCAACAGGAACACGATTTCCCGTACACGCCGTACGGCCCGGCGGAGGGCAGCCGCCGGGAGCCCCTCGCGGATTACATCAGTCTGACGGGCGGTGCCGAAATCGTCGAAGTAACAGTCGAGGAGGACGCGCCCATCGCCGGTGTCACGCTCGAACGGGCCGCACAGGAGGAGATCATCGACAGCCAGACGCTGGTCATCGCGATCGAGCGCGACGACACCGTACTCACCCCCCATGGGGAAACCGAAATCCAACCCAACGACGTCGTGACGGTCTTTTCACCGGGCGAAACCGAAAAACCGGCGCTCGAGGGGTTCCGCGAATCGGAGGGGTCGACCGGACCAACGACGCGATCCGAGTAACATTTCGTTGCGAGAGTTCCTGTCCGGCGTTCGCAAACGGACACCGGTTCCGGACAGCGACGACGTGCGTACGAGCGTCGACACCGTGGCTCGACGTTCGAGGGGCCGGCCCGTGAGCGTCGGTGGACCGAAAATCGCGAGAGACGACCCGAGCGACGGCGGATCAACCCCAGAGAACTGAAGGCGCTATAGTAACAACTGAAACGGGTTACACACTGCTCACGGCGGAGCGGCCAGGACTGGCGGATTGTCGCCAGTCCTGGCCCGCGGATCGTGAGCAGGTGCGCACTGACTTTCAGTGGCTACTATATATCCGTCGCGTCTCACGAGCGTTTCCCGGCGTTCCGTCGGGTCAGAGTCCACTCGAAACTTCCGGGGGTCGCCGAGACGAGAGAGTATCACCGCTCGAGAATGCAGGTCGGCCGATTGAAGTACGAGCACGCTCCTCTCGAGAGTATGAACGAGACACGCCGGGCCGTCCTCGAGAAACTCGCCGACGGCCCCGTGACCGGTCCCGATCTCGCCGCGGAACTCGGGGTGTCTCGGGCCGCGGTCTGGAAGCAGATCGAGGCGCTCCGAGAGGGGGGATTCGAAATCGAGAGCGGCCCCGACGGCTACGAACTCGACGGAATCTCCGCCTACGGCGCCGACGCGATCGGGTTCGGACTCGAGGCGCCGTTCTCGATCGAGTATCACGACTCGATCGGGAGCACCAACGACCGAGCGCGGGAACTCGCCGCCGATGGGGAGGCGGACCTGGTCGTGGTCGCCGACGAGCAGGTCGGTGGACGTGGTCGTCTCGAGCGGGCGTGGACCGCCCCGTCCGGCGGGATCTGGCTCAGCATCCTCTCTCGGCCGTCGATCCCGCCCGCGAAGGCGCCGCTGTACACGCTCGCCGCCGCGGTCGCGACGGCGCAAGCGGCGCGGGAGGCCGGCGTCGACGCCGGAATCAAGTGGCCCAACGACGTGATCGTCCCGCTCGAGGACGGCGCCTACCGAAAGCTCGCGGGGATCCTCACCGAGATGGAAGGCGAGACGGGGCGCGTCGGCTGGCTCGTGGTGGGCATCGGCCTCAACGCCAACGTCGACGTCGAGGCGCTCCCGAAGGGGTCGACGAGCCTCCGCGCGGCGGTCGGCAACGTCGACCGGCGACTGTTCGTCCAGCGACTGCTCGAGCGTTTCGACGAGCTACGCTCGGATCTCGACGCCGTCGTTCCGGCCTGGCGCGAACACGCGGTCACGATCGGTCAGCGGGTCCGGATCGACACCGGAACTGAACGAATCGTCGGCAACGCGAGCGACGTCACCGAATCGGGTGCGCTCGTCGTCGAAACCGAAGACGGGAGAAAACGTATCGCTGCGGGCGACTGCGAGCACCTGCGACCGGCGTAATCACTCGACGGCGGCTCGAGCGTCCTGCGGGATTTCGATCGCATCCTCGTCGTCACCGACGCGAACGGTGAGGACCGGGACCGGCGAACTGCGGACGACCCGCTCGGTGACGCTGCCGAGCAACAGCCGGTCGATCCCCCCGCGACCGTGTGTTCCCATCACGACGAGATCACAGCGATCCGGCGACGCCTGTTCGATGATGGTGCGGCTCGGCGATCCCTCGAGAACCGCGGTTTCGACCTCGATGTCGGGCGACGCGAGCTCTCTGACCCGCTCGACGGCGACCTGTCCCTCCTCTCGGAGCGCGTCGCTGATGCCGTCCCAGCTGGTTTCCATCGGCAGCCCCCCGTAGCTCGCGGCGTTGACGACGTACACTGCGCGGATCGTGGCGTCGTGGACCCGCGCGAGTTCGATGGCGTACGTGACGGCGCGTTCACCCTCCGCCGAGCCGTCCGTGGGAACGAGGATGCAGTTGTACATCGTGGTATGTGCTGGCATACTACGCCGAGCGGTAATAACGTTGTCGTATACGTGAAGAATACGACGGCGCTGCGGTGGCACTACCCGCCGAACACGACTTCGCGCACGTCGTCGACACCCGCCCGCCTGACGACGGCCCGGATCGGATCTCGAGCCCCCGACAGGTTGTCCGAGTCGCCGTCGAGAATCTGGAACCGGGCCGGCCGACCGACCTCGAGCGGGCCGTACTCGAGGCCGGCGATCTCGGCGCCGTTGGTCGTCGCCATCCGCAGGACCTGCTGTGCGGAGAGGTCGGTGAGCTTCGCGAGAAACTCCATCTCCCGAAACATCGACGGCGAGTTGAGCATCACGTTGTCGGTGCCGAGCGCGACCGTCGTGCGCTCAGCGAGTTCGGCGGCCGGCGGGAGGCCGACGCCGGTGACGAGGTTCGAGCGCGGGCAGAGAACGACAGGAACCTCCTCGCGCTCGATGCGCTCGAGGTGGGCGGGCTCCGGGTGGACGACGTGGACCAGAAACGCCGGCTCGAGATCGAGCGCGGGCGTCAGATCACTCGGATCACCCTCGCCGGCGTGGATGCCGAACGGTTTCCCGGCCGCTCGAGCGGCCGCCCGCTCCTCGTCGAAGTTCGCGTCGTTCGCACCGCTCGCGCCGAAGCCGTCGCCCGCCTCCATCGCCGCGATCGAGCCGCGGGCGAACGCCAGCGCGTCGATCTCCAGGTCGGCGGCCGCGTCCCGAAGCACCTTGACCCCCTCGACCCCGCCTTCGCGGAAGTCGAGACAGGCTGCAGTTCCGCCCCGGATCATGTACCGCAGCGACCGCCGTACCGCTGCGACCATCTCCCCGTGAGAGGCCTCCCGGAGCAGTCGGTGTTTCAGCCCGTCCGGCGGTGCGACGAGTTCCTCGAGTGTGAGTCCGCCGCCGGCCTCCTTTGCGATCGAATCCCCGACGTGCGTGTGGGCGTTGACGAACGCCGGCAGGATGATGTCGGTGCTGTCGACGGGATCCTCTTCGATGTGGCTGATTCGGCCGGCGTCGTCGACGACGATGCGACCCTCGACGGGCTCGAGCTCCGGTCCTCGAACGATCGTTCCCGAGCGTTCCATACGTTCGTTTTTCGCCGTCGGGGACTTCAAGCGTTCGAGGTGGCGGTCGCGCGATCCTCGCCTCGACCCGATTACTCGGCGAACTGGTCCAGGGTCGTGTACAACCCGTCGCGCACCTCGCTGACCAGCGGGCCGTCGATGTCGAGTCCGAGAACGTTCACGGCCGCCCGTCCCACCGGTTCGCGGACGTCAGCCGGCGAGTAGACGCCGAGACGCCACTGGGAGTACTGGGCCGCCCGGAGCGCGTCGACGAGCGGCGACTGGTGGCCGAGCTGTCGGATGTCGCCGTTGACCATCACGCGCGTCGTCGACTCCGTCATTGAGGGGCGTCCGGGAACGTCGAGGATCACCACCTCTCGGTCGACACCAGCCTCGTCGGCGATCTCGCGCTCGAACTCCCGGATCGACTCGTGATCGGCCTCGATGATGCCGCCCGGCACGTCGTCGATCTCGGCCCAGACGGCTCGCTTGTAGAGATCGCGGTGGTCGAGTCGGCGGGAGAACTCCTCGGTCGCCGCCGTCGAGCGGAGCGCGACGATCAGGTCGTGGTCGTCCATCCGCTGGAGGGTTTCGGCGTCGGTCGCCCCCGACTCCAGTAACTGCTCGCCGGCCCGCCGGAGCATCGCCTTGCTGATCCGGGCGACGCTGTGGCTGTACACCGTCGGGTTCATCAGCGCGCGGGCGACGAGCAGACTTTCGGCGGTCTGGACGTTGCCCTCCCCGAGGACGAGTTCGCCGTCGGCGAACGTGAGTTCGCGAACCAGTCGCCCGTGGTCGATAGTGCCGTAGGGGACGCCCGTGTGATGGGCGTCGCGGACGAGGTAGTCCATCCGGTCGACGTCGAGTTCGCCCGAGACGAGCTGGCCGAACCGGCCCTCGCCGGCGACGAGGTCCGCGACCCCGTCCGGCTCGAGACCGTGTCTCCGAAGCACGTCGCCGACCTGGCCGGTCGTGAGTAGCTCGTGGACGTCGTCGTGGTAGCGGCCGGTTTCGCGGTGGGTCAGCTCCTCTAAGTTGTGGCTGAACGGCCCGTGGCCGACGTCGTGAAGCAGCGCCGCAGCCTGAACCCGTTCGGCCTCGAGTCCCTCGACGCCGAGTCCCTCGAGAGCCTCACACGCGAGGTGATAAACGCCGAGGCTGTGCTCGAAGCGGGTGTGGTTCGCGGAGGGATAGACGACAGAGACGGTGCCGAGCTGTTTGATCCCGCGAAGTCGCTGGACTGCGGGCGTATCGAGCAGGTCCCGGGCGACGCCCGAGACCTCGATGTGGTCGTGGACGCTGTCCTTGATGATTTTCATGCCGGAAGTTTGGCCGCTCTGGTACAAAAACGGTCGGACAGCCGACGGCTCAGGCGCTCTCGTCGTCGATGGCGCGCTCGAGGAGCTTCGGAACGGCCACCGCGTCGACGACGGCGAGGCCGAGCGCCAGGTACATCGCGATTCCCTCGAGGAAGAAGACGGCGATGAACGCGATCACGACCGCCCCAGAGAACCCGATCATGTGGCGGACGAGCGGGTTTTCGAACGGGTGTTTCTGTGCCGAACTGGTCTGGTTCTCCGTGGCGCTGGTCGTATCCATGTGTCTCCGTGGGAATTGTCTGTCAAAAATGTTTCCAAAGAAGAAACTCGCGTTTGCGGCGATGTAATACACGAACGTGGATATGGAAACCCATTTACCGCGGCGCTTTCAACAGCGATACGAATGAGTCTTGCCGATTCGGACCGCGAACTGGTCGTCGAGGAACTGGGGCGCGAGCCCACCCCGGCCGAGGCGGCGCTGTTCGAGAACCTCTGGAGCGAACACTGCGCCTACCGCTCCTCGAGGCCGCTGCTGTCGGCCTTCGAAAGCGAGGGCGAGCAGGTCGTCATCGGCCCGGGAGACGACGCGGCGGTCGTCGCGCTGCCGGAGCCGGAGTCGGGCGAAAACAGCGAGACCTACGTCACCCTCGGCATCGAGAGCCACAACCACCCCTCCTACGTCGACCCCTTCGACGGGGCGGCGACCGGCGTCGGCGGTATCGTCCGGGACACCCTGTCGATGGGCGCCTATCCGATCGCGCTGACGGACTCGCTGTACTTCGGGGAGTTCGAGGCCGAACACTCCCGCTACCTGCTCGAGGGCGTCGTCGAGGGTATCAGCCACTACGGCAACTGCATCGGCGTTCCCACGGTGGGCGGCAGCGTCGACTTCCACCCCGATTACGAGGGGAACCCGCTGGTGAACGTCGCCTGCGTCGGCCTCACCGACGCGGATCGCCTCGTCACCGCCGTCGCCCAGCAGCCCGGAAACAAACTCGTCCTCGTCGGCAACGCGACGGGCCGGGACGGCCTCGGCGGGGCCTCCTTCGCGAGCGAGGATCTGGCGGAGGACGCCGAGACGGAGGACCGCCCCGCGGTTCAGGTCGGCGACCCCTACGCCGAAAAGCTGCTCATCGAGGCCAACGAGGTGCTCGTCGAAGAGGGCCTGATCGAGTCCGCCCGCGACCTCGGCGCCGCCGGACTGGGCGGCGCCTCGAGCGAACTCGTCGCCAAGGGCGGCCTCGGCGCGTACATCGAACTCGACCGCGTCCACCAGCGCGAGCCGAACATGAACGCCCTCGAGATCCTGCTCGCCGAGAGCCAGGAGCGGATGTGTTACGAGGTCGCACCCGAGAACGTCGACCGCGTCCGCGAGATCGCAGCGCGGTTCGACCTGGGCTGTTCGGTCATCGGCGAGGTTACGGACGGGAACTACACGTGCGAGTTCAACGGTGAGACGGTCGTCGACGTCGACGCCCACTTCCTCGGCGAGGGCGCACCGATGAACGATCTGCCCGCCGAAGAGCCGACGGAGCCCGACACCGACCTCCCGGATGTCGATCTCGAGACGGCGTTCGAAACCGTCATCGGCAGCCCCAACACGGCCTCCAAGCGGTGGGTCTACCGCCAGTACGACCACGAGGTCGGCGTCCGAACCAGTATGGGTCCGGGCGACGACGCGGCGGTCGTGGCGGTCAGAGAAGCCGAAACCGGACTGGCCGTCTCCGCCGGCGCCGCGCCCAACTGGACGAGCGCGGCCCCCTACGAGGGCGCACGGGCGGTCGCCCTCGAGAACGCGACGAACCTCGCCGTGAAGGGAGCGACCCCGCTCGCGGCGGTGGACTGTCTGAACGGCGGCAATCCCGAGAAACCCGACGTCTACGGCGGGTTCAAAGCGATCGTCGACGGTCTCGCGGCGATGTGTGCTGCCCTGTCGACGCCCGTCGTCGGCGGCAACGTCTCGCTGTACAACGATTCGGTGACGGGGCCGATCCCGCCGACGCCGACGCTGGCGATGGTCGGCACGAAAGCGGGTTACGACGCCCCACCGCTCTCGCTCGTGGCCGACCCCGACACCGAACTCCTGCTCGTCGGGGGCCGCGGCCTCGAGACCGGGCAGTTCGCCCTCGGCGGCTCCGAGTACCTCGCTCGATTCGGCGGCAGCGACCGGTTCCCCGCGCTTCCGGAGAACCCGCTCGAGTTCGTCGAGACGCTGGCGACGGTCGCCGACGCGCCGGAGACGCTCGCCACCCACGACGTCAGCCACGGCGGTCTCGCCGTCTCCCTCGCCGAACTGGTGAGCGAGGAGGTGGGCCTCGAGGCTTCCCTCTCCGGCGCCGACCCTGCGGGGGCGCTGTTTGCCGAGGGACCGGGCCGAGCGCTGATCCAGACGACCGATTCCGCCGGCGTCCACGACGCGTTCGACGGCGTCGCGCCGGTCGCGTCGATCGGACAGGCGACCGACGACGGCGCGCTCACGCTCGAGGTCGGCGACGAACGGCTCACCGCGCCGGCAGCCGAGATCCGCGACCGGCGATCGATTCTCGAGCGCGAACTCGACTGAGTTACAGCCGCTCGAGCGTCGTCACGTCCCTGATTTCGACGCTCGTCTCACCCGTCTCGTCCGTGTGGACGCTAACCGACCAGTCGTGAGCGTCGGCGATCGCTCGCACGAGTGCGAGTCCCATACCTCGAGTGTAGGCGGTCGTCCCGACGCCGTCGGTGGCCTCCGGGAGCCGACCCCCGGTCGATTCCGGATCACTGGGCGCATCGTCGACCAGAACGAAGCCGCGAGAGTTCGTCTCGGAGCCAGGAATTCCGAGCAACTCGAGGCGAACGGTAACCCCGCTGGTTCCGTCCGCTCGCACCGCGACGTCGTCGAGGGCCGCCTCGAGCAGGTGACCGAACCGATCGGGGTCGGCCCGGAGTCGTGCGCGTTCCTCGATATCGACCGTCGGGTCCTCGAGGCGCGAACTCGTCGCGGCCGCGGTAACGGCCGCTTCGAGGTCGATACGCGTGCGCTGGCCGACCGCTCGGGCGTTGCGGGCGAACTCGCGAACGTCGTCGACGAGGTGCTCGGCTCGGTCGAGCGTATGGGCGACCGACCGGTCGGCCATCGGAAACTCCCAGTCGCCCGTCTCGTCCGCTTCGATCGCGTCGGCGACCGCCTCGAGCTCCTGGCGAAGTTCCGTCGAGAGCACGTCAGCGACGGCCTCGAGGCGCTCGGTCTGGCGCTCGAGGTGTTCCGTTCGTTCGCGAAGGAGACGTTCGCGGGCGGCCCGCTCGAGTGCGGCCTGGATGTTCTCGACGAGCATCGAGACGAGTTCGACGTCGGTGTCGTCGAACGCCCCGGGCTCGAGCGATCCCGTCATCAGGACGCCGTGGGTTCCCACGGGGGCGATGATCTCCGAGCGAAGCGGCGTCTCCGGATTGTACAGGTCGTCTCGCTCCCGGAGGTCGTCGAAGCGTTCGATCGACCCCGACTCGAAGGCGTCCCAGACGAGCCCCTCACCCATCGAAAATCGGGGGAGTCCGCCGAACTCGTCGTGGGCGCCGGCGGTGCCGGCGACCGGATCGAGGGTGCCGCGTTCCTCTTCGAGCAGCCAGATGCCGCTGATCGGTAACTCGAGGAGGTCGCTACCCGCGTGGACGGCGATCGCACAGATCTCCTCGGGGTCGTCGGCCTGGACCAGCCAGCGGGTGAGTTCGTGCAACGACGTGACGACGTGTTCGTACTCGTGACGGTCGGTGACGTCGCGGATGACGGCGGCGAGGCTCGCGTTCCCCCGTTTGATCGGAACGGCCCGAATTTCCCCGACGCGTTGGTCGCCGGCCCCGTTGACGAAACTGATCTCGACGGTTCGCGAGGCGGCGGCGCCGACGTCGACGGCACTGATCGCCTCTCCCACCCGAACGGTTTCCGCCGCCGGCACGCCGGCCCGGTCGAGCAGCGTCTCGACGTGTTCGCCGATCAGCTCCTCCCGGTCGACGGCGAGGACGTCTTCGAGCGCCTGATTGACCGACGCGATCCGCGTGTGCCGGTCGAGCGTGACGACACCCTCGTGGACGGACTCGACGACGGCGGCGTATCTTGCGAGGTCGGTTTCCCGCGTCTTGCGGTTGGTGACGTCGCGCAGGTACACCGAGAGGCCGCCGTCCGCGGGGAACGCCCGCGCTTCGAACCAGGTCTCGAGCGGGGTGTGGTACACCTCGAAGGAGACGGGCACCTGCTCGTCCACCGCGCGGTAGAACCCGTCGGGAAACTGCGTTTCGACGGTTTCGGGGAACTCGTCCCACATGACGCGACCGACGAGGTCCTCGCGTGAACGCTTCAACAGCGCCTCCGCTGGCTCGTTGAGATAGGTGAACCGGAAATCCGTGTCGAGCGCGAAGAAAGGGTCGCCGATCCGATCGAGAAGCGGTGACGAGCGTCTTACCACGGCGAGGACCCTCGCTGTGGTCGCCGTCGCGGTTCGACCGGCAGGAGGTTGTCGCCCGACGCTCGGTCCTCGTCCGTCTGTCCTCTGATCGACACGGTCAGCTACGGCATCGTTCGCAAACCCGGTACTTCAGTGTCCTGGTCGTAGCCTACAGCGAACACTCCGTTCCCTTCCCTGCCGACTCCGCCCGATCGAACAGAAACGCCGCGGCCGCCGCGTCGAGGACGGCCGAACCGACACTCGAGAGCACCACGATGTCGTCGTTCGACCCTCGGTCGACGCTCCCGGATACCGCGTTTGCAAACGGAATCGGCTCGACCGAGTGGCTCCGAAGGTCGCCCGTTTCGACCGCCTCGGCGGGCACGTCGGCGAACACGCGCGCAGCCCGGTCGATCGTCTCCGCGTCCAGTTCGCGCATCTCCGGGGTGTAGGCGCCGACCGCAACCACGAGCGTGCCGGGCTCGAGCGCCTCGCCGGGAAACACCGGCTCGGTGCTCGTCGTCGCCGTCACGACGACGGTCGCCCCATCGAGTGCTGCTTCCGGATTTTCGACGGCGGTGACGGTCGCCTCGAGTTCGTCGTCGAGATCGTCGGCAAACCGCTCGCGGGAGTCGCTGGGGGAGTAGACCCGCACCGACTCGAGGTCGGTCGCGGCCGCGATCGCCCGCGTCTGCCAGCGCGCCTGCGTGCCAGCGCCGAACACCGCCAGCCGGACCGGCCCGTCGGCGGCGAGGTCGCGGGCGGCCAGCCCGCCGATACAGCCGGTCCGGGCGTTCGTGATCAGGGTTCCCTCGAGATATCCCACCGGAATCCCGCAGTCGGCGTCGATGAGGGCAATCTGTGCGGTAACGGTCGGGAGCCCGCGAGCCTCGTTTCCCTCGAAGACGCCGGCGAGTTTCGTCACCGCGTAGTCGGCGCCGTGGATGTACGCGGGCATGCAGAGCCCGGTCCCCAGCGGCTCGTCCGGTTGCTCCTCGTCCCGCCCGACCCCGATCGGGTAGTGCGGTCGCTCGGGCCGTTCGACGGCCCCCTCGCCCTGCTTTTCGAAGGCCTCGGCGACGACCGGGAGGAGTTCGTCGATGTCCAGCAGCGAGTCGATGTCTTCCGCGGAGAGGATTCTGACCATGGTGGAGTATGGGCGAACGGCCACTTCAGTGTAGAGCGCGACGAGCCACCTCGAGAACCGACGGTCAAACGTCGTGATCCGTGGGGCCGCTTATCTCCCTCGCGGCCGACTCGAGGGTATGCACGTCACGATCGTCGGGGGTGGGATCATCGGCACCGCGCTCGCCGCCTGCCTGGCCGAGACGACCCACGAGGTCACGCTCCTCGAGCGGTCGTCGCTAGGCGCCGAAACCACCGCCGCCTCGGCGGGGATGGTGATGCGGGCGACGACCAGCCCCCGACCTCTCGACCTCGCGCTCAAAGCGCAGGCGTGGGAAACCTACGGTCCGCTGCTCGAGGACGGCACGCTCGAGGCGGCCCGGCTCGGCACCCTGTACCTCGCCGAGAGCGAGGCGTACGCGGCGAGGCTCGAGGCGGCCGCCACCGACCTGCGGGCGGCCGGCGTCGACGCACGCTACCGCCGAGCCGACGCCCTCTCGATCCTCGGGATCGATCCCGAGGGGTTCCTCGGCGGACTTCATACGACGACCGACTACGGCTTCGAGCCGGCCGACATCGTCGACTATTTCGCATCCACCGCGCGCGAGCGCGGGGCCGACCTGCGGACGGAGACGGCCGTCGCCGACGTCGTCCTCGAGAACGGTGCCGTTCGGGGCCTCGAGACAACCGCCGGCCGACTCGAGGCGGACCTCGTCGTCAACGCCGCCGGACCGTGGGCGCTCGAACTCAACGATCTCGCCGGGCTCTCGCTTCCGCTGTGTCACACCGTGGGGCCGATGCTCGAACTCGAGGCCGAGCGGCGAATCGAAACGCCGTTTACGATCCTCGAGTCGAACCGATACGTCAGGCCCGTCGGAGGCGATCGGGCGTACGTCGGCGAGTTTCTGACGGAGTACGTCGAGGGGCAGCGTTACGAGCCCCACGAGGTTCGCATCCCCGACTCGTTTCGCGGGGCCGCCCGATCTATGGCGGCTGTGGTGCCGGCGCTCTCGAGCGCCGCGGTCTCCCGGGAGTGGGTCGGCCTCCGGACCGTGACGCCCGACGGACGGCCGCTCGTCGGCGAAACCGACGTGTCGGGGTTCGCCGTCGCCTGCGGGCTCACCGGGCTGGGAATCACGCTCGCGCCCGCGGTCGCGGACGTGTTCGCCGATTCGCTGGCTGGCCGCGAAACCGACCTCGTCGCCGCGCTCTCTCCGACCCGTTTCTGACCGCTCCGCATCGTCGCTCCCTCGAGTTCCGCCGCCGCGAACGCTTATCCTCTCGGCGACCGACCGGTGAGACATGACCGTAGTCGTCGTCGGGGGCGGAATCGTCGGTTGTGCGAGCGCCTACGAACTGGCGTCCCGTGACGTCGAGGTGATCGTCTGCGAGAAGGGGTCGATCGGCGCCGGCAGCACCGAGCGCGCCGCGGGCGGCATCCGGGCGCAGTTCTCGACGCCGGTGAACACCGAGCTCTCGGTGGCGAGCATGCGCGTCTGGGATCGCTTCGAGGAGACGTTCGAGACCGACATCGACTACCGGCGCAACGGCTACCTGTTTCTCGCTCGAGAGCCCGACACGGCGGCCGCCTTCGAGGAAACCGTCGCGATGCAGCGAGAGCGGGGAGTGCCGAGCGAACTGCTCGACCCCGAGGCAGCCCGCGAGCACTGTCCCGGCGTCCTCCCCGAGAAATTCGTCGCAGCCACCTACTCCCCCACTGACGGCTTCGCCGATCCCCACTCCGCGCTGGCGGCCTACGCTCAGGCCGCACAGGAAGCCGGGGCGGAAATTCGGACGAAAACCGCGGTAACGGCCGTTCGCCGAGAGGACGGACGCGTGGTCGGGGTGGAGACCGATGAGGGTTCGCTCAAGGCAGCGTACGTGGTCAACGCGGCCGGGCCGTGGGCCGGTCGCGTCAGCGAGATGGCTGGCGTTTCGCTGCCCATCGCACCCAAACGCCGCCAGATGGTGGTCGTCGACCCCGAGGAGCCGGTACCCGAATCCGATCCGCTGACCATCGACCTCGACACGGGCTCGTACTTCCGCCCCGAGCGCGACGGCGAGGCGCTGGTCGGCGGCCACTTCCACGACGCCGACCCCGACCGCGATCCCGACGGCTACGACCGAAATATCGACTTCGACTGGGCGGCCGACGCCCTCGAGGCCGCGGCCGACTGGACGACCTACTTCGGCCCCGACTCCGGAATCAAGCGCGGCTGGGCGGGGCTCTACGCGGTGACGCCCGATCACCACGCGATCCTCGAGGAGACGGTGCCGGGGTTGATCACCGCCGCTGGTTTCTCGGGTCACGGTTTCCAGCACGCCCCCGCGACCGCCGAAATCGTCGCCGAGTTGATCCTCGAGGGCGAGGCGTCGCTGGTCGATATCGGGTCGCTCTCGAGCGATCGGTTCGCCGACGGGAGTAAGCGGACGGAGCGGAACGTGGTGTAGCGCCACAATCGTCGCCAAAATTCTCACCAGGACGTGCTACAGCGGGGAGTGGATGACTGAGATCGGACCTGTTTATATCACGGTTCTAACATTCGTCCAGATCTGTGCCGTCGTCCGCTTCTCGATCTTCGTCTCCGTCCTCGTTCTGGTCTTCATCTCCGCCTTGATCCTGATCCTGGTCTTCGTCTCCGTCTTGGTCTTCTTCCTCGTCCTGATCTGTAGCGCGAAGGGCCAGCAACTCGCCCGGATCGACGTAGAGGGTGTCACCGCTCACGGCGATGTCTGACGAGCCGTCAAGTTCGTACGTCCACTCGACGCTCCCGTCGTACTTGTCGAACGCGACGATCTCTCTCTCGAACTCGTCGAACTCTCCGCTGAATGAGAAGAAGACGGTATCGCCGACGATCGTCGGCGATCCGCTGGGGTAGCGGTCGTAGTAGCCGTCGGGTGACCACGACCACAGCACATCTCCCGACTCGAGATCAGTTACCGTGAGCCGGTACCGCCAAGTGGAAACGATGACGTCCTCTCCGAGCGCGTATCCGCCGGTGTTCATCGGTCCGGGGGAGCTCTCGCCGGTAAACGGATCGTGCAGTATGAGCGACTCTTCGCTGGGTACCCGTACGGCAACCGTCTGTTCGTTCGCGACGATCGGCCCTCTGATATCGTACAGCGCTCGCTCGTCCCACACGACCTCTCCCGTTAGCGGTTCGATTGCAACGACGAAGTCGTCGATGGACTCTCCCACACCGGCATAGACGAGTCCGTTCGCCGCCGCAACCGGCACGTCCACGAACTCCTCGAGCGTAATATCCCCTCGCGTCGGGTGATCGACGTCCACGGTGTCGATCTCCCAGCGTATCGAGCCGTCCTCGACCTCGAGAGCGTACAACGTCCCGTCAACGACGGTGAACGCAGCGCCGTAGGCGACTGCGGGCGCCGGAATCGGTTCCTCGGCGTCGAACGCCGTTCGCCACCGAACCGAACCGTCCGGTTCGAACGTCGTGAGCTCGTCGCCGTCGAGGAAAACGGTGTCGTACGCTACCGTCGGATGCGCTCCGAGACCGTCAGGGTCGGCAGCCCACCTCTCGTCGCCGGTGTCGGCGTCGAGCGCGTGGATGGTATTTCGGTTATCGCCGTCGGCGCCGGTAACGTAGACGGTACCGTCCGCGACCGCGACGTTCGTCGCATTCGCAGTGGGGACACCGTACGCGTCTTCGAACGACCAATCGACCTCGAGCACGCCGGGATCACCCTCGTAGTCGGCATCGACAAAACGTGTATTGCCGGCGTCGGCGCGATAGGAGGCCCAGTCCTCCGTCGCGTCCGCTTCGGGCAGTAGTTCCGGCAACTCGTCGGGCAGCTCTGACTCGGAGCCGTCGTCACCAGTGACGGCTCCACCCGTAGTCAGCAACCCACCTGCGACGAACGCCGCGCCAGCACTCTTCTTCAGGAAATCGCGTCTGTTGTCGTCAGACATGCAGTTCGTGGTACCGGAAACTGTGCTATACTTATCATCTTCTTATCACCGCTCAAAAATGATCCGAACCCATCAAAAATCAATTATGCCAGTATTTAGTTATTTATACGTACTTTCTACATGCTCTATTCTATTTTACCAGTGTCGACTGCGAAACCAGACGGTAGCCGCCACACTGTCGCATCCCCAACCGTGACATCCTCTCGGCGCCGGAGCTCAGGATCGGGGCTGCCCCACACGCACCGCGGTAAAATGCGTATTTCGCCCTCCCAAAAGCATATACTTACGTCAGGAGACTGGCCTTTTATGCGACGCCGAAGCGTACTCACACTCGCAACCACCGCCTGTACGATTTGGTCCGCAGGGTGTTTGTCCGAGGGTATGCGAGGCGACACATCCGGTTCAACTGACGGCGCTGAAGACGCCTCACCGTCCGGGATTACGAATCAAGAACTGGAACTCATAGACAGAGCGGAGTGGGAGGACACACTACCAGCCGTCGATGAACCACCCACCATAACGATCGTCGAATCCCAGAACGAGATCACGATCCGCGGCAGAATATCGTACAGTGGTGGCAACTGTAACGAGATTCGACTGACGGACTCCGATCTCGACACCGAAGAGAGTACAGCCACCGTCTCTATTCAGGTTACAGAAGTAAACACGGACCAGGACTGTCATGCAGATCTCGTTGAGGAAGGATACCGGGCGAAGCTCACATTTTCGAGCGGTGTGCCGGCCACTATCACGGTACACGAGGTCGGCCCATACGATCGATTCGAGGCGGAGGCGTCCTCGAGTTAAACTGACGTGGCGGTCCTCGCCCAGGAGTGACCAACCGTCACCATGTCGCCGTCGGTGTCGATCGTCGCACCGAACGAGGCTACCGCTGCGTCTTCGCAGCCGCTAAAACCCGTCCCGCAGGAACACGTCCGTCTCCGGGAACAGGGTGCCGAGCGCCTCGAGGCTCTCCGCACTCCCCTCGAGTCGGCCCGCCCACTCGAGAGCCGCCGCCGAGCGGAAACCGACAGCGAGCTGTGAGAGCGCGGCGATATCGATCGTCACACCCGGGTCGTCGACAGGCGTCGGTTCGCAGGTCGACTCGCAGTCCGCGACTTCGAGTGCGAACGTCCCGTCGTTCCACTCGACCAGCGGGTCCGAGACGGCGAGTGTCACGCTGGCGTCGATAGCGGGGTACGACAGCGCCGGCAGCGTCTCGGCGACGTCGACGATTCGGATCATCGGGCCGTCCTCGAGTTCGCAGTCAATTTCGTCGGGGTCGTCGGCGAGGTCGAGCAGGCGACTGTCGGGAGCGTCACGGATGCGGACGGTTCCCACCTGCGAATCGTGGGAGTGACAGAACGCGAGCAGTCCGAGATACGCCTCGCGGTCCGCGTAGGCGAGTTCTCGGACTCGCATCGTTCGATCGCCCCAGTCGCCGGTGACGGTGTAGACGAGATAGCCCCGGACCGCGCCGCCGCGCTCGAGCGCGTAGACGAACGGGTCGGTGTCCCACCGCTCGAAGATGCGGTGACGCCACCACTCCCCGTCGCGCTCGAGCGACAGGTCGTACCGCTCCGCGTGGACCTCGTAGGCGGGGACCAGGTCCTCGTACTCGTCGGCCTCGACGGGGCGATAGCTCGTCGCCTCGTCGACTGCCTCGCTCGCGAAGGCGAGCGCCGCCGGCTCGCACTCGTAGGCGGCGTAGCGGTTGCAGGTGTCCCAGCCGTACTGCCGATAGAAGCGGTATCGGAAGGGCCACAGAACCGAAAACCGGGCGTCGCGATCGCGGTACTCCTCGAGTGAGGCCGCGAGCAGGTCCCGGACGTAGCCGCCGCGGCGGTTCTCGGGAGGCGAAGCGACCGCCGAGAGACCGGGTGTCGAATGCACCTCACCGCGGACGCGGGCGTCGAACCAGTAGTGCTGGCAGACACACAGTGGGTCGGCGTCTGCCGGTGCCCCGTCGTCGTACAGCCCTCGTTCGGCGCCCATCCTGGTCCGCGGCGTGTCGTGCTCGTCGGGGTCGTACATCGGCGGCCCGTCCGTCGGGCTGAACGCGTAGCTCGTGTACTCGTAGAAGACGTCCCGCAGATCGTCGGGAATGGGACGATAGTCGACCATATTGGGGAGTCACTCGCCGCCTCAAAAACCGTTCGTGACCCGAGTTGGCACACCTCGTTGCTTAGCCGTGATCCGAGACGAACGCTTCGACCCGCGCGAGCGCCTCTCGCAGGTCCTCGAGTCCCGTCGCATAGGACACCCGGAGGTGGCCCGTACCGCCGGCGCCGAAGACGTCGCCCGGGACGACCGCGACGCCCTGCTCGCGCAGCAGTTCCTCGGCGAACGCCTCGCTGGTCCACCCTCCGGGAACTTCCGGGAAGACGTAGAACGCGCCCTGCGCCTCGAAACAGGGCATGTCGATCTCCCGAAACCGCGAGAGGACGAACCGCCGTCGCCGGTCGTATTGGTCGATCATCTCCCTGACGTCGGGTTCGCACGATTCGAGCGCCTCGAGCGCCGCGTGCTGGGCTGTCGTCGGCGCCGAAAGCATCGTGTACTGGTGGACGCGGTTCATCGCCCCGATCGCATCGGCCGGCCCCATGGCGTAGCCCAGCCGCAGGCCGGTCATCGCGTGGGCCTTCGAGAAGCCGTTGACGACGATCGTTCGCTCGACCATCCCCTCGAGTGCGGCGATCGAGGCGTGGTCGCCCGCGTAGGTCAACTCGGCGTAGATCTCGTCCGAGAGAACCGCGAGGTCGTGCTCGCGGGCGAACTCGGCGACCGGTTTGAGGTCCGACTCGCTCATCACGGCCCCGGTGGGGTTGTTGGGGTAACACAGGACGAGCATCTCTGCCTCGGCCGCGCCGGCCGCCTCGAGGGCGTCGACGGTGAGACGAAACTCCTCGGCCTCTCGCGTCGGCACCGGAAGCACCTCGCCGCCGGCGAAGCGCACCCCCGGCTCGTAGGAGATGTAGGCCGGCTGGGCGACCGCGACCGTGTCGCCGGGATCGACGAACGCCCGAAAGGCGAGGTCGACGGCCTCGCTCGCGCCCGCGGTGACGAGGATCTCCTCGCCGGGATCGTACTCGAGGGCGAAGCGGTCGGCGACGTACCCTGAAATCGCCTCCCGGAGCTCTCGCATCCCCCGGTTGGCGGTGTAGGAGGTTCGTCCCCGCTCCAAGGAGTGGATCGCGGCGTCGCGGGCGGCCCACGGCGTCGAGAAATCGGGTTCGCCCACGCCGAGGGAGATCACGTCGTCGCGCTCCTCGGCGATCTCGAAAAAGCGGCGGATGCCCGACGGGCCGACGGCCCGAACCCGGTCGGCGGGCTCGAACGTCATGGGGAGTAGGAGAGTCGGTCGTCGTCCTCGCCGTCGCCGAGTTCGATCCCCTGTTCCTTGTAGGAGTTCATCAGGTAGTGGGTGACCGTCTGGGTGATCTCGGGCACCGGTGCGACCTTCTCGCTGATGAACTGAGACACCTCGCGCATCGAATCGCCCTCGACCACCATATCGAAATCGTAGTCGCCGCTGACGAGCCGCAGCGCGGTTACCTGGGGGAACCCGACCAGTCGCTCCGCGATGTCGTCGTAACCCGTCTCCCGGTCCAGGGTGACGTTGAGTTCGACCGCCGCGCGGACCCGTTCGTCCTCGAGGCGATCCCAGTCGACGACCGCCCGGTAGCCCCGAATCACGCCGCTCGCCTCGAGTTCCTCGATTGCCGCTTCGACCTCCCCGTCCTCGAAGCCGGTCATACGCGCGATATCCGCGGTGTCGTACCTGGCGTTCTCGCGAAGGGCCGCGAGCACCTCGCGTTCGCTCATACTACCTCCAGTTCGAGCGCCGTCAAAAGGGTTGTTACCGGGTCAACACTGGCGATGTTGTCCACCACCGGCCCAGGGCTCGAGCCTCGGTGGCCGCTCCGGCGCGGGTCGTCAGTAGTTCTTGAACAGCAGCGCCCGGACGTCGTCTTTCGTCTGGACGTGCTCGACGTTGCCGTCGGGCAAGGTCACGCTGTAGCGGTAGTCCGCCGAGGAGGATTCCTCCCACTTGTCGTCGTGGGTGTCGAGTAAGTTCATCATCTGGTTCAGCATGTCGTCGTCGTCGGCCGCCCCGCCTGCGGAGTCGTCGCCTTCGCTGGCGTCGTCGTCTTCGTCCACCCCCTCAGCTGCCGCGTCGCCGCCCGTCCCGTCCTCACCGTCGTCGACCCCCGAGTCGTCCGCCTCGGTGCCGTCGTCGGTATCCGGTGTCTCGTCGTTCGCCGAATCGCCGTCCGTTTCGGCCATCTCGGACTCCTCGTAGGTGATCTCCTCGAGATTACCCTCGGCCGACTCTTCGGCGAGTTCAGCGGCGGTGGTGAAGGCGACCTCCGGGTCCACGTCGAGGTCACCGTCGAGGTTGTCGATAAGAAACTGGACCGCATCCCGCTCGCGGACGTGGCCGTACTTGCCGACCACCTGTTCCGAGAGTTCGGCACGAAGACGCTGGATGAACGCGTGCTGTTCGTCGGTGATCTCGAGTGATTGCATACGCAACCGTCTCACGGGGAGTACATAATAGTTGGATCCAGAGTCTCGAACCTGAGAACGCGGTCCGCTTCCGCCACCCGGACGCTTAAGGCTGAACGTGCGAAACCGATCTGTATGGTCCTGAGAGAATCCGAGACCGAACTCGAAGCCGGCGACCCCGCCCCCGAGTTCGAACTCGAAGGGGTGGACGAGGAGACGTACAGCCTCGAGTCGTTCGCCGACCGCGAGGCGCTGCTGGTCGTCTTTACCTGCAATCACTGCCCGTACGCGAAGGCGAAGTTCGATCTGCTGAACGAGTTGAGCGAGGAGTACGACGACGTTGCCGTCGTCGGGGTCAACCCGAACGACGCCGAGGAGTACCCCGACGACTCCTTCGAACGGATGCAGGAGCTCGCGGACGACGGCACGATCGACTACGACGCCTATCTTCGAGATCGCTCCCAGGCGGTCGCCGCAGCCTACGGCGCGGAGTGTACGCCCGACCCGTTCCTCTTTGCGAACGACGACGGCACCTTCAGACTCGTCTACCAGGGACGCCTCGACGACGCACTCAACCCCGACGACGAGCCGACTCGATTCCACATCCGTGAGGCGATCGACAGCGTGCTGGCGGGGGAAGACGTCGACCTCGAGTGGCAGCCTTCGCAGGGCTGTTCGATCAAGTGGGTAGACGAGTAACCAACGGGTCCGACCGCCGGAGTAAGAGGGGACAGATGTCGACGTACTATCGAACCGAATCCTGCTGATACACCAGACAGACCAGTGCCTTCACGCTCGCTGATCGTTCTCACGTCTCACCTCCGTCCGGAGCCGATCCCTCGATTGCAGCAGACGTATCTCTCCTCGATCGAAGCCCAACTCGCCGCGACAGTCGTCCTGGTCGTAACGTTCGCGCTTGCAGTCGCCGCAACACGCCGATTCCAGTCGGCGGTTCGAACGCGATACGGCGCGAACGTCGCCGAGGCGAGCGCCATCGTCGGGCTAATGAGCGTCGTCTTCGCCGCCGTCTACGCGTTCAGCGTCATCTGGCACGTGACGTACGTGCTCGGACTGGTCCTCGAGACGGTGATGATCGACCGGTTCGACGTCGCTCAGCACCTCATCACCGTGACGGTCGTACTGATCGCCTACCTCGCGGTTCGTTTCGTCAACCGCTCGATCGACAAACTGGCGGAGACGGGGGCGATCACGAACCACCAGAGCGAGGTCGCCTACCACGTTTCAGACGTCGGGATCATCGTCGTCGCCGGCGCGGTCATCCTGACCCTCTGGGGGGTGCCCTTCGAGAGCATCTTCATCAGCGCCGGCGCGATTACGGTGATCATCGCGCTCACCGCCAGAGAGACGCTCGCGGCGATGATCGCCGGCTTCGTCCTGTTGTTCTCCCGACCGTTCCGCGTCGGCGACTGGGTCGCCATCAGCGTGAGTTCGGGCGAGCAGGATCAGTCCGGTATCGTTACGGACGTGACGATCTTCAACACCAAAATCCAGACGTTCCGCGACGAACACATCCTGATCCCCAACGACGAGGTGACCAGCAGCCACCTGACCAACTACTCGAAGAACGACCAGCTTCGCGTCGAACTCGAGATCGGCGTCGACTACGACACCGACCTCGAGCGAGCACGGACCGTGATCGTCGACGCCGTTTCCGACCTCGAGGAAATCAAAACGACGCCATCGCCCGAAGTCGTCGCTACCGGCTTCGGCGACTCCGCGATCCTCCTCGAGTTGCACGTCTGGATCGCCGACCCCACGATGCGCCGGAAACTCGACGCCCAGACGGCGGCGGTGGGGGCGGTCAAACGGGCGCTCGAGCGCAAGGGGATCGAGATCCCCTTCCCGCAGCGGGTTCACTCGCCGCGAGGAGACGACGGGTTCGCGGTTCGGGGCGCCCGCTCGCTCGAGGAGCGATCCGTCTCGACCGACGACTGACGACACCCGCGACGTTTCCCGGCAGTGTCACCCGTTTTCACACCGTCGCCAGCGTTTATGGGCGTCGACGAGTCGAGACAGACGATGGCTCGAGTCCGCGATCTCACGCCAGAGGACGCACCGGCACTGACCACCCTCTACGAGGAGTACGAGTGGTGGGAGGATCGGGAGGTCGAAGACGTTCGACGGGCGCTCGCCGACACCGAGGTCGTCGTCGGCCTCTTCGAGGCGGGTTCGCTGGTGGCGTCGGCTCGAGTCCTGACCGACTACACGTACTACGCAACCGTCTTCGACGTGATCGTCGCGGCCGACCGCCGCGGCGAGGGGGTCGGTGCGACGCTGATGAACGCGGTGATCGACCATTCGGACCTCGAGACAGTGACCGGCCTCTCGCTACTGTGTCGACGCGGGCTGGTTCCGTACTACGAATCGGTCGGCTTCGACCTGTTCGATCCCGAGATGGAAATCCCGGAAGGTGGCACAGAGGAGCTCGTTCGAATGACGTACAGCCAGGGGCAGTGAAATTCCTCGAGGACGGCGCTCACTGTACCCCGCGGCGGTACTGAATCGGCCACTCCCGGTTCGCGTCCTCGCGGCCCAGCGCCTCGGCCGCGTGGAGTCCGAAGTACGGATCCCGGAGGAACTCGCGACCGACGAGAACCAGGTCCGCCCGACCGTTTCGCACCAGGGCGTCGGCCTGTTCGGGCTGGGTGATGCCGCCGACGGCACCGACGGCGACGTCGGTCCGCTCGCGGATCTCTTCGGCAAGGGGAACCTGGTTGTTCGGACCCGGTTTGGCCTGCTGGGCCGGGTGGATACCGCCGGAGCTGACGTCGATGAGGTCCGCGCCCAGGTCAGCGAGTTTCTGAGAGAGCGCCACCGACTCCTCGAGCGTCCACGAGTCGTCGAACCCGTCGACGCCCTCGAGCCAGTCGGTGCCCGAGATGCGGACAAACACGGGGAGGTCGTCGGGCCAGACCGCTCGGACCGCCGCCGTCACCTCGCGAACGAGTCGGGTGCGGTTCTCGAAGCTCCCGCCGTAGTCGTCCTCCCGACGATTGGTCACCGGCGAGAGGAACTCGTGGAGCAGGTAGCCGTGGGCCGCGTGGACCTCGGCGATTTCGAAGCCCGCCTCGAGGCTTCGCTCGGCTGCCGCCCGGAAGGCGTCGATCACGGCCTCGATATCCTCCGGATCCATCTCGCGGATCGCCGGCGGCTCGGCGTCGTAGGGGTAGGCCTCGGGCGAGGGCGAGAGCACCTCCCAGCCGCCCGCGTCGGGGGCGATCGGCTCGTTGCCCTCCCACGGTTTCGTCTTGCTCGCCTTGTGGCCCGCGTGGGCGAGCTGGATCGCCGGCACCGACCCCTGCTCGCGGATGAACTCGGTGATCGGCTCGAGCGCCGCGGCCTGTTCGTCGGTCCAGATTCCCAGGTCGTGGGGCGTGATCCGCCCGCGTGCCTCCACGGCGGTCGCTTCGGTCATCACGATACCCGCGCCCCCGACGGCGCGGCTGCCGAGGTGGACGCGGTGCCACTCCGTCGGCAACCCGTCGGGCTCACAGGAGTACTGGCACATCGGCGAGACGGCGATCCGGTTCGGAATCTCCAGGTCCCGAATGGTGTACGGCGAGAACAGATGGGTCATCGCACGAGTATCGTGCCCGCCGATCAAAAACCGCCTCGAACGGCGACGCCCTTGCCGGGGATGTGAGTCGACTGCCACCGACCCGGTAATCCACGACGGACGCCGGTCGCCGCCGCTTTAGCCCTTGCCGGCGAACGCCGAGTATGACACCCATCGATCCGTTCGACGAGACGCCCGTCGTGATCGGAATGGTCCACCTGCCGGCGCTGCCCGGCTCTCCGGGCTCCGAGGGAGACCGGGGCGCGATCCGCACCCGTGCGCTCGAGGACGCCGCCACCCTCGAAACCGGCGGCGTCGATGGCCTGATCCTCGAGAACTTCGGCGATTCGCCGTTCTATCCCGAGGACGTCCCGAAACACGTCGTCGCCGATATGGCGGCGCTGGCGACCGCGGTCCGGTCGGCGGTCGATGTCCCGGTCGGGATCAACGTCCTGCGAAACGACGCCGAAGCCGCGCTCTCCGTCGCCGGGGCTGCCGACGCCGACTTCGTCCGGGTCAACGTCCACGCCGGCGCCGCGGCGACCGACCAGGGCGTACTCGAGGGCCGCGCCCACGAGACGGTCCGTCTGCGCGAACGGATCGCCCCCGAGGTCGCGATTCTGGCGGACGTCCACGTCAAACACGCCACGCCGGTCGGCGAGACGAGCCTCGAGGGGACCGCCGTCGAAACCGCAGAACGCGGTCGTGCCGACGGCGTCATCGTTTCGGGCACCGGAACCGGCGCGGAGGCCGCGCTCGAGGACGTCGAACGGGTTTCGAACTCGCTCGAGGGACTCGGGACACCGACGTTCGTCGGCAGTGGCGTCACGGCAGGGACGATCGGGGACTGGCTCGAGGCGGGGGCCGACGGCGCCATCGTCGGCACGGCGCTCAAGGAGGGCGAGGAGACGACGAATCCGGTTTCGCTCGAGGCAGTGCGCGCGGTCGTCGAGGCGGCCGCCGATCGGTAATCGTTCGGCGAGTTCACTTTCACCCCATACCGGCCGGCTATCGGCGCTGGGCGCGTCGAGACGATCGATGAAGGTCGAGATTCTCGGCACGGCGATCGAACTCGAGGGCTCGCGACTCGAGGCCGACCCCGATGCGATCCGCGAACAGCTACGCGAGTACGAGCGTGGGGAGCGGTGCACGTTCGATCTCGCCGTCTCCTATCCGGACTCGTTTACCGGCCGCGTGATGGCGGCGATGGCCGAAATTCCGTACGGCGAAACTCGGACCTACGGCGACCTGGCGGCGGGCCTCGAGACCGCGCCCGTTGCCGTGGGATCGGCCTGCGGGCGCAACCCGGTTCCGATCGTCGTCCCGTGTCACCGGGTCGTCGGTGCGGATTCCCTCGGCGGCTTTTCGGCGGGCGGCGACGACGCATTGGGATTCAAACGGCGGTTGCTCGAGCACGAGACTCGAGTCCTCCAGGAGGGGCGAACCGACGAGCGCGGAGCGACGATTAGGGTTATCGAGCCGTGAGCGTACTCCGGCGAAAACGCCGTTACCGTTATCGCGGGTCGGGGTCGTCGCCGGCGCTCTCACCGGCCTCGAGCGTCGACAGCGTCGAAATTCGGGCGTTCTCCTTGATGTGAATCCCGCCGTCGGCGACCGAGAGCGGCATCAGCGGGAGGTGCGAGCGCACTCGCAGCGACGGGTGCGAACAGCCGCGAGCGAGCAGTTCGTTTCGGGGCTGGACGTACAGCGGCTCGTCTGCGGTGAGAAACTCGTTGTACTGACAGACGTACCGGCCGCCCTCGAGTTCCCACCACTCGTACTCGTCGTCGGGGTCGCGCGGGTCGGTCGCCACCGGTTCGAGATCGGCGTCCGCGAGTTCGTCGCCGCCGAAGTCGATACTCCCGGGGCCGACGACGCGGTAGATCGCACTCACCGTAAGATCGACGCCGCCCTCGTGGACCTGCGTGGGCTCGTACACCAAGTTGTCGACGTGCTCGGAGAGAGGGGTATCTGCGGACATCTGGATGGGGGAACGTGAGCGAACGACAAAAAACGTCTCACTCGAGTGGCGGATTTCCGCGAGGATTCGCGTTGCACAACGGTGATTGTCCTCGGCGAGAAACGGCGCCTATGAACGTCACCACGGACCGCCTCCGAGCCGACCTGGAGGCGAACGCCACCTTCGGAGATATCGATGCGCGGAACGGTCGTGGCCGGACCGTCCTCGCGGGGACGGAGGCCAACCGGCAAGCGCGGGACGCCCTCGTCGACCGACTCGAGGACGCCGGCCTCGCGGTCGCAGTCGATGCGGTCGGCAACATCACCGGCACCTGGACTCCCGAGAGCGCCGGCCCCGACGCCGCGCCCGTCGCCTCGGGGAGCCACCTGGATTCGGTCCCGGAGGGCGGCATCTTCGACGGTCCACTGGGCGTTTACGGCGCGCTCGAGGCGGTTCGGATGATCCAGGAGTCGGACGTCGAACCCGACCGCCCGATCGCGGTCGTCTGTTTCACCGAGGAGGAAGGGGCCCGCTTCGGCGGCGGCCTCCTGGGATCGTCAGTGGCGACGGGCCGCCGCGACGTCGACGACGCGCTCGCGCTGACCGACGACGAGGGGATGGCCCTCGAGCGGGTGCTCACCGATATCGGCTACCGCGGAACGGGCCGCCTCGACGCCAGTCAGTGGGACGCGTTCGTCGAGCTCCACATCGAACAGGACAGCCGCCTCGAAGAAACCGAGGTCCCGGTGGGCGTCGTGACGACGATCACCGGAATCGCACACGCGACCGCCCGATTCGTCGGCGAGGCAGACCACGCGGGGACGACGGCGATGGACGACCGCACCGACGCGCTCGCGGCGGCCAGCGAGTTTGTCCTGGATCTCGAGCGGAGCGGTCGGGAGTACGCACGGTCCGACTCCGGGACCGCCGTCGCCACCGTCGGAAAATGTGTGGTCACGCCGAACGCGACGAACGTCGTCCCCGGCGAGGTCGAACTCGGCGTCGACGTCCGGGACGTCGACTACGAGACGATGAACCGCATTCTCGAGTGCGCCTCCCGAAGCCTCGAGCGGATCCGCGAGGAGCGCGGCGTCGTGACGTCCGTTTCGCGCGAACTCGACGTCGAACCGGCACCGATGAGCGACCGCTGCCAGGACGCCCTGCACGCCGGCGCGAAGACGGCGGGTGCCGACGCGCTCTCGATGCACTCGGGGGCCGCCCACGACGCGTTGAACGTCTCGCGGGTCACCGACGCCGGGATGCTGTTCGCCCCGTCGCGAGACGGGCTGTCGCATACGCCCAGAGAGTGGACCGACTGGGAGGACTGTTCAACCGCCGTCGAAACCCTCGCGAACGCGCTGGCGCGACTCGCGACCGACGGCGGCGCCGAAACCAGCTGAGGCGGGTCGTGGTCGTCGGGTCCATTGAAACCACACGACTCCACGAGTGACCGACGAGACGGGCGACGCGCTCGAGATCGAGGGGATCGACGAAATTGCCGCACTCTCGAGCACGGTGAGATCGAGGACCGGGTTGTCATCACGCCCTGAAGCGGTACCGTTTACGAGTTCCGGACCGAACCGCCGGTGATGACCGACGACGCCGACCGGAAACGCGAGAGCGCCGACGCCTTCGGGGCGGCGACCGATGCCTACCTGGAGAGCGACGTCCACCGCGAGGGCGCCGACCTCGAGCGCTTGGCGGCGTGGTGTCGGGAGGCCGACGTCGCGCTGGACGTCGCGACGGGTGCGGGTCACACGGCCGGTGCGGTCGCCGCTGCTGGGGTTCCGACCGTCGTAGCGGCCGACGCCGCACCCGAGATGGTCGCCACCGCGGTGGAGGCGTTCGACGGCCTCCGCGGCGCGGTCGCGGACGCGGAGCGGCTCCCCTTCGCCGAGAGCACGTTCGACGCCGTGAGCTGCCGGATCGCCGCCCACCACTTTCCCGACCCCGAGGCGTTCGTCGCCGAGGTCGCCCGCGTGCTCCGACCGGGCGGGACGCTCGCGCTCGAGGACAACGTCGCCCCCGAAGACGAGGCGCTGGCGGCGTTTATCAACCGCGTCGAGGGGCTTCGCGATCCGACCCACGCCGAGGCCCACCCGACGAGTCGGTGGCGGGAGTGGCTCGAGCGCTACGGCTTCGCCGTCGAGGCAGTCGACCATCTCCACAAACCGCTCGAGTTCGATAACTGGGCCGACGCGCAGTCGCTCGAGGGCGCCGACCGAGAGCGCGTCGAGCGGCTGCTACTCGAGGCGTCCCCCGAGGCGACGTCGACGTTCCGCATTCGGGTCGACGACGATTCGGTCCGGTCGTTCGCCCCGCGAAAGGTGCTGATCAGGGCGGCGCGCCTCGACCGCTGACGCTGTCGCCGCGACCCCGACTACTATGCTCCGAGGCGCGTACAGTCGGCCATGTCGGTACTGACAGACGATATCGGTCGATTCGTTCGTGCGGCGGGACCGGAACCCGACGAAATCCTGCGGGAGATGGACGCCTACGCCGAGGAACAGGGGTTTCCCCACGTC
Organism: Natrononativus sp. DTA114; assembly: GCF_059736515.1. NCBI lineage: Archaea > Methanobacteriati > Methanobacteriota > Halobacteria > Halobacteriales > Natrialbaceae > Natrononativus > Natrononativus sp. DTA114. Next base: position 800,335 of record NZ_JCASSN010000003.1, on the reverse strand, counting down.
GGTCCGGAGGTCGGGGGATTCCTCCGGCTACTGGCCCGGATGACCGACGCCGAGCGGATCTTCGAGTTCGGCTCCGGCTACGGCTACTCCGCCTACTGGTTCGCCGAGGCGCTGCCCGAGGGCGGCGAGGTCGTCCTGACAGAGGTCGACGAGGACGAACTCGAGATGGCCCGCGAGTACATGACCGGGGGCGGCTACGACGACCGCGCTCGGTACGAACTCGGCGACGCGATGGAGACGATCGAACGCTACGACGGCCCGTTCGACGTCGTTCTGATCGACCACCAGAAACACCGTTATCGGGACGCACTCGAGGCGGTAAAGCCGAAGGTTCCGGTCGGTGGCGTCATCGTCGCGGACAATGCCATGAAGGCGGGGATCATTCAGTTCGAGAAGTTACTCGAGATCGCCGAAGGCGGGGTGCCCGCCGACGTCAACGAACACACGCGGGGGGTCGCGGACTACCTCGAAGCCGTTCGCGCCGATCCCGACTTCGAGACGGTGGTACTGCCGCTCGGGGAGGGAATCGCGGTGAGCTACCGGATCGGCTGAGAGAGGCGCGCCGCCCTGAATCGCCGTCGGTGCCGATCAGAGTTCGAGATCTTGCTCGAGAACCTGCTCTTCGGGCGCCTCGGCGGTCGAACTGGCGGCGTACTCGCGAAAGCCGAGAAAGGTCGTCGCCGCACACGCGCCCAGGAGGAACGTCCACGTCAGTCCCGTGAGACCGGTGTGAACGGCGCCGCTGGCCACGGGGGCGGCGGACGAAACCGTCCCGAGCCCGACGATGTGGGCAGCCGCGATCACGAGAAACGGGAGCCAGAGCCCCAGCGAGAGTATTGCTAGCCGCTTGCGCGAGACGTTCCGTGCGTACCGGGCCAGGCCGTAGACGCCAGCGACGGCAAACGTGGCGGCCGCAACGCCTTCGAAATCGGTACCGATGGAGGTGTTTGCTACGCCAGCGACGGCAAAGAGCGCGAGCGAGGCTGCGAGCAGGAACCGTTCTGACCGCGTGATGGTCGAAATCACGTCGTGCACTACTATTGGTGGCACGTTCACACGAGTGCACAAATACTTACTGGGTAGTCGGCGTTCTATCGGGCGGTTTCCGTGCCATTTGGTCACACGCGCCGTTCGTCATCTTTTAAAATGCGCTCCTCCGGCGACGGTCCGCCGGGGTGGATACCGTAGCTGGCGAGCCCGCACAGCACCGTAATCGTGACCGCACAGAGAACCAGCGCACCGGCGACCGCCTCGACCGTCGTAGTGAGCACCGGCCCGTCGATGGCCTCGCTGACCGCCGTTGCGGACTCGGTCGCGGGCGCCGTCACCACTGCGTACGGGATGAACGCCGCGACCGCGAGCAGCCACCATCGCTTCGTGGCCAGTTGGAGGGACTCGAGACTTCGCTCACTGAGGTGGCTCGCTATTCCAGCGAGTCCCGCAGCCATCAGGAGGATTGCAGGTGCCGTTCGAGGGGAGAACACAAATCCGTCATTAACTGCGACGCCGGCGGCGACGGTCGCGACGGAAACGACGAGCGTCGGCGGTGATACGCGAGCGAGCGTTCGATTCATCGATGAAACGGGATAGGCCGCAACCCTACAAAGCTCTCGCGACTTGCGCTCGGCCGTCGGGAAGGAATGCGTTGGTTGGCCGGCGCCGCCGAACAACAAAGAACGTATTACCGGCTACGACAAGACGAACCTGAGAAGGATGCGGAACGCGACCGAGCGAGTTTCGACCTGGTGCCGACCGACCGTCCGCCGGACGACCGGAGCCGCGGCCAGAACGCCGCGTTACGGACGGCCCCGGAGGGACCCATGCTAGCGACCCTCTGGAAGCGCTACGTCGCGAAGCGTCCGGACCGGTACCAGGCGTACGTCGCCTTTCCGGCAGATCGAAAGGGACCGTCCGCCGGCAGCGTTCACGACCGTATCGACGAACTGGAGCGCGTCTTCGAGGGTAAACTCGACGTGTACGCGCGCGTCTCGAGCCTGGCGGTCGTCACCGACCGCGTCCCGTCGGAGCAGTTCGACGTGACGGCGTTCGAAAGCGCACTCGACCGAATCGAAAGCTGTTACGCCGACACCCACTCGCTCGCACGTCTCGAAAAGTGGCGCACGATCGACGGTCGCCTCGTCAAATCCTACGTCGTCGTCCCGGTCAAGCCGCTGTTTCCACGCGCCGAGACGGACCGGTCGAAGCCGCTCGAGTCACCGGCCGACTGAGCGGCAATCTCGCTCAGTCGTCCTCCGCCCCCGGTCCGGGTTCGGAGCCGGGTTCGCTTCCGCTCCGGCGGTCGGTGCCCGTGTCCCTGCTTCCGCGGCTCCCGCGTCGCCCCTCCTCGTTCGGCGTGACCGCCGCCGTTCGTCCCATCCAGCGGTCGATGTTGTCCGCGACGTAGTCCTTGCCGCCCCAGCCGAAGGCGACGCCGACGCCGATCGCCACGGCGGCGGCCAGTCCCCACGCGAGCGCCTGCGCGAAGACGTACAGGATGCCGACGTCGATCCCCATCGTGTCGAGACCGATGACGAGCGCAGTGAAGTAGAGGAAGATCCTGGCACCGTTTGCGAACCAGCCCGTGTACGCGGTCTGGGTCGCCGCTCGCGTTCGCTCGATGATGTCACCGATGAAGTCGGCGACGACGAACCCAAGCACGATGACGAGCAGGCCCGCGATGAACGCCGGCAGGTAGGAAACCGCCGTCGCGATCCACTCCGAGAGGGTTGGTATCGCCAACGCGTTCGCCGCCGCGAGAATGGCGAGCGCGTAGACGAACCACTTCGCGAGTTTGCCGAACGCGCTCGAGACGGCTCGTTCCGTCCCGCCCAGAATCCGCCCGATCGGGGTCTCGAGGACCATCCGGTCGAGTTCGACGCCGTCGGCGATCCGCCGAACGACGCGGCCGGCGAGCCGGCCGATTATCCAGCCGATGAGGAGGATAACCAGCGCGCCGACCAACCGCGGGAGGAAGACGACCATATCCGCGACGGGGTCTTGCAACCATTCTGGAACCTGTACTTGCTGGAGAGGATACTGTCGTACCATACGGCTCACTCGTGGGCTGTCGCCGGCCTTCGTAATGCTGTGGCTATCCAAATATCAGAAATATATCAACGGCTTTTCCGAAGTCGGCCCGTCGTTGAACTCTCTATTACGAGGAATTGCAGGATCGGCGAACTCTAGCTGATCGGTCTACGTGTTCGCCGACATACTAACTCGAGCGGTGGCTCGGTTCCGCCGAGACCGCGGTTCCGGTGGCCGTTAAAAAATATTTCCCGCCAATATATCATGTGACTGTCGTACGCGCCGACGGCTCGAACTCTCGAGGTCGCCGGAAGGTCGGCTCACCTCTCTGTCCGCCCGACTGTCCGTCGCGACGACCCGTTTCACCTCCGCTGCGGCGCGACCGCTCCCGAAGCGGACACAAAGTGGCCGAATGAGCGGTCGTCGCGGTTGTGCGCGTCGACTCGCCGGCGAATCGTTGGCGCCGGATCACGCCTCCCGTTCCCGCCGTTCGGACGCTCCCGGCGGGTTCGTTTCGGCCCGAACTCGCGCTCGCGGGTAATGGGCGATTGCTCGAACGGGCGCCGCCGTTCCGGTCGCGCTGTTTCGTCGGCCTACCGGCCGCTTCGCGGCTGCGGATCGACGTGCGGGGTCGGCAACAGCGCCTCGAAGGGCTGGTCGTCGAGCCACTCGAGCAGCGCGACGAGCTGATCGGTCGCGGCGTCGAACAGCCGCTCGCCGATCTCGGGGGTAGCCTGGGTCTGGTCGCCGAGCACGCCGTTGTCGGTGTTCTCGATCGCGTCGTAGCGTACTCGCGCGCCGTGGACGCTCATCACGTCCGCGTGGAACTCCGTGAGCCCTCCGTCGCGAGCGTCCTCGAGTCGGTCCTCCCGGACCAGTTCACGGGCGATGTGCATGATCATTGCCGTCTCCTTCGGGCCGCCGTGGGGACCGGGGGTCTCGAAGCTCTCGGCGATGAGTTCGGGGATCGACTCGTCCCACATCCACTCACACGCGAAGGCGACGCCGTCGTCGCGCAGTCGCCGCCCCACCTCTCGGAGGTGGACGATGTTCCCGCCGTGGGCGTTGACGTAGACGATCCGGTCGATACCGTGGTAGGTGAGGTTGCGCGAGAGGTTCTCGACGAAGTCGCGAAACACCGGCGGATCGACCCACATCGTGCCGTGGAACTGCCGGTGGTGGGGGCTCACGCCGATCGTGATCGGCGGCGTACAGAGGTGACCGGTTCGGTCGGTCGCCGCGCGGGCGAGCGCCCGGGCGATCATGTAATCGGTTCCCTCCGGGAGGTGCGGACCGTGCTGTTCGGTCGAGCCGAGCGGAACGACGGCGACCGACTCGGAGCCGACGTACTCCGAGAGATCGGGCCACGTCTGGTGGGGGAGGTACATACGGAACTCCTTCGCCCACGGCGGCAAAACCCTGTGGATCTCACCGCTCGAGGGATCGATCCGGCGCCGAAGTCGGCTCGATGATAAGGCTTAATATTCTACTGGCACCGAGTTATTACATGGCAGTCGTCAGCGTCTCCATGCCGGACGAACTCCTCGAGCGTCTCGACCAGTTCGCGAACGAGCACGGTTACACCGGACGTAGCGAGGTCGTTCGGGAGGCCTCGCGCAACCTCCTCGGCGAGTTCGAGGACACCCGCCTCGAGGACCGCGAACTCATGGGCATCGTCACGGTTCTGTTCGACTACGAGACCACCAGCGTCGAAGAGCGGATGATGCACCTGCGCCACGAGCACGAGTCGCTGGTCGCCTCGAACTTCCACAGTCACGTCGGCGACCACTACTGCATGGAGCTGTTCGTCCTCGAGGGAAGCCTCGAGGAGATCTCGACGTTCGTCGGGAAAGTGCGTGCGACGAAGGACGCGCTCACCGTCGACTACTCGGTGACGCCGGTCGATAGCTTCGACCCGCTCTCCCAGCACGAGTAACGACCCGTCGTCGATCTCGGCTCGACCAATCGTTACCAGAGCGCCTAGCTTTACTATTTTGGGCTCGAAGGCCCTACACGAGAGACGATGTCTTACAGGAAGGTCAACTACGAGGAGGTCGAGCAGGTCTCGAGCGCGATGCACTTTCTGTCGGACCCGCTCGAAACCGAGCAGGTCGGAGTGACGTTCGCCCGCTGTGATCCCCACTGGAACAGCCAGCCCCACGATCACACCGACAACGAACACGAGGAGATCTACGTGCTCATCGAGGGCGGCGCGACCGTCGTCATCGACGACGAACCGGTGGAGATGGAAGCTGGCGACGCGGTGTGGATCTCGCCGGAGTCGACACGCCAGATCAGAAACGGCGACGAGGAGAGCGCGTTCGTCCTCGTGAGCGCGCCGAGTATCGCAGATAGCAACGGCGACGACGGCGAGTGGCTGCTCAACGGCTTCGCTGGCTGACAGCCCGATCCTCGAGGCACCCGACTCGAGCGCATCGGGCCGCCGCCCGAACCGACTGTCACATGTACTCGAAACACCACGCCATCCTCTCGCTCGCGATCGGCGGCGCGGGCGCAATCGCGCTGGCGCCGATCACCGCCACTGGCTACGCGGTCCATCCGGTACTGCTTGCGGGATATGCCGTTGCAGTCGGCGTGTTCATCGATCTCGACCACTTCCTCATCGCCCGGTTTCGAACCGGTAACTGGGACTCGCTTCGGTTCTGTCTTCGCCATCCGATTCGCGCGTTCACCGATCAGGATCGTATTTTCGACCGGGGAGACGTCGGCGCGCTCTCGAGGCTGCTGAGCCACCTGGTGCTCACCGGGGTGGCACTTCCGCTCCTGGCCCTCCTCAGTGTTCCCCTCGCGGTTCTCACCGGCGCGGTTCTCTACGCCCACATCGTCAGCGACGTCTGGTGGGACATCCGTCGCCATCGACGGGGGGAGGAGGTGGTCCTCGTCCACGACGCCCTCGAGTAACGGCCAGGTGCATCACCCGACCGACGCCTCACCGGTGATCGAACACGCGCGTGACCTTCCCGACTTCCGTCCGCTCGAGGCCGCCGAACGGCACGACCTCGAGTTCGTCGACGGTGACGTCTAACACCTCGTCGAGTCGGCGCTCGATGCGCTCGCGCAACTCGTCGGGGTCGCCGTCGAACGACTCGTGGTGCTCGACGGTGATCTCCATCGTGTCGAGGCTCCCCTCGCGGTAGAGGTCGATCCGGTAGTGGGGGGCGACGTCCTCGAGGTCGAGCATCACCGCCTCGATGCTGCTCGCGTAGACGTTCACCCCGCGGACGATCAGCAGGTCGTCGACGCGGCCGCGAACGTTGTCCATGCGAACCATGGTGCGCCCGCAATCACACGTCTCGTACGTCAGGCTGGTCACGTCGCCGGTGCGGTACCTGAGTACGGGGAGGGCTTCCTTCGTGAGCGAGGTCAGGACGAGTTCGCCGCGCTCGCCCTCCTCGAGCGGTTCGCCGGTTTCGGGGTCGACGACCTCGGGGAGGAAGTGATCCTCCCAGACGTGCAGCCCGTCCTGGGCCTCGGCGCACTCGACGGAGACGCCCGGTCCGATGAGTTCGGAGAGCCCGTAGATGTCGACCGCCGTCACCCCGAGCGCGTTCTCGATCTCCTCGCGCATCGGATCGGTGAACGGCTCGGCGCCGATCACCACCGTCGAGAGGGGGAGATCGCGGACGTCGACCCCCGCCTCGTCGGCCCGTTCGGCGAGATACAGACAGTAGGAGGGTGTACAGCCCATCGCGTCGCTTCCCAGGTCCTCGAGCAGCTCGATCTGGCGGGCGGTGTTGCCGCCGCCGGTCGGGATCACGGTCGCGCCCAGTTCCTCGACCCCGTCGTGAAAGCCGAGACCACCCGTGAAGAGCCCGTAGCCGTAGGCGTTCTGGAACGTCTGCCCCGGCCGGACGCCGGCGGCGTACAGCGACCGGGCCATCACCGTAGACCAGACCTCGAGGTCGGCCTCCGTGTAGGCGACGATTTTCGGTTTCCCAGTGGTTCCGGATGAGGCGTGGATTCGCAACACCTCTTCGTCGGGGATCGCGAACAGACCGTTCGGGTACTGGTCGCGAAAGTCCTCTTTCGTGGTGAAGGGAAGCCTCGAGACGTCGTCCGGGGAGTCGATGTTGGCCGGCGACACCCCTGCCTCGTCCATCGCCTCGCGGTAGAAGTCGACGTTCTCGTAGGCCCGCTCGACCGTTTCGCGGAGCCGGTCCCCTTGCAGCGCCCGAAGTGATTCCCGGTCCGCGCGTTCGATGTCGGTGTAGACCATTCTCACGTGAGTGAGTACCACCCATCGTAAAAAGTCATGCGGGCGTTCGGTCGACGGCGCCTCGAGTTACACCGGTTCCACGGGCGGGTTACGAGGTTCCACGGGCGGGCTACGAGAAATCACCGAGTGCCGACTGTCCGGCGGATCCCTCGTCTCGCTCGGACCCGGTCCGCTCGCGGGTCGACGGAGCCGAGTCGGCGCCGGCCTCCTCGAGGTCTCCTGCCGACCCCCACCCTTCGAGACTCGCCTGATCGCTCTCGGCGAACTCGAGGTTCGCCACCCGAACGCCGAGTTTGCGAACCGGGACGTCTTCGAACTCGGCGAACAGGTCGCGGGCGATTTCGTCGACGAGGTCGGGGTCGTCGACGGGTCCCGGCAGCGACCGCTCGCGGGTGTTCACGTCGAACGGCGGCGTCACCGCCTTCACGCCGACGGTTCGGTACAGCGCACCCTCGCGGGTGGCCCGCTCGGCGACGGCCGCCGCGAGGGTTTCGACCCGGTCGTACTTCGGCTCCGGCGTCTCGACGGCCTCGGCGAACGCCGACTCCCGCGAGAAGCTCTTGGGCAGCCCCTTCGGCTCGACCCGCCGGTCGTCGTCGCCGCGGGCGCGGTCGTACAGCTCTCGGCCCCGCTCGCCGAAGCGATCCTCGAGGGCTCTCGCGTCGGCGCTGGCGACGTCGGCGGCGGTCTCGAGGCCCATCGACCGCAGTTCGCGAGCCGTCACGGGGCCGACGCCGTGGAGGAGGTCGACCGAAAGCGGGGCCAGAAACGCCCGGACTGAGCCGGGTTCGACCACTGTGAGCCCGTCGGGCTTCTCGAAGTCGCTCGCGATTTTGGCGGCGCTCATCGTCGGCGCGACGCCGATGCTGACGGTGACGCCCACCTCCCGCCCGATGCGATTTTTCACGTGGCGGGCGAAGCCGTCGGCGACCTCCCAGCCGGTTCGATCCGTGACGTCGAGGTAGGCCTCGTCGATGCTCACCTCCCGGACGACGTCGGCGCAGTCGTGCAGGATCTCCCGGACCTCCCCGGCGACGGACTGGTAGTACTCCATGTCGACGGGGCGGTAATGGCCGCTCTCCTCGAGGTCGATCTCGGGGTCGTCTTCCGCGTCGACACGTCTGGGCAGGCGCTCGAGCGCCGTCGAAATCGCCTGTGCGCTCTCGACGCCGAACGCCCGGGCCTCGTAGCTCGCGGTGGCGACCGCGCCGACGGTTTCACCGGGTTCGTAGCCCATGCCGACGACGACCGGTTCGCCCTCCAGGCCGGGCTCCCGCAGCCGCTCGCAGGAGGCGTAGAAGCAGTCAGCGTCGACGTGGAGGACGATCCGATCCTCGCCCTCGCGTTCGTCGACACCCGGAAGTCGCGGTTCGTCCTGCATGGGTTCGTGTTTGGGTGGAACGTACGCGCGTAGGGGACGTGAACGTTGTGTCCCGGTCTCGGGTCCGCCGCGCCCTCGGATCGGCGTCGGTGAAATCGTTCTTTGAGCTTGCTGAAGGCACTTATCCGCAGACGAACTCTCACGAGTATGAACCGACGAACGTTCGTCGCGGCGGCCGGGGTCGGCATGACCGCGACGGTGGCCGGATGCGTGAGCGACGCCAACCCGAGCAGCGGCTCCGATCCGTCCGATGACGACGAGAACGACAGTTCCGACGAGTCCGACGACCTCGTGTACGCCATTTCGCTCGAGGACGACTCTCTCGAAGATATCGGCGAGTTCGCAACCCTCGAAGTCGAGCTCGTCGACCCGCACGTCGAACCCGACTCGCCGGCGGTGCTCGAGGCGACGCTTACGAACACCACCGACGCAGCGGTTTCGGCCTCCTCGGGCGCGCCGTGGCCGTTCGGCGTTCTCTGGGCGGAGCCGGCCGACGGCGGCGAGCCGATTACGCTCTGGACCGACGCCTACGAGGAGAGCGGCCACGTCGGCACCGACGGCAAGCACGTCCGGGGCGTCCAGGACATCGGGCTGGTCGAGGAACTCGAGGGCGGCGGGTCGGTAACCGAAACCTACGAGATCCACGAGGAGACGCGCAATCTCGCGGCGGGAACCTACGAGGCGTCGATCACTTGTAGGATTGAACCCGAAGGCGAAGGCGAGAGCGAGGGGCTCGCTGTCGACCTCGTGCTTACCGCCGGGGAAGGTGACGTCGAACCGGGCGGCGAGAACGGGGATGAAGACGAGGCCGTCGTTCCAGAAGAGCCCCGGATCGACGAGCCGCCGTACGAGATCGAAGAGCCGGAGATCCCGGGCGACTCCGAAGACGAGGACGACTGGAACGACCACTATCTGGGCGAACACATGCCTACGGAGCCGTCGCTCGAGTTCGAGGTGCTCGAGCGGGTTCGACTCGAGACGCTCGCGTTGTCTGTGAGGGACGACGACGGCGATCGGTACGCGATCCACCTGCTCGAGAACGAGGCCGAGCGCGACGAGCGAATCGATCTCGACGCAATGGACGCGGCTGACCGGGAGCCGCTCGAGAGCATCGACTTCGACGAACAGGTGCTCGTTGTCGTCGAATCCGGGTTCGGTTCCGGCTCTGTGGGCCACCGGTGGAACCGCATCGAAGGGGCGGAGGACGGACTCCACTGCCACGGCTACTACACGCAGCCGGTCGAACGGACCGCCGACTACACCTCCCGCGTCTCGACGCTGGCGGTCGACCGACCCAACGACGGCACCCTCGAGGTAGCCCGCGCGAGCCTCACCGTCGGCACGGAGACTCGAGTCCATTTCAATTCGACGGAAGGGGCGGTGTCGACGGACACTGCAGACGACTAACACACCTTTCCTGCCGGGAGGGCCGCGTTTTAGACGGTCGTCTTCGAAACGGCGCGTATGGAGTACGACATCGATCGGTTCACCTCGAGACGCTCGACCGTCCACGCGAGTCGCGGGATGGTCGCGACCAGCCAGCCACTCGCCGCCCAGGCGGGGCTATCGATCCTGCAGGACGGAGGGAACGCCTTCGACGCCGCCGTGGCGACCGCCGCGGCGCTGAACGTCGTCGAGCCCACCTCGACGGGGCTCGGCGGCGACGTGTTCGCGCTCTACAGAACGGCGGACGGCGAGGTCGGCGCGATGCGCTCCTGTGGCGGCGCGCCCGCGGATGCGACGATCGAGAAGGTGAAAGCGTCCATCCGCGAGCAGGACGATCTCTCGGCGTGGTACCCCGAATCCCGCGGGTACGCCGTCGACGACGGCGAGGACGACGCGGAACTCGAGATGCCCTTCTTGGGACCGCACGCCGTCACGGTGCCCGGCACCGCCCGCGGCTGGGAGGCCACCGTCGAGGAACTCGGGCGCAAAGAGCTGGGGGAGGTGCTCGAGCCGGCGATCCACTACGCGACCGAGGGCTACCCCGTCTCGGAAGTGATTTCGTACTACTGGCAGGGTGCAAAGCAGCTCTTCACGGACGAGAACGCCCGCGAGGCGTACCTGTTCGACGGCGAGAGTCCCGACCCCGGCGAGATCGCGACGCTGCCGCGGCTGGGCGAGTCGATGCGGAAGATCGCCGAGGAGGGCGCGGACGTCGTCTACGAGGGGGAGATCGCCGAACAGATCGCAGACGAGATCCAGTCGAAGGGCGGCTTCATGACGGTCGACGATCTGTCGGCGTTCGAGCCGGAGTTCCTCGACCCGGTGAGCACGACGTACAACGGCGCGGAGATCTTCGAACTACCGCCGAACAACCAGGGACTGATCGCCCTCGAGGCGCTCAACATCGCCGAGGAGATCGGCGCGGGCGAGCACGACTACGACTCGCCCGAGCGGGTCCACGCGTTCGCCGAAGCGATGAAACTCGCGTTCGTCGACGGCCACCACTACATCACCGACCCCGAGTACGAGGAGGTGCCGCCGCTGGCCTCGAAAGACTATGCGAAAGAACGCGCCGAAGCGATCGGCGACTCGCCGATCCAGAACCCCGAAGTGGGCGTGCCGACGAAGGCAGCCGAGGACGCCGACACCGTGCTCCTGACGGTGGGCGACGAAGAGGGGAATCTGGTGTCGTACATCAACTCCCGGTTCGCCGGCTTCGGCAGCGGCCTCGTGGCGGGCGACACGGGAATCGCGCTACAGAACCGCGGGGCGTCGTTCTCGCTCGACCCCGAGCATCCGAACAGCCTCGAGGCGGGCAAGCGCCCGTTCCACACGCTCGTCCCCGCCATCGCGAAGTTCGACGAGGACGACTGGGCCGCCTTTGGCGTGATGGGCGGCTACATGCAACCCCAGGGTCACCTGCAAGTGATCTCGAACCTGGTCGACTACGGAATGGGCGAACAGGAAGCCCTCGACGCGCCCCGCTGGCGCTACCGCGAGGAGGGAACCCTGGCGGTCGAGGAGCGCTTGCCGAACCAGACGGGCCTCGTCCGAACGGGCCACGACGTGCGGATCCTGCCGGCGCCGCTGTTCGGCGGCGCACAGCTCGTTCGCCGGCGGGGGGAGACGCTGTCGGGCGCGACCGAACCGCGAAAGGACGGCGACGTCGTCGGCTACTGATCGCGAGTCAGCGGCCCAGCTGCCCTCGCACCCAGGCCACGCCGCTTTTCAGCGCCGATTTACGGGTGAGTTCGTCGATCTCGCCTCGAGTCAGCTCGAAGTCGAAGATGTCGATGTTTTCGACGAGGTGGTCCCGGCCCGTCGCCTTGGGGATCGTAACGACGTTCTTGTGCTGGATCGCCCACCTGAGGGCGACCTGTGCGGGCGTCTTCCCGTACCGGTCGCCGATCTCGGTGGCCGTCTGGTCACGAACGATGCCGCCGTGGGCCAGCGGGCTGTAGCCGGTGAGGAGGACGTCTTCGGTCTGGCAGTACCGGAGCAGTTCGCGCTGTGGTTCGAAGGGGTGAAACTGCACCTGGTTCGTGAGGATCGGTCCCTCGGCGGCCGCTCGAGCGGCCTCGAGCCGCGGGACGGAGAAGTTGCTCACGCCGATGTGGCGAGTCACCCCCGCATCTCGCAGGCGGTTCAACGCGGCCATCGTCTCCTCGATGTCGACCAGCGGGTTCGGCCAGTGAAGCAGGAGGAGATCGACGTACTCGACGCCCAGTCTGTCGAGGCTGTCGGTCGCGGACCGGATAACGTCGTCGTACCGGGCGTTCCGGCCGTACACCTTCGTCGTCAGGAACACCTCTTCCCGCGGAACGTCCGACGCGCTCAGGGCGATTCCGATATCGCGTTCGTTGCCGTACTGTTCGGCCGTATCGACGTGTCGATACCCCACCTCGAGTGCGGTCTCGACGGCTCGTCGGCAGGGTCCACCGGTGAGGCGCCACGTGCCAAGACCGACGGCTGGAACCGCCGTGTCACCGATCGAAACGGACGGGACGGTCATGGGTGTTGTTTCGTCGGTCACCGCCAAGTACCGCCCGCCCGATTATTCATCCGACACAGCCGTCCGACCGGGCGGCGGTTTTTTGCCGTTCGCGGCCCGAACACTCCTATGACTGGGGATTCCTCCGGAACGGCGCCGTTACGGGTGTTGACGGCGGGATCTGCGTGGGTGCACGCGTCGACGACGGGACTCGAGAGCGACGGGACGATCGTCGAGCGACGACTCGCCGTCAGACCGGCGTCGGCGGACGACTCCTCGGAGGCGAACGGGAGGCGGGGTGACGCGATCGACTGCGTGCTCACCGACGACCTCGAGGTGGTCACCGACCTGAGTGACGACTACCCGGTCGTCTTCGCGGTCGAACAGCTCTCCGAGACGGCCCTCGAGGACGCCCTCGAATCGGGAGCCGCGGAGGTGGTCACTCGTTCGGACTGTGGCCGAACCTCTCTCCTTCGAAACCGTCTCGATCGAGCGGTCCGCTGTGCTGAGGAGCGTCGGTCGGCCGCAGACAGCGATGCGTGGTACCGGTCGCTCCTCGGGCACTCCTCGACCGTACTCGTCGTCCTCGACGAGCGCGACCGGCGGCGGTACGTGAGTCCGGCCGCCGAAGGGGTCGTCGGCTACGATCCTGCCGACCTGGTCGGCGAAGCGGCCACGAGCGGTGTTCATCCGGACGATCGCGGGTCAGTTCGAACGGTCCTCGAGCGCGTCCGAGCGGAAGGGGGCGGTGCAACGGCAACCTGCGAGTACCGGTTTCGACACGCGGACGACTCCTGGCGCGTTCACGAGGCGGTCGTTACCGATCGGCGCTCGGACCCGACCGTCGACGGGATCGTGGCCTCGATCCGGGACGTGACCGACTACCACCGGGTCGAGCGGGAACTGAACGAGGCGTTCGAGCGCGTCACCGACGCGTTCGTCTCTCTCGACAGCGAGTGGCGCTTTTCGTACGTCAACGACCGTGCGGAGGAGATCCTCGGCCACGACGAGTCGGCCCTGCTCGGACGCACGTTCCTCGAGGTGTTCCCCGAGGCTGCCGACACCCCGTTCGAGGCGGAGTCGATCGCCGCGATGAAGAGTCAGGAGCCCCGGACGATGGAGGCCTACTACGAACCGTACGATACGTGGATCGGGGCACGAATCTTTCCGTCGGAGTCGGGGATGTCGGTGTACTTCAGGGACGTCTCCGAACGCGTCGAGCGCGAACAGCGGTTCGCCGAACGCACCGAGCGCCTCCAGACGCTGGTCGAGAACGTCCCGATGATACTGTTCGCGCTGGATCGCGACGGAACGTTTACGCTCTCGGAGGGGCGCGGCCTCGAGGCCATCGGCCAGGACGGTGGAGAGGTGGTCGGCCAGTCGGTGTTCGACGTGTTCGACGACCAGTCGGCCATCGCTGCCGATGCCAGACAGGCGCTCGACGGTGACCCGGTTCACTCGACGCGCCACGTCGGTGGCCGCGTTTTCGAAACCTGGTTCCGGCCGATCACCCGGGAAGGGGCCCTCGAGCGGGTGATCGGCGTCTCGGTCGACGTCACCGACAGAGTCCAGTACGAACAGACGCTGAACGCCCTTCACGAAGCGACTCGCCACCTGCTGTCGGTCGACTCGAAACAGGCCGCCTGTGAGTACATCGTCGACGTCTGCGCCGACGTGCTCGATCTCACCGGCGCCGTGGTGTATCGGTTCGACGAGCAGGAAAACGAACTCGTGCCGGCGGCGTACTCAGCGGACCTCCCCGAGACCGTGGGTCCGCCGCCCCGGTTCCAACCGAACGAGAGCATCACGTGGCAGGTCTTCGTCGACGAGGAGCCTGCGCTGTTCGCGGACGTCAGAGAGGCGGAGCACGTGTACAATCGGGACACCGATATCAGGGGAGGGCTATACGTCCCGTTCGGAGAACATGGAGTTCTCGCCGCCATCTCGACGGAGGTCGGACGATACGACGAGACGACGTTCGAACTCGCACAGCTGTTCGCAACGACGGCCGAGGCCGCCCTCGACCGGATCGGGCGGAGCCAGCGGCTCTCCGACCGCGAGCGCGAACTCAGACGACAGAACGAACGCCTCGAGTCACTCAACCGGGCGAGTCGCTTCAGGGAGGAGATCGAGGCGCTCCTGTTGCGCGCGGACTCCCGCAGTGAGATCGAACAGGGTATCTGCGATCAGCTGTCCGAACTCGAGGAGTGTGCCTTCGCCTGGGTAGGCGAACCCGACCCCGGTGGCAATCAGGTGCTCCCGCGGGCGACCGCGGGTGCCGGCCACGGCTATCTCGAGACCGTGACGGCGACGATCGTCGACGACCCGGAGGCCGAACCCGCCGGACGGAGTGCTCGAACGGGCCAGCCGACGAGCGAGCGGAACGTCGCCAGTTCGCTTCGAAAGGGAAGCTGGCGCGGTGAGGCGCTCTCGCGTGACTTCCAGTCGGTGTACGCGGTGCCGCTCGTCCACGGCGGATTCCTCTACGGCGTTCTCACCGTCTACTTGAATCGCCGTCACGGGTTCGACGAGGAGTTCCGATCGATGCTCGCAGAACTGGGCGAAACGATCGCCTACACGATTCAGGCGGTGCAACGAAAGAACACGCTCCGCAGCGACGAACGAACGGAAATCGAACTCGCGGTCGACGACGACTCCGGACTCGCCGCGCTCGCGACTCATCTCGAAGCGACGGTGACGCTCGAAGGAGTAATTCCCCGAACCGACGAGGCGACGGTCGTCTTCGCGAGCGTCGACGGCACGCTCGAAGACGACGATATCACCGGCATCGACGGTAACGTGCAGGCAACGGTGATCGCCGTAGGCGAGGATCGAACGATCGTACAACTGCAGGAGGAACGACCGTTCCTCGGAGCGGTCGTCGACAGCCACGGTGGGATCCTCCGGGAGTTCGTCGTCACGGACGCCAAGGCGCGAGCCGTAATCGACGTTCCACGTGCCGTCGAGATCCGCGAACTGCTCTCAGGAATTACCCGTCGGGGGCTATCGGTATCGCTGCTCGCCAAACGCGAGTACTCACGGGACGGCACCGGTGACGACGCGATCGGACGGCCGTTCGAGCCGTCGCTGCTGGACGAACTCACGGACCGACAGCGCGAGGTCGTCCAGACGGCGTACCACGGTGGGTTCTTCGAGTGGCCGCGACCGACGACGGGCGAGGAGATCGCCGCGTCACTCGACATCTCCCCGCCCGCGTTCCACAATCACGTCCGGACCGTCGAGCGAAAACTCTTCCAGGCGCTGTTCGATACCACGAAGCGGGTTAACTGATTAACCCCCCCTCGGTAGTACCCCTTACACAGTTAACGATCAGGCTCTTTATCCACCCTCGAGAAGCTATCCTCGTCTTCCCGATAGAGGGGGGTTCCGTCCACCAATGACCGACACCGCACCACACCCATCACAGGTGACCAGCGACCGATACGCCGTCCAGTACGATCGACTCGACGACGAACCGCTCAGCGTCGCGATCGTGGACGCCGTTGCTGCGTTCACCGGCACCAACATCACCGACCTCGAACCGCTCCACTATACGATCAACGCCGACGCGCTCGAGCGACTGTTCGAACCGCGAGCGGAGGGACTCCGATCCGACGGCTCCGTCACGTTCGAGTACACCGACTGTCTCATTACCGTCACCGCTTCCGGCGAGATCACCGTTCGAGACGCATAACGCCCGTCGATCGGCTCCACGAGCGACGCCGCGGCAGTCGGACGCCCGCTCGTGGACACCGGCTGTCGGCCAGTTCAGGCCAGTTGCTTATCCCCGGGAGGGGACAAGCCGTTCGTATGAGCCAGTCGACACGTCGCCTGCTGCTCCGTGGCGGAAGCACCGTCGTGTTCGCGGGGTTCCTCATCGGCTGGACCATCGGACTCGTCGATGCGACCCGCGTCACGCGGGCTGAGGCCGCGGTGTTTCTCGTCCTCCTCCTGGTCTTTCTGGGGACGTTCGTCGGCTTTCTGCTCGAGATTCGGCGAACGGAGTCGGTCTGAGTCCGTCGCCTGGAGATGATCCGCCGCCTGGAGAACGTGATCGGCGTTCGCGTACAAAGAGGGGCAGAACTGCCAGTCACCGCCCGAACCATCGCGCTCAGGCGTCGTCGGGCGGTCCGGCGTCGTCGGGCGGTCCGGCGTCGTCGGGCGGTCCGGCGTCGTCGGGGGGCCCTGTATCGTCGTCTGGTGGGCCAGTATCGTCGTCTGAACCGGGATCGTCACCTGACCCAGGATCATCTCCGGACCCCGAGTCTCCGTCAGTAGCCTCGCTATCGTCTGTTTCCGACGGTTCCGCGTCGTCGCTGTCCGTCTCCGCAGACCCCGTTCCGTCACCGGTGGTGGCTCCGTCGTCGTCCGACTGATCGGTCTGCACGCCGGGACCGGACGGACCAGGATCGGAGCCGACGCCGAGCAGCGACCCAGCGAGAGCCACCAGCACACCGATCGCTAACAGCGCCAGGCCCGCTCCGACCAGATACTGGTTGACCCGGTTCACGGTCACTCGTCTCGCTCGAGGTGCTTTGCTACCCGGCTGTTAAGGTATGTCTTCGTGGAAACACCGTCCATCCGTACCGAAACGCCGCTTTTCCGTCACGTTTCTCGGCGACGTCGTCTCGAAGTTGCGGTTCGCAGACCCCACCTCGAGCATTGCCTGCAGAGAGAGTTCCCGATACAGCATTACGGAATGATTAAGGTCAGAATGAGTCGGTAGGAGTTGAACGAGGTCGAGGTTCTGCGAACGCGGTGAGCAAGTTCTCGGGCATCGTACAAATCCACCGAATCACATACCTGCCGCTCGCGAATGTGCTCGCGGCTAAGCAGAGTGGAGTTCTGCGAGGTCCAAACAGAGCTACGGCTGTTTCGAGGACAGAAGTGAGAAATTGAGGGGATTTGAACCACGGTCGCAGCGAAGCTGCTCCCTGATTCAAATCCCTCCTCGTTCATTACTCACCGCTCACGAAAATGTTCGCGGTGAGGAAATGGGGTCGGAGGGATTTGAACCCCCGATCGACTGATATCTCCGGTGCGCCTCGGAACTCCAGAGGGTCATCACACGGACACTGATCAGGTGTCCGATCAGTATATCAGTCTGGAGTGTCGTCCCGGGCGCGGTGCCTCTGGAGTCAGTCGCCATGCCTGGCTTGGCCACGACCCCTCGACAGTTCGTTGGTCGATCCGCCCTAAAGTGGTTTCGATTCGCTCACAGCCACGGCGCCCGCCCCTCGGTCGTCGTCGTATCGTCGCCGGGGTACGCCTCGCTCGAGCTATCGGAGTCGACGTCCACCGGCGACTCGAGCGGGCCATCGACGGATTCCTGACCGCCGTCGGTGAGCGTTCCGTCCGCGGTGGTGCTCTCGGCCGCGACCGTTCCGTCAGTGCCCGGGTCGAACGCGAACAACGCGGCGACGACGAGCACGGCGAGGGGGGCCTGGCCGAACGCCATCCCCATGATCGACAGCGGGAGGATACCGAGGGCGACGGCGCTCCCGAACCGGAACCGATCCAGGTCCATGTACTCGCGCAGGTACGGCCCGCCGAGGGCGACCCCCAGGGCGAACCCGACGCCGACCACCGCGGCGAGGGTCGCGTTGGCGACCAGCGCGGGGTCGTCCATCAGGACGAACTCGGCGCCCGAGGGGTCCAGGCTGGCGATCAAGCCCAGCCCGATGATCACGCCCGAACTCGGGAGGTACTCGCCGACGGTGGCGCTCGCTGTTTTCGCGGCGATCGCGAGGATTACGAGTGCGGCGAAGCGCTCGAAGATGACGGTGTCGATAACGCTCCCGATCGCGGGTGCGAGCGCCGCCTGCAGGGCCGCGAGCGCGATCAGCGGTATCCCGACGAGCAACACGACGCCGGCCTGCTGGCGGGGCGTCCCCTGCATCTCCGCGAGGATGACCGCGAGGGTCGCGCTCCCGCCGAAGATCAGGATGCCGACCTGAATTGCACTCATCGGGTCGGCGAGTCCGCCGGCGAGGATCAACGCAACGAAGATGCCGTCGATGAGCGGCAGCCCCATCACGAGGGCCAGCAGCCTCGCGTCGCCGCCGACCAGCCGCTCGAGGCGGAGGGCAACCGGGTGTTGTGACGTGCTCATCGATTACGATCGATGGCCATGACCCGAGGCCGAGGGGTGATGAGAAGCACGGTCACGGACGGTCTGGCGGGTAGCGAGCCAGTCCATCGGCCGTCGAATCCCTCGTGCTGTGAGTGGTACTGTAAATCCGAGTTTCCCGAGGAAAAACGCGGCGACGGAGTCGGAACTCGTCCGGCCAGCGGTACGGGTCTCGGCAGTACTCACAGCGTACATACTTCGATTGAACACGGCGCTGGCAATAAACGTTGTGTGGGAAACGGGCGCACGTTCCGATGGATTATCGGTAGATCCACTCGTTCGGTTAGAGAACCGTGCCGAATCCAGGCATGTACCATCATGTCTTGGTTTCCCATGGGCGGGGAGGGGAGAGTGTCGGACGATCGACGACCGGTTCGCCGCCGACTGAGAGTGAATGCCACGCTCGAGAACGCTCACTCGCAACGTTTTTTGCCGACGATTCCGGACAGTTTACATGGCGAACGACGCTCCCGGGCACGGGCACTATTCTACGAAGCTACAGGTACCGGAGGCACTGACGTTCGACGACGTGCTCCTTCGACCGAAGGAGAGCCGAGTCGAACCCGATCAGGCGGACCTCACCTCGAGGGTCTCCCGATCCGTCGAGGTTTCGATCCCGATCCTCTCGGCGGCGATGGACACCGTCACTGAGAGCGAGATGGCGATCGCGATGGCCCGCCACGGCGGGATGGGCGTTATCCACCGGAATCTGAACATCGACCAGATGGTCGAGGAAGTCTCGCGGGTGAAACGCGCCGACGAACTCATCATCCCCTTTGACGACGTCGTCACGGCCGATCCCGAAATGACCGTCACGGAAGTCGACGAGATGATGATCCGCGAGGGTGTCGGCGGCGCGCCCGTCGTCAACACGGGCGGCGAGGTGCTGGGAATCATCTCGAGTACGGACATCCGCCCGCACCTCGAGGTCGGCGAGAACGATCCGGTTACCGAGGCGATGACCGACGAGGTCATCACGGCTCCCGAGGACGTCGACGCTCGCGAGGCGTTCGAGCTAATGTACGAGCACAAGATCGAGCGCGTTCCCGTGGTCGACGACGAGAACCTGCTCGTCGGACTCGTGACGATGCAGGGGATCCTCCAGCGCCGCGAGTACAAACACGCCGCGCGCGACGAGCGCGACCAACTCCGCTGTGGCGTCGCCGTCGGCCCCTTCGAGACCGACCGCGCGGTCGCCGCCGACGAGGCCGGCGCGGACGTGCTCTTCATCGACTGCGCCCACGCGCACAACCTGAACGTCATCGACGGCGCTCGAGAGATCAAAGAGAGCGTCGAGGCGGACGTCGTCGTCGGCAACGTCGGCACCCAGGAGGCTGCCGAGGATCTGGTCGACTTCGCTGACGGGATCAAGGTCGGGATCGGCCCCGGTTCGATCTGTACGACTCGCGTCGTCTCGGGCGCGGGAATGCCCCAGATCACGGCCGTCGCCCAGGTCGCGGACGTCGCCCGCGAACACGACGTTCCCGTGATCGCAGACGGCGGCATCCGCTACTCCGGCGACGCGATCAAGGCGGTCGCCGCGGGTGCGGACGCGGTGATGCTCGGCTCGTACTTCGCCGGCACCGACGAGGCGCCCGGTCGCGTCGTCACGATGAACGGCAAGCGCTACAAGCAGTACCGGGGTATGGGCTCCGTCGGCGCGATGAAATCGGGCGACGCCGACCGCTATCTGAAGGACGACCCCGAGGACGACGAGGAGTACGTTCCCGAGGGTGTCGAAGCCGCAACGCCGTACAAGGGGACGCTCGAGTCCGAACTCCACCAGCTCGCCGGCGGTATGCAGTCGGGGATGGGATACGTCGGCGCGGAGACGGTTCCCGAGTTCAAGGAGCGCAGCGAGTTCGTCCGGGTTTCCTCTGCCGGCCAGGCCGAGGGACACGCCCACGACGTCGTCATCACCGACGAGGCCCCGAACTACTCGCCCGCGGACGAGTGAGCTTCGGTCTCGAAGCCGGACGAAACGGGTTCCGCACCGATTAAGGTCGTGTGCGGTGCAGACGACCGCATGGACATCGAGTCATTCTTCGAGGAGATGCCGTTCGCCGACCTGCTGGGCGTCGAGATCACCGACGCGGCCGACGGCCACGCCGAGGGCCGCCTCGAGATGCGCGAGGAACTCTCCTGGAACGCCGACCGGGTGATGGCCCACGGCGGCGTCACGTTCACGCTCGCGGATACGGTCGGCGGAGCGGCGCTCGTCTCGGTCGTCGATCAGCCGGTGCCGACGATCGATATGCGCATCGACTACCTCTCGGCGGGCACCGGCGACCTCTACGCCGAAGCCGACGTCGTACGCGTCGGCGGCGACGTGGGCGTCGTCGACGTCGAGGTCTACGCGAGCGACGACGACACGCTGATCGCCGACGCTCGCGGCGTCTACAAAACGGGATAACCGAACAGCTCAGTCGGTTGCCTGTGACTCGTTTGCCTCGTCGGCCTGCTCGGCGTCCGGGAGGTCGTCCTCGGGAGCGGCGCGCTCGCCCTCGTACACCTCGACCTCGAGGTCGTCGTCGAGGATGCGGACGCTCACGAACTGCGTATCGGGGGTGATCGACACCCGTTCGACGAGGTCCTCGCCCTCGTCACCGCCGAATCTGGTGACCCGAAGCTGCTGGTCGATGCCCTCGAGCGGCGGAGCACCGACCTGCTGGCCCGGAGTAACGGCGAACGCCCCGTCGTAGGTCTCGCGGTCGGCATCGGGGTCGTACGCCTCGAGTTGGACGTTGTAGTGGGTGTCGGCCTCGCTCGAAATCTCGACCTGGACCGGTGTACTGAGGCTCCGGCCGCTGAACGGGTTCTGGAAGAGACTGTCAGAATCGTCGTCCCCCAGACAGCCCGCGAGTCCAGCGACTCCCAGCGTGGCGACGGAGCCGAGCAGTGTACGACGGTTCACGGTCGACGGTCGGGGCCGGACGACCGTAGGCGTTATCGTTTTCACTCGAACTTCTCGAAGGGCTGTTGACACCCGTTACAGAAGTGCATCGACCGGCAGAGCGACGGCCCCTTCGGGTGTTCGCGCTCGGTTTCGGTCGAGCCACAGTACGGGCATTCGGCGCCGCTGTCCTCGCCGGAGGTGTCGACGCTGGGATCGATGTTTCGTCGCATGCGTGTTGAATCGTGGTACGTTGGCGTCTTAGACGCTGAGTCCGAACTCCCGCAGGTCGTCTTTCCCCTGTTCGGTGACCATCTCGAGGGACCACTCGGGACTCCAGACGAGATCGACCGCGGCGGCATCGACGCCCTCGGGTGAGGCGGCGGCCTCGCGGATGTCGTCGGTGAGCATCTTCCGGGCCGGACAGCCGGTGTAGGTCAGGGTCATGATCACCGTGGCCTGGGTCTCGTCGCCCTCTCGAGCGAGTTCAACGCCGTAGATCAGCCCGAGGTCGACGACCGAGATCGGCATCTCGGGGTCCTCGACCGCGTACAGGGCGTCCCAGATCTCGGCCTCGAGACCCGTCGCCCCCTCGCCGGTGGCGGGCAGCGCCTCGAGGTCCTCGCCCTCGACGTACTGGGTGTACGCACAGGGCGTTTTCTCGGCGTCGAAGTCGATTTCGACGTCGTGACGGTCGGCGTGGTTACTGCTCATAGTCGTCGGGGTCCTCCATGATACGGTCCGCGCGGTTGCGCCCGAGTTCGCGATAGGTGTGCGTGAAGTCGTCGTAGAGGTCGAACCAGTCGTCGGTGTGGCTGCCGTCGCGCCCGCGCACCTCGGGGAGGTCGTCCTCCGTTACCTCGTGGCTCTCCGACACCGGCGTCTCGAGGCCCAGCGACTCGAGGAACGGGACGACCGTCTCGAGCCACTCCTCGCCCATCTCGTCGAGCGACCGGGTGCGGATACCGAGTTCGTCGATGGTGGTCTCGACGTCAGCGTCGACGGGTTCGAACAGCGTTAGCGCGTGGGGGAACAGCCGGTCGACGGCGTCCTGCACGTGCTCGCGGCCGTCGTCGGTCTGGGTCAGCCGCTCGAGCCAGCTTTTGGCGTGCTCGCGGTGGTAGTCCTCCTCGCCCTGGACCTTGCCGACGCGGTCGGCGAGGCGGGGATAACTCGAGTCCGCGATGGCCTCGAGGCGGAGGTGTTCGGCCTCGTCGTAGAGGTACGAGCGGACGATCGGATCGGCCCAGTCGCCGCCCTCGAAGGGGAGTTCGACCAGCGAGGCGTGGCGGAAGTCGGCGGGGTCGCGCTCCCAGAGCAGTTCCGACTCCTCGTAACCGAAGTCCTCGAGCAGGTCGTACCAGAGCCGGGCGTGGCCCAGTTCGTCCTGGGCGATGTTCGCGAGCGCGAGGTCCGACTCGAGGGTGGGCGAACGAACCTGCCACTCCGTGTAGCGGTCGGCGACGACGAACTCGTCGTCGGCCAGCCGGTAGAGCAGCGTCTCGACGGCCTCTCGCTCCTCGTCTGAGAGGTCGGCGGGACCGGCAAGCGAGTCGACGGCCGCCATCAGTCGTCACCTCGCGCAGGGGCGTCGTCGCGTTCGCGGTCGGCTGACTCCTGTTCGCGCTGGGAGTCGGCGACCTCCTTCGCGAAGCTCTCGTCGACGCGGTTGTACGTCATCGCCCAGCGGTAGGACTTGTCAGTGGTGCCGCCGAAGTTGGTGTCCTCGGCGTCGACTTCCGACACCTCCGGCTGGGGGACGACCCAGAGGCTGTTGGTCGGCTTGCGCCGGCCGTGCTGGATCTCCGCGAACAGTTTCGCCATCTCGGCGTCCGGCGCGTGGACGTTGCCGCAGTGGGTGTGGTAGCCGCCCGGTTTCTCTTGCCTGAAGACTTCCCAGATCATGATCAGTCGGCCGCCTGCGGGGCGTTCGCGCCCATCGCAGTTCGTTCGTTCTCGGCCATGACGTCGCGCACCCACTCGACCGCTTCCTGGGTGTCGTGGCGCTTGCCGATCTGTTCGTGGCTCCCCTCGTAGCTGTTTTTCGCGACGGTGAAGAACTCGTCCCAGTCGAGGTCGTCCTCGCGAACCTTGTAGGTGCCGTCGTCTAACTTCTCGATCCGTGGCTCGTCGGGGATCTTGAGGCCGTACTTCTTCGCCTTCGGGATGTAGGCGGTGAGGAAGGCGTTGCGAAGCTCGTCGTTGGTGTTGAGCTTCAGGCCGACTTCGGCGGCGAAGTCGTGGTGGGTCGACTTGTCGTCGGTGGGACCGAAGAACTGGATGATGCGGGGCCACCACTCGTCGAAGGCCTCCTGGACCATCTCCTGTTCTTTCCTCGAGCCCGTCGCCAGCTCCCGGAGGATGTCCTCGCCGTGTTTGACGTGGAATCCCTCCTCGAAGCAGACCTTGTCCATCGCGTGGGCGTAGGGCTCCCAGCTCGAGCGCTTCAGTGTCGCCTGCCGGCGCATCGCCGCGCCGTCGACGAAGAAGCCGATCATCGGCGTCTCCGTCCACTTTTTCATGGGATAGTGGAAGCAGTTGAGGAACTTGCCCTCACCGTTTGCAAGCTCGTCTAACATCTCGTCACGCGTCTTGATTCCGAGCGACTCCGCCGCGCGGTAGAGCAGCTGTCCGTGGCCGATCTCGTCTTGCACCTTCGCCGAGAACGCGAGCTTGCGGTCGAGCGACGGCGCCTGGCGGATAAAGGGGCGCTCTAAGTACGCGCCCATGATCTCGCTGTTCGCGTGGAACTGGATCATTCGCGTCGCCGCCTTGCGGTACTCCTCGGGCATGTCGTCCTTCGGACTGAACGCCCGCGGCTCCGCCCGCTGTTTGACTGTCTCGAGGTCCATGATCGTTTATTGGGGTTCGACCTGTGTACCTGTTGGCCCGTCCATGGACTGCATTTATATGCTATTGGTCGGTACTCATCCCATGATCGAGGAGTGTCTCGTCGTCGAGTTCGCCGTCACCGGCGACGACTGCCCCCTGGCGGCCGCGACGCGCCAGACGGCCTCGACGGTCGACGCACAGCCGCCACAGCGCCGTAGCGACGGTAACGCCCTCCTGCGGTTCAGCGCGCCCGCCGGGACCGATCTGACGGCCGCGCTCGACGCGGACGACCGCATTCGGTATCTCCATGCATCGCGCACGGACGGGCGGACGAACTACCGCTGTCTCTCACGTCACCCCTGTGTCGTCCACGAACTCGTCGACGCCGGATTTCTCGTCGACGCGATCCAGTATCGGCAGGGCGAGGAGCGCTATACGGGTGCCGTCGTCGGTTACGACGTCCTCGAGGGGGTGCTCGAGGCCGCGGGGGAAACCGTGGGCGTCACCCTCGAGCGAGTGTACCCGCTCGGTGGCGAAGACGAGGAGGCGGTCGCTCAGCGCTGGGACATCACTCCCGCACAGGAAGCCGCGACCCGCACCGCCTACGAGCTGGGTTACTTTTCGGTGCCGAAAGAAGCGACCGCTACGGAAGTGGCGGACGAACTCGGTGTCAGCAAGTCGGCGTTTCTCGAGCGGCTGCGCCGGGGACAGGCGGCCGTCTTTCGCCAGATTTTCGACTGAGATCAGGGTTCCGGCGTCGGCGGCGTTTCGACGTCGTGGAGCAGTGACTCTCCGGTCTGGCGATCGAACAGGCGGAGCTTCGACTCCTCGAAGCTGATCTCGATTCGCTCGTCCATCGAGGGTTCGACATCGGCGGCGACGCGGGCGATGAAGTCGTCGTCGACGTCCAGATAGAGGTAGTTGTCGCTCCCGATCGGTTCGACGACCTCGACGGTCGCTCCGATGCCGTCCTCGGACGGTCCAGCGGGGTAGACGTCCTCGGGCCGGATGCCGAGGGTGATCTCGTGTCCATCCTCGACTGTGAGATCGCTGCTGTACTCCGGGCTCAGCGGATACCGGAACCGGTCGTCCTCGCCGGTGAGCACCAGATCGTTCCCGGAGGCGCGGGCCGTGACGTCGACGAAATTCATGCTGGGCGAGCCGATGAAGCCGCCGACGAACCGGTTGGTCGGTCGGTCGTAGACGTCCTTCGGCGCACCCGTCTGCTGGAGTTCGCCGTCCTCTAAGATCACGATCGTATCGCCCATCGTCATCGCCTCCTCCTGATCGTGGGTGACGTAGACGGAGGTGATCCCGAGTTCGTCCTGCAGTCGCTGGATCTCCGCGCGCATCGTCGTCCGAAGCTTCGCGTCGAGGTTGCTCAGCGGCTCGTCGAACAGGAACAGTTTGGGCTCGCGGACGATCGCCCGTCCCAGCGCGACCCGCTGTTGCTGGCCCCCGGAGAGTTCGTCGGGTTTCTTTTCGAGAAGGTCCTCGATGTCCATCATCTCGGCGGCCCACTGAACCTTCTCCGTCCGTTCGGCCTTCGAGAGATCGGTGCTCATCCGGAGGCCGAAGGCCATGTTCTGGTACACCGTCTTGTGTGGGTACAGCGCGTAGTTCTGGAACACCATCGCGATGTCCCGGTCCCGTGCGCTCTGGGCGGTGACGTCCTCGTCGCCGAGATAGATCGAGCCTGACGTCGGCGACTCGAGGCCCGCGATCATCCGCAGCGTTGTCGTCTTGCCACAGCCCGACGGGCCGACGACTGTGACGAAATCCCCGTCCGGAATGTCGAGCGTGAGATCGTCGACGGCCACGATGGTCCCCCTGTCGAACTCCTTTCGGAGGTTCTCGACTTGCAGACGTGCCATTTGTTCTGTGTGGGGTGATTATCCATATAACTCTTTTCCTGATCTGCGAACGTGTGATGCATTATTTCGTATAATTTCCATGGCCGGAACGCTAGCGGGAGGGACGTGCTGCTCGAGTGAGCCGAAAGCCCTCGCCCACCGCTACTGCGGGGCGGGTGACAGACACCCACATCCGAAGAACTAAATATCTGAAGTCATAATTCATCACCTATTCATGCCTATGGATCGGCGAACGCTGGTGAAGGTCATGGCGGGTGCGACGGCGACGGGAGCACTCGCAGGCTGTGTAAGCACGGAAGACCCGGGGGAGGGTGACGACAGCGACGACGGGAACGGAAACGGGGGCGACGACACCGGTTCCGACTACGAGGAAGACGAGGACTGGCCGACGGTCGAACCGGACGACGACGTCACCGGGGAGGCCGAACTCTGGTACGAGCTGTCGGAGGGTGAGCAGGCCGCACTCGAGGGTCATATCGAGGACTTCAACGACCAGTACGAGGCCACGATCGCCGGCAACGAGCAGGGTGACATCCAGGATCAGACGACGGCATCGATTCCGGCCGGCGACGGCGCTGAGATGTTCATGTGGGCTCACGACTGGATCGGCGACTACCACCAGAACGGGTTCCTGAGCGACCAGAGCGACAGGCTCTCGATCGACCCCGACGAGTACTTCGGCGACAACGCCGACTCCGCTCGATTCGACGGCGAAACGCTCGGTCTGCCGTTCGCCGCCGAAACGGTCGGGTTGATCTACAACAAAGAGTACGTCGACGAGGCGCCCGAAACGTTCGAGGAAGTACTCGAGATCGCCGAAGAGCACCACAATCCGGAAGAGAGCACGTACGGCTTTTCGTGGCCGATGGACGCCTACCACATCAGCGGGATGCCGTACGGGTTCGGCGGCTACTACTACGATGACGAGTCGGGCGAACTCGGCCTGACCGAGGACGGGACGATCGCCGGCCTCGAGTACATCCAGGACAACGTCTGGGAGTACATGGCACAGGACCCCGACGGCGAGGTCCAGCAGTCGGTGTTCCTCGAAGGGAACTCCCCGTTCATCATCAGCGGCCCGTGGCTGCTCGGCGACCTGGACGAGGACAACTTCGAGTGGGGCGTCGCGCCGTGGCCGGAGGCCGACGGCAACGAGCCGAGCCCGTTCACGGGGGTGCAACTCTTTTACTTCACCTCCGAGATGGACGAGGACGACGAGCGCGCCGACGCCGCCGTCGCCTTCGCAGAGTGGTATACGACGAACACCGCGATCATCTCACAGAACGCCGAAGAGCACGGCTTCATCCCGGTGCACGCCGCCTTCGCCGACGACGGCGAGGAAGAAGGCGAGCTCACGGAGGACCTCCAGGGATTCTCGGCCGCCGTCGATCAGGGCCAGCCGATGGCGACCGACCCCGACTTCGGCGACGTCTGGGAGCCGCTCGAGGAGGAGTGGTGGGCAGCGCTCGAGGGGGGCCAGTCGGTCGAGGAGGCGATGGAAACCGCCGAAAGCCGTATCCGCGACGCCTGGGACTAGGGAGCTGATCTATGAGTCTTTCGTCAGTCGGTGACCGTTCGCGCGAGCAGTACCGAGCGATCGTTCCGGAGCACGTTCGGGAGCGTATCAGCGAGAACAGCGCAGCCCTTCTCGTGTTGCCGGGTCTGTTTCTGTTCTCGCTGTTCATGTTTTTCCCCCTGCTGTACACGATTTACCTCTCGTTTACCGACGCGGAGCCGGCAACCGTGTTCCAGGACGGTCCCGGCGGCATCACCGGTTTTTTCGGTCTCCGGGGGGAGGAGGCGTTCGTCGGCCTCGAGAACTACGTCGCCGTCCTCACTGACGTCACCTTCTGGAACTCGCTGGGAACGACCTGGCTGTTCGTCGCCTGCAGCGTCGCGCTGAAGGTCGCCTTCGGCGTCTTCGTGGCGATGATACTGACGAGCGATCGGGTGCGCGGAAGACGATACCTCCGCTCGATCGCGATCATCCCGTGGGCGCTGCCGCCGATTTTCACCATCACGATCTGGAGCGGCGTCTTCAGTTCCGCTCGGTTCGGCCTCGCCAACCAGGCGATGCTCGCACTGGGCTTCGAACCCGTGATCTGGCTTCGCTCGAGCCGGTGGCTCGCGTTCGGCACCTACCTGTTGACCGAGATGTGGCTCGCTTACCCGTTCATGGTCATCATCACCGTGAGCGCGTTGCAGGCGGTGCCGGACGAACTGATGGACGCGGCGAAAGTCGACGGCGCGGGCTACTTTCACCGATTCTGGAACGTGACGGTGCCCGCGATCAAACGCCCCGTGATGTTCGCCGCAATTCTGACTGCCGCGGCCTCGTTCACCCAGTTTCTCATCCCGTTCGTGTTCAACGAGGGCGGTCCCGGCCGCTCGAACGAACTCATCGTCCTCTATGGCTACTACGAAGCGTTCAGTCACAACGACTACGGCGCGGGGGCAGCGATCATGATCACCGCCATCGTCTTCATCGGGCTGTTCATGCTGTTTGCGGTCTGGAAGGGGCGTCTCGCTGAGGGGGTGAACGAGTAATGCAGATACTCAGAAACATCGCCCGGAAAGCCCGAAACGATGTCAAAGCGGCCCTCGAGAAACCGGCTGAGCTTCGGGCGGACGTCGCGTACACGCTCGAGGGGATCAGAGAGGGGACCGTCGATCCGATGGACGTCGCGAAGACGGTGTTCTCGACGCTGGCGGCGATCGTATTCGTGTTCGTCCTCCTGCTACCGGTCTACTGGATCCTCATCATCGCCCTGCAGGGCGAGGGAGCCACGCTGTACTCGACGGACAGCGCCGGACTGATCCCGACGGAGATCGACCCCGCCGCCTTCGTCTGGGTTATCGGTGACATCGCGATCCCCGGTGCGATCGTGGGGATTTCGATCCCGTTTACCGACATCGAGTTCTACGTCTCCTGGCCGCGGATCGTCTTTCTCGACGCCAGCAACTACGTCGAGACGACCTCGGACTTCCCGCGGTACTTCTGGAACAGCCTGGTGATCGGCGTAACCACCGTGATCATCGCGATGGCGCTCGTCGTCCCGGCGTCGTACGCGCTCTCTCGGCGGCAGTTCGTCGGCCGGATGAAGCTGCTGTACGGCTACGTGCTGTTCACGCAGGTCGGCGCCGGCCTCGGTATCGCCACCGTCATCGCGCTGTACGCGATCTTCTCGAACTTCGGCGTGACGAACAACCGGCTGGTGCTGTCAGTGTACTACGCGGCGATGGCCGTCCCGTTCAACACCTGGCTGCTCAAGACCTACATGGATTCGATTCCCGTCTCCTACGAGGAGGCGGCGATCATGGACGGGGCCTCCCCGTTCCGTGTCGCCTGGGAAGTCGTCCTGCCGCTCGCGAAGCCGGGGCTGGCGACCATCTTCATCTTCATCTTCCTCGTCGGCTGGATGGAGTTCGTTAT
Organism: Natrononativus sp. DTA114; assembly: GCF_059736515.1. Classification (NCBI taxonomy): domain Archaea; kingdom Methanobacteriati; phylum Methanobacteriota; class Halobacteria; order Halobacteriales; family Natrialbaceae; genus Natrononativus; species Natrononativus sp. DTA114. The sequence continues at coordinate 770,591 of NZ_JCASSN010000003.1, read as the reverse complement.
CGCCCAGCTCGTGCTGAGACCCGAGAACTACACCCTGCCGATCGGGCTGTTCATGCTGATCGACACCTACTCCGTCCCGTGGGGGTACTTCTCGGCGTTCGCGCTCGTTTACGCCTCCCCCATCGTCTTCGTCTACATGTTCGTCCAGCGGTACATCGAAGAGGGGATGTCCTTCGGCGGCGCGAAAGGATAACTCATCCTCGCCTTCCTCTCGAGTCCACAGCCACGTAGCGATTGCAAGGCCAACGGCTACGCCGGGGTTCGGTATAGAACGCCCACGATGACCCAGATCGGTTACACGCTCTCGAGCGAGGAGCACACCCCCACGGAACTCGTCGAAAACGCCCGGCGCGCCGAGGAGATCGGCTTCGACTTCGTCTCGATCTCGGACCACTTCCACCCCTGGGTGTCCGCCCAGGGCGAATCCGGATTCGTCTGGAGCACCCTCGGCGGGATCGCGACCGCGACCGACGAGATCGAGGTCGGCGTCGGCGTCACCTGCCCGACCTACCGAATCCACCCGGCGAACGTCGCCCACGCCGTCGCGACGGTGGCCTCGATGTTCGACGGACGGTTCACCTTCGGCGTCGGCACCGGCGAGAACCTGAACGAACACGTCACCGGCGAGGGGTGGCCCGAACACGACGTCCGCCTCGAGAAACTCGAGGAGGCGATGGACGTCATGGACAAACTCTGGGAGGGCGGTAACGTCAACCACCGCGGCGAGCACTACACCGTCCAGAACGCGAAACTGTTCACCCTCCCCGAAGAGCGGCCGTCGGTGATCGCCTCGGCGTTCGGTCCCAAAACGGCCCGGTGGGCGGCCGAACACGGCGATGGCCTCTGGTCGACGGGGACCGACGAGGAGGTCGCGAGCGAGTACGAAGACGCAGGCGGCGAGGGGCCACGGTACACCCAGCTCGACGTCTGCTACGCCGAGACCGAGGAGGAGGCGGTCGACACCGTCCACGAGTACTGGCCCAACGGCTCGATGCCTGGCGAGTTATCCCAGCAACTCGAGAGCCCCGCCCACTTCGAACAGGCCGCCCAGCTGGTCGAACGCGAGGATATCGAAGAGGGGAGCACGATCACCACGCCCGACCCCGACGAATACGTCGACAGCTACGAGGAGGCCGTCGACGCGGGTTACGACCACGTCTACTTCCACCAGATCGGCCCCGACCAGGAGGCGTTCCTCGAGTTCTTCGAGGAGGAGTTACAGCCGCGACTCGAGTAGCGACTCCGAAGTAGTTGGACGATTCGGGGGGTAACTCCGATGACCCGTCCTCGAGGACGTTCGTCACGCTCCCGGTGTCGGCACCACCTTCGCCGCATCCCAATCCGTTTTCACCGCCGCCGGTGAAGCCGCTCGTATGGAGTATACCACTCTCGGAAACACCGGGACGAAAGTCTCGAAGCTGTGCTACGGCACCTGGCGCTTCGCCAAGCAGTCCGGCGGCACCGTCGAAACCGACCGCGAGGAGGCCCACGAACTGCTCGACGCCTGCCACGAGCACGGGATCAACTTCATCGACACCGCGAACGTCTACGGCGACCCCGATGGCACCGCTGAGGAGTACATCGGCGACTGGCTGGAGAATCACGACCGCGAGGAGTTCGTCATCGCCTCGAAAGTGTACTTCCCCTTCGACGGCTGGGGCGAGCCGGGACCGAACGACTCCGGCCTCGGTCGCAAGCACATCCGCGCACAGATCGAGGGCACCTTAGAGCGGCTGGGTACCGACTACATCGATCTCTACTACATCCACCGCTGGGACGACGAGACGCCCATCCGGGAGACGATGCAAGTGCTGACGGAACTCGTCCGCGAGGGCAAGGTCCACTACCTCGGAGCGTCCTCGATGGCTGCCTGGAAACTGACGAAGGCACTGTGGACCAGCGATACCGAAGGTATCGAGCGCTTCGACGTTACCCAGCCGATGGTCAACGCTGCCCACTACGACGCGGTCGGCGACTACCTCGACGTCTGCGCCGACCAGGATCTCGCAGTCTGTCCGTACTCCCCGCTCGCCGGCGGCTTCCTCACCGGCAAGTACGAGCGCACCGACGACGGCGGCGTCGAAGCGCCCGACGACTCGCGGGGCAGCCTCCAGGACGCCTTCGGCGACCGCTACGCGACTGAGCAGGCGTGGGACGTCCTCGAGTCGATCGAGGAAGTGAGCGAGGAAGTCGACGCCTCCCCTGCCCAGGTATCGCTGCGCTGGCTGATGGACCAGGACCGCTTCTCGTGTATCCCCATTGTCGGGGCTCGATCGCCCGCGCAACTCGAGGAGAACGTCGTCGCCGTCGACCTCGAGTTAAGCGACGAGCAGTTCGAGCGGATCGACGCGGCGCGAAACGGGAGCTAACAGCGGCCGATCGCTCCGGAACCAGATGCAAACGGTGTGGTAGTTGAACAATCACCATCCGCTTATCGACTCCGCGAGTTATCTCAAACACGATGGGGTTAGTAACGTCGTGCTGAATACAGGGCGCGAATATGGCACTTGGTAGGGCGCGGTCTGAGCGAAGAGTCAAATGCTCGGTACAGGTAAACGACTTACCATACAAAAGTGAAGTGTCGTCATCGACGCACATACATTGAGGCGAGGATCACCAGCATCCCAGCGACTCTGAACAACTGCTGGATGATGCTCACCGCAACTCCGCCTTCGATCGTCTCGTCGAAGAACATGACCGCCAACAGTTCAACAGGGATCGGCCCTAAGAGAAGCAGACACAGTCCGACCGCGAGCAAGAACATTCCGCGATCATTGTTCTGACGGTAACCTCGAATCGCCTTCCCAACGATCACCAGCGCCAACAGCAATCCAATTAGAGACAGTGCTGGGAGAACGGTTCGCCACCAGACAGGGTTACTGAAGTCGATCATTCCATTTCACTCCAGAGATCGGTCAGCTGGTCCGCTGCGGCGTCACGATCAGTCAATTCTGTTGCGACGGTAAATCCGGCGGGGGTCACCTCGACGTCGAACCGTTCTATCTGGGCATGGTAGGTTGCGTAGTGATTACCGTTTTCGTCGATCTCGGTTCGTTCGTCGAGGAAGCCTGCCTCGATCAATCGGTCGAGACGGTCGTACACGGTTGAAGGGGCGGCATCGAGGGTTTCGGCGAGCATGGGTGCTGATTTTCTGTCTTCCGTAGTCGCGGTGAGAATCGCCCGCACGTACTCGTCGGCGAGCAGCTTGAACACCTCGTGGGGCAGCGGTTCCTCACTCACAGTCACTGATTTGTTTTGGCACGACTATATAACCTGATGAGGAGTTCGTGACTCACGAAATACCCAAAACTCTCCGGGACTTCCTATCTCCTGTAGAAGTGGAGTGGATCAGTTCGCACGTGCAGTGAGCAGCTGGTTTACCTATTTCGGCGTGAAACAGACGGAGCCGTCGTGTTACACTAATCCTCTCTATTCAGCAGGCAGATTCTGACAGAGAGATTGGGGTCACTACCCGTCGTGCTCCGTCCTTCGCGCGATCTGAGCATTGTTATCAGCCTGTTTACCCCGAACGTTCCTCCCGGAACGCTTACTCGTACGTCTCCGCCATCGTCTCCTCGAGTACCCCCGCCGGATCGAGCACGATGTAGACGAGTACGAACGGCTCCTGTGGATCGAGCACCCACACCGAAAACGGGGGGTCGGCCGTCTCGGAGTCGGCCGCACGGGCGAGCAACGGCTCGAGGGGTTTCCCGCCGTCACGAAACTCCGCGAAGAGGTCCCGCTGGCCCGCCTGGTCGGCGAAGGTGTAGACGACCCCGTTGGGCTCGCTGTCGGTGCTGTAGGTGACGCGGGCGTTCATCGCCTCGCCCGCCCGTCTGGCCTCCTCGAAACAGCCCTGGGCCGCCTGGAACACCGGTTCGTCGGTGCGCAGAAAGCGGAATCGGGTCGATTCGAGCAGTTCGTACTCGGCGGTCACCGGCTCGCCGTCGTCCCACTCGAGGGTCGCCTCGATCCGGTTCCCCGCCTCGAGGTCGGGCGCCAGCGTCGCCGGCACGTAGGTTGGATCCGCGGAGTCGACGTCGAGAAGGAGCAGTTCGTCGTCCCGCCGTCCCGGATAGACCCGAAAGGTTCCCGCCGTGCTGGGATTCATGTCCGTCGGTTGGTCCCCGTCCCTGATAACGCCCGCGACAGCGTCGCGTTCCGGCCGCCGCTCAGGCCCGCAGTTGGCGCAGTTTCGCCCGGCCGGGCGCGATCAGTTCGTCGAGGTAGCTCGCGAGCGTGCCCTTCGCGTCGGCGGGATGGAGTTCGCCGGACTCGAGGTCCGCCGCGAGGTCCTCGTAGGCCTCGTAGGTGAGATCGCCGCCGTACTTCTCGGGGCGTGCGACGGTAACGGCCTCGAAGCGAGGGAAGACGTGGTACTCGAACAGTTCGAGGACCGGGTTCTCGAGGTCGCCCTCGGGATCGCGGGTCGGCGGACAGAACGCCGAGTTGACCTTCTCCTCGAGCTCCTCGGTGGAATCCTCCATCGAGATGGTGACGCCCTGACTCGAGGACATCTTCCCCTCGCCGCTCGTGAGGTCGGCGACGATCGGGGTGTGGAGACACGGCCGGACCTCGTATCCCACGCTGGGTAGCTCCTCGCGGGCGAGCATGTGGACCTTGCGCTGGTCCATCCCGCCGACGGCCAGATCGAGGTCGAGGTACTCGATGTCCAGCGCCTGCATCAACGGGTAGACGACGTGGCTCACCTTCGCGGTGTCCCCACCCTGGATCTCGGCCATCGCGCGCTGGGCGCGCTTCAGGGTGGTCTCGAGTTCCAGTGCGTGCAGATCGAGGACGTACTCCTCGTCGAGCTGGTAGGTAGAACCGTAGACGAACTCCGTCTTCTCTTCCTCGAGACCGTAGGCGAGGAACTGGGCGCGCATTTGCTCTGCGGTCTCGCGGATCTCCTCGAAGGTGCCCTTCCCGTTGAGGTAGGCGTGGACGTCGGCCAGCAGGACGACGACCTCCATCCCCGCCTCTTGAAGATCGATGAGTTTGTTCGCAGTCAGCAGGTGCCCGAGATGAAGCACCCCGGAGGGCTCGTAGCCGACGTAGGCGCGTTTCCCGTCGGGATCTGTGGCGAGTTCGCGCACTTCCTCGTCGGTCACCACCTCGTCGGCGTTTCGCGTGATCAGCTCGTAGACGTCCATACGAAGAGGGTACCGGAGGAGGGATTTATCACTTTGTGAACGGCGTTGTGTACCCTCATGCTGCAGAGGATCTAATCGGTCGACACGCGAGCTACCAGGGCTTGAGCACCGACTCGACCTGATCGCGGGCCGTCCCCGCGAGGTAGCCGGTCGCTGCGCCGACGCCGGCGCCCACCGCACCGGTCGCGGGGCCGCCCAGGCCGCCGACCTTACCGCCGACTTTCGCACCGCGGGCCGCCCCGCGGGAGGCGTGTTTCGATCGCAGACAGGGAGGTTCGAGTCGTACCATTGGGCGAACTATCGAACGCGGTCGGCATAATAGTTGACCTCGAGACAGGTCCTCACGTTCAGCCCAGTCCAGCAGGAAGATCGCCGAAGCCACCGCCGTCGTACCGGTGTGCCCGCCAGCCGGCGGCATTTGCGCCGTCGATATCGGCATCGCTGTCCCCGACCATCGCGTACGCCTCGGCCGGAAGCCGGCGCTCGAGCAGGTCGAACGGCTCGGGATCCGGTTTGTGCGCACCGGCGTCGTACGAGGCGACGAACGCATCGATATGCTTCTCGAGCCCCACCGCCTCGAGTTTGGCCCACTGCCACGACGGCATGCCGTTCGTGAGCACACCGATCCGGTGCGTTTTCGCGAGTCGCTCGAGGTCGGCCTCCGCGTTCGGGGGCGAGCGGGAGGCCTCGATTTCCGCCCGGTGGAGGGCGTCGGCGAGAGCCTCCGGATCCGAATCGGGGAGGGTGTCGGCGAACGCGTTCCGGATCGGATTCGGCTCGCAGGAACCGAAGTGCGTCCGGAACGACTCGCTGTAGGCCCGGAGCTGCTCGTCGCTCGGTTCGTCGGCAACCGTCGAGATCGCGTCGGTCAGAAGCGCCTCGTACGGCCGGTCGAACTGGACGAGCGTGCCGTCGAGGTCGAACACGATTGCGCGCATATCGCAATCGACGGCGCTCGAGACCGATAGCCGTTGTGGCGGTCTGTGAGTGCGTCTCGAGGAGGCGGGCCGATCAGTCGGCGCCGGTCGGACTCGAGGCGCCCGTTTCCGCGCTCTGTGAGCGCCAGAAGCCCTGGACGTAGGCGCCGACGAACATGCCGGCGATCCCCCAGAGGATCGCGTAGTTGCCGATGCCGAGGCTGGCGTAGGCCGCACCGGGGCAGATCCCCGAGAGCCCCCAGCCGACGCCGAAGATGCCGCCGCCGAGGACGACGTTTTTGTCGAGGGTCTTGAGCCGCCGGCCGTAGACTGCCCCGGTCATCGGCGCCCGGCCCAGGAATCGGGGTGCGGTGAAGAAGACGACCCCCGTGACCGCGGCGGCGCCGAACATCACGAACAGGAGTCCGAAGTCCTCGAACTGGAGGAACGAAAGGACGACCTCCGGTTTCGCCATCTCGCTCAGTGCGAGGCCGAACCCGAAGATCAGCCCGCCGGCGAAGACGAGCGGGAGAAACAGCGGATGCTGGTCGTGGTCGGCGCTCATGGCGCCACCCCCGCGGCGCCGACGAGGTGGGCCGTGACGATTGCGATCAGCAGAAAACTGATGACGCCGACGAACGACGCGCTCGAGATCGAGCCGACGCCGCAGACCCCGTGGCCAGAGGTACAGCCCTTCCCGACGCGGGTCCCGATCCCGATGAGGACGCCGCCGAGGAGCAGCCGCCACCACTGGACCTCCGTGGTCCAGACGCCCTCGCCGAGCGCGAGGGCGTAGACGGCGGCGCCCGCCACGATCCCCAACGTGAAGACGACCCGCCAGTCCCTCGAGGGGACGTACCGCTGGAATCGCGGGAGCTTCGAGCCGTAGGAGAGCGTCGACTCGAGGAACGTACTCGCCCCGGCGGGGATGCCCGTGCCGAGGTAGATCACGGCGACGCCGAGGCCGACCAGTAGCCCCCCCAGCGCGTAGTGTGTGATCCCGTTGGGGAACGGCTCTGCGAGGAGTGCAACGACGAGTTCCGGTGGAATCATTGCTCCGGTAAAAGCAGTCGCCGCGTATCAATCCTGCGACGCGGTGAAATGTGCCCGTATCTCGGAGCACCCGTCGTAACCGGCTAAACCCTACTCAGTCCGCGATCGTCCCCGAGGTGAGCACCTCGAGTTTCTCCGCAGTGTAGCCGAAGACATCGCTGTAGCCGTACGGCGACATCAGGATGGGATAGAACGACTCGTCGGCCACCTGTGACTCGCCGTCGGCGGCGGCGAACGCCTCGCCGGCCTCGACGCGCTGGAAGTTCTCGACGAACACCTCGTAGCTCTCGGCCCGCTGCTTCCGGATGCTGTCGGTGAGTCGAAACACCGGGAGATCTCGAGCGACGGTATCGCCGGGGAGCGCCCCGACGGCGGTGAGAAACGCCCGCGTCAGTCGGTCCGCGTTCTCCGCCGCGGTGTCGGTTCCCTGGAGACCACACTCGACCTCGATCGTCTCGATCTGGGTGAACAGTCGCCCCTCCGCGAAGGGGCCGGTTTCGACGACCGCGTTGACGGGAAGCTGGGGACACAGCTCCTTTGCAGTCTCGGTCACGCCGTTGACGATGGCGAACGGCTCCGCGTGGCTCTGCGTGGAGTGCATCGAGAAAGAGAGGCAGTCCCCGAGCTCAGCCGCGAGTTCGTAGGCCAGGCGGCCCTCGTGCGTGTCGGCGTCGGGCGATCCGGGAAACGCCCGATTCAGATCTTCGTCGAGGAATCGGACCTGCCGCTCGAGCGCCTCCTCGTTCGCGATGACGAGTTTGACGGGGCGCTCGACCGTCGGACGCTCCTCGAGCAGTCGCTCGACGGCGCGAACCCCGCAGGGTTCGTCGCCGTGGACGCCGGCGACGACCGCGATTTCGGGCGTCCCCGACCCTAGCTGGGCAACTTTCATTGCTCGTTATAGGTACGTCCGCCTCAAAGGCGATTCGGTCTCGATCGAAACGCGTCACCGGGCGATCACTCCGCACCCGAACCTACCGACCGTAGCGGACGCCGTCGCCGTCACGAACGATCGAACCGTCCACGACACGAGTACATGCGTTCGATACGAATATTCCGTAATTAACCTTAACACGGTCAGCGTGGACGTGTCTGTGTTCAGCACACGTCACGTGACTGGACAGTCACCATGAGTAGCAACACTCGCACGCGCCGGCGGCTCTTACAGACCGTCGGCGTCGCAGTTGGAAGTAGTATCGCGATCGGAACGGTGAGCGCGGACGGCGACCACGGCGAAGCGACGTTTTCCGCGGCGCTTACGGCGGAGGAGGCGACCCACGAGGTGGAGACGAACGCCAGCGGCCAGGCTCTCTTCGAGGCCGATCAGGGCGCGGAGACGGTCGACTACCAGGTTCACGTCGATCACATCTGTGACGTCACCGAGGCTCACGTCCACCTGGGTGGCCCGGACGAGGACGGACCGGTCGTCGCCTGGCTCTACCCGGAGGGCGGGACGGGGTCGGCGCTAATCGAGGGACGGTTCGACGGCGTTCTCGCGGAGGGGACGCTGACGGTCGACGACCTCGTCGGCCCGCTCGAGGGGGAGGACCTCGACGCAGTCGTGGAGATCCTCGCGGAAGAGGGCGCGTACGTCAACGTCCACACCGAGGAGAACCCGGAGGGAGAGATCCGGGGACAGATCGTTCCGGAGCGACTGCCCGGCGAGGCGCCGGCCGAAGAGGAACCGGACGACGAGCCTGAAGATGACGACGAGACCGACGAAGAAGACGAACCGGAAGAGGACTCTGAAGAGGAGGACGAAGAAACCGACGAGCCGGAGGAGGACGAAGACGACGCCGTCAGCTCGGCGGCCGACGCACAGGGGCTGCTCGAGGTCACTGCCATGCAGGTCGAGGGCAGCGACGCCGAAGAGGAGTGGATCGAGTTCACGAACACCGGCGACGTGACACTCGAGATGGGGAACTGGTCCGTTCGCGACCGATACGACCACGGCGTCGTCGACGGGCGCGGGTTCAGCCCGGCGGCGTTCCCGCAGGGATTCACCCTCGCGCCGGGCCAGAGCGTTCGGCTCGTAACCGCACCCGGTGAGAACACCGACGAGCGGGTGCACTGGGGCTATAACCAGCACGTCTGGAACGAGGACGGCGACGTGATCATCGTTCTCGACGGGGACGGCGAAACCGTTCTCGAGCACGAGTACGGCGATCCGCCGTCTTCACTCAGCTTTTTGCTCTCGAGAATCGGTTCGCTTTTCGGGTAACGGAAGCCGTTCACCCGTTCGCGCACGGTCGCCGCGCCGTTCCACTTCTTTGGCCGCTCACTCGAGGCCGGCAGCGTACTCGAAATCGATCTCCCGAGCGGTCGGGAGCCGCCCGTCGAGGGGGATCTGCCAGCCGTCGATCCGCGTCGGCTCCTCGAGGGCGTTTGTGAGCGTCGTCCGTACCTCGAGGACGTCGACGCCGTAGAAGTCCCGTGGGACGCCCTGGAAGTACTGGAGAGCGGTCCGAAACAGCGACCGCATCCCGTCGTTGTTCTCGAAGTCGACGCACTTGTACGCCCCCGCGGCGACCTGAACCATTCCGTGAAGAAACATGCTCTCGCGGGTTCCGCGGCCGTAGTTGTACCACTCGTCCTCGAAACAGTCGTGGCTCTCGTGGTAGGCCCCGCTGTTGAACAGTCGAACGCCGTGGATCGTCGCCCGGCGGAGTGTCCCGTGTTCCCAGCGACCCGCCGACTCGAGCCACCCCGCCGGGTTCCCCTCGGGAGCGCCGACGGACGGGTCGCGGGTGTGGTCGTCCATACGCGTTCGTTCGTCCGGTCGTCGGGTAACTCCGTCGGTCACGTACCGAGACGTTCTTAATACGTGTACTGTGGGGGCAGTGGGTTTATCGGGGATGGTGGCTCAGGTACAGATAGATGTACTATCCACATGGGCGATGTGGCGACTGTGGCGAGCGTCTGTATGGGCACATCGATGGCGGGTACCAGTGTGTGAACTGCGGAATCCGGGTTGCTGACGACGAGTTCGACGACGGCGGCAACCAGTCGAAACTGCTCGTCGTCAGGTAACGAACGAAACTCCGTGCGGGGCGAGCGACGAAAGACTTTGTCTGTCGGCGTCGAAGCGGGTTTCGTGTCCTCGAGTCCATCCGACGAGTCGGCGACCGACGATCGCCTCTCCGAGAAGGAACTGTTCGGCCTCGTGCTGGTGGGGATCGTCGTTCTTATGGCGCTCACCGGTTTCGTTCTCGTTCTCGGCGGCCCCTAGCGCCGATTCGACTCGGCCTGCGTACGGGGATCGCCCTCGATCGCCCGCGCCGCGACGTAGGTCACGATCGCGAGACCGACGGCCGTGAGTCCGATGATCGCGAACTGGAGGGTGGTTCTGAGCGGATCGACTCCCCACGGGTTGACGAGCGCGTACAGGCCGATGAAAAAGAGCAGGATCCCGAGCGGAATCAGGTTAACCGCGAGGTCGAGTGCCATCTCCGTATCGAACGCGCTCCGGCTCATGTGCGGTGTACGGCTCGGAGACACAAGTTCCTGTGGGGGAAACGGCTCGAGTCGCCCGCGTCCCCCGTCGGATCCGGCTCGAGAGACCGGGTTCAGAGCCGCCGGACTCGAGGCGCGACGGCCGCCCCGAAACCCGTGAGCACGCCGGCGACGACGATGGCGACCCCGCGACTCGCCAGGCCGGTTACGGTTTCGAATCCGGAGCCGGCCGCGAGGAGACCCGTGCCGAGGGCATACAGCGCCAGCCCGACGATGACGAAGGCGACGCCGAGGCAGGCGGCGGCGAGCCGGGGTCGCGAGAGGTGGCCCGATTCGGCGAGGATGCTGACGAGGCTGCGGGCGAGAAGCAGCAGTCCGCCGACGGCGACGGGAAACAGGTCGAGAATAATCCCGATCTCCGCGGCGACGAGCCCCACGGCGACGAGGATCGGCCAGGGGCTCGTCGCGGGCGGGGAGTCGGTCCGCGTCGAGTGGTCGGCCATGGGCCGGATACGGTCGCAACCCAGTTAGAACTATAGTAGCCACTGAAAGCCATTGCACACCTGCTCACAGCGAGGCGGCCAAGACTGGCGAAATTTCGTCAGTATTGGCCGCTGGATCGTGAGCAGTGTGTAACCCGTTTCAGTTGTTACTATAGCCGGAACGATTCAGGTTCCGTGAGTATCGGTGCGGGTGGGTGTCCGGAACCAAACCGCTCAGACGTCGCGCTCGACGACGAACTCGGTGAACGAGAGCAGCTTCTCGGTCGGCTCGGGCTCGAGATCGAGTCCGCGAACGTTCGCCCTGGCTTCGGCGGCGAGTTCGAGCGCGCGCTCGCGGGCGTAGTCGATGCTGCCGGCGTCCTCGATGATCGACAGCGCATCGAGCACCTCCTCGTCGGTGTTCGTTTCGGCCCCGAGGATCTCCTGGAGGCGCTCGGCCTCGGCGGGGTCGCTTTCCTCGATGGCGTGGATAACGAGCAGCGTCTTCTTACCCTCCCGGACGTCGTTGCCGAACTCCTTGCCGAACTCGCCGGCTCGTCCCAGCGAGTTCTCGACGTCCAGGATGTCGTCGCCGATCTGGAACGCGATCGAGGTGAGTTCGGTGTAGTCGGCGACGGCGGCCGTCACCTCGGGTGACTGGTCGGCGACGATCGCCGCGAGTTGGGCGACGATCCGGCCCAGACAGCCGGTCTTACAGGCGCACATCTCGAGGTACTGCTCGCGACTGATGCGGACATCGCGCTCGTTGTGCCAGCAGATGTCCATCCCCTGGCCGAGGTGGGTCCGGTTGAGTTCGTGCATCAGCATCTCGTAGGCGGCGAGCCTGCGCTCCGCGGGAAGCCCCGCGGGGTCGTTCGTCAGGATCTTCAGCGGCAGGAAGTACATCGCGTTGCCCGCGTTGAGCGCGACGTCCTCGCCGTAAATGTGGTGGAGCGCGGGTTCACCCCGACGGATCGCCGCCCCGTCTTCGACGTCGTCGACGATGATCGTCCCGTTGTGAAGGATCTCCGGGATGCAGGCGTAGGGGAGGTACGGCTCGGGCTCCTCCCCGAACGCCTCGAGAAAGACCAGAAAGAGGACGGCCCGCCACCGCTTCCCGCCCCGGTCGAGGAGGTCCCAGACCGGGTCGGAAAGTGCACACTGGACACCCTCCGAGTCGTAGCTGTAGGTGGCCTCGCCGAAGAACGACTCGAGGTACTCGTCGTCGACTTCTCGTGGGAGGAGGTCAGCGATCGTCTCGTCGATCACCGGCCGCCACTCGGCAAGCGTCTCCCGCATATATCTCACCCTCACAGAGCGGCGTGAAAAAGATTCAGTTCCGACCGCGCTGGACTGGCGCGGGGCTCTCGATGGGCGTCGCGCTAGCGCTCGACCTGTGGCTCGTTTGGAAGCTGTTGGCGCTGGCGGGCGTAGCGGGGGTGGTCGGCGGCCGTGACGTGGTCGAACATGGTTTCGGGATCGGGGTCCTCCTCCGCTTCGGCGGTATCGACGGCGTCCTGAACCGTCTCGCGGGCGGCCTCGTACACCGCCTCGTCGTCCTCCTCGGTCCAGCCGACGGTCGTCTCGAGGTAGTCGCGGGTTCGCTCGAGCGGACAGCCCCACTCCTCGCACTCCGACTCGTCGCGGTAGACGTTCGGATCGTCGGTCGTGGTGTGTGGCCCCTGGCGGAAGGTGACGGCCTCGATTAGCGTCGGGCCGTCGCCCCGCCGTGCGCGCTCCAGGGCGTCCTCGACGACGTCGTACACCGCGAGCACGTCGTTGCCGTCGACCCGGACCCCCTCGATGCCGTAGGCGTCGGCCTTCTGGGCGATCGTCGCGCTCGCGGTCTGGCGCTCCCGGGGAACGGAGATGGCGTAACCGTTGTTCTGACAGAAGAAGACCGCGGGCGCCTCGAAGACGCCGGCGAAGTTCAGCGCCTCGTGGAAGTCGCCCTCGCTGGTCGCGCCGTCGCCGAGGCTGGCCATCGCCGCGACCTCCTCGCCCTTGTAGTCGGCGGCCATGCCGACGCCGACGGCGTGTGGAAGCTGTGTTGCGATCGGAATCGTGATCGGGAACGTCCGCAGTCCCTCGGGATCCTGCCGGTCGACGTAGTTTCCACGGCCCATCAGGTGCCGGAGAACCTCGGACAGCGGGATATCGCGCGAGAGGTACATCGCGTGATCTCGGTAGGTCGGGAACAGGTAGTCCGACTCCCGAAGCGCCATCGCCGAACCCACCTGTGCGGCCTCCTGGCCCTGCATCGGGGCGTAGGTCCCGATACGGCCCTGTCGGTGGAGACTAATCGCTTTTTCGTCGAACGTGCGCGCGAGTACCTGCGTCTCGTACAGTTCACAGAGAACGTCCTCGGAGAGATCAGCGACTCTGGTCTCGTGATCGTTGTCGCTACCCGGCAACACCCGTACGATATCGTCTACCTGACTTGCCATCGAGTTCACCAACGGTCTATCGGAGAAACGCCGCCATCAGTAATAAAAGATCGCCCAAGACAGGGATTGCCAATCATTCGTAGACGTTACTTGAACGGGTTCTACAGATTGTGAACTCATCGTGGCGAACTGGACGCGAAACTGACAATCCCTCACCCGTCACCGGTTCCCCAACAGTTAGGCTCCGACGGCGACACCCTCGCCGCATGGTAACCTGGATCGGAGAAACCGTGACGAGCGATGTCGGGTGGACTCACCTCGAGAACCTGGTCGATATCGGCAACCGGATGGCCGGCAGCGAGGGCGAACGGGAGGCGGCCGAGCTAACGCGAGACGCCCTCGAGGACGCCGGCGCGCGAAACGCCCGACTCGAGAGCTTCGACCTGCAGGGGTGGGCACGCGGCGATAGTTCCGTCAGCACCGGCGACCTCGACCTCGACTGCATCGCGCTCCCGCGCAGTCCCTCGGGGACCGCGAGCGCGGAACTCGTCGACCTGGGTTACGGGCTGCCCGAGGAGTACGAGGAAGCGGATCTCGAGGGGAAGGTCGTCATGGTCAGAAGCGACATTCCCTCCTACTACGACCGCTACGTCCACCGCCGGGAGAAGTACTACCACGCGGTCACGAACGGTGCAGCCGCCTTCGTCTACCGCAACCACGTCGAAGGCTGTCTGCCGCCGACCGGCAGCGTCGGCACCGCCGACGACCCGATCGGCGACGTGCCCGCCGTCGGCGTCTCGAGCGAGGTCGGCGCCCGGCTGACCCGTCGGTTCGAGGGCGAGGAGGTCACGGTGTCGGTCGACGCCGACATCCACGAAACGACGAGCCAGAACGTCCACGCCGAACTCGGCCCCGACACCGACGAGCGCGTGCTCGTGACGAGCCACGTCGACGCCCACGACATCGCTGAGGGTGCCCTCGACAACGGTGCGGGCACTGCGATGGTCGTCGAACTCGCCAACGCCCTGACGAAGCGGGAAGACGACCTCGAGACGCGCGTCGAGTTCGTCGCCTACGGTGCCGAGGAGGTCGGACTCGTCGGCTCTGCGTACCACGCCGAGACGACCGATCACGACTCGATCAAGGCCATCGTCAACAACGACGGCGTCGTCCGCGGGCGCACCCTCTCGATGACCACCCACGGCTTTCCGGAGCTCGAAGAGGCCGCCGAAACGGTCGCCGATCGCTTCGACCATCCCGTCGAAACGATCCCTCGCCTCGGCCCCCACAGCGACCACTGGCCGTTCGTCCAGTGGGGGGTTCCCGGCTACCACGTGATGAGCACTTCCGAGGAGGTCGGCCGCGGCTGGGGCCACACCTTCGCTGACACCCTCGACAAACTCGACCGGCGTGACCTCCCCGAGCAGGCGATCTTGCTCACGGAGCTCACCGTCGAACTCGCCGGCGAGGACCTCGAAATACCCACCCGCACTCCCGACGACCTCATCGAGGATCTCGAGGCCCAGGATCTGGCCGAGGGGATGCGGATCATCGGCGACTGGCCTTACGACGACTGATCGATCCGAACGCGGACGGCGACCGAGTCCACGCGTCCCCCATCCGCACGTTTTTGGTCGCACCCGCGGAACTCGAGTGCATGGAACGTGGCGCGTGGTCGGCGGGCGACGACCCGGTCGTCGGCATCGTCGACGAACTCGAGGCGCTCGATCTCGAGGCGCTCGAATCGGCCGTCACCGAAAACGGGGGCTCGAGCGTCGCGGGCGACGCGGAAACCGTACTGGATGCCACCCCCGATGTGCTGGTGACCCTCGGCGAGTCGGCGTTGACGAGCATCGTTCGCACGGGCGTGGACGTCCCGTCGCTTCCGGTCGGCCCGGTTCGCGGAGTCGGGTCGGTTCCCGCGGAAGACGGCCCCGCGGCCCTGGCCTCGCTGCTCTCGGTCGGCGCGACGGAGTGTCGGCGCCCGCTGCTCGCCGCCGAGCGCGACGGCAGCGTCGAACGGGCGCTGTTCGACGTCACGCTTCTCACCGACGAACCGGCGACGATCTCCGAGTACAGCGTTCGTCTGCCGGCGGCGGACGTCTCACAGTTTCGCGCCGACGGCGTCGTGGTCGCGACGCCCGCGGGCACCCACGGCTACGCGGACGCGGCCGGCGGGCCACAGCTCTCGGCGGACGTCGACGCGGTCGCCGTCGTGCCGATCGCTCCGTTCGTGATGGGGGCGAGTCACTGGGTGCTGCCCGACGACCGCCTCTCGCTGTCGGTCGAACGCGACGAGGGCGACGTGAGCCTCTGTATCGACGACCGGGTCGTCGGCACCGTCGACCCTGGCTCGAGCGTTATCATCGGCGTCGGGGAGACGCTGTCGACGCTCGTCGTCCCGGAGAGCACGCAGGAGTTTGCGTAGCGCCCCGGCCGGGCGCCGGCCGCCGTCATTGGAAAAACTCTAATGGTCGAACCACCGTGGTTCAGGTATGATCACACCAGCGGTACTCGGCCCACTCGACGTCCTCGGGACGGAGGTCGTCGGCGGCGTCACGATCATCGAGTTCGTCCTGCTCGGCCTCGTGGTCGCCAACCTGTTCGCGCGCGCCATCGCTCACCGAACCTACGTTAGGACCGCTCGCGAGGACGGCGTCGACGCGGTCAGTCGAAGCCTGTTCCTCGAGGTCACGAACGTGCTGATCGTCCTCGGCGGGTTCTTCTACATCACCGTCCACCTCCACGGCGGCGTCATCTTCACGGTGCTCGCCCTGGGGCTGTTGATCACGGACTTCTTCGAGTTCGAGGCTCGCCTGGTCGAGGCCCGCACCGAGATCCCACTCGAGCGGCCGAAGGGCGCGCTCGTCGCCTCGTCGGTCGTCTTCCTGTACATCGCCTACCAGTCGCTGTTCTTCATCATCCAGCCGCTGTGGGACGCGGTCGTCTGATCGGCCGACCCGAATTCTCCGTCCGGTCGTCTCGACACCAGCGTCCTACTCCTCGTCGGGTCGCCAGACGTCCGGGAGTACCCCGTAACGCCCGCCGAACTGCAGCGCCATACCGAGGAGCAGCGTCAGGAGAAACGCAACGGTGAGCGCAGGCCGTCCCTCGAGGCCGACGACCGCGAGAACGGCCGAGCCGACCCAGACGAGCAGGCCGAGCCCCTCCCAGACGCGTCCCAGGTAGAACTGCCAGAGCGACAGCGAAAGAACGAACCCACCGAGGGCGGCCGCCAGCACCAGCGCGTCGATGTCAGTCACCGCCGAGAGGGCCACGAGCCCCAGAAACCCGAACAGTGCCACCGTATCGAACCGATCCATCGGTCCCCTCCTCGTCCGGCCGACTGATACCGGTATCGAAACTCAGCTGCCGCCCGCAAGCGGGATCTCCGGCCGCCCCGCGAGTCGATCGAGATCGGCGACGAACGACTCGAGCATCTTCCGGTTGACGTGGGGCATGCAGACGATCCGTAGCTCGTCGGCGCCCGTCCGCGAGAGCCGCCACCCCCTCTCCCGAAGCGCCTCGAACAACGGCGTCGGTACGTCGGCGGCGATCAGCGGCAGCGTCGGCTTGACCACATCGTAGTCGCGATCCGCAAGCGCCTCGGCTAGCCAGCGCGCGTTCGCCATCGACCGTTCGTACTGGGCCGCGTAGCCGCCCGGCCACAGCTCCTCGAGGGCGGCGACCGTACTCGCAACGCCCGCTCCCGACCGGGTGCCGGTCAGGGTCGCCTGGGAGGTCGACTCGAGGTAGGGCGTGTCGACTGCGAGTTCGTCGAGCAGCGCGGCCTCGCGGACGAGCAACCCGCCGGCGGGAACCGCCGCCTGCCCCATCTTGTGGGGATCGATCGCCATCGTGTCGACGGGGGCGTCCGCGAAGCTCCACGCATAATCCGTAAACGGAAGCACGAACCCGCCCCAGGCCGCGTCGACGTGACAGAGCGCCCCGTGTTCGTGGGCGAGTTCGGCCATGTCGGGGATCGGATCGACGCGCCCGTACTCCGTCGAGCCCGCGACAGCGACCACGAGGGCGGTGTCGGCGTCGACGCTCTCGCGGACCGCCGCGAGATCGGCCCGGCGGTCGTCTGCGAGCGGGACGACGCGGAGTTCGACGCCGAGCAGATCCGCGGCCTTCCGAAAGCTGAAGTGACCCGATTCGGGCATGACCACGTTCGGCGTTCGCGAGTCGGCGCGGTCGCGGGCGATCCGAACCGCCTGAATGTTGGCTTCGGTTCCGCCGCTCGTGACGTAGCCCGCAGGATCCTCGAGGTCGGCGACGTCACCGAGCAGCGAGACGGCCCGACGCTCGAGGGCGGCGATCCGCTGGTAGGTGCCGGGGTCGCCGGGGTTCGTCGCGAGAAATCGTTCGGCCGCCTCGCGGGCGACCGGGTGTGGTTCGGTACACATCGAGGAGAGCACCCGATCGAAATCCTGTGGCTCGGCCTCGCGAACGGCGTCCATACAGCTACATCCGTCAGCGGAGTGTTATGGATTGCGTTCCACGACGACTTCGTGAACGCCCCCTCAGCAGTCGTTGTACTCCTCGACGCGGTGCATGTCCGCGACGACGAGGTCGTTGCAGTGTTCGATGTACGTCTCGAAGTCGTGATCGTTCCCCCACCAGTCGGTCACGTCCCAGTCCTGGAAGTTACAGGTGCCGCCTTCGGCCGACCCGTGTTTGCCGAGCGCGTCGTTCCACTCGGCCCAGTTGTATGCGTACCAGCCCAGAACGTCGTCCTCCTGATTGACGTAATTGTAAGTCGCGCCGAAGCCGTCCCGAAGCCCCGGCTGGAGGTTCTCGTGGTCCGGCCAGTCGTTCGGCACGGCCCCGCCGAGCAGGTGCATGCTCCGGACCGCCTCCCAGTCGACGCCCGCGTCCTCGAAGTAGTAGGGGACGGTGAGCGCGACCCGCGTGCCCAGCGAGTGCCCCATGATCCGAACCGTGGGGTCGCCACCGTGGAGGAACCGGTAGTCCCTGACGAACTGCGCCAGCTTCTTGCCGTTCCACCAGGCGATGTCCTTCGAGGTGTCCCAGCCGCAGTCCGAGTCCCACCACCAGCCGACCACCTCGCCGTCGTAGCCGCCCGCGTCGAGGTAGCTCGCGGCGTTCTCGAACGCCCCCTTCGCGTCGTCCTCGCCCTTGTTCTTCCAACCGTGGACGTGAACCAGCAACTCGTCCGCACAACCCCGGTCGAAGCAGGGGACGTCCGTCGTCTCGTAGTGGTCCAGGTCTTCGAGCGCGTTCCCGTCGCAATCGAAGTGGTTCCGGGTCGAGACGTAGCCCGTAGGCCACTCCTCGGCCGTCGCCGTCGTCGTCGCTATGCCCAGCGTCGCAGCCGCCGCAGCCGCCGTTCGCGAGAGGAACCGCCGTCGGTTCGTGCGTGACATTGTATCTCGTGTGAACCTCACGCTCGGTGAACAAATAGTTTATGACCAATGGAAATTATTCGGCCACATCCCGTGCGTTCGGACACGGCTGAAACGGAAAAAACTGGGTTCTGTACGCTCGCTAGCGAACCGAGTCGAGCAGCAGCTTCTGCTCGACGCGCTTGACCTCGTGCTGGACGTCCCGAACCGCGTCGATGTTCGCCGAAATCGAACTCACGCCCTCGTTGACGAGGAACTGGACCATCTCGGGCTTGGAGCCGGCCTGGCCACAGATGCTCGTCTCGACGCCGTGTTCCCGACAGGTTTCGATCACGTCGCCGATCAGGCGGAGCACGGCGGGGTGGAGTTCGTCGAACCGGTCGGCGACGTTCTCGTTGTTCCGGTCGACCGCCAGCGTGTACTGGGTGAGGTCGTTGGTGCCGAACGATGCAAAGTCGATCCCTGCATCGGCCATCTCCTCGACGCCGAGCGCGGAGGCTGGCGTCTCGATCATCACGCCCCAGGTCCGCTTCTCGGGGTCGATGCCGGCGTCGCGCATAAGCCGCTTCGCCCGGTGGACGTCCTCGGCGTCGTTGACCAGCGGGAGCATGAGCTCGACGTTGTCGTAGCCCATGTCGTACAGCCGGCGGAACGCCTCGAGTTCGTGGGCGAACAGCTCAGGTTTGTCGAGGCTGCGGCGGATGCCACGGTAGCCGAGCATCGGGTTGTGCTCGTTGGGCTCGTTCTCGCCGCCCTGGAGCTGTCGGAACTCGTCCGTGGGGGCGTCGAGGGTGCGCACTCGCACCGGTCGCGGATAGAACTCGTCGGCGACGGCGCGGATGCCGTCGATGAGTTCGCCAACGTAGGCGTCCTCCCCGTTGTCGTCGATGTATCGCTCGGGTGTCTTCCCCAGCGAGAGAATCATGTGCTCGACGCGCAGCAGGCCAACGCCGTCAGCACCCGTCGCCGCGGCCCGCTGGGCCGCCTCCGGAATCGAGACGTTGACCTTGACCTCGGTGGCGGTCATCGGTTTCACCGGCGACTGCGGACGGACTTCCTCGACGGGTTTGCGCTCCTCCTCGACGTCCGCCTCGCCCTCGAGGATCGTTCCCTTGTCGCCGTCGATGGTGATGAACTGGCCGTCCTCGAGCACGGTCGTCGCGTTGGTCGTGCCGACGACGGCGGGGACGCCCAGCTCCCGGGAGACGATGGCGGCGTGGCTGGTCATGCCGCCCTCGTCGGTGACGATTCCGGCGGCGCGTTTCATCGCCGGCACCATGTCCGGCGTGGTCATCTCGGTGACGATGATGTCGCCTTCGCCCACCTTGTCGAGTTCGTCGAGCTTGCGGACGATCTTGGCCGCGCCCGTCGCCTTCCCCGGACTCGAGCCGAGGCCGTCGACCAGCACGTCACCGCTGCTTCCGGAGTCGGTCGATCCGGCTTCGACGGCACGGGTGCCGCTGCCGTCGGTGACGCCCTCGTCCGCGGCTCCCGCCGCCTTCGAGGCCTGCATTTCGGCGTCCGCACCGCTCCCCTCGTTGATCGTCGTGATGGGGCGGGACTGGAGCATGTAGTCCTCCTCACCGATCATCGCCCACTCGACGTCCTGGGGCGTGTCGTAGTGGTCTTCGACGTGTTCACCGAGTTCGACGAGTCGCTCGATATCAGCGTCGGAGAGGACTCGCTCCTTGCGCATCTCTTCGGGAACCTCGCGTTCGACGGTTTCGCCCGTCCGCTCGTCCTTCTCGTGGAGCACCTTCTTCTCGGCGATGGTGACGTCCACCGAGCCGTCTTCCCGGGAGACGACGTAGTTATCCGGGGAGACGGCCCCGGAGACGACGGCCTCGCCGAGCCCCCAGGCGGCCTCGATGATCATGGTCGGATCGCCGGTCGAGGGGTGACTCGTGAACATCACGCCCGACTTCTCGGCGTCGACCATCTGCTGGACGACGACGGCGATGTTCACCGCCGAGTGGTCGAAGCCCTGCTCCTGGCGGTAGTAGATCGCCCGCTGCGTGAAGAGGGAGGCCCAGCATCGGCGGACGCGGTCGAGCAGATCCTCCTCGGTGATGTTGAGGAAGGTCTCCTGTTGGCCGGCGAAGGAGGCGTCGGGGAGGTCTTCGGCGGTCGCCGACGAACGGACGGCGACGAACGCCTCCCCGTCACCGACCTCGCGGTAGGCCGCGATGATCTCCTCGCGTAGCTCCTCGGGAAACGGCGTCTCCCGAATGAGCTCCTGTGCTCGGTCGGCCGCCCCGGCCAGCGCGCTCGAGTCGTCGGCGTCGACGTCGACGGCCTCGAACAGCTCCTCGTCGATGCCGGCTTCCTCGATGAACGTTCGGTAGGTGCCCGCCGTAACCACGAATCCGGGCGGGACCGGCAACCCCGCACCGGTGAGTTCACCCAGAGAAGCACCTTTGCCGCCGACCGTCTCGAGGTCGTCGGCGCTGATCTCGTCCAGCCAGAGTACAGCCATCTGTACCAGCAGGGACACCGGAGCGAATAAAGAACCTTGCGAACAATGCAGACAATTCGTGACTCGTAGGCGAGTGAGTTTCTCGGTTAGCAACCGCCCTATCGGCGAAACGGCCGCTGTTAGGGGTCGCACTATCGGTGATCGAGAACCCCACCTCGAGTGTCTCCCCTCCCCGGATTAGGCCTCGAGAATGCCGTCGTCCTCGTCCTCGGGGACGATCAGCGAGCCGTCGAGGGCGGTCACCCCACGACCCCCAACGCGAACCGAATCGCCGACCCGAACGCGCACGGTTCCGGGCCGGTCGAGGTAGTGGCCCTGCTCGAGTCGAAGTTCCTCGGGGAACGGATCGAACGCGCCGTAGCGCTCGAGGTAGGCGCCGACCGCGCCGCTCGCGGTTCCGGTGACGGGATCCTCCGGAACGCCCGCCCCGGGAGCGAACATCCGGCCGTGCAGCGTCGACTCGGCGGCGAGCGTGTCGAAGGTGAACAGGTAGAGGCCGGTCGCGTCGACCTCGTCGGTGAGCGCCTCGATCGCCGCCAGATCCGGAGCCGCGTTGCCGACGTCCTGGAGGTACGTGATCGGCACCATCAGGAACGGTAGTCCGGTCGACGCGACCGCGAGCGGCAGGTCCTCCCGGGCGCCCTCGAGGCCCGTCACCTCGACGCCCAGGGCGTCCGCCACCTCGTCGTAGTCGAGAGCGACCTCCCGAATGTCGGGATTGTCCTGGGTCATCCAGACGGTTCCGTCGGACTCGACGTCGATCTCGAGCACCCCGACGTTCGTCTCGAGGGTCGTCGTTCCGGGCTCGAGGCACTCATCGTGAAGGTGAGAGAACGAGCCGATCGTCGCGTGTCCACAGAGGTCGACCTCCTGGGTCGGCGTGAAGTACCGGAGCCGGTAGTCGGCGTCCGGACTCGAGCGGAGAAACGCCGTCTCGCTCACCGCGAGTTCGCGAGCGATCGACTGCATCTGTGCGGGCGAGAGGTCGTCGGCCCCAGGAACGACGCCGGCGGCGTTGCCGGACAGCGGCTCGTCCGTGAAGGCGTCGACCTGCAGGACGCGAATCGTCTCCATGCCGTCGGTATTCTCGGGTGTGCGTATCAATCCACCGTCAGCCTCTCGAGTCGCAACCGTCGGACTGAACCCCCTCCGCGCGCGACGGGAACCGCTTTACCCGCACAGACTAACCTCGAGTCGTGCAACAAAGCGGCGAACCGACCGACGCCGAAATCGAGCGCACCGCCGGACAGGCGTGGTTCGCGGGCGGACTGTTCCTCGGGTTCGGCGCCTCGCCGTTGATCGCCCTTCTGGTGTACGGTGCGGCCTCCCTGTTCTTCGAGGGCTCGCTCGCCGCGCTGATCGTCCTGGTAGCAGCACTGTTGAGCTTCGCCGTGGGGCTGGCTTACGTCGCGCTGGCGCGAACCCTCGAGGAGTAAGCGAGCGACTACTCGACCCGCCCGCCGGCGACTCTCACGGTGAGGGAGTCCCCCGAGTCCTCTGGGATTGACACCGAAACCTCGACCGTGTGCTGGAGGCCGTTTTCAGGCTCCGTCGCGTCGGATTCAGCCGCGCCGATGTCGAACGTCTCCCGCTCGCCGTCGACCGCGAGCCAGTACCGGCCCGGCTCGGATGCGATGACGGCGATTCTCGTCGTCACGTCCGTCCCCGGTTTCGGCTGCTCGAGGAACGTGACCGACTCGAGGGCGAGTTCCGGACCCTCGAGGTCGACCTCGAGATCCGTCTCGAATGTGGTCGTGTAGACTGGGGCCTCCTCGTCATCGTCCCCACCGTTCCCGTTCGGCTCGTCGGAAAGAATTTCGACGCCGAGCGCCGCTTCGACGTTCGCGATCCGGTTGCAGATCGTCTGCTCGGCGGAGCCGGCGAACAGCAGGCCGACGAGTTCGCCATCCTCGAGGAAGACCGCCGAGCCGCTGTCGCCCGGTTCGGACATGTGGCCGGTGATCAGTTGCTCTCGGAGGGTGATCGTTCCCTGCGCCCCGAAGTCCACGTTGACGCTCGCGCCGGTCGCCTCGACCGTCGCGCTCGTCACGCCCGTCGTTCGGCCGGTTTTGGTGACCGCCTCGTCGCGGAGTTCCTCGTATTCGTCGCGACGAATTCCGGTCGGCCACTCCCCCTCGAGTTCGTAGTACTGCGCCGTCTCCTGCTCGCGGTCGACCGAGCGGGCGGCGGCGTCGACCCGGACGCCGTCCTCGATGGGGACGTATCCGGCCAGGTCGCCGACTTCGTCCTCGTGGTCGCCGCCGTCGTGTGGCGAGGGCTGCAGGATCGGCTCGCCGAGATCCGCCTCGTTCGATCGAGCGTAGACGTGGTTGTTCGACAGTCGAACGAGGTCGCCGGCGGCGACGGATTCGCTCCAGACGGACCCGCTCGCACCGTCGGCTCCATCACCGGTATCCGTGTCGCCGGTGGCACCAGCGCGGGTCGTCGACGTCTCTTCCGTGACGCGAGCGGGGTATGGTCCGCCGGTTCCCGCCGTCGAGTTCGCGTTGATCTCGCTGACCCCCGCGGGAACCGGGCGGTGGCGGTCGCCGCGTCCCTCGAGCGCCTCGGGCATCGGCTCGAGGGTCGACAGCGGCTCGAACCCCTCGCGTTCGTCGTCGTAGCCCGCATCGACGACGTCGACGGCTACGTCGGCGTCGGTTTCCTGGACGCGCTTTTCGACGTTATCCTCGTCGGTGAGCGTTTCGGGCGGCACCTTCTGGGAGACGAACACTCGCACCCGGTTGCGACCCTCGTCGTAGTCGACGCCGATCACGTTCGCACACTCGAGGAGATACTCGTAGTCTTCTGTCGTTGGCATCGTGGTGACTCACCTGAATAGGTACAGGTAATAGCCGACGGTCGATAGGTCTATGGGGCTATTGCCCGGAACGAATGGCCAGTCCCGCGTTTCACCCCACTTAAGAGGGACGCCCGCCTCGCCTGAGGTAGGTGGCTACCAGCAATGTCCGACCTACCGGACGACTTCAACTGCACGATTACCAACTGGGAGTACATTTACAGCCTCTGTCGCGACGTCAGTGACGACGTTCGCCGGGACGACTTCGAGCCGGACGTCATCGTGGCACTGGCCCGCGGCGGCTGGTTCGCCGGTCGCTGTGTCTGTGACTTCCTCGGGATGGACGATCTGGCGAGTCTGAAGATGGAACACTACGTCGGCACCGCCGAGAAATCCGGCGAGCCCACGGTCAGGTATCCGATGCCGGAGGGGAGCGTCGAGGGCAAGGACGTCCTCATCATTGACGACATCGCCGATACCGGCGGCTCGATCAAGCGCGCTCACGAGTACGTCGAAGAGCGAAACGCGGGGGAAGTCCGCACCGCGACTCTCCAGCTCCTCCAGACGAGCGAGTTCGAACCCGATTACATCGGCGAGCGACTCGAGGAGTGGGCGTGGGTCGTCTACCCCTGGAACTTCATCGAGGACATGATCGATCTCATCTCCGGCGTGATGGAGCAGGCCGACCAGGACGCGTTCTCGAAGGACGAGATCCGCCACTACCTGAACGACTTTCACAACGTCGAGCGCATCGAGATGGAGATCGCCCAGCCCAACCGACTCACCGAAGTGCTGACCGAGATGGAACGCCGCGAGGTCGTCGAGATGACCGCTCCCGGCGAGTGGGTGCTCACGGACTGAAACGGTCCGCTGTACCGATTTGCGAGACCAATTATAGGGCGGCTCGCGGTTGCGCAGGTGCTGTTAGTAGTCCGTACGAATCGAGCGAGAGCCTCGAGTTCCCACGATAGCACCGCCCCTCAGTCGTCGGTCGACGCGGATGCGGCCGTTTCTCCGTCCTCCGCGTTCGTGTCGTCGACGATCGACTCCTTCCAGGTGCCGCGGGTGAAGTAGGCGACGGCGGCGATCGCGCCGACGATATCCCCGACGACCACGCCCAGCCAGATCCCCGTCGTTCCCCAGCCCTCGACGAACACCAGGTAGTAGGTGACCGGCACGCGAGCGATCCAGAGCGTGACCACGGAGAAGACGAGCGCCGTCTTCGTGTTGCCCGCGCCGCGGAACGCCCCCAGGATCACCTGCAGGACGCCCATGAAGACGAACATCGCCGCCGCGATCTGCAGGTAGGTCGTCCCGTGGGCGAGCGTTTCGGCCCGCCCCTCGACGTCCGCGGTGAGGAAGACCGCCACGATCGGCTCGGGAAACAGAAACGCGAGCAGTCCGGCCCCGAGCATGATCGCCGCGATGGCACCCGAGGCGATCCACGTCGCCGTTTCCGCCCGGTCGGGCTTACCCGCGCCCAGGTTCTGGCCGACGATCGTGTCCGTCGCCTGGCCCATCCCCATCGCCGGCAGGAACGCCAGCGAGATCAGCCGGTTGCCCAGTCCGTAGGCGGCGACGACCGCGGGGGGGAACGTCGCCACCATGGCCGTCAGCGTGATCATCGCGAGCGAACTCATCGACTGCTCGAGCGCCGTCGGCACGCCCAGGCGGCTGATCTTCGAGACGTACTCCCAGCGCGGAATCAGGTGGTCGGGTTCGATCTCGGGGCCGACGTCCGTGTAGAACAGGACGTAGAACCCGATGCCCGTCGCCACGGCTCTCGAGAGCACCGTGGCGACGGCAGCGCCCTGGATCTCGAGGCGCGGGAACGGGCCGACGCCGAAGATCAACAGCGGGTCGATCGCGAGATTGATCACGACGCTGACGATCATCACGCGCATCGGTGCGCGGGTGTTGCCGTAGCCCCGCATGAGCGAGACGAAGATGAAGAAGCCGAACAGGAACGGCATCCCCAGGAAGAACACCCGCATGTAGTCGGCCGCCAGTGGGATGATCCGGGCCTGCGTCTCGGCGTCGGCGGGCAGCAGCGCGAGCATCGGATCGGTGACGAAGTACCCCAGGATACCGAGCACGATCGCGACGATCGTGATGAACGAGAGCGTCTGGCCGGCGATCAGCCCACCCTTGCCGCTGTCCGCACCGGTGTGCTGGGCGATCAGGATCGCCCCCGCGGCGGTGAAGCCGCCGCCGATCGAGATCAGAAAGAAGATCAGCGGAAAGGCGAGCGAGAGTGCCCCGACGGCGTCGGGCGAGAGCGCGCCGAGCCAGAACGTGTCGCCGACGTTGTAGGCGACCTGCAGCAGCTGGATGACCACGAGCGGCCACGCCAGCACGAACATCGGCCGGAGGAGCGACCCCTCGGTGAGCTCGCTCGAGGCCGACGACTGGTGTTCGGAGTTCGGTTCTCGCTCGGGGGACATACGAACCGAAATAGCTCTCCACCTATTTGAACGCTCGTAGCACCTGATAACACGGCCCGTGCGCTGACTCGAGGAAACGATTCGATTTCCTGTCACCCCGCGAGCCGCCGAACCCACACGGTTTACGTCCCTCCCGGATCCAGTAGCGAGCATGACCATCGGCGTCATCGGCGGCAGCGGAATCTACGAGGCACTGCCACTCGAGAACGTGTCGAGGAAATCGGTTTCGACGCCCTACGGCGAACCGAGCGACGACCTGACGGTCGGCGAACTCGGCGGCGAGGAGGTCGTCTTCCTCCCGCGTCACGGTGAGGACCACCAGCACACGCCGACCGACGCGAGCTACCGGGCGAACATCTACGCGCTCAAGCAGGCCGGCGTCGACCGCGTCATCGCGACGAACGCCGTCGGCAGCCTCCGCGAGGAGCTCCCCCCCCAGACGCTCGTCGTCCCGGACCAGATTTTCGATCGCACCAAACACCGCACGCCGACGTTCTTCGGCGACGGCATGGTCGTCCACATGGGTTTCGCGGAACCCTACTGCCCGGAGATGGTGTCCCATCTCGCCGGCGCCGCCCGCGAGGTGCTACGCACATCGGACAGTGCGAGCGGTGAAACCGCGAGCCGCGAAGCGACCGACGCCGAGGTCTCGGAGAACGGCACCTACGTCTGCATCGAGGGACCGCAGTACTCGACGAAAGCCGAGAGCGAGTTCTACCGCGCCCAGGGGTGGGACGTCGTCGGCATGACCGCGATCCCCGAGGCGAAACTCGCCCGCGAGGCCGAGCTGAGCTACGCCACCGTCGCGGGCGTCACCGACTACGACGTCTGGAAAGCGGACAGCGAGGTCACTCTCGAGGAGGTCCTCGAGAACGCCGCCGCCAACCAGGAGTCGATCAACGAGGTCATCGAACACGCGATCCGAACGATGCCCGAGGACTTCGAGAGCCACGCCTGGTCGGCGCTCGAGGGAACCATCAACACCCCCACGGACGCGATCCCGAAGGAAACGCGTGAGCGAATCGACCTGTTTGCCGGCGAGTACCTCGAGTAACGTCGACAGTCGCTCGCGATCCCACTGACGTGGACGGAATACCCCTCGCCGATCCCTCGATACCGCCCTCGAGCACTCCGAAAGCCTGAGAGTCAGGTTGGACGAAAAACCAAATCAGTTTGGCGAGACCTTTGTACTGCTCCAAGAGCAATCCACCCCATGCCGGGGACGCAGCCACCAGAACTGGACGTTGTATTCGACCTTCTCTCACACTCCCGTCGCCGCTCGCTGCTCTACCTCCTCCTGGAGAACGAGTACGACACCGTCGAGAACCTGGCGACGAAAATCGTCGCGTGGGAACAGGACGGCTCGCTGCGACAGGTCAGCGACGACGACCGTCGGCGGGTTGCGGTTTCGCTCGTTCACGTTCACATGCCCCGACTGGCCGACGAGGACGTCCTCGAGTACGACTCCCGAAACGGTGACGTCGTGGTGGGTCCGGGGTTCGACCGACTCCGACCGTTTCTCGAGGACGCCTACGTGAGCGAACACACCGACGACGTTCCCAGTCGCTCGCTGCTGTCGGCGCTCTACAGCAAGCCACCCGAGGAGCCGTTCGTCCTCGAAGACGCCTGAACCGGCGGACGACTCACGCGGCTTCGTCCTCCGTCTCGAGGGAACGTTTTCTTCCGTGTGCCCGCTCACCCCCGGCGTCGGCCGGCGGTCGGTCGGTCCGTTCCCGCTCTACCGTGCCGGCGCAGTCCGGGCAGTAGTCGTTGACGCCCCACTCGGGGACCGCGACGGTCGAGCCGAACACGACGCGGTGGGTCGCGTAGCGACGGCGCTCGCCGCCGCCAGCGGACCGGTCGCAGACGCTACAGTCGTGACCGGACTCGCGAATCGGTTCCGTCCGGACCTCTCGTCGCGTGCCGATGGTCGTCACCGGGTGCGTCGACGCCTTCGCGGCCTCCCAGCAGACGACGGCGCCGACGAGTGCGAGTCCGAATCCGAGCCACCAGTAGCCGGCCAGTCCCGGGGCGAGGAGCAACGAGAGAAGGATCCACCCCCACAGCGCCGCGAATCCGGCCCAGTCGGCGACTCGTCGAACCCCGCGGTCGGTGCTCCGGGGCCGATCCAACCCGGTCATAGCCGTGACCAGTCAGACGACAGATAAAACTCCGTCGGTTAGTCGGCGATCGCTTCCTCCGGCTCGGCCTCGAGCGTCGGCCGCTGGATCCAGAGATCTCCGAACAAGTCGTCCTGCTCGAGGACCAGCCGACCGCGGTGGGCGAGAAACAGCAGCGCGAGGTATGTCATCACCCGCGAGCCGCCCACCTCGTCGATTTCGGCGTACAGCACCTCCTCGCGGCCCCGCTCGTACTGGCTCTCGAGGGCCGCATCGACGTCGTCGATCACCGCCTCGATGTCCTCCTCGTGGGCGGTGTGGGTGACGTCGTCGGCCGTCGGCTCGTCGTCGACCCGAAGGTCGTCGGCGCTGTGGTAGCTGAGTTCCTGGACTCCGCGGCTGTATCCCTGCGGAGAGTCACTCGTATCGTAGCTCCGAGAGGACTTCCACCAGGTACCCCGTTCCGCATCACGAAGCTCGCGAACCAGTTCGTCCAGCGTTTCGGGCTTGCCGCGGGCCTGTTTCCGCTTGAGACGACGGTCCATCTCGGACTCCAGGCTCGCGACGGGATCGAACCCCTCGTATGCGTCGTCTTCGGGCGGGTCGTCCGCGAACGGCGCCTCCCACGGTGGGATCTCCTCTTCTTCAGGTTCGTCGGGGGCGAACAGCTCGTCGCTTTTCATCCGCAACAGCACGCTCGCGTAGAACAGCGCGCGCCCCGACGTGCGGAGGTCGGCCTCGTCGAGCGCTGAGAGGAACTTGTCAGTGACCGCGACGATGTCGATATCCCACGGATCGATCTCGCCGTCCTTGGCGAGCTGGACCAGCAACTCGACGGGTTCGACCTCCTCCTCGTCGGAGTCCGCCTCCGAGTCGGCGTCGGCGGTGTCGTCGACGAACTCGAGGGTCGATCCCGACTTCTCTGGACGCTCGCGATCCTCGTGACCGGCGATCTGAAGCGGAATGTCGTCCTCGCCGTCGGAGTCGTCGGCCTTGCTGCGCGACTCCTCCCCTCGCGGGTCGCTTCGCTTTCCGCTCGTATTATCGGAGGAGTCCCTCGCCACCTTCGGTTTCTCGGGCCCCTCCCTAGTCATCAGCAGGCACCTCGTGCTCCCCGCTCAGGTCGATTCCGGTCACCGCGCTCACGTTGTCCTGTTGCATCGTCACCCCGATCGCCCGCTCGGAGCGATCGAGCATCGCCGAGCGGTGGGAGACGACGACGAACTGGGCGCGCCCGGCGAGTTCGTCGACCATCTGGCCGACTCGTTCGGCGTTGACGGCGTCGAGGAAGGCGTCGACCTCATCTAACGCGTAGAACGGGGCCGGGTTGTGGCGCTGGATAGCGAAGATGAACGCCAGCGCCGTCAGTGACTTCTCGCCGCCGGACATCGCGTCGAGGCGCTGGATCGGCTTGTTCCCCGGCTGGGCCTTCATCGTCAGCCCGCCCTCGAAGGGGTCCTCCTCGTCCTCCAGGTGAAGCGTTCCCGTCCCCTCCGAGAGCTTCTCGAAGATTTCGGTGAAATGGGCGGCGATCGCGTCGTACGCGTCCATGAACGTCTGCTTCTTCTGGGTTTCGTACTGCTCGATCCGCTCGCGGATGCCGTCGGCCTCCTCGACGAGCGTCGCTTTGCCCTCCTCGAGCGTCTCGAGATCGTCTCTCACCTCGTCGTACTCGTCGATGGCGAGCATGTTCACCGGCTCCATCGTCTCCATGTCCGCCGTGAGAAGCTCGATCATCTCGAGGAC
Source organism: Natrononativus sp. DTA114 (assembly GCF_059736515.1). Taxonomy (NCBI): domain Archaea; kingdom Methanobacteriati; phylum Methanobacteriota; class Halobacteria; order Halobacteriales; family Natrialbaceae; genus Natrononativus; species Natrononativus sp. DTA114. The sequence goes on along the minus strand of NZ_JCASSN010000003.1, from coordinate 740,191 downwards.
GGTGTCGTGATCCGGCACGTCCGCTGGGTCGTAGTCGCCGACGTCGGCCTCGAGGGAGTCGATCTCCCACTCGAGGGCCTCTTTGCGCTCGCGTACGTTCTCGAGTTTGCTCTCGACGGTGTTCACCCGATCCTGTTGCTGGTCGCGAGCCGTCCGTGCCTCCGATAGCTCCTCTTTCAGCGTCGTGCGCTCGGCCTTGAGGTCCGTCAGTTCCTCCTCGAGTTCCGCGACGGCGTCGCGTTTTGCCGCGAGCGTCTCGCGTCTGTCCTCGATCTCCGCCTCGCACTCCGCGATCCGCTCTTCGTACTCCGCCTTGCGGTTCTGGGCGCTCTCGATGTCGTCGTGGAGGTCCTCGATCGCGTCGTCTGCGTACTGCTTCTCGAGGCCGAGTTCGTTGAGCTTCGAGTCGATGTCGTCGATGCGGTCCTCGCGCTCTGCAATCTCGGCTTCGACCTCCTCGATCCGGGCGGTTAGCTCGGGTATCTTCGAGTCGGCGAGTTCGCTCTCCAGTTCGTCGATGTCGGCCTCGATCCCCTCGATCTCTCCCTGCTTGGTTTCGATCTCGCCAGAGATCTCGGTCATCCGTTCGTCGACGGAGTCGCGTTCGTCCTCGAGGTCGTCGATCTCGCCCTCGAGGTCGTCGATCTCGCCCTCGAGGCGCTCCCGGCGCTCCGCGAGCTTTTCGATCTCGGACTCGATCGACCGGACCTCGTCGGCCGCGGCCGTCTGGCGGTCACGGGCGTCGTCGAGTCGCTCCTCGACGCTGCGGAGGTCGCTCCGGACGGACTCCCGGCGGTCCTGGAGGTCCGTGATCTGGGTGGCGACACGTTCGATCTGGCCCTTGCCGCCGGCGGAGAAGGAGTACCGCGAGCCCTTGCGGGAGCCGCCGGTCATCGCACCCGACTTCTCGACCAAGTCGCCGTCGAGGGTGACCATCCGGTAGTCGCCCATGTAGGCGCGGGCGGTTTCGATGTCCTCGACGACTAGCGTATCCCCGAGCACGTACGAGAAGATCCCGGCGTACTGGGAGTCGAAGTCGACCAGGTTGTACGCAAACCCGACCACGCCCGGATCCGACGGCGCCTTCGGCAGGTTCCGCTCGTGCATCTTCGTGATCGGCAGGAACGTCGCCCGGCCGGCATTACGCGATTTGAGGTACTCGATACACTGCTGGCCGATCACGTCGTCGTCGACGACGACGTTCGCCAGCCGGTTACCGGCCGCCGTCTCACAGGCGACGGCGTACTCCCCGGAGACGCCGCCCAGTTGGGCGACCGCGCCGTGGACGCCGTCGATCCCCGAGTTCAGAATCGTCGTCACCGATCGACCGAACGAGGAGTCGCCGCTCTCGCCGGCGTTGGCCTCGAGTTCGGCGTACTCCTGCTGTTTCGCCTGGAGCTCGTCGTCGACCTCCTCGAGCGTCGACTGGAGCTCTCGCTTTTCCGCACGAAGGTCCTCGACGACGCCCGCGATGTTCTCGCGGTTTCGCTCCGCCTTCTCGAGTTCGCGCTCGAGGTCCGCTGTCTCGCTCTCGATCTCTGGCAGTGTCTCGCGGGTCTCCTCGATCTCCGTTTCGGTTTCCGCGATGGCGTTCGAGCGCCGTCGGGCCTCGTCGAGCAGGCGGTCCTGCTCGCGCTGGAGGTCGTTCTTCTCGGTTTTGGCGGCCTCGAGCGCCTCCTTTCGGTCGGCCAGGTCGGCTTTCACCTCGTCGTACTCGGTGTCGACGGCGTCGATCTCCGCCCGTAGCTCCTCGAGGGTTCCCTCGCGCTCGGCGATCTCGGCTTTGATCGAGGCCTTCTCGAGTTTGTGCTCGCGCATCTCGTCGGTGAGCTCCTCGACGCGCTCCTGTTTGCGGTCGATCTGGACGAACGCTTCCCGCCGGGCCGACTCGGCTTCCTCGATCTGTTCTTCGCTCGACTCGATGCGGTCCTCGAGCCGGGAGACGTCGCCCTTGAGCTCCTCGATCTCGCGTTTGATCCGGAGCTGTTCGTCCTCGCCCTTGTGCTCGATTTCGGCGTTCAGGTCCTCGAGATCCTCCTGCAGTCGGACGACCGCCCCCTGGCGTTCGTCGAGGGTGCGCTGGAGCTCCGCGAGTTCGCCCTCGAGCGTCTCGATTCGATCGGTGACCGTCGCCAGCTCGTCGCGTTTCTCCTCGAGCTCGCTGGCCTTGCGGTAGCCCTCGTACTCCTCCTTTTCGTCGCGGAGTCGACGGTACCGGAGGGCGGCCCGTCGCTCGTCTTCGAGCTGGGCGAGGCGGGTTCGCTTCTCTTCGATCCGGAGCTCGGCCTCGTCGATCCGCTCGGAGACGACCTCGAGTTCCTCGAAGGCGTCTTCCTTCTTGGCGTCGAACTCCGCGACGCCCGCGATCTCGTCGATGATCCCCCGCCGGTTGTACGGCGTCATATTGATGATCTCGGTGACGTCGCCCTGCATGACGACGTTGTAGCCTTCGGGGGTGACGCCTGCCTGGGCGAGCAAGTCCTGAATGTCAGAGAGGTTCGTCGCCCGGTCGTTGAGATAGTAGTAGGAGTAGTAGTTGTCCTCGGTCTCCTTTACTCGCCGGCGGATCCGGATCTCCTCGCAGTCGCCGACGTCGTCGCTGCCCGCGGCGTTGACAACCTGGGAGCGCTCGAGGGTGCCGTCAGTGTTGTCGAGGACGACCTCGACGATCGCTTCCCGGGGGCCGCCCGAGGCGCTCCCGTCCTCGTGGCCGGGGTTGTAGATGAGGTCGGTCAGCTTCTCGGCGCGGATGCCGCGGGTTCGTGCGAGGCCGAGCGCGAAGAGCACGGCGTCGATGATGTTCGACTTCCCCGAGCCGTTCGGTCCGGTGACGACGGTGAAGTCCTCGTAGAACGGAATCTTCGTCTTGCGGCCGAAGCTCTTGAAGTTGTCCAGAACGAGCGCCTTGATATGCATCTGTGAGTGGAAACCTCCGTACCCGACGCGAGTCGCGCGTGTTACGCTACGATAATGTCGTCGACACCTGAGTCTTCTGGTTCGCCCTCAACCTGCTCGTCGACGGTCGCTGCGGCCTCCTCGACCTCGTCCGGATCGGCGTCGACCTCCTCGTCCGTCGGCTGCGCGTCGCCACGGCGTTCCGGGACGCGAGTGGGCGAGTCGGTATCGAGTTCGGCCTCGAGAACGCGAATCCGCTCCTTGGCTTCGACGAGTTCCTCCGTCAGCCCCTGCACCGTCGACTGCAGTTCCGCAACGGTCGCCTCGAGTTCCTCGACGCGGTTTTTCGACATACCTGCAACAGACCGTGTCTCGGCACTTAAACGTACGTCAGACACCCATCACGTTTCTGTCATTGGACGATCGCGCAGAGAGTCGGTCAGCGTCACCGAGTTCGCATACCAACGCACGGGCTTTTAGGCGAGTGTCTGGAACGACTTCTCGATGGAGTCTGCAGAACGAATCCGCGTTCCACCGATCACCCACGACGACGTTCTCACGGTCGACGACGACTCGTTTACCGAGGACCGGTGCTGTATCGTCACCGGCGGTGGGTCGGGGATCGGACGGGCGATTGCACTCGCTGCGGGAGCCAACGGACTCACCGTCGTTGCGACGGACGTCGACGAGGAGGGGCTCTCGGAGACGGTCGAACGCGGCCGGACACTCGGCATCGAGGGTCGAATCGAGACGGTGACCGCAGATCTCACCGTCGACGAGGATCTCGAGCGGATCGTCGACGACGCGGCCGACCACGGTGAGATCACGTACCTCGCGAACGTCGCCGGCCTCCAGCACATCGACAGCATCGAGGAGTTTCCGATGGAGATCTACGATCGGGTCCACGACGTCATGCTCCGCGCACCGCTGTACCTCTCGAAGCTGTGTCTTCCCCACTTCAGGAACACCGGGGACGGACGCGGCTGCGTCGGCAACATGGCCTCCGTTCACGGCCACTACGTCACCGCCGAGAAGGTCGCCTACAACGTCTCGAAGTTCGGGCTCCGCGGGCTCACCCAGTCCATCGCGGCCGAGGGAGGTGGAGACATCCGATCGTTCTCCGTGAGTACGGGCTACGTGAAGACGCCGCTCGTAACCGAACAGATCCCGGAGACGGCCGAGAGTCGCGGGCTCAGCGTCGACGAGGTGATCTCTGACGTGATGCTCGGCCAGGCCCGAAACACGGAGATGATGGATCCGATCGACGTGGCGAACCTCTTCGTGTTCGGCTTTTCGAAGCACGCCCGCCACCTCAACGGCGGCGACCTGCTGTTCGACGGCGGGATGACGCTGACTTACGAGTGACCGCCGCCCTCCGGCCACCGGCGGACCGGTCGTCCAGGGTGCCGTGCCCCCGTCCCACAGCCCAATAGAGAAGAGTAATGAATCCACTCGAGTAACCCCGACGCACTGATGTGGCCATGGGAGCACGCGATCATGGGGTATCTCGTCTACTCGCTGTTCAGCCACCTCGTCTATCGGGAGTCGCCGGGCGGCCTCGAGGCGTTCGTGGTCGTCTTCGCCTCGGTGCTGCCGGATCTCATCGACAAGCCGCTCTCCTGGCACTTCGCCCTGTTCGAGGGCGGCTACGGCATCGGCCACTCGATCTTCGTCGCGATCCCGCTCTCGATCGTCATCGGCGCCTACGCCCGATCCGTCGACCGTCCGCGAGCGGGGCTTGCGTTCGCGCTGGGCTACCTGCTCCACCTGCCGGCGGACGTCCTCGATAGCTTCGTCAGGGGGAGGCGAGTCCAGCCCGAACTCATGCTCTGGCCGGTCGAGACCGTCGACGTCAGTCACCACACGCACGATCCGGACTTCTTCGAGCAGGTCTCACACTTCCTCGCAATATACCGGACTGAACTCCTCGCCGGCGAACTGTCGCGATACCTGTGGTTTCAGATCCTGATCGCGGTCGGCGCCGTCGGCCTCTGGCTGTACGACGGCGCACCCGTTCTTCGGGAGTGTCTCGAGTTCCTGTACGGGTTGCTCGAGTCGAGCGACGAGTGACCGCTGTCTCGCGTAATCGCCCCGTGTAGTTACCCTCCGTGTAGCCGCCGCCTTCGCCGGACGCACTCCGTTATTCTTTACCGCCCCCGGGCCGAAGCGACCCCCAATGACCGCCCAAACCGTCCAGCAGGGCGACCTCGTCACCGTCATCGGCCTCGAGGTCCACGTCCAGCTGGAAACCGAGACGAAGATCTTCTGTGGCTGCCCCACCGAGCCGACCGACGAACCCAACGAACACGTCTGTCCGGTCTGTCTGGGCCTTCCGGGCGCGCTGCCCGTGCTCAACGAGGCAGCCGTCGAATCGGCTGTGAAGATCGGGAAGGCGATCGACGCCGACATCCCCGAGGAGACCCGCTTCCACCGGAAGAACTACTACTACCCCGATCTGCCGAAGAACTTCCAGATCACCCAGTACGACCAGCCGATCTGCCAGCGCGGCGAACTCGAGATTTCCGTCGAAGGAAACCGCCGGACGGTGACGATCGAGCGCGCTCACCTGGAGGAGGACCCCGGCAGCCTCCAGCACGTCGGCGGCGGCGGCATCGACAGCGCCGAGTACACTCTGGTCAACTACAACCGCGCGGGCGTTCCGCTGATGGAAATCGTCACGGCCCCCGACTTCCGCTCGCCCTCGGAGGTGCGGGCGTTCCTGGCCGAACTCGAGGAGGTCCTCGAGTACCTCGGCGTCTTCGACGCCGGCCGCGACGGCAGCCTGCGGATCGACGCGAACCTCTCGATCATCCCCGCCGAGGAGGCCGACGACGACGGCTCGATCGGCCTCGAGGTGCTCGAGGCCGCGAACCGGACCGAGGTAAAGAACATCTCGAGTCACAAGGGTGCGGAGAAGGCGCTGGCCTACGAGGAAACCCGCCAGAAGAACGCCATCCGCCGGGGCCGTGCGGTCGAACAGGAGACGCGCCACTGGGACGAGTCCCGCGGCATCACGGTCTCGATGCGCTCGAAGGAAGAAGAGAAGGACTACCGCTACTTCGCGGAGGCCGACCTCCCGCCGCTGCGGGTCGCCGGTTGGAAGGAGGAGATCGCGATTCCGGAACTGCCGACGGCCCGCCGCGAGCGGTTCCGCGCGGAGTACGACTTGAGTGAGGAAGCGGCCTCGAAGCTCACCTCCACGAAGCAGGTCGCGGACTTCTACGAGGAGGTCGCCCTCGAGTACGATCCCGACCTCGCCGCCACGTGGGTCGCCGACGAACTGCTCGGCGAACTCAACTACCGCGAGATGGCGATCACGGACCTCGAGGGCCGACTCGAGGAGGTCCATCGACTCGTCGAACTCGTCGCAGACGAGGAGATCACCGCGAAGAACGCGAAGGAGGTCGTGCTGCGTGGAATGCTCGACGACGGCGACGAGCCGGACGCCATCGTCGAGCGAGAGGGGCTCGGCAAGACCGGCGAAGACGAGGTCCAGCAGGCCGTACTCGAAGCGATCGAGGAGAACCCCGACGCAGTCGCGGACTACGAGGCCGGCGACGACGGTGCGATCAACTTTCTGGTCGGACAGGTGATGCAAAAGACCGGCGGGAGCGCCGATCCCGGCGACGTCAACGGGTTACTGAGAGCGGAGCTCGAATAGGAGACGCCTCAGTCGTGGACAGGGCGGGCGACGATGGTGCCTCGGCTCGAGACCCGGACCGAGACGCCATCGTGCGCGAAGGTCACGTCGACCGCTTTCTTTCGCGGCGAACTGATGAGATCGCCGAGCGCGCTCGGATCGATGGTTCGGTACAGCGGTGGAATCTCCGTCGGCTCGCGGCCGGTGATCGCGGCGATGATTTCGACGACTGCGACGACGACCGAATCGGGCCCACGGTCGCCGTCGAACGCGGCGTGATACGTCTCGGAGGTGGCGTCGTATCCGACGTACTCCGACTCGAACGCCGGTGGTGGATCAGCGGGCATCTCTGGTGAACTCGCACACATCGATACGTGCTACACTTTCGCTATTGGTAAGCCGTTGCACTGACCAGTCAGCGTGCGGCCTCGCCGGACTTCTCGAACAGGTGCTGGAAGACGACTCGCTCCGCCTTGCGGAGGTGCTGGTTGAACGTCTGGCGGGTCACGTCGAAGTGGTCGGCGAGTTCGCCGCCGGTGCTCGTCCGCGGCGACTCGAAGTAACCACCGTAGTAGGCCGTCTCGAGCGCGGCGAACTGCCGGTCAGTAAGCGCCTCCTCGACCACGTGCTGGAGGATACGCGGCGAGTAGACCAGTTCCTGGCTCAGTAGTTCGACCTCGGAATGGAAGTGACGGACGCCCTCGAGGACCGCTCGCTGTTCGACGTCGCCGGGGACTTCGCCGAGAAACCGGACTTCCTCGGCGCCGATAATCACGGCGCGAGCGCGACCGCCGAACGACTGGAACACCTCGGAGACCGTCGTCGGTTCCGCGTGGGCTTCGACTCGAGTGCGTCCGTCACTGGTGCTGAGCAAACGCACGTTAAAATAGTGGGGAACCTCCGCTACCGCGGTGACGAACTCGCTCGCCGAAAGGTCCTTGGTCGACATGTACTGAACCGTCCGCCCCTCCGGAAGGGTGACGATAGATGCGACGTCGATTCGGATCTCGCCGCCCGACGAATCCCGCAGCGAGGGCGGGACTGCCAACCGGTCGGCGCGGAGTTCGAGCAGGCGGACGTGATCGCTGGTCAGTTTCTCCTCGCGCCGCTTCAGGCTCGTTGCGTCTTCGAATCCGACGACGACGAGGTCAACCTCACCGTCATCGTCGAACACGGGCGCCGAGTTACTCGAGAGCCACCGCTCGGTTCCGTCCGGGAGCGCGATCCAGTGTTCGAACCCGAAGACGGGTGCGTTCGTCTCCAGAACGCGGGCGACGGGGTTCTCCTCGATGGGGACCGGCGTCCCGTCGTCGTAGTAGAGGTTCCAGTCGGGATGATCGAACGTGCGCTCCGTGATCTCCTCGCGCGTGAGACCGAGCGTCTCGACCGCACGCTCGTTCGCGAACCGCATCTCCCCTGAGGAATCGACGACGACTATACCGATGGGGCTGACCTCGAGAACGCGGTTGACGAGGGTGCCCGTCAGCGATTGGATCGATCGCTCGTCCTCACGAACCCTCCGCGGTCGCCACCAGACGCGGTCGTCGTCGCCGAACTGTTTCGTTTCGAGACGGCCCTGGGCGGCGAGATCGGAGAGAACGTCGTCGATCGGTTCAGCGTCGGCTCCGAGGGCCTCTTCGACTTCCGCCGCGCGAAGCGGTTCGCACGGGTTTTCGAGGCGGCCGAAGACGCCGAGTACCTCGTCCGCACCGATCGAGGTCGGCTGCCGCATGTGTGGACTAACGGCCGGAGGGTGGATAGCCGTTTCTTCAGGCTGGCCTGACCGATGATAGGACACCGGTCTCTGGGCAGACAGTCCCTCGAAGTAGGAGTTTCGTCGAGCGTCAGCGCAGAGCGGATGTGCCGTAACCGGGCGTCACGGTCGAGCAGCGGGACGGCGAACGCGCCAGGGGGTACGACGGCGGACACTAGACCGGAGCATGGAAATCATTCAACACAGTTCGAATGGTAATGGCTAACAGTGAGGGAGAGAGATGAGCTTTATCGTCGACATTCGGCTCTCGAGCCCCGATCTGATGCTCGCGCGGACGCTCCAGAGCCTCCCGTCGGTCGACGTCGAAACGACGTACCACGCGGCTACGACGCCGTCTACGCCCTACCTGTTCTACGTCCTCCGGGGCGACGGCCTCGAGGCGGTGGAAGCCGCGCTCGACGACGATCCGTCCGTCGTCGACGCGACAGTGGTCGAGCGTCTCGAGGATGGGTACGTCTTTCGCGTCTCGCTGTCGGACGAGCCGCTGCTCGTCGTGCCGCGACTGATCGACGCCGGCGGCGCGTTCTTCCACGGCCGAGCCAGCGAGGACGGCTGGCTGATCAGGGCGTGGTTGCCCGACCGGGAGGCGCTCGCGTCGTTCAAATCGTACTGCGAGGAACACGATGTCGCGTTCGATCTTCGACAACTCTACCAGTCGGCGCCGACGGCCGACGGGGCCGGGTACGGTCTGACGGCGGCCCAGCGGGAGGCGCTCGTGACGGCCTACGAACACGGCTACTTCGAAGAGCCCCGCCGGACGTCGCTGAACGAACTCGGTGACGTTCTGGGCGTTTCCGCGACCGCCGCCGGGGGTCGTATTCGACGGGGGATGGCAACGGTTCTCGAGATGACCGTCCTGGCCGGTCCGGAGGGGACTTAAAATCACAGCTATCCAAGACGCGAATTCTCCCGCGTCCGCGACTACTTGGTCGTATGAACGACGATCGACACCTGAACGAAAACCGTCCCGATAACGGAGCGCCGTCCCGTTCTCGCGACGAGTACGGCGTGTTCGCCGTCAGTCCGGGCGAGACGCCGACCGAAGCGGTCGTCCACGCCGTCGCATCGACCAGCAACACGGATCCGCTCGAACTCCCGCCGCTGTACGAGGTGCTCGAGCCGGAAGGCCTCGACGCGCTCGTTCGGTCGAAGACCGGCGATCCGACCACGGCGGAGGGGGGCGTAACCGTCACCTTCCGGTACGCCGGGTATCGTATCGCCGTCGACGAGATCGGACTGATCCGCCTCCGAGGGGACCGATGATCGACGACGGGGACGAACGGCCGCTCCCGCCCGAGGCGCCGTTCGAGGACGCCCTCGAGTCGCTGCTCGCGAAGGCCTCGGCGGACGGCGTCGACGTCACCGGCGCCTGGGACGTCGAGACGACCGACGGTGCGTACACGGTCGAAGTCTGGCCCCTCGATCGGTAGAGTCAGGGCCGCCTCGACCGCCGCTCAGTCGCTCATCGCCTCGGTGTCGCTGTCGCCGTCGTCTTCGGCTGGTGACCGGTCCGTGCCCGCATCGCTCGAGTCGTCGATGACGCCCTCCTTCCAGGTGCCGCGGGCGAACCAGGCGACGGCGACGACGAAGGAGAGGCCCATGCCGGCGGCGAACGCCCACCAGATCCCGGAGACGCCCCAGTCGAGAGCCGTCACCGTGATCCCGACGACCGGAATCGTCACACTCCAGGCGAACGCCAGCACGAGCGCCACGGGGATCCGGAAGATCCACCGCGAGAGAAAGGAGAGGACCATCGCTTCGCGGGTGTTGCCGGCGCCGCGGAACGCCCCCTGGATCACCATGACGCCGGCGAACAGCGCCCAGAAGGGGGCGATTATCCGCAGGAAGACGACGCCCTCTGCGATCACGGCCGTGTCGTCGACGAAGATCCCCATCGCCTGGGCGGGAAACGCGAGCACCAGTCCGGCGGCGACGAAAATGAGCGCCATAGTGCCGGCGGTTGCCGTCTTGGCGACCGACGTTGCTCGATCGGGGGTCCGCGCACCGAGGTTCTGGCCGACGCCGGTCGCCGTCGCCTGGCCGACCGCGCCGGAGACCGACCAGGTGACCGACATCAGTCGAACCCCGATCCCGTAGGCTGCGGTGGGTGCGGCCCCGAAGCGGGCGACGAAGCCTGCCATCGCAACCGCGGCGAAACTGCGCGCCCAGCCGTCGATCGTGGCGGGGTAGCCGATGTCGACGAGCTGCTTCTGGATCGAGATATCGGGGGTCAGGTCGCCGATCCGCAGGCGGACGCCGAACCCGCCTGCAAGCAAGATGTAGATCCCCGCCGCCGTCGCGAACCCGCGAGAGATGAACGTCGCGACGGCCGCTCCCTGGGTGCCCATCTCCGGAAACGGTCCCCAGCCGAGGATGAAGAAGGGGTCGAGCACGACGTTGAGTCCGGCCGAAAGCACCATCAGCCACATCGCCGTCTTCGTGTCGCCGGCGCCCTGGAGCGAAGCGCGAAAGGCGAAGAAGAGGAAGGTGAACGGCAGCGCGAGAAAGATGATCTCGATGTAGGCCATCGCCTCGACGTACACCTGACCGCGGGCGCCGATCAGGGTGAGCAGCGGTGCACGAAAGACGAGACCGACGGCGGCAAGGACGCTCGAGACCACGAGCGTGAGCAGGATGGTCTGGGCAACCACCCGGTCGGCCATCCGGTCGTCGTCGGCGCCGACGTACTGGGAGACGAGGGCGATCGTCGCCGCCGTGATCCCCATCGCCGTCGAGACGAACATCCACGAGAGCGGAAACATGAGCGAGACGGCCGCGACGGCGTCCGAACTGACGCGCCCCACCCAGAACATGTCCGCGAGGTTGTAGAACGTCTGCAACAGATTGCCGAGCACGAGCGGCCACGCCAGGTGTAACAGCTTCGTCGGGATGGCGCCCGTCGTCATATCGATCCGCTTTCGCTCGGTGTCGGCCACTCCCTGCAACTCACACGGGTGAGGGAAAAGCACTCCTCCTCCCGTTCGCGGTTGCCGGCTTCCGACTCGAGTCGCTTCGATCGCAGTAACCGGCTAACTCGTACGGCACCTGAACATTGATGGGGCCGTGCCGACAGGTCGGACCATGTCATCGCCACTCGAGGCAGAGACGAAACGGACGATCGACGACCTCCTTCGCGAGCGGATGCTTGAGGACACGATTCCGGGGCTGAGCCTCGTCGTCGTCGACGGTTCGACCGAGTCAGGGATCGCCTACGCCGCCGGTTACGGCTCGCGCGACCTCGAGTCGAACGAACCCGCGACCCCCGAAACCGTCTACGGCATCGGTTCGGTTTCGAAATCGTTCGCCGCCCTCGCGGTGATGCAACTGGCTGACGCGGGCGAACTCGCCCTCGAGGAGTCGGTTACCGAGTATCTCGCGGCCGACGTTCCCGAGGAGATCACGCTCCACCACCTGCTGACCCACACCTCCGGCTACCCCTCGCTCGCGACCAGCGAGGCGCTGATCGCCCGGCAGATGGGCGCCGGCGAGGCCGGGGTTCCCCTGGGGAGTCGGGCGGACTTCTACGCCCACGTCGAGGGTGCCCGCGAGGAGATCGCGGCCGACCCCGGCGAGCGGTGGGCCTACTGCAACTCCGGCTACACCATGCTCGGCGACGTCGTCGAAGCCGTTTCGGGCTCCGCCTTCGCGGAGTACGTCGAGCGCGAGATCCTGACCCCACTCGGAATGAGTCGGTCCACGTACGACGAGGAGACCCTCGAGAGCTTCGAGGATCGGATGACGCCGTACACCCTCGAGGACGGCGAGCCGGCAGAATCCACTCTGCCGGTTCGCGAGCGAAGCGCCGCCGCCGGCGGCCTGCTCGCCCCCGTTGCCGACCTGGCGAACTACGTCCAGTTTCACCTCCAGGGCGGCGAGTTCGGCGGTCAGCGGCTGGTGAGCCGGGAGGCGCTCGAGGCCCAGTACGGGGCCTACGCCGACACTCCCGCAGGACCGTACGGCTACGGCTGGCGCACCCGCGACGTCGCCGGTCACGAACTGATCGGCCACGGCGGCTCGATCGCGGTCTCGACCGCGTACGTGGGGTTCAGCCTCGAGCACGACCTGGGAGTCGCGCTGCTCGCGAACAGTTCGCCGGGGTACGGGCTGGCGGAGCTCGGGACGGGCGTCTTCGCCGCTCTCGTCGGTGAAGACCCCCACGAGCTTCCGTTCTTCGAGCGAAAGCGGCGGTTCGACGAACTCGCCGGCGAGTACGAGTCCTACCGCGGGATCAAAGAGGCCGAAGTCGAGACCGAGGGCGGCACCCTCCGGCTCCGGATCGGCGGCCCCATCGGCGAGGGGTCGTGGACGACGCTGATTCCCGAAGACGTCGCGGCGGGTGAGTTCTACGCGCTGACAGCCGCGGGGAACCGCCAGCCGGTTCGCTTCGAGCGCGACGGCGACGACCGCAGTCTGTACATCGACCGCTGGCGGCTCCACCAGCGCTGACTCGAGGCAGGGCTCGAGTCACGTCTTCGGTATCGAGCCCCGCATCCGGTTCTCCTGTACGCGCTACGCGAGCGCCCGCGTATCGCACGCACACCCGCGCTGCCGGTCGATTTCGGGCGAAAGGGTTATCCGGGACTCGGTCGTAGCGCATCTCGATGATCCATACGCGCGTACCGTGGGGTGAACTGCCGTGGAGCTGATTATCACCGAAAAGGACAACGCTGCGCGGCGAATCGCCGACATTCTCAGCGGCGGCTCGATGGAGTCGAGCCGGGAGAACGGCGTCAACGTCTACGAGTGGGGCGGCAAACGCTGCGTCGGGCTGTCGGGCCACGTCGTCGGCGTCGACTTCCCGCCCGAATACTCCGACTGGCGGGACGTCGAACCCGTCGAACTGATCGACGCCGAGATCGAGAAGACCGCGACGAAAGAGAACATCGTCGCCACCCTCCGACTCCTCTCTCGGAAGGCCGAGGTCGCCACAATCGCGACCGACTACGATCGGGAGGGCGAACTCATCGGGAAGGAGGCCTACGAGATCGTCCGCGAGGCGAACGAGGACGTTCCCATTCGACGGGTTCGGTTCTCCTCGATCACCGAAAACGAGGTCCAGAACGCGTTCAACGAACCCGACGATCTCGACTTCGATCTGGCCGCTGCGGGCGAGGCTCGCCAGATCATCGACCTGATCTGGGGCGCCGCGCTCACCCGATTTCTCTCCCTCTCTGCGGGCCAACTCGGCAACGACTTCATCTCCGTCGGCCGGGTCCAGTCGCCCACCCTCAAGCTGATCGTGGATCGCGAGCGCGAGATACAGGCGTTCGACCCCGAGGACTACTGGGAGCTGTTTGCTGACCTCCAGAACGCCAACGCTGACGCCTTCGAGTCGCAGTACTTCTACCGCGACGAGGACGACAACGAGGCCGAGCGCGTCTGGGAGGAGGCCGTCGCCGAAGAGGTCTTCGAGACGCTCTCGAGCGCCGACGAGGCCACGGTCGTCGACGTCAACCGACGCACGCGAACGGACAAGCCGCCCACGCCCTTTAACACCACGCAGTTCATCCGGGCCGCGAGCGCGCTCGGCTACTCCGCAAAGCGGGCGATGTCGATCGCCGAGGACCTCTACACCGCGGGCTACATCACCTACCCCCGCACCGACAACACCGTCTACCCGGACGACTTAGAGCCCGACGAACTGCTCGAGGAATTCGTCGGCCACCCCGTCTTAGGCGAGAGCGCCGAGTCGCTACTCGAGGCCGACGAGATCACGCCGACGGAGGGCGACGAGGAGACGACCGACCACCCGCCGATCCACCCGACCGGCGAAATCCCAACGCGCGGGGGCGACGTCGACGACGACGAGTGGGAGGTGTACGAACTCGTCGTCCGGCGCTACTACGCAACGGTCGCCGAGCCGGCCGTCTGGGAGCACCTCAAGGTGGTTTCGGAGGTCGAGGACTGCCGACTGAAGGCCAACGGCAAGCGCCTCGTCGAGGCGGGCTACCACGACGTCTACCCGTACTTCAACACCAGCGAGAACTACGTTCCCGACGTCGCGGAGGGCGAAGCCCTCGAGATCACCGACGCCGAACTCGAGGCGAAACAGACCCAGCCGCCGCGCCGCTACGGCCAGTCGCGGCTCATCGAAACCATGGAGGATCTGGGGATCGGGACGAAGTCGACCCGCCATAACACCCTCGAGAAACTGTACGACCGCGGCTACATCGAGAGCGATCCGCCGCGGCCCACGCAACTGGCGATGGCGGTCGTGGATGCCGCGGAGAGCTACGCCGACCGCGTCGTGAGCGAGGGGATGACCGCCCAGCTCGAGGCCGACATGGACGCCATCGCGGCCGGCGAGACGGGCCTCGAGGACGTCACCGACGAGTCCCGCGAGATGCTCGCGAAGATCTTCGCCGAGCTGGCCGATTCGCGCGAGGAGATCGGCGATCACCTCCGCAAGTCGCTCAAGGACGACAAGCGCCTGGGTCCGTGTCCGGAGTGCGGCGAGGACCTGCTGGTCCGGCGCAGCCGGTACGGCTCGTACTTCGTCGGCTGCGACGGCTACCCCGACTGCGAGAACACCATCCCGCTGCCGTCGACGGGGAAACCGTTCATCTTAGAGGAAACCTGCGAGGACCACGAACTCCACGAGGTGAAGATGCTCGCCGGCCGCCAGACGTTCGTCCATGGCTGTCCGCTCTGCAAGGCCGAGGAGGCCGGCGAGGGGCCGATCCTGGGCGAGTGTCCCGACTGCGGTGAGGAAGACGGGGGGGAACTCGCCGTCAAAACCCTCCAGAGCGGCTCCCGGCTCGTGGGCTGTATGCGCTACCCCGACTGCGAGTACTCGCTGCCGCTGCCCCGTCGCGGGGAGATCGAGGTCACCGAAGAGCGCTGTGAGGAACACGACCTCCCTGAACTCCTGATCCACAGCGGCGACGAGCCCTGGGAGCTGGGCTGTCCGATCTGCAACTACCGGGAGTTCCAGGCCCGCGAAGCGGAGAGCGGTTCGGAGCTCGAAAGTCTCGAGGGGATCGGCGCCAAGACCGCGGAGAAACTGGCCGCCGCAGGGATCGACAGCGTCGACGATCTCTCGAACGCGGATCCGGACGCGCTCGCGGACGACGTCGAGGGCGTGAGTGCGGACCGGGTGCGCGGCTGGCAGGCAAAGGCCTGAGCGCTCCAGTCCCGTTGCCGGCGGAGCCGGTTACGGCCCGGTCGCCCGATCGACGCCCCCAATTTCGATCCGCGCACCGCCGTCGTTTGCCGTCGAAACCGACAGCGTCCAGCCGTGGGCGTCGACGATCCGGGTCACGATCGTGAGTCCGAGTCCCGCCCCGGCGGGGTTCTCGATGTCGTGTTTCCCGCCCTCGAGTGCGGTGACGACGCCGGTCGGATAGCCGGGGCCGTCGTCCTCGACGGCGAACCCGTCGGCGGTGGCTTCGACGCGCACGCAGACGTCGTCCCCGACGTGTTCGACGGCGTTCCGATAGAGGTTCTCGAAGACCCGGAGCAGCCGCCTCCGGTCGGCCATCACCGATCTCGTCTCCGGCACCGACAGCGAGGCCTCCTCGGTCGAGACGCTCTCCCAGGCGTCAACGGCAACGCTCTCGAGATCGAGCCGGTCGGTGTCGGTTATCTCGTCGCCGCTTTTGGCGAGTTCGAGCAGTTCCTCGATGATCTCGTCTATCCGTCCGTGGGCGTTCTCGAGTTCCGCGTAGTGTCTCTGGGGATCGTCGGCGTCTCGCGCCAGCGACAGGTGGCTGGTAGCAACCGCGAGCGGGTTGCGCAGGTCGTGGCTCAGGATCCCGGCGAACGCCTCCAGACGTTCGTTCTGCGTGCGGAGTTTGCGGGTGGCGATCCGGCGCTGGGCGCTGTACCAGCCGACCGCTAGCCCGCCGAGTGCGCCGACGGTGATGGCGTTTGCGACGACGTACTCCTTGTGCGTGAAGTCGTCACCGTGGCCGAGCTGGTGGGAGATGATCCAGACGGCGACCAGAGCGAGCAGCGTCATCCCGACGACGATCCACCCGGCAACCCGGAGCACGCTTCGGTCCGGGAGTCTGGCGAGGGTGTACGCCCCGACGACGAGCAACACTGCAGTCAAAACGAGCGGAAACAGCGCCTGTGGAACGATATCCCAGGAGCCGCCCATCAGGAGTGCGTGTTGGATATGGTACCAACTCAGGACGGCACAGACGCTGCCGAACGCGACAGCAACGACTCTCACGGGAGGATTGTGTGAGGGATCGGGCATACTGTCTCGGGTAGGTTTGTACCCGAGTGATTTCCCCTCGGTTGTTATCAATCCACGGGATCGGCGGTCTGTGGGGTGCAAGCGAGGAATTACTACGGAAACGGAGTTCCCGGTGCGATCAGTATGACACGATACCGACCCTTCGACTGGATGGTGGCACACACTCGGTGCCGACTGGGTGCCCGGGGTCAGATGAGAGCCGCCGGTGCGACCAGGTCCCGCTCTTGATCGTACTCGAGCAGCCCCGCATCGACGAGTCGTGGCAGGTGATCGTGATACAGCGAGATGTAGACGTCGGCGATCCGCTCGGCGGAGATGTCCACGATCGGTCGGCGGGTCTCACGGCTTGCGACTTCCTCTGCGACATCAGGGAGGGTGAGTTCCTCCCGGAACTCACACATCACCTGGATGAACAGCCGCCGCCGGTGGTTCGCGAGGAGGCGAAACGCCTCGTCGACCGTCGCCGGCTGTTCCTCGCGGGTCTCGAGCCAGTCGAACAGCGCCAGTACGAATTCGGTACAGCCGAATCCGGAGTGAGTCGGGACAGTCATCTGTGTTTCTCGATGAACCCATCGAAGCCAGCACCCGCGGGGACGCGAGTGATGAAACAACGGGAGCTCGCGCCGGCGAATTCGGTGGCTGGACGTTCAGCGGTTCTATCGGATTACTAGCCCGCGTCACAGATATTAGTATCGACTTCGTTTCACGTCGTTCCACGTCCGAACACTGTCTTTCCGTCGGGAACGATCCCACGGCTGTGGTTCACTCGATAGTGAACGTCGGTTCGGCGATCGACTCGCTCTTACAGGAAGGACAGCGTGAGGGACGATTCAACAGGTCGTCGAACCCGTCGAACCCACACTCCCGGCACGCGGGCGGCGCGACCAGAAACTGTTCGCCGGTTCCCTCGACCGATCGGGAGACGTGTTCGACGTGGCGGATCACCGAACCGGGAGTCAGATCGAACCGTGCCGCGAGCGCACTCGGCGTCGCGGGCTCCTCGCGGAGCGCATCGGCTAGGCGTTTCCGGGTCGTCTCGTCGGCCTCGCGCATACCCGAGAGGTACTGTCGCATCTCGTATACGTGTTTGGCCTGCCCGAAACCGGCGCCGGGATCGCGACGATAGTGGTGACTGGCAGATTCGCCACGTTCAAGCCGGTTCCGTTCGACGGTCGAGCCATGACGAGAGCAGTCTGGGTCAAAGCCGACGACACCGTCGGCGACTGGGAGGACCGACGAAACCGAATCACGGCCGCCCTCGAGGCCGGTGCCGACTGGGTGCTGGTCGACGAGAACGACGTCGAGCGCGTCCGAGAACTCGGCGACATCTCGGTCGCCGCCTTCCGCACCGGCGGCGACGTGACGCTGATCGACAGCGCCGAGGACGAACCAGAGGCGGCCACCCCCGACGCGTTCGTCGTCGGGAAGGAAGGCGAAGGCGACGGGACGATCGACCTCCCGAACGACTTCTCCGGGTCGGCGGATCTCTCGACGCTCCGCCGGGACGCCGAGATCGACGGCGGTGCCTACGTTCGAATCCTCGGAACCGAGTACGAAACGTTCGCCGAAGCCGCCGCCACCGAGGCCGAGTACACCATCGTCATCGGCGAGGACTGGACCATCATCCCGCTTGAGAACCTGATCGCTCGTATCGGCGAGGAGACGACGCTCGTCGCCGGCGTGACGACGGCCGAAGAGGCCAGAACCGCGTTCGAAACGCTCGAGACCGGCGCCGACGCCGTTCTCCTCGACTCGGACGACCCCGACGAGATTCGCCGGACCGTCGACGTCCGCGACGCCGCCGACCGCGAGCGCCTCGACCTCGAGTACGCCGAGGTCGTCGACATCGAACCGGTCGGCAGCGCGGACCGGGTCTGCGTGGATACGGGGAGCCTGTTCGAACACGACGAGGGGATGCTCGTCGGCTCGATGGCCCGCGGGCTGGTCTTCGTCCACGCCGAAACCGCCGAATCGCCGTACGTCGCTTCCCGCCCCTTCCGTGTCAACGCCGGCGCGGTCCACGCCTACGTTCGCACCCCCGACGGCGGCACCAAATACCTCTCGGAACTTCGAAGCGGCGACGAGGTCCAGGTGGTCGACACCGACGGCCACACCCGGGAGGCGATCGTCGGCCGCGTCAAGATAGAAAAACGGCCGATGTTCCGGGTCGCCCTCGAGACGGCGGGCGGCGACCGCGTCGAAACGCTGCTCCAGAACGCCGAGACGATCAAGGTCGCCACGAGCGAGGGGCGGCGAGCGGTGACCGATCTCGCAGTCGGCGACGAACTCGCGCTCTACTACGAGGACACGGCGCGTCACTTCGGCGAGGCAGTAGAGGAGAGCATCATCGAGAAGTAACTGGCGGTCGGCCGCCTCGAGCGCGAGCGGGGTTCAGACCTCGTCGGGCTCCGGCTTGGGCTCGAGTCGGGTTGTACACCAGTGACAGAACTCGAGGTCCTCGTCCAGTTCGCGCCCACAGTGGGGACAGGAGGGGCCACCGTCGCCGCTACCGCCGTTTGGGGGGAACCCGATCGCTCGGATGCTCGCGTCGATCGCGGCGAACAACATGATAAACGAGAGGACGAAGCGGTCCATCGTCCCCGTGTCTTCCATGGTCACGTCGAACGCGGCGCTCATCGAACTCGCGTCCGCGATGTCTCCGGTCGGAAGAAAGATCGCAACTGCAGAGACGAATAAGCCGGCGAACAGCAGCGCGCGGACCCAGTCACGGAGCAGGGCGTGGCCCGCGCCGGGAAGCACTACGGAGAGGCCGGCGGCGGCCAGCGCGCGAATCCAGGTCATGTCTATGGGTGGTCGTAGGTGACCGGCTCCCTTAACATTCCGATTTCTCGTCAGCCCGAGACTGTTCCGGAAGTCGAACACACCTCCTCGAGATCGACGGTTCGTTCGAGCGTGGCACTGCTCGAGGACAACCGGAGGGTCGCCGTCGGAGCGGGTCCGACCTGATCACACGACACCGTTCCGGCCACCGTTGCGGTCTCACCGGGACCGACGACGATCGGTCCCCCGGAGACTGCGATTCCGGGAGATACCTCGATTCGGCTGATCGTGAGCGGTTCGTCGAGTCGGTTGGTGACGGTCACCAGCGCCGTCTCGCCGTCGACCGCCGTCTGAGCGGCGTCCGCGGCTTCGACGGCGACGCCCGACCGGTCGTCGCCGGCCACCTGGACGGTGACCGGTCGATCCAACGAGACGACACTCCCGCCACCGGTCGCGGTGACGAGAAGTGCAACTGCACCGACGACGAGCACGATCCCGACACCCCTGCTCATCGCGGCGGCCCCTCGTGGCCGAGTCGGTTGCGCTGCAGGTAGTAGGTGTGTGCGACTGCTGACACGGCGAACATCGCGGTGATCAGTGTCGCAATCGCAGCGGCCGAGAGCTCACCGAGTGGATAGACCGGATACCACGCGAGCGCCGTCATCGTGGCACTGACGCCTGCCAGGCCGAGGTAACAGTGACTCCACGGGATATCGTCCTCGGGCACGTACTCGAGATACATCTGGAGTTTCTGTGCACCCTCGGTGAGTGCGATCTCGCCTCGAGTCTGATCGTACTCGATGACCCCCGACTCCGCGAGTCTCGGGAGGTGAGACTGGCGAAGTGAGGTGTAGATACGCTTGCGCTTTTTCCACGGAATCTCGTCTGCGGGGGTTTCGTACTCCCAGGACGAAACCGAATCGACGAGCGTTCGAAGATCGACTCGCTCGTCGTCGTGCTGTTTGAGATGGTGAAGGACCCAGCGTCGACGCTGGTTACTCAACATCGCGAAGATCTGGTCTCGATCGATTTCAGCCGCTTCTAACTCTGTCTCCCCTAGTTTGCGTACACTCATTGATTGTCCGCTCTCCGTACCCCCGCCCGTTGGCCCCCCAAACGGGTTCGAGTACAAGATCCTCATGTTTCGCAGAGATATTTATTATCATGTGGCTATACATTGCTTTTCAGATAATTTTCCCCACACCGAATTAGAATCGTGCTACCGTGACCCGATAAGACCTCATACTCGATACATAGAATAACTGAGTGGTTTTGCGAGTACTGGCACTGCCTGCCAACACATTGGCCATAGTTATCGCATGACAAGGTACGCTTGTCGCCCCACAGAGGGTGCCTGCAGGTCGATAAGCAAGTTCATAGTAAGGAGAAATCTGGATGTTCTCCCAACGAACACGGTCGCGCGTGCTGACACGCAGGGAACGCCGTGTACGGGGAGATGAGCACACAGCAGCAGGGGATGGGGCGACGGGCCGCGAAATTCGCACTGACAGCCGCGGTTGTGACGCTCCTGGTCGCACTGGTCGTGGGCCACCTCCTCGGAATCCCGATACTGCTCAGCTACGTCGAGACCGGAAGCATGGAGCCGACGATCCGCACCGGCGACGGCTTCGTCGCGATTCCGACGGCCGCGACCGGTTCCGTCGAACCCGGTGACGTCGTCGTCTTCGATGCGCAGGTCATCGAAGGGGGCGGGCTCACCACCCATCGCGTGGTCGACGAAACCGCACACGGGTATGTCACGCTCGGGGACGCGAACGCTGCGACCGACCAGGACGATGGCGAGCCGGCGGTCACCGACGGCCAGGTGAAAGCGAAGGCACTCCAGATCAACGGCGAAGTCGTCGTGATCCCGCACCTGGGAACGGCGATCATGGGTTTCGAGGACGGACTCGAGTCGGCGCAGTGGCGTCTCGCCTCCCTGCTCGGTACGACCGTCGTCGTCGGAACCGATGGGTTCGCGACGTTGCTGCTGGTCACCGGCGTCGTCGCGATCGGCCTCTCAGCGGTTCCCAGGGGCGACCAGCACCCGACGCGAGAACGGTCCCGGTCACGCCGACGCCAGGGGGTGTACGACGGGCGAACCGTCGTCGTCGCCACAGTGGGAGTCGTCTGTTTCGTTACGTTCGCGACGATGCTCGCCATGTCCGGGACGACCGAAGTCGGAATCATCAGCGCGGAATTCGACGCCGAGCGCCCGGACATCATTCCGGCGGGAGAGACAGACGTGCAACCGCACGAGCTGACCAACGGGGGGCTGCTACCGGTCGTCGCCGTCGTAGAACCCGCGAGCGACGGGGTGGCCGTCGAGGGCGGAGAGACGACGCTGTATCGCGGCGGGTCGGCGACCGCCACGATCGCGATCACAGCGCCCCCGGAGACGGGGTACTACCTGCGATCGTACGCCGAATACCGCTACTTCACGGTGTTGCCGCCGTCGGTGATCACGTCGCTGCACGCGGTCCACCCGTGGGTCGCGATGGGCGCAACGACGGCCGTCATCGGCGGCGCGTTCTCGGTACCCTTCGCGCTCGCCGTTGGCTCGGGATCGATCAGAACGCGCGACCACTCGCGTCAGCGGCCATCACGGCCGTTCAACTGAACGCACACATGTATTCAAACCACTACCGATTCGACGGGGGGAATCGACGATGACCGCCACCATCGGCGTGGCTACCAGGGCGCGACGCGCGCTCGACGAGCGGTTCGTGCTCGCGGTGACGATACTGCTGATCCTGGCCGCACTGGGTGGCTGGGCTACCTACACCGGCGTTGCCACCGACGAAGAGCAGGTCGAACACCGAACGGTCGAAATCTGGTCCGCCACCGGCGAGTTCGAACACGGCGCCGTCGTCACCGAAGAGAACGAGGTCTACGAGGTCGGAACCGAACTCGAGAACCGCACCCACTACTTCACCCGCGTCACACCGACGTTACACGGGACGTTCACATACCAGTATGGGGCCGACACCGACGATCTCGCGGTCGAGATCCAACTCGAGCGGGTTATCCGCGCCGTCAACGACGGCGACGAGTACTGGGCGGTCGAGGACGAACTCGAGTCGGTTGAGACGGACCTCGAACCCGGCACAACCCAGGATGCCACGTTTGCCGTCGACGCCGCCGAACTGTTCGCTCAGGCAGATCGGATGGAAGAGAGCCTCGGGAACACGCCGGGCACGACAGAGACGGCTGTGGTAGCGACGGTGACGACGACGGGAACTGTCGGTGAGACGACGATCGATCGAACCGACCGGTACGTGCTCCAGATCGCCCCCAACGGTGACACCTACACCGTGAAGGTCGACGAAAGCGGCGAGCAGATGACAGAAACCGAAACGCAGACCACGGCGACCGAGACGGACGACCCGATACCGTTCGGTCCACTCGCCGTGCTCGTGGGGTCGGTCGCCGCACTCGGTGTCGTCAGCGTCAGCAAGGCTCGCGGAACGCTCACACCGCCACCAGCCGACAGCTCGAGCCCGACGGACGCCGAGCGAGCCCAGTTCGATGACTGGGTATCTCGCGGAACGGTGCCGGCGGAACTGCGCGACCGTCCGACCATCGAGGTCGATTCGCTCTCGGATATCGTCGACGTCGCGATCGACTCGGACCGCCGGGTGATCGAGGACGTCGATGGCTATTACGTCGCAGACGGCGAGATCTGTTACCGGTACGCCGTCGAGGACCAGGAGCGCATGGATACCGACGGTGACCGCTAACACGCGATTTTTTGCTCCGGAGCACAGCCGGTGTTTTGTACCCTCATTCCGAGCGGAGAGTGGTCGGGCAAAGACGCGAACAGCACTCGCCGGTTTGCTGGCTCGAGCGGATCGACGATTGGCTCTGTCCACGCTCGACGTCGACGAGACGGAAACACTCGCGAACCCGTTTTCGTTTCCGACGGGACAGTCTGCCGGCGGCTAGCGGCCGTTGCCTGACCTCGATCGTACCCTGTCGTGCCGACAGGGTGCCACTGCAGACGGTGCAGGGCCGGGATGTGGGTTGGCAGGTCGTGCCGGCCGCCGCCGCGTGTCGTTCCTGCAGCTTCGGCGATTCACCGCAGGTTAGCCGTGTCGAACGACTGGCAGTGGATACAAAAGAGGGGGCGTCACCACTACAGATTCGTCGCGTCGGACTCAGCAGGCGGTCGGAGGGCTGGGGGGTCGACGCAGACGTGATAACTCATGGAACGACGCAAATTCATGCTCGGCGTTGGCGGGACAGCAATCGGCGCAAGCGCACTCATCGGAACCGGAGCGTTCTCCCAGGCGACAGTGCCGGACAGACAGATTACGGTGCAGGTCGCCGACAGTGACGAACACGGTGGTATCGGCCTGATTCCAGGCGACACTGAGGTCGCGTTCATCAACGATGATGGCGAACTCGAGATCGATCTCTCGCGGGGCCTCGGCTCCGGTGCCGAGGGGATGAACCCTAACTCCACGTACTACCTGGGCGGGAAATCCGACGACACGTTCCCCAGCCACGACGAGGGCATTCCGAAGGACGAACTCTCGGAGAACCTGTTCGACCGGCCGCTGTTCTCCGTCCGAAACCAGACGACCGTCGACCGCCGCGTGACGTTTACCCTGGAACTCGACGATGCGCCGCCCGGGACCAAGTGCACCGCCCTCGGCTGGCAGTACTCGGGGGTCGAACAGGCGACGGTGCTCGAGGTGAGCAACCCGGGCGACTCGGACAGCGCCAGTCAGTTCAACCTCAGCCCCGGCCACCAGTTCGACGTCATCATGATCGTCGAGTCGGGACCGAACCCGAACAACGAGGACATCGAGGCCCGACTCACGCTCGAGGCACAGGCGAGACGCGACTAGGGCGCCCCAACAAGCGGTTTTTTCTGCGATCCGGCCGGGAACGATAGTAGCCACTGACAGTCACTGCACACCTGATCGCACAGCCGTCCTGCGATCAGTGTGTACATCGTTTCAGTTGTTACTATAGCGAAGCGGCCTCGGCGGAGGTGTTACCGGAGAAGCGCGTCGGTCACCATTGCCAGCATCTCGAGGTCGTATTGGCCGGGAGCCGTCGCCCGCTCCGATCTCACCGGTGCGTAACCGATTTTCGACCCGTAGACGGGCGCCACGGCTCGAGTGTGGCTGCCGATTGCTCCCATCGCCATCGTCGCCACCGTCTCGCCGTCGCTCGTAAGCTGTTCGGTCGCCGAGAGCACCGCCAGGGTATCCGCGTTCGACGCCGCCGTGACCGCCAGCTTCGCGACGTCCCCGTGCGTGCTGGCCTGGGTGAGCGTACGGACCAGTTCGGCTCGCGGCGGCGTCTCGTCGAAGTCGTGGGCAGAGGCGACGACAGCGACGTCGCGTTCTCGAGCGGTCTCGAGGACCGCGTCGGCCTCCCCCCTCCGAATTGACTCGAGTTCGACGTCGACCGCACCGACGGCGCCGATGCGAGCCGCCTCGGCGAGCGTCTCGATCCGGTCGTCGTCACAGCCCGACCAGTTGCCCCCCTCCCACGCGGCGCGGTTCGTCGCGAGGATCGGTAACTCGCCGTCGTACTCCGCCAGCGCCTCGAGCGGCTCGCCGGCAAGGTCCATCCGGAACTCGAGACAGTCCGCGTGCTCACGGGCGGCCGGTTCCTCGTCGAGATCGGCGGTCGAGGCGGCCAGCCGAAACGAGTCGAAGTCCATGGCTCGAGGAGGACTGGCGGCAACTAAAAACGGGGCGCTTGCGGCGAGTTACGCCATCCCGATGGTTTCTTCGGCCTCGAGCAACTCGTGGTACCGGTTGCGGATCGTGACCTCGGAGATGTCGGCGACGTCGGAGACGGCCGCTTGCGTGGTCTTCTCGTTGGTGAGCAAGGCGGCGGCGTAGACGGCTGCCGCGGCGAGGCCGACGGGCGATTTACCCGAGTGGACGCCCTTCTCCTTTGCGTTCTGGAGCAACGAGCGGGCGCGGTGTTCGGCCTCGTCGGAGAGTTCGAGCCCGGACGCGAAGCGGGGGACGTAGCTCTCGGGGTCGGCCGGCTGGACCTCGAGGCCGAGTTCGCGGACGACGTAGCGGTAGGTGCGGGCGATCTCGTTTTTCTCGACGCGGGAAACCTCGGCGATCTCGTCGAGGCTGCGCGGAACGCCGGCCTGGCGGGCGGCGGCGTACACGCAGGAAGTCGAGACGCCCTCGATGGAGCGCCCCGGCAAGAGGTCCTCGTTGAGCGCCCGGCGGTAGATCACCGACGCCGTCTCGCGGACGTTCGTCGGCAGCCCCAGTGCGGAAGCCATCCGGTCGATCTCGCCGAGGGCCTGTTTGAGGTTTCGCTCCTTGGAGTCGCGGGTCCGGAAGCGCTCGTTCCACTTGCGCAGGCGCTGCATCTTCTCGCGCTGTCGGGAGCCAAGGGAGTTACCGTAGGCGTCCTTGTTGCGCCAGTCGATGTTGGTCGACAGCCCCTTGTCGTGCATGGTGTTCGTCGTGGGGGCGCCGACGCGGCTCTTCTTGTTCTTCTCGGCGGCGTCGAACGCTCGCCACTCGGGGCCGCGGTCGACTGACTTCTCGTCGACGACGAGCCCACAGTCTTCACAGACGGTTTCGCCGTGTTCGTCGTCGACAACGAGGTGGCCCGTACACTCCGGACAGGAGACGCTGCTGTCGGTTGATTCGCTCGTCTCTTCGGTCTCCGCTTGATCGCTACGTCGGACTCTGGTGGTAGGTGGTGCGTTAGTCATACCGTGTGGGAAATACCGGCCGGAGCTGAGAACGGTCCGGACGGGGTCGTTACCTACCTGGTTCTGACAGCCCAGATATAAACATTTCGGAATCACCATTCAACGACGCTCGAAACGCGGATATTCGTCGGTAGTAGCATGAATAATCAAAACATTAATGAAGGTGATCGACTGAACCGGCGGGCACAAGCCCCTCCATCGATACGACCCTGCATGGAGATCACGGTCGGTAGTACGAACCCGGTCAAAGTCGCAGCGGTCGAACGTGCACTCGAGCGGTACGAACCCACCGTATCCGTCGTCGACGTCGACTCCGGAGTATCCGAACAACCACGATCGATCGCGGAGACGATTCGGGGTGCAGAAACCCGTGCCCGCCGAGCGCTCGAAATCGGAGGCGGGGCGTACGGCGTCGGACTCGAGGGGGGTGTCGCGTCGCTCGAGGGAGCGCCGGGGTTGTATCTGATCATGTGGGCTGCGGTCACCGACGGCGAGCAGATGGGACGGGGCGGCGGTCCGAGTTTCGAACTGCCACCCGAGATCGCGACCCGGCTCGAGGGAGGCGGCGAACTCGGGCCGATAATGAACAGTTACCTCGGGACGACGGAAATCGCGGTGACGGAGGGCGCTGCCGGGGCTCTCACCGACGGCTTGACCGACCGGACGACGGCACTAACCGACGCCGTCGCGGCTGCGTTCGGCCCGTTCGTTACCGCTCACTACGACGGTCGCGGCGACTCCCACTGACGCGTGAATATCCGTCGAAAACACGTGTTAACCGCTCGTACCAAGACGCTGTTTCCAGTCGGTTAGTTCGCCGTTACTCGCGGAGAAAACCGCACGCAGGCGCCGCATTAGCCGCACGTACCAAACCCACTATTATACTGCCGGGCTTGCATACGGGTATGAGCACTGCAATGGCCCCCGACCTCACGACCAAACAACGCCAGATTCTCGGCTACCTCCGGGAGCACGCGGCGACGAAGACGTACTTCAAGTCGCGACTCATCGGCGAGGAGCTCGGGATGACGGCCAAAGAGGTCGGCTCGAACATCACTGCCCTCCAGGAGGGAAGTCACGATATCGACATCGAGAAGTGGGGCTACTCCTCGAGTACGACCTGGAAGGTTAGCCTCTAGCGCTTCTACACTGCGATACCGTTCTCTCCGGCTCTCACCGGTTAGCCGTCGTACCGGAGCAACCCGTCCGCCTCGCTCGCGAGCGTCGTCGCTCGTTCTCCAAATGAGTCGGCGTATCGAACCAACAGCAAGAGCACCGTCTCCGGTCGCTCGACGGTGTAGCCGTCCCCCCGGGAGAGGACACCCGCGTCCTCGAGCTGGCCGGCGTACTTGCTCACCGTCGGCGCCGACACTTCGAGGGCCGTCGCGAGATCGCCGCCGGTGGCATCGGGCGTACGGAGTAACTCGATAAGCATTCCGCGCGGCGTATCCCGGCGGAGGTAGCCGAGCGTCGTCTGCTCGAACCCGTCGAAGCGATCCGCGATGACGAAGCGTTTGTAATCTCCGTCGCGGTAGCGCTCGAGCGCTCCGAGTTCCTCGAGCCGCCGGAGATGGTGCTGGGTTTCCCCGGTGCCAAGCTGGAGGTCGTCACGAATCTTCGAGAAGTGAGCTCCCGGCGTGGCCGACAGGTAGCCGATAATGGCGTCTCGAGCGTCGCTCTCGCCGGTATTGGCGGCTGCCGACTCGGAAAACCGTGCAAGCGGGGCAGCGGCACCAACGGCGGCGAACCGACGGAGGGTCGCCCGTTTCTGTTCGTCGACCCCGTCAGGAGCAGTCATGCTATGCCTACGGCCCGTAACGAGACGGAGGCTAAAACAGGTTTCGCTCCGCCCCAGAAATTGCTAACAGTTGTACGATCGAAATCGAAGGGGACAGCGACCGAGGGCCGCGTGTTCAGTTCTTCGACGAGTCGGATGCGCTCTCGAAGTCCTGACTCATCTCCTCGATAACCTCGTCGGGGTCCTTGATCTCCTTCGGATCCTTCCCCTCCTTGATCGCCTGTGCCTCCTGTTCCATCGCTTCGACGTCCATGTCGGCTTCCTCGTCGATCTCGCCGATCATCTCGCTGATGTCGTCGAGCCCGATGAGTTCGCGGGTTTCGTCGTCGAACTCGAGACTGTCGAGCACCTGGCCGTCCTCCTTGATGTCGCTGCCCGAGAGGTGTTTACCGTAGCGCCCGAGCATCGAGGACAGCTCCTGTGGCAGGACGAACGTCGTCGACTCGCTCTGGCCGATTTCGGCGAGCGTGTCCATCCCCATGTCGATGATCGCGCGTTCGCCCATCGACTCGGCGGAGCGGGCGCGCAGGACCGTCGAAATCGCGTCACCCTGCGCCTCGAGGATCTGACTCTGCTTTTCACCCTGTGCGCGAATGATGTTCGACTGCTTGTCACCCTCCGCCGTCTCGACGGCGCTGCGGCGTTCACCCTGTGCCTCGAGAATCATGGCACGGCGTTTGCGCTCTGCGGAGGTCTGTTGCTCCATCGCGCGCTGGACGTCCTTCGAGGGGTTGACCTCGCGGACCTCCACGCTCTCGACACGGATTCCCCACTCGTCTGTGGGTTCGTCGAGTTCGGTGCGGATGCGCGCGTTGATCTCCTCGCGCTTGGAAAGCGTGTCGTCGAGTTCCATGTCACCGATGACGGCACGCAGCGTGGTCTGGGCGAGGTTCGAGACGGCGCGCTTGTAGTCGTCGACCTCGAGGAACGCCTTCTTGGCGTCCATCACTTTGATGTAGACGACGGCGTCGGCCGTGACAGGCGAGTTGTCTCGCGTGATTGCTTCCTGGCGCGGCACGTCGAGCGTCTGCGTTCGCATATCGAACTTGTACGTCTTCGAGACGAACGGCGGCACCAGGTTGATGCCGGGCTCGAGCAGATAGCGGTACTCCCCGAAGACCGTCAGTGCACGCTTTTCGTACGCGTTGACGATCTCGACCGCGCTCAGCAGCGCCGCAAGGACGACGATGAGCACGAGGGCACCGACGAACAGCCCGATGCCGGTCGTTGCCTGCATGATTATCAGATCGGGTACCATACTGCCGTCTTACGGTGGTGACGTGAAAAGCGTTCCCTTATTTGAACAACATATCGGACTGTGTGTTAGCTCGACTTTTCGGTTTCTTTCGCCGACTCGTCCGACTGCGAATCGGTGGCCGATTCGTCCGCCGCCCCGCGTGCGAGCGCCCGATCGATCTCGTCCGATTCGATCGCGCCCATCGCCTCGACTGTCAGGACGTTTCCACCGCCGGGATCGAGCACGATGACCTCCTCACCTTCCTCGATGGTGCCGCTGGTCGTTCGCGCACTGTAGTAGGGAGCGAACCCACCCTTGTCGAGTTTGACCTCGCCCCCGCGTGTCGTCACCGCCTCGGTAACGTAGCCGGTCGCCCCCGAGAGCGCACTCGAGTCTTTCGTCTGGGCGGTTCCCTTCCCGCCGTAGAAGTCGAACTCGCGGTAGACGTACGCAGCCGCCCCGCCGATAACGAGCGTTAACGCGGCGAGGACGAGCGGGGCGGCCGCCGGCGGGAACAGCACCCCGATCAGGCCCGCGCCGACGAGCGCGATGCCGACGACGATCAGGTGCGCGCCGGGAGAGAGCGCCTCGAGCGCCATCAACACGAGTCCGGCCGCCAACAGCGCGAGGGGCATGTTCGCGAAGAGAAGTTCGAGCATACGTGTAACTAAGATCTCGTTCCGATTAAGTGTTTATCGCGAGAGCACGCATCGGCGACTCAGGCGAAGGTGATCGAAACCACCCTGAGGATCACCAGAATCATCGCGACGGCGCCGATGAGAACGAACACGGCGTTCTCGAGGGAGGGGTCCCCCGCGAGCACCGGGGTCGACCGTGGCTCGGGTCCGTACGGATCGGCGGTCTCGGAGGGGGCGTCAGCGGAGGCGCCGGCGGTCGTTCGCGCGTCCTGGTCGTCATCGGGTGTGATCGGAACTCGTTCCCAGCCGTCGTCCTCCGACGGCTCGTCGACGGTACCGAACTCGAAGCCACCCTCTGATTCGATTGAATCCGTCCGTCGATCGTCGTCGCCCGGACGGTCGCCGGACGGTTGCTCTGCCATGTGTCTCAGTACTGTCGCCGCGGACAAAAAGCCGCGGTCATCGGATCACCGGCTGCGGGCGCCCGTGTCGCCGCCGTAGACGACCCCGCGTTCGCCGTCGATCGTGACGACGCGGCCGGACTCGAGTTCGGAGAGGTCCGCCCCGCTCACCATCGGGACGTCGATCTCGCGGGCGACGAGCGCCGGGTAGCCGGTCATCCCGGGCCGAGCGTCGACGATTCCGCCGATTCGTTCCAGACCACCCTCGAACTCGTCGTCGAACGTCGCGTCGAGAGCGAGAATCGCACCCTCGGGAACGCTCGAGAGGTCGCCGTCGGAGAGTCTGGCGACCGGCCCCGACGTCCGCCCGCCGACCACGACGCGCCCCGTCGCGAGGGCGTCCGCCGCGACGTGGACTTTGAGCATGTTCGTCGTGTTCGCCCCCTCGAGTTCGGTCATCATTCCACAGAGGACGACCACCGTATCCCCGCTCTCGGCCACGCCGGCCTCGAGCGCCGCCTGAACGGCCTTTTCGACGACGGCGTCTGCTCCCTGGTCGGAGATCTGGGCGTACAGTGGGTTTACCCCCCACGCGAGGGATAGCTGGCGGCGCACGCGGTGGCTCGGCGTCGAGGCGACCACGGGGACGCCGGGACGGTACTTCGCGGTCTTCAGCGCCGTGTAGCCGGACTCCGTCGCGGCGACGATGGCGTCGGCACCGATGTCGCGGGCCAGATAGCGAGCGGATCGAGCGAGTGCGTCGGTGCGTGCCTCGCCCGCGGTGGGAACCCGCTGCTCGAGCACCTCGTCGTACTCCGCGGAGTTCTCGACCTCGCGGACGATGCTGTCCATCGCCTCGACGACGGCGACGGGGTGGTCGCCGACGGCCGTCTCCGCCGAGAGCATCACGGCGTCGGTCCCGTCGAGGACGGCGTTCGCGACGTCGGAGGCTTCCGCACGGGTCGGCCGCCGGGCGTGAACCATCGAATCGAGCATCTCCGTCGCGGTGATCACCGGCCGGCCCGCGTTCTGGCACTTCCGGATGATCCGTTTCTGGATCATCGGGACGTCTTCCATCGGACACTCGACGCCGAGGTCGCCGCGGGCGACCATGATTCCGTGGGAGGCGTCGATGATCTCGTCTAGATTCTCGACGGCACCCGCCCGTTCGATCTTCGAGACGATCGGAATATCGGCGCCGAACGCCTCGAGCACCTCGCTGACCTCGTAGACGTCCGCGGCGTCGCGGACGAAACTCGCCGCGACGAAGTCGACCTCGGCTTCCGCGGCGAGTTCGAGGTCGCGACGGTCTTTCTCGGTAACGACGTCCAGGTCGAGGTCGACCCCCGGAATGTTGACTCCTTTTCGGCCGCCGAGTTCTCCCCCAGTGTCGACTCGTGCGCGGATCGTCCCGCCGTCGACCTCGAGCACCGTCGTCTCGATCAGGCCGTCGTCGAGAAGGATGCGGTCATCGGGTTCGACGCCTTCGACCGACAGCGAGAGGCCGACCCGCTCCGGCGTCGCCTCCCGGCCCTCGCGGAAGGTGACCTCCGAGTCGGTCTCGAGCGTGATCGTTTCGCCGTCGGGGAGCGGTGCGGTTCGGATCTCCGGACCTTGCATGTCGAGCATGGTCGCGACCGGGAACGCCGTCTCCTCGTCGACGCTCTTGACCCGTTCGATCAGTTCGGCCCGATCCTCGGGGCTACCGTGGCTCGCGTTCAACCGGGCGACTGACATTCCCGCCTCCGCAAGGTCCCGGATCATCGACCTGCTGGCGGAGGCCGGCCCGAGCGTGCAGACGATTTTCGCGTTTCTCATGCGCGTGGCTACACGCGAGCGCGGCAAAAAGGTACGCGACTTACTCGCCCGTGAGTTGTTCCTTCTCGAGAGTTCTCCGCCAGGCCAAGGGTTTTCACACTCAACAGAGTACCGGCGGGTATGCCAAAGTACGCGTCGCTGGTAACCGCAGAACGTGACGTCCAGAACGCCCAGGAACTGGCCTCGATCTGGGGGGAGATCAGGGGTGAACTCGAGGAACACGACGCCGAACTCCTCGAGTCGTACGCGATTCTGGGCGAACACGATTTCCTCGTCACATTCGAGGCCACCGACCGGGAGGCGGCGTTCAAATCGGCGCTGACGCTTCGCCGCCACGGCCTCTCCGCACAGACCATGGAGATCGTCAACACCGACGACTTCTCTCACCTGGTCGACGAGATCTAGCTCGACGGACCGAACGCGCTCGAGCGGCTACCGGAACAGCTCAATTTTCCGATATCTATTCGGCGAACCGCCGTGACCGATACGTCATGCATCGACGCGCGTATCTCGGTGCGGTCGTCGGAACCGGGGTCGTCGCAACCGCGGGCTGTCTCGACCGCCTTCGCCTCTCGACCGACTTCGAACTCGTCGCCCCGGAACTCGCCTACGACGACCCTCCGGAGGTCGAACTGGAGGGCGACACCGTTACCGCCCGCGGCACCGTCCAGTACGGCTCGAGTCGGTGTGGGTCCGTCGAACTGGCCATGCAGAGTACGAGAACTCACAGGACCGACTCGACCTGCTGGTCGTTGCGGCCAACGACTACTGGGGGTTCGGTGCCTGCACCGACGACCTCGTCGACACCGGCTATCGGCTCGAGGTGCGGGTCCGTGGCGGGGTTCGTCGGGCGGCAGTCACCGAACACCACGTGTTCGGCGACGCGTACTCGGCGTCCGTAGAAGAGTAACCGATCGAAGAACCAGAGAACGTGACCGGAGAGGCGGGCTTACCGCACCTTCGCGCCGACCTCGCTATCGCCGTGGGTCGTCAGCAGGTCGGCCTGCTCGCCGGCCGCGAGAACCATTCCGTTGGACTCGACGCCGAACAGTTCGGCGGGCTCCATGTTCGCGAGCAGGACGACCTTCTCGCCGGGCAGGGCGTCGAGATCGTGGAGCTGTTTGATCCCCGCGACGACCTGGCGGGTCTCGAAGCCGATGTCGACCTCGAGTTTGGCGAGGTCGTCCGCGCCCTCGATCCCCTCGGCGCTCTCGATGCGGCCGACGCGGATGTCGAGGTCCTGGAACTCGTCGAAGCTGATCCGATCCTCGAGCAGCGCCTCGAGTTCGCTGGTGTCGTCTGCCATAGCTGGGTCTTCGTCCGCCCCGGTGTCGTCGCTTTCGGTTTTCCCGTCGGTTTCTGCCTCCGCGATCCGGCCGGCGAGTGCCGCCTCGAGTTCGTCGACGCGGTCGTCCTCGATCTTCTCGAACAGTTCGCCCGGTTCGTCGAAGTTGCGGGGTGGCGCCTCGAGGGTGTCCTCGAGGTGAACGTCGCCGACGGCGCCGTCCTCGCCGATCTGCTCCCAGAGCGCCTGGGCCTTGCCGGGGGCGATCGGCTCGAGCAGAACGGCGACGGCCTTCGCGATCTGGACGCAGTCGCGGATCACTTGCCGTGCGCGCTCGGGCTCTTCGTCCGTGAGCTTCCAGGGCTCGTTGCGCTGGATGTACTCGTTTCCGAACTGGGCAAGCCGCGTGGCGGCCTGGCCGACGCCGCGCAGCGAGTAGTCGTTGACGGCCTCGCGGAACTCGCCGATGGCGCCCTCGATGCGCTCTTCGACCTCCGCCGAAACCTCGCCCTCCGGCGTCCCCTCGTAGTTCCGGTAGGCGAAGAGCAGCGAGCGGTACCAGAAGTTGCCGACGGTTCCCACGAGTTCGCCGTTGACCTTCTCCTGGAACGCCTGCCAGGTGAAGTCGACGTCCTGCTGAAGGCCGCCGGTCGTCGTCAGGTAGTACCGCAGCAGGTCCGGGTGAAAGCCCTCCTCGAGGTACTCCCTGGCCCAGATCGCCCGGTTTCGGCTCGTCGAGAGTCCCTTGCCGCCGATCGTGATGAACCCGGTCGCCGCGACCGCCCGCGGGGCGTTGTAGTCCGCGGCCTCGAGCATCGCCGGCCAGAAGATCGTGTGGTGTTGAATGATGTCCCGGCCGATGATGTGAACGATCTCGCCATCGTCCTTCCAGACCTGTTCCCAGTCGTACTCGTCGGCGCCAACGCGTTCGGAGTACTGTTTCGTCGAGGCGATGTACTCGATCGGCGCGTCGACCCAGACGTACAGAACGATGTCGTCGTCCTCAGCACCGGGATAGTCGATCCCCCACTCCATGTCGCGGGTGAGACACCAGTCCTGGAGCCCGTCCTCGATCCACTGGCGGGGCTGATTGCGCGCGTTCGAGGTGCCCTCGAGGCCGTCTAAGAATTCGGTGAGGTAGTCGGCGAACTCCGAGACGCGGAAGAACTTGTGGGTGCGCTCTCGGTACTCCGCCGGGTTGCCGGTGCGGACGCTGTGGGGGTCTTCGACCTCGCCGGGCTCTAAGTGACGCTGGCAGCCCTCGTCGCACTCGTCGCCGCGGGCCTTCGCTCCGCAGTAGGGACAGGTCCCCTCGACGTAACGGTCGGGGAGGTACTGGTCGGCCTCGGGGTCGTAGGCGACCAACACCTCGTCCTCGTAGACGTACCCCTCTTCGTCCAGGGTGCGGACGATCTCCTGGGTCAGTTCGGTGTTCGTCTCGTCGTGGGTGTGTCCGTAGTTGTCGAACTCGACGCCGAACTTCGGAAACGTCTCCTCGTACTGTTCGTGCCAGCGCAGCGCGAACTCCTCGGGGTCGACGCCCTCCTTCTCGGCGTTGACCGCGACCGGTGTGCCGTGCATGTCGGATCCGGAGACGTAGGCCGTCTCTTGACCGAGGGTCTGTAACGATCGGGTGAACGCGTCTGCCCCGATGTAGCCGCGGAGGTGACCGATGTGCAGGTCGCCGTTGGCGTAGGGCAACCCGCAGGTCACGACCGCGGGGCGGTCCGTCGGAAACTCGTCGTGGCTCATGTGTATGGTGAGTCGATGGCGGGCGTTAAACCCCGCCGATTTCGGTTCGTGCGCAATACCTGCCGCTTCGCGGAAAAGGAGTCGTCGGGTTTCACCCCACGCGGAAACCGTATGACCGGCGATGATCGTGAAGGTCCACCCGAAGACGGCACTAACAGCGCATCAGAATATCGTCGAATGCAGCACGTGCCGTCATCGATCTACCGCCACGTAGGGCGTTACTGCTCAAAAAGGTATCGTCACATCGACATCCGACTACAGGAAAGGCGGAGGCGTCGTTACTTCAGGACCAGACCGCCGCGGCGCAGCATTTTCACGGACGCGATCGTCGTCCAGTCGATTCGGGTGTCGAGGGGAACGCCGGAACGGGTCGTCTCGAAGAGGAATCCGAGGGCGTCGGTGTCGCCGCCGACCTTGTGCGAGAGCAGCGGATTGTAGCCGCTCTGGTCGTTCCCGCGGGTGAACAGGTGATCGCCGCCGAAGCCGTCAGGCTTGACGTGGCGCTCGTTCATCTCGTCGATGACGTCGTTCGCCCCGCTGCGGGCGTTCGGCGTCGGGAAAATCGCCTGCCCGACACCGGAGGGCGAGCCGCCGTAGATGCCTCGAGAGCTGTGCAGGTCGAGGATCACGTCGGGGTCCGCGGCCTCGATCTCAGCCCAGATCTCGCGGGCGATCTGCGAACTCGGTCGCGAACCGGACGGCCAGTGGCGGTTCAGGTTGCCACCGTCGCCGCTGTACGTGTTGGCCCTGATCGCCGTTCGATCGGCCTCGGGGACCACGACGAGTTTCCCGCTCTCGGGCGTCATCCGTCGCAGGTTGTGTGCCGCCTCCCAGCCGGCGGGCTCGATCCCGTGCTGGCCGCCGACGACGAAGCCGACCGGACCCGGTTCGCCGCTGTCGATCTCGTACACCGGCGTCTCGTACTTCGTGCCGGTCATGATCTTCCACTCCTCGCGTGTGAGCTGCGGTTCGGGTTCGGACGGCTCCGATGGGGTGGAGCCGCCGCTCGAGCCGCCGACCGATGCCGACGTATGCGCCGGCTCGCTCCAGGCGGAGGCGTGGCTCTCGAGCCACGAGAGGAGGTTCCCATCGTTTCCGAGTCGACTCTCGCCGTTGACCACCAACTGGGGTATCTCGGAAACGTCGTCCGCGTCCGCGGTCGCGGTGATGCGATCGACGTGGTGGGTGAACCACCCTCGCTCCGCCTCGTTGGGGATCCGGGCGGTGTTTCGAAGACCCGCTGCCTCGAGGGCTGCTCGAGCGTCGCCGTTGGAGAACGAACCGTTCGGTGGGTTCTCCATCATGTACTGGAAGAACGACCAGAAGTTCTCGGGTTCGTAGTGCCAGATCGTCTGGACGACCTCCGTCATGTACTGTTCGTCCTCGACGTTCGTCCACATCAGCCCCGGATCAGAACTCCCGGGAACGGCAGAGAGGTGGCGGAACTCGAGGTTGAGGTCGCCGGGGAGGACCAACTGCTCGATAACGTCGTGAAGCCCGTTCTGCGCGAATCGCTGGCTGCCCGAGGAGGCGAAGTTTCCGTAGAGAGTAACCGTCGGGTTACGCGAATTTGTCCCCATTACCGGATAGTCGTAGGGGGAGGGAAGGGCGTCTGCTCGTTGCTGCGTGGCCGAACTCGATGCGCTGACCGAACCGGTACTCGCCGCCCCGAGCAGAGCAAGCCCGCCCGTCGCCGCAAGAACCGTGCGTCGGTCTGGTGTTGGGGTCTCCATTACGTTTTGTTGCTATCACCCTTTCAGGATAACATACAGTATTTACTACTGTACTCTTTATGAACAATGACTTTCCGTGTACATTGAACGTGCTCGATCCGTGAACATCGTCTCACGAATCGGGTCGCAGACACCGGTGAAAACGGAGGGCTCTCGAGGCGTCCGGTCGATCAGTTGTTCGAGCTGTTCGCGTAGTGAGCGCGTGCGCGGCGGCTCGCCGGAAGGATCACCCAGAAGGTGAGCGCGCCGAAGATCGCAAAGTAGAGCGCGGCGTCTTTGAGCACGAGCGCGATCGCGGTGTACGTTCCAGGGTCTTCCGGGTTCGGCCCGATGAGCTGGGCCTCGTAGAAGTCAGGCGTATTGTACCACCCGGCGAACGTCATCCACACCAGCAGGCCACCGGTGAGGATGGCGAACCCTTTCATGAATTCGTCAGCCATTGTTGGATCCTTCGTCGGTGTCGTCTTTAGCGTTTCCCATTTCTGCGGTTCGAAACCGGGTCGAGAAGGCGTACGTCACGGCCCCGAAGGCGATCATCGCCACGCCGAGAACGGCGACGAGGACGTTGACTTCCGAAAGTTCGGCTTGCGTCCGGTTCGTCGCGACGTCGAGCAACACGAACCCGCCGAGAACGCCGACGATCGCGATGATCGTCGAAAACACGGTGATCGTCTTGTACAGACGCATCGGGACGACGACTTCGCGCCGGCCGGACGCCGTCTCCGGCTCAGTCACGTCACCAGGTGCGTCGGAATCGGTCATAACCCGTGTGCGGTACTACCGCGGCGGCCTGAGCCGGTAGTAGCGTTTGTTGAGGTCGTACATGTAGCCCTCGCGCATCGTCTTCAACACCGCGTAGGCGATCGTCGCCGCGATGATCGGCAACAGGAACGCCAGGTCGAACGTGATGGCGACCGGGAACGGGAACATCTCCTGGATCGGGATGATGCTGATCGTAAACGCGAAGACGACCCCGCCGACGCCGACCGCGGCCCAGAAGGGCTCTTCGACCGGTCGGCGAGCACCGCCCTTGTTGAGGAACGGCACGATCGCAATGGCTGTCACGACGGCGACGTTCGCGAGCACGCCGTACAGTTCGTCGGACATGATCTTCTCGCCGCCGGCGATCGCGAGTTCCGGGTTGAGCGGATCGAGGTGGAGCAGGCCGAACGACCAGTAGAGATACCAGTCGGGCAGGATCACCGACGGTGTCACCGCCGGATTCGCGGGGTCGCCGAGGTGCGGCGGGAGCATCGCCGCGAGGAACAGCAACATCCCCGTAAAGAAACTCGTGAGCGCGAGGTTACGGATCGTCTCGTGAGGCCAGGCCGGGAAGCCGAGCACGTCTCGTTCGACGTAGCTCGACTCCTGGCGGAGATCCTGGTCCTCCCGGCGGGCGCGCTCGAAGTACTCGTAGGTGAGCCTCGAGAGGCCCGTGGTTCGTTCCTTTCGCTCGCGCCAGGTCGGGACTTCGTCGTCCGGCGCGACGATTCCGGGGCCGCTTCCGTCGGTTTGGGGTTCGTTGTTGTCGCTCATTGGATTAGTGTGGCTCCGCGATTCCCTGCATCCAGACGATGCCGATGTGTAACGCGATCAGCGCTGTCACCACGAACGGCAGGACGAACACGTGGAGGATGTACATCCGCTGGAGGGTGGGCTGGCCGAGGCTGAACCCGCCGAACAGCAACTGGGCGGCCCACTCGCCGACGATCGGCACCGCGATCGCCATCTCGACGCCGATCTGGCCGGCCCAGAACGCGAGCTGGTTCCACGGCAGCAGGTAGCCGGTGTACCCGAACACCATCGTCAGGCTGAGCAGGATGATGCCGATCAGCCAGTTGACCTCGCGGGGCTCCTTGTAGGCGCCCGTGAAGTAGACCCGCAGCATGTGCAGGAACACCGCCGCGGTCATCACCTGTGCGGACCAGCGGTGGATGCTCCGGAGCATGAACCCGAAGTTCAGGTCCTTCATGATCGCGACGATCTGGAGATAGGCCTCCGGATCGCCCTCGCCGGCGGTAGAGGGCGCGTAGTAGAAGCCCAGCAGCGCACCACTGACTGCGGCAACGATGTAGGCGATGACCGAGAACGATCCTAACGCGTACAGCGGATACCAGTACCAGAACTTGTTGTCGAGGTTGTACTGCTCGGTGTGGCTCTTTGGCATCTGGAGGTTGACCTTGTAGTACATGTCCTCCATCAGCTCGAGGTAGTCGACGACCCGGAACCGCTTGTCGAGCCAGATCAGCGTCATCAGGTACGTCTTCTCGATGAGCGAGAGATCCCGCTCGGCGAGCCACGCACCGTGGTCGTGTTCGTCCTTGCGCTCGATACTCATCAGTCGTCCTCCGGTCGCGGCAGCGACACGAACTGGTCTTCGACGATCTCGAAGGGGTCGTAGACCGAGTTGTGGCAGTTGCAGTAAATCTTGTCCTCGGCCCCGAATTCGGGGGCACCGTCACGGTTCTTGTATCCGGGCACGCAACAGAAGTGCGTACACTTGTTGATGAAGGCGATGAAGCCCTCGGGGCAGGTCTCCTGGAGCCACTCGTCGCCCTCGTTGGCCTGCTCCTCGGCGATCTCCCGGATCCGCTCGCTTCGGATAACCACGATCGGGATCGTCTCCTCGGGCGGGACCTCCTGTGAGCGCCAGGTGCCGGTCGCCGGTTTCCCGACGCCGGCTTCGCCGATCTCGTTCCCCCACTCCTCGTAGTCGTCGAAGTCGTCGACGTTGATCATGTCGCCTTCGCCGACGTCCTCCATCCAGTCGTACTCGCCGATGTCGTAGCGGAGATAGGCGTCCTGGCCGTCGGCGTCTGGAACGAGCCCCTGGAACGTCTGGAGCCCGCAGTACTGGTACCATTCCGTCGTGTACTCGACGTCGGCGATCTCCGTCGCAGAGAACGTGTACTCGCTGCCGTCGGCCAGCTCTTCGGTCTCCGGCTCGGGCCAGATGCCCATCAGGTTCCCCTCGTCGTCGACCTCGAGGGGAATCTGTGGCAGCCCACGGGGGGCCGGTCCGAGCGTTCGCGTTGCGCCACGGTAGTTCATGATACCGCCACCGCCACCCGCCGGGCTCGTCGCCAGCGAGACGCTGACGGCGCCGGTGGCGAGCGCGCCCGAGAGGGCGGCCCCACCGACGACGCCCTTGACGAAGCGGCGGCGGTCGGATTCGACCGGATAGTTGTCGTCGTTTGCCATTGTTTATCGTTTGTAGTAGGGGTAGACTGCGCGTTTGACTGTGTCCCACGCGCCGGTTTCGGCGGCGAGGGTGGTCCCTTCGACGTCCTCCTCGCGGACGTAGAGGTCCTCCCATTTGCGCCGTCGTTTCTTGACGATCATCACGTCCGGCAGAAACTCCTTGCGGTAGAGCAGGAGGATAAATCCGAGATTGATGAAGATCGCCGACAGCAAGAAGCCGAGAACCATGTTCCCGGTGCCGCCGTCGAGACCGCCGATGGCCCAGTTGTCGGCCAGTCCGTAGACGAACAGGGCGACGAAGATGATCTGAACGAACGTCAACAGAACGATCGCGATCGCGGCCGCGGTGCTCTCGCGGGGCGGTTCGTACCGGTGGATGTCGCCGTAGGTGCTTCCTGAAGATGACATATATTATTTCCTCCCCGGGCTGCTCGAGTGCGATGATTCGCCGTACTTCAGCAGGTAGAACGTGAAGACGAACGAGACGAAGATCGCGAGGAAGGTCGCGACGCCGACGAAGTGCTTCTGGATCGGGATGCCGAGTTCGTGAATGTCGACGTCACCGGCTGCGGCCGCCTCTTCACCGCCGTCGGGGTCGACGATGACCGAACCGACCATCCCGACACCAACGTGGGGTTCGCAGACGTACTCGTACTCGCCCTCGACGTCGAAGGTAAACTCGTACTCGCCGTCGGACTGCAAGTCGGTGTGGCCATCCCAGTCTGCCTCCTCGGGCTGGCTACCCGGCGCGATATTGTGGTCGCGTTCGCCGACCCACTCCCAGACGACGGTCGTCCCGGGCTCGACGGTCAGTTCTTCGGGCTCGAAGTAGTCGTCACCGACCTCGACGTGCTCGGTGCCGCCACCACCGCCGCCGTTGGCGCCGTTTCCGTTCTCCTCCTCGCCGTTCTCCGCACCGTTTTCTTCCGCGCCGTTCTCCTCCTCGCCGTTGTCCTCGGCGTCGGGGTCGTCATCGCCGTTTCCGTCTTCCTGTGCGACGACGGGTGTCGCAGCAGATGCGACTACGGCTCCACCGGTAACGCCGCTGGCCGCTACCATAAACTCCCGCCTATTCATACAGGCTGAACTCAGGAACGGGTTCGCTTAAACCCACCGATGCTGGCGGCTCCCGCCCCCGTCACTCCCTCTCACGACGGCCCCTCGAGCCCGTCGTGCTCGCCCTCGAGGGAGTCGCCACCTCGCCGATCCTCGCTCTCCTCGAACGCCTCGTCGTCGATCGGCAGAAAGGTGGGTCGTTCCTCGGAATCGAGCCCGATCGACCGGAGGCGCTCGCGGTAGGCGCGCACCTGGAACTTCTCGGAGAGCCGGGCGTTCGCGACCATCGTGAACAGAATCAGTCCGATAACGATCAGTCCCATGCCCGTCACACCAAGCACGAGCTGGTCCTGGAGGTCCTGGACGATCCAGACCGCAATCGCGGCGACCCCGAGGAGGATCTGGGAGGCCGCGAGTAGCTGGAGCATCCAGTTGCCCAGTTCGTTTCCCGAATCCGGAATCTCCGCCGGACTCGGGAGCTGCCAGTCCGTCGGCGGCTCCGCGACGTCGTAGCTCTCCATCGAACACAGCGCCACCGTCGGCTTGATGTCGCGGACGACCGTCCCCCGGCCTTCGACGCTGCCGCTCGCGTACACGATCGCGTAGTCCGTATCCGAGTAGGCGACCAGCACGCGCTCGCCGTCGACCCTCGCGTACTCGAGGACGGCAAAGACGTCCCGGTCGGCGATCCGCGCTTTCAGCTCGCGCTCGACGCGCTCGAGCAGTTCGTCGCCGGTGATCCAGGTCTCGTCGTCGAAGGCGACGTCCCACTCCTCGGCGGTCATCTCGGCCATATCCGCCGGGCTGAAGTCGTCGAAGTCGTACTTCTCCTCGACGCGCTTGCGCAGCTCCTCGAGGTCCTCGTCTACTGCGTCCGTCGGTGCCTCCGCTGGGTCCTCGACGGCGTCGACCGGGTCGTCGGAGGCGTCACTCATCACTCGAGCCTTGGGTCGCTACCCCTGTTAGCGTGACGGTTGTCGGCGGCGGCAAACGCCCGTCGAGAACGGCGAGCTCGAGGCCAGCAGGCCGGATCGAACGTCATCACAGCTCCACCATGGGCGGTCGACTCGTCCGCCTCGCTTTTCGCTTCGTTTATTCGTGCCCCCTCCCGAGTTCCGAACATGGTGTCGGAGCTGACGATCGCAACGATCGTCGCCGTTCTCGTGACCGCCAGCTTTCCGTTCTACCTCTACGGCGCCTGGATCATGATCGACGCCGAGGTCGTCACCTGGGGAGTGTTGCTTCACCACCTCAAGTTCATCGCCGTCGGCCTGGCGCTGACGACCGTTCCCGTCGTCGTCTGGATGATCCCCCGAACGGTGGATCAGATCGGCGGTCTCCTGGCGGTTCACGCCTTTTTCGGCCTGCAGGCGTACGCGATGTTGCTCGTCGGTCTGACCGGAATCGTCCGCATCCTCCAGGTGAAAATCGCCCACGACCTGTATCA
This sequence comes from Natrononativus sp. DTA114, assembly GCF_059736515.1. Taxonomy (NCBI): domain Archaea; kingdom Methanobacteriati; phylum Methanobacteriota; class Halobacteria; order Halobacteriales; family Natrialbaceae; genus Natrononativus; species Natrononativus sp. DTA114. Next base: position 697,823 of record NZ_JCASSN010000003.1, on the reverse strand, counting down.
CGATCCCGACCAGGACGTCGCACTCGACGATCTCCACGAGAACGTCGGCGCGTGGCGAAAACGGCTCCGGATCGGCGTCTTCGGCTACGTCTTCTTCTGGCTGCTCGCCTATCTCCTCGGGATCATCAGGTACCTCATCCGGTACCCGGTGTTCCGTTAGCTGGGCTCTGGTGAATCGCCAGAAAGCGTCGAGTTGATCCGTCAGAACTAGGAAGTTGAAGCGGGAAACGGCGGATGGTCTATGTCCAAAGTCTCCCGCTTCACTGGGAAAGTGGCGACGTTAGCAAAAAGTGCTGTTGGTGGCCGAGGTGAATCCGCCGCCCCGCAGGGTGGCGGCGGATTCGCCGACTACGCCGTCATTTCGCTCCACTGTCTCCGGATTTACCTAGAAAAATCCTACCGCGAAGCGCTCGATCTGCTGAGCGAGATGCCACAAATACTGGCCGAGATCGGCCTTGAGAAGGCTGATCTCCCTGATCACTCGACGCTAGTGAAGGCATTTGACAGGATCAAGATGGCCGTCTGGCGAGTGCTGCTGCGCCTGTCGGCGCAGCTGCACGAGCCATCTGGTCACGCGGCGATGGACGCGACGTTTTTCGACCGCGAAAACGCGAGCAAACACTACTGCCGTCGCACGAATTACCGTGTTCAGACGCTCAAAACAACCGCTCTCGTCGATACAGGGACACAGGCAATCCTCGACGTTCACTGCACAACCGAGAAACGTCACGACACCCAGCTCGGCTGGCAACTCGCCCGCCGCAACGCGGGCGAGTTGCACAGCCTCGCCGCCGACAAAGGCTACGATTGGCAACGATTACGTGATAAACTGCGGGAAGAGGGCGTAAGACCGCTAATCAAGCATCGTGAGTTCCGTCCCATCGATCACGCGCATAACGCGCGGATCGATGAGACTCTCTACGGCCAGAGGGCGTTGTCTGAGACCGTCTTCTCGGTGATCAAGCGCACGCTCGGCGACGCCGTGCGTGCGCGATCTTGGTATCGAGAGTTCCGTGAAGTCGTCCTGATGTGTGCCGTCTACAACATCAAGCGTGCTGTGAACTAGCCAAATCAACCGCTGTATGGCGATTCACCACGGCCGTTAGCTGTTAAAGGGCTCCTCGTCCCGGTGGTTGTCGGGATTCTGGTGCTCCAGGGCGTCGTCCTCTCGCTCCTCGGATTCGTGCTCGATATCCTGACGGCGCTCTTCTTCGTGGCGCTTCCGACGCGCCTCCATCTCCTCTTCGGTGAGTTCCTCGTCGTCCTCCGCGTCGGTGTCCTCCTTCGCGAGTTCGACGTCGCGGCCGTGTTCTGTGTCGTCGGACATGGGTCTTCACCCGGCGGTACGACACTGGATGGAAAAGGGTTTGGCCTTGCGACAGTCGACGCACCGCCTTCCCCCGTCAGCAGGACGACACTCGAGTCCTACCAGGGGTCGCCGGAGGCGAGGTCGACCTCGCTGTCGCCGCGTTCGGAGGGGCAGATGTCTGCAAGCACGCACTCACCGCAATCGGGGCTCCGTGCCGTACAGACAGCCCGTCCGTGGTCGATACAGAGGTGCGTGAACTGCTGCCAGTAGCCCTCGGGAACCAGTGCCATCAGCTCCTGCTCGATCGTCTCCGGGTACTCCTCCTCAGTTAGCCCCAGCCGCCGCGAGAGCCGTTGAACGTGGGTGTCGACGACGATCCCCTCGACGACATCGTGGCCGTGTTGCAGGACGACGTTGGCGGTTTTCCGGCCGACGCCGGGCAGTTCGGTCAGTTCGCTCATCGTATCCGGCACCGCCCCGTCGTGTTCCTCGACGATTCGCTCGCAGGACTCGCGGATGTAGCTCGCCTTGCTGTTGTAGTAGGTGATCGAAGAAAGCGCCTCGGCGAGTTCCTCCTGTGGGGCGTTCGCGTAGTCCTCCGGACTCTCGTAGGTCTCGAACAGTTCGCGCGTCTCCTTGTTGACCCGTTCGTCGGTACACTGCGCCGAGAGGATCACCGCAATCAGGAGTTCGAGACGGTTCGAGTACCGCAGCGAGATGGTCGAATCGGGGTACTCCGCCTCGAGGCGGTCGACGATCTCTTCGGCCTGTTCAGTGCGGCTCTCGAGGGGGGTTCCCATAGGGAACCTGTTGCGAGAGCAGGGGTTTCAGCGATTCGGTTCCGCCGCGACGGAATCAGGCGACCGGTTCCGACCGGAAGGCCGACAGCGTGCCGGACTCGCCGCCAAGGTAGAGCGTCCCGTCGACGACCGCGGACGACGTCCACTCGTCGGCCACGTTCGTACGCCACCGCTCCTCGCCGTCGTCGTCCGAGATGGAAACCACCTCGGTTCCACCGTCGCGGCGTTCGGTAACGAAGACACCACCCCCGTCAGCCTCGGGATGCGGGAACCGCCACGGCGACCGCCATCGCCACCGTTCGTCGCCGTCTTCGATCGAGAGCACGGCGTCCGCGAGCGCGATGTAGACGCGACCGCGGTCGACCGAGAGACCGCGGAGTTCGCCGGGGTCGTGGTGCCACCGTCGCTCGCCCGTCGCCGCGTCGACCGCGTAGACGCCGTCGGAGAACGTGGTCGCGTAAACCGTCCCTCCGTCGACGGCGTAGTCGTAGACGCCCCAATCGGTCCCGTCCTGCCACGTCGTCGAACCATCCGGATCGAACGCGCGGAGTCCCCCCTCGGACCGGTAGATGATCGACTCGCCGACGACCGTTGCGTGCCCCGACCGATCTTCGTCCTGTCGCCACAGGCGGTCGCCGGTATCGGCGTCGAAGGCGGTCAGACCACCCGACGAACCGACGAAGACCGTACCGTCGCGAACGACCGCGTTCCGCGGCCTGCCGGTTTCGGCTTCCCACTCAAGGGAGCCGTGGTACCGGTCGACCGCGTAGACGGGGAACCCGTCGGGTCCGTCCTCGTCTTGGTAGGTCGCGAGGTACACCGAGTCGGGACCGACCCCCAACACGGACTGGTAGACCGACCGCTCGGTTCCGTACTCCCAGTCGACCTCGCCGCTATCGGCGTCAATCGCGTACGTTCTATATTTCCGACCACCCTGCCCGAAGTCGACGCCAGCGACCGCGTAGACGGTCCCGTCTGAAATCGTGGACGCGTCGTCGACGGGAACCGTCGTCTCGTACTTCCACACTCGACCGCCGCTGGCCCGCTCGAGCGCGTAGAGATCCTGCCCCGGAACGTAGACGCGGTCCTCCGTAACCATCGGCGTCCCGGCGATTCCGCCGCAATTGGTACAGTCGTCGCGTCGTCGACCGGGCTCTTCCTCGCGGAACGACCACGCCGCCGCGGGCCGGTCGGGCGGCTCCGGATCGGGTTCGGACTCGTTCGTCGGCGAGGGTGAATCCGTCGGGGACGCGTCGGATTCGTCTCCACCGGTGGCCTCGAGGCAGCCGGCGAGCGACCCGGCGGGGAGGGTGCCAGCGATCGCGCCGAGCAGCCGCCGTCGTGTGTGGCCAGGCATCGTCCGCCCTTTTCCGTCAACTGTATATGTTTTCCGGTGGGTCAACCCGGCGCTCGTCGAGGCGAGGTGGCACACTCACCTCTAGTCCGTCCCGGCGGATGCCGTGAACTTTAAGCGGCCGTCACTCACCTGTGGGGGTATGAAAGCGACGGCGATGGCCCACCCCATTCAGGGTCTCGTGAAGTACCACGGGATGCGCGACGACATCGAGCGACTCCCGTATCACGACAGCATCAGCGTCTGCACTGCGCCGAGTCACACCCGTACTACCGTCGAGTTCTCGATGGAGTACGACGAGGACGTCTACGTCGTCGACGGCGAGGAACTCGAGGGCCGCGCCTTCGACCGACTCGAGGCGGTGGTCGAAAAGGCCCGCGGCATGTCCGACGCCGCCCACACCGTCTACCCCGTCCGGATCGAGAGCGAGAACAGCTTCCCCTCGAACGTCGGGCTTGGCTCCTCGTCGTCGGGCTTCGCCGCTGCCGCCCGCGCGCTCGCCGAGGCCGCCGAACTCGACGCCTCGCTCCAGGATATCTCGACGATCGCCCGCGTGGGCTCGGCCTCCGCCGCCAGGGCCGTCACCGGCGCGTTCTCCCAGCTCTACACCGGCCTGAACGACGAGGACTGTCGCTCCCGCCGGGTGCCGACGAACCTCCACGAGGAGCTCAAGATCGTCGTCGGACTCGTTCCCTACCACAAGGAAACCGAGGACGCCCACGACGAGGCCGCCGACAGCCACATGTTCCAGGCGCGCAACGCCCACATCCACGGCCAGATCGCGGAGATGCGCGATCACCTCCGGAACGACGACTTCGAGGCCGCCTTCGAACTCGCCGAGCACGACTCGCTGTCGCTGGCCGCGACGACGATGACCGGCCCCGAGGGCTGGGTCTACTGGCAGCCCGCCACCCTGGCGATCTTCAACACGGTTCGCGAACTCCGCGAGGAGGAGGGGATTCCGGTCTACTTCTCGACGGACACCGGCGCCAGCGTCTACGTCAACACCACCGAGGAACACGCCGACCGCGTCGAGGAAGCGATCTCCGACTGCGGCGTCTCCACGACGACGTGGGGCGTCGGCGGCCCCGCGAAACTGCTCGAGGACGAAGACGACCACTTGTTCTAAAACGACCTTTTACTCTGCGTTCTGGCAGGCTGACGACAGCGACGCTGTCGCACAGCCTGCCGTCACTCGGTAAAAGCTCGATCAAAAGCACTCCTCCTTCCGTTCCGGACGCTTCGCGTCCTATACATCTGTCGTCGGCCCGCTCACTCGCTTCGCTCTTTCGCGGCGGGAGCCGAACACTCGCCTGCCCTCCCCCGGGTCGCGCGAGTCGCCACGCGAGCGGCGACCGCGCTCTCGGCCACCACCCACTGCTGCTCATTCGCCGCCTACACCTTTATCTCTCGAGTCCCTACCCTACCCCATGCACGTCGCGGTTCTCGGAGCCGGCTACGCCGGACTGACGCTCACGCGGTTGCTCGAGCGCGACCTCCCCGACGACGTCGACATCACCCTGGTCGACGAGTCGCCGGACCACCTCGTCCAGCACGAACTCCACCGTGCGATCCGCCGGCCCGCAGTCTCCGAGGAGATCAGTTTACCACTGCGGGATCTCCTCGAGCGGGCGGGCCTCCGGGTGGCGCGCGTCGAGCGGATCGACCGCGACACTCGGACCGTCGTCTGTGCCGACGGCGACCTCGAGTACGACTACTGCGCGATCTGTCTCGGCGCCGAAACAGCCTTCTACGGCCTCGAGAGCGTTCGAAAGCACGCACTCCCGCTCAAGCGCCTCGAGCACGCGGAACGGATTCGGGCGGCGGCGCTCGCCTCGCTCGAGCGCGAGGAGCCGCGGCTGGTCGTCGGCGGCGCCGGCCTCTCGGGGGTGCAGGTCGCGGGCGAACTCGCCGCGCTGGCCCGCGAGCAGGGCCGCGACGACGCGACGGTGACGCTGCTCGAGCAGTACGACGAGGTCGCTCCGCAGTTCCCGGCGAATTTCCGGAACGCGCTCCGGGAGGCGCTCGTCGATGGCGGCGTCGAGGTCCGGACCGGCGAGACGGTCGTCAACGCGGACGCGGAGGCGATCGCCTGCGAGAGCGGAACGGTGTATCCCGCCGATACCTTGGTCTGGGCCGGCGGCATCGCCGGCCCGGCGGCGCTGTCGGGAGATCGACCGACAGTGCGAAGCGACCTTCGACTCGACGACCGCGTCTTCGCGCTCGGGGACGCCGTCCGCGTCGTCGACGCCCACGGTCAGGCGGTACCGGCGAGCGCCCAGGCGGCCGTCCGCGAGGCCCGCACCGCCGCCACGAATCTCTCGCGGCTCGTCGAGTACGAGCGCGACGGGGGGTTGTTCGAGCCGCGTCTCGAGCGCTTTACGTTCGAGTCGCCGGGCTGGATCGTCAGCGTGGGCGACGACGCCGTCGCGCAGGTCGGCTCGAGGGTTCTGCGGGGGAAGCCCGCGAGGGCGGTGAAGACGACCGTCGGCGTCGGCTACCACTCCGCGATCGGGGACGTCGAAGGGGCCGTCGAGCAGGTACAGCGCGCGCTTCCAGGGCGTCGACGCTGAGCCAGCAGCAATCGCTCGGTGAGTCGAGGTCGCGCAGTAAAAAGGGGCGAGACAACGTCGAACCGGAGTTACCAGCGAGCGCGAGTGAACGCCATTGCGCGCAGCGCAGCACCGACCACGATCAGTGCGATGACCGCCACCGCAAGCCACTGGCCGGTCTGCGTCGAGAGCGCTTCCGCGGTCATGCCGAGCAAGTCGGCGCCGACCGCCTGGCCGACCGCGAACAGGACGACGACGAGGCCGATGACGGCCACGATCGTCTGCATCGCGGTCGACGCCATCCACGCTCCGGGAGCGAAGCGCGGTTCGCGTCGCCGGTCTTCCGGAGGTTGTTCCGCTCGAGCAGAATCACGGCTTCGGCCGCCTTCTGGCTCTTGGGACATGGGTTGTCACCCCGAGCAGGGATACTCGAGCGACGTAAGTTATTATGAGCCCGTTAACTGCAGTCGTCGATCCGCGGACGTCGTCGCTCTCGAGTCGACGAACGATCGGTGCTCGGAAGCAGGATTAGCCGTTTCATAGTCGGCGTCCTCCGGCCATTTCGCCGCTGGCTGACGACGCCGGTGGCCACCGGCTACCCGCTCCCGGACGGGCGATTTCGCCCGAAACCCGGAAGACGGACAACCGACCTGCCCCGGCGATCAGCTCCACCGATCGAGCCCCGTCTGGGTGACGCTCTCCTCGATCCGCTCGAAGCCCCGCTCGACTTCCCCGGTATCGACATCCCACTCCCCGGTGACGTAGCTGCGCGCCGCCTCGAGATCCGGCTCGAGGCTCGTCTCGAACGTGTAGTCGTCGGTCACGTTCGGGTCGCGAAACAGCTGCCGAACCCGGTCGGCGTACTCGATGTGCTCGCCGCGGGCCTCGAGGACGCTCCAGAGGTCGCCGTGTTCGGTGATCGCCGAGATTGCCGTTTTGGGGCCGATTCCGTGAACGCCCTCGTTGAAGTCGGTGCCGATCAGGATCGCGGCGTCGATCAGCTGCTCGAGCGTCAGGTCGTGGTGGGCGAGCGTGGCCTCGAGGTCCATCAGCTCGGGGTCGCCTTTGCTGGTCAGTTGGCGCAGCGTCAGAGGCGCGCCGAACAGGAGCGCGTCGTAATCCTCGGAGCCGACGTAGTCGGCGTCGCCTCGCTTGGCCATGTGGGCCGCCTGGGCCTCGCCCTCGGCGGGCGCTTCGACGATCGGAACGTCGAGCAGTCGGAGGAGTTCGCGGCTCGTCTCCTGGATCGTCGGCGTCAACCGCTGGGTACGCGACTCGAGTTGTGCGATCGCAACCTCGTCACCCTCCTCGCGGGCGGTTTCCAGTTGCTCCTCGTAGCCCGCCCGCTGTTCCCGGCGGGCGTCGATCTCGTCGGCCTTGAGATCGGAGGGGCCGCCGTCGAACACCATCACCGGCACGACGTCGTTCTCGAAGAACTTCGGCAACCCCTGGACGATCCCGATCAGGTTCGCGACCTCGGTTCCGTCGGGCGTGGTGTATTTCGAACTCGAGGTCCACTTGACCGTCGTCGTCAGGTAGCGATAGAGCCAGTTGTGCGCGTCGACGGCGACGACGCCTTCGATCTCGTCGAACGGAAACTCCTCGATGACGGCGAGTTCCCGCAGTGCTGCGTTACCCATTACCCCGCCCTTCGAAGTCGACGTATGAATCGTTGGCTGTTCTCACTCGAGGCGCGCCGGCGGCCCGCGCTCGAGGTGTTCCCGAAGAAAGGCCCGCTCGTCGGCGGAGAGCTCTCGGTCGCCGAACTCGCGCAGCCCCGTCCGGTAGCGCGCGGGCTCGAGCGGAGCGGGGTCGGCAGAGGGCGGTCCGTCCGTTTCGGGCTCGTACTCGAGGACGAGTTCGGCGATTCCCGTCGTCTCGCCGGTGTACTGAAAGCCCACGCGCGACAGCGCCTCGTAGGCGTAGGGATTGTTCACCGCGATCCGTATCCGCTCGTAGCCGCGCTCGAGAGCGCGGTCGCGAACGGCCGCGAGCAGGCGCGGGCCGATCCCCTCGCCGCGTCGCTCGCGCGCGACGGTGACGTACCTGAGCCAGAGCCGCCCCGGATCGGTCCGATCCTGGTTGAACGCGACCGCGGCGACGACCTCGCCGTTCTCCAGAGCGACCGCCTTCCCGGTGTTCGTCATGACGAACTTCCCGGCGTAGCTGAACCGCTCGTGATCGAGGCGGAGTTGCGGTCCGTCCGGCGGCCAGCCCAGTAGGTCGATCTCCACACGAACTCGTCCGTTCGCCGACCACAAAGCCGCTTTCCTCCGTCGTAAGGGCACACGCCGGTGACGCGAACGCTTTTGTCTCCCTTCGTGGTGGATATGCGGACGATGAGCGCCGAATCAGATCAGGTGACCACGTTCGGTATCAGAAGCCGCGTCGGCTGGCCGATCGGTGGCGCCATCGCCGGCGCGGTCGGGGCCGTCGGTTTCGGCATCGTGATGTGGCTGTTCGACCCGGAGATCGTCGAAGCCGCGATTCCAGCCATTTACGGGCTCGAACCGACCGGGATCGCCGGCTGGGGGATCCACGTTGCCCACGGTGCGGTTCTCGGAGTCCTGTTCGCGTTTCTCGTCACTCGCAGGCCGATCCTCGGTGTTCTCCGCGCCGACGTCGAGACGGAGGCCATCTCCAGGAGCAGCGTTATGCTGCGTATCGTGGGTGCCGGCTTCGCCTTCGGACTCGCCCTCTGGGCCGTCCTTCCGGTGATCGTTCTTCCAGTCTGGGCGGGTGCGTTGGGAACCGCCGCGGCCGGCGAGTTTCCGGCGATTGCCGTCGAGAGCATGGTGGGCCACCTCGTCTTCGGAACGATCATGGGGGCCGTCTTCGCCGCAACGATCGACCTCACCGACCGGTCGACCGAGGAACCGCTCGAGGAGTGATCGGCCGGCATCCACAGTAGCGGGTGAGACTGCACTCGCAGCGTAACAGATAACCCGCTCCTCCCGCTTACGTACCCATTGAGAAATGGGCGGAAACGGTGATCGCGGAGAGGGTGACGGCTCTCGTCCCTGGAGCGATGCCGATCGCGGTCTTCGACGGGAGGCGGAGCCGATCGACGACCTGTTCGCCGTCCTTCGGAATCGGGACCGACGATACGCCCTGTACTTTCTTCTCGAGCACGGGACGGTTTCGATGGACGAACTCGCGGACGTCGTCACCGGCTGGACGCGCGCGATGGCCTACGGAATGGCGAGCCGCCGGGTTCGCGATCACACGCTCTTCGACCTCAAACATCGCCACGTTCCCACACTGGTCGAAGCGGGGCTCGCGCGTATCGAGGACGATACCGTCTCGCTGGAGCCAGTATCCGAACCGACGCTCTCGCTCGTCCGGAGAGCGCGCACCATCGAGACTGGCGATAATCACGGATGACGGAACCCCATCACGATGACGTTCCGTAAGTTCTTCGAGCGGATCGAGCGAAACCGAACCGAAATAGTCTGTTACGCAGCCGACGACGACGACCCCGACATCCTCGCCCCGTTTTCGACCCGCGCCGTCTCGATCACACACCGCGCGTTGCCGTCGGACGCCGCCGACGGCTTTCTCGTCATCAAAGACGACGGCGAGTTCGTCTCCTCCATCGGATTTCGAGAGCTCCGTGAGTTTCTCGAGCCGCCGATCTACCGCCCGTGGGACGACGCCATCGTCGGGACGGAGTACTGCACCTTACTCGAGGTTCTCGACAACACGCTCTGTCACACCCTCGAGCGGCGACAGCTGCTCGCAACGAGCCGCGAGATCGAAAACCGCGCCTGGCGGATCGGCCGGGGAACGCTCGCCGTCGGCTTCCAGCACCCGTCCGCACTCGAATCCCAGGCTCCGATCTACGGCCGACTTGCTCGAGAGACCGACCTCGACATCCACGTCTACTGCCGGGACGACTCTGAACCCCCGAAGATTCCGAGAGTGACCGTTCACAGCCACTCGAGCGACGAGATCGGTACCCACTGGTTTCTGGCCTTCGACGGCGGGGGCGACGACCTGCAGGCGTGTGCCCTGCTCGCTCGAGAACGCGAGCGGGAGTCGTTCGAGGGGTTCTGGACGTACGACCCCGAGTTCGTCGCGGATATCCTCCGCAACGTCCGAGAGACGTACGGCTAGCCGAATTTCCGTCTACGGAGGCGCCACGTACTCACGCTGCAGTCTCTGCTCGGGTGGCTACCGGTCCGACGGGCGACGGCAACCGCGTTCGCTTCTCTTCGAACGAATGACTCCTGGTAGACAAAAGTTAACACCACACATGGGGTACCACAGGTATGGGTACCCGGAACCAACGGCCGACCGCCGACCTGCCGTCCGACGAGTTCAGGGAGCTGGGATACCGTACCGTGGACCTGATCGCGGACTACTACGAGGGGCTCGAGGAGCGGCCGGTCTACGTTCAGGCCGACCCGGAGACGGTCGTCGCCGCGTTCGACGAACCGCTCCCGGCGGAGGGTGAGGATCCCGAAGCGATCCTCGACGCCGTCGAGGAGTACGTTATTCCGTACGCGACTCACAACCCCTCGCCGCGGTACTTCGGCTTCGTGATGGGATCGGGCACACCGCTGGCGGCGCTGGCCGACGCGATCGCGGCGACGGTCAACATGAACACCGGCGGCTGGCATCCGGCACCGTCGGGGACGGAAATCGAGCGGCGCTGTATCCGGTGGCTGGCCGAGGCGATCGGCTACCCATCCGCGACGGGCGGGCTGCTGACCAGCGGCGGGACGATGGCCAACGTCACCGCCCTGCTGGCGGCACTTCGCGACCGAACCGACTACGAGACGGCCGACTTCGGGCTCCAGGATGGCGATCGACCGCGGTACACGGTGTACATCGCCGATCACGAGGCACACTCGAGTATCGTCCGCGCCGCGGACATGCTCAACCTCGGGCGCGAGGCAGTTCGGCGGGTCCCGAGTCACGACGACTTCACGATGGACGTCGACGCCCTCGAGGAACTGCTCGCGACCGACCGGGAACGCGGCGAACAGCCCATCTGCGTCGTCGGGCAGGCGGGCTCGATCAACGTGAGCGCGATCGACCCCCTCTCGGAGATCGCCGACGTCTGTGCGGCCCACGACTGCTGGTTCCACGTCGACGGCGCCTGCGGGGCGGTTGGGGCGATGGTCCCCGAACTCGAGTCCCGGTACGCCGGCATGGAGCGGGCCGACTCCGTCACGCTCGACCCCCACAAGTGGCTCTCGATCCCCTACGAGTGCGGTGCCGTGTTCGTCCGCGACCGGGAGGTCCTCGCGCGGACGTTCGCGATGGACGCCGCCTACCTCCGAGGATCGGTCGCCGAAACCCCCGAGGAGTTCGACTACTACGAGTTCGGACCGCAGATGTCCCGCGGGTTCCGTGCGCTGAAGCTCTGGATGATGCTGAAACAGTACGGCCTGGAGGGATACCGAACGCTGCTCCGAAACGGCGTCTCGCGTGCGGAACAGCTCGATAGCCTCGTCCGCGAACACGACGACTTCGAGGCGGTCCAGGAACCGAACCTGTACATCTACTCGTTTCGGTACGTCCCGGCGGATCTCCAGGCGGTGCTGGCGGACCCGCCGGAGATCCCGCTGGCGCGGCTCCACCAGTATCTGGACGAGCTCAACCAGGAGATCACCGACGAGGTGGTCCGAAGCGGGCTCGCGTTTCTCACGACTACGACGATCCACGGCCGGCGCGTCCTCCGGATGTCAATCTGTAGCCACCGAACGACCGACTCGGACATCGACGCGGTGTTCGTCGCACTCGCGGAAACCGGTGCACAGATAGACGCCGAGTGGCGAGGAAAGGCAAGCCTCCCGGTCTGAGTTCGCCGTTGTGACGATCTGTGCGGACCTGGATTTGAACTACCTGAAGACGGTCGCTCTCGCTTCGCTCGCGCGCTGCGACTTCCGTAATTCAAATCCCTCGTGCGAGTTCTGCTGCTCGCGGTGTTGTTCGTAGCTAAGCAAAGCGAAGCGTTGCGAGGTCCTAAAGAGCACGGTGCGCTCTTTTGCGGACAGGAATGCGCGGACCGGGATTTGAACCCGGGCCATGAGCTTGGAAGGCTCAGGTCCTACCACTAGACCATCCGCGCTCACCCCTGAATTTTCGTTCCTCGTTTAAGGGTCTTCCTTTTTCACTCCACTCGAGTCGGGCGACTGTCGTCGACTCTCAGGCCCGCGAAACGAGGTCGAGTCGCGGCGGCTTCACCGGTCGTCGCCACGAACGACGGCGTAACAGTTGCCACTCGAGAGCTCCCACGCCTCAACGGCCAGCGCGCTCGCCTCGAGATCCGCCTCGAACTCGTCGGGTGCGTAGATGTGATAGAAGCGATCGACTGTCTCGCCGCCGGGGAGGGTCCACTCGACGGTCGTGTCGAAGCCGTCCTCGCGGTCGAACCGCCCGTGGGCCGTACTCCAGGCGCTCACGAGGGCGACGCCGTCGGGAGCGAGCACCCGGGCGAGTTCGTCGAGACTCGTGACCCTGGACTCGCGCGTCGGGAGGTGGTGCAGCGTCGCGACGTACACCGCGAGATCGATCGCGTTCTCTCGGAGCGGCAGGCTCGCGGCGTCGCCCTGGAGCAGTGAGACGGAAAACCCCCGATCGTCCGCCCGCGCCCGCCCGGTCTCGAGAAGTCCGCGACTCACGTCGAGGCTGACGACGCGTTCGCAGCGGGCGGCGAGCAGTTCGGCGTGTCGACAGTTACCGCAGCCGAGGTCGAATCCCACCGTTCCGGTCCGGTCCTCGAGAAATGACTCCACCTCGGGCCAGGCGTACTCTCGCGTCGAGGCGAAGTGCGTGGCGATCCGATCGTACGTGTCGCGCACGGCAGCCCGGCGATCCATGTCGATGGGTTACCGGCCCGGTGTAAAAGCGTTCGCACCCACCGATTCGAGAGGCGTCGAACTGCCGGCGAGACGAACGTTCCGACCGGGAAAGTGCCGGCTCGAATTGTTCCCGCACCACCTTCGCTGGCGTTACGTTCATACCGCCGGAGTACCAACCGGTGAGTACGTAATGAGGCGCGAGCACTTCACACTGACCGTTCGCAACGTCGACTGGGTCGAAACCGACGGCGAGCCCCGAAAACCGTCGGTATCGATAGACTTCACCGGCCCGGAGACGATCCTTCGCGAGCGCCTTACCGGTGCCGACGGCGATCTCCTCGAGGCGACGGAAACCGACGTTGCGCTTCGACTCCGGGGGCCGCTCGAGGACGACGCCGACGGCGTCGTCAGCGTGACCAACCGCGTCACCGGCGACTTCGTTCTCGAACTCAACGAGCGAGCAGCGGACGTGCTGGGGTTCATCCGGGCGGCCCGCCGATACGGGAAGGCCGCCTCCGACGACGACGGTCGGTACGGCGTCGAGATCCTTCTCGACGGCGAACGGATGACGACCTACGAGAAGGGGACGTTCCTCGTCTACGACGAGGAGGGCAGTTTGCTCCGCCAGCACAGCCTCATTCCGAGCGGCGTCGAACTCTGAGGAACCGACGCCGCCTCGTTTTCCGAAATCGGTATCTATAAGTGTTTTAGGCGACCCTAAATTACACGAACACCGGCCACGCCGGATGTCGACGATGTCGAAGGGACAACTACGCACGACGGCGACGGACAGCGTTTCTCGAGCGGCCGACACGGCAGATGTCGTCCTCGAACTCGACAGCGTCGCGAAGCAGTACGGCGACGAACCAGTTATCCCCGACCTCTCACTCGACGTTCGTGACGGCGAGATTCTCACGTTGCTCGGCCCCTCGGGCTGTGGGAAGACGACGACGCTCCGGCTGATCGCGGGGCTCGAGCGACCCGATTCGGGAACCATTCGACTCGAGGACAGTCTGGTCGCCGACGACGGACAGTTCGTCTCCCCCGAATCCCGCGGCGTCGGCGTCGTCTTTCAGGAGTTCGCCCTGTTCCCTCACCTCACCGCGCGGGAGAACGTCGCCTTCGGCCTGCAGGCGTGGGACGCCGACGAGCGGGAGCTGCGAGTCGACGAACTGCTCGAGTTGGTCGGACTCACGAGTCACGGCGATAACTACCCCGAGGAGCTCTCGGGCGGCCAGCAACAGCGGGTCGCGCTCGCGCGGTCGCTGGCGCCCGAACCCGAGATGCTGTTGCTCGACGAGCCGTTTTCGAACCTCGACGTCGACCTCCGGGTGGAGATGCGCGAGGAGGTCCGCCGGATCATCAAGGAGGCCGGCGTCACCGCCATCTCGGTCACCCACGACCAGGAGGAGGCGCTCTCGATCTCCGACCGCGTGGCAGTGATGAACAACGGCGACATCGAGCAGATCGACGCCCCCGAACGCGTGTTCCAGCAGCCAAAATCGCGGTTCGTCGCAGGCTTTCTCGGTCACGCGAGTTTCCTCTCGGGGCGTGTCCACGGCGACCACGTCGACACGGCCCTCGGCCGCGTCCTCCGCGAGGACGTCCACGGACTCGTCGCGGAGTACGACGGCAGCGGGATCGACCTGCTGGTCCGTCCCGACGACGTGACCGCCTATCCGACGAACGCGGCCGAGGCGGACGGCCGCGTCGTCTACCGTCGGTACCTCGGCCCGACAATGCTGTACCGGGTCGAACTCGAGGACGGTGACGTCATCGAGTGTATGCACAACCACTCCGACCGCATCGATCTGGACGAACACGTCGCCGTCCGCGTCACCGCAGACCACGAACTCGCGTGGTTCCCCGCGGGCCAGCGCGAGTGAGTCATACGGTCTGGTGTGATTCTTTACCGGTGATCGCAGCCCCGGCCGAGCGATCATCGGTAAAACGTTACAACGGTCCGTATCAACCGAGTCCGGGCGTCTCGTGATCGAACGTCTGGAACTCGACGGTTCGGCCCTCCGGATCCGCGGCGAAGAACTGGTAGATCTCGTAGCGCTCGTTCTCGTGTGGCGTCTCGCGTGCGTACGCTTCGAGACGGTCGTGGGCCGCATCGACGGCCTCGCGCGTCTCGAGGACGAACGTGAGGATTCCCCCGGTATCTGGCGAGTCGCGCTCGCAGAAGCCGAACAGCATGTTGTCGTACCGGCAGATCGTACAGTCCGGCTGTTCGAGCCACACCGTCGCGCCGACTTCCTCGACGTAGAACTCGACGGTCGTCTCGAGGGCGGTCGTGGCGAAGAAGACGATTCCTGACATACGGGCTCTCGAGTGGGGGATGAGATAGTTGTTGGGTTCGAAAGCGGTCGTCCCGGCAGGTGACAGTACTGGAGACGGTGCGAGGCCGCGCCACACAAATCTTAAATCGAAACCGTTCATAGACGTTCACATGCATAAAGACGAACTCCTCGAACTCCACGAGGAACTCGTGATCATTATGGAGTACTTCTCCGAGCGCGAGGACGTTCCGGACGGCCTCTTCGACCCCTACCACCAGCTCGACGTCGACCCGTCCCACGTCCACAAATCCAAGAGCGAGCACAAACACGCCGTCTTCGTGCTCGGGAACGCCCTCGCGAGCGCGATGAGCGAAGACGAGTTCTCGAGTGCGGGCCGCATCGGCAAGCGGATGCAGGAACTGGCCGACGACGCAGAGTCGAAGATCTAGGCGCCGCTCGAGCCAGCCCCGGAACGGTTGGCTGGATCGATGGTGTGGATAGACGAAACGTATTTGGTCCGTATCCCGCTTGTTGGACTATGGACTCGCGCACGAAAGAGCGCGTCGAGCAATGGGACTCTCGCCCGTTCACCGGCGGACACAGCGAACTCTCCGATCTCGCCGACGGGGGGCTCTCTGGGGCCGTCACGGCCGGGAACGCGTGGCTGTTCATGCTTAACGGCCGTATCGTCGGTATCGTCGACGGTGGGCTAGACGCCTTCGAGAACGAATCCGGGACGATCTACGCCGCGCCGGATCCGGGGCTACCGTTGCTCTGTTCGATGGTCGAACGGGGCGGCGAGACTCGAGCAAAGTACTACACGAACGAAACGCCCCTGAAAGAGGTCGACAGGACGCTCCAGGACGGCTCCTTCACGGGCTACATAGAACTGAGCGAGCGGGTTCTCAGCGGCGATTACTACGCCGTTTACTACGGCGGCCGCCGGATGGCCGCCGCCTACATCGGTAACGCCCAGCGCCTGTTGACCGGCGACGAGGCGTTCTCCCGCGCTGCAGAGGAGGTCGGGATCTACGAGGTCATCGACGTCGACCTCGAGGTGACCGACGCCCCGGGTACGATGGACGAATCGCCCGAAGCGACCACCGACGACGCGCCACCGTCGACCACGGCCGATGACGCACTCGAGTCGGAGCCCGCCGAAACGGCGGCCGACACCGGGGAGGGGCCGGCGTCTGTGACCGACGGCGACGCCACGACAGCGTCGGGTATCACCGACGCCGACCGAGCGACCGAACCGACGACACCGGGGATCACCGACGACTCAGCTACAACGGACGAACCCGACCCGTCACCGGCGGCTGAGAGCCCCGGCGAGCCGTCGCCGAGCGAGGCCGAGTCGGATGCCGGCGAGCAACCGGATGCGCCGACCGCCGCCGAGAGCGACGACCGATCGAGCGCCGCGGAACCCGCCGACGTCGAAGCAGCGGCGTCCGAACTCGCCGAGAACGGCGTGCCGTGGGCCGACGACGATGCGGACGAACGGCCTGGCGACAGCGAAGCAATCGACCAGCGCGACGACACCGATGGACCCGACGCGGCAGGAGCGCCAGCCGACGATGGCGCGCCCAGACAGGAGGATGAGACGACGTCGGACGACGACGGTAAACACCGCGAGCGACTCGAGCAGGAGGCGGCGTGGCGGCAAACGCGCAACATTCCCTCGATCGACCCCGGCCAGTCGGCCGATCCGCCGACGAGGCTCCGAACCCAGACCGGCCAGACGGCGTCTGAGTCCCAGTCGATTGCGCGACCCACCCGGGAAGGCGAGGAGGCCTCCGCCGCCGACGAGGAAGCGACGACCCGGCGACGGGGAGACGAAGCGGGGTCCAGAGAGACCCTCGAGTCGGATATGCTCGAGCGAGAGGACACGATCGACCAGCTCACACAGCGCGTCGAGGAACTCGAGCGCCGCCGCGACGACCTGCGCGAGCGCGCGTCGGAACTCGAAACCGAGCGAGATCGGGCCCAGGCGGAAAACCAGGAACTAACGGCGGCCGTCGAGCGGCTCCAGTCGAAGATCGCGGACCTCGAGTCGGAACTCGAGGAGGCACGCACCCAGTCCGGCGAGTCGACAACCGAACTCGCCGGGCGAGAGACCCAGCTATCGCGCGAGCAGGCGCTTTCGGGGACGAACCTGTTCGTCCGCTACGCCTCGAAGAGCCAGCCCACCCTCGAACGAGCCCACGAGGGCCAGGCCGACCAGCCGGAGGTCGCCGAGAACTTACAGCTCGAGCACCACACGGGGTTCGATGCGGCGGACGTCTCCGTCGTCGGCCAGCCCTACGAGGCGTTCCTCGAAGAGTCGATCGAGTACCGGTTCGTCGACTGGCTCACGGAGACGCTGCTGTACGAGGTTCGCGATACGGGCCGTGCCGACGCGCTGGCGGATCTCTACGACTCGATCCCGTACGTCGACCGGGTGGAACTCGACGCGACGATCTCGCTCGCAGAGGACGACACCGCGGACGTCCCCGACTCGGTCCGGTTCGACGTCGTCGCCTTCGACAAGATGGGCGATCCGCTGATCGTCGCGAACATCAACGACTCGCGCGAGCCCGCAACACGGGAGATGCTCGCGGAGATGGAGGAAGCCGCGTCGGCGGTCAAGGCCAACTACCCCGACCTCGGAGCGGCGATGGTCGTCACCTCGAGTTACTTCGACCCGGGCGCCCTCGAGGTGACCGAACAGGCGACGAGCGGGGGCTTCCTCAGCCGAAGCTCGAAGCTGAGTTACGTGACGCTGTCGCGAAAACAGGGTGGCTATCACCTGTGTCTCGTGGAGGCGCGGTCGGGCGGCTTCCACATGAACGTCCCCGAGCTGTAGGTTAGCCCTGGATCTCGGCGACGTCTTCGATCTTCATCCCGTCGAGCTTGTCGACGATGTCGTCGATCTTGCCGTCGAGTTCGTCGACGAACTCGACGGTGCGCTCGGTCTTGATCGCACCCTGACTAGAGGGCTCGATGAGGTTCTCTTCCTCGAGAACGCGCAGGGAGTATCGAACCTTGTGATGTGGGTACCCCGTCTCGTTGGACATCTTGACGATCCCGATCGGTTCGTTTTCGATGACCATCTTCAGGACCTGCAGATGTCGTTCCAGCATATCGACTTCCTTCTCAAGTCGGTCTATCATGGCATTTGTTAACTTGTCTTTCCACCCTTTAAAAGTTACTCATGGGCGGTGACGAAACCACTGTCAACTCGGGGATTGTTCGTGCCAGTAGTTAACGCTTCGGATTGCAGAAGGGGTATCACCTCCAACCCGCGCTCGAGGCCGTCGAGCGAACTGAGCGACGCCGTCCGAACGAGTCACCGGCGCGACTACCCACGTTTGGACACATACGACCGGACTGACGACGACGGATGTACACACACGTGGATAGATAGTCGGTTTCCGGCTCCGCCAGACCGTAATCTGTTTATCGGCCCGGCATGAACCCGGCCCTGTTATGACCGTCACAATCGTCGGGGCCCAACTCGGCGACGAAGGCAAGGGTGGCGTCGTCGACCTCTACGGCGACGCGGCCGACGTCGTCGCGCGCTATCAGGGCGGCGACAACGCCGGACACACCGTCGTCCACGACGGCGAGAAGTACAAGCTGTCGCTCGTTCCCTCCGGCGCGGTTCGGGGGAAGATCGGCGTCCTCGGCAACGGCTGCGTCGTCAACCCGGAGACGCTGTTCGACGAGATCGACAAACTCCGCGAGCGCGGCCTCGAGCCGGACGTCCGCGTCGGAGAGCGCGCGCACGTCATCCTCCCGTACCACCGCGTGCTCGACGGGATCGAGGAGGACGAAAAGCAGGATCTCGCCGCGGGCACCACGAAGCGCGGCATCGGACCGACCTACGAGGACAAGGCGGGCCGGCGAGGCATCCGCATCGGGGACCTGCTCGAGCCGGAAACCCTGCGCGAGCGCCTCGAGTACGTCGTCCCCCAGAAGAAGGCCCTCGCGGAGGACGTCTTCGGCGCAGAAACGGGTGAGGAGTTCGACGTCGACCATCTCTACGAGATCTACCGCGAGTACGGCGAGCGCCTCGCCGAGGAGGGGATGACCGTCGACTGCGGCACCTTCCTCCAGGAGCGCATCGACGCGGGCGAGAACGTGATGCTCGAGGGTGCACAGGGGACCTCGATCGACATCGACCACGGCATCTACCCCTACGTGACCTCCTCGAACCCGACGGCGGGCGGCGCGACCGTCGGCACCGGTCTCGGCCCGACGGTCGTCGGCCAGGGCGAGGTCATCGGCATCGTGAAGGCGTACCTCTCGCGGGTCGGCACCGGCCCGCTCCCGACGGAACTCGGCGGCGTCGAGGGACAGACACCCGAATACGACTCCGAAGCGGGTGCGGGTTCCGAGGAGGAGGAACTCGCCACCTACATCCGCGACGAGGGCGGCGAGTACGGCACCGTCACCGGCCGGCCGCGCCGGGTCGGCTGGCTCGACATGCCGATGCTGCGCCACGCCGCCCGCACGAGCGGTTTCACCGGCCTCGCGATCAACCACGTTGACGTGCTTGCCGGCCTCGACGAGGTGCAGGTCGGCCACGCCTACGAGTTCGAGGGCGAAGAACTGCTCACGATGCCGCCAACGACCGAGAAGTGGGGCCGCTGTGAGGCCACCTTCCGCTCGTTCGACGGCTGGCCCGAGGTCGACTGGAGCGAGGTCGCTGCGGATGGCTACGAGGCGATCCCCGAGAACGCCCGCACCTACCTCGAGTACATCGCCGACGAACTCGACACCCCCATCTACGCCATCGGTGTCGGCCCCGGCCGCGGGGAGACGGTCGTCCTCGAGAACCCCTACGAGTAAGCCGACCGCCGGGCGCGTTCCCGAAACCTTTTGCTGAAGGCGCCCGCCTGTCCTCTTATGAAGGAGTCGCTGCTGTCGATCCTCTGCTGTCCGCTGGATAAACACGAGCTGGAACTCGAGGACGCCGAGTACGACGAGAACGACGAGATCGTCTCCGGGACGCTCGTCTGTAGCGAGTGCGGCGAGCACTACCCGATCGAGGACGGCATCCCGAACCTCCTGCCGCCGGACATGCGCGAAGAGACGCCTGCCTGATAGAATCGTGTCGGGGGAGGAAGTCACCGTTTCGATCAATCGCGGGGAAACCGGCGCCATCGAGGCCGACGTCACCGACCTCGAGGTGCGCGAGTCGTTCGAACTCGTTCTGGAAACTCACGGCGGTCCCGCCCACGTCCATTGTCGGCTTACCGACGACCTGGAGCGAGCGGCCAGAATCGAGCAACCGAACTACTACGTCGAACCCGACGAGAAGACGTACGTTCCAGTCACCGTCGGTGACGTTCCCAGGGAGGTGCGAGGGCGACTCGAGGTGTCGACGGGCTACGGTGCGTCGTCGGTTCGCATCAGGGTGACGGTCGTCCCCGGCGGGCCGGAAGTCGAGGTCGACGAGCGCCTGGCCGAACCCCAGCAGCGGGAACCCGAGCGAGCGGGGTCGAACGGCGCCCTCGCCGGCGTCGATCCGGCGGTGATCGGCGTGATCGCCCTGGGGCTGGTTGCGCTCCTGATCGCGGCGGGAATGGCGGTGCTCGTCGGCGGACTCGTCGGGTTCGTCGGCTTTCTGATCGCCGCGGTCGGGATCGTCGCCGCGGCCGCGTTGCTGGCGCGGTGACTCGAGAGACGCCGAATTGTGTGGGCTGTCAGTCGTCTTCGCTCGAGTCCACGCCACAGAGATTCCCGTCCTCGTCGACCCGCTTCGCGCGCAGGTACCGCGCCCGGTAGCGGTTCGCGCCGTCGCCGAGGTCGGCCTCGCGGATCTCGTCGATCCGGCCGTCGGCGACGGCGTCGAGCAGCGCCTCGAACTGGTTCTTCTCGCTCGTCGTCAGCTCGAACTCCCAGGTCTTCTCGCTCTCGGACTCGAGGATCGCCCACTTGCGGGCGGCGGCGATGACGAGCGAGCACGGCTCCCGACAGGGGAAGGCACCGTCGCCGCCGTCAACGGCGATCTCGTCGCCCGCCTCGTACTGCCACTCCCGGCGCTTGAGACACTGCGAGTCGACGCAGCAGGCCTCGGTGACCCACTCGAGGGCCTCGCGGGGGAGTTCGTCGACCACGTCGTAGATCCCGGTCTGGCGTTCTGCGGTCTCGAGCCAGTGGTCGACGTCGAGGTTCCCCTGCAGTTCGCGGTGCCAGTTGGCGACGGTGGCCGGGTAGAAGATCCCAACGAGTCGGTGGAGTTCCTCGGCGGAAAGAGCGGGGAACACCCAGCCGTCTGGGAGGGTAGGCGCGGTCTTCAGCGGCCGGTAGCGCCCCTTCTCGTCGTCGGTCGCGATCGCTCGAGCCTCGCGGGGCTCGTGGTGGGCCTCGAGGGCGGTCGCCGGCGTCCCGGCGTCGTCGACGTGAGACACCCGGTAACCCCGCGTGCCGTGGTCGACCGCCGCCTCGGTCACGTCGTCTGCGCTCGTCTCGCCCGCGAGAGTGGCCGTGACGCGTAACTCCCCCCACGTTCGTTCGATTCCCGACTCGAGGGCGCGGTAGCGCTCGAGGGGGTCGACGATCGGTTCGTCGCCGCTCTCGTGGTCCGTGCGGCTGTCGACGTCGACGGCCTCGAGGGGCGCGCGCTCACACCACCGCAAGAACGCCCGTCTGGCGGTTCCGCCGCCGCCGACATCGTCCCAGAACCGCCAGTTGCTGGCGTACTCCGGAAACTCCTCGAGCGTGCGCCGGAACTCCTCTCCGGAGAGCCCGGTGCGCCGGAGCGTCGGCGTCTCGAACAGGTAGCCGTCGTCGCGTTCCTCGAGTCGAAGGCCGTCGAAATCCACGCCGTCACTCGCGGCCTCGAGGAGGTCGTCAGCGGTCGTCTGTTCGAACATCTCAGTCACCCGCCAGCGGCGTGCCGCCCGTCTGCTCGCGAACGCGCTCGATGGCGTCGTCCACGTCGGCTCCGGCGTCGGCCGCCCGCTCGAGCAGGACGTCGGCCAGCAGCTCCTCGGTGCCGACCGCGCCGGCGTACCAGATCCTGGTGCCGTCGACATCGCCGGGGACGTCCCAGCCGGTTCGGTAGTCGTCGGTCAGCCCCATGTCCTCGGGGATGTCCTCCTGGGTGTGGAAGCCGTCGGCGATAAATAGCGGGACGACGATGACGTCGTCGCTCTCGAAAAAGTCGGTGACGTCGTCGACCTCCGGCTCCTCGTCCATGAACAGCGCCCGGACCTCGTCGAAGCGCCCCCGCTCGCGGATGCGTTCGGTGTGGTACTCGATGGCCTTCGCGCTGTTCTCATTGCGGTCGGTGCCGTGGCCGACGACCGCGAGGCCGAACCCGTCCCCGACCTCGGGGTCGCCCGTCACGCTCTCGGCCCGCTGGACGATCACGTCCGTCATCGCGTCGTGGGTGCCGACCGGGCCGCAGTAGTGGACCGTCTTCTCGACGTCGCCGGCCTCGAGGGTCACCTCGGAGGCGTCGGTGCCGTCGGACTCCCACTTTTCGGGGTCCCAGCCCGCGAGGCGGAGCTCGCGGGGGATCACCCGCTCGGTGAAGTAGCCCTCGCTGATAAACAGCGGCACGACGAATACCTCGTCGGACTCGACGGTGCGGAGCACCTCGCGGAACGAGGGCTCTTCCTTCCAGAACGCCTCGCGGACCTCGTCGAAGGCGCCCGCCTCGCGGATCGTGTCCGCGTGGTCGTACGTCGGCTGTGCCGAACCCGGATTCAGGTGCGATCCGTGAGCCACGATGACCAGCGCTTGCATGCGTGGAGGTTGGGACGGGTGCGGTTTATCGACTTCGCCTACGGCGCGAGTCGCCGGGGACGACCCGGTCGCGCAGGTTTCGACTACCTGACAACCCCGTAACTATAGTATCGGTCGAACCGAGTCGGAAACGTGAACGATCTCGCTCGCGGGATGGTCGTCCCGTTCTTCGTCTTTCTGTGTCCGATGGTCTGGTACAGCAACCGGAATCTGACGACCGACGCGCTCCCGCCGCGCGTCGAGCCGTCGCCGGAACTGCTCCTCGCTGCGCTCGCCGCAGCCGTCGCTTCCGCCGCGGTGCTCGCCGCCGTGCTCGTCGTCCTCGACCGCCGGGTGTTCGCCGACCCGTCCGGCGATCGACAGCGACTCGTCCTCGAGCCGGACGACCGGACGCTCGCCGTCTTTCTCGCCGAAATCTCGCTGCTTCTCCTCTGGGCGGTTCCCGGACTCGCCGGTATCGGCCCCGCTCTTCTCGAGGTCGCTCTCGCGCCGCTGGTGGTGCTCTTCGGCCTGCCGCTGTTCGTCGTCCTGGCGCTGGCGCTCGAGGCCTCGCCCGGCGCCCACGTCGCGTTCGTGCTGGCGCTGATGGCCGTCCCCGTCTGGATGGCGTTTCTCGCCCGGATCGGGGCCGACCGTCTCGAACGCCGGCTCACCTGAACCGGAGGAACTGCCGGTCGTCCGCGCGCTCTCCGCTGGCGGGGTAGACGACGAGGAAGTTGCCGTCCGTGAGCTCCGAAATCCGCTTTGGGACCGTCTGGAGCGCCGGCTGCCAGCCGACCGCGTCCCGGCGGGCGCTCATCGCCACGACGAGATCCGTCCTCGCCACCGATCCCTCCAGTTCCTCGACGACGGCGTCGTAGGACGGGGCGCCCTCGAACGTCGCCGGAGCCTCGAGATCGACGTCTGCGAACCGTCGTTCGTAGGCCTCGGGATCGCCGTCGACGACGACGACCCGAATCGGCGCGCCGACCTGTTCGGCAACGCGACCGATCGCGTGAACGGCTTCGGCGAAGCCCTCGTTGTGCGCGATCGCCGACGGGAGGACGAGCACGACCCGTTCCGTCGTGTTCAGGGGTTCGCGAACGCGGGCGACGAGAACGAGCAGCCCGGTACGAGTGAGCACCCGGTCGATCACGTCGCCGAACACCCGCTGGGGCCGCGTCGCGGCTCCGTCCCAGCCGATGATCAGCGTCGTAATTCGGTTCTCGAGCACCGCCCGGACGATGCCCGAGGCGACGTTCTGCTCGATCCGCGCCTGCGACCGGACGGGGACGTCGGCGCCGGCGGTGTACGCCTCCGTCTCCGCGAGGTCGGCTTCGATCGCCGCGAGTTCGGCCTCCGTGTCGGCCGCGGGTCGGGCGACGGTCAGGGTGTACAGGGGCTCGAGCGAGCGCTCCTCGCGGACGAGCAAGCCGAGGTCGAGCAGCCGCTCGCGGAACTCGGAGTGACGCGAGAAGGGGATCAGCACGCGCTGGGAGACGGCGCCCGGGTCGTACGCCCGGCGATCGCGGGTCCGCGCGAGCGCCCGCCCCGCGCGGTCGACGACGGCCGGACTGAGGAGGCTCGCCGCGAGGATGAGGACGATCACCGCGTTGAGCATGGCCTCGCCGAACAACCCCGCCTCGAAGCCGATCAGGACGATCGCGAGCGCCGCGGCGGCCTGGCCCAGTGAGAGGCCGAACATCGTCATCGTCTGATCGTGCGAGTAGTCGTACAGTTCGGCGGTGAGCCACGCGGCGGCGTACTTCGTGACCACGACGAGGACGACGAACGCCGTCGCGATAGCGAGCACCTCGAGGCCCGCCGTCAGGACGCGGACGTCGACGAGCATCCCCACCGACAGCAGGAAGAAGGGGATGAACAACGCGTTGCCGACGAACTCGATACGGTTCATCAGCGGCCCGCTCCGGGGGACGAGCCGGTTGAGGACGAGCCCCGCGAGGAACGCGCCGATGATCGGCTCGACCCGGGCGACCTCCGCGAGGTAGGCGCAGACGAACAGCACGGCCATCACGAACAGGAAGTCGAAGTAGCTCTCCTCGTCGACGGTGCGGAAGAACCACCGGCCGATCCGGGGCACGACGAGCCAGACGCCGGCGAAGAACAGGGCGAGTCCGCCGAACAGTTCGAGCCAGAATCTGCCGCCGATGTGGCCGCCGTCGGCGGCGATCACCACGGCGAGGACGAGCAGCGCGAGCGTGTCGGTGACGATCGTCCCACCGACCGTGACGGTGACGCTCTCGTCGTCCCTGATCCCCAGCGAGTTCACGACCGGATAGGCGAGGAGCGTGTGCGAGGCGAAGATCGCCGCGAAGAGCAGCGCCGCGGGAAGCGAGAGACCCAGTACGGCGGTACCGACGACGGTCCCGACCGTCTGGGGAACGGCGAACGAGAGCAGTCCGAACACGAGGCTGCGGTTCCGGTACTCGAGAAACCGGTTCAGGTTGATCTCGAGGCCCGCGACGAACATCAGGTAGACCAGGCCGACCTCCCCCAGGAGGACGATCGTCGCGTCGCGCTCGAGGACGGCGAACCCGTTGGGACCGACCGCCGCACCCACGAGGATGACGCCGACGATGCCGGGGAGCCGGTAGCGCTGGAAGACCAGCGGCGCCGTCAGGAAGACGATCATCGCCAGCCCGAAGATGAGGATCGGGTCCTCCACGGGTAGTCCGACGGCCGCTGCGATCGAGCCGCTCTCGCCGGTCGTCACTCTCCGACCACCCGCGGGCGGCCCGCCTCGCGCTGATCGTGTCCGATCATTCCCTCGCTACCGCTCCGTGATTCGCCCGTGATCGAACCGCTCGTCCTCGAGTAACCGCCCTCGTGCGTACCCGCGGCTATCCGACGCGACCGTAAGCACGACGACGTCCGTCTCGGTCAGCCGCTCGCACGTCGTGGCGTTCTCGAGTGCGGCCGTCGACAGCACCGACCCGCCGAACGGCGCGGGAACCGTCATAGGGTCGTCTGCACTGGGAGCGATGGTAAAGGTTCGGACGGTGACACCGTCCGAGAACGGCCCCGGAGCGGCTACTCCTCGGCGCGTTCGTGCGTCCCCGACCCGCCGGTGACCAGCACCGGAATCGGTGACAGTCGTACGAGCGCGTCCGCCGTACTGCCCAGAAGCGCCCGCCTGAACGCCGACCGACCGCGTGCGCCGACCACGATCACCGACAGGTCGTGTTCGTCGGCGTACTCGAGGATCTCGTCGTGTGGAACCCCCGATCGGAGCGCCGTCGTGACCGAGATCCCGGCGTCGTTCGCGGCCGCGTCGACCGCCGCCAGCGCCGCCTCGCCGTCCGCTCGCAGCCGTCGCTCGAGCTCCCGAGAGTCGACGATCGCGCTGTCGTACGCAGTTCGCGTCTCGACGACGGAAACGGCGTGCAGCGGGACCGCGAGGCGGCTGGCGAGTTCGACCGCGTGTTCGATGGCACCGCCGGCGTCGTCGCTACCGTCGGTCGCGACGAGGATCGAGTCGTACACGACTTCCCTACGGGAGCCGAGTAGAAAGCGCTATCACCCGGGCCAGGGGATCGAGACGACGCCGGCACCGTGGCGGCCGAACGACGGCTCACGGGTTCGCCACTGACGGTGCTGAACCGCCGACTCACTTCAGGCGTTCCTGCAAGAACGAGGGATGGGCCGCAGTAACGCCGTCGACCGCGAGGATCCGTTCGGAGATGATTTCGCCGAGAGCGTCGCCGTCGGCGGCGCGGACCTCTGCCATCAGCATGTGGTCGCCGCTCGAGCTGTACAGCGACTCGATCTCCGCGAGTTCCTTGAGCGCCTTCGTCGCCTCGACGTAGCGCTCGCTGGCGACGTCGATCCCGACGAGGGCGATGGTCTGGCTCGAGAGCTTCTTCGGGTCGACGTCGGCCGAGTAGCCGACGATGACGCCGTCCGCTTCGAGCTGTTTGATGTACTTCCGCACCGTCGGCTTGGAGACGTCCGCCCGCGTGGCTATTTCGGCATAAGAGGCCTGGGCATCCTCCTCTAACACCTCGAGGATGCGATCTTCCGTAGACTGACTGCTCATACCGGTATCTCTTTCCCCGTCGGGAAAATATCTTTTGTATTCGAAAACGACGAGTACAGGTTCGAAAGTCAACGGGTTATAGTAGCCACTGAAAGTCAATGCGCACCCGATCGCACGACAGCGCTGCGATCGGTGTGCAAATCGTTTCAGTTGTTACTAACTGTGTGCCCGATTCCCGGAACCGGTCCGTGATCGTCGGACTTATTCTCCCGCTGTCCCCACTCTCGGCCGATGGTCGACTACTCCCTCGTCAGCGGCGGGGTCTGGCTGGTCTGCGGGCTCGCGATCTGCTATCTCGGCTACCTGATCGCGATCCGGGGACGAGCGGACCTCCACGCCAACTACGACGAGTCCGTCGACCCGGAATACGCCTCCCGCTGGGCCGGCGGTACCGCGCTGGTGATGGGCGGGGTCGTCATCGCCTACGCGGTCCGCGAGATGCTGTTCGGCTGGCACCCGACCGCACTCGGAGCGCTCATCGTCACGCTGTTCGCCCTCGCGTACCTCTCGAAGCTCTTCGCTCGAGGGTGGCCCGTTCACTCGAGCTTTCGCCAGAAACGCGGGACCGACGAGGACGTCTGAGTCAGGCCGCTTTGCCGGGCCACACCCAGAAGAACAGGTAGATACCGATCCCCAGATAGAGCGTCCAGAGTCCGAGCACGGGCGCGGTGAGTATCGCGAGCGGGTAGAGGAAAAACCCCGGCGGGACCGACGACTCGTACTTGTTTCCGATATCGACCGGAATCGCGACCAGGGAGAGAACCGCCAGCGGGAGAATGCCCAACAGCAATGCGACCTCAAGCATCCACGACGGGACTTCACCGCCTCTGGCGAAGAAATCGACGCAGAGGGCGATCCAGGCACAACACGCGGGGAGATACCACCAGCGGCGCTGTCCTGCCGTAAACTCGCCGAACATCTCAGCGACCGACCGCGGTGACGCCGCCTGACCCATACAGAGGAGTAGCGACACCATCTCATAGTCGTGTCTATTCTCCAACCACACTGGAGTCCTCGGGAGCACGACTCGAGCGACGAAACCTGTCGGTTCCCGACACGGATCACGTCCGAGAAAATCGACGGTAAAAACGGGCCGCAGTTACTTGTGACGCTCGAGCAGGTCGTAGCTGCGCTCCCACTCGTAGTCGTCGTCGAAGTAGCGCTCCGCCAGCGGCTCCTCGGGCATCTCGCCGAGTTCCTTCTTCTCGTCCTGGTAGGACGGGCGCTCGTCGACGAAGTACCGGCCGGTGAGGACGGTGCCCTCGTGGAGCGCGTTTTCGGTTTCGAACATCATCTCCTGGGCCTCCTGGCGGTCGTGGACGTCGAAGTCGTAGTCGTCGGACTCCTGGACGTCGACGTAGGGGACGTACTGGCGGGCGTCCTTGTTCCAGGTCGGACACTGGGTCAGGAAGTCGATGTGGGCGAAGCCGTCGTGCTCGATGGCCTCCTTGATGATCTCTTTCGCCTGGTTCGGGTTCACCGCCGCGGTGCGGGCGATGTAGGTCGCACCCGAGGTCAGCGCGAGCGAGAGCGGCCGAATCGGCGACTTGGCGTTGCCGTGGGGCGTCGTCTTCGATTTATGCCCCTTCGGGCTCGTCGGCGAGGTCTGGCCCTTCGTCAGGCCGAAGACCTCGTTGTTGAACACGATGTAGGTGATGTCGTGGTTCTCTCGAGCCGTGTGCATGAAGTGGTTGCCGCCGATCCCGTAGCCGTCGCCGTCGCCGCCGGCGGCGATCACTTCGACGCCGTCGTTGGCGAGTTTGGCGGCACGGGCCACAGGCAGCGAGCGGCCGTGGATCGTGTGGAATCCGTACGTTTCGAGGTAGCTGTTCAGCTTGCCCGAACAGCCGATCCCGGTCACGGTGAGCACCTCGTCGGGCGTCTTGCCGATCTCCGGGAGGGCTTGCTTCAGCGCCTTGAGGACGCCGAAGTCGCCACAGCCCGGACACCAGGTCGGCTGGGGCTCGAGACCGGGCGTGAACTCGTCACGGTCGATCTCGCGTTCTTCTCCGATTGCGTTGAATGCACTCATGATTAGTCACCTGCTGCGGGTTCGATGCGAACCTGTGCGCTCGGCTCCTCGTCGGAGCCGTTGACGTTCAGTTCGTAGCCCTCGACGATCTCGGCGGGCTCGAACGGGTTGCCGTTGTACTTGAGCAGACTCGTGAGTTTGTCGCCGTAGCGGCCGAGTTCCTTCTGGATCAGACCGCGGAACTGGGCGGTGGCGTTCATCTCGACGACCATCGCCTGGTCGACGCTCTCTACGAACTCCGTGATCTCGTTCTCGGGGAACGGCATCATGTCGGAGACGCCGATACCCTTGACGGCGTGGCCGTCGTCGTTGAGTCGGGCGACGGCCTCCTCGACGACGCCCTGGGAGGAGCCCCAGGTGATGACGCCGAAGTCGGCTTCTTCGTCGCCGAAGTAGGTCTGGTTCGACTCGTGTTCTTCGTCGAGTTCCTCGCGGATGGCCTCGAGCTTCTGGATCCGCCGTTCCATCTGGAAGACGCGGTTGTCCGGGTCCTCGCTGATGTGGCCCTCGGGCGTGTGCTCGTTACCCGTCGCGAGGTAACGACCGCCCTGCTGGCCCGGCAGCGAGCGCGGGCTAACGTGGTCGTCGCCCTCGGGTTCGTGCTGGAAGCGGTGGAACTTCCCGGAGGCGTCGTGGGCTGCCTCCGCGAGTTCCTCCTCGGTGAGCGTCGAGCCTAGATCCGGCGCGGGCTCGCGGTCGAAGAAGCTCACGTCGACGTTCGTGTTCTCGCCGGAGAGCTTCTGGTCGTAGATGATGATCGAGGGGATCTGGTACTCATAGGCGATGTGGAAGGCGAGTCGGGTCTGCTCGTAGGCCTCCTCGACGTTCCCCGGCGCGAAGACGACCCGCGAGGAGTCGCCCTGGCTCGTGTAGAGGACGAACTCGAGGTCGCCCTGCTCGGGCTTCGTCGGCATCCCGGTCGAGGGGCCGGCGCGCATCGACTCGAGCAACACGATCGGCGTCTCGGTCATCTCCGCGAGGCCGAGCGGTTCGGACATCAGCGCGAAGCCGCCGCCCGAAGAGCCGGACATGGCCTTCGCGCCGGCGTGGCTCGCACCGACCGCGAGCGCCGCGGCGGCGATCTCGTCTTCGACCTGCTCGGAGATCCCGCCGATCTCCGGCAGGTTCTGGGACATGATCGTGAAGACGTCCGTCCACGGCGTCATCGGGTAGCCGGCGATGAAGCGACAGCCGGCGTCGAGTGATCCGTAGGCGATCGCGTTCGAGCCCGACAGCAGCGCCTGCTCCTCGTCGTGCTCGCCCGTCGGCACGCGCAGGTCGTGCTCGAAGTCGTACTCCTCGGCCACTGTGTCGTGGGCCTCGTGAAGGATGTCCAGGTTCGCCTCGAGGATGTCACCGGACATGGCGTCTTCCATCAGGTCCTCGATGTGCGCGAGATCCATCTCGAGCAGCGCGGCAGTCGCGCCGACGCCAGCGGTGTTGCGCATGACCTCGCGGCCGTGCTCCTTGGCGAGCGAGCGCAGGTCGAGCGGGAAGACGTGCCAGTCGTTCTCCTCGGCGCGCTCCTCGAGGTTTAGTTCTGCGACGTCCTCCTCGCCAAGGAGGCCCTCGTCGTAGATGATGATCCCGCCCTCGCGGAGTTCGTTCAGGTTCTCAGAGAGCGGCTTGATCTCCTCGTTGCCGTAGTAGGCCTCTTCCTTCGGGTTCCGGGCGAAGGAGTCGCCCAGTGCCAGCAGGAAGTTGTAGCCGTCGCCCCGTGACTGTACCTCGTGCCCTGCTGCGCGGATCTCGACGTAGGTGTGGCCACCGCGGATCCGTGACGGATAGTGGCGGTGCGTAAAGACGTCGAGCCCCGAGCGCATCAGCGCTTTCGCGAAGTTCTGGCTCGTCGAGTCGATCCCGTCGCCGGAACCCCCCGCGATTCGCCAGATAAGTTCATCGTCGCTCATAGGTAGGATGTGGCCCTGGTAGGCCAGCGGTATCAGAATTTTCGGCTCACCGCGCCTAAAGCCTTTGCTATAGATTGCCATGTATCGATCGTGAAGAATGAACAACCATCCACTTTCCAGCCGCTCGAGTGGAGTTTTACGGGAAATGACGTGAATGTAGACTGATTTGTTTCCGCGACCCGAACCGGCACGATCCCGCTCGCCCGGGTGGTACTACTCAGTTCGTGGGTTACTCGGATGGTAGTCGGTGTCGTACTCACCCGGCCGTCCGTCGACTCTGTCGGGATTCAGCCGTCCCGAGAGCAGCATGAAATCCACCAGCGTCAGCGCCAGCATCGCCTCGACGACGGGGACACCTCGAGGCGGCAATACCGGGTCGTGGCGACCGATCACCTGGGCGTCGTCGACGACCTCGCCGGTCTCCCAGTCGACCGTCTGCTGTTCTTTCGGGATCGACGTCGGCGCGTGGAGGGTGACCTCGCCGTAGATCGGTTCGCCCGAACTGATGCCGCCCTGGATGCCGCCGTGGTCGTTCTCCGCGGGAACCGGGTTCCCCTCGGAATCGAACTCCCAGTCGTCGTTTCGCTCACTGCCCGTATACTCGCTGGCCTCGGCTCCAAGGCCGAACTCGAAGGCGGTCGTCGCCGGCACCGCCATCATGGCCTGCCCAAGCCGCGCCGAGAGCGAGTCGAACCGCGGCGCGCCCAGCCCCACGGGAACGCCGCGAGCCTCGAAGTAGATCGAGCCGCCGATGGAGTCGCCCGCCTCCTGGTACTCCTCGATTAGCTCCTGCATCTCCTCGGCGGTTTCGGGATGAGCGCAGCGGACGTCGTTCTCCTCGCTGTGTGCGAGCATCTCCTCGAAGCTCACCTCGGGGGCCTCGATGTCGCCGATCTGATTGACGTGGGCCTTCAGTTCGATCCCCTCGAGTGCGAGTAGCTTCTTCGCGATCGCACCGGCTGCCACCCAGTTGACCGTCTCTCGAGCGGAGGAGCGGCCGCCGCCGCCCCAGTTGCGCGTGCCGAACTTCGCGGAGTAGGTGAAATCACCGTGGCTCGGCCGCGGCGCGGTGATGAAGGGTTCGTACTTTCCGGAGCGAGCGTCCTTGTTCTCGATCACCATCCCGATCGGCGTTCCCGTCGTGTAGCCGTCCTGGATGCCGGATTTGATCGAAACCGCGTCGGGTTCGCCGCGGCTGGTCGTGATCATCGACTGGCCGGGTTTACGCCGGTCGAGGTCGGCCTGGATCTCGTCTTCGGTGAGTTCGAGCCCCGCCGGACAGCCCGACACCGTACAGCCCATCGCCTCGCCGTGGCTCTCGCCGAACGTGGTCACCTGAAAGAGGCGACCGAAGCGGTTGCCGTTCATTACTCCGGTGTGGGCGGGCCGTCCATTTATGCCTTACAATCGGTGCAAGAACCCGTGACGAGTCGATACGAAGGACGTCCAGAGTTGTCCGACCACCTCGATCGATACGGCGACGTACGTATCTCCGTTCACGTGCAGGCGGCGTCAGGCGTTCGAGCGTCCGGTGCGCTCGAGGTCGACACCCAGCCCCTCGAGGGCGTCGAAGAAGCCGGGGAACGAGACGTCGACGTGCTCTGCTCCCCGGATCGTCGTCTCGCCGTCGGCGACGAGTCCGGCGACCGCCAGCGACATGACGAGCCGGTGGTCGCCGCGGCCGTCGACGGTCGCCCCCTCGAGTCGCGAGTCGCCACCGTGGACCGTCAGGCTATCGCGTTCTTCGGTCGTCTCGACGCCCATCGCGCCCAGTTCCTCGGCCATCGCGCGCACGCGGTCGGTTTCCTTGTAGCGAACGTGTTCGGCGTTCGTGATCCGCGTCTCGCCGTCGGCAATCGCGCCGAGGGTCGCAATCGTCGGCAGGAGATCCGGCGTGTCCGCGACGGAGACCTCGATCCCCTCGAGTCCGTCGCCGGATACCTCGACGACGCCGTCCTCGCGGCGCCAGTCGACCGAGGCGCCCATTCGCTCGAGCACCTCGAGGATCGCGCTGTCGCCCTGCGCACTCGGATAGGCACCCTCGATTCGGACCGCCTCACCGTCGACCGCTGCGACGGCGCCCGCCGCCGCCAGGTAGGAGATCGACGAGAAGTCGCCGGGGACGTGGTACTCGCCGTCGGCGGGGTGGTATCGCTGGTCGCCGTCGACCGAAAAGCCGGACTCGGTTCGGCGGGCCTCGACGCCGAACGCCTCGAGCACCTCGAGCGTGATGTCGACGTAGGGGGCCGACTTGAGCGCGGTCTCGAGTTCGATCTCGAGGCCCGCCTCGGTCACCGCGCCGGCCATCAACAGCGCGGTGACGTACTGCGAGGAGACGTCGCCGGGGATCGACACCGAGCCACCGGTGATAGGGCCGGTAACGACCAGCGGTGCCTGGTCGTTGGCGCGGGTGCTCGTCGCGTTCCCGCCGAGGTCGGCGATCGCCTCGAGCAGCGGCCCCTGCGGACGCGAGCGCAGCGAGTCGTCCCCCGTAAGAACGGTCGTGCCGTCCGCCAGCGCCGCCGCCGCGGTGACCAGCCGCATCGTCGTGCCGCTGTTGGCGCAGTCGATGACGTCGGCGGGAACCGCGGGCCGACCCTCGAAGCCGTCGATCTCGAGGCTGCCGTCGGTCGCCCGTGAGACGTCGCCGCCGAAGAGCTCGACTGCACGCGCGGTTGCGCGCGTATCGGCGCTCCAGAGCGGGTCGTGGACGGTGGCACTCGAGGCGTAGCCCGATGCGAGAATCGCTCGGTGCGTGTAGCTCTTCGACGGCGGTGCGCGGACCCTCCCGCGAACGCGCGAGGGCGAGATCGTGACGTGCATGCTCGGCCTGTGGGTCGGCCACCCTATACCGCTACCGGTGGTGGCCAGTTCCGCAATCCACGCAATTATGTACTCACCACACACACCACGGTCCATGGACGTAGATCTCTCGGCGCTTCGCGAGCGGCTCTCGGTTCTCGAGGTCGACGGGTATCTCATCGACGACGACGCGTCGGACTCAGACCAGCGGTACGTCTCCGGTTTCGCCGCACCCGACGCCTACCAGACCCTCGTCACCGACGACGGCGTTCACCTCCTGGTGTCGGGCCTCGAGTACGGTCGCGCTCGAAAGGAGGCGAGCGCGGACTCGGTGACGCGGACGTCTGCCTACGAGATGGCCGCCCTTCGGGCGGAACACGGCGCATACGAAGGGAAATCCCGCGGGCTCGCGGCGTTTCTCGCCGACCACGACGTTACCGCTATCGCGGTTCCGCAGACCTTTCCGACGGGAACCGCGGACGGCCTCCGAGAGCAGGGTGTCGAGGTAACCGTCGAGCGCGACGGCGTCGTCACCGAGATTCGGGCGGTGAAGACCGCCGAGGAGATCGAACACATCCGTGAGACGCAGGCGGCGAACGAGGCGGCGATGGCCGTCGCTGAAGGGATGATCGCACGTTCGGAGATCGACAACGGCCTGCTGGTTCTCGACGGCGAGATCCTGACCAGCGAGCGAGTCACCGAAGAGATCGAGGTTACCCTGTTGCGCCACGGCTGTTCGCTCGACGAGACGATCGTCGCCGGGGGCGAACAGGGTGCGGATCCTCACGACCGCGGCAGTGGCCCGCTCGAGGCCCACTCCCCTATCGTCATCGACATCTTCCCGCGGGACAAGGAGACGAAGTACTTCGGAGACATGACCCGGACGTTCGTCCGCGGGGAACCGAGCGAGGAGGCGCGGCGGCGCTACGAGGTCACCCACGAGGCGTTCGATGCCGCCCTCGCAGCCGTCGAAGCCGGCGTGACGGGCGCCGATGTCCACGACGCGGCGTGCGACGTCATCGAAGAAGCCGGCTACGACAGTCTCCGCAGCGATCCGACGGCGGAGACGGGGTTCATCCACAGCACCGGCCACGGCGTCGGACTCGATATCCACGAACAGCCGAGTCTCTCTCCCCACGGCGAGGAACTCGAGGCAGGACACGTGATCACGATCGAACCGGGAATCTACGATCCCGCGGTGGGCGGCGTTCGGATCGAGGATCTCGTCGTCGTCACCGAAGGCGGCTACGAAAATCTGACGTCGTATCCGATTTCGATCGAACCGTCGGCCGGTGGCCGGTGAGCGGTCACGTGGTTTACTCACAGACCGATAGTATATAACCTGCATTAAATATAATGCCGACATACTATCTCTTTGAAAACCGTCCATCAGGTATATTGGTCAGTAGTGTGGAGTGGACCGAAGGGTGTCCGGGAACCGACTCGCCGACAGCTCCCGGGGGTCATAGCCATACTACAGGAACTATCATTTCGGGGAACGAGCGCGTGAACAGTAGATTAATACGCCAGAATACCGTACACAGAACCAACGAATCGAACAGTCGTCCGAACGGACCACCCCCACTGCCGGCATGAATACATCTGAGCTACTACACGATCACCTCGAGGACGCGTCGAACGTTCTCGTTTTGGCCCCGTTGACGCCTACTGGTAGCAACAGTTTTATCGATCTCGTCGCAGCAACGCCGCCGGGGGAGATGAACCTACTCGCGGTGACCTACACACAGCCCCCACACCTGTGGGTCGACGACTGGCAGGCGAACGTCGGTGAACTCCCCGCCGGTCTCTCGTTTATACACGCCGGGCAGATGCAGCCCTCCGTTTCGAAACTCGAGGAAACCGCTTCACGGCCGATCGAGACACAGGCGGTCGACCCCCGTGATCCGATGGAGATCATCGCACCCGTCGGCCAGCGGTTCGACGAGTGGAGGGACACCGGAAACCGAACCGTACTGTCGGTACAGACGCTAACGGTCCTTCTGGAGTACGTCGAGTTCGACACCGTGTTCCGGTACCTGCACATTTTGACCCACAAAGTTACCGCGAGCGGCGCGATCGGCTTCTATCAGGCCGACCCCGATCTCCACGATCAGGAGACGCTGAACACGCTGAAAGTACTGTTCGACGTCGTCGTCGAAGTCGACGACGGGGAGTGGGCCGTCTCCTCGCCCGGCGTCGACCCGGAGAAAACACCCGAGACGCAGCCACCCGCCTCGGAACCGCCGTCCCCAACCGACGTCGGTGCGGAGACGACCGACCACTCGGGCTCGGCTTCCCAGTCGACCGATTCGCCGACGGCGGCGTCCGACGGAGTGTCCACGCTGGATCGGTTCATGGCGCGCGTGCGAGGACTGTTTTCTGGCGGGTCGTCAGACACCGACGGAGCTGCGACCGACGACCCCGAGTCGGACTCCGAAACGCAACCGGCGACAGAGTCAGCGTCAGCGACTGCCGAAATCGAGGACGAGATGTTGCTTACCGACGATGAACGGATTCGACAGCTCCTCTTGCAGAGCGGCGGCCGGATGAAACAGACGGACATCGTCGCCGAAACCGACTGGTCCAGATCGTCGGTGAGCCGAAAGTTGTCCGCGATGGAAGAAAAGGGAATGATCACCCGCTTCCAGATCGGGCGCGGGAACCTCGTCTTCCTGAGCGGGTACGAACCCGACGCGGCCGACTCCCCGTACGAAGAGGCAACGAACTGACTAGTACGAGTCAAGTACCGACTCTTGTCAGAGGTGGATACAGTGTTCCACAGTAGTATACGCTCTACTCTTTGGTGGAGGATTCTCCGTGAACACACTGACTGCGAGCCAGACGGCCTGTGGCGGCCGATCTCAAACCGACCGTCGGTAGTACATAACCTACGATAAGTGAGACGATCCGAAAGGAGTCGAAACTATGAGGGGTCTATCGCAACCGACTGGATAGAAGCAATTAAATACTGCGACATATGATGCATATATTGTTCAATCAACTTCGGCCAGCAGGCGGTTATCGGCCGAGTCGAACCCAGTACGCATGTCAGATCCGACCGTCCTCGTCGTTGATGACGAGCCAGCTATCGCAGACGCCCATGCCCAGTGGCTCTCCGAAGAGTACACCGTGAAAACAGCGTACGACGGGGAACAAGCACTCGAGGTGATGGACGAGTCGATCGATGTCGTTCTTCTCGACCGTCGCATGCCGGGTATCTCCGGCGACGACGTACTCAGCACGATCCGTGATCACGGCTACGACTGTCGTGTCGCGATGGTCTCTGCCGTGGAGCCTAACTTCGACATCCTCGAACTCGGCTACGACACGTACCTCGTCAAACCCGTTTCGGAAGCCGAGCAGCTCCTCGAAACCGTCGAAACGCTGCTCCGGCGCTCTCAGTACGACGGCGAGATGCAGGAACTACTCGCACTCGCCTCGAAAAAGGGAACGCTCGAGGCGAAAAAGACCCAGTCGGAACTCGAAGAACACACCGAGTATCAGCGGCTTACGGACCGACTCGACACGCTCTACGAGCGTGTCTCCAGTACGACAGAGGATCTCGATGACGACGATTTGCGAGCGGAATTTTTCGAACTGAAGGGCTGATGTCGAACAGTGGACACCGATACGCATATGTCCCGCGGAACAAAATTCCGAGCTATTCAGAATGACAGATGAGCGAATATCAACCGGGACGGACGGATTAGACGGCATCCTCTACGGCGGCCTGATCCCCGGTCGAAGTTACCTCATTCGTGGCGATCCTGGCACCGGGAAATCGATTCTCGGTAGCCGATACCTCGAGAAGGGCATCGAAAACGGCGAGACCTCTCTGTACATCAACTTAGAGGAAACTGAGGGCGATATCAAACACAACGCCGAGATGGTCGGCATCGATCTCGAATCGGTTCACTTTCTGGATCTGAGTCCAGACTCGGACGTCTTCGTCGAGAAACAGACCTACGACATCTTCGAACCCAACGAGGTAGAAAAGGAGTCAGTGACGGAGGAAATCACCGAACACGTCGAGTCACTGATGCCAGATCGCGTCTTCATCGATCCGGTGACGCGGCTGCGCCACATCACCTCCGACGAGTTCCAGTTCCGCCAGCAGGTCATCTCGTTCATGCGGTTCCTCAAAGAGCAGGGGGCGACGGTGGTCTTCACCTCCCAGAACACGGAGTCGACGTCGGACGACGACCTGCAGTTCCTGACCGACGGCACGATTCAACTCGAACGGAGCGAGCACGGACGGACGATTACGGTCCCGAAGTTCCGGGGATCGGCCGTCAAGACCGGGACGCACACGTTACGGATCCGAGACGACGGACTCTCGATCTACCCCGAACTGAAACCGAGTTCGAACGTTCGAGAGTTCGAGGACGATACGCTCCCGTTCGGCGTCCCAGAAGTCGACGAGATGCTCAACGGCGGACTCGAGCGGGGGACGGTGACGATCATCAGCGGGCCGACCGGTGTCGGCAAGACGACGACCGGAACCCAGTTTATGAAGGAAGCAGCCGGCCGGGGGGAGCGCTCGACGATCTACATGTTCGAGGAGACGAAACGCACCTTCTTCGAGCGGGCGTCGAAGATCAACATGCCGATCGAACAGATGGCGGAGCAGGGACGCCTCGGGATCAAGGAGATCGAACCGCTCGATATGTCCGCCCAGGAGTTCGCCCAACAGGTCAAAACCGACGTCGAGGAGAACGATACGAGTATCGTGATGATCGACGGCATCGACGGCTACCGGCTCTCGCTTCGCGGCTCCGAGTCGGATATCGTCCGCAAACTCCACACGCTGGGTCGGTACCTGAAAAACGCCGGCGTCACCGTTATTCTCGTCGAGGAGGTTGGCACAGTTACCGGCGAGTTCGAGGCGACGAAACGCAACCTGAGCTATCTCGCCGACAACATTATCGTCCTTCGACATCTCGAGATCAACGGCGAGATGCGGAAAGCAACGGGTGTCCTGAAAAAGCGGACGAGCGACTTCGAGCGGACCCTCCGCGAGTTCAAGATCTCGGAACACGGACTCAAAGTTGGCGAGCCCCTGACCGGACTTCGCGGCATTCTGAGCGGACAACCACGGTGGATCGACGACGAGAACACGGGTCGGGAGGTCGGTCGCTGAACCCCTACTGGAGCGATGACCGATGAAGAAGCACACGACACCGGATGAACGGGAGTTCGAGGCGGCCGCTGGGCGCGTCCTCGTGTTGATCAAACACGGCCACAACCGCGAACTCCTGGTCGACTGGCTGAAAGCCACGTACGACGTCTCTGTATCTGTCTCGAGTGACGGAATCGACCAACCGTTCGATCTGTGTGTCGTTGATGAAGAGTCGTTCGTCCGGTACAACGAGGAGTTAGCCGAGCAAAAGCGACAGGACGCCCCGCGGTTCCTTCCGTATCTGATGGTGACGGCGACCGAGGAGACCGAGCGGGTGTCTGCAACCTGGGAGTTGATCGACGAGGTGGCGTCGATTCCGATCGAGAAAGCCGTGTTGAAAGCTCGCCTCGACGGCCTCTTGCGCCAGCGCTATCTCTCGACCGAACTGGACCAGCAAAAGCGCTTCAACGAACAGCGGTTTCGGTCGCTGTTCGAAACCGCACCCGATCCGGTGTTCGTTGTCGACAGCACCGGCCGTATACAGGACGTCAACGACGCGTTCTGTGAGCTGACTGGACTCACGCGGTCGGCGGTACTCGATCGCAGCCTCGAGAACTGTGAGGTGTTTCCCTCGGAGACGAGAAGCGAGTTGCTGGCCTCGACGGAGGGTGAGCCGATCGAACAGGCACGAACCGTTCGATACTATCCGACTACCGGCGGCTGTCGGTATGCGGAAGTGAGCACCACGGTCGTCTCAACGGCGGTCGCAGGCGACGTCGCCCTCTGTCTGTTACACGACGTCACCGATCGCGAACACCGCGAGCGCGAACTCGAGGAACAAAACCAGCGGCTCGACGAGTTCGCGAGCATGCTGGCCCACGAACTTCGCAACCCGCTCGGTATCGCTCAGGTGTATCTGAACATGGCGCGGGAGGGGGAGACGAGCGCCTTCGGACAGGTCGACGACGCGCTCGTCAGGATGGAGCGGATGATCGACGAATTACTCTCGCTCGCCCGGCGGGGCCGAACCGTCGGCGAAGTCAAGCCGACGGCGCTCTGTGAGATCGTCGAGGACGCCTGGGAACAGGTCGCCCCGTCGACGGCGACGCTCGAACTCGAACCGCTCGACCGGGAGGTACTCGGGAAGCCGGGGCCGCTCACGAAGGTGTTCAAAAACCTGTTCGAAAACGCGATCGAACACGTGGGTGCCGACGTGACGGTTCGCGTCGGTCTGACCGACGACGGCATCTACGTCGAAGACGACGGTCCCGGTATCCCCCCCGCCGATCAGAACGACGTCTTCGAGTCCGGGTATACGACCGCAGAGAACGGAACCGGTCTCGGACTGACGATCGTCGACCGGATCGTCTCGGCCCACGGCTGGGAGATCGACATCAGCGAGGCGTCGTCGGGGACGACGTTCAGGATCGATAGCGTCGAATTCGTCGACCGCACGGAGAGCGGCCAGCCCAGCTAACCGTCGACCGGTCGTCCGACGGAGCGCACGGATCATCGCTGCATCAGGATTCGGATGAACGCCCCCGAGTCCGGGCTATCGAACACCTTTTGCGAGGCCGGGCGATACGTATCGACAATGGACGTACTGATCGTCGGGGCCGGGTCGATGGGACGGTGGTTCGCGCGCGTAATCGACGCGAGAGTGACGTTCACGGACATCGATCCCGACGCAGCCGCCGCCGCAGCCGAAACCGTTGGAGGCGACGTGGCCGGTCTCGAGGCCGAGGACAGCTACGACGCCGTCTGTCTCGCGGTCCCGCTCCCCCACGTCGAGGCTGCGGTCGAGGGCCACGCAGACCGCGCAGAGCGAGCCCTGCTCGACGTCTCCGGCGTGATGGGGCCACCGCTGGCAGCGATGGCCACGTCCGCGCCGGATCTCGAGCGGACGAGTCTGCACCCGCTGTTTGCCCCCGATCGGGCGCCGGGGACCGTCGCCGTCGTCCGCGCCCGCTCCGGTCCCGTAACCGAGACCCTTCTCGACTCGATCGGCGCCCGAGGAAACGACCTGGTCGAGACGACCGCCGCCGAGCACGACGAGGCGATGGCAACCGTCCAGGCAGCCGCACACACGGCCGTCCTCTCGTTCGCGCTGGCGCTCGAGCCGGTCCCGGAGCGGTTTTCGACCCCGGTGTACGACGACCTCCTCGCGCTCGCTCGGCGGGTGACCGGCGGCACGCCACGGGTGTACGCGGACATCCAGCGGACGTTCGACGGAGCGGATGCCGTCGCGGCGGCGGCAGCGGAGCTCGCGGGAGCCGACGGCGCGGAGTTCGAGGCGCTCTACAGACGAGCCGGGAGCCGTCTCGAGGAGGCGACCAGCGGGGGTGACAGCCGATGACGGACCAGCGGGAAGCCGTGCGCTCGAACGCCCGCTACCTCCGAAACGTCCGCCCGATCGACCCC
Organism: Natrononativus sp. DTA114; assembly: GCF_059736515.1. Taxonomy (NCBI): domain Archaea; kingdom Methanobacteriati; phylum Methanobacteriota; class Halobacteria; order Halobacteriales; family Natrialbaceae; genus Natrononativus; species Natrononativus sp. DTA114. The sequence continues at coordinate 656,654 of NZ_JCASSN010000003.1, read as the reverse complement.
GAGGAGATCTGTGAGTACGTCGAGGGGACGCCCCATCCGGCCGTCGTTCGCCAGCACCTGCGTGAGGAGGCGACGGCGCTCGGCCTGATCGAACGCGACGACGGAACGTTCGTCCCGGTCGACGACGAGCCGGTCTCGCCGCGTCACGCGCCCGTCGAAGCCCTCCCCGACCGCTACGGGCGACGACTCGAGGAGTTTCTCACCGACCGGTACGGCCCGACCTGGTACGAGGGCGCCTCCGGCGACCTGCTCCGGTCGACGATCCGGCGGTTCAAGGCCCGCTACTTCGACGGACGCCCGGTCGAGTACGACGCGGACGTCGCCGCCGGCTACGCGATTTACCATCTGCCGGGCTACTACGCCGCCGTCCAGTACGCCCTCGACGACCTCGCAGAACGGGAGCTTCTCGGCCGGCAGCTCCGCGTCCTCGACGTCGGCGCGGGCGTCGGCGGCCCCGCGCTCGGACTGCTCGAGTATCTCCCGACGGACGCCCTCGTCGAGTACCACGCGATCGAACCCGGCGAGGGGGCGGACGTCCTCGAGGAACTGCTCGCGGAAACCGGGCCGAACGTCCACGCGACGATCCACCGGACGACGGCGGAGGCGTTCGAGCCCGGGCAGCTCGTCGACGACGGCGGTGGCTTCGACCTTCTCCTCGCCTGCAACGTCCTGAGCGAACTCGGCGATCCCGAGGCGGTCCTCGAGCGCTACCTCTCGACGCTCGCCGCCGACGGAACGGCGCTCGCGATGGCACCCGCGGACAGGGAGACGAGTATCCAGCTTCGCGAGATCGAGCGATCCCTCGAGGGACGACCGATCGTTCCCGGAGACACGGACGAGGAGCGACCCGTCACCGTCTATGGCCCGACGGTTCGACTCTGGCCGGGACGGACGCCGTCCGATCGGGGCTGGTCGTTCGACGTCAGGCCGGACCTCTCGGTACCCGAGTTCCAACGTCGGCTCGACGAGGCGGCGACCGACGAGGACCACGAGCCGGGCGAGTTCGTCAACGTCGACGTCCAGTTTTCCGCCTCGCTGCTCCGACTCGATGGAACCCGCCGTATCGAGATGGAACTCGACGGCGATCGCTGGGCAACGATGGCCGAGATGGAATCCCACGTCACGAACCGGATCGATCTCGTCGCCGCGAAGCTCAGTCACTCCCTGAGCGACGACGGTGTGGCAGCGACGCCCACGAACAGGAATCCCCTGTTCAAGATCAGCGACGGCAGCGAACGCGTCGACCACTACGCCGTCTGTACCCAGGAAACGTCGCTCAACCGACCGCTGCTCGAGGCCGCCTACGGCGACGTGCTCACGTTCGAACGGGTGCTCGTTCTCTGGAACGACGACGAGGAGGCGTACAACCTGGTGGTCGACGAGGAAACGGTCGTCGACCGGCTCGGCTGAGCCCCGACGCGTCGCCGGTCGCGGGCCGCGAGGGCGAGGCCGATCCGCGCGGTCGGAAACGGTGTGCTTTTCGCGGGGCTGTCCGATCGGAGGGTATGGACGACAGCGACGACCTCGAGATCCTCCTCACGAACGACGACGGCATCGAGAGCACCGGGATTCGGCGTCTCTACGAGGCGTTAACGCCGGTCGGCAACGTTACCGTCGTCGCTCCGGCGAACGACCAGAGTGCGGTCGGTCGGTCGATCTCCCACGAGGTCGACGTTCGCGAGCACGAACTCGGGTACGCCATCGATGGGACGCCGGCCGACTGCGTGGTCGCGGGCCTGGCCGAACTCGGCCCCGTCCCCGACCTCGTGGTATCGGGCTGTAACAAGGGCGCGAACCTCGGGGAGTACGTGCTGGGACGCTCCGGGACGATCAGCGCGGCAGTCGAAGCCGCGTTCTTCGGCGTTCCGGCGATCGCGACGTCGCTGTACGTTCCGACAGGGGATCTCGCGTTTCACGAGATCGAGATGGCCCCCGAGGAGTACGCCGAGGCGACTCGCGCGACGGCGTTTCTCGCCGAACACGCCCTCGAAAGCGGTGTCTTCGAGGAGGCGGCGTATCTCAACGTGAACGCGCCGGTCCCCGGCGAGGACCCCGCGCCGATTACGGTTACGCGCCCGTCGAAGCGCTACGAGATGGACGCGGTCCGAAACGGCGAGTCCATCGTTCTCCACGACCGCGTCTGGGAGGAGATGGATCCCGCGACGATTCCCGATCCCGACGGCACCGACAGACGGGCGGTCGCAGAGGGGAAAATCAGCGTCTCTCCGCTCACGGCCCCGCATACGACCCACCATCACGAGGCGCTCGACCGTCTCGTCAACACCTATCTCGAGGCCAACCGCGACCGGCCGTAAGGAGCCGACGGCCCGCTCCGGGCTCTCGAAACCGCCGACTCGAGTTGTTCCCGTTACTTGCAATGTGCAGGGGTAGGGCTATTTACTTCGACGGTGAACCTCTGGAGGCAGCGCTCCCGCGCGGACGGTACAAACATATAACATCGGGAGCATAAGATCAAGGTAGGAGTACGTCCAACTGGGAATAGTCCCGGTGGACGGTGATTGACAAGATGGTATTTAGTACACTATGGACCCGCATTTCGTCTCTCTGGCAGTCGGATTCGACGGAGGCCGCAGCCGCGGACCTCGAGTCCACCGACCACCCAGTAGACGACGGGTCAGATGGGACCGATGAAACGCTGAGTTACGCAGAACAGGTCGAGTACGGCGTCAACGAAAACGACCTCCCGGACGAAGATAAGATCCTCAGACTGCTCGTAAAGCGTGGTGGGCGAGTAGACGAGGCGACGATCGTCGACGAAACCGGCTGGTCCGCAGATCATCTGGCGGCGATAATCGACGAGATGGAGTCAGACGATCAGGTCAGCGCGATCAGCGTCGGCCGGAAGCGAGTAATCTGCCGACGCGGCTTCGAACCCAAGGGATACCGCTCGCACCTGAACGAGTGAACGCAGGCCGTTGTTTTCGCTGCGTCTACCGGACGAGAGACGTCTGAGAAAACACCCGTGATCGGTGTCGGCATTTCCGACTCGACACGCCGTGGTGACCAGTCCCTGTCCCTGGTCATTTGCTACCGTCGTTGGCCGAACGTATAAACGTCTGGTTCGGTCACAGTAGCTGAAATATCACGTCCGGAGACTACTTTCCAGGTGGAAGACGAGCACGTCGAGAACGGCCCCAAAGCCGACGCCGATAGTGACACCCCAGAGCAGGACACGACGCTGTCGGCGATGATCCGATGTCGACATCTGTTCAGGTCCGACGTGTTTCGGCAAAAGTACTCGCCCGGCATGTCGAAACCGGGACCTGACTCTACGGTACTCCCGGTCGATAGCACCGTTTATCAGATCGACCCACGCACACGGAAGCATGAACGTGCGACAGGTCGTCCCGCGGGACGCCATTCCCAGCATCGACGATCCCGTTTTCGACGCGGACGCCACCGGCGGCGACACCGGCGACGCGCTCGTCGTCGACGCAGACCCGCCTCGGGCGTACCCGTTTCGGATCCTCGATTACCACGAGATCGTCAACGACCGACTCGAGACGACGGACGACCCGATCGCGGTCACCTGGTGTCCGCTCTGTGCCAGTGCGGTCGTCTACGAGCGGTGCATCGACGGGCGCACCCTCAGCTTCGGCGTCAGCGGGAAACTCGCGGACGACGACCTCGTGATGTACGACCGTGAAACCGGAACCGAGTGGAAGCAGTCCGCCGGAACCGCCATCGCCGGTCCGCTCGAGGGGACCCAGCTACCCGCCCGTCCGGCGGCAGTGATGAGCCTGACGACGTTTCGCGATCGTTACCCCAACGGCATCGTCCTTCAGCCGGTCGAGGGTGCCGAGAGCGAGGCCGCGAGCGACGACGACGAACCGGCCCCGATCGACTACGGCGAACGCCCCTACGCCGACTACCTCTCGAGCGACGCCGTCGGTCTCGCCGGCCACCGCGGCACCGAAGACGATCGAGCCTGGGACAGATCCGATCTGGACCCGAAAGCGATCGTCTGTGGCCTCGAAGTCGAGGACGAAGCGGTCGGCGTTCCGCTCCCTTGGGTCCGCAACGCGGGCGGCGCCCTCGAGACGACCGTCGGCGACACGCCGGTCGCCGTCTTCGCCAGCGAGGGCGGGATCCACGCCTTCGAACGTCCGACCTCCGGCCTCGAGTTCGAACGCCGTGACGACGCGTTCGTCGCCGATGGCACGACCTGGGATGGCGTGACCGGACGGGCAGCCGACGGCCGCCGACTCGAGCGCGTTCCCGCCCGACGGCTGTTCGCGTTCGCCTGGGTTGACGACCACGGCCAGGATGCGTTCTGTGACGACCCCGATACCGCCTGACTCGGTTTGAACGCCCGGCTCGAGACAGTTCGGGTTGTAACTCCGTCCGCGGCGAGGTAGAAACAATCTCGGGCAGCCGATCACGGACCCGGTATCGGCTGAGAGGGCCTGTAGTCGACGACGGCTACTTCATATCCCGCCGGCTGTCACGGTCGGGCATCGTCGAAGGGCGTTTGACGGCCCGCATATCGGCTCGCTTCGACGGCGAGGGGGAGACGGTCGAATGTCTGGTTCCCGAGGACGACGAGTCCGTTTGGCCGAGGAGTCCGTCCTCGTCGCTTTCGTCCGCCTCCGTTTCGTCATCCTCGTCCGCCTCCGTTTCGTCATCCTCGTCCGCCTCCGTTTCGTCGTCGCTTTCATCCTCCTCGTCGCCGACCAACCCCTCGAGCTGTGCCTTCGCCTCGCGAAGGTCCTCTCCGAACCCGTCGAACGCACCGTCCATCGCCGACTGAACCGATTTCTCGAGGGTACCCTCTTCGCTTTCCTCACCGTCTTCGTCCGCCGCCGTGTCGTCCTGTGGCTCCGCATCTGACTCGACCTCGCCGAGAAGTGCCGATTCGGCCGCGACCGCTTCGCGGACGTCCTCGAGGCCTTCCTCGAACGCGCTTTCGTCGCCGCTCTCCCATCCGTCCGAGAGCTTCGAGAGCTTCGTGAGCGCCTGCAGGGTCGCGACCTTCTCCGAATCCCCCTCAGCGATCGCCTGTGGGATCGACTCCGGCTCACTGCCGTCGGGAAGCGACGTCAGCGAGAGCGCCTCGAGCAACGACTCCGAGTCCGTCTCCTCGATCAAATCGGCGACCTCGTCGGCGACCTCGCGGAGTGGATGCTCCTCGTCGTCCAGCAGCGCCGAGTCGTCGTCCGGAAGCGACTCGAGTTCCGACTCCGCGTCCTCGAGCAGTTCCTGAATACGGTCGTCGAGGTCAGGGCTCATGATTCAGTGGAGTTCTCGTCGTCCCCGTCGGTAACTGTTTCGATGATCCTCTCCGTCATCTCCTCCTGGCTCAGATTCGCCTTCACGCCGACCTGTTTCGCGATCGACTGGAGGTCACGGTAGGACATCACCTCGAGGAAGTCCTCGAGGGTTTCTCGACGCAGGTTCTCGAGGTCTTCGACCGAGGGCTCTTCTTCATCGAAGTCGGCGATACCTTGCTCCTCAGCCTCTTCGCTCTCCTCGTCCTCCTCTGCTTCCTCGCCCCCCTCTGTCTCTTCCTCTTCCGGAGCCCCCTCTGTTTCTTCTTCGTCCTCGTCCGATTCGTCTTCGGTACCGATCGCGGGTACTGCATCGGCGTCCGCGAGGTCGAGTTCCTCGTCGTCCGCAAGCGGTTTGAGCATCGATTCGAGGGTTTCGCGCCCGTCGCCATCGCTGAACGCGCCGACGACCCCCTCTCTGATCGCGCCTTTCAGGTCGGCCCCGATCTCACTCGGGCGTTTTTCCTCCTCGAGCCCCGTTTCGATCGTCTCGTGGACGGTTCGGCCGAGCGACTCGCCGATCGCTCGGCCGAGACGCGCGCCAAGTTCGCCGCTGACGGCGGCACCGATCTCGCCCGCATCGATGCTGTCTTTGAGGCTCCCGCCGCTCAGGAGCTTTTCGACGCTCATCTGCTCGGTTACCTCCTCGACCACGAGTTCCTTGAGCGTCGACTGCTCGCTCACGCAGCACACCTCGCGGGAGTCCGCCGCATCGGTGTAGGGTCAGTCCGAATCATCGTCGCTCTGGTCGTCGTCCTCATCACTCTCATCGCTCTCTTCTTCCGCCTCGCTTTCGCCGTCTTCCTCACCTCCGCCCTCACTACCGCCGTTCTCGTCGTCAGCATCTCCCTCGTCTTCGGCCTCCTCGCTGTCCGCTCCGTTCTCAGTGCTTTCGAGAATCTCCTCAATCAGCATTTCACCGATCAGCTGACCGACCGCCTCGCCGATCATTCGGCCGACGACCTCGCCGATCTTCCCGCCGAGTTGCTCACCGAGCGGACTCTCGTCGTCGAGGGCCCCCTCCCACTCGGTCCCCTCGAGGATGTTTTCGATGTCGATCTCGTCGATGATCTGCTCGTAGTCGACTCGGTCGACAAGTGATTCGTCGCTCATGCTTCGGCCTCCGCTTCCTCCTCGCTCTCGTCCGACTCCGATTCCTCGTCACCGATCGCCTCCTCGGCCATCGAGCTGGGTTTGTCCAGGAACTGGCGAACGAGTTCACGGACGACGCCGGCGATGATTTCCTCGAGTGGAAGCTGCTGAACCGCGTTCGCCAGTACCTCCCGGATCTTCTCACCTATCGACGACAGGGCGCTCCGCAGCCGCCCCGCCCCTTCCGACTCGCCGTCCTCACCGTCGCCGGAGCCGAACAGTCCAGTGAGCGCTTCGAGGATCGAACCTTTCACGCCGCCGAGCATCGAGCCGGGGCCCCCATCGAGGAGTCCGGACACCGCCTCGAGCAGGTTCCCGAGCAAACGGTTCGATCCCGGCTGGGCGGACACGTTGAGGACGACCTCGTTCAGGTCGACCTCGAGGCCCAGCACGTCGAGGAACAGCCCCTCGAGATCGAGATGAACGAGATCCGCTCCCTCTTCGTCACCGTCTTCATCCCCTTCCTCTTGCTCGTCGGCTTCTTCCTCTTCAGGCTCCTCATCCTCCGACTCTTCTTCATCTGCCTCTTCTTCGGGCTCTTCCTCCTCTGACTCTTCTTCTTCGGATTCTTCGTCGTCCGACTCTTCTTCCTCCTCCGTCTCGTCTTCCTCCTCGTCCTCCCCACCGTCCGTCAGCAACCGCTTCGAATCGTTGTCATCACTCGAGTCCGCATCCATAGACTGCGATCCGGCCGCTCCAGAGCCAGTCTCGTTCTCGGTCTGTGTAATGTTGTCTGCGACCATCGGATATCCATCAGTCTCGACCACAGACGGTCCCGTTGTCCTTGGGCTTGCATGTGCTGCAGCGATGATCTCCTGTATTTCAGCGCCAGTAAGGAGTGTCAATCGGAGAATCGATTAGCCCAATTCACTAGTACAATGATATTATATAATATTATACTTCCAATTACTTCTCAATTACTGAATTTTTCCTGCGCAGATTGCTGAAGTACCTCTTTGAGAGTCCCATCCTCTTCGAAATACATTACTATGCCCACAGAATTCATGTGGAAATATATCCCCCGGCGATTTGAAAATACCGTAACACGAACGAAAATCTGGTGGGTCAAATGAGACTAGCACAGTCGGTAAAGATTACTCTGGCACATGCCTGGAGAAGAAAGCCCCTGGTCTGGGATGCTACAGTGCTGAGAGTGCACGTCGAGCCGAATTGCGCACAAGTCTTCTCGAGGCATCTATCTCGCCGTGATACGTGCTCCCGTTCAATCGAACGATGTAGTGATGATCTTCGAGACACGCAACCACCTCTTCGGTCGTGTAGGTGTGTGGTTGTTCGATTTCGGAGCCACACAGTTGTCGCGCTCCAAGGGACATTCCATCGCCAAGCTGTCCACTAGAGCCGATCCAACAGACGCTAGTCGGCTGGAAATAAATCGAAACCCTGTGTTCATCAATGCCGACAGAGGTTATGTCGAGCCGTATGGGAGGGAAATCACCCATCCGATTGACGACAGTGCATGTCGGATCACCAATAAACTGATACGGTGTATAGTGCTCGATTTCTGCGATGCGTGTGCTCTCGAGGAGCGAGAAACCCTTCTGGAGGGATCCTGCAAGTCGGATGATACTGGGGGCGGGTAGCCGCGCCTCCGTGAGCATGCCTGCAACAGCCCCGTGACGAACGCACTGTCGGCCGATATCGGTCCGTCCTGAGCCGGCTAGTGCGAACGCACTCGCGCCGAAAGCGCGTTCCGCAGCGGGGTCAACTATGCCATCGGCACACTGAACCCCCTCGTTAGTGACTGGCAAATCACAGTAGAGAAACTCACACGGCGTTCGAAGCGCTTGCTCGAGCGTGTCTCTACTTGGTTTCGTAATGACTGAAATCCGATCCGGCTCGAGACGTGTCTGGGACGAGGCATTCGAAACGAAAGACGATAACTGTGCACCGCGTTCCGGAGTAGTGATGAACACGAACCGAGTTTCGTCTGGCACAGGCCGGGTACGCTGAAGCGCGTTCTCAAAAGAGTCGCCGATAATCTGGCTGCATCCGTTTGGGATGGGCGACTCTGCATACGCTGACACCGCACACGCGGTATTAGTTATTCTCTCAGGCTCGCGGCCCAATTCGCCGGTCCGAATCCGGGCTAGCCGGTTACAAAGGTGTGGTAACAGGGAGACCTGAGACGGCGTCGCAGGCACGATCGCGTTCAGCGGCCATTTCGGAAGGTAGGGATCAATCAGTGACATTGGGACCTCGAGATATTCCAGGAGTTGGTCGGAGAGGGATTCCCCGTACAGGTTTGGCGGATAGAACGGGAGTTGCGAAGCGAGTTCTTGATACTCGATCCGTGGGCAAGTATAGTAGCCGCCAATACGTGTAAGAGAGTCGAGGAACAGACACGTACTCAACACACGGTTGACCGATTGCTCGAGTGTTTCTGACGAGGTCCGCAACGATTCGACGTACCCATTCTCGAGATGTAGTGCCGCTCGCGAACCGGGTTCCACACCCGCCCCGAGATAGAACGCGAGCGGAGAAACGCGATAGATGTCCGCATAGTTCGGAGGTACAGTAATGGTCAGACCGGTATCGGGCTTCGAGAGCGTATCGGGGATCGTCAGGTCCTCACCGCAGCTAATCCGCGGTGGGTGTCCCCGAATCGACGGCCACGATCGTTCACAGGAGAACTCCTTGATCGAGGAACCGAGATACGATACCGCCTTCATCACTTCGAGTGGGTCGTCCGGGACAGTGATTGTTCCCTGCGGACGAGTATGGAACGACCGAGCACCAATCGTGACGGGAGTGTCGGTCTCAAAGGAGATTTCCAGTGAGGCACTGTTCGAATCGAGGTGTGGATACCTTGCAGAAAACGCACTCCCCGAGAGACGCAAATAGATCTTTACTGGCCCAGATAGTTCAACGAAATAAGTTCCGCTGGGAATACGGCGTTCCTCTGTGGTAAATTCGCCGAGGTTTTCGCCAGTTTCGTCGCGGAGATACGCGTCACTGTGTGGAGGAAGGGACAGTTCCGTTGTGCTAATCGTAACTGCACGATCCACGGGAAAGACAAAAAGATCAGTCAATGCTGGTTGTACTACTGGTTCAGCGCTGGTCTGGATCCGAAATGTTTGCTCTTCTAGCTCATCGTGGACGCATACAGCCTCGCCGTCTGCCCTAAAGGTGATAAATGACTCGTCACCAACCATTGTTAATAACTATCCAACACAGCAACATATTTGTCTCGGTTCGTCGACAGAGAGCGTGTATGATATAGTCTGACACACAAGGGTAAGAGAACGACACCACTGACTTTGAGAACGGAACCTCCAGGCACATTCGTCACGAGACACAGTGTCATCACTCCCATCTGGTAGAGATGTAGAGCAATGCGAGGAGACAGAGACCGACGATGACGAACAGCAAAACCGTCGGTACTACCGGGAGGTTCATAACGATAGTTCGTCTTCACGGCTAAAAGCAACGTCGGTTATCGGTGGGATCTGTTCATCGGCTGTAGTATGCCGGTTCATGCGGGTCGTTGTAACATTTATCCATGATCGCTGTCCCGGCCGAGCGACTCCTGGTAACGAATTACAGCAAACCGTATCAGTCCCCGAAAACACACTCGGTCAGGTTTCACGCGTTTTCGATTCGCTCGAGCGCATCGTCGAAGCATTCCGGCGGCTGCGCCCCGACGAGCGTTCCAGCAGCTTCCGACTCCGGGTCAAAGACGACGAGCGTGAGAGTTCCCGATATGCCGAACGATGACGCCAGTTCCGCGTCGGCGTCGACCTCTTCCTCGAGTTCCGGTCGTCGGCCGTCGAGACACGACTCGAGGGAATCAGCGTCGATAGCTGGAACGGATCGGGTGTACTCGAGGAGGTTTTCAGTCGACGCCCAGCCGGAGTAAATCGTGTCGGACCGTGTGAAATAATAGGTGCTGCCAGCACCCAGAGTGAGAGGCCCCGCCAGCAAGGAGGGCACGGCGGGTTGGCTGATCGAACGACATTGAGACGGATGTTTCCGCTCCGGGGTTGTAATGGAGTCGTCGATTTGCTGGATCGGGGAACCGTAACTGGCGATTTGAGTGGTCACCCTGTTGGATCGAATGGATGAAATTGCGCGACGCTGCCTGGAAACTCCTGGCAAACCTCTCCGGAGCGGTTTCGTATCCCCTCGAGCGGTGTGCGAGAACGACGAAGGTGACGAGATGAGAGATCACGGCTTCTTTCGCCCACTCGTGTCGGATGGGCGGGCGATGGTGTGGGGAGCGGCCGTCGGCGTCGGCACGTTCTTCCTGATCGGACTCGTTACCGAGCTCATCCCGAACCCGTTTTTCGTTCGGATGGTTCCACGAACGCCGGTCGATTACCTGTTCCTGACGCTAACCGCACTGCTTGCCGGTGTCTACACCGCACAACGTCTGGCGACGACCACCATCGAAACCGCAGACGAAGTGAGCGCCTCAAGGGGCGAAGATCACTGGGCGTTCGGCGGTCTCGTCGGCGGGTTCCTGGCGGTCGGCTGTCCGACCTGTAACGTCGTGCTGCTCGCACTGTTCGGTTCGTCCGCGCTCGTGACGTACTTCGACCCGTTACGACCGCTCCTCGGCGCTATCGCAGTGGCGGTTCTGGCGGGACTCATCTTCGTACGTCACGAGCGGTCGTGTCCGGCCTGCGAGCCGTGATCGTTCGCGAGCGCCCACCGACGAATAGCGCTGAAACCGACACCGTGGGTCAGGGGCCACCACAATCGATTCGAGGCTCTCGAGAACGGCTGGTCGGTCGAGAGGGGGCGTCGGTCGGTGAGAGAACCACCGCACCGGCCGGAAGTCAGGTACAAAACGGTAGCGGTGATTCACCGGTTCGGCGAATCGTGGCCTATTTGTCGCTGAACGACGGCGGATATCGTGTGCACTCCAGGGGTTCCTCGGATTCGGCGGCGATATTCCAGATTCTCGCGGACGAGTACGCCCGGAAGATACTCCTCGCAGCTGATCACGGCCCGAAAACCGCGAAAGCGCTCAGCGAGGAGTGTGACGCCTCGCTCACGACGATCTATCGCCGGGTATCGACGCTTCAGGAGAACGGTCTCATCGAAGAACGACACACTGTCGACGCCGACGGTTCCCACCGAAGCGAGTTCGAGACGACCCTCGAGGAACTCCACGTCCACATCACCGGCGGCCAGCTCTCGATGACGGTGGAACTCCGCGACGAACTTGCGGACAGTATGGCCGACCTCTGGAGCGATATGCGGGGTGAGGAGTGATGGAGGCGTCGTTCCTGCTCGCCAAACTGGTCACGCTCGTCCTGAGTCTCGTGATCGCGTATCTGTCCTATCACGGCTATCGTCGGAGCGGACAGACGCCGATGCTGTACGTCTCCGGCGGGTTCGTCTTTATCGGGGCCGGCGCGATCTGTGAGGGACTCATCTACCAGCTGCTGGGGACGACGATCGCGTCGGCCGCCCTCGTCCAGGCGGTCATCGTCTCGAGTGGGATGGGGCTCGTTCTGCTCTCGCTGACGAAATAGTCGAGGGTTCGCGAGCAGCGATCCCGCCACCGTCGTGTCATACTGCTGCCGTGTCCCGGATTGTCGGACGTTTCGACGCCGGAGAAGCGCCTTTTCAATTCGCGGCGCAGTTGTTCGGGCCGAGCTCGAGGGACTCGACGTCGCCGCCCGGCTGTTCGTTGCCCCAGTTGATCTGCTTGATCTCGTTGTAGTTCGCCGGTTCGTCCGCGAGGCTCTCGACGATCGTCTCGACGAACGCCTCCTCGTCGCCGTCTTCGACGTAGCTCAGGAGTTCGTTGGTCGTCTCCTCCCGAAGCTCGCCGAGTGCGGTCGCCAGCGGGCGGATCGACTCGTCGCTGAAGTGGCCGGGCAACACGACGGTATCGTCGGCGAGCGTGAGCAGTTTCTCGAGGCTATCGAACAGCTGGCTCGCGGCAGTCCGCACGGCGTCTTCCGAGCCGTCCTCGAGGTCGGGCCGACCGACGCTACGGAGGAACAGCGTATCACCGGAGAGGAGCGCATCGCCGAACTGGAAGGAGACGCTACCGGGCGTGTGTCCTGGTGTGTAGATCACGTCGAGTTCGCGCTCACCGACGGTGATCGACTCGACGTCCTCGAGAGCGGTGGTATTCTCGAGCGACCCGGCGTCGTCCCCGTGGAGGTAGTAGGGGACGTCGAGTTCGCCGGCGAGTCGACGAGCACCGGAGACGTGGTCGGCGTGGGCGTGGGTGTCCGCGACCCCGACGATCTCGAGGTCGCGTTCGTCGGCCGCGTCGAGGTATCGATCGACGTACTGGCTCGGGTCGACGACGACCGCCTCGTCGCCGTCGTGAACGAGATACGAGACGCAACCCGTTCCGGGGCGAACGATCTGAACGATGCCGTCGACGGCGTCGACGGCGTACTGACGATGGACGCGCCCCCAGCCGTTCATCCCGTCGTCGATCGATTTCGCGTCGAATCCGTGTTCGCGGAGGAACGCCGCGGCGCGTGCCGACGTGACTCCGGCGACACAGACGACTGCGATTTCCGTGTCAGTCGGGAGTTCGTCCAGCTGTGTCTCCAGCGTGGAATAGTCGTACTCCAGTAGCTCGTCGTAGATGGGGAGGTTCGTGCTCCCGTCGATCTGCCACTCCTCGTAGTCCTCTTCGTTTCTGACATCGAGGATGAATAGGTCCTCCGCCCCGCCCCCATTATTCCGTTCGGCGACGGTCACCGGCTCGAGATTGGTATTGCTCATCCTACCCAATTCTACACGATGGCGAGTATTAAATCCGCTGGTCAGGCGGACGATCGTCGATCGACTGACTAATTGTCGCCTCGCAGTCAGTTACTTATCAGGTCGCCGTCGTGACTGGTCGTTCGCGTTCACGGTTCCGACGGCTGAGAGGCAGGGGAACGAACGATTCGGTCAGGCAGTGATCGGTATATTCGTGGGAGTCAGCGCTACGTTCTCCCTCGCTAACTCTGGGCGGGGGCGTCGGTGTCGACGGGTTCGTACTTGTCCTCGAACTCCTGGATAAGCTGTCCCATCTTGGCATACCAGTCGTTGAGCATCCGTTGCATGTCGCGTGCGACCTGCGACGGGTCGGTCGGGAAATAGACGTGGTAGTAACCGCCCTGGTCGTAGTTGATCTGTTCTTTCTGGATGAACCCGCTCTGAAGCAGTCGCTGGATCGATCGGTAGGCGGTCGACCGCTCGCGATCGACCTGGTCTGCGATCTCGTCGATCGTCAGCGGTTCGCCGTGTTCGACCATCACCCGGAAACAGTCCTTGTCGAGCTGTTTGAGTCCGTGGATGCACTCCAACAGCCCCTCACACTCCATATCTTGCTGGAGTTGCTCTGCCATCGAATCTGCCATAGTGTTAGCTCGAGGTAGGAGCCACTCCGGTATAAGGGTTGTGCGAATATTGTACAAAGTCGATGAACAGCCGCAACGAGAACGTCTCCGGTCGCCAGAGCGCTACGCGACCGTATTTTCACCGTCGTGACGACGCTGGTCTCGAGCGACACGAATTTTGCACCCTGTTCTCGCCTATACCTGAACAATCGAATCCGGAGATAGAGGGAGGCAGCGTTGCTCGGACTCCTCGAAAACGGGTACTGGGAGATCCCGGCCGCTGGTGGGGACTCAAGGTCGCCTTCCATCTCGTGAGAGTGTCATTTTCGGCTTTCCCACCGTGATCACCCATCTCGACGAGATCGGTATCCCACCCACTGCAGTGGGTACACCCGTAAAATTCGTTCCTGAGAGACCACGAATAACACACGCTGACCGGCTCCTCGATCCGGAAAGCCAGCAGAGACCTCCATAAACTGCTTGCAATGAATTGCTGGCTTTAAGTGGCCACAGAATAGCTGATCAGAGGCATTGACTAGGGGGCCCTGTCTAACCGTCTTGCTGCCAAAGTGAAGTGGTAGACCGAGCACTGGCTAATCCGGGTGTCCGCATCAATTTTCGATGCAGCGCTTGCGGCCACAAGTGGCCCATAACCTTCTGGAATTACCTCGAGTACCAGTGCTCACCTCCGGAGCAGTCTCGAGTACACGATAACCTCGCCTCCAGTTTGCGCCGACGGGTGGGCAATCGCACCAATCTCAGAATGTGGTACAGCCGACTCCCGCGGACGAACTCGCGAGTCATCGAGCTACCTCTAGAGGAGAGACCCGCGTCCCGCTCTGGCTCCAGCGAAATCGTTCCCTTCGCGGGCCGATACTCTCCGTGGGCGACAGGCCCAAGTTCCCACAGCACACACCCGAAAACCGGGAAAATGCACGCAACCGCAATCGATCACGTCAACCTGTCCTTCCCCGATGATCGCCTCGACGAAGTGCTCGACTTCTACGTAGATACGCTCGGGTTCGAAACGGGGTTCGACGATCCGCGCGAAGCGATCCAGTCCGATCCGGGCCTGTTTCCGATCTACCTCGGTGACAGCGTTCGTCTTTACGTACGCCCGACCGACTCGTTCACTCCGCCCGACGGCTCCTTCCGGCACCTTGCGCTCCGGATCGGCGAGGCACCAGAAACTGTCGAACGCCATCTCCGAGACGAGGGAGTCACCGTTCAAAACGAAGCAACGCGCGAACGAGAGCAGTTCGGCTCTTACACGTCCTACTACATCACCGATCCGTTCGGCTACACGGTCGAACTCATGGCAGTCGGCGGGTAGCGGTTCGTTCGTCGCAAAATCAGAGGTGCTGCAAGAGTATGAACCAGCCCGAGACGGTCGCTCACTTCGTTCGCGCTGCGCCACGTCTAGTTCAAATCCTTCGCGGCCGGTATCTGTCGCTCACGGACTAGTTCGCGACAGAAACATGGGCGCTGCAGGATTTGAACCCGCGACAACTTGGTCCGAAGCCAAGCACTCTGTCCAGACTGAGCTAAGCGCCCTCGCATCCGAATTCCCGTCGACCCCGTATAAGTCACTCGATTCGAGTCGCTTCGGGACAGAGGAGCCCCGCGTGGGGATCGTGTTTCAGCCGGGTCCCAAGCGACTCGTCGTCGCCGCTCGAGGTGCTCACTGGCGGCGATCCCGGACGGTCGTCCCGATTGACACAACCGAGTGCGAACGACCTACTGGATCTCCGTCGAGGCCCACACGGTCTGTGATCTCCGCGACTGGCGGTAGTACCGCCGCTATTCGCGGTCGTATCGGACCGTTTATACCCCGTCGCTGACCAGTCCCGAGCATGGCTCCGGGGGAGACTGCTCGCGGATTACTCGAGTTAATGCGACCGATAAACGTCGTCGCTGCGAGTGTGTTGACCGCTATCGGTGCATTCGTTGCGGGCGGTCTCGGTCAGTACCCTCTCGAGGTCGGTGCGGCAGTTGGTGCGACCGCGTGCGCGGTCGGTGCAGGCAACGCGATCAACGACTACTTCGACCGGGAGATCGATCGCATCAATCAACCGGAACGCGCTATCCCGCGGGGAGCAGTGAGTCCGCGCGGTGCGCTCGTCTTCAGTAGCGGTCTGTTCGTCGTGGCGGTCGCCCTCGCCCTGGTGCTCCCGCCAGCAGCGATCGCGATTGCGGCGGTGAATCTGATAGCGCTGGTGACGTACACGAAGCTGTTCAAGGGATTACCGGGGCTCGGAAACGCGCTGGTCGCTGCCCTCGTCGGGAGCACGTTCCTGTTCGGGGCTGCCGCAGTCGGGAACATCGGGCCGGCAGTCGTCCTGTTCGTCCTCGCGGCCGTATCGACGCTTACCCGAGAGATTATCAAGGACGTCGAAGACGTCGACGGTGACCGGAAAGAGGGGTTGAACACCCTGCCGATCGCGCTCGGAGAGCGTCGGGCACTGCTCGTCGCCGCCGGCTTGCTCGTCCTCGCGGTTCTGGCGAGTCCGGCGCCGTACCTTCTCGAATACTTCGGCGTCGCGTACCTGCTCGTCGTGGCTCCGGCCAACGTCGTAATGCTGTACGCGGCCTACGAGAGCTTCACGGATCCGACGGCCGGCCAATCCCACCTGAAGTACGGCATGTTTCTCGCTGCACTCGCGTTCATCGTGGGTCGGTTGGCCGAGTTGCCGGCCGGCTGAAAGACGATCTGCGGTCGCGATGACGCCGGTTCTATTCCCCGCTTCGGAGGAAGGGTGTTGATCAAAAGTACTATACCTTCCTTGTGATATTTTCATACCGTACTGCAGCAACCGGTACGTGGGTGCTGGTCGTCGCACGCTACAAACGAAAGTGAGTATCAGGCATGTATGAACTACCCCCTGCCCTCGAGGCGGCCAAAGTCACTCCCGGCACGAACGTTCTGATCACAGGGCCACCGCTTTCGGGTAAACGACGGCTTGGCCTCGAAGTGCTTGCAAGCGGTATCGAACGGGGTGACGGATCGATCATCGTAACGACGAAAGACGGTGCGCAGAGGGTTCTCTCCGCACTCACCGAACTCGTCGACGACGTCGACGACTCGAGCGTCGGCGCCGTCGACTGCGTCTCGAGGCAGCAGGGGACCGGTACCGAAACCGATCCGCGGATCAAGTACGCCTCCTCCCCCGTGGATATGACCGGTATCGGCATCAAGCTCTCCGAGTTTCTACAGGAGTTCTACGAGGACCACGGCCGGACCGAAAATCGCATCCTCCTCCACTCGATTTCGACGCTGCTCATGTATTCGGATCTCCAGACGGTCTTTCGATTCTTACACGTGTTTACCGGCCGCGTCCAGAGCGCGAACGCGCTCGGCGTATACATAATCGACTCGACCTCCCACGACGAACAGACGATGAACACGCTCACACAGCTCTTCGACGCCGTTATCCAGGTCGAAGACGGAGAGCCGACGATGGAGACGGCGGGTCTCTCTCTGTAGCGACACGCGGTGGAAACCGAACCCCCTCGAACGTTCCGGAGAGACGGTCGAGAACACCGTCGCTCGTCACCGACAGTGTTCAAAACGGCGTACGAGCAGTCGACTACCCCTCCCACTCCTCGAACGAACGATAGATCCCCTTCGAGAGGTAGCGCTCGCTCGAGTCGGGGAACACCGTTACGACCGACTCGTAGGGAGTATCGATCTCGCCGTCGGCGATCTTTCCGGCGACGTGTTTCGCGGCGGCGCTCGCCGCACCAGCGCTCGAGGCGACGAGGTGTCCTTCCTCGCGGGCCAGCCGTATGAGCTCGTCGTGGGCCCGTCGGTCGGGAACGGCGAACACCTCGTCGACGAGGTCTGGTTCGAACAGTTCGTTCGTGTCGGTGTTGTGGGTGCCAATCCCCTCGATCTTGTACTCGCCTTCCGTCCGCTCTTCCCCGAGAAACTCGCCGTACAGCGAGCCTTCGGGTTCGACCGCCGCGACGTACGTTTCGGCGTCCTGTTCTCTGGCGTAGCGGGCGATCCCCATCAGCGTCCCGGCGGTGCCACAGCCCGCGACGACGGCGCCGACGTTTCCGTCGAGCGCCTCGTAGATCTCCGGGCCGGTCGTCTCGTAGTGCGCTTCGGTGTTGAGCGGGTTCGCGAACTGCTGGGGAACGACGGCGTCCTCGAGTTCCTCGGCGAGTTCGTGGGCGCGGTCGATCGCGCCGCCCATCCCGTCGTCGGTCGGCGTGTTGATGATCTCCGCACCCAGGGCCGCCATGAGCTGCTGTTTCTCGACGCTGAACCGCTCGGGGACGACGAAGATGGCGTCGAGTCCGAGCTGTTCGGCCGCGATCGCGAAGCCGATCCCCGTGTTACCGGCGGTCGGCTCGACAACCGTCCCGCCGGCCGCGAGGTCGCCGCGCTCGAGCATCCGCTCGAGCATGTACTTCCCGATGCGGTCTTTGACGCTCGCTCCCGGGTTGAACGACTCGAGTTTCGCGTACACCGGCACGCCCGAGGGCGCGTCGTGAATCCGAACCAGCGGCGTCTCGCCGATGGTTTCGAGCACCGAGTCCAACGGTCGCTCGTGGGTCGTCATTATCGGGGCAAATGTTGCCCCCGTTGTTAGGTCTTGCCATCACGGGTTCGCCTGCGGGCGAATCCCGTCTTCTCACTCGCCGCCGGTCGACGTCGCTGACTCGTTGCTGACTTCATCCGCCGCCTCGCCCGCGCTTTCGTCGTCGGCTGCACTCGCGTCGTCGGCCGCGTCGAGGTCGTCGATCGCGACCTCCGCGAGGATCTCCTCCCCGTCGAGGCCCTGTTCCTCGGCGAGGGCGAGCAACAGCGCCCGCTGTTCGGTGAGCTGATGGTCCATCTTCTTGACGGTGTCGTGGGTGTCGTCGACCTCCTCTTCGAGGTTGATGATCCGGCCCTGGAGCTCCTGGACCTGCTTGTACATCTGTTCGGCGCGATCGGAAACCATCTGGATCTTTTTCGCAGTGCTGCCGAGTCCCATACGTACAGCATCTATCGTCCACCTAATTGGGCCTTTTCCTCCTGTTCGCGTCGTAACACAGCCTCGAGCGCGGGCGATCGACAGCAGACGCGAGGAGCTAACTGCTGCCCTCGCTGCGCCAGGATCGTCGATCTTAATGCGACAGCGCGCCGACGCCTCGCGTATGCGCCCCGAGCAACGGCCCCCCACCGCCGGTATCGTCGCGGCGATCTCGTATCTCGTCGCCGTTTTTGCGCCGTACCTGCTTCTCGCCGAGGCGGAAACCGCCGCGCTCCCCGCCTACTACGACTTCGGCTTCGCGGGGCCGCAGTTCCTCTCGGTGCTGGCGCTCGTCGGTATCGTCCTCTTTGCCGCCGGCAGAGAGCAACGGACCGCACCCGACTACGTCGCCGGGCTCACCCTCGTTCTCGGCATGATGCTCGCGGCGTTCGTCGCGATCTGGGCGGTTTCGGTCCCCGAAAACGTCGTCCTCAGCATCGGTGAGGCCTCCTGGCTCGAGTACCACCGCTGGCTGGTTCTGCTTACCGCAGTCGGGATGGTCGCCTGCTCGCTGTGGTACGCAAAGAGCCTCGAGTTGCTGTGAGCCGCCCGATTACCCCCCAGCGGAGCGGCCGACGCCGCCCTCGCGCTCTCTGGCGTACAGCTCGAGTGCCGTTTTGAACGTTCCGAGCAGGATCGGCCCGAAGAACAGCCCGACGAAGCCGAAGACGGCGACGCCGCCGAACAGTCCGACGATGACGAGCGCGACGCTCAGATCGGCGCCGCGGCCGACCGTGAGCGGCCGGAGGTAGTTATCCGAGAGGCTCACGACGACCGCCCCGTAGGCGAACAGAAACCCCCCCGAGAGCGGCTGTCCGACGAGGACCAGATAGATCGCGACCGGTGCCCAGACGACCGACGCGCCGATCAGCGGCAACAGCGCGAGGACGAAGGTAAGGATGCCGAAGAAGGCGAGGCCGGGGACGCCGACGATCGCCAGCCCGAGCACCGTCAGGAGCGCCTGGACGAGCGCGACGGCCGCGTTGGCGACGATCGACACCCACATCAGCCGATCGATCCGCGCGATCAGTTCGGTCTGGAGCGCCGGACGCAGCGGCACCACCGTCCGGAGCCAGTCGATGAGTCGATCGCCGTCCCGAAGCAGCGAGTAGAGCACGAACAACAACACGGTGACGCCGATCAGGAACTCTGGTACGCCCCCGACGATCACCGCCACGTCGTCGACGAGCCCTCGAAGCGCCATCCCCGCCGGCTCGCGTACCGTCTCGTAGGTCGACTCGAGGTCGACCGTGAGGCCGTACTCGCCGAGTCGTCCCTCGAGTTCGTCTGCACCTAACTCGCCGGCTGCCACCGCGTTCGCGAACGCGATCGCCTGCTCTACGGCGACGGCCACGAGCACCGCAATCGGGATCAGGATCGCCACCATCGCGATCACGAGGAGGACGAGTGCGGCCGTCGTCGCACCAATGCGGGGCTCGAGGCGGCGCTGCAGCGGTGCCAGGACGTACGCGAGCAGGATCGCGATCAGGACGTACTGGAGATACGGGAGGACGATCAACGCCGAGAGGAAGCCGACGCCGACGATGAGCAGCGCCAGCCAGAGTCGATCGCTCGAGCGGAACTCGTCCGAGACGGGTGGTGTCATAGAGAGCATACACCGACACCGGGTATGATATTGGGCGTGCAGGGAGCGAAAGGCCCTTAAGAGGTCGCCGTCTACGATGAGGTGGACTAGGTCGGGCAGTTTGGCCCTGCTCGTCACCCGCACTACGGTCATCAGCGGGGACCGAACCCCGCGGGCGTCCGGTCAGACCGGCCGGGGCCCCGGGAGCCAACGGAGAAACCTCGTCCGTCGGGGACAGCGGTCCACGGTGGCCGTCCGCAGGGACGACCCATCGTGGTTAGCCGGCGACAGCCCATCAGGCGCGGAAGCGAGCAGTGGACCGCCGGACACCTGTCGCTCGACGGGTCGCGGGGTGGAGAAGGCAACCGGGATTCCCCCGGCCGGAACGCCGGGCAACCGCGGGCGTCCGCATTCATACCCACCGAAATTTTACGCTGGGCGAGCGGCGGCGCTACGCGCCTTGCTCGCTCGGCAAAACCATCAAAAGAGCGAAACTCTTTTGGACCTCGCGGAAGCGAAGCTTCCGCTCAGTTTCGAGCAAAAGCACTCCTCGTTCCCCTCACTGCGTTCGAGTCACTCGTCGGCCCGCTCGCTCACTGTGTTCGCTCGCGGTCGGTATCGGGAAATCGCCTGCCCTCCCCCGTTGAGCGGGAGCTTTGCTCCCGCGATGCTCGGAAGAGCAATCTCTTCCGTAGAATCGCGTAGCTCTCGCGTCGCTCGAGCCACGCTCCCGGCCACTACTTCGAAAACCAGATCGGAGTCGTCGAAACCCCCGTCAGTCGTCGGCCGTCTCGAGCATCGCCGGGTTCGCCATCTGCAGGCCGCCCTCGAGGGTGCGCACGGGGTAGGGGATGTCGATTCCCTCCGCGTCGAAGCGCTCCTTGACGCTCGTGATGTACTCGCCTTTGATCCGGACGAAGTCGGCTCTCGAGGGGTCGGCGATCCAGATCCGCGACTGGAGGCCGACGTCGGAGTCGTTGAGTTCGGTCAGTCGCACCGAGGGCGCGGGGTCGTCCATGATGTCGGGGTGGCGTTTGGCCTCCTCGACGATGATCTCGGTCGCCTGCTCGATGTCGTCGCCGTAACCGATCCCAAAGACGAACTTCAGCCGGAGTTTGTCGGCGTCGACCGGGTTCTTGAGGACGCCGCCGGTGAGCGCGCTGTTCGGCACCGTCAGCAGTTCGTTGTCGAAGGTTCGGACGCGAGTCACGCGCAGGCTGATGTCCTCGACGACACCCGAATAGTCGCCGTTGTCCCACTCGATCCAGTCGCCGATGCGGAACGGCTTGTCGGTGTAGATGAA
The DNA here is from genome assembly GCF_059736515.1 of Natrononativus sp. DTA114. Lineage (NCBI taxonomy): Archaea > Methanobacteriati > Methanobacteriota > Halobacteria > Halobacteriales > Natrialbaceae > Natrononativus > Natrononativus sp. DTA114. Next base: position 634,980 of record NZ_JCASSN010000003.1, on the reverse strand, counting down.
CACGCCGGCGACGAAGTTCGAGATGACGTTCTGGAGCGCGAGACCGACCGCCAGCGCCCCGGCGGCGGCGATTCCGGCCATCGACACGAGGAAGTTGCCGTAATCCGCGAGCCCGAAGGCGATGGCGACCGCGACGAAGAGCACGCCGAGGCGGGTCGCCAGCAGGAGTGGGGTCTGTGCGTGCTGGTCGAGTTCGCGGCGGTCGAACGCGCGCTTGACCAGCGGGATGACGACGGCGCGGCCGATCGCCACAAGAGCGACGAGCGAAACGGCGAAGACGATGACGCTCGCGAGCGTCGCCGCGAGCGCCCCCTCGAGCACGGGAACGTTGTCGTGGATCCACTGGCCGAGGGCGGTCGTCGCGTTGTTCATCGGTGCCACCAGCGCACCGCCGCTCATCGATGTATCACGGCGGTGTGTCCACGCGTCTCGACGAGGTCAGCGTTCACCCGGTCGGCGAGCTCTTCGGCCTTCTCCTCGGTCGAGCCGCCCGCTCGAGCCGCTCGGAGGAATTTTACCTTCACGAGGTTCTCGTTTTCGAGCTGGTCGTTGAGTTCGTCGACGACGGCCTCGAGGCCGCTCTTGCCGACCCAGAGAGTGACGTCGAGGTCGTGTGCGCGACGCTTCAGTTCCTGTTGATCCATACGCCGAATAGACGGGCGCGTAGTTTCAATGTTGTCGAATCGGAACGGTTCGCGCGCTCGAGCGTACGTTCACCAGTGTCAACCGACTCAATCGTAGGGATACCGGGCCTGCGTGCCGCAGTCACAGGTGATCACGACGTGGCCGTCCTGTAATCGAACCCTGGCGTTCGTCCCCGGCCGGAGGTAGGTGTCACACTCGTCGCAGGTGAATCGCCGGAACGACCGCGGCAGCGTCAGCCGATTCCGTTCTGCGACCCTGCGAGCCAGTCGAACGTAGGAGCGCGCTCGCTCTTCCTCGCCGGCTCGCGCAGCCGCTTTCGCGAGATCGTGCAGGCGCTCGAGTCGTTCCTCGGCGACGCTCATCGGTTCGCGTTTCGTCGGACGGCCTATCGGTGTTGCGTTCTCCACCCGCGCGCCAACCCGAACCCGCGGCCGAGGAACGGTAGCGTTTTGCCGCGAATCGGCGATGGAGGGGACGTGCGCGTGCTCAACTACCTCGAACTCGAGGAACCGCTCCGTCGGAGCGGCATCGCCACCGCAGCGGCTCACCAACGGCGGGCGCTCGAGCGGGTCGGCGGGTGTGAGATCCGCACTGATCCGTGGACCGGCGACGAGCCGCTGCGAGCGCTTCCACGCCGACTGCTCCGCGGTCGCGTTCCGCTTGAGTACGACCTCGCCCACTGCAACGCCATCGGCCCTGGGTCGCTCGCGGTGGCCGTCCACGCGAACCGAACTGGGCGACCGCTGATCCTGCACGCCCACGTCACCCGGGAAGACTTTCGGGGGAGTTTCCGTGGCTCGAAACCCCTCTCGAGGCCACTGGGACGGTACCTCCGGTGGTTCTACTCGCAGGCGGATCTCGTGCTCTGTCCGAGCGAGCAGACGAAACGGCTCCTCGAGTCCTACCCCGTCGAGGCGCCGATCGAGGCGCTCACGAACGGCGTCGACCACGCCTCACTCGCCGGGTACGAGCGGTTCCGGGAACCGACCAGAAAGCGGTTCGGCCTCGAGGGACTGGTCGTCTTCGCCGTCGGCAACGTCTTCGAGCGAAAGGGGCTGTCGACGTTCTGTCGGCTCGCCCGACAGACGGGCCACGAGTTCGCGTGGTTCGGCCCCTACGACACCGGGCCGCAGGCGAGTTCGGCGGTTCGTCGCTGGACGGGCGATCCGCCCGACAACGTGACCTTCACCGGCTGGGTCGAGGACAAGCGACAAGCGTTCGCCGCGGGCGACGTGTTCTGCTTTCCAACCCACGCCGAGAACCAGGGGATCGCCGTCCTCGAGGCGATGGCCTGTGGCAAACCCGTCGTTTTGCGCGATCTCCCGGTATTTCGGGAGTACTACACCGACGGCGTCGACTGTCTCATGTGCGAGACGGAGTCGGCCTTCCGCCGGGCCCTCGAGCGTCTCGCCGGCGACCCCGCGCTCAGGGAGCGGCTGGGTGAGAACGCGCGCAAAACCGCCAGCGAACACCGCCTCGAGATCGTCGGCGAGCGGTTGGCCGGGATCTACCGGCGCCTCCTCGGCGATGCGGTGTGAGACGGGCGTACGCGAGAGCGCGAATGGCGTCGGCGAGCACGTGACGCAATACTGTTATAGCGCCAGTAGCGAAGATTCTGAGAGATGAGTCGAGATCCGATCGCCTCGAGCGGGCGGGGCATGTCCCGTCGACGGCTGCTGGCCGCGGGAGCCACCGGCATGGTGGGGTCGTTGGCCGGCTGCGTCAGGGACGTTCGAAACGTCGTCAACCGGGACCCCATCGATCAGCTCTCGCTGTCGATCACGACGTTGCCGGCCGACGGCGACCGGGAAAGCATTCAGCTCACCCGCCGACTCGCAGAGAACCTCGAGACGGTCGGGATCGACGTCTCGATCGACCTGCGCTCGAACGAGGAGTTCCTCAGGGCGATCCTGGTCAACCAGGACTTCGACGTCTACGTGGGGCGTCATCCCGGGGCGACAGACCCAGACTTTCTCTACGAGGCGCTCCACTCGCGGTACGCCGACGAGGCGGGCTGGCAGAACCCCTTCGGCGTGACGAACATGGGGATCGACGACCTGCTCGAAGCCCAGCGAGTCGCCGACGGCGACGAGCGCCGGAACGCCGTGGCGAACGTACTCGAGGAGGTCGCCCGCGAGCAGCCGTTCGTTCCAGTCTGCGTCCCCGACGAACACCGCCTCGTCCGGACCGACCGCTTCGAGGGGTGGGAGGACCACCACCTCGACACCCGCCTCGGCTACCTCGGCCTCGAGCCACAGACGGAGGCGGCCGAAGAACGGCTCCGGGCGACGGTGATGGACGCCCGTCCCTCCGAGAACGTCAACCCGCTCTCTGCGGAGTACCGCGACCGGGAGACGATCACCGAACTGCTGTACGACTCGCTCGCGACGGAACTGATTCGGGGCACCGAGGATGTGGACGAATCGGTCGGCGAGGAGAACCAAGAACTGAGCGAGGAGCCCGAGACCGACGAGGACAGCACGCTACTCCCCTGGCTCGCCGAGTCCTGGGAGTGGGACGACTCGACGGTGGAGATCACGCTGCGAGAGGACAGTCAGTTCCACGACGGCGAACCCGTCACCGCCGGCGACGTCGCGTTCACCTATCGCTTTCTCGCGGACACCTCCCTCGGCGAGAGTGAGGTTCCCGCCCCCTCGCCACGCTATCGTGGGCTAGCTGCCGTCTTCGACGACCTCGAGGACGACATCGAGGTTCCGGACGACGGCGGTCGGGCGCTCTCGCTGACGGTCGCGACGAATCGAGCGGTCGCCGAGCGCGCGTTCACCGCTCCGATCCTCCCCGAACACGTCTGGCGAGAGCGAGCGGCGGCGGCGAACGTACGCGGGGTTCAGGTCGCACAGGGAACCACCGAGGCGGTCGTTACCGACAACGTCCCCGCTGTCGGCAGCGGCCCCTTCGCGTTCGGGGAACGAACCGAGCGCGAACACCTCACTCTCGAGCGCTTCGACGACCACTTCACGCGGCGATCCGACGTCGACCTTCCCGAAGCCACCACCGAGGAACTGCGGTTTCAGATCGACCCGCGAAGCGCCTCCGCGATTACGCTGGTCACCGACAACGACGCCGACGTCACCTCGACCCCCCTCGAGATGTACGCACTCGAGGAAGTCCCCGACTCGGAGGAGACGCGGCTCCTCGAGTCACCGTCACAGGCGTTCTATCACGTCGGGTTCAACACCCGCCGAGCGCCGTTTTCCAACCCGTACTTCCGGCGAACGGTCGCACGCCTGCTCGACAAGGCGTGGCTCGCCGAGACGATTTTCGAGGGCCACGCGACACCCGTCGCGACGCCACTCGAGACGCCGGTGGGACGGGGGTGGGTCCCCGAGGAACTGCGGTGGAACGACAGCGATCCGACCGTGCCGTTCTTCGGTGCCGACGGCGAACTGGACGTCGATGAGGCGAAACGGGAGTTCGAGGCGATCGGCTACCGCTACGGTGAGGGGGGCGACCTCCTGGTGAGGCGCTGATGCTCGTTCGCGTTCTCACTCAGCTCGCCCTCGTGGTGGCGGTCATGGTAGTTGTCGGCGTCGCCCTGTTCGTCGGTCGCGCCCGCCTGCGGACGACCGCCGGGGAGTGGGACACGCGAATTCGGGCCGCCGCACCGATCACCGCCGTACTGGCGACCGTCCTCCTGTTCAACAGCGTCGCCAGACAGATCGTCCCCGATCTCTCCTGGATGATCGGCGGCGACCGGACGGGCTGGATTTACGACGTCGAAGGGGAGTTCATCCTCTGGCTGCAATCACACGCGACGCCGGAGCTGACGGCGTACTTCTCGTTCATGTACATCTACGGCTACGTCTTCCTGCTCGTCTTTCCCGTGATCGCCTACTTCGCGCTGTCGGATACGCGTCCGCTTCGCGAGTTGCTGGGGGCGTACACGCTGAACTACACCCTCGGACTGGTGTGTTACACCCTCGTGATCGCCTACGGGCCGCGCAACATGATGCCCGAACTGGTCCAGGCGCTGTTGTACGACACCTATCCCCAGTACCAGCACCTCACCCGACAGGTCAACCGCAACACGAACGTCTTCCCGTCGTTGCACACCTCCCTCGCGGCCACCGTGGCGATGCTCGCCTATCGCACCCGCGGCGTCTACCCGAAGTGGTATCCCGTCGCGCTCGTGCTCGCGGTCAGCGTCGCCATCTCGACGATGTACCTGGGAATCCACTGGGCGATTGACGTCGTCGCGGGCGTCGGACTCGCCTACATCAGCGTCGCCCTCTCGGCCCACCTCGTCGGCCGCTGGTCGCTCTCGAGTCACCTCGAGGGCCGGCTGCCCGCGCTTCGACGGAGCTAGCGCGCCGACTGCGGCCGAACAAATGACTTAAGCGATCCGACCGAATTTCGCCGTACGATGGTCGAACGGGTCGCCGCGTTCACCGACACCTACCTCCCGACGGTGAACGGGGTGAGCTACACCGTCCGGACGTGGCGCGATCGATGGCAACGCCAGGGCCGGCAGATGAACGTCGTTTTTCCCGCCGCTGCGGACTACGACCCGGCCCCTCGCGAACATCCCGTCCGGAGCGTTCCGTTCCCCTTCTACGGCGGCTACCGCCTGGGCCGACCCAGTGCTCCCGCATCGCTTTCCACCGAGGTCGACCTCGTCCACGCCCACACGCCGTTTTCGATCGGCCTCGGCGCGCTCCGGTTCGCCCGCCGCGAGGAGCTACCGCTCGTCGCCTCTTATCACACGCCCGCGGCGGAGTACGCGCGCTACCTCGCGCCGACCCGACGTCTCGCGAGATGCGTGAGACGCCTGGCGGACGACTACGAACGGCGGTTCTACGACCGGGCCGACCTCGTGATCGCACCGTCAGTTACGGCTCGCCAGCACGTCCTCGACCGCGTCGGCGTCTCGACGCCCGTGCGGGTCGTCTCGAACGGCGTCGACCTCGAGCGATTTCGTCCCGTCGACCCCACGGCCGTGGTCGACCGCTACGACCTCGCCTCCGATCGGCCGCTCGTCGGCTACACCGGTCGACACGGCCACGAGAAGCGACTCGAGGAACTGCTGGAGGCGGCCGCCACCCTCGAGCGCGACGGGACGCCGGTGACGCTCGTCGTCGCGGGCGACGGCCCCGCCCGGACCGAACTCGAGGCGCGCGCCGCCGACCACGGGATCGACGCACGTTTTCCCGGCTTCCTCGACCGCGAGGACCTCCCCGCGTTTTACGCCGGGATGGACGTCTTCGCCTTTCCGAGCCCGGTCGAAACCCAGGGGCTGGTCGCGCTCGAGTCGATCGCCTGTGGCACTCCGGTCGTCGCCGCTAATGCGGGTGCGCTGGGAGAAACCGTCGCCGCCGGCGACACCGGCTACCACTACCCGTCGGGCGGCGTCGCCGCGTTCGGTCGCGCCCTCGAGCGGGCGCTCGCCGACCGTGACCGTCTCGAGAGACGCTGTCTGGACCGGCGGACGGCGCTCGGCGTCGACCGCTCGCTCGAGCGATTGCGATCGCTGTACGCGACGCTTACCGGGTGACTCACGGCGCGTCGTCGAAATCGCGAAAAACGTGGCAGTTAGTTCCCGTCCTCGAGCGCGTCGGCGATCCGCTTGAGCGCGCGGGTCTGGTCGCGCATCTCGTCTCGGAGCTGGCGGACCTCGCGGACGAGTTCCTCGTTACCCGCGTCCCCGCCGGCGCCGCCGGGACCGCCCGGGCCGCCGCCCATCATACCACCCATCATCTGAGCGAACGGGTTGCCGCCCATGCCGGGACCGCCCGGGCCGCCACCGCCGCCGCCGAACGGGCTCTCGGGAGCCTCGCCCTCACCTTCGCCCTCTTCGGCGCGTTTCTCGCGGATCTCCTCGACTCGCTCGCGGAACGATTTCTCCTCTCCCTCCTCGCCCTCGTCGACGTCGTTTTCGTGCTCGTCGGCCATGCCTTCGGATTCAGCATCTGCGCGGAAAAGGGTTGCCATGTCCGGCGTTTGTCGCGGGTGAGGCGGGCACGCTCGAGCCCTCGCACTCAGTCGAACGCGCCGAGCGACGACTGTAATCGGCGCCCGGTTTCGCCGGACTCCACGTCGTGTCCGACCAGATCGCGCATGTCGACCGCATAGCGGGTGCCGCCTCGTTCGAGGACGAGCAGGCGGCCGACGACGCCGACGACGGTACCGCTCGCGATCGTCTCCTCGACCGGACGTGACTCGAGTGAGAGTCCGTAGTCGAAGGAAAACCGCTCGATGACGTCGAACTCGGCGAGCAACGCCTCCCAGACGTCGGCGTCGACGCGTTCGGCGAGGGCGTCGACCTTCGTTGGCGTTCGAACGCGGTCGACGAGCCGTTCGGCGATTTCGGCCTCGAGTTCGCGGGCGATCCGGCCGTTCGAGACGGTGTGGATGTGCGCCGCGCACGCGGCTCCCTGTTCGCGCAGGCGGGTCTCGAGGCGCCACAGTTTCGTGACGCCGACTTTGAACGTGTCTGGAGCGAACGCCGCGAGATAGACCGCGTGTTCCTCGTAGCAGTCCATCTCGTCTTTCAGACACGTGCCGGTACAGCGAGCACAGACCCAGGTGCTCGCGTGGTACTCGCAGTAGGGTGCAGTCGGCCGGTCACAGCGGTGGTGGACCTCACCGTCGACCGCGCCGGCGCAGTGGCGAGTGGCAAGTGAGTACGAGAGAGAATCTCCGGCCTCGAGTTCCCGTCTGGTGATCGTTTCGCCGTCGCTCACGAGCAACGCGGGGCCGATGGCGGTCGGTTCGTAGCCGACGATCTGCACGCGACGGGGTAAGCCCGCGCCGATGATAGGTGTGGCGTTCGGCGTCCACCCTCGAACGACAGTTCGATATGACGAATTTCACAACACATGGAGAATCAAGCAAAATTATTAATTGTCTTTGGATATTACCATAGGTCGGATGGCAAGAGATAACACACCAGACGACGGTTCACAGACGACTCGACGCTCGGTTCTTCGTGCGACGACAGGTGCGGTCGCCGGACTTGGGATGACGGGGCTAGCGTCGGCCGATCCCGGCGATCGACTCGAGGTAAACGTTGGGTTCGCGAACGATCGGGGCCGGGGGGCTGCGGTCGATGCGGCCGCAGAGGTCCACCGCGAGTTCGCCTTCGACGCGATGACGATGACGGTCCCACAGCAGGCGATCGCGGGACTCCAGCGGAATCCGAACATCCGCTACGTCGAAGAGAACGGCGAGATGCAGGCGCTCCAGACGACGCCGTGGGGCGTCGACCGCGTCGGCGCGCCGACGGCACACAGCGCGGGCGAGACGGGCGCGGGCGCCGACGTCGCGATCCTCGACACCGGGATCGACTCGACCCACGAGGCACTCGTCGACGTCCTCGGCGAGGGGGCGGCGTTCACCGAGTGCGGAGACGGCGGATTTACCTGTATGTTCGGCGGGAACGGCAACGACTGCAACGAGCCGTGGGACGACGACAACGACCACGGCACCCACTGCGCCGGCACCGCCGTCGCCCCGGACGACGGCACCGGCGTCGTCGGCGTCGCCACCCAGTCGACGCTGCACGCAGTGAAGGTGCTCGACTGCCTCGGCTCCGGTTCGATGTCCGACATCGCTGCCGGCATCGAGTACACCGCAGATCAGGGCTGGGACGTCTGTAGCATGAGCCTCGGCGGGAGCCAGTCCAGTGCGGTCTCCGATGCAGTCACGTACGCTCATAATCGCGGCGTCTTCCTGGTCGCCGCAGCGGGCAACGACGGTCCGTGTTCGGACTGCGTGAGCTACCCAGCCGCAGAGCCCGAGGTCGTCGCCGTGAGCGCGACCAGCGAGGACGACTCGCTCGCCTCCTTCTCGTCGACCGGGCCGGAGATCGAACTTGCCGCTCCCGGCGAAGACGTCTACTCCACCGTCGCTGGTGGCTACGACACCTTCTCCGGAACCTCGATGGCGTGTCCGCACGTCGCGGGTGCGGCCGGCCAGCTGATGGCCAACGGCTACACCCACGAGGAAGCCCGCGATCAGCTTCACGCGACCGCCGAGGACATCGGTCTCGGCCAGAACGAGCAGGGCCACGGCCTCCTCCGCGTCGACGACGCACTCGGGCTGTAACACGCCTCCCTTGCGATCGGCCAGGGCGTCGTTACCATTTCTACGAACAATATATTTTAGGTTCAATTCGAATATACATTTAGGGGCATGTACATAATACTTAATTACCATTACCGAATCTAATCGGGCAGGATGGTACGAAATCCCACTCCGAGCCGACGATCGCTTCTCAAAGCAACCGGCAGCGCGCTCGCGGGGCTGAGCGCGGTCGGGATGACGTCCGCAGACGATGCGGCAGGCATCGTCGAGCGGAACGTCGGATACGAGAGCGCCCGCGGTCGAGACGCCGCGCTCGAGGCCGCCGACGCGGTCGTCCACGACTTCAACTTCGACGCGCTGACGCTCCGCCTGCCGGCGGCCGCCGCTGACGCGCTCGAGCGTACACCGGGCATCCGGTACGTCGAGGAGAACGGCGAGATGCGCGCGCTCCAGACGACACCGTGGGGCGTCGAGCGCGTCGGCGCACCCGAAGCCCACGACGCGGGCGAGACGGGCGACGGCGCGAGCGTCGCGATCATCGACACGGGAATCGATCGGACGCACCCGGCGCTCGCGGACAACGTTGGGGACGGCGTCACGATCGTCGCCGGTATCTCGAGTCTGAACGGCCAGGACGACAACGGCCACGGCACCCACTGCGCCGGCACCGCCGTCGCCCCGGACGACGGCACCGGCGTCGTCGGCGTCGCCACCCAGTCGACGCTCCACCCCGTGAAAGTCCTCTCGGCGGCGGGTACCGGCTCGACGGCCGACGTGGCCGCCGGGATCGAGTACACGGCCGATCAGGGCTGGGACGTCGGGAGCCTGAGTCTCGGCGGCGGGGAATCCGAGACGCTGCGGGACGCCTGTCAGTACGCCCACGACCGCGGCGTCTTCCTCGTGGCGGCCGCCGGAAACGACGGCCCATGTACCGACTGCGTGAGCTACCCGGCCGGCTACGACACCGTCATGGCCGTCAGTGCGACCGACGAAAACGACGACCTCGCGGATTTCTCGTCGACCGGCCCCGAGATCGAACTCGCCGCTCCCGGCGAGGATGTCTACTCGACCTACCTCGGCGGCACCTACTCGACGCTGTCGGGGACGTCGATGGCGTGTCCGCACGTCGCGGGTGCGGCCGGCCACCTGCTGTCGAACGGCTACGATCACGAGGCGGCCCGGACCCGGCTCCAGGACACCGCCGAGGACATCGGCCTCGAGGAGAACGAGCAGGGCCACGGCCTCCTCCGCGTCGACGACGCGCTCGACGTGTAGCGATCCGGCGGCGGCCGTCGGCCGCGTGCCAAAGCCTTTGGCTCCCGCTGCTGAACCGTCACGCATGACACTCGAGGGATCACTCGAGGCGACCGGCGATGACGACCAGATACGGTTTACGTTCACCGTGCAAAACACCGGTGACGAGCCGATCGAGCTGCAGTTTTCCGATAGCTGCAAGGCCGAGTTCGTCGTCGAGGACGAGGGCCGCGAGGTGTGGCGATTCACCGAGGGGCGGATGTTCGCGCAGGTGATCGGCTCCGAAGCGGTCGACCCCGGCGGACAGACGAGCTACGAGTGTACGTGGGACGACCCCCAGAGCGGTGCGTTCACCGCGGTGGCGGAGCTTCGAGCGCAGGACCGGACCTGCGAGGCTCGAACCGAATTTTCGGTCTGAGACGGCTCGAGCGCTTCGCCGCCGGGGTCGCCACCAGGTCGAAAGCCTGCCGATCCACTACCGGAAAGCGAAACCCCCTAACCCCGGCCGGGACTGGACTCGAGCATGCACGAGACTCCCGAGGTCGTCGTCCTCCGACTCGGCCACCGCCCCGGTCGGGACGAGCGGATGACGACACACGTGGGACTGACGGCGCGGGCGCTGGGCGCCGACCGGGTGTTGGTACCCGATAACGCGACCCAGTCGAAAGAGACGGTCGAAGACATCACCGGTCGCTTCGGCGGCCCCTTCGAGGTCGGGCTCACTGACTCGCCCCGCGGTATCGTCCGCGGCTGGGACGGACGCGTGGTTCACCTGACGATGTACGGCGAGCGGGTTCAGGACGTCGAGGCCGAAATTCGAACCGCCCACCGCGACGACCGAAAGCCCCTGCTGATCGTCGTCGGAGCCGAAAAAGTCCCCTTCGACGTCTACGAAGCGGCCGACTGGAACGTCGGCGTCACCAACCAGCCCCACTCGGAGGTCGCCGGGCTCGCGGTGTTTTTAGACCGGCTGTTCGAGGGCCGAGAACTCGAGCGCGAGTGGGAGGGGGGCGACCGGCGCGTGATCCCACAGGAGACTGGCAAGCGCGTTGTTCCGACCGACGAGGAGTAACGCCGGCCTCGAGAGTAGTAGATGTTCGGACGGCGCGAAAAGCCGGACTCGAGCGAGCCGTGATCACCGCTAGTCCGACCACTTGCACCAACTGAAACGGGTAACACACTGCTCGCAAGCAGTGCCCGAACGGCAGCTCTGTGCCGGTTTCAGGTGAGTTATCGCAATCGGGTGTGCACCGACGTTCAGTGACTACGACGGTTCGCTCTCGCCGGACTGATCGCCGTCGGTGTCGGCAATGCCCTCGTCGGACCCGCCAGCCGCCGCGGCCGTAGAGCTGTCGCTCGAGTGTGGCTCGGCGTCGCCGACATCCGACCGTACGACCCGCTTTATCCCCTTTTTTGCGACGACGACGCCCGCCGCACCGCCGGCACCCGCGACGACCGCACCGGGGACGCCGTACTTTTTGTATCCGTACGTGGCCGCCTTCTTACCGGCTGTGAGTGCGCCAATCATACACCGCGACTACCGCTCTCGACGGGGAATCGGCGGCGCCTTCTCTCACAAGCCCCTTTTATCCCGGTTGCGACGCCGTCACGTGGAACCGGCCGCTCGTTCCGTCGACAGTCGAGGGCCGACACTCCTCAAAAGACTTAATGGGTCCATGGAATTAGAGAGAGGTAATGGCTTTTGATGGGCTGCTCGAGGATCCGGTCATCCAGAAGTACTTACACGAGCTGGTCGGCCCGACAGGGATGCCCGTCGCGGCGGCCCCGCCGGACGGCGAAGTAACGGACGAAGAGTTGGCCGAGGAGTTAGACCTCGAGCTCAACGACGTCCGCCGGGCGCTGTTTATTCTCTACGAGAACGACCTCGCGACCTACCGACGGCTGCGCGACGAGGATTCGGGGTGGCTCACCTACCTCTGGACGTTCCAGTACGAGAACATCCCGGAGAACCTTGAAGAAGAGATGTACCGCCTCCACGGCGCTCTAGAGGAGCGCCAGGAGTACGAACGCAACCACGAGTTCTACCTCTGTGAGATCTGCTCGATCCGCTTCGAGTTCGGCGAGGCGATGGACTTCGGCTTCGAGTGCCCCGAGTGTGGCTCACCCCTCGAGTCGATGGACAACGACCGCCTCGTCACCGCGATGGAGGACCGTCTCGCGGCGCTCGAGGACGAACTCAACATCGACGCCGACGCATAATGGTCGTTCTCGCAACGAAGATTTACGTCGGCGGCGACGCCCGGAACCGGGCGCTCGACTCGCTTCGCTCGCTCGTCGGAAACGAACTCGCCGAACTCGAGGTAGAGTACGAGGTCGGGATCAGACACGACGACTTCCCCTCGGTCACGGTCGAGGGTGAGGACGCGAGGGTCGCGCGAAACGTCCTCCGGGAGGAGTTCGGCGAGATCGTCCCCGATCTCGAGCCCGGCGAGACGTACGTCGGGACCCTCGAGTCCTGGGACGACAACGGCTTCGTGCTCGACGCCGGCCAACCGGTTCGGATTCCGGCCGGCGAGCTCGGCCTCGGTGCCGGCTCGCCGCCGCAGATCCGCGAGCGGTTCGGGCTGGTCCAGCACCTCCCCATGCAGTTCGTGTATGGGGACGTTGAGGAGGGCGGTGACACCCCGTCGCGACTCGCCGACGAAGAGCGCGACCGTCTCTACGACTGGACTCGCGGCGACGGCCGACTGAACGTCAACAGCGCCACCCGCGCAGAGGTCCGGGCGACGCTCAACCGAGCGGGCCACGCCCAGGACTACGTGACGATCGAACGCCTCGGACTGCTCGAGCAGAGCGTTATCTGCCCCGAGGACACCGATCCGCCGGGGCTGCTCGCGAGCGTCGGGCAGTACCTGCCGGCCGAACTCCGGTGTGTCGTTCCCTGACATGAACCGGCGGCTCCTCCTCGCAGCAGTCGCCGTCGCCCTCCTGGCGACGCTTGCGGGCTGTTCGATGATCTTCGGCGGCATCTCCGACGAGGAACTCGATCGCGAGCAGGAGTACGACGACCTTCGCGACAGCGACGCCGACGTCGTTATCGATATCGAGGGAGGGAGCATCATCAGCAGCGGCGAGTTCCGTGCCGTCTACGACCTGAACGACACTGATGAGCTCTCGCTGTACCGCTCGAACTTCTACCGCGACGAGGCCCTCGACATCCACAGCGTCCGCTACTGGCACCCCAACGGCACGGAGCTGACCGGCTCGGAACTCGACGTCGACCAGGGTCGCTCGAGCACCGAAGTTCGAGTGCCGGACGGGAACGGGACCATCGCCTTTTCGGGCAACGCTGGCAGCAAGACGTTCCGGCTCCCCGCCTACACCCACGGCTCCTACGAGGTGACGCTGCCGGAGGGTCACCGCACCTCGAACTTCCTGTTCGGGGCGGTCAGCCCCGGCGGCTACGAGCGCGAGGTCGTCGACGACCGCGAGCGACTCCACTGGGAGCAGGTCGACAGCACGATCTCGCTTCGCTTCTACAACACGCGAGACATCCCGCTGTTCGCCGGCCTGGTCGTGATCTTGCTCCTCGCCGGCGGGGCGGGGATCGCCTACTACTACCGGCAGGTAAAGCAGTTACAGGAACAGCGCGAGGAGATGGGCCTCGACGTCGATATCGACGACGACTCGGGGAAGGGGCCGCCGCCGGGGATGCGGTAGCCCGCTTACCCGTTGATCGCTCGCTCGTCGAGCCAGAGCAGTTCCCGGTCCTCGAGTTCGAGTCGGCCCCTGAGAAAGCGAGCAGCGGTGTTCGGCGACGACACGCTATCCGTTCGGACCGACGCCGTGGTGCCGACATCGTCGACGAGCCAGCCGACGTACTCCGGAGCCACCTCGAAGACGAGCAGTTTCGGCTCCGGGACGCGAGCCAGCGTTCGCGTGGCGGCCGTCACCACCCGCGGGAGGTCGATCACCCGCACCGACTCCCCGGCGACCGAGATGGTGCCGGCGTTCCACGGGTCCTCGGCGCCCTCGAGCGCCGTCTCGTCGCTCACCCCGAGCACCGAAGCGACGCGGTCGATTTCGACGCAGTACGAACGGTCGACGAGATCGAACGGGAGCAGGCGGACGCCGCGAGACGACGTCGACTCGAGATCCTCAGGAGGGACGGTCATTGCTAGTGCTTACACTCGATACTTTCCGACCGTAAGTCTTCCGTCGGCCCCGGGAGCGTAGTTCGGCAGACGCCGTCAGTCGCGCTTCCAGTCTCCCGGCTCCACGTCATGGTACTCGCCTTTGGCCTCCCGCGCAGTCGGCCACACGGTGAGCAGGAGAGCAGCGAGATAGAACACCACGACGGCGGCGACGATCGCAGCGCCCGGTATCCCGGGAACCGCTGCGGTCTCGAACCAGGGTTCGTCGGGAACGAACAGGGTGATCCGAAACAGCCACGCCACGAGCAGGACGCTCAGCAGGGGGAAGTAGACCCGCTGAAGTCGCCGCGAAATCGCCTCCCGGGCCGTTACCTTGAGCGTCGGCTCCCGGAGATCGTCAGCGATCTCGCTGCGCCACTCGCGATGGACCGCCCCGTCCGGATCGAACGCGTTGGCGAACACGTTCTCCTCGATCAACCGCACTCGAGAGCGCGTCGCGTCGAAAGCTCGATACCGCCGAACGTCGAACACGAGGAATGTCGTCAGTGCGAGCATCCCGATCAGGAGGAAGTACGGCGGGCTATCCGAGGAGGCAAACGAGAGCGCGAGGATGGCGGCGATCACGCCGATGGCCCAGTCGACCGTGAGGTCGAGTCGGCTGATCCGGGTGGACATCTGGCCGACCTCACCGCGGTAGTAGTGGGGGAGCAACGAGAGGAACTCCGCCGCCTCCTCGCCGGCGTCCGCCGCTACCTCACGCGCCTCGCGCCTCTCGGGGTCGAACGTGTCGTCTTCGTCCATGTCACTCGTAGAACGCCGGCGGCAAAAGCGTCTCCCGACAGATCGGCGAGCGCACTCGAGACGCCGGTGTAGCGACAGCCGCCGCTCGAGGCTCACCCGGTGGGAGTCAATGTTTTATTCCTGGACTGAAATACACGAGTACGAACATGAGCCCGGATCTCCCCGACAAACTTCTCGGTCTCAGTATCGACGAGCCGGGAGCGATGCCAGCCGACGCGCCGGAGGAGGACGAAGAACTCGCCCGCTTCCTCTACTTCCTCCTGGGCGAGCACCGACTCGCGATCGCAGTCGACGACGTCAAAACGATCACCGACCCGCCGGCCGATCTGACACGGGTCCCTCGCTCGACCGCAGCCGTCGAGGGCGTCACCGACCTTCGAGGGGAGATCACGGCGGTCCTCGAGCCGCGCGTCCAGTTCCCGGTCGACGGCGAGCCGTCGGCCACCCAGCAGCTGATCGTCCTCGATCGGCCGACGGATCGACAGCCGGCGGCGATCCGCGTCGACGAGGTCGTCGGCGTCGAAACCGTTCCCGAGCGCGTCGTCAACGGGCCCGAGGAACTCGAGGATCCCGAGGTTGCGGGCGGGGCGATCGAGCACCCGCTCGTCACGGCAATCGTCGAACGTGAACGGACCCCGGATCGCCCCTCACGTCGGAGCCGCGCCCCCACCGACGGCGGTAGCGGGGACTCGACGACGGCCAGAGACAGAGTCGCCTCGAGACTCGAGCAGATGGGACGCGACGGCCGCCGCGACGGCGACGAGTTTTCCGTCGAGGAGGAGGCTGCGAGCGAGTCCGCAGACGCAGCCCCGGAGCCGGTCGTCCTGGAGGCGACACCGCTGATCGACGTCGATGGACTCCTGCGGACCGCCGGGACCATCGACTGAAACAGTTCAGGTACGTTTCGAGCCGGGGCAGTTGCTGCTCCGATGGCACCTATCACTACTGATAATCGGGAGACAGCATTTATGGTACCGGTATCGGTATCGGATTGTGGTGTACAACTGAATGTCGACAGGGGTTCTTATCGTGGACGACTCTCATTTTATGCGAAATCTCCTCGGACAGATTCTCGAACAGGAGTATCGCATCGTCGGAGAGGCGTCTAACGGAGCTGAAGCCGTCAAACTGTACAAAGAACGGGACCCCGACATCGTCATGATGGACATCGTGATGCCGAAGTGTAACGGCATCAAGGCGACCGCGGCGATCAAGAAGCTCGATCCCCGGTCGCGGGTCATCATGTGTACGAGTGTCGGGCAACGAGAGAAAATGAAACTGGCCGTGAAAGCCGGTGCGGACGGCTACGTGACGAAGCCGTTCGAAGAACCCAGCGTGCGGAAAGCCCTGGCTGACGTCGTCGCGGTATGACGTGCGTACTCGTTGTCGACGACTCGCAGTTCATGCGAACAGTCGTCGGCAACGCGCTCGAGACCGCCGGCTACGACGTCGAGACGGCCGCCAATGGCCACGAGGCCGTCGCCGCGGTCGACCGATACGAGCCGGCGGTGGTCACGATGGATGTCGAGATGCCGGGGCTGAGCGGAATCGACGCTACGGAACGAATCATGTCGGAGAACCCGACCGCGATCCTCATGCTCAGCGCTCACACCGAACGCGGCGCTGATGCGACTCTCGAGGCGCTCGAGCGAGGCGCAGTGGCGTTCCTGCACAAGCCCGACGGTTCGGGTTCGCGGAACATCGCCCACCTGGCGGACTCCGTCGTCGAAACGGTCGACGATCTCGTGGCGGCGGACGTCTCGTCGCTCGCGCTCGCGCGGGCCTCGGCGGCGGTTCACTCGACGGGGCCGGATCGCCGTCGACCGGTCGTCGCTGGCGGCGGGCCTGCGTCCCGGCCCGGGGCCGGCCCGTCTTCCACTCGAGGCGTTGTGGCCGGGCCAGCCGACAGCGTCGACGATCCGACGATCGTCGTCGGTGCATCGACGGGCGGGCCGAAGATAGTCGAACGACTGCTCGCGACGCTTCCGACCGACCTCGGCGCGAAACTGCTCGTCGTCCAGCACATGCCCCCGGACTTCACTGCGCGATTCGCCGCCCGGCTGGACGAGCGCAGCGAGTACGGCGTGCGGGAGGCGCGAGACGGCGACCGGATCGAATCCGGCGAGGCGCTCGTCGCCCCCGGCGGCTTCCACCTCGAGGTCGTCGCTAACGTCGGCGGCCGTCTCCGGGTGCGCCTCGACGATGGTGACCGCCTTCACGGCGTTCGCCCGGCGATCGACGTGACGATGCGGACCGCGGCCGACCGGGTCACGGACCCGCTCTGTGGCGTGGTCCTGAGCGGTATGGGGCGGGACGGCGCGGCGGGGATCGAGGCGATTGCCGACGTCGGCGGCAGGACCCTCGCACAGGACGAGGCGACGAGCCCCGTCTTCGGCATCCCGTCGCAGGCGATCGAAACCGGCTGTGTCGACACGGTCGTCCCCGCAGACGCACTCGCGGGCGAACTCGTCGACACCTTCACAACGAACGGTGAGAACGATGACTGACGACTACGTAATCGACTTCGTTCAAGAGAGCGAAGAGCACATCACGGAACTCAACAACGCGTTACTGGTCTTAGAGCAGACCCCCGACGACGAGGAGGCGATCGACGGTATCTTCCGGATCGCCCACACGCTGAAGGGGAACTGCGGTGCGATGGGCCTGACGCGAGCGAGCGACCTCGCTCACGCGCTCGAGGACCTCCTCGATGGAGTTCGGACCGATAGTATCGACGTTTCGGCCGACCTCATGGATACCGTTTTCGACGGCGTCGACGAACTCGAGGCGATGATCGCCGAACTCGAGGCGACCGGCGAGATCGAACGTGATCCGACGGAGACCATCGAGGCGATTCGGCGACAGGTCGAAACAGCCGGCGAGGGCGCTCGACCACAGTGGTCGGTGCCGACCGACGAGGAGATCGATGCCGTTCTCGCACGGTTCGAACCGCCGGCCAACGACGATCACGACGCGTTTCTCGTTCGGCTCGAAATTGCGGACGACAGCACGGTAAACGGAGCGCGGGTCGTCGAGGCACTGGTAGACGCGTTCGAACTCATCGGAACCGATCCCTCTCGCGAGGCGATCGAGAACGGCACGTACGGCGCCCGGTTCGACGCGGTCTTCGCGAGCGCCGTCGGCGAGGCGGCGATCGCGTCCGCGCTCGAGCCGGTCGGCGCCGTCGATACCTTCGAGATCGTCGCGGTGACGGATCGGCTCGCGGGCTCGGAAACGGCGTTCGACGACGAACCGTCCGGCGAAGGGCTCTCCAGCGAGGACGCACAGGACCTCGAGGTCGACGACCTGCTCGAGGAGTTCGAGGAGTTCGACGATCTCGATTCGATGGTCGAAGCGGAGGACGACGACCTCGACCTCTTCGACGACATGGGCGATGCCGGGTCGTTCGACGACCTGCTCGGCGAGGAGCGCGAGCGCGTCGTCGACGACGCACCACCGGCGGAGAGCGCCGAGGAGTCGGCAGTCGCGAGCGACTCGACCGACGAACCGGCCGCCGGCGACGCGAACGACGTCTTCGCCGAACTCAAAGACGAAGTCGAGATGGTCGGCTTCGACGAACTCCAGGACGAACTCGACGAACTCGAGTTCGACGAGTTCGACAGCGACGACGAGGTCGGTATGGACGAGTTGCTCGGCGACGATTTCGACGACGACGATTCGTTCCTCGGCGTCGACGAAGACGAAAAGTGGGCAGAACCGACGGCCGGAGAGCCGGCGGCGCTCGAGGACGACGCGGTTGCCGACGAGGTCGACGCGGTTGCAGGCGATGCGACTGTCGACGACGTTGAGGCAGTTGCTGACGGCGCGGTTGCAGACGACGTCGGTGTCGATGACGACGAGACGATCGTGGACACCTCCCGTATCGACGAGAACGCGGGCCACGACGAAGGCGCGGTCGCTGACGACGGCGCCTTCTCGGATGTCGAGGACGACACCGAGTCGGCGGAGGCGGACGTCACCGTCTCGTTCGACGACGGCTCTGCCGAGGAGGCGGAGACGACGGCCGACGACGGTGGCGACGACCGTGAGACTGACACTCCGCTCGAGACGAGCGAGGACACCGACGACGAGGTCGACACGGACGGAACGCGGGCGGACGACCGGATCGAAGCCGAGTCGGTTCCCGAGCCGGCGTGGGAGGACGACTTCGGCGCGTTCGAACCGGATGACAACGCGCCCGGTTCCGATTCCGCCGAGGCTGACTTCGACGTCGGCTTCGACGACGGAGCCGACTCGCTCGACAGTGTCGACGCCACGGCCGACGGCACCTTCGACGACTTCGACGAGGATTCGAGCGCCGTGACGTTCGATCCGCTCGAAACGGATGCTGACCCGGACGCCGGCTTCGAAACGACCGCTGATACCGACGCCGGCTTCGAGACGACAGCCGACCTCGAGACCGACGACTCGTTCGTCGAGTTCGGCGACGAGTCGGATAGCTTCGATGCGACGGCTGAGGTCGACGACAGCGTGGGTTTCACGGAGTCGTCCGCGGACGACGAGTCGGCGTCTACCGATCGAGTCGCCGACGAGACGCCACCGATGCAGATCCCGGATATCACCGTTCCGGAGCCGCCCGAGCGGACGACTGCCGACCGGGAGAGCGAACAGCAATCGGTTCGCGTCGACGTCGAGCAGGTCGACTCGTTGCTCACACTCGTCGAGGGTCTGGTGACGAGCCGGGTTCGGCTGCGTCATGCGATCGACACCGGTGCGGACCGGCAGACGATCGCTCGAGAACTCGACGACCTCGAGGGACTCACGACCGATCTCCAGGAGACGGTGATGGACGTCCGGCTGGTCCCGCTCCAGACGGCGGTCAACCGGCTGCCGCGCGTCGTCCGTGACATCGCCAGAGAGCAAGAGAAGGACGTCGCTCTGGAGATTTCCGGTGAAGACGTCGAACTCGACCGGAGTATTCTCGATCGGATCGGCGATCCGCTGATCCACCTGGTCCGGAACGCTGTCGATCACGGCATCGAACCGCCGGCCGACCGGGAGGACGCGGAGAAACCCCCCGAAGGGAGCATCGAGGTCCGGGCGACCCGGTCCCGAGATCGCGTGCAGATCGTCGTCGAAGACGACGGCAGCGGCCTCGACCCCGAACGGTTGCGCGAGGCTGCCGTCGAGGCGGAGGTCCTCACCGAGGCCGAAGCCGCCGATCTCACGGACGACGATGCCTACGACCTGATCTTCCATCCCGGCCTCTCAACAGCCGGGGAGGTGACCGACGTTAGCGGCCGCGGCGTCGGGATGGACGCCGTCAAGCGGACCATCGAAGACCTCGACGGCACCGTGACCGTCGACAGCGACCCCGGAGCCGGGACGACGGTGACGATGACCCTTCCGGTGACCGTTGCCATCGCCGACGTACTCTTTCTGGAGTGTGGCGGCGAGGAGTTCGGGATCCCGGTCAAGGCGGTACAGGATATCGAACCGGCGAGGGCGACCGAAACCGTCGACGGTGACGAGGTGCTGTCGACGGACGACGCGGAGCTTCCGGTCGTCGACCTTGCCGACGCCCTCGAAACCGCCGGCACCGGGACGGACGACGGAATGGTGGTCCGTATCCGCGATGCGGTACGGCCGGTCGCGCTCCGCTGCGACACCGTTTTTGACCAGCAAGAGGTCGTTGTCAAGCCCTTCGAGGGCTTCATGAGCGACGTCTCCGGCTTGAGCGGGGCGACGGTTCGTGGTCGCGGAAAGGTCGTTACCATTCTGGACGTGACAGAACTATGATCGATAGTACACACACCGAAGGCGAGTACAGACACGGAACTGAACACCCACGGAGCAACCTATGACGCTGAAAGTCGACATTCGCAAGCTGAGTTTCATCAACGAAATGGGCAAGGTCGGGACGAACGGCGTCGCCGATAACATGAGTAAACTCACGGGTCAGGACGCCCAGATGGAGGTCACGAAAACGAACTTCATCGACGTCGACGACATCCAGTCCCAGCTCGAGCCGGGCAAGCGCGTCGGCGTTCGCGTTCGACTGCTCGACCCCCCGCACGGTCACATCCTTATCCTCTTTCCGGAAGCGAGCGCCAAGAAGATCACCGCGATCATGCTCAACGACGTCGTCGACGACATGTCGGCGGTCTCCGGGAAAATGGCCAGGAGCGCCGTCGAGGAGATGGGGAATATGATGGCGAGTGGCTTCATCGACGGCTGGGCGAACGTCCTGGGGCGAGCGATCGACATCGCCGCGCCGCAGCTGGTGTACGCGCCGGCGGGCGACATCGTCGTGCGAACCGCCGGCCTCGGTGGCGACGATCTCGCGCTGTTTTTCGACTCGGATCTGTCGGTTCCGAGCTACCAGATCGAAGCCGAAATCTACGCCTTCCCCGAACTCGAGGAGTTCGTCGAAATGGTCAACGGCATCGATGTTCAACCCGCATGAAACTCGACGTTAACGCCCTTGGGACGTTTTACCGCATGGCTCGCGAAGGCGCCGGGCTCGCCGCCGGCCGGCTCACCAAGATGACCGGCGTCGAGACCCAGGTTGGCATCACGAAACTCAACTTCATGCGCGGCGGGGAGATCCGCCACGAGTTCGACGACGGCGTCGAGAAAGTCGGCATCCGTGTCGAACTCACCGGCGGGCTCGACGGCCACTCCGTCGTCGTCTTCGACCGCGAGAGCGCGTTCCGCATCGTCGAGATGCTCATCGCAGAGGCCGGCGTCGAGGAGTTCGACGAGATGGGCCAGAGCGCCGCGACGGAGGTCGGCCAGGTGATGAACAGCGGCTTCATCGACGGCTGGGCCGACGTCCTCGAGACGGTGATCGACGTCTCGACCCCCGAGTTCATCGAGGGGGCGACTGCCGAGCCGTTTCTCGACGATATCGAGGAGGCCCCCGACGAGGGCGACCTCGCCTTGCTCTTCCAGAGCCAGATCGAGGCCGTCGGCACGGAGATCAGCTTCGACCACTACCTGTTCCCGAAGCGGGAGTCGATGGCCCGGTTGCTAGAGCGCCTCCGGGCGAACGACGGCATCGAGTACGACAAACTCGAGGGGTTCGACCGGATGGCCGAACAGGGCGCAGAGGAGGTCGCGAAGACGGCGACCACGCTCACCGGTATCGACACGAGCGTCGAGATCCGCCGGCTCAATTTCGTCTCTCTCGAGACGATCCCCGAGCAGATGGCCGAAGAGATGCTCGTCGGCGTCGCCTTCGAGTTCGACGGCACGCCGAGTGGCTACCTCCTGTTCCTGTTCGACGAGGAGTCCGCCCACGAGATCGTCGACGCGATGGTGCCGATGGAGACCGACGGCGAGGCGTTCGACGAGATGGGGACGAGCGCGATCAAAGAGCTCGGAAACATCATGGCCAGCGGCTTCCTGGACGGCTGGGCGAACGTCCTGGATACGACGATCGACCATTCGCCGCCCGAGTTCATCCACGACTACGGGGCGGCCGCGGTGGATCCCGTGATCATCCAGCTCGGCGAGAACCAGGAGTTCGCGTTCGTCTTCGACACGGTCGTCACCGCCGACGGTCGCGAGTTCGACTGTGACATCTACGCGATTCCGGACGAATCCGACCTCGAGCGCGCGCTGAACGACCTCGACGTCGACCGCATCGCGGAGACGCCGACCACCGCGACGTTTCAGGAACTCGAGCAGACATGAAGACGTACGGAAGCGAACCGGGCGCGCCCGATCCGGTCCAGGTCGGTATCTCCGAACTCGTCGTCAGCGAGGGCGATGATACGCTCAAGTCCTACGGTCTCGGTTCGTGTCTCGCGATCGCCCTCTACGATCCCGACTCCGATATCGGCGGGCTCGCACACGTGATGCTCCCCGACGGTGACACCGTCGACAACAGCGATGCCAAGCCCGGCAAGTACGCCGACACCGCAATCCGCGCCCTCCTGCGGCGAATGGTCGAACGGGGCGCGAGCTACACCTCCGTCGAGGCCAAGATCGCCGGCGGCAGCGACATGTTTCAGTTCGAGAGCTTCGGCGAGGGCGTCGGCAACCGGAACGTCGCCGCGGCCAAAGAAGAACTCGAGAAACTCGGCGTCCCCCTCATCGCCGAAGACGTCGGCGGCGACGTCGGCCGGACCGTCGAATTCACGCCCGGTAGCGGCGTCCTCTCCGTTCGAACGGCCGACGGCGGGCAGGGAGTGTCCGAACTGTGACCGACGCCTTCGACGCGCTCCTCGAGTACGTCGAGGACGAACTCGGCTTCGCGACGAGCCACTACAACGACAGCTACCTCGACCGACGGGTCTCTTCGCGGATGCGCCGAACTCAGTGTGAGTGCCACGAGACGTACTTCGAGTTGCTCCGCGCGGAGCCCGCCGAACAGGTCGCCCTCCTCGAGTCGATGAGCATCAACGTCACCGGCTTTTTCAGAAACCCCGAGGTGTGGGACGGCCTCCGATCGGTGTTGCGCACGCTCTCCGCGGAGAACGAGCGCGTTCACGTCTGGAGTGCCGCCTGTGCCGACGGCCGCGAACCGTACTCGCTGTCGATGCTCGCTCACGCCGACCCGCAGATCGACGCCTCGTCGGTCCACATTCTCGCGACCGACATCAGCGACGATGCCCTCGAGACCGCCCGGCGTGGCGTCTACGAGGAGTCACGAACGGTCGACATCGGCTCCCAACTCGAGTATCTGCCGACATACCGGGCGTACGTCGACCGCGAGGGGCAGCGCTATCGGGTTGACGACGCGATCAAACGCCCCGTCACGTTCAAACGCCACGACCTGATCAACGACGACCCGAAGTCGGGATTCGACCTCGTCGTCTGCCGCAACCTGTTCATCTACATCGACACCGACTACAAGCGATCGATGCTCGAGACGCTCGCCCGATCGCTACGAGCCGGAGGCTATCTGACGATCGGCAAGGCCGAGACGATCCCCCCCTCGCTCAAATCCGGGTTCACGAACCACGATAGCCGACTCCGGATCTACCAGCGAGCCCTCGAGTCACCGCAGGTACACTGACGGTCGACGACCCGCTCGAGCGCGTTCACGATCGGTGTGGCTTCTCTTTTCCGATGTCCACTCTCGTACAACGAGACCGTGGGGACTCAGCCGAGTCTCGAAGAGCCTCAGTTATCTCGCACCGTGTCCGCCCGCGAGGACCCGAGCAGTTACCGTGCGTATGCCAGATCGAATCTGGGGTGGTTCACCGACAGGTGGTCTCGGTACTACATCACGTTGGACGAACCGGTTGGGCCGACGGACTCGCCGGTCCCGTCAGCCGTACGCAAAAAACGAAACGGGTCCGCGGCTTAGCGGTCGTCGCCGAACGTGAAGATATCGTCGTCGTCCGATTCCGAGTCCTCATCGGACGACTCCGAGGCGCTCTCGGTACCGTCGTCAGAGTCACCGTTCGGTGCGAGCGGATCGACGTCCGCGCCCGAATCGAGATCCTCGTCGACCGGTTCGGCAGGCATCGGTTCTGCAGGCATCGGTTCTGCGGACGGTGATCCGTCCCCGGGGAGCGTCTCCTCGACCGAATCTGCTGGTTCGTCCGACTGTTCACTACCCGAGTCCGCCGGGTCGAACTGATCTGCCGAGTCCGCGGGCAACTCGAAGTCCGCCTGCTCGTTGGCCGGTTCGTCGAGGATGTCGTTCTCGTCGTGGGCGACTTCGAGCGGGAACTCCTCGCCGAGTTCGATCTCGGCGTCGGTGTCGAAGCGGTCGAGCGCCTCGGAAAGCTGTGACGCCTGGCTCGCGAGATCGCCTGCACTGCGGGACACCTCGGTGAGCGCGGTCGTCTGCTCTTCGGCGGCTGCCGCGACGTTCTCGCTTTCGGCGGAGGTCTGCTCGGAGATCGACGCCGCGTCGTCGACCATCGCGACGGCCTCCTGGGTCGATGCCGCCTGCTCTTCGCTTGCCGCGGAGATCTCCTGGACGCCGGTGTTCGTCTCCTCGGCGTAGTCGGCGATCTCGTCGAGTGCGTCGGCCGCTCGCTCGACGGAGTCGGTGTGTTCGGAGACCCGGTCACTCGTGAGCTGGACCTCGGTTGCGGTCCGTTCGGTCTGTTCCTGGATCTGCTCGAGACGGTCCTCGATGTCTTCGGCGGCCTGTTTCGTCTCTTCTGCGAGCTCTTTGACTTCGCCCGCGACGACCGAGAATCCTTCGCCGGAGTCGCCCGAGCGCGCCGCCTCGATGTTGGCGTTGAGCGCGAGCATGTTGGTCTGCTCTGCGACCTCGGTAATGAACTCGATCAGTTCGTCGATCTGTTCCATCTCGGCCTCGAGGCGCTCGATTTCGGCGACCGCCTGTTCGGATTCGGCTTCGATGTCGTTCATCCCCTCGATCGCGTCCTCGGCAGCGTCCCGACCGCGGGCACCCGTGTTGGCGGTGCGCTCTGCGATGTCGGCGACCTGGTTCGAGGAGGCGGCGATCTGCTCGATCGTCGTCGAGAGACCGTTCATCTCGTAGGTGACCGACTGGAGGCTCTCGTTCTGGCGGTCGGCACCGTCGGAGATCTCCTGGACCGACTCGGTGACCTGCTCGGAGGCAGATCGGACCTCCTCGCTCGAGGCGGTTACCTGCTCGGAGGCCGTCGCGACCTCGTTTGCGAACGCCTTGAGCCCGCCGGTCGTCTCTTCGATCTCGGAAACCATCTCGTTGAACTCGACGGCGATCTCCGCCATCGCCTCGTTATCGGTTTCGGTGTCCATTCGCGCCGTGAGATCACCGTCGGCACAGACCTGCATCACGTCGCTGTACTCGTCGGCTTTCGCCTCGAGGTGGTGGTTGATTCGCTCCGTCTCGGTTCGGGCCTGCTCGGCCTCTTCGCGGGCGTCTTGTGCCTCCTGAATCTGCGCTTTGAGCGAATCGCGCATGTTGGCGAACCCACCGTAAAGCTGGCCGATACTGTCGACGCGCTGGGTTTCGAACTCCACGTCAAGGTCGCCATCTTCCATTCGCTCTGCTTTCGTCGTCAGCCGATCGATCGACCGGGAGGTGCTCCGGCCAATGAGGCCGCCGATACCGACGATCAACAGGATCGCACCGGCGGACGCGTAGAGGCCGTAGTCGCTGACGGTGTTGACGAACCCGTACGCTTCACTTTCCGGGGTGTGAGTGATCACAACCCATTCGCTGCCTTCGGTCACGCGCATCGCGGTCGCGAGGTACTCATCGTCCTCGTAGCCGCTCCCAACGGATGCACTCAGCGCGTTTCCTGCCGTACCGATCCTGTTGAGTTCCGGTTCGTGGGCGTCCTCCCCGAGATAGATGTCGTTGTCGTACGTCTCACCGAAGGATTCGCCCGCGGGGTCCATGACGATCGTCCCTTCGCCGTTCTCATCGACGTTGACGATGTAGGAGACGCTGCCGTCCGCGTTGATCATCTCGCCGGAGTACGCCTCCAGATCCATCGACATAATGACGAAGTGCTCGCTGTCACCGGCAACCATCGCGTAGTTCAACACGGGCGTCCCATCATCGGCAACGTCGGCGCCGAGGAGCAGTGGTTCGGAGGTCCACTCGCCGGAGTTGGTGATTACTTCCGAGATTTCGAACATCTCGGACCACTCTTCGTCGACCTCGTCGAACGACGCCTCGTGCAGTTCGTCGTTCGAACTGTGGACGACGACCTCGTCGTTGATGTTTATGTGATGGAGCGCATGTATCCCGTCCTCACTGCTTTCTGCCGAGGAGAGATACTGGCGCTCTCGGTCTTCGTCCTGGACCTGTTTGGCTATGCTTTCAACGAGTAGTTCGTTGCGATCGTTCCACTGTTCGACGTTCCGGGCCTCGTGGTGGGCAAGCGTCTCCTGGTCGGCTTCCACTCGCTGTTCGACCTCGCCAGCGATCTGGTCCGTACCCAGATACCCGACTGCCCCCACGGAAACTCCAAGAATGAGCAACGCGATCATGAACTTTGCCGCGAAGCTCTTTCTGATGAATTTTGGTAGTACTCTGCGAACCGGGCCTAACATACGACGGATAACCGTCCTCACTCCAGATAAAACCTTACCTAAGATTATCACGTCTGAGAATACTTTTTGCGTCGAACGAGGCTGGTTTCAGAGCGGATCGATCGATACATGTCACGTCCGCGAGAATCGTCTCGTAATGTCAGAGTTCGACCGTCGCTCGTTCGTCGCACGGACGCAGGCGCTGGTCGACGCCTCGCCACCAGCCACTCGGACGGAGACGCGGGTCCACCTCGTCGATCCCCTGCTTGCGACGCTCGGCTGGGATCCGCAGACGGACGCCAGCGGGGACGAAACGGTCGCCGGGCTGTCGCTCGAGTACGTCTGTTCGATCGACGACACGCCGGCGCTGTTCGTCGCCGTCGAGGCTTTTACCGACCCGCTCACCGACGACCGGACCACTGCAATCGAAGCGGTCATGGACCGAACCGGCGTCGACAGAGCACTGTACACCAACGGACGGACGCTACGGTTGCTCGCCCACAGCAGCGATGGACCCGACCGACTGACCATCGACTGGTCGGCCATCCCGGACCACGAGTCCGCACTCTCGGCGCTCTCGCGCCGGACTCTCGTCGCTCGACTCGAGAGCGAGACACGCGCCCTCGCCGCCCGGCGGTTGGCGCTCCGCCACGACGACCTCGTTGTCGCGATAGCAGACGAACTGGCGATCGTCGCCGGCCACGAGGTCGAACCGGCGCTCGAGGTCGCGACCGACCGATTCCTCGAAACGCTCGTGGACGAACTCGCTGGCCCCGTACCCACGGAAACCACCCCCAACCGAACGGCCGGTGAACCCGATTCGACAGCCGAGCAACACCCCGACGTCGGCGACGCCAGCGACCTCGAGCGAGACACCGGTTCGGATCCCGACCGCTCGAGTGAGAATCCATCCCCGGGCAACGATACCGAAAAACCGACGTCGGAGTCCGAGTCGCCGGTCGCCAGCGACCACCCCGCCGATGGTGAGTACGTCGTCAGGTTCTTCGGCGACCGCGGCTCCGTCGGCGCGATCGGCCACTCGACGCCCGCAGGGGCGCTCGTCCACGCCGCGGAGTTCCTCCTCGAGCGCGGTCTCTCCGGGGTGGAACTCCCCTGGGAGGTCGACGGGGAGGTCGTGCTTGCCGGGGAGGCGCTCGAGGAACCGTGTCGCCAGCTCTCGAACGGCTGGTATCTGAATACGGCTGGGGATCGGGAGAAACTGTCTGGGTGGGTCGAGGAGTTGGCGTCTCGAGCGGGGTTACGGGCGATGTTGCGGGGCGATTGGGAGAGTTAGTAGTCGATGTCGACGACGACGATCTGGACGGTTACGCGCTCAGCTGAGCACTCGTATTGGCCATTTTCCGGATCGCTATCCCATTCGCTCTCGAGTACCGTCTCCCAGGCCTGCTCTCGTGGACCATCGACCTCGATGGTGACTTCCGTTTCATCCTCGAACGTTTCGGCATAGCGTACCGGATCGCCCGACTTGTCGATCGTGATCTCCTGTCCACTCTGACTCTGTAGTGACCGCTGGTCGGCGTCGATCACGACGAGTGAAACGAACGCGGTTTCGTCCGAACACCGAACTCGAGGTTCTGTAAGCGGAACGCTGCCACCGCTATCTTCGTTGTGCCGGAACACGCCCCCACCCTCGTACGCGATAATGGAAGAACCGCGTTGGTACTCAAGGGCACCGAGTTCGATAGGGTCCCCCCACGGTTGGTCGCTTTCGCCATCGACCGAAATCTCGAGTGTCGTCCCCTCGTCACCCGTACTCAGTGTTCCTTCTCGGAGGGCAATCTCACCCGAGCGTTCGTCAATAGCGTCGTAGCGCAGCACGTCGTTGAAGTTGTCCGCGAGGGCGTCCATCGCCCGCTCGGCGTTGTGAAGCTGTTCGCCCTCCTGGTAGTCCTCCATGGCCTGAAAGCCGGTGACGTACAGAAGCCCGACCGAGCCGATGATGATCGCGAACACGAGGACGAAGCCCATGACTTCGCTGACTGCGCGATCTCGGCCGTCACTGCCAGAATCAATTACTCGAGTCATGCGTTCTGAATCGAAACCCCCTCGTCTCCCTCAGAGACGATTTCGATGCTACCGCCGCGGGCCTCACTATCTTCGGCGACATTGGCCGATACTGGAACAAACACCGTCACGTCCTCGTTGTCGGCAGACAGTTTCAGACAGGAGTCTTTTATTTCATTTCCATTCTCATCTTCATATTCTCTGATCATCCAGGCACCCGGTTCGTCACATTCATCGTACAACTCGACCGTATACGTCGAACTGGCAACTCGTTGAGGGTGTGATGTTCGAAGCGTTACTTTGTCATCGTCCTCCGTTGCCAGTCGATCGGCATCCGAGAGTTCGCCCGATAACCGCTCGCCGATCGTCTCCAGTGAGCCATCCGCGCTTCGTTCGGTTTCGGACTCGAGGAGCGAGCCGGCTCCGAGCATAAGTCCAGAGATAAGAATTGCCGTAATACCGAGTGTTAGGACGTGCGTGACGGTGATTGAGACAGCGCGATCGTCATCGCTGAATCGTCTCCGTGCCGCTGCCATCAGCTACCACCTCCATCCCTTGGCGGACAATTTTCGATAGAAATGTCTTCGAGAGTTTTTACGGTGGTAACATCGTTTGACTCGTAGACAAACGTTAGAGTCACTGTATCATCATCCAGACTGATATCATCATCATCGATGTCGTGGATGAATACAACTGCCGAGCTCGAACTCGTCACCGAATTTTGATGCAGGTCCGCGAATTCCAGGAGATCTGTACGAATGTCCTCTTTAATTTGTTCTTTCTCATCATCGTCTTCACCTTCTTCAAACCCATCGACTTCATCAATGTAGCAACCAACGCCCTGTTTGATCTCGAGTTCGACCGTACTCACATGTGCCGTTTCACTACTCGTCCCGCTCGTCGAAACCGTCTGTGTATACAGCAGTCCATTGAATACCACGACGACGCCGAGAATGATGAACGCGATTGCAATCGCGGAGACGAGAATCAACTGCCCTCGTTCTCGAACTTCGGTTACCACACAATCACCCGGACTTCAACGAGGTTGTAGATTGGACTTTCATCACCCTCATCGTGCTTTGGAATGACGTGGTCGGAGTTCTGAAGCGACGTACCACCATGGTCGGGGGCGGTCAAGGGCTGATCATCATACAGCGTCACAGTATAGCTTGACGTGACCGCCGTCGAACTCGGCGATCCTTGATAGACGAAATACTGCACCTCGTCGCTTTCTTCGCTCTGTCCCTCGTAGACGAGTTCGACGTTGTAGTTCTGACCTCGTTCACCGAACCGTTCCTCGAGAATTTCACCGAGGAGGCTTATCTCAGAGAATTTCTCTGCAGTATATGCTGTCGACGCCGATGGTGCATCGCTTTCGTAGAACTCATCGCCGCTGTCGTTCCAGTAGCGGAGTGTCTCGGACAGATCACCCTCGTTCTCCGCAACGACCAACGCGTCCTGCACCTCCTGTTGGGTCTGTGCCTGACTCGAGCGATCTACCGCCCCGCCGGTCGTCGGCGTGATAACGACCGCCTGAAGGGCAAACAACACCGCCATGAGGACGACGATCGCGCCGATGAATCCCTCGAGGGTGTACGCCTGTCCACGATCGTTGTTTGTTCGTCTCATCTTACCACACCCTCACGATCAGCCGACAGGCAGGATCGCAGTCCGCCCCATCAACTTCGACGGTGACGATTCGGCTCGCACTGGCCGCAGTTTGGCCGTCTTCGTATTCGTCACCAA
Organism: Natrononativus sp. DTA114; assembly: GCF_059736515.1. Lineage (NCBI taxonomy): Archaea > Methanobacteriati > Methanobacteriota > Halobacteria > Halobacteriales > Natrialbaceae > Natrononativus > Natrononativus sp. DTA114. The sequence continues at coordinate 604,429 of NZ_JCASSN010000003.1, read as the reverse complement.
CATTCCATTCTGGTCCACTATCGAGAGGTTCTATCTCGATATTCACTCGATCGATAGTCGTTCCTCCCTCGATCGTTCGTTGTCCCAAATCGATCGCATCTATTCGGTCCTCGAAGTCACCCTGGCCGTTGAACTCACCTCCGTCATTCTGGAGATGGTTCGGCCTATCGCCCTCGAGTTCGCTCACAACCTCCCCAGCAATCCGATCCGCCTGCGCCTGCTCCGCACTCCCGACCGACGAATCGAACGGTGTCAGCAGCGACGGAACGAACGAGAAGACGAAGGCCATCGCCAGCAGGAAGACGCCGATGCCGACGACGAAGTCCTGGGTGGTCTGGCCGCGCTCTGCGAGCGAGAGCGAAACGCTTCGTGGACGACTCGAGCCCGCCATCTCAGGCCACCATCATCCATGCGATGAGAGCGATCGTCGAGAGGACGATCACGTACTTGAGCCCGCTCAACAGGTCCGCGTCCCGGATGTAGCCGCTGATGAACCCCGCGAGGATCGCCTGGAGGGTGATCGCGTGAAAGAACAGCAGCGAGAGCATGTTCGTATCGACGTTCTCGCTGAAGTCCGCGTCCCCAAGGTCGCCACCAGCGCCGCCGGCGTTGCTGGTACCCGTATCGCCTCCGCCGCCGGTCTCGAGGCCCGCCATCGTGTCGATGAACTGCGTTTTGAGGATGGCGATCACCGCGAGCAGGGTCATGAACGTCATGATGATGATGACGACCTGCATCAGGGTCCGCGACTTGCGCTCGCGTTCGATCTCGTCGTGGTTCTCGCTGGCGAGCGCGGCGGTGCGGAGCACGTCCGAAATCTGGTTGGAGGCTTCCTGGGCTTTGACGACGAGTTTGACCGTCCGGGCCAGTCGCGGAATGTGGTACTTGTTGTTGAACTCCACGAGCGCCTCCTTCAGGCTCATCCCGTAGTTGACCTTGGTGTGCATCACCTCGAACTCGCGGGCGAGTTTCCCGTTGGTCGTGTTCGCCACCGACTGCAGCGACTCGAGCAACGTTAGCCCGGTATCGTTCGCACTCGAGAGTTTCCGGAGGTCGTCCGAGAGCGTGTTGATCACGGCGTTGCGGGTCCGGACGTTCCACTCGCGGAAGATCGCCAGCGGGATCATCGTCAGGTACAGCGGGAGGTAGAGGTAGACGAACGTTCCCCAGATGGGAGCCGCCTGCATCCCCTCCCAGGTCGTCGGCACCGACCCGTTCATCATTCCCGTCGCAATCACGACGAACGACGCGGGAACGGTGAGCGCGAGGGTGTACAGCGGGTTGTCCCGAAAGAAGAGGTGTGGCTGTCGGAGCACCTGAGCCGTTTCGTGGGTCCCCTCACGGTTCTTGATGCGGTCGAAGACGCTGTGCTCGCCGGTGAACTGCTCGACCAGTCCGAGGTTGAGCAGGCTCCGGTTCTGGGCGCTCTCGATGCGCTTGTCGTCGCCGCCGACCGAGAGGAAGCCGTCGCCCGGCTCGTCGTGTTTGACCGTCGAGACGAGAACGATGAAGGCGATTCCCGTCATCGGAATCAGGCCGTAGACGGTCATGTACAGCATGCCGTCGGAGACGTCCGCGGAGGGAATCATCTGCATGATGACGAGGATGATGATGAGCAGGAGGGGAAACAGCGAGAGCGTCATGTACATCTCGCCGAACAGCTCGAGCGTCTCGAGGGTGGTCTCCTGTTCCTGCTTGGCGGTGCGCATGTGTTTTTCCTTCTTGTCCTCGAGGAAGCTCTCCATGTCACCGCCGCTGTTGATGATCGAGAGCATGTCCGTCAGAAACTGCGAGAGGTCGTCGCTCGGCGTCTCGATCGCCTGCTTGCGCACCGCGGTTCGGTAGTCGGCGTCGAAGTACTGCGTCTCCTGGACGATGCTCTGGAACTCCTTTGCGACCTCGCCGTAGGTGTCTTCGGCCTGGGCCATCGACTCGAGGATCTCGAGCTGGTTGAGCCCGCCGACCGACAGCGCGTACATGAACGAGATCGAGTCGGTCAGCAGCATGTTGATCTCGCGCTTGCGCGCCGACGCCCGCGAGTAGGGGATCGCGACGAGCGAGCCAAAGCCGAGGGCGAAACCGATCGTTCCGAAGACGACTCCTGTTACGAGAATTAGCGCGGGGACCCGAAGCGTTTCGATGAGCGCGAGCACCGTCTCGTTCGGGACGGGCATGCTGGTGAACCGCCCGACCGGGACGAGCCCTGTCGCGAACAGCGCGTAGCCGAGGACGACGCCAAGAAACCAGAGCACCAGACCGGTGATGAACCCCACGCCGAGCGAGCGGGCGAGGTAGAGTTCGACCGTGTCGGTCATCCGCGCCTGGGCGAGTTTCAACTCGACGTCGCCGACGAACTGGCTGTCGTCGGAGAACAGGCGGTCGTATACGGGGTAGAACGCGTTGCCCAGCGAGTCGGAACCGGAGTTCATTCCCTCGGAGCCCGTCTGCAAGCTCATTCGTCGTCCTCCCCGGCGTCAGTTCCGAAGATCGACTCCGACTCGCTGGTGTCCGCTGAATCGAACAGCGATCCGTCCTCGTCCGCCGGTTCGTCGCCGAAGATCGACTCCGACTCGTCGCCGAAGAGGGAGCCGGTTTCGACCGGTTTCGACCCCTCCGCGTTCGGCTGACCGTCCGCCTCGGCGTCGGCTCCGAACACCGAGTCGAGGCCGTCGTCGGAGAACATCCCCTCAAGTTCCGAGCCGTCGACCCCGGTTTCTGGCCGCTCGGAGTCGGGTTCGGGGCTCCCCGATTCGAGGTTCTCGAGTGTCCCTTCCATATCGTCGAACAGGCCACCGAGGTCGGATTCGCCGTCGGCGTTGATACCTTCGTTGCCACCATCGTCGTCCGCTCCGTCGCCGAGACCCTCGTCGAACGAGAGGGTATCAGTGCCGTCGGCCGTGGCTGTATCCGCCGAGGAGTCAGCGTCGTCGCGTTCGGTACTCGATGCTGGGTCGTTCTGGGACAGGTCCGTCGATGGAGGGTCGTCAGCTTCGGCGTCAACCGTGGACTCTGGCTCGGCGCCCGACTCGTCGGTGGTCGCCTCCGTCGGCGGGGCCTCGAGCGCCGGCCGGTCGGGTTCGTCCGGTCGGGGCGTTTCCGTCTGATCGGCGGTCGCGTCGTCGGCCAGATCGTCTGTTCCCGACGCGTCCGCCTCCACTTCGAACCCGCCGTCGTCATCGAGCCACGAGGGCGCGTTCTCCGCGTCTGCCGATCCGCCGAACGTGAACTCGCTCCCGTCGTCGAGATCCCAGTCGTCGACCGTCGCGTCCGCATCGGTGCCGAACGCCTCGCCGTCGACCTCGACCGGATCGGCCTCCTCGAGGTTACCGAGCGCACTGGCGAGGCCGCTCGGCACTTTTCCGCGGTAATCCTCGAACAGCGACTCTTCGGCCCGCTCGAGGATGTCCATCGAGGTGTTGTACGTCTCGGTGGTCGACCCCGGTCGGGGAACGAGTTCCTCCTTTTCGGGGTCGACGTCGATCAGCACGCTCTCCATCTCCCGGAGGTCCTCGAGGCTGTCCTCGAGTTGGCCGTTGGCGATCAGCGTGATGATCGTGTCAGGGTCGTTGATGAACGCCTGGACTGTCGCCGCGACCTGCGCGTAGGTGTTGAGTTCGTTCTTGATCAGGTACGCCAGGATGATCTGCCGTTTGAACAGTTCGCCCTGGAGCTTCTCCCGGCTCCAGCCGCGGTCGAACTGGATCGCGTCGAGGGTGTTCGAGTCCCCCATCTTGAGGTACTCGTCGGTTTCGGCCTGCCACTGGTAGACGTCCTGGACGTTGATCTCGTCGTGTTCTGCCTCGTAGTGGTTGATCTCCGTGAGCGACTTGTTTCGGCGGACCTTGCGTCCCTGGACCCGCGTCTGGGTCTGGATCGAAACCAGGTCCAGGGCGGTGAACATCGTCTTCGAGACGTTGATCGGATCGGTCGTAAACCGCTTCAGAACCTCGTCGACGGAGTCGGCGTGGAACGTTGTGTAGGTCGTGTGACCGGTCGACATGACCTGGAACAGCGTCCGTCCCTCCTCGCCGCGGATCTCGCCCATCACGATGTAGTCGGGTCGCTGTCGGAGGGCGGCCTCGAGTAGGTCGAACTCGTCGACGTCTCCAGTGGAGTCGTCGGAAAAGGACGGTCGAGTGACGCTCGCGATCCAGTTTCGCTGGGGCAGTTCGACCTCGCGGGTGTCCTCGATGGAGACGATTTTCGTCGCCGAGGGGATGAACAGCGACACCGCGTTCAGGCTGGTCGTCTTCCCGGATGCGGTCCCGCCAGCGAAGATCAGGCTCTTGTGGTTCTCGATGGCGAGCCAGAGAAAGGCCATCTCCTCCAGGCTGAAGGTGTTCCAGTTGATGAGGTCGATCGGGGTGAACGGCACGTCCTTGAACTGGCGGATCGTGTAGTTCGTCCCGTGGTCGGACACTTCCTTTCCGAGGGTGAGCTGCGCCCGCGAGCCGTCCGGCAGGGTCGCGTCGACCTGCGGCAGCCGCTTACTGATCCCCTTGCCCGATCGCTGAGCGAGTTTGACGACGAAGTCGTCGAGTTCGGACTCCCCATGGAAGATGTTCGAGATGATCTGCTCGTACTCGGAGTGGTAGACGAACACCGGTGAGTTGTAGCCGTCGACGGAGATGTCCTCGACGTTGATGTCGTGTTTGATGCCGTCGATCCGCTCGTAGCCGATGAAGTTCCGTTTGAGCAGGTGTAACAGCTTCTCGACCTGGTACTCGCTCAGGAGGTCGGAGTCCTCCTCGAGCAACACGGGCTCCGGACGAGCCTCGATTCCCTCGAGACCGCCCTCTTCGGACTCCTCGGTTTCGTCGTCGTCGAGCAGTGTCTTGAGCGTCTCGAGGATACCCGCGTCCGTACTCCCGCTGGTCCCCTCGAAGAGGTCGTAGCGCTCGAGCAGCCGTCGTGTTTCGGCCTCGATCACCTCGCGACGACTCTCCTCGCCGTCGATCTCCTTGATCCCCTCGTCAGAGTACTTGATAGCCGTCCTGAGTTTGCCCGAGAGGAACTCCTGAAGCTCCGTCTCGATCTCCGTCCGGTACGGCTCGATCATGTAGTACTTCTTCTCGTTCTCCTTCTCGGAGTGGAAGATGATGACGAACGCGTAGGGTTTGTCGACCCAGTAGCGCTCGACCTCCGTGAAGTGACGTTTCTTCGGGAACGAGACCGCTTTCTCCAGATCGTACCGGTTAGTGACGGTCGTGTGCCCCTCGACCGTCGAGAAGAACTCGTCTTCGTCGACGTCCTCGGCGACGTTGACCGTTCGTTCGTCGACCAGGTCGTCGAGTTCCGCCGCGGCCTGGCCGCCCGCGTGGAGGTACTCCTCGATCCGATCGGGGTCGAACCCCAGCGCGTCCTCCTCGTCGTGGCGAACGATCTCGCCATCGCCGTCGCGCGGTCGACTGCCGTCGTCCTCGTAGTAGTACTCCCACTTGTAGTGTTCCCAGGTCCAGACGTCCTTCGTGACCGGCGTCGTCTCCGGATCGACGTACTCGAGAAAGATTTCCTGAAGCGCGTCCGCGTTGGGGCCGAAGACGGTCCCGAGAAGAGACGGAAGTTCGAGCGGGTCGTAGCCGAGGTGTGCCGCCGGATCAAACTCTACACGGTCCCAGTCGGCGGCAGTGAGCGTTCTCGCATCGGTGTCCTCGTCCGTATCGATGCCGAGTTGATCGTTCGGACCGCCGCTGTCCTCCGGGTACAGCCGAGACACCTCGTCGCCATGCCCGTGTTCTGCCATGAAATCCGCCCACGTATACTCGCCGACGCGGACGTCCGATCCTCGCGTCGGTTCGTCAGCGTGGTGATCTTCCGACCCTGCGGTCGACGCCTCGCCGTCAGAAAACTGTCGGGCGTCCGACTGGTCGGGTTCGTCGCTAGTCATTACCGTCCTTCAGTGACCCACCCCTCAAAAAATTCATCCACCCATTACCAGGTCTGATAATTCCCGCTGGCATGCCTTTTCGGAGCATCCACGCACCTACCAGTCCCGTACCTCCGGAGTCGAGACTCTCGTTCGGAGATCTTGTCAGGACCAGGACACCATTTGTCTCGACAGGACACCGCTCGAGCCGGGGCCTGCCTCCCCCCGCGCTACCCGGCACGTGCGCCGTGGAGATATTTCACGGGTCACGACATGTGTCCGAACGTCGGACGGCACCGACACCACGAGAGTACTACCATGGTTACATTCGATAGCAGCGAGGAAGGCAAGACCGTCGTCGACGACGACGGCCGGGAGGTCGGCGTCGTCGTCGAAGTAGAGCGCGGCCGGGCGTACGTCGACCCCGATCCGTCGATGATCGATGAACTCGGCTCTCGATTCGGAATGTCGAGCGCCGACGAGGACACGTTTCCGATCGAAGCGGACGACGTCCGCGCCGTCACCGACGACGAGATTCGACTGACGGAGTGGACGGACCCGAACGTCTGATCCGATCGGATCGACGCCGAACGGCCCCGGGTCCGTCGATACCTACTCCACCTCTGGCAGGACGACCACCGGAACCGAGGCTTCCTTGACCATCCGCCGAGCGACGTCTCCGGTGAGCAACTCGGCGATCCGGTTCCCCTCCCGTGGAACGAACGCGACGGCGTCGGCGTCGTGATCGCGCGCTCCGTCGAAAATCGCTTCCACGACGTCGGTCCCGTACAGCACGTCGGTTTCCACGGTCGCACCCGCTGACTCGAGTGGCCCACGCGCACGGCCGAAGATGTCGTCGGCGACGTCCTCCTGGGCTCCCATCGGCGCCTTGTCGATGCCGCCGCCGGCTTTCTCGACGACGTGGACGACGACGGCCGTACTCGAGGAAGCGAGTCGCGGCGCGAGCGCGCGTGCGGTCCGCTCGCCGTCGTCTGGGTCCGCCGCCGGCACGATCACCGGCCCGTCGAAGTGCATCGTCATCGCTCGATCACCGTGGGTCGAACGCCGTGGTCGTCGAGTCGGCTCGCCGTCGGCTGTCGGATTCCGTTCCGAATCATCTCGGGAGAGGGTTCGACACCGATCGAGATAAATGCCAGCCCGTCTCGGCGACTCGCCGTACGTGCTCCGGTCCCGGGCGTTCACCGGCCGGGAGCCGATGCCAGCGGTGATCGCCTACCGGTTGAGAACTGGCTCTTTGAGCGCGATGACTTCCGTCATAATCGCGTCGACGCTGGCCTCGTCGACGTCGTTCGCTCGAAGCGCGGCCTCGAGGTGGGAGCCAACCGCGTCGAAGTCCGCCTCGTCGATATCCAGGTGGGCGTGCGCCTCTCGCATCCCCTCGCCCGAGTACTCGACCGGCCCGCCGGTGACGGCGCTGATGAACTGGACCTGGTGGGCGCGCAGTTCTGTCATATCCATCCCCTCGAAGTACGACTCGAGTCGTTCGTCTGCCAGTACGCGGTCGTAGAAGTCCGCGACGACTGCCTCGACGGCCTCGCGGCCGCCGATCTCTCGGTACACAGATTGCGACATTGTTTCCGGTTGCACTCGGTGGAGAGTTCGGATACACCCTGTTCCTCACACAGTCGGGTTTATTTATATGTGTGTCAGGCGGTATCGCCCAGCATAGACGTTGACGAACAGCCAGTAGCGGGCGGGACTCGACTGGCGTGAGGCATCGGCGGGCGAACACCAGCGGGAAATTAGATCGGTAGCTATGCCTCGAGTAGCTGGTCGAGCAGCTTCGTCTGGGCCACCGAGAGGTGTTCGACGAAGGTCGCCGACGAGATTCCCAGTTCGTCGGCCACGGCCCGTGAACTCGCTCGTTTCGGCGAGTCGAAGTACCCCATCTCGTGGGCCGTCTCGAGGGCCTCGTACTGGCGGTCGGTGAACGCGCGGCGGTCGACGACCAGGAGCGAGCCGTCGCCGTCTTCGGGTGCCGAGCGGGTGAGCCGACGGACGGACACGCCGCCAGACGACGACCGGAGGTCGGTGACGACCGCCCGCAGCGTCTCGAGGTCGGGTGCGATAAACGAGAGGTGGAGTGTTCCCGATGTCGCGTCGAGGTCGCGAATCGGGCAGCCGTGGTCCGGAACGCGCTGGCAGGGACAGTCGCCGTCGTGTGAGTAGCGATACACCGCCTGCGAGTCGTCCGAGAAAACCGCCTCGCCGAGCGGCGGGTCCTCTCCGTCCGCGTCCACCGTCACGTCACCGACGACGGTTCCGCCCGACCGCCGATCGACCGTGAGCGACTCGATCTCGGCGTTCACCGACGAGAGCGGACACGCGCCCGCATCGGTTACCGTGAGCTGGACGTGAACTCCCGTTCCGGACTCCATACTCGATCCAGTCGCGATCCGTCAATAAGTGCCCCATGTTCTCGTCCCGGCGGGCTGCATGCGCCTGCAACGGTCGTTTGCTGCTGGCCGGCGACACTCGAGCCATGTCACAGGATCGTTTGCTCCCCGCCGGCGCGCTGCCGGTCGCGATCGTCGTGAGCCTGGTCCTCGCGTTCGGGCTGCGCTGGCTCGCCCCCGAGTGGCACGGCGGGATCGTCATCGTCGCCGCCGCCCTCGCGCTGGGCATCGTTCTCGCCGGGGCCCACCTCCTCGGCCGGAACGCGAGCGACGCTGATCCCGACGCACGATGACGGGACCAGCGCGCGGGGGCCCTCAGAGGCGCACCCGGTTCTCGAGGTCCGCCGTCTCGCCACTCTCTCGGAACCGGTCGACGTTCGCCGCGACGATGTCGGCGAGCCGGTCGTAGTAGTTCGGGGTGAAGCCGGCGTTGTGCGGCGTGATCCGAACGTTCTCGAGTCCCCAGAGCGGATGCTCTTCGGGAAGCGGTTCGGGATCGGTGACGTCGAGGGCCGCACCCCGAAGGCCGTGTCCCTGGAGCGCCGCGACGAGCGCGTCGGTGTCGACCACGGGGCCGCGGGCGACGTTGACGAGGACGGCCGTCGGCGGCAGCGTGGCGAGTGCGGTTTCGTCGATCAACCCCCGCGTTTCCTCGGTCAGCGGGCAGGTTAACACCAGGTAGTCGGTGCGGGCGAACGCCGCCCCGAGGTCGTCGTCGTAGCCGACCACCTCGTCGACCGGACCGCCCTTTTCGGGACTGTGTCGAACACCGACCGTGTCGACGCCGAACGGCTCGAGGCGCTCACAGACCGCGGTGCCGAGCGCCCCGAGGCCGACGACCGTCACCGTCGACCCCTGCAGTTCGTGCGTTCGGTAGTGGCGCCACTCCCGGCGACGCTGGCGGCGCTCGCCGACGTGAAATCGGCGGGTGAACGAAAGAATCGCGCCGAGGACGTGTTCGCCGATGTTCGGTCCGTGAACCCCCGAGGCGTTGGTGACGGCGATCCCGCGCTCCGCCAGGCGCTCGAGGGGCAGGTGGCCGGTTCCCGCGTAGGCGCAGGCGAACACCTCGAGGTCGGACGCGGCCTCGAGAGCCGCCGGCTCGAGGTCCAGCCCGGTGACGAACCGGGCGTCCGCGATCAGGTCTCGCTCCTCGGCAGGGGTGCGTGCGTGGCGGATCGAACAGCCGGGTAATCGCTCCTCGAGCGCGGAGACGTACTCGGTGACCGGAATTCCGTGCACGCCGCGTCGCAGGACGGTCACCTCGAATGCGTCTGTCATGGGTCAGTGCTTGCGAGGAGCCACCAAGAAGCACACGCATTCGGCGTGAGCAGTCGACCGAGGCTGGCGCCGCCGTCTCGAGCGCGGTGGGCCGGCGTTCACCGCCCCTCGAACTCGGCGCGCCCCTTCTCGAAGAAGCTCTCGATTCCCGCCGCGTAGTCGTCCGTCTCGGCCAGGCTCGTGATCCGCGCTTTCTCCGTCTCGAGGTGGTCGTCGAGTTCCGCCGTCGTCGACTCCCGGAGCAGCGATTTTATCTCCGCGTACGCGAGAGTGGGTCCGTCGGCGAGTCGGTTCACGACTTCCGCGAGCCGATCCTCGAACTCGTCTGCCGGTGCGACCTCCGTCACCAGCCCCCGCTCGACGGCTTCTTCGGGACTGATCGGTTCGTCGAGGAGGGCGAACCGCTGGGCCTGGCGGTAGCCGAGTAGCCGCGGCAGGAACCAGGTCGCGCCACCGTCACCCGACAGACCGATCTTCGGGTAGGCGTACTCGAGACGAGCCTTCTCGGAGATCACCACGATGTCACCCGCGAGCGCGAGTCCCAGTCCGCCCCCGGCGACGACGCCGTTGATGCCGGTAACGACCGGTTTAGGTGCCTCCATGATCGTCCTGACGGCCCTGTGGAGCGGCGTTGCGATCGCTTCGATCCCGTCGGCGTCGCTCGCATCGCCCTCGAGCGTCGAGAGGTCCGCACCGGTGTTGAACGTCGTCCCGGTACCGGTGAGGAGGAGACAGCGCACGTCGTCGTCGGCGGACAGCGACTCGAGGGCGTCGGCCAGCTCCCCGGCCATCGCCGCATCCATCGCGTTGTGGCGATCCGCACGGGTCATCACGATTCGGCCAACGCCGTCGTCAGTCTCGATGGAGAGGGAATCCGTGTCCATACACGCCCGTCCAACGGAGGGTGAGAAAAAGCGGCCGGTTTCGCCTCGAGCGATCGTCGCGGCGTAGGCCCCGAGGTTTTGACGCCCGCTCCCGTACACGGAGACATGCCGACCTACGAACGCGAGACGACGATCCGCGCGCCCCTCGAGGACGTCTGGGAGTTTCACTCGACCGTCGCGGGACTCGAAGCGCTGACACCTACCTGGCTGGGACTCCACATCGAGCGCGTCGTCGGTCCCGACGGTGAGGCCGAACCGGGGGTGCTCGAGGCCGGCTCGGAGATCGACATGTCGCTACAGCCGTTCGGCGTGGGACCGCGCCAGCACTGGACATCGCTGATCGTCGAGCGCGAGCGGGAGAACGGCGTCGCCTACTTCCGCGACGAGATGATCCGAGGGCCGTTCGACCGGTGGGAGCACACCCACACCTTCTACGCCGACGGCGACGACACCCTCCTCCGCGACCGGATCGAGTACGAACTGCCCCTCGGTGGTCTCGGGCCGCTCGATCCACTCTCCCTGGTCGGCTTCGAGCCGATGTTCCGCGGCCGCCATCAGACGACGAAGGAGTTACTCGAGGGAGCCGTCGACCGCTGAACGTCGGCCACACGTTTATCCGCCGGGTCGTTGTCACCCAGCATATGGCACACGTTATCATCGTTGGCGGCGGCCCTGCGGGACTGAGCGCCGGCCTGTTCACTGCGAAGAACGGACTCGAGACGACCGTCTTCGACACCGACAAGACCTGGATGCACAAGGCTCACCTGTTCAACTACCTGGGAATCGAGAGTCGCGACGGCTCGCAGTTTCTGGAGGATAGCCGCGAGCAGGTCGAAGAGTTCGGCGTCGAGCGAATCCAGGGCGAGCAGGTGACAGGGGTCGAGACGAACGGGGACGGCGGCTTCACCGTCACCACCGAGAGCGACGACGAGTCGGAGACCTACGACGCGGAGTACGTCGTCTTCGCGACGGGAACGAACCGTAGCCTCCCCGAGGGGTTAGGCTGTGAGACGACCGACGAGGGGACGATCGACGTGAGCATCGACATGGAAACCAGCGTCGACGACGCCTACGCGGTGGGCGCGACCGCCCGCGCCGAGAAGTGGCAGGCGATTATCTCCGCGGGCGACGGGGCGGCGGCCGCACTCGACGTTCTGAGCAAGGAGAAGGGTGAGAAGTTCCACGACTTCGACACTCCCGACGACGCCGAGTAGCGCGGCCTCATACCTCGCCCCGGTGGATCAGGATAACGCCACAGACTACGAGCGTCCCGCCAGCGACCGTGATGGCCGTCACCGGCTCTGCGAGGATCATCGCCCCGAGTGCGACCGTTACCGCCGGCTCGACCGTACTGAGAATGCTCGCACGGCTCGCGCCGATTCTCGAGAGGCCCGCAAAAAACGCAAGCACCGGGATCGCCGTCGCGAGCACGCCGAGGGCGAGAGCGATCCCCCACGCCGACGGACCTGCGGGCGGTGCTAACGAGTCCGTTACGAGCCCGAGCGCGACGAAACTCACGGCCGCTGCGGGAAGAACGAACACACTCAGCGACAGGGGATCGACAGTCGCGAGCGCGCGCTGGCTCACGACGATGTAGGTGGCGTAGGCGAGCGCCGAGCCCAGGACGATGAGGACCCCGCGCGGATCGACGCCTGCGGGGTCCGCCCCGGTGATGAGGGCGACGCCGCCGATCGAGAAGCCCAGCGCGAGGAGGACCCGTCTCGTCACCTGGCCAGGCGCAGTCGCGACGACGAAGCAGACGACGAACGCCGGATACGTGTAGAGGACGATGGCGACCAGTCCCGCCGTCATGTACTCGAGGCCGAGAAAGTAGAGCCCGCTCATCGTGGCGTAGCCCAGCCCACCGAGGCCGAGTGCGACGAGCAGCGAGCGCCCGCGAAGCAGTCGGAGCCGACCGCGAGCCCGGAGGACTCCCCAGAGCAGCACCGCCGCGATACCGAACCGAAGCGCGAGCACCGTCGGAATCGAGAGTCCTGCATCGGCCGCGAGAACCCCGAGGATCCCGAGCGTCCCGAACCCCGCTGCGGAGACGAGCACGAGCGCGACGCCGACGGTATCCTCGTCCATGTATTACGGCCGAGGCGGGATGACAAAAACGTCCCGGCAAGTCGGTCGGTGGTCGCTACTGCTTTAGCCCGCCCCTGTTCCGGCGGGCCAGTCGCTACTGCTTTAGCCCGCCCCCGTCATGTGAGCGACGTGTACCCGAGAGCCGACCTCGAGGTGACGCCGGCGGCCGCGCTGGCCGTTGCGATCTTCGCCTCGAGCACCAGCGCGATCCTGGTCCGGTGGAGCTACGCGCCCAGTTCGGTCGCGGCCCTGTATCGGGTGCTGTTTACCACGCTGCTGGTCGCCCCCGTTGCCCTGCTTCGCTATCGCGGCGAGTTCGGCCGCCTCTCCCGCCGGGACCTGGGGTTTGCGGTCGTTGCGGGCGTCGCGCTGGCGGTCCACTTCGCGGCCTGGTTCGAGAGTCTGAATCACACGAGCGTCGCCGCGAGCGTCACCCTGGTCCAGACCCAGCCGATCTTCGTCGCGATCGGCGCCGCACTCCTGCTCAAAGAGCGGATCAACCGGATGACGGTTCTGGGTATCCTCGTCGCGATCGTCGGCGCGACGGCGATGTCCTTCGGCGACGCCGGCGAGGCACCGATCTCCGACGCGACGCTGTACGGCAACTCCCTCGCCCTGCTCGGCGCGATCACCGTTTCCGCCTATCTCCTCGCCGGGCGATCGATCCGCCAGCGCGTCTCGCTGTTTCCCTACGTCACCGTCGTCTACACCGCCTGCGCGATCACCCTGTTCGCGCTCGTGGGCGCCCAGGGTCACGGCTACCTCGAGTACCCACCGCGCGAGTGGCTGCTCTTTCTCGCGATGGCCGTCGGCCCCGGCATCCTCGGTCACACGATCACGAACTGGGTGCTCGAGTACCTCGAGTCGGTCGTCGTCAGCGTCGCCTGGCTGGGCGAACCGGTCGGCTCGACGATTCTCGCGCTCGCGTTGCTCGCGGAGGTGCCAGACGCGATCACGGTGATCGGGGGGCTGGTCGTCCTCGCGGGGATCTACGTGACGACCGTGGAGCGAGAGCGGCGAACTGACGGCGGGGGACCCGCGTGACCGCCGAACGCCACGGTGCGGTGGTCGTCGCGGAGCGGCTTGTCAGCCACCATAAAATATTTGGTAGTGGTTGAGATACCGACAGTAATGATTTCCCGACGACGGATTCTCGCGTGCAGCGCCCTCGGGCTCTCGACTAGCGTCCTCGCGGGCTGTGCGGGCAGTGACGACGGGCCACCGGAGCCCGACTCTCGAGGCAGCCTCCGTGACGCCCCGTACCCACTGCTTGACGACTCGCTGATCGACGAGCGCCGGCCGTTCGACGCACACGTGCTCCTGAACGACGATGCGGACGACGACCTATTCGCCTGGGAGCAGCTCTGGGCGGGAATGGAGTCGGGACTGCGCGAACTGCTCGAGAAGGGGTACGACCTCGTCGTGTTCCAGACCCGCGTTTCGCTCAATCAGGATGCGACGACACGCGGACTCCCGTTCGAAGTGGCATTCGCGGACGATCGAACGATCGTTCGGATACTGTCCGACCGCGACCTCGACGTTCCGGCGTGGGACGGCCCCTCGAGTTGGGAGTCGGAAACGGGATCGACCTACGTCATCGGTTACGACTCGATTCCCGACGAAGCCGCGGCGGCCGTCGAGATCGCGTTTGCAGGCGGCTGAAGAGCCCACAGAAGCGTCGATTGAACTCCGATCGAGGTGGCCGGTCCTACCCCGTTAGCTATCCGTACTCCGGTCGCTCGGCGTAGGTGATCGGGTCTCGAGCGCCCACGTTCTGAAACGCCTCGAGTCTGTACGCACACGAGTCACAGGTGCCACAGGCCGGCTCGTCCGCTCGGTAGCACGACCAGGTGTGGTCGAAGGGGACCTCGAGTTCGACCCCGCGGCGGGCGATGTCGGTCTTCGACCAGTCGACGAACGGCGCTTCGACCGCGATCTCCGTCTCCGGCTTCGTCCCGACCTCGACCAGCCGCTCGAACGCCTCGAAGAAGGCGGGCCGACAGTCGGGATACCCCGAAAAGTCCTCGCTGTGGGCGCCGATGAACACCGCCTCGCAGCCGTTCGCCTCGGCGTAGGAGACCGCCATCGCGAGCAGGTTGGCGTTGCGGAACGGGACGTAGGTGTCGGGGATCTCCTCGCTCTCGGTATCGGCGTCCGCAACTTCGAGTTCCTGGTCGGTGAGGCTCGAACCCCCGACCTTTGAGAGGTGGTCGGTCTCGAGGGCCAGGAAGTCGGCGACCGCGAGTTCGTCGGCGAGTCGGCGGGCACACTCGAGCTCTCGGCTCTCGGTTCGCTGGCCGTAGGAGGTGTGCAGCGCGTACAGGTCGTAGCCGCGGGCCGCGGCCTCGTACGCGGCGGTGGCGCTGTCCATGCCGCCCGAGAGGAGGACGACGGCGCGTTTCGAGGCCGATTCGTCGGGTCGAGGGTCGGGATTCGTATCGTCACTCATGGTGTATACTCAGGTTTCGGGGGCGTCGTTCCACAGGTCGACGTGCAGCCGCGGCGTGTAGCGGAAGCCGTGTTCCATCGCCAGTTCGGCGACTTGCTCGCGGGACTTCTCGAGTCGCGCCCTGGTCGCCCCCTCGGGCATTAACAGGACGCGATCGTCGGGGATCGGAACCGACGTGACGTCTCGGAGACCGGCGAGCAGCGCGAGGATTTCCTCGAGATCCCCCTCGTCGGTGACGACGAACTTGAGCTGGAACTCGTTGGATTCGACGAGTTCAGCGAGCGCCTCGAGGTTGATCCGGTCGCGCTCGTGGCGTTCAGTCCAGTCGTCGACCGCTGGCGACCTCTGGCCCGCGTCGCTCCCGCTGGCCGGCGACCGTTCGGTCGTCGGCGTGCTCGAGACGAGTTTCGGGCTGATCGAAACGAGGTCGATCGGCGCATCCCGGTGGATCGTCCCGTTGGTCTCGACGGTGGTGTGATAGCCCGCTGTAGAAAGGCGCTCGAGGAGGGCGACGCTACGGTCGTGCAACAACGGCTCGCCGCCGGTGAGCACGACGTGATCGGCCTGTTCGTAGGACTCAATCTCGGCGATGACCTCCTCGAGTCCCAGCCAGGCGTGGGTCGGCTCCCAGGAGGTGTGGTACGAATCGCAGAACCAGCAGCGGAGGTTACAGCCGCTCGTGCGGACGAAGACGGAGGGGACGCCGGCGAGAGATCCCTCGCCCTGCAGCGAGTAAAACAGTTCGTTGATCGGGAGGGCGTCCGCCGGTCGGTCCTCGGAGGGGTCCTCGCCGATCGCGTCGGTGACGGGCATCTACAGCAGCCCTCCCCCGCAGAGTTCGCTCGTTTCGGCGACCTCGACGGCGATTTCGCGGACGTTGTCGCCGAGCGCCGCCGCGAGTTTCTCCTCGAGAACCAGGCTCATCACTTCCGCCGTCGGCGGCGCATCGAGGACGACCAGCGCGTCGTCGTCGCCCGTCTCTTCGAAGGCGTCGATCAGGGGATCGCCCGCCTCGAGGAGGAACATGTGATCCCACTCCTCGAGAACGGCGGAAATCTCTCCTTTGTCGACGACCCATCCCTCCTCGGTCAGATCGCCGACGACGGTAACGGTGATCTCGTAGTTGTGCCCGTGGGGGCGGGCACACTTGCCGTCGTGGTGCAAGAGGCGGTGTCCGGCGCTGATTCTGAGCGGCCGATCGCGACCGACGTGGAGGACGCGAGCGGCGTCGGTTTCGCCGACGGTCGGTCCCGACTCGATCGACGGCCCGGTTCTCTCAAGCATACTCGAGTATTCTCACAGGAATACTTAACCCTGCTCGAACGCGCCGACACGGCGCCGGGGAGGTCGCGGTTGAGCGGACTGGCGTCTCAGCGCTGTATCTGGTCCTGAAGCCGATTTTTCGCCTCCGTTCGGCGCTTGCGCGAGAACTGGGGACCGCCGTCCGAGAAGTCGACCTCGAGTTCGTCGAGGGTGCGCCGGTAGATGTTGGTCCGCCGACCCTCCTCGGAGAGTTTCCGTCCCTCACACTCGAGCAACCCCGCGTCGACGAGTTCCTCGATACGCCGATAGCAGGTCGCGATGGGGATTTCGATGTCTTCGCTCAGCGCCTGTGCGGATTTGGGGGTATCGGCCGCACAGAGGATCTCCACGCTGTATTTGCTCCCGAGAGCGGAAAGGAGCGTCGTCGGTTCCGCGTCCTGAGTCCAGCCACCATATCTCATCGATATAGTCTGTTTTCCAATTATCAAAATTGAACCTTGTGGTTATCAGAAGGGTCTATTTATATGGACACCGATCGCTCGGCGAGCGGCGGGACGCATTTGACCGTCCATCGCCAACGGCGGGTATGAACGTCGCGATCGTGACGGTCGGAGACGAGTTGCTCGCCGGACGAACGACGAATACGAACGCCACGTGGCTCTGTGAGCGCCTCGCCGACCGCGGCGTCTCCGTCGAACGCGTAACGACGGTTCCCGACCGAGTCGGCGACATCGCTCAAGTCGTCAACGAGTACCGCGCGGCGTACGACGCGGTGCTCGTCACCGGCGGACTGGGACCGACCCACGACGACCTGACGATGGACGCCGTCGGCGCCGCCGTCGGAAAACCGCTCGAGGAACACGACGAGGCGCTCGAGTGGCTCACCGACGCGGGTGGGTACGCCCGCGAGGATCTCACGCAGGGGACGGCCGACCTCCCGCGGGGAGCACGGCCCTTGCACAACACAGTCGGCGTCGCGCCGGGGGCCGTTCTCGAGGGGATCTACGTCCTTCCCGGGGTCCCCGCCGAGATGAAAGCGATGTTCGAGGCCGTCGCCGAGGAGTTTTCCGGGACCCGGCGCTACCGGGAGACCGTGATCGCCGACGAGCCCGAGAGTGCGCTCCTCGACCGCCTCGAGCGGGTTCAGGAAGTCTTCGACGTCTCCGTCGGGAGCTATCCCGGCGAGTCGGTCCGAATCTCAGTCGAGAGCACGGACGAGGCGACGACGACCGAGGCGGCGGCGTGGCTGCGCGAGCGGGTCGAGACGACAGAATGAGCGCCGCGTCGGACTACCGGTAGAGGTACAGCAGCCAGACGACGGTAATCACGAGGCTCACGACCAGGACGCCCCAGCCGACGAGTTCCATCGGTAGCGCGGGATCGGTCTCGAGGATCACGGACGGAAGTTCGTTCATGTTCGCCGATCTGTTGCCGGCCCTCTTAACGTTTCAGAAACCGGGTTGGCGCGGAAGCCATACCGGGTTGGCGCGGAAGCCATATTGCTTTTTGCTCGGCCCGCCAACGGGAGGCCATGGAGACACTCGGCGTCGTCGTCAACCCCATCGCCGGGATGGGTGGCCGTGTCGGCCTCAAGGGAACCGACGGGAAACTCGAGGAGGCGCGTCGTCGCGGCGGCGAACCGCGTGCCCCCGGCCGGGCGGAAGAGGCCATGACCGCATTCGCGCGCCGTGCGGGCGAGGACGTGACAGTGTACACCGCCGCCGATCCCATGGGAGAAGCCGCGGTACGGGCCGCGGGATACGATCCGGAGATCGTCTACGAGCCGGAGACGGCGGAGACGGACGCGACCGACACCCGCGAGACGGTCCGTGCGTTGCTCGAGCACGGCGTCGATCTCGTCCTCTTCGTCGGCGGCGACGGCACCGCCGTCGACGTCGCCGAGGTGCTCGAGGACGGTGAGACGCCGATGCTCGGCGTTCCCGCTGGCGTCAAGATCTACTCCTCGGTGTTCGGCGTGACGCCGGCTGACGCCGGCCGGATCGCCGCCGATTTCGGCCGGACCGAGCGACGGGAGGTCAACGACATCGACGAGGACGCCTACCGCGAGGGCGAGGTCCGGGCGGAACTCAGAGCCGTCGTCCCCGTTCCCGTCGCTCAGGAGATCCAGTCGAGCAAGCAGCTCTCGAGCGGCAGCGTCGACACGCTCGCCGCCGGCTTCGCCCGCGGGGTCGACCCGGAAACGACCTACGTGTTCGGTCCGGGAAGCACGGTCGGCGCGATCGAAGCCGAACTCGGCATCGACGGCTCGCCGCTGGGCGTCGACGTCTGGCACGACGACGAGGTGCTGGTCCGCGACGGAACCGAGGACGAAATCCTCGAGGCGATCGCGGAGCCGGCAGTGATCGTCGTCTCGCCGATCGGCGGTCAGGGGTTCATTTTCGGCCGCGGGAACCACCAGATTTCGCCCGCGGTTATCGAGCGGGCGAGCGACATCGAGGTCGTCGCTTCGGGCGAGAAGCTCGACGGAATCGGAACGCTGCGGGTGGATACCGACGATGCGGATCTCGACGAGGAGCTACGAGGGTGGATGCAAGTGCGAACGGGGCGATTTACGACCCGCCTGATCAAGGTGCTGTAGTGCCCGGAACGGAGGCGGCTCCGTCCCCTGGGTTGTAGTATCGACAGTGTGGGCCTCGAGGCGGACGGTTGTACAGATTTACAGACTCTTACGGTACGGGTGTTAAGAGCTGTACAGATGAACACGTACGCTGATTGTAAACACACCGATACTGATGAATAACGGGAGTTGGCCCGGAACACACGACGCACGACGGCATCTCTCTCCCCAGACAGACCGTCCCTCCCCCCGCGTCTCCCGTTCCGGCGCTATCCCGTGGCAACGAATCGGCATACAACCATCCCGCGACACACTCCCCTGCTTCCGTTTTGACCGTCCGCCCGTCGGTTGCGGTACCACGTGCCACTGATCGGATCGAACCCGACGGGCGTGAAGCGGTCGTTGTATAATCATCTTACAGAGCATATAATGAGCATATGACCAGGATTAAGATCTACTGATGCGTACGCACCGTCATGGAAACGCGGAAAGTACAGCGACTCGGTCCCTCGACGCTGGCGATGACACTTCCTGCGGAGTGGACTTCGAAGCACGGTGTCGAGAAAGGTGACGAGGTCTCGCTCCGGGTGGGCGGCAAGGGGACCCTGACCGTACTCTCGGAATCCGCCAGCTCTGAAGAGACGGAGGCGATTATTCGTGCGGACAATCTAGATGCGACGGCCGTCGAACGAGCGATCGTCGCCCAGTACGTCCTCGGGCGGCGAGTCATCCGCATCGAACGCTCCGACGGCGCCCTCGAGTCGGATCACATCAACGCCGTCTACAAGGCCGAAACCCAGCTCATGGGCCTCGGCGTCATCGAGGAGACCCCCGAGAGCATCTCGATTCGGTGTTCGGTCGATCCGGAGGACTTCACCCTGGACAACCTCCTGGAGCGCCTCGAGCGAACCGGCCGAACGATGCGCGGAGAGGCGATCAAGGCGCTCGCCCATGGTAACCCCGACCTCGCTCAGCGCGCGCTGAACCGGGAGCGCCAGGCGAACAAGATCTTCGTGCTCCTCTTGCGGCTGATCTTCACCGCCTACCAGAACCCGAACCTGGCGCGGGCGGTCGGCCTCGAGGACGGCTTCCCGCTGATCGGCTACCGGTCGATCGCGAAGAACCTCGAGCTAACGGCGGACAACGCCGAGGATATCGCCGACATCGTCATGGAGAGCAACGGCCACACGCTCGACGTCGACAACTCGGTGATCCGTGAAATTCGCGAGCTGACCGAGGAGGTCGACGCGATCACCGCCCTCGCCGTCGAGTCGGCCGTCGAGCGCGACTACGACAAGACGATCCAAGTCAGAGAGCGCTTCCACGGCATCTCCGATCGCGAACGCGAGATCCTCACCTCGCTGCCGGAGATGCAGAACGACGAGCTGCTCCAGGTCCGGGAGGTGCTCGTGAGCCTCCAGCAGACCGCCCAGTACGCCATGCGGAACGCAGAGATTGCGGCCAACCTCGCACTGAACGAGGAGTCCGAACACACAACGATCAACTGATCGATTCAACGTCCTTCTCCGCGGTCAACGGGCTTCGACGGACGATCCGACAGGGCACGTCCGGATGCTCTGCGAAGTATCTGACGAGCAGATGGCGTCTCGAGCCGGTGATTCCGGTTCGACCCACGTCCTCAGCGCCGAACCGGTCGGGAAGTCGGTCGAACAGTCGCCGAACCTCGGTAACGGAGTCGAACACCTTCGCGTTCCCCGACGAGTCGGCGCTACGCCTCGAGACGACGTACGAGCCATCTTCGCGGCGTGTACAGGCGGTATGCACGAACTCCCGGCGGTGGGTCAGCGCGTCGTCGATCGCCTCTCTGAGCGCCCGCGCGTCGCCGTGGGAGAGTTGGCGAGTCGTTTCGCCGACTGTTACAGAAAACGTGCCGTCGCCGTCGGTTTCGATCGTTACCGAGTCGTCACTGCTCGAGAAGAACTCGATCCGGAGCGGAGTCACTCCACGTCATACCCCCTCATTTCACCGCCGGACGCAAAACGGTATCGGAGGAGACCGCTCGAGGAGCTCGTGGACTTCCGCGAACGGGCCATCGCCCTTCTTCGTTCGATCACCGACGGTCCACCGGTCCGATCCCGCCCGGCGGTTACGCGGGCGCGATCCCGCCCTCGTTTCTCGTGAGGAGATAGAGGACGAACGAGGAGAGCCAGTGCGACCCGGCGTAGTTCTCGGTGAACGCCTGCTCGACTCCGCGTTCGGCGTGTCTCGCCGCGCTCCGTTCGAACGCGGGCGCGTACCGGTGGCCCTCGAGGGCGTCCGCGACACCGGCCAGACACCACGCCTTCGCGACGTTCAACCCGACGAAGTGTAGGGCGACCCCCTCGCCCGGGTCTGCGTCGACGGAAACCGGCTCGAGGACGGTTTCGTACGGCGAGGCGGTGACGTCGGGCAGGAACCGATCTACCCACGCCCCGAACGTCGTTCGGCCAGAGACGCGGCGCATTAGATCGGCTTCGGTGAGCGACGGCGAGAGAAAATCCCACCCGAGAGGTTCGTACTCGACGGGGTACTCGCGGTCGTCCGCGAACCACTCGAGCGCCGTCGCCGTCACTTCTGACGCGAGCGACCGATTCCCGGTCGACCTCGCGTAGTCCAGGAAACAGTGCAAGGCGAACGCCGAGTTGTGGTGAGTGCCGACCCTGAACGGCCGGTCCTGGGACAGGATCTCGGATTCGACGAGGGAGACGATCGTCCGCTCTAACGGCTCGAGAGCCGCTCCCCACTCCGTTGCTCGCCCGTCATCCCAGCGGGAGAGTTCCGCCGCGAGGTGCAAGAGCCACGCCCAGCCGTACGGTTTCTCGAAGAACCGGTTCGCCTCGAAGTACGCGACCTCACGGTCGACGTTCTCGGACGTCAGGCGGGCGTCGATACTCGCGACGATGTCCGACTCCGCCGGGTGGTCGTCGAACAGCCGAAGCAGGCGAACGAGCGCCCAGTGGCTATGGACCGCGGAGTGCCAGTCGTAACAGCCGTAAAACACCGGATGGGTCTCTCTCGGTCGGTCGACGCCGCCCGGGCCGTCGACCGCCCCCACGTGGTGTGGAAACTCGGTATCGACCGCCTCCAGCGGGTGACGTGAGAGCCGCTCTGCGACGTCCGGACCGATCCAGTCGCTCCGTCCCGACAGGATCGCGTCGGTATCTGCCGCCTCGAGTGAGTTCATTCGGGCGGGTGTTTTCGGCGGGCTCATATGTAGTCGCCGGTGGTGCGTCCGACTCGCGGACGCCGCGTTCTCTCGAAGCCCGTTCGCAACGCGGCGAGTTTCGGTCGAGGGGGGTGACGGTCCTGAACCCGTCAACAGAACTATGCTCAGACCCCATCTAAAACGGCACATGCCCGTTCGCCACGCGAAACCGGCTGATGCCAGCGAGATCCACCGGATCTCCGCGGCCTCCTGTCGCGCCGCCTACGCCGACGTCCTCGAGGAGCACGCGCTTCTCGACCTGGTCGAACAGCCGTCTCGAGTTGACGACATCCGGACGTGGCTCAGAGAAACCGCAGCCGACGACGCCGTCTGCTACCTCGTCTCCGTCCACGACGAGCGCCTCGTCGGATTCGAGCAACTGCTGTGGGGAGATCGTCTCCCGGAGCACGTCGACGGCGACGCGTATCTCAAATCCCTGTACGTCCACCCCGACCACTGGCACCAGGGGATCGGAAGCCGGCTTCTCGAGGAGGGAGTGTCGCGGCTTCCGCGATCGGTGTCTCGAGTCCGACTCGGCGTCCTCTCGGCGAACCGACGTGGCAAACGGTTCTACGAACGCCGCGGATTCGAGCGAGTCGGGACGGGAACGTTCGAGGTCGGCGAGACGGCGTATCCGACCGAGATCTACGAGAAGCGCGTTCGATGACGCCGTCTCGAGTGTCGAAAGCCCGCTCAGCCATACCTTGCCGGAACCCGGACAACGCGTACCGCTTCCGGAGGAGACGGCAGTCGATGGCGGATTCGAACCGCGAGAACTCGCTCCCGCTCGTTCTCTGGGTTCGAACCGCCGGGGATACCTGCTGCTCACGGATTGTTCGCAGCAGAAGTAGTCCCGGGCGGATTCGAACCGCCGTCAGCGGCTCCAAAGGCCGCTATGATTGGCCACTACACCACGGGACTGCAGTACACCCCTCGGTTGTGCGTGTAGTGGCTTATGGGTTGTTGTTCCGCTCGAGCGAGCGACCGACGCCACAGCAAGACAATACATCCCGCAGGATACTCTTTCACCATCAAGAGTGACGGATCTCGACATATGTCTGACTGACTTTCATTAGGGTCCAGTCTGTGGTGTACGGTATGTCGCACGCCCCGTATCGATCGCAGTCAACATCCTCGGAAACAGGACCCTCGCCGATCACTGTCGCACTTCTCACGTCGGGCGGGATCATGTTTACGAGCGGTGCCACCGCCGCGGTGCTCTCGGTTCCACGAGCGGTCACCATCGCGTACTATCTCTCCACGCTGATCGTTGTCTGCATCTCGCTCTCACTCGGTATCGCCGTGCTTCGCAATCGGGAGTCGACCGATTCGAAGCGGTCGTCGACCGCACGCTCGAGTCGCCGCGTCGGTTCGAACCAGCGAACTCGCCGTGGAAGCGGTTACGAAGGGATCGAAGCGATTATCCAGGGCTGCATCCGACGGGTCACCGTTGCCGGCGAAGCGGTTTTGGCGGCGCTTAATCGCAACCAGCGGGACCGACTGTAACCTGACGGCCACCCATTTTGTTCACGGGCTCCCCCCTCTCTCAGAGCGGAGTATGTGGATGATAACTAACTCTATATCCCTGGATTATTCGGGTAGAACGGAAACCATGACGATTACGCATCGGGTCAGACGGCTGTTCGGTGACGAGCGGCCAGGGGGACCATACGAATGTGGGAGTTGTGGTGAGCGATTCGATCTAAACAGACAATCGTGTACGCACTGTGGATCGTATTTGGTCGAACGGGCGAGCTACGACGACCTCCTCGCCCCCGATCAATCCGCCTGACTCCCCGCCTCGAGTTCGAGGTATTCACAGCAGTCCGCCTCGGCGTCGAAGCAGTCCGGACACTCGCTCCGTCGGTCGATGATCGTATCCAGTCGCTCCGCGACGGTGTCGTCGATCACGCTCTCGAGTGCGCGGGCCTCCTCGCGGAACTCCTCGACCTCGAGGACGTTCGCAAGGAAGCGCTCGATGATGCAGTACGTCTGCAGGGCGTCGTGAGCGCGGGTCAGCCCGTCGTCGGTCAGCTGCGCCCCTTTGTACTTCTCGTGTTCGACTAATCCGCGGGACTCGAGCTTGCCGATCATCTCGTTGACGCTGGCCGGGCTCACCTCGAGCATCTCCGCGAGGGTGCCCGTCGAGGCCGGCCCGTCCTCGATTCGCTGTGCGAGATAGACCGCCTTCAGGTACTGATCTGCCGTATTCATGTGTGGCCCTCGTCAGTCCGTGTGTTCGTCCGTCGGAACCCGCCGCCCGCAACTGACGCCGTACCGATCATGCCCGTCGCTCCATGATGTCGGTGACGTCCTCGACGCCTTCCTTTTCCTCTTCGCGGATCTCGTACAGCGTCTCGAGCACTCGCCCCCTGTCGACGGCGAACTCGCCGTCGGAGGCCTCGATCGCCTCAATCAGGTCGTCGTAGAACTTGTAGGCCGTCTCCTCGTTACACAGCTGGTCGTAGAGAACGCCGTCGGTGTCTTCAGGGGGTCCATACCGGGCGTCGACCAGGGCGTTGATCTCCTCGTAGGCAACGGTGTCGGCGTCGAGGTCGGCGATCAGCGCCTCGAGGCGCTCGCGGTGTTCGGCGGACTCTTCGGCCGCCTCCGCGAGCAGCTCTCGGACCTCCTCGTCGATCGCGTCCCGTTCTTCCGCGGGCAGCGACTCGAGGTGGTGGGCGGCGCGGGATTCGACGACCTCCTCGAGCACCACCCCGATCTGTAGCAGTCGGGTGAGCTGGTGATCGCTCGAGACGCGCTGTCCCAGACTCATACCCATCGGTCCGGGCCGGTGATACGTAACGCTTCCTACTCTCGCAGCAGCCCTCGGTCGGTCGACGACCCAGTCGTCGCTCGAGGGAGGCGTCGGTCCCTGGA
Organism: Natrononativus sp. DTA114; assembly: GCF_059736515.1. Taxonomy (NCBI): domain Archaea; kingdom Methanobacteriati; phylum Methanobacteriota; class Halobacteria; order Halobacteriales; family Natrialbaceae; genus Natrononativus; species Natrononativus sp. DTA114. Next base: position 579,518 of record NZ_JCASSN010000003.1, on the reverse strand, counting down.
ACCCGTCTTTGAAAAGGCCTACTCTCGGCTCACCTCACGGACCATCACGACGTCGGTGTGGGTGTCGCCACCGAGTTCGAACGGCTGTGAGCCCGCCTCCCGAAAGTCCCACTTTCGGTAGAACTCCCGGGCGCGTTCGTTTCGCTCCCAGACGCCGAGCCAGACGGTTTCGTAGCCGCGCTCAGCGGCCCGGTCGAGACAGGCCGCCATCAGCGCGGTTCCGACCCCCGTCCCGATCGCGGATCGCTCGAGGTAGAGCCGAACCAGCTCGACGGGACGCTCGGTTTCGACCGCCGCCGAACCACCCGCTCGAAGGTGTGCGTATCCGATCGGCTCGTCCTCGGAAACCGCCAGCAGGAACTCGGAGTCGGGATCGGCGAGCTCCGCCTCCATCCGCTCGGGTGAGAACGTCGACGCGAGGTACGCATCCAGCGTATCGGGATCGATATCGGAGCGATACGTCTCGCGGAACGTTCGAGCCCCGAGATCGGCCAGCAGGTCGGCGGCCTCGGCCGACGCCGCTCGGATCGATACCTCAGACACCGGTGCGTTCACCCCCTTCTGTGACGTTTTCTGTGCATCGTTGACTCGAGGTGAGTGACGACAGCGGCCATAATAAATCGAGACGGTGCTCGAGCGGGCTCGATCCCCCGATGCTCACCATATCACCCAACCGGTGTGGTATCGCTAGAAGCGAGAGCAGAGGCAGGGATAGAAGAGACGGTGCTGGTGTCGTCCGTCTTCCGAACCGAGAAAACGACTGTGTCTGCGGAACGCGTTACTCGCGCAGACGCTGCTGGACGAGCTCTTCGAGGTCGTCGCGAAGCTCCTCGACGGCGATCTCCTCGAGTACGGGCACGAAGAAGCCCTCCACGAGCATGTTGCGAGCGGCTCGCGGGTTGACGCCGCGGGAGGTCATGTACAGCAGGTCCTCCTCGTCGATCTGGCCGACCGTCGCGGAGTGGCTGGCCTCGGTGTCGTGGTTGTTGATGATGAGCTTCGGCGAGGCGTCGGCCTCGGACTCGTCGCTCAGCATGAGGGTGTTCTCGCGCTGGTAGGAGCTCGTGTCCCAGGCGTCGCGGCCGACGTCCTGGACGCCCTCGTACACCGAGCGGGCGACGTCGTCGGTGACGCCGCGGGTGACGAGGTCAGCCGTCGTGTGCTCGGCGCGGTGCCAGACTTTGACGTCGAGGTCGAAGTGCTGGTCGTTGTGGCCGTAGAAGGCGCCGACGATCTGCGTCTCCGAGGAGTCGCCGGCGAGCTCCGTCGACACTTCGGTCTTCGTGAGCTTCGTACCGATGTTGCCCTCGATCCAGTCGATGGTGGCGTAGGTGTCGGTAACGCCGCGCTTGCACGTGAAGTTGTACGACTCCTCAGAGAGGTTCTGGAGGCTGCCGTACTGGACGTAGCTGTTCTCGCCCGCGACGATCTCGACGATCCCGCTGTAGTAGCGCTCGCCGCCCTCGCGGGGGACGTAGCCGCTGGCTCGCTCCTCGCCGTCGCGGACCTCGCCCTCGTCGCCGGTCGACTGGCGCTCTAAGATCGTCACCGAACTCGACTCCTCGGTGACGACGAGCGTGTAGTTGAACAGCGACTGGGAGTTCATCTCGGTCCGGATCGTCACGTCCTCGGCGTCGACGCCCTCTGGGACGTAGATCACGGTACCGGTACTGAACAGCGCCGTCGACAGCGCAGTCAGGTAGTTCTCCTGGGGGTCGACCGTCGAGCCGAAGTGCTCCCTCAAGAGCGCCTCGTGCTCGTCGACCGCCTCGGCCCACGTGAGTACGTCGACCTCGTCGGGGCCGACCTGATCCTTCTTCTCGGCCCAGTTCAGCGGATCGACGAACGACTCGAAGTCGAGGTCGTGGAGGTTCGTCCAGTCCCGCCCGGGGGTCCGGATGACCTTCGGCATGTCGAGTTCGTCGAGCGCCTCGAGCGCCTCGAGACGCGTCTCGAGGAGCCACTCGGGCTCGTCGAGATCGCCGCTGATCTCGCGTACCTGTTCTTCGGTTAGATTGGCGTGTACCTGCGTCGTGCTCATGTTATCCGAGGCTCCCCTCCATCTCGAGTTCGATGAGGCGGTTGAGTTCGACCGCGTACTCGATCGGCAGTTCCTCCGTGATCGGCTCGATGAAGCCGGCGACGATCATCTTCTTTGCGTCGTCGTCGTCCAGTCCGCGCGACTGGAGGTAGAAGATGTCCTCGTCGCCGATCTTTCCAACTGTGGCCTCGTGGGCGACGTCGACCTTCGACTCCTCGATCTCCATGTACGGCATGGTGTCGGAGGTCGACTCGTTGTCGAACATCAGCGCGTCGCACTCGACGGCGGTGCTCGAGTTCTCGGCGCCGTCGGCGATGTGAACGAGGCCGCGGTAGTTGGTGCGGCCGCCGTCCTTCGAGATCGACTTCGACTCGATGGTCGACTTCGTGTTCGGCGCGTTGTGGTAGACCTTCGCGCCGGTGTCGATGTCCTGACCCTCGCCCGCGAAGGCGATAGTGATGTGAGTGTCGGTCGCGCCGCGACCCTTGAGGATCGAGCACGGGTAGAGCATGGTCGCTTTCGAACCCATGCTGCCCGAGACCCACTCCATCGTCCCGTTTGCCTCGACGATGGCGCGCTTGGTGTTGAGGTTGAACGTGTTCTTCGACCAGTTCTGCACGGTGGAGTACTGGACGTGGGCGTCCTCCTTGACGAAGACCTCGACGCCCCCGCTGTGGAGGTTGTGTTTGCCGTACTTCGGCGCGGAACAGCCCTCAATGTAGTGGACTTCGCTCCCGGGTTCGGCGACGATGAGGGTGTGCTCGAACTGGCCCATCCCTTCCGAGTTCATCCGGAAGTACGCCTGGACGGGCATCTCGACGGTGACGTCCTCGGGGACGTAGACGAACGAGCCGCCGGACCAGACCGCGCCGTGGAGCGCGGCGAACTTGTTGTCGCTCGGCGGGACGCAGGTCGTCATGAAGTGCTCCTTGACGATGTCGGGGTGCTCCTTCACCGCCTGGTCCATGTTCATGAAGACGACGCCCTTCTCCTCCCACTGCTCCTGCATGTTCTGGTAGACGATCTCGGACTCGTACTGCGCGCCGACGCCCGAGAGCGCCTTCCGCTCGGCTTCCGGGATGCCGAGCTTCTCGAAGGTGTCTTTGATGTCGTCCGGGAGTTCGTCCCAGTCGTCGACGCCCTCGCGCTTGTCGACGTCCGGGCGGATGTAGGGGACGATCTCTTCGACGTCCAGTTCGGTGAGGTCGGGCTGGCCGGGCCAGTCGGTCGGCATCGGCATCGCGTGGTACTGCTTGAGCGCGCGGAGGCGTCGCTCGAGCATCCACTCCGGCTCGTCCTTGTCGTCGGAGATCATGCGGATGACCTCCTCTGTCAGGCCTTTCTCGGACGTGACCGCGGCGTTTTGCTCCTGTTTGAAGTCGAAGCGCGCCTCGGTGTCCGTCTCTTTGAGGTGATCTTGATCGGAACTCATGGTGTGTATCTAGTGATGGTTGCGGCTCTAGGGTTATACCGGTTCTTCTAGTCGAATCCGGTTACGCGGTTTCGTAGACTTCCTCGCGGACCCAGTCGTACCCCTTGTCCTCGAGCTCCTCGGCCAGGGAGGCGTCGCCGCTCTTGACGACCTTCCCGTCGAGCATGATGTGGACGCGGTCGGGTTCGACGTAGTCGAGGATCCGCTGGTAGTGGGTGATCTGAAGGATGCCGGTTCCCTGCTCGTCGCGAAGCTTGTTGATCCCCGCAGAAACGTCCTGGAGGCGGTCGATGTCCAGCCCGGAGTCAATCTCGTCGAGCACGGCGACCGAGGGCTCGAGGATCGCAGCCTGGAGCACCTCGTTCTGCTTCTTCTCGCCGCCGGAGAAGCCCGCGTTGAGGTACCGCTGGGCGAACTTCTCGTCCATGTCAAGCTGGGCCATCTTCTCGGAGAGGATCTCCTGGAACTCGGCGACGCCGACCTCGCCCTCGTCGGCTGGGCCTTCCATCGGCGAGGTCGCGGGCGTCTCGTCTTCTTCGTCGTCCTCGTCGGCGGCTTCCTCCTCGTCCTCGAACAGCTCCTCGCGCTCCTCGATCTTGGCGTTGAGCGCCGTGCGGAGGAAGTTCGTCATCGTGACACCGTCGATCTCTGCGGGGTACTGGAAGCCCAGGAAGACGCCGAGTGCGGCGCGCTCGTTGGGCTCGAGCTCGAGCAGGTTCCAGGTGCGCTTGTCCTCCGGAATCTCGAAGTCCTCGCCGAACTCGTCTTCCTCGAGGTGGATGAGAACCTCGCCCTCGGTGACCTCGTAGGCCGGGTGGCCGGCGACGACCTTCGCCGTCGTCGACTTCCCGGAGCCGTTCGGTCCCATCAGTGCGTGGATCTCGCCCGATTCGACCTCGAGGTCGACGCCGCGCAGGATTTTCTCGTCGCCCTCCGCCACTTCCGCGTGCAAGTTTTTGAGTTGGAGTCGTGCCATATGCGGATTACCTCTGTCGTTCGGACGGTGGGTCGTGGGACTCATAACGGTTTCGTGTCTGACTGCATACGCTGTCGAATGTGGAAGATAATTTTTTGAATCGGAAAGCGGCTGGCGGTCGGCCGTCGACGGCGGGAGGCGACGCCGTGTCCGGTTTGCGGACGTCGAGCCGTGTCACATGAAACTGTCCAGGCCCGTCTGCTCCTGGCCGCTCTTGACCTCCTCCCAGCTTACGCCCAACGCCTCGAGAATGCGCTCGATCGGTCCCTCGAGCGTCTTCTCGAGCATCGTGTCGTAGTCGATTTCGAACTCGTGGGGGATCTGATCCTCGTACTCGAAGCAGATCACGTCGGGGTCGCGCTTGAATGCGCCGTACACCGGGTCCGTCTGGGGGTCGAACCCTTCCTCGCTCTCCATTCGTCGGAAAAAGGCTGGATCGACTCGATCCAGGTAGAGCCGCTTGGGCTTGCTTCCGCGCTGGAAGTTCGTCCCTAACAAGCGGTTTGCGTACTTCGCACCGCGGACCTGGGCGGTATCGGTGTCGTAGTTTCCGAGTTTCTTGCCGATCCCGCCCGGAATGGCGATCTCCTCTAAGCTGACCTCCCCCTCGAGGAACTCCTCGATGACGCCGTTGACGTACTCCTTGACGCCCTCGATATCACCCTCCTTGACGACCATCTCGATCACCCGGTGTTGCACCTCCTTGGTGATCGGCGCGATGTCCGAGCGCTTGTACTCGAAGCCGGTGATGTCGACGTCGTCGACGTCCTGGCCTTCCTTCCAGATGATGTGGCCGGCGTAGCGTTTCTTCGTGCCGGCCTGGAAAAAGCGCCGATAGAGCTTCTCGAACTCGATCTGGAAGCGGTGTTCAGTGGCGTTCAGGTCCTCGAGCGCGAAGTCGTCGTAGCGGCCGTTGACGTACTCCTCGATCTCGAAGGACTGCTCGATGGCCTCTTCCTTCGAGACCTCGGGGCCGAGCTCGAGCATGACCGAGTCGGTGTCGCCGTAGGCGACGTCGTAGCCGATCTCCTTCGCCGCGGTTTCGGTGAACTCGATGACCTCCCGGCCGGTCGCGGTGATCGCCGCGGCCGCCTCCTTGTCGTACAGGCGGAACCGATCCCACCCCGACACGCCGTACAGCGAGTTCATAATGACCTTCACCGCCCCCTGCTGGCGGTCGTACTGCTCGTACGCCGGCGTGCCGGGCTCGTGCTCATTGCGCAGCGATTTCTTCTCCTCGCGTTCCGCGAGCAGTTCGTTGATCATCTCTCGCATGACGCCGTCTGGTTCCTGGCGGAAGTGGGTCCCCGAGGGGGCGACGTGGGTCTCCCCGTCGTAGCGCTCGGGGTCGACTTTCGTCTCCGGCGAGGCGTTGATCGTCACCATGCACATCGGGTACAGACTCTTCAGGTCGAGCACCGTGACGTTCTCCTTGACACCCGTGATGGGGTCGAAGACCGCCCCGCCCTCGTACTCCTCGCCGGCTTCCTGCTGACCCTTCGAGGGGAGCGCGAACTGGCCGTACGCCTCGTGGAGCACGTACATGTCGACCGCGTCGCCGGGCGTCGGCGCGTCCTCGAGTTTACACCCGACGAACGAACGCACCTCGTTCCAGAAGGCGACGATCTGCTGCTGGCGGTCGAGTTCGACACAGAGTTCGACGTCCCGGAGGTTGTACTCGAGCAGCTGGGTGGGGTCGTCCTCCCAGAGGTCGCCGATCTTACCGGCGTACCGCTCTTTTCCGACACCGAGTTCAGCCTCGCCGACGGCGTCGAGTCGATAGGAGTCGAGTTCGGAGAAGACCATCCGCTGGTAGCCGTAGAGCAGGTCGAAAACGACCCGTCCCTTGATGTCGGGGCCGCCCCAGTTGCTCCGCCAGACCTCGTCGACCCGCGAGAGCCGGTCGACTTCGAGGTTGTAGTCGTGGTGGGGACCCTGCAGTTCCTCGAGGCGGTCGAGGAAGTACGGCGCGTCGAAGTCGTCGAAGTTCCAGCCGGTGAGGACGTCCGCGTCGGTCTCGCGGACGTAGTCGACGAACGCCTCGAGCATCGCCTCCTCCTGCTCGAAGCTGCGAACCTCGTGGTCGATCGCCCCTTCGATCGGTTCGTAGCCCTCGATTTCGGCCGGCGTTTCCCCGTCACCGACGGGCGCCTCGTACAGCCACATGATGTACTCGTCGCGGTAGGAGTCGTGGCTCGTGAGACAGATGATCGGCTCCTCACCCTCCTCTGGGAAGCCCGAGCGGTCGTCGACTTCGATGTCGAACGTCAGCACGCGCGGTTCGGCGTCGACGGGGGCCGCCTCGACCTCCACGTGGGGGACGACCAGCGAGTCGTCGTCAGCCCGCCGCTCCGGAATCCGGATGCCGCTCCGGACGTCCTTGTCGATCAGAAACCGGTTCGGGAAGAGGATGTCGGCCTCGTAGTGCTCGAAATCGTCCCGGACCTTCCCGACGTCCCGCGGAGTTTGGCCGAATATCTTCGTCAGTTTCTCCCCGCGGATGCTCTCGTACGGTTCGCCGTCCTCGCCGACCTCGCGGCTGCCGGTCAGCCGGTCGTACTGTTCCTCGGGCGGGCGCTCGAGCGTCGCCGTCGGCGCGTAGAAGTAGGGCCGGAAGCCGACGACCTGGACGTGCTCGAGTTCGCCCTCCGGAGTGCGTCCGAACACGTGCATGATCGGCTGCTCGTCGTCGCCGTAGCCGGCGATCGTGTAATCGACCTGCATCACGGCGAGCTCGAGTTCGTCGGTCGGTTCGGGCAGCGTCTCCTCGACGACGTCGATAACCTCGGCCGCCCGAGAGCCGCCGTTGCCCGCGACGGCGACCGCCTCCTCGTCGGGTCGCCCCTCGGCGTCGCTCGCGAACGCCTCGAGCCCCGTTTGCCCCGCGTCACTCATTGCTACTCGGATTTGCAGCCGCCGGATAAAAACCCCTGCAATCCACCGACGCGGTGCGCTCATCGGGTTGCCCCTCCTGCAGGAGTCACAAAGCATTTAATATGGTAACACACATCATAGAAAGAGGCGATAGACGTGTCCCCCCGTGTGAACAACGATGGTACGACGGACGACGGTGAACCGAGCGACGAGCAGACGGGAACCGCCACGATCGAGTCCTACGAAACCGACGACGGCGTCGTCTTTTACGACGCGGAGAACCCACTTGCGTGGGTAGAAACGACGCGCTCGTTTCCGCTTCGGGACGTCGCCTGAGCGCGGGCCGGCGAACGCCAACGCTTTTCTAACGACCGGGTGTTTCCGCACATGTGGTATTCGAGCGGACCGAGAACGAGCCGGAAGAGTACGACCCCGAGGCGGAGTTGACGGACCCGGAGTCGGATTCACTGACGATTCCGAAGGTTTCGACCGACGAAACCGACGTTCCGCCGGAGCTCCTCAAGACGTTCTGGGCGATCGTGCTCGTCGTCAACGCTGCCGTTCTCGCGTTCTCGCTCGGCGTGTTGTTTCTCGTCTTCGAGTCGGATCTCTCCGTCGGCGGGCCGCTTCTGGGCGGCGGGATCGTACTGTTCGGGTTTGCGGTCTACCGCTACCGATCGTTTCGCCGCTCGAGCGACGACGACTCTGGCGCTGCCGAAGACGAGGCCGATCCGCCCGCGGCCGACGACGACTCGAGCGAGCCGGCGACCGCACCGTCTGACGAGCGACCCGATGACGTCGAGGACCCGACGGACGCCGATTCCTCCCAGCCAACCGACCACGACTGACCATGAAAACCGTACGAGACGACGACGGTAGACCGTACCTCCTGATCAAACAGTCCGGAACGGCGAGCCTCGTCCGCGATCCGGCGACCGGCAACGAGTGTTACGTACAGAACGACCGACTCGAACTCGCCGAGGGGTCATCGCCGCTCGAAACGGCCGCCAGCGGCGTCAAACCGACGGTTCGCCAGCTCCTCACCGCCGTCCACGACGAGCGGACGCTGGGCCTCCTGATCGAACTCGGCGAGCGCGGCCCGATGGGCGTTCGAACGCTGCTCGGCACCTACGATCTCTGTGAGAGCGATCTCCACGGCATCCTCGCGGAACTCACCGCGGCGGGGCTACTCGAGGAAACCGACGTCGCCGGCGAGCGCGGGTATCGGATCACCGACCGCTGCGAGACGGCGATCGAGACGGTTCGAGCAGACGAAAAACCGGACCTCGAACGCTCGAAAACCGAGCGGTGAGGACGCTCGCTCGACTCGGCTGGCAGCATCCACACTGTCGGCCCGGGGGCCAACCGATCGACCGTCGCCCTGCCCTCAGACGACCTGCAGGTGATCGTTCCGGAGTTCGTCGTCCGTTACCTCCTGCCCGTGCACCTCCCGCATGTGGTTTTTCGCCAGTTCGAGTGCCTCGTCTTCGTTCTCCGATTGGACGATAAAGCGGCACTCCTCCGATACCGACTCGCAATCGAGTTTGTGTGCTTGTGTCATAGTCGATCCTCTCCCATCCCATTCGGCGATCGTACCCGGCCGCGTGAGCAGTGGTACCGAACGGCACAGAATCTACGTCGATGTATTACTTAGGCGTTTCCGGGACCCACTCGAGGGGGAAAGAGCGTCGCTCGTGCGACTGTCGACGCACGCCCGGCCGACTCCACGAAGCTGCACCAGCGGCCGCTCAGTCCGACGCCAACAGCGAGACGTCCGGCGGCTCCTCGCGCTCGAGGCGCGACCGATTCGTGGTCGCGTCCTTCTCGACGCGGACGAGTTCGTCGGCCGCGCCGACGAGTTCCTCGTCGTGGCTGACGACGACGATCTGTTCGACACCCAGCTTCCGCATCGATTCGATCAGCGACACCAGCTGCGTGACGTGGCCCGAATCGAGGAAGACGGTCGGTTCGTCCAGGATCAGCGGCGGCATCGGCGCCGCCCCCTCGACCCCTTCGGCCAGCAGCCGGTAGATCGCACACCGTAGACTCAGGTTGAACAGCGCCCGCTCGCCGCCGGACAGCTGCTCGGGCTCGAGCGGTTCGCCGTCCTTCTGGTACACCGTCAGTCGGTACTCGCCGTCGAGATCGATCGCCGCGTAGGAGTCGTTCTGGTAGACTAGTTCGAACGTCTCGTTCAACAATCGCTCGAGGGTCTCGACGTTGCGCTGGCGTAACTCGGTGCGTAACTCGCCGTAGGTCGTCTGTAAGGTCTCCGCTTCCTCGTACAGCGACTCGAGGTCCTGACACCGGGCCTCGACCGCCTCGAGCCGCTCCCGGAGCTCCTCGAGTTCCCCGAGTTCGTTCTCGACGGCGCCGATCTCGGTCTGGAGCTCGTCGCGCTCCGCCCGAAGCTCGGCCAGTTTCGTCTCGACCTGACCGAGGTAGGACTCCGCGTTCGCCTTCTCCTGTCGAGCCTCCTCGATCCGGTCGTCGTCGAACTCGTCCTCGAGTTCCCGTTTGCGCTCGCGCTTCTCCGACAGGCGAGTCCGACGCTCCTCGTTGAGTTCGTGTTTGCTCCGGCGGCGCTCGCGACAACCCTCGATCTCGGAGTCGAGGCTCTCGATCCGATCGGCCAACGTCTCTGCCTCGCGCAGCGACTCAAGGGTCGACTTACACTCGCTTCGCTTGCGGTTGATCTCGCCGAGATCCGCCCGCAGCTCATCGATTTCGGCCTCGAGGTCGTCCGCTCGCTCTCGTTTGCCGGCGGCCGTCTCCTCGAGGTCCTCGGCCCGCTCCAGGCGGTCGTCGCGTTGCTCCCGACGATCCGACAGCGTCTCGCGCTTCTCCGCGAGCAGCTGTTCGACGTTCTCGCGGTTTCCCTCGAGGGTGTCGACCCGCCGTTCGACCTCCCGGAGCTCCTCGGCGCGCTCGAGGCGCTCCTCGACGGCCTCGAGATCGTCGTCGAGTTCAGCGCGCTCGCCCTCGTGGGCTTCGAGTTCCTCCCGGCGGTCCTCGAGGACGTCGACGTGTGGGGAGTCCTCGACGGGCTGACCGCACTCGGGGCACTTGCCGGCCGCGAGCAGTTCCTCACCCTCTTCGATGGCGGCCGTCGCGGCTTCGATCTTCGCCTGTACTTCCGAACGCGCCGATCGAAGCTCCTCGCGCTCGTCGGCGAGCGCCGTCCGATGGTCGGCGGCCTCGCCGAACGCGACCGGCGCATCCTCGAATCGGCCACGCTCGACCTCGATCTCGTCGTCCAGTTCCGACAGCGTCCCCTCGCGCTCTGTGATCGTCTCCTCGTCGGTTTCGAGGCGCTCCGCGAGCTCAGCGGCCGTTTCGCGGGCCGCCTCGGCTTCCGCCTCGAGCTCGTCGGCGCGCTCACGTAGCCGCGTTTCCTCGTCGCTTCGCTGGGAAATTTCGACGCGGAGCTCCTCGAGACGGTCCCGAAGCTCCTCGTCCTCGGCCTCGAGCGCCTCGATGCGCTCGGCCGGGGACGCCTCACCGAGGTCGACCTCCGCGAGCAGCGTCGCTCGCTCTTCTTCGGCCTCCTCTCGTTCCTCGCGAAGTTCGTCGATCTCCGCCTTGAGCGACTCTCGCTCGCTTGCCGTCTCGGAGATCGTCTTCCGGAGGTCGTCGATCTCGTCGGCGAGCCGGTCGATCTCCTCGCGCGTTTCCTCGTGGCGCTCGAGGATCGATTCGGCCTGCTCGAGCGTGCTCTCGGCCTCGCGCTGGTTGCCCTCGAACCGGTCGATCTCCTCGCGGCGGCTCGCGTGGCGGGACTCGAGGTCGTTCAGCCGCGCGTGGAGATTCTTCTCTTCCTTGGCCTCGATGCTCTCGGCGATCCCCTCCGCTTTGCCGCGGATCTCGCCGAGAACGTCCTTGACGCCGAGGCGGGCGTCGGCGGCGCGTTCGCGGTACTCCTCCAGGGCACCCAGCTGGAGCAGGTCGTCTATCATGTCCTGGCGCTCGCGCGGCGAGGCGTGGATCAGCTTGTTCACCTCGCCCTGACGAACGTAGGCGCAGTTGACGAACGCGTCGGCGTCCATCCGCAGGAGTTCGGTGACCGCCCGGCGGACGTCGCGGGCACCTTCGATCGGCTCGCCGTCGCCCTCGAGGACGCAGGTCGTGGTCGTCGCCCGATCCCCGCGGAGTTTCAGGCGACGCTCGATGTGATACTCGGTGCCGCCGTGGGTGAACCAGAACTCGACCGCCGCCTCCTCTTCGCCGGTCGTGATCACGTCGTCTAAGGTCCGGTCGTCCAGCGCCTTCGAGCCGTAGAGCGCGAAGAAGACGGCCTCGAGCAGCGTCGACTTGCCGCTGCCGTTGACGCCGTGGACGACGGTGACACCCTGATTCAGCCGGAGGTCGGTCTCGCCGTAGCACTTGAAGTTCTCGAGGCGGACGCGATCGACTCTCACGTGAAATCACCCATCGAAACCTGGCCGTCGTCGGCTGGCGGCTCTGCGTCGTCGGTCTCGGTTGGCTGGTCACCGGTGTCTCCGTCGGCTTCGGTTGGCTGCTCATCGGTGTCGCCCTCGGCCTCCCGGTCTTCGTCGTCCACCCGCCTCTCGTCGCTGCCGTCGGCGGACTCGATGCCGCCGTCCTCTGATCGTCCCTCGTCCTTGTCACCGACGCTCTCGTCGTGATCGGCAGTCACGTCCGCCGCCGGTTCGTCGTCCGCGCCGCCGTCGCTCGAGAGCGCGTCGGCGACCGTCGTCACCTCGGCGGGGTCGCGGTCGGGCGCGGACTCGAACGCGCCGCGGTCGTCCTCGAGCAGGTCCCGCACCCGCCGTTCGACGGTTTCGCGGAGGTTGGCGTCGACGACTTCGCCGTCGCGCACCGTTCGATCGATCTCGAGGGCGGCGTCGGAAAGCCCCAGTTCGCGGACCCGCTCGCGGACCGCGTCGTCGGGGTCCGCGAAGCTCACGGTGACCTCCTCGTCGGCGTCGGCGATCTCCCGGCGGTCGTTGACGCGGGCGACGAGCGCGCCCCGGTCGGCCGCGAACGTCTCGATCGTCGCCGGCGTGATCGGGCGGCCCTCGCCCTCGACGGTGACGACCACGACCGCGTCCTCGAGGTCGTACTCGCGCACGCGCTCCTGGACGCGGTCGGTTCCCTCGCCCTCGGCGAGGTCGACGTCGACGAAGACGAACTCGCGGGCGACCTCGAGCCCGCGGCGGCTGATCGCCGGCTGCTCACCGGCTTCGAACTCGACGATGTTGTACCCCCGGTCCTCGCGCTCGCTGGCGCTCGCGCGCTCGGTCGACCCGCAGTAGGTGACCCAGCTATCGCGAACCTCGGCGATGCCGGGTTCGTGGTTGTCAGCCAGGAGGACGGCGTCGAACGCGACGTTCGACTCCTCGAGTACTGTCTCTGTCTCCCAGTCGGCGTGGGCGAACGGCTCGAACAGGCCGTGGCTCACAAGCGCCGCGTGGTCGGCTCCCGCGGGCGGGCTGTCGAACTCGTACTCGAGGTCCTCGCGGCGCGAGCGGGGGACGAAGTCGAGCCCGTAGAAGGCGGTGTTTTCCACGATTTCGGGCGAGGCTCCAAGCCGGGTCGCCAGCCCGAGGTCTGCAAAGAGATCGAGCCACTGAGCGTCGCGTTTCCCCTCGTGGTTGCCGACGACCGCGAGAAACGGAATTTCGGCGTCGGAAAGCGTCCGGAGCACCTCGACGGTCCCCTGGAGGTCGACCAGCCCCGGCCGGCGGTCGTGAAAGAGGTCGCCCGCGTGGATCACGGCGTCGACGTCCGTCGCGACCGCGTCCTCGGCCACGTTCCGGAAGGCCTCGAGAAAGTCCCGTCGTCGCTCGGGCGCGTTGTACTGCTGGTACCCGATGTGGGTGTCGCCCGTATGTATCACCCGTGTCATCTATCACCGTTTGGAGCGGTGGCCCTAAATGGATTCCGTGACCGGGGCGAAAGTAGAGGGGGTCGAGAGCGAGTCGAGCTAGGAGTCGATCTCGAGGGTGTAGAGACGCTTTCTGGCGTCGGAGAAGGAAAAGCGGGACTGGATGACGTTCTCTTCGTCGAGCCGGTTCAGGGCGTAGCGGACGGTCCGGGCCGGAAGCAGCGTCTCGTCGGCGATCTGTTGCTGGGTCATCGTCTCGTTGTACTCTAACACCTTCGCGACGAGTTTCGCACTCGGTGGGAGATCGCGGACGTCCTCCCACGTGCCGGTCGGGTCGGAGTCCTGTCGCAATTGCTCTGATGCGCTCATTGTGAACCACAGTTGCGCATACGGCCTAATAATATTTCCTGTTTAGTTCTATTCTCTGCAGTAATTATTCTGTCTCGATGCACCTACCCGAAACCTCTTATGAAGCAATGACCTACCAGCACGTGATGAGCGACACTGTGGACGACGTCGACCTCCCGTATGACGAGGACGAGGCGTCCCAACAGGAGAAAATACGGTCACTCGAAGATCGCCTTGAGGTCCTCGAGTCGCAAAACGAGGAGATGCGGGACAAGCTCCTCGATGCGAACGCCGAGAACAACAAGTACCAGCAGAAACTCGAGCGACTCACACACGAGAACAAGAAGCTAAAGCAGTCGCCGCTGTTCGTCGCCACGGTCCAGGAGATGACCGACGAGGGCGTCATCATCAAACAGCACGGCAACAACCAGGAGGCACTCACCGAGGTCACAGAAGAGATGCGCAGCGACCTCGATCCGGACGCGCGCGTCGCCGTCAACAACTCTCTCTCTATCGTCAAGACCCTCTCGAACGAGACGGACGTGCGCGCTCGCGTAATGGAAGTCACCGAGAGTCCGGACGTGAGCTACGAGGACATCGGCGGCCTCGAAGAGCAGATGAACGAGGTGCGCGAAACCGTCGAGATGCCCCTCGAGAAGCCGGAGATGTTCGAGGACGTCGGCATCGACCCGCCGAGCGGCGTGCTGCTCTACGGCCCGCCGGGCACCGGCAAGACGATGCTCGCCAAGGCCGTCGCTAACCAGACCGACGCCACCTTCATCAAGATGGCCGGCTCCGAGCTGGTTCACAAGTTCATCGGCGAGGGGGCGAAACTGGTGCGCGACCTGTTCGACGTCGCCCGCGAGCACGAGCCCGCGGTGATCTTCATCGACGAAATCGACGCCATCGCCGCCAAGCGGACCGAATCGAAGACCTCCGGCGACGCCGAGGTCCAGCGAACGATGATGCAACTCCTCTCGGAGATGGACGGCTTCGAGGACCGTGGCGAGATCCGGATCATCGCCGCCACGAACCGCTTCGACATGCTCGATCGGGCCATCCTCCGACCAGGCCGATTCGACCGCCTCATCGAGGTACCAAAACCCAACGAGGAGGGTCGCGAGATCATCTTCCAGATCCACACCCGCAACATGAACGTCGCCGACGACGTCGACTTCGCCGAACTCGCCGCCGAAGCGACGGAGGCCTCCGGCGCCGACGTCAAGGCGGTCTGTACCGAGGCCGGGATGTTCGCCATCCGCGACGACCGCACGGAGATCCGGATGGAGGACTTCCGCAACGCCTGGGAGAAGGTGCAAGCAGAAAGCGACGAGACCGACGAGGTCTCGAAGACGTTCGCCTGAAACGGCTCAGGCCGACCGCGATTCTCCTGTCCTGTCGATTCGTTTTGACGCGAGTTACAGCTGCATAAACAGCAGCCACGGCACGACGAACAGCGCGACGAACAGCAGCGTGAGAATCAACAGATAGCCAACGCCGGTTCCCGCCGCCGTCATCCAGGAGGGGTGGTCGTACTTTTCGAGATCGACTGCCATACACAGACGCTGTCCGGACGAGCGCATAAACGTACCGGGACTCGGTGGACCCGTCCGGATCGAACCCGACTTTCGGGCCGCTTTTACCATCCGAGTCGCTACGACTCGTCAATGACCAAAATCGTCGTGGTGGACAACCACGGACAGTTCACCCACCTGGAACAGCGGGCGCTGCGCGACCTCGGCATCGACACCGAACTGATCGACAACGACACCCCGCCCGAAGACGTCGACGCCGACGGCGTCGTGCTCTCGGGCGGCCCCGACATGGACCGCATCGGCCGCTCTCCCGACTACCTCGAGGGCGACGTTCCCGTTCTGGGTATCTGTCTCGGCATGCAGATCATGGCCGCCGAACTCGACGGGCGCGTCGGCGGCGGCGAGTACGGCGGCTACGCGGACGTTACCGTCGAGATCGTCGAGGAGGCCGATCCGCTGATCGGCTCGCTTCACCCCGAGACGCGCGTCTGGGCGAGCCACGCCGACGAGGTGAAGGAGCTTCCCATCGGGTTCGAACTCACCGCGAAAAGTGACGTTTGTGGCGTCGAAGCGATGAGCGACACCGATCGGGATCTGTACGGCGTCCAGTGGCACCCCGAAGTCGCCCACACCGAGCGTGGCGAGGAGGTCTTCGAGAACTTCCTCGAGATCTGCGAGTCGTCGTAACATCTTTTCTGGACGTATTTCCAACACTTTTTACTACCCCTCTCGCGACGACGACGTATGGCACCGACGTTCGGCGGAAAAATCGTGCTCGCTGGCACCGGCCTACTGATGACCGTGTTCCTGTTGCTGTTCTTCCCGTGGTGGCTCGCACTGGTCGGTCTGGCCGTCATGATCCCGTTTTTCCTCAAAGTACTCGCCTGATGACCAGCCGAAGCCGTCACAGGTGCGACCGCAGGTTAAACTAACCGCAGTACCACCCGGCCGACAGCACCGACGACGGCGGGTGCGCGCCCCCTCCCGATCGATGCAAGCGGTGACACTGATGTTACGTGGTAAACGACGTGTCGCCAAACGCGTATATAGGTTTCAGATCGAATCAGGTAACGTAATGCAACCAGCAACCGGCACGGTGTCGACGCCGCCCGTCTCGCCGACTGAACGCGCAGGCAACGGCGAGGTGAACAGCCGATGACGAGCGTTCTCGTCACCGGTGCGACCGGTAATCAGGGCGGCGCGGTCGTCGACCACCTCCTCGAGTCAGAGACCGACTTCGAGATCTACGGGCTGACCCGCGATGCGAGCGGCGAACGGGCGCGGGAACTCGCCGGCCGCGGGGTCGAGATGGTCGAGGGCGACCTGGACGACACCGACTCGCTGCGCCCGCACGTTGCGGCTGTCGACGCCGTCTTCGCGGTGACGAACTTCTGGACGCAGGGCTACGAAACGCAGGTCCAGCAGGGCAAGAACATCGCAGACGCTGCGGCCGAGGAGGACGTCGACCAGTTCGTCTTCAGCGGCGTCGGCAGCCACGAGCGCGAGACGGGTGTACCCCACTTCGATTCGGCCTGGGAGATCGAACAGTACGCCCAGGAGCTCGACCTCCCCATGACCGTTCTCCAGCCCGTGTTCTTCTTCCAGAATCTCGAGGCCTTCGCCGAGGACATCGTCGGGGACGGAACGCTCGCGCTCCCGCTCGAGGAGGGCGTCTCCCTCCAGATGATCGACGTCGACGACGTCGGCCGCGCCGCGACGGTCGCGCTCGCCGATCCCGAGACGTTCGTCGGCGAGCGGGTCGAACTCGCGGGCGATGAATTGACCCTCGAGGAGACCGCCGACGTTCTCTCGGACGTGACCGGCGTCGGCGTCGAGGCGTACCACGTCCCTATCGAGGACGCCTACGAGAGCTTCGGCGAGGAGTTCACCGTGATGTGCGAGTGGTTCAACGAGGTCGGCTACAGCGCCGATATCCCGGCGCTCGAGGACCGGTTCGGGTTCGAGTTTACGGACCTCGAGGGCTACCTTCGCGCACACGGCTGGGAGGACAAAGACGGGATGGCCGCGGTGCCGGGCTGGGTCAAGGCGATGGACTGAGTTCGGCTACGGCGCCTCCGGTCACTCGATCCCGGCCGCTCGGCCCCGAAGTCGCTCGATAACGCCGGGTCGGCCGCGACACTCGATTCTCACGTGCTCCCCGTCGTAGTCGACCGACTCGACGGTCGTTCGATCGTACGCCCGCGAGACGAGCGCCATCGCCTCGTCGCCGTTCGGCATCTCGAGGACCGCTCGCTCCGTCGGCAGCCGGTCGCGTACCGCCCCGAGGAGCGCATCGAGGTTGGTCCCCTCGGTAACGCTCACCGGAACGACCGCGGGAACCCGCTCGCGGGCGACCGCGAGCCGCTCCTCGAGTTCGTTCGCCGAGAGCAGGTCGACCTTGTTCACGGCCAGCAGAAGCCCGTCGTCGTCGACGCCCTGCTCGGCGAGCACGTCGAGCGAAACCTCGAGGCGCTCGCGGAACCGCTCGAGGCCGTCGCTCCCGTCCGCGACGAGCACGACGACGTCGGCCGCCGCGGCCTCAGACAGCGTCGAACTGAACGAGGTGACGAGGTCGTGGGGGAGGTCGTCCACGAACCCCACTGTGTCGGTGGCGAGGACGGGTCGCCCGTCGATGGTCGCCCGCCGGGTCGTCGTCTCGAGGGTCTTGAACAACTGATCTTCGACCGCGGCGGTGGCGTGCTTGTCGGAGCCGCCGTCGACGCTAGCGACCCTCTCGGGGTCGGCGTTCTCAAGCGACATGTCGTCGGCGAGGCGGTGCAACAGCGTCGATTTCCCCGCGTTGGTGTAGCCGGCGACCGTGAGGAGATCGAACCCCTGCTCGCGTCTCCGAGCGCGGAACTGCTCGGCTGGATCGGGGAGTTCAGCGAGTTTCCGCTCCAGCCTGGCGATCCGGTCGCGGGCGTCGTAGACGGGCGTCCCGCTCTCGGTAACTCGGTTTAACATCCCTTCGTCGGCAGCCTCGATCATCCGCGGCAGGTCGTAGCGCAACTGGGCGAGTTCGACCTGCAACCGCGCGCGGCGGGTTCCCGCCTGGCTCTCGAAGATCTCGAGCACCAGCCGGTAGCGGTCGTAGACGACGGTATCGGGCGGCATCGCAGACTCGAGGGCGTGGTGTTGCCCCGGCGTGAGTCCGCTATCGACGAGGACGACGCCGGCGCCGGTGTCCGCGACGGCGTCGGCGAGTTCGTCGACTTTCCCGGTGCCGAGATACGTTCCGGTGTCCTCGGCTCCCGACTGGGTCAGCTCGGCGGCGACGTCGTAGCCCCCGGCTTCGGCGAGGCCGCGGATCTCGGCCGTCTCGACGGGGGTGGTCGGCCCGCGGGCGGCGACGACGGCAGTTCGTGCGTGTGTACGTGGTCGTGACATTGGATCTGTGATCTGTTGCTCATGGGTCGGTGGCTGTCTCCCGAGCGGCGTCGGGACTATCGGGGCGAGAACACGGACTCGAGGCGACCGGTGCTATCGACGACACTCGCGGCGCTGAGAGTCCGTCGACAACGGGCGGTGGCCGAGTCCGATCAGGAAAACGAGCGGGTCTCCATTCTCGAGTCGAGATCACCGCCGAGAGTGAAAGCAGTACCGGCGGTGTGAGATCCGTCCACACACTACCGAGAGCCGACGGCGACGGCGTGCCGTCGGGGACACGAAAACGGGAGTCGTTTACTCGCCGAACAGGTCGTCGACCGCCTCGCGTGCGGCGAGCGCGGCGTCGTCGGCGACCCGCTCGGGGTCGTGTTCGTCGTCGGGCGCGTTGAGGTAGACGTCCACCTCGAGAACGCCCTCCTCGAACACGACGGTGACGTCGTAGTCTTTCACCGCTGACTGCTTGTACCGCGAGAAGATGACCCCCTCGGCGGCGTCCGAGGCCGTCTGGACGACGGCCTCGTCGGTCGGTTCCTCGGTCGACATCTACGCGCCGCCGGCGCCGGGGCCGCCTGGGCCTGCGGGACCGCCCATCGCACCGCCGCCGCCGAGGAGGTTCTGGAGTTCCTCCTGAAGCGACTCGAACTGATCCTGAACGCGATCTTCCTGTTTCTCGAGGGTTTCGAGGCGGATCTCGAGCGTGTTGACCTTGTCATCGAGGTCGTCTTCGGCCTCGTCGAACTCGGTTTCGACGAGCAGTTCGCCGACCTGGCGGTACATTGTGGTGTCCTCCTCGAGGTTCTCGAGTTCGTCGAGAGCAGCCTCGGCGTCGGAAAGCGAGGACTCGGTCTCCTGTTTCTGGACGGCGACGTTCTGTGCCGTCTCCTGAAGCCCCTGCAGTTCCTCGAGTTTCTCCTGTGCCTCCGGTGGCAGATTACCTTGCATACCTCGACCGAAGCCCTCCGGACTGATAAAGCCAAGCTTTGTCACCGAGCGCGCGGAGCGTCGAGTCGATCGGCGATTTCGCGGGGGACGACGGCGACAACGGGCGCTCGAGTGGGCGTCGACAGGACGACCACGGTCGCGTCCGCGACCGACAGCGAGCGACGGGCGGTCACGTCCTCGAGTCGTGCGTCGACGGTCGTCTCGAGACGCCCGTGCCACTGTCGACCGCCCTCGCTCTCGTCGCGGGGAAACGAGATGAGGACGAGCCGGTCGCCCGACTCGTCGAGCCCGCCCGCCGTCGGCAGCCACCAGCGGACGGAGACCAGCGCGCCGTAGAGGACCCCCGCCGGGAGGATATACGCGAACGACGAGAGGTCGCGGCTCACGACGAGCGCGAGGAAGGCGACGTGGACGAGCGCCCCGCCGGCCGCAAGCGCGGCGAGGACGGCGGTCGGAGCGTGTTCGACGACCGATCGGGTGGGATCGCTCGGCTCCGGCGTCCGAAGCCGCAAGAAGGTCAGCCCGTGGCGCGAGGACTCGAGCCACGAGAGCAGCAGCCAGGCCATCGGCAGCGTTCCCAGAACCGCGATGGCGACGATTTCGGGGAGATCCACGGGAAGCCCCAGCGAGTAGAGGGCCGCCCCGATCACTACCCCGAGACACAGCGCGGCGAACCCGCCGGAAAGCGTCCACGAGGCGTACAGCAGCGCCCGGAGCAGCCCGGCGTTCGACGGGGTGAGCTGCCACTCGAGCACTCCCTCCGGCGTTTCCTTCCTGAAAACAGCCGACTGCGGGTTGCCGTCGCTCCCCCGCGCGTCCTCACCCATCGGCTCGCGTCCGTCGGCCGACATCTGCGGCTCGCTCCGCGACGTCGACCAGCGTAAACCAGGTGTTGAGCGCCGCCCGGAGCGCAGTGACGTCCCGCGCGTCGACCTCGATCGTCACCGTCCGGTCCTCACGCGAGATCGTGGTTCGCGACCGCTCGTCGTCTATCTCGCCGATCTCTCGGCGGACGCTATCGGCGACGACGCGGGCTCGAGACGGCGTCTCGTAGTCGAACTCGAGGGTCGCGTCGTGAGAAAACACGCGGTTAGTTGACGTCGACTTCCTTGACGTCCCGGCTGCGCTCTTTCAGGAGCACGCGGTGTCCGCAGTACGGACAGCGGACGCCGCCGTACTCGTCGAGTTGCACGTCTCGTTTACAGCGGGAGCACTTGTAACTCATGTCGAAGTAGTGTCGGGATTAGTTGTCGTCGTCGCCCAGTGCGGCGCGAATCGAGCGGCGGACGGTGCGTCCGGCGGGCGTCTCGGGGCGGTAGGCACCGCCGGTGAAGACCTCGCCGGTTTCCTCGTTCTTCCAGATACCCGTGCCGACGCGTTTGACGTCGTCACCGTCGACCTGGGAGTTTCGCATGTCGTCTTCGATCTCGCTGACGCGGCGTCGTGCGACGCGGCCGTAGCGTGCGCCAAACCGACCCGCGCTACCGACCGTTCGCTTTCCTTGTTCGGCCATAGTACCGCTAACTATCCCCAGCGGACGCATAAACCTGTTGAGTTACGACCGTTCCGCCGCCGCCCGTTCTGCGACCGGACCGGTGAGCATCTCCCTGACGACGAGCACGAACGCCGCGATGTAGCCGGCGGGAGCGAGCGGCGTCGCGAGCAGTCCCGTCCCGATACCGGTCGCGGCGATCGCGGTCCGAAGGAGGAGGCCGCTCGCCGCGAGCAACGGCACCGTCGCGAGGAACGCGTCAGCGCGCTCGAGCATACCTAATTATATCTCATTACACCCGGTCGGAAAAGGGTCCGAGAACCAGCAGGTACTGTCACTTCATCGAGCGACGGACTGCTGCCCCCATCGAGTCGAAATCCGCTAGCGAAATTCCTCGTCCGAGAGCACCTCGTTCAGATCGTCCCGAACCCGCTCGCCCATCTCCCGATCTCGAGCCGTCGTCACCACTCGGTTCTCCTGGACGCTCGAGCCGTCGCGCAGGAGCATCCGGACGTTGCCGCCGTCGTCGGCCCGGGTCACCTTCGCCCGAAGCCCCGACTGTGACCCCGTCCCGCCGGCGTCGATCGGTCCCGGGATGACCTTCTTGACGTGGGGGTGATCCGCCACGGTGTGGATCGCCCGCATCCCCGTCCGGCCGCCGATCAGGGTGGTGTGGCTGCCGCCGATCTTCTCGGCGGGCGGGGTTTCGACCACGTCGAGCGCCGGTTCGCCCTGGCGCTCGAGCACCGACTCGACCGGGTCGTCGCCGTCGACGCGGTAGAACTGGTGGTGAAGCTCCGACCGCACCGCGCGGATCACCGCACGCTCGCCTGCGGCGTACACCTCTTCGGGGCGCTTGCGCCGGATGTCGTCGGCGAGCAGCCCCGCGAAGTTCCGCAGTTCGACCACCTCGCTCTCGCCCTCCTCGGGGGTGGTCGTCACCGTCGTCTCGCCGACGATCGCCTCGCCCTCGAGGATCGTCATCGTCGCCCGATCGCGGGCCGCCTCGAGGACGATCGTGTCGGCGTTAGCCTCGCGACAGACCAGACAGAAGTCCCCCGGCTTCTCGAGGGGCGAGGCGCAGTGACGACACTCCATGGACGCGGTTGTCGATCCTGGCGTAAAACGACCGTGTTTTCGGCTCACCAGGACCGCGAGAGCCACCGCCGGCGGAGCCGGGTGAAAAGGGATGGATCGCCGTGGCGAACCCGCAGCGTCGTTCCGTCGTACTCGAAGAACAACTCCGCGGCGGGGACGCTTTTGCCGTCGGGCAGGGTCACGGTCAGTTCGTCGGAGGGCACCGTGCCGCCGCCGCTCGGGCCGAACAGCGGCGGGCGACGGACGACGGGTTTCGAGACCGGCTCGCTGTACTCGATCTCGTACACCGGCTCGTCGCCCGCCTCGAGTTTCTCCCAGTCGACGATCTCCCGGGTGAGGGTCTCTCCGATCATGCTCGGCGCTCCTCCCGACAGCTAAATGAACGTATCGGCTCAGGGGGCGGACTTGGTTTCGGGGGTGAGCGGCACTCAGTTCGCGTTCCCGTTCTCGTCCGATTCGCTCGCGTCCGCCGATGGGTCGGGATGGGTCGTGTCCAGCAGGTTCTGCAGGTATCGCATCCCGGTGGCGACGCCCATCACGCTGTCCATCACCGCCTGCTGACTCGCCTCGTCGGGGTAGATTCGGTGCTCCATCTGGACCGTCTCGGCGTTCCGGAGGGCGCAGGCCCGGTCCTCCTCGTCGAGGAACGTGTAGAACCCGGGCGTCGCCGCGAGTACCGGCCCCATCTGCGCCAGGAGCTCCGTGCGCGATTCCTCGTCGCGCACGAGCCGTTTCGCCCGGTCGGTGTCGAACGCGGTGCGTCCGACCACCCGGATCGGGCCGCGCTTCTCCTCTTTGATGAGGTGGATCGGCAGCCTCGAGAGCGTCACCTCCAGGTTGAACTCCGTCTCTTCTTCGGAGTGAGACGTGATCTCCTGAATGGCGTTTTCGTCGAGCCACCAGCGGACCTGGTCGATGCTCACGTGGGTCGTCATGGCCCGACTTCAGCGTCCGCTGGAAAAAGGGTTGAGCCGGCAGAAGCCGTTATTTCCGCCCTCGAGTCATTGCGAGTCCCCTAATTTTCACGATATCCCACCGTTCGTGGCTGGGAGGCAGATCGCTCGAGATGAGAAGAACGAACGGATCGTAGCACCCTGTGTCAGAATTTCGGTGATTAGCTCGAGACGGACTCCGCCAGCTTCGTCCCGCAGGCCCGGCAGTACCGCGCACCCTCCCGGAGGACGGCCTCACACTCCGGACAGACGATTCCATCCGCGGGCGTCGTCGACCCGAGTTCGGTGCCACAGCACCAGCAGTAGTCGGCGTCCTCGGCGACGTCGGCTCCGCAGTTCGGACAGCCGACGCCGTCCTCCCAGAGCACCTGCCGGCGCGTCTTCGTCGCGTAGTTGTACGCCCCCCAGAGGACGTTCCCGATCCCCATCGTCCACCAGATCGTCAGGAGCGCGACGAGCAAGTGCGATCCCAGGGAGCCGAACTCCCGGTCGACCATGACCACCCGGTCGCGGTCTTCCTTCTCGATCCGCCAGCCTCGAGCCACCAGGTCGTCGATCTCACGCTGTAGTCGATCGCTTCGCATGGGAGTCGTAGGACTCGAGGCTCCAAAAGGCTGTCAGCCGGTACCAGGATCAGCCGAGGTCGACCGGATCCGCTTTCAGATACTCCCGCAGCAGCACCGTCGCGTAGGAGCCCTTCGGCAGCGAAAACGACAGTGTCAGCGGCTCGAGGTCGTACTCGAGGCCCGTCCGGACGAGAATCGCCCGCCGGGTGCCCGTCGAGTGGAACTCACCGGGGAGGTCGAAATCCGCGGGCTCGAGGTCGAGTTCGGAGAGCACCGCGCGTTCGATCTCGCCCTGCTCGCCGTCGGCGAGGTCGGTTTCGGTACCCACGAGCGGCGCGGTGACGAACGCCCGGCCGCGCTCGCAGTGGCGGGTCACCGACCGCACGCGACGCTCGTCGACGCGCTGCTCGCGGTCGGTGTCCGGCAGCTCGAGGCCCTCCGGGGCGTCCGTGTCCGAAAAGCAGACGACATCCCCCGCAACGGGTTTCTCGAACGGCAGGCCGCGCCCGAGGCGGCGACTTAGCATCAGATTGAACGCGTAGGACTGCGAGGCGTGAACGAACAGCCGCTGGAGGTTCGAGGGAAGGCGCTCGAGCGTTTCCCGAAAGTCTTCGGGGCCGGGTTCACCCTCGCACTCGGCCAACCCGTGGAGCAGCGAGCGCTCGTAGCGCAGGCCGCCGGGGAACCGCTCGAGGGCGGCGTGCCAGTCTCGCGGGTCGCGTCGCTCCCCGCTCGAACCGTCCGAACTCCGCCGGAGTTCGTCCTCGACGAACTGCCGGGCCTTCTGGGTCGCGTCCGGCTCGCTCTCGAACGGGTTGCCGAGGTACGCCAGGACGGCGCCCTCCCAGTTGCCGCGGACGATCTCGAGGCCGACCTCGTGGGTGATCGGCCGCCGACTGCCGAAGCGCTGCTGGCCAAAGAAGTTGGGGACACCGACTGTGCGGGTCGCGGAGTCGGCGCGTTCGTCCGCGCCAGCGGTGGTGTCGCCGCCAGCGCGCGTCTCGGTTCCCTCGAGCCCCCCGAACGCCGCCAGTTCGTCAGTGATCACGGCCGCGTTCTCGGGGGTCTCGGGTTCGCTGACGACGAGTTCGAAGGCGTTGCCCGCGAGGTCGCCGAACTCGAGAGCGCGACCGGCCCGTCCCAGCACCTCGAGTTCGACGTCCCGCACGTCGGGCAGGTCGTCTGGGTCGGCGCCGTAGACCGAAAACAGCTGCGTGGTGACGGCGTACTTGTCCTTCGTGCCGGCCCAGTTGACCCGCTCTCGAGACATCCCCAGGGCGTCCGAGATCCGGGTCGCGAAGTCGTTGGTGTCCCACCCCGAGAGCGTCGCCCGGAAGACGAGGTGCGGATAGGCGTCCGTCGACGCAGAGAGTGGTTCGGTCGAAAATCGCTCGAGTTCCCGGACGCGAAAGTGGTCGTCCCGCTCGCGGAGACGGCCGCCGACGCCGTCGGTGTCGGAGACGTAGTGGTCCATGCCGACGAGTGCTTCGGTGGGGTGTGCCGGGCGCATTCGTCCGCTACTCCGGGCCCGTGATGCAAATGCGCCCCGGTTCGTCGAAACCGCGAGCGACGGGGGCGATACCGGGTCCCGCGCGGACTCGGAGTTACAGAGTAACACGGTTGTAAGACTACGCTCGAGGACTCACAGTCGCGGTTCGACCGGAATCCGCCGGGCCATGCCCGCAGTCATCGCACTCGCGATGGCGACCAGCGGAGCCAGCGTGAGGGCGTAGCCGAACGCGACGACGACGGCGAGCAGGGTGTGGTCGCCGAGAACGCCGTCGCCACCGCCGACCGAGACGACGAGCAGGCCACAGAGGGCGAAACACAGGGCGAGCGCACCGGCGGTCGCCCCCTCGAGAAGTTGGTCCCGCCGGTGACGCCCGACCAGCGCCATCACGAGCCCGGAAAGCGAGAGCCCGGCTGCGGCGAACTCGACGGAGCCGGTGACCCCGAACGCGAGCCCGCCGAGAACCGAACCGGTAGCGGCACCGATCAGGATGGCGGGCCAGTTCATGGCACTCATTCGTACTGTCGGGGGGTTAATACTACCGGGGCGGTTTCGTCTCGAGGTGACGAAATTACAAAGTATTAACACCTTGGTCGCGGACGTACAGAGACGATGCGGATCCTGCTCTCGCTTCTGGCCGTCTGTCTGCTCGTCACGACGGCAGGCTGTGGCGCACTCGAGTCGACCGAGGACCGAGAGCCCTTCGGCGTCGACGAGGAGGTCGAACCCGAGGCTCTGTCGGGGCTGACTGACGACGAGGTGACCAGCAGTTACGCGCTGCAGGCCGAACACGTCGAGACGCTCGAGAACGAGCCTTACCGGCAGACGGAGCGAACGACGGCGACCAACGGCTCCGGCGATCTGCTCGAGGACTGGTCGGTAACGAAAACGGTCGAGGAGGGTGGCGCGCCGGCGCTCGTCGAAGCGGAGGTCAACGGACAGATAGGGGAGTCGCTCGACCTTGCCGCGAACGAACGGTGGTTCGACGGCGAGCGGTCCTACGTCCGTCTCGTCCACGGTTCCGGTAACGTCACGTACGGGGAAGAAGAGACCAGCGCCACAGCGCCGACGATGCCGGTCCCGCTCGTCGACGTCTACGACGCCGTCGACACCGTCGAGCGCTAGGGCGACCGCTACCGCCTCGAGGGCACCTCCGAGGAAATTGACCCCTACGAAACCCTCTGGTCAACGTGACCCTCACCCGCGAGGGCGTCGTCGAATCCTACCGCGCCGACGGCGTGCGGTCGGGCAGCGGCGAGGAGGAGTGGCACTTCGAACATAGCGTGGACGTCGAAGTCACGCCCGTCGACCTCGAGGAACCGGCCTGGCTCGAGGAGGCGAAAGACGAGGTCGAATCGGAACAGTGAACCGGATGCCGCGGCTCGAGCGCAGTAGACGCCGATGACGTCCCCGTCACGCATCGATCTGGCCGTCGGCATCGCTGTCTCGGTCGGTTTGTTCGTCGCCTTCGACGCGCTTCTCGAGGGGCAGTTCTCCCTCAGCCGACTCCTCGCGTCGGTCGCCGGCGGCGGACTGGTGTTGCTGCTGGTGACGAGTGAGATGCGGGCGCTCGAGCGACGACCCGCGATGACTGCCGGAATCGCGCTCTCCGCAGTCCTGGTCGCGCTGGCGCTCTGGCTGCACGCCTGACGGAGACCGGTTTACTTGTGCTCAGCGACTGACGCCACCAGGTCGCGCACGTACGCGAGTTCGTCCTCGTTGACCGTGTGGCCCATCCCCTCGTAGATCCGCTCGGTGACGTCGGCCTCGAGCCCCTCGAAGACGTCGGCCGACTCGTGGACCCGTTCGAGGGGAATGTGCGGGTCTCGGTCGCTGCAGCCGAAGAAAACAGGGGTACCGTCCATCGAACTCTCGTACTCGAAGTCGGTTCCCTCGGGGCCGATGAGCCCGCCGCTCAGGGCGACGACACCACCGTAGCGGCGGGCGTTTCGGGCCGCAAACTCCGTCGAGAGACAGCCGCCCTGGGAGAATCCCAGCAGGATCGTCCGCTCGAGGGGGACACCCGCGCTCTCGACGCGCTCGATCAGGTCCTCGAGCAGCGACAGGGCGGAATCGAGGTGGGGCTGGTTGGCCTCGGTCGGGGCGAGAAACGACTGCGGGTACCAGGTGCCCCGCTGGGCCTGCGGCGCGAGGAAGGCGACGTCGTCGCGGCCAACTTCGCTGGCGAGGTCGAGCATCCCGCGGGCGCGTGCGCCCCGCCCGTGGACGAGGATCATCGCGGCCGAGGCGTCCGAAAGGTCGGCACCGGCGGTTTCGACCGGCTGATCGCCGTGGGGGTCGTCGGGCATGCTCGAGGAAACGTTCTACAGCCGAAAAGAGGTTCGTGCGGCGGCGATCCGGGCCGGAACCGGAACTCGTCCGGCGAGCGGGACGACCGCTTCTTCCCGGTTCAGAGCAGCGAGAGTTCTCCCGTCACCCGATCGACTGACTCCTCGTCGGCCGGCCCGACCGCGAGCGCGGTGACGGTTCCCGGCTCGAGTTGCGTGTGACCGGCGTCGCGGATCACCGCATTCGGCAGGCCCTCCCTGTCTGCGATCTCGGAGAGTTCGTACAGCGTCCGCTCGTCGCTCGCCTTCAGGACGACCTTCTTCTGGCCGCCCTTTTTCCAGCGCTTCCGGGCTCGACGGCCCGCTTTCTCGTAGGCAGAGAGCGACGCGTGTGCGACCTGCGCGGCGAGCTTTCCCTTCCCCATGCCGATGTCCGTGCGGGCGACGATGGCCTGTTTCATACTCGGTTATCGACCTCCGGGGCAAAAGTGGCGCTGATCCGCCGCGCTTAGGGCGAGTCGACAGCCTCATATCAGACGAGTGACCGTATCGAGTATGGTGCGAACGCCGCTGCTCGATCCGAAGCGGTACTTCGCCGAGCGCGAGCAGCTGTCGGTGGCTCGTGCCGGTGCAGTCGTCGTCTGCTTCTGGGTGATTTCGGTGGTCGCGCTGACGGCGTTCGTTCAATCGCTCGAGCCCGCGACCGGCTCCCTCGAGACGTCCGCCGCCTCGATGTACCTCACCCAGTCGATCATCGTCGCGGTCTACGGCGTCACCGCCCTCTGGCTCTGCCTCGGTGTCGCGTTGCACTTTCTCGCGTGCTGGATGGGGGGACAGGGACGATTCTTCGAGGCGCTGTCGATCGGCGGCTGGGCGTTCGCACCGCCACAGCTCCTCGCCCCGGTGGTCGTCCCCATCGCGATTTCGCTGGGACAGACGGGCGTCGACCAGCCCGACGAGAGCGGCGCTGCCGCCGTCCAGGGGGTGGGGGAACTGATCCACACCGGCGCGGTCGACGCCGTTCTGGCCGTCCTCGCCACCTGGACGATCGTCCTCTGGGCGTACGGCCTCGAGAATCGATACGGGCTATCGTTCGGCCGGGCCGTCGGCTGTGCGGCCGCGGTCGCGCTCGCGGTCGTCGTTACCGTGTTCGTACTCACGCTCGGGTTCCGGTAGGGCGGCGACCGGTCGGACGAGACGATACCGCTGGCTGGCATCGGGAACTTTACACCCTCCCCCGCTCGAATCATCCACCATGATCCTCTCGGACGCGGACATCCTGCGGCGGCTCGAGGCGGGCGACCTCGCCATCGAGCCGATCGACGACCCCGAACTGCAGATCCAGCCGGCGAGCGTCGACCTCCGACTCGGCGCGGAGTTCCTCGAGTTCCAGCGGACGAACATCCCCTGCATTCACCCGAACAGCGAACAGGAGGTCGACGAGTACGTCACCGAGACGGTCGTCGCGGACGGCGAGGACTTCATCCTCCACCCCGGCGACTTCGTGCTGGGGACGACCTACGAGCGCGTCGAGATTCCGGCAGATCTGATCGCCCACGTCGAGGGCCGGTCCTCGCTGGGGCGACTCGCCGTGGTCGTCCACGCCACCGCCGGCCTCTGCGATCCCGGCTACCGGGGTCAGATCACCCTCGAGCTCTCGAATCTCGGTACTGCACCCGTCGCGCTCACCCCCGGAATGCGGATCTCCCAGCTCACCTTCACGGAGCTGAAGAACCCCGCCGAGCGGCCTTACGGGAGCGGCCGCGGCTCGAAGTACCAGGACCAGGACGGCCCGCAGGCCTCGCGCATCCAGAGCGACGACGAGTTCGGCGGCGACCAGCTCGAGCGCGACGGCTCCCGCGACTAACACAGACCGCTTTCCGCGACCCACAGATTCAACCGCGTCGGGTGTGACCGCCCGCCATGGCACGCGACGTACGACCCTATCTGAGCGCACGCACGACCAGTGCGCCCACCGTCTCTCCGGGCGGTCGGCTGGCGTTTCTCGCGGATCTCACCGGAACGACCCAGGTCTGGACGCTCGAGGAATCCGGGGAGTGGCCAACCCAGCGAACCTTCTACGACGAGCGAGTCTCGTTCGTCTCCTGGTCGCCGACCGGCGAGGCGCTGGCGTTCGGCAAGGATGCCGGCGCGGACGAACACGACCAGCTGTTCCGGCTCGAGCCGGACAGCGGCGAGATCGAGGCGCTGACCGGTCGCCCCGATTCGATCCACGCCTGGGGCGGCTGGGGCCCCGACGGCGAGCGGATCGCGTTCGGGGCGAACCGCCGGGACGCCTCGACGTTCGACGTCCACGTGATGGACGTCACGAGCGGCGAATCGCGACTCGTCTGTGAGGGCGATACCGAGAACACCGGCGACGGCGGCGGTCGCCTCAGCGTCGAGGGCTGGAGCCCCAGCGGCGACCGACTGCTGGTCCGGGCCGCACACGCGAGTTCGGACATCGATCTCTCGGTCGTCGACGTCGAGTCGGGTGCGCGGACCCACGTCACACCCCACGAGGGGACCGTCCGCTACCACCACCCGACGTTCGGCCCCGACGGCGAGGCCGTCTACTGCCTCAGCGACGCCAACGCGGATACCCTCGAGCTTGTCAGGATCGACCTCGAAGGAAAGGTAAAGACGGTCGCCGGCGGCGAGTGGAGCGTCGATCACTTCGTCCTCGATCGAGAGTCCGGCCGGCTCGCGCTTTCCTGGAACGTCGACGGCTACTCCGAACTCGAGGTCGGCGAACTCGTCGCACCCACGGAGATCGACACCGCGGCGGTCGACCTGCCCGAGAACGCCGTCGTCCGCGACCTCTCGATCGGCTCCGGCGGGCGGGTCGCCGTCGGCGTCTCCGCGCCGGATCTCAACCGGTCCGTGTTCGTCGTCGACGAGACGGGCGAACTCGAGCGCTGGACCGATCCGTCGCCGGGCGGCGTTCCGCTGGAGAACTACCAGTCCCCAGCAACGATCCGCTACGAGACGTTCGATGGACGCGAGACCCCCGCCTACGTCACGTTCCCTGAGAGCGTCGATCCGGACGAGGAGGCGTCGGTCCCGGTCATCGTCGACATCCACGGCGGCCCCCACCACCAGCGCCGTCCGTGGTTCCGCCCCGTCCGCCAGTACTTCCTCGATGCAGGGTACGCCATCTTCGAGCCGAACGTGCGCGGGTCGTCGGGCTACGGCGCCGAGTACGCCGCCGCAGACGACGTCGAAAAGCGGATGGACTCGGTCCGCGACATCGTTGCGGGCGTCGACTGGCTGCACGACCAGCCCGCGGTCGACCCCGACCGGATCGTCGTCTACGGGCGCTCCTACGGCGGCTTCATGGTGCTCTCGGCGATCACCGAGTACCCCGAGCTGTGGGCCGCCGCCGTCGACTTCGTCGGCATCGCCAACTGGATCACCTTCCTCGAGAACACCGGCGACTGGCGGCGCAGCCACCGCGAGGCCGAGTACGGCTCGCTGGCGGCGGATCGGGAGTTCCTCGAGGAAATCTCCCCCATCCACGCCGTCGACGGGATCGCCTGTCCGCTGTTCGTCCAGCACGGCGAGAACGACCCCCGAGTACCGGTCGGCGAGGCCCGCCAGATCGTCGAGGAAGTCGACGCGCGGGGCGTTCCCGTCGAGTCGCTGATCTTCGACGACGAGGGCCACCACATCACGAAACTCGAGAACCGCCTCGAGACGTTCGAGCGCATCGCCGCCTTCCTCGAGGAGCACGTCGGCGTCGGGCGGTAGCGAGGGGGCCTCCGACCCGTGTTCGTCCCGAACGCTTTTGTCGCCGAGCGAAGTAGTTCAGTGCAATGAACTGTGACAGCTGCGGCGTAACCGCGAGTGCCCTGACAAACCAGGATATCGTTCGATGGGATGTCGGGATATCGTGGCCGCCGATCAGCCGAACACGAGTCACGGAACACTGGTGTCTCGAGTGCGCCCAGGGGACCGACTCGGCAGCGGCGGCCACGGATTTTGACCCCGGCGATCGTTCCGGTCGGCTCCGACGCGGCGCGCAACCCCAGAGTTATCTCGCGGGCCTTCCTACCGGACACTAACGAATGAAATTCGTCGAAGAGATCGTCGTCGATGAGTTCCTCCCGACAGTTCGGTCGCTGCTGGCCGGCGAACTCCGCGAGCGGGGACTCACGCAGAGCGACGTCGCCGAAATGCTCGGCATCAGTCAGAGCGCCGTCTCGAAGTACGCCCACGGCGAAGTGGCCACGAACGACCGGATCGTCGCCGACGAGCGGGTCACCTCGCTCGTCTCGCGTCTCAGTGAGGGGCTCGCCGCCGGCGACGTGACCTCCGTCCAGGCGTTGATCGAACTGGAGGTGCTGATCCGCGAACTCGAGAACGGCGGCGACCTGCTGGCGGGGCTGCACGAGGAAGCCGTTCCGGAACTCGCAGACCACAGCGAGAGCTTCCGAATCCACGACCCAGACAACACGCTCCGGACGAGCGAACGGGTCCTCTCGTCGCTGCGCGGCGGGCTTCGAATCCTCGAGAACACGAGCGGCTTCGCGGGGCTCATCCCCGCCGTGGGATCGAACCTGGTGGCCTGTACGCCTGATGCGGACGACGTCGACGACGTCGCCGGCGTCCCCGGCCGAATCTTCGACGTCAAGGGGCGGGCGACGGTTCCGGCGAGCCCCGAGTTCGGGGTCTCCGAGCACGTCGCCACGGTGCTACTGGCCGCGCGTCGCCACGGCTCCGAGGCCGCCGCGGCGGGGAACATCCGCTACGATCCGGACCTGCTGGCGACCCTGGAAGAGCGCGGGTACGCGACCGCCGAATTCGACGAAACCGGCGACGTCGCCTCGAGCGTCGGCGCGGCGATCGAAGACTCCCCCGAAGCGACCGTGCTCTACCAGACGGGCGGCCAGGGGATCGAGCCGATCAGCTACGTCCTCGGCCCCGACGCGGAGTCGGTCGCCGACACGATCCGGTCGCTCGTGTGAAAATGACGGGAACCACGGGCTCCGAGAGCGCCCAGGACTTCTACGGCCGCTGGGCGCGCCTCTACGACCTGCTGGCACGCCGAACGCCAGGAATCTCGACCCTGCGAGCGCGGGCGGCGGCCGCGTGTCGACTCGAGGCCGGCGATACGGTCGTCGAGATGGGCTGTGGTACCGGGGCGAACCTTCCCTATCTGCGCGATCAGGTCGGCCCGGAGGGGACCGTGATCGGGATCGACTTCACCGGGCCGGTGCTCGAGCGCGCTCGCGAGTTGACCGCGGCGTACGACAACGTCCACGTGGTTCGCGGCGACGCGACCCGGTCACCGGTCGCGGACGCGGATGCGATGCTCGCGACGTTCGTCGTCGGGATGCTCGCCGACCCCGCCGGAGCGGTCGACGACTGGTGCGATCTGGTCGGTCCCGGCGGCCACGTCGTCCTCGTCAACGCCGCCCGCAGCGAGCGGTGGTACGCGCCGCCGGTCAACGCCCTGTTCCGGGCCGTCACCGTGCTCTCGACGCCGCCGACGCTGCAACTCCGCTACGACACCGAACCGCACCGGCGGCTCGACGAACGGGTCGCCGCGGGCCACGGCCGTCTCCGCGAGCGCTCCAGGGCGATCGCGCACGAGGACCACGCACTCGGGCTCGTGCGATTGACCGGCGGCGAGATCAGGTAAGCGATGTGAACAACCGTCGAGGGTCACGACCCGCTTCGAACGAGAAGCGTCCGACGGGGAAATCAGAGATTTACCGCCGGTACCGCCCCCGTGGTATTAGTTCGCACTGCTCGAGTGAACGACGATGATCGACCGGGATCGGGCGTGGGTGCTCGTCGTCTGTCTCCTCGTCGTCTGCGCCGGCTGTGCCGGCGTTCTCGACGATGGTGGAGAGCCGGAGGGGCCGGTCGTCGACGATGGCGGGGCGCACGTCGGTGGCCCCGGTGAAACCGACTCGAGTGGCGATGGTGACGGCACCGAGACGCCTCGGGCCGAAACCACCGCCGAAGCCGACGAGGTGCTTCCGGTCGACGTCTACCGCACCTACGACCGAGTCCAGGGACTGGTCGAGAGCGACGCGGAGAAGCCACGCGTCGAGGTCTGGAACATGGACGGGCTGCTCGCGGACGTCTACGACTCCCGCCAGGACGAGTTTCAGGCGGCGCTGAACATGACCGAGACGGAGATCGATACGACGAACGCCCGCGGCGTCTCCTACGGCAGCCACGTCGTCGTCGACCCGAACGACGGGAGCGACGCCGACGTCGAGCAGGTGCTGGTCCACGAGTACTTCCACGCGATTCAGGCCGAGGAGGGCTGGTACCCCAACTCTTCGGGGATCGACCTCGAGACCCAGACCGCGACCGACTACGGCCAGGTCGAACTCGCGCTGATCGAGGGCGGGGCGGTCTGGGTCACCGACCGCTACAGCGAGCGCTACCAGGACGAGGACGTCCGTCTGCAGTCCGAACGGCTCGCCGAAGAGTACGAGACCGCCCCCGACGGCGACCGCTTCTTCCGAGCGCCCTACCACTACGGCACCGGCTACGTCGACGAGCGGATCGACGACCCCCACGAACTCGGGGAGATCTACGAGAACCCGCCCGAGACGACCGAACAGCTCCTCCACGGCTACGACTCCGAGGAGGAGCCGGCGACCGACCTCGAGGTCGATTCCACGGCAACCGATCCGTGGCGTCTCGACCGCGACGACCGCCTCGGGGAGCTGTTCGTCCGAGTGGCCCTCGAGAGCGAACTCGAGTCTGACGATGCGGCCGAGGCGGCCGCGGGATGGGGGAACGACGACCTGCTCGCCTTCGAGAGCGACGAGGGCGACCGCGGGTTCGTCTGGGTGCTCCACTGGGACAGCGCGGCCGACGCCGACGAGTTCGAGACCGCGTTCACGGCGAGCCTCGAGCAGCGAACCGACGAATCCGCCGCGGAGACGACGGTCGACCGGCGGGGCGCGGAAACCGTCGTCGTCACCGTCGGCCCGGAGGCGTTTCGGGACGATCTGTCGGTGACGGGAGCGGGAACGGACCTCGAGGTCTCCGTAGGTGGGGACTGACGACCCAGCTTCGGAGGGCCTCGAGGAGCGGAGTCCGGAGGAAGGGACCGTTTTGTGGGCAGAGATGGTCCGACCGGGACGCGGTGGCGGCGGGATTCGAAGCCGACGACCCCGGGGTTCACTCGCTGGTGCTGCGGGTGACCGAAGACGGTGACGGGGCGCCATCCGCCAACCTCGAGGTTACTGACCGATGTGCAAAGTACACGCTGCAAACGTACCTTTTTACTGCGGGTCCTCGCTCCCTACGGTCGCTCGAACCGCTTGCAAAAATCTACGCTAAAAAGGCCGCTCGCTCCCGCTGGTCGCTCGCGGGTGCAGCGCTTGGTGCTCTTCCGCAGCGTTACCTGCACCGCCTGTACTGACCGTAACTACCCATTGAGCCTCAGTTGAAAGAAACCGTACTGTGCCCGCAGACGATGGAAGCGATGCACCTTAGCGACCGACGACGATCCTCAGAAATCACCCTCGAGTCCCTCGAACTCGACGACGCGATCGCGGACGTCGTCTGGGATCGGGGACGGCCGTTTCTCCGCGGGGTCGATCGACACCATCGTCGTCTCGCCGGTGGCGACCGTCTCGCCGTCGACGCGGAGCTCGTACGCCTGGGTCCAGCTCGTCTCGCCCAGGTTCGCCGTCCGGATGCCGACCGTGAGGTCGTCCGAAAAGGTGACCGGCCGCTCGAAGGAGAGTTCGATGTGGGCGACGACGAACGGGTACTCCTCGAGCGTGCCATCGAGCACCTCCTCGAGATACGCAAACCGAGCTTCCTCGAGATAGCTGGCGTAGACGCCGTTGTTGACGTGGTTCAGGGTGTCGAGATCGCGGTAGCGAACGGAAACGTCGACGGTGAGCGCGTCGGTCATCGTCTCGAGGGAGCGGGGCCGGAGAGAAGTGCCCTCCGATCCACGCGGCGAACGACCTGGACTCAGGCTACCGGTCCGGTGCATACAGCGGCGCGTGCTCGGCACAGAACTCGGGGGAGCGAAGCTGACTCTCGATGAGCGGACCGTGACGGTGGGCGTTGTAGAGCCGACAGCCCTCCTGCGGGCAGAAGGCCTCGCCGGTCTCGAAGTAGTGGACCGCCTGGAGAACGTACCCCTTCAGCGCGTCGGTGGTTCGGGGGTCGTTCTCGATCAGAAACTCGCCGTCGACCTGGTTCTCGAGGACCTCCCGCGGTGGCGTATCGCCCTAGAGCAGGGCGTGGCGCTGCTTCTCCCTGTAGTAGGCCTCCGGCTTCGCCGGCGCCTCGTACAGTCCAGGTACCGACACCAGCGCAGGTTGCCCGAGGACGGTCACGCGTTTGTGCCAGCGACCGTCGTGATCGCCCCAGGTTCCGAGCACCCGGTCGAGCAGGAGGACGTGCAGGTGCTCGAGCCCCGGCGCTGTCGGCATCGCGGCGTTCAGCGCCCGCCGGATCGCCGCCCCGTCGTAGAGCACGCCCCCGCCGCGCTCGGGGTTCTCGAGGACGCGCTCCTCGTAGCGGATCGTCCCCAGCATGGTGTTGCCCGTCTCGCGGTCGTACGGCGACCGTACCCGGGCCTCGGCGAACCGTCTGGGCAGTTCCTCGGCGGCGTGCTCCTCGAGGAATCGACCGCGGACCTCGACGTCGGCAGCGATTCGCGCTCGGAGCCAGCCGCCGATCTCGTCGGCGTCCGCCTCCGTCGTCGGCGCTCGATAGAGGGTGACTCGATCGACCATATAGTACCGAGTGGTACCACCAAATGAAACGATTGTGGTAGCGATGAGGGCTGGAGCGTTCGCTCACCCCGACGTTCTGCCCGTATGTTATTTCAGTTCGCAAATAATGATTACGTGGGTGTTACCGAAAGAAACCAGCAATGAATCGGCGACGGTTCCTGGTTGGTGCTGGTGCAACGACGTCCGCGGCGGTCGCAGGCTGTCTCGGCGAGGACAACGATCCGGACTCCGGTGGAGGGAACGGGTCGCTCTCGAGCGGTGACGATTCGGAGTCCAGCGATTCCGAAAACGGCGACAACGGAGTCGCGGACGACTCCTCGTCGTCCGACGATGAGAACGGAGCGGAGAACGGCGATTCCCCGGTGGCAGACGACGACGAATCGGACGACGAAGACGAAAGCAGCGCGGACGACGACGGATCGGACGAAGCCGACGACGAGAGCGGAGCGGAGTCGTCCGATGGCGCAGACGAGAGCGACGAGGACTCCGGCGACGAAAGCGATGGTGGCGACGACGGCAGCGACGGCAGCGACGAGAACGGCGAAGATACCGATGACAGCGACGACAGCGACGAGGGTACCGACGGCGGCGAACCTGAGCCGGAGACGCACACGCTCGACGTCGAAATCGGGGTCGAGCCGGGGTACAACCGGCCGTCGGCGGTAACCCTCGAGGTCGCCGGCGAGCGCATCGAGACCGGCGAGGCGGTCGCCTCCTTCGACCTCGAGAGCGGCACGCACACGCTGGAGGCGACGGCCGAGGGGTTCGAGACCGTGACGCAAACGGTCTCGGTCGAGGAGGAGACGACCATCGGCATCGAACTCCAGCGACGGTACGAGGAGATCCGGATCGTCGACCACGACGTGTCTATCACTCGTCGAGACGACGCGGACGATACGGTCGAGGCGGCGGTCGTCCTCGAAAACCGGAGCGATTTCGAGTCGACGCGGATCTGGGTCGAAGCGACGGCTACCGACGGGGAGGGGAACTCGTTCGGCCACGCGGAATCGCGGGCGCTGTCGGTCTCGCCGGGGGAGCGATCTGACGTCAGGTTCACGCTCCTGCGGTCGGCGACCGACTCCTTCGAGGAGGGGCGCAGCGTCAGTAGCTACGAGCTGGCCGTCACCACGGTGGGCACGTTCCGGACGCTGGATACGGCGAGCGGGTAACCGCCGGGGCCTGACTCGCCGCGAGGGTTGCACTGAGCGCCACCTTTTTACCCGTGTGCGGCCCACAGAACACCACATGGTCTCGCAGACGATGGATCGAGTTCCGCGCCGATTCTAACGACCGTTCCGTCGCTCGAGGTGGGCTATGTTAACCGATTCACGCGCGAGCGAAAGCGCCGTCTCTCGAGCCGGCCTGGACGCCCTCGCGCTCAAACCCACCGAAAGTGACCTCTCGAACGTACCAACGACCCTCACAGACACGATCGCGATCGACTACGAGGGACGCGACCACCTCCCCGACGCCGACGCGCTGCGCGCGCTCGCGACGAACGCCGACCTGCGGCTGACGACGCCGGTTCGCGCCGACGGCTTCGACCCGCTGGGCGACGACTCGCTGCTCGCCGAACTTCCGGACGAAGTCGGCCGCGTGCTCGTCGCGGGCCACCCCGCCTATCTCACCGAGCAGGAGCGAACGCGGGCCGTCGCACCCCGACTGGGGGCGGCCCTCGAGTCCGCGCCGGACGCCTGGGTCGGCACCGAGAGCGTCGAACGGGTCGCGATGGCGACCGGCGCGACCCAGTACGACCTGCTCTCGCGGACGACCGTCCGCGAGCTGCGGGCGATCCGTGCCGCCGGTTTCGACGGCGAGATCGCCGTCTACGCGCCGACGGTGCTGTCGGCCGACGAGGACGCCATCCTCGAGGCCGTCGGCGCGTACGTCGCCCGGCGACGGCCCGTGGCAAACGCGCTTCCCGACGGAGCCGCCACGGACTCGAGCGCGGCCGGTCGCGCTCGCGAGGTGTTGCTCGCCGCCGCAGGCGACTACGCCCTGGTCGGGACCGTCGACGCGGTTCGGACGCAGGCCGATGCGTTGCGGGAGGCCGGCGCGACCACGGTCGTCGGCTATCCCGCCCGCGGCCTCGAATCGTTCCTCGAATAGTTCGGGTCTGGCCCCTCGTGGTATCCGGGCCACGACGAACCACCCATTGGTAAGTAGTCGGCCCACCCAGGGCCACCCATGACACCGCTTGCCGAGCAGACGACCACGGCGGCCGCCGACGCGCTCGAGGCCGCCGAGGTCGCCGTTCTCCCGACAGGTAGCACCGAACAGCACGGACCGGCGCTTCCGCTCGGAATGGACCATATGGCAGCCCACGCGTTCGCCGAAACCGCCACCGAGCGCGACGACGCGGTCGTCCTGCCAACGGTGCCGGTCGGCGTCAGCGTTCACCACCGCCAGTTCGACGGCACGCTGTACGTCAGCGAGGAGACCTTCGAGGCCTACGTCGCGGAGACGCTCTCGAGTCTGGCCGCCCACGGCGTCCGCAAGGCCGTCGTCGTCAACGGCCACGGTGGCAACTCGGCGGCGCTGAATCGGGCGGCCCGAACCCTCCGCGACGAGGAGACCGCGTTCGCGCCGCCGTGGAACTGGTGGGACAGCGTCACCGACCTCTCGGCGGAGCTGTTCGAGGAGGCCGGCGGCCACGCCGACGCCATGGAGTCGAGCCTGCTCTGGCACATCCGCGACGACCTCGTCCGGCCCGACGAACTCGAGGCCGCGGAGGCCGGCGCGAGCGAGGGGTGGGGTCAGGCGGTCCACGGCGCGAACGTCGGCTTCGACACGATCGACTTCTCCGAGAGCGGGGCCGTCGGGTCACCCACGCAGGCCGATCCCGAGAAGGGCAAGCGGCTGTTCGAGGCCGCGAGCGAGGAACTCCACGCGCTGCTCGACTGGCTGGCCGAGCGGCCGCTCGACGACTGCTGGCCGCGTTCGCACAGATGAGCACGAACGACCCGGAACCGAGCGGCGAGGGACCGGCGCTCGCCGTCGGCACCGACGCGCTCGAAGATCGGGGAGCCGGCCTCGAGGTCGCCGTCGTCGGCGGCGGTGCCGTCGGCGCGACGGCGGCCTACGACCTCGCCCGCCAGGGCGCGGCAGTCACGCTGTACGAGCGGGGCCAGATCGCCGCGGGCTCGAGCGGCCGCGCCGCGGGCGTCTGCTACGACGCGTTCGCCGACCCGCTCGACGCGGAGATTGGCCGCGAGTCGATCGAGCGGTTCCGACAGCTGTCGGGCGACGAGACGTTCCCGTTCGTCGAGTGCCCCTACGTCTGGCTCGCCCGCGAGGGCGACGAGCGCCGGGCAGAGGCGATCCGCGAGCAGGTCACTCGGATGCAGGCGGAGGGCGTGATCGCCCTCGAGATGACCCCCGACGAACTCGACGAGCGGTTTCCCGCGCTGCGGACCGACGACGTGGCGGTCGCGGCCGTCGCCGGCGCCGCGGGCTACACCGATCCCGCCAGCTACACGGCCTGCCTCGCCGCGGCGGCCAGCGGCGCAGGGGCGACCGTCGAGACGGGCGCCGCGGTCGCGGTGCGAACGGACCCCGCACGCGTCGTTCACGAGGGAACCGAACGCGAGTTCGACGCCGTCGTCCTCGCGGCGGGCGCGTACACGAAGCAGGTACTCGCGGCTGCTGGAATTTCGATCGCGATGAAACCGTACCGCGTGCAGGCGCTCACCGCGAGCGCCAGCCTATCGGAGCCGATGTGTTACGACGCGACCGCCGGCTTCTACTGTCGACCCCACCCGACGGGCATCCTCGCGGGGAACGGCACCGAGGAGGTCGAGGCCGACCCCGACGAGTACGACCGGGAGGCGAACGCCGGATTCGCCGCGGACCTGCTCTCGCGGGTCGACCACCGACTGCCGGGACTCGAGGCCGACCTCGAGCGCGCCTGGGCGGGGCTGTGTACGGCGACGCCCGACCGCGATCCGCTAGTCGGCGAACTTCGCGAGGGGCTGTACGTCGCGACCGGGTTCCAGGGCCACGGCTTCATGCGCGCGCCGGCGATCGGGCAGCGACTCGCGGCGGACGTTCTCGGCGCCGAGTCGATCGAGGCGTTCGATCCGACGCGCTTTTCCGGAGACGAGGAGTTCGAGATCGTCGAAGGGATGGTCGTCGACGAGTGAGAAAACGGATCGCTGTACGGTTTGCCGGTGGTCGCCCGACCGGGTCCGCGATCATCGGAACCGACTCACAGCAGACCGTCTCAGTCTTCGATCGTGATCTGGTCCGTACCGGCGTCCGTCCCGGCCGACGGCTCCTTGGGGATTTCGATCCGTAACGATCCGTGTTCGCCGAGGCGGGCGGTGCCGTCGTTGGCGTTGACGAGCGCGTCGTCGGGGAGTTCGGTTTCCCCCTCGAGCGACATCGACCGGCCCGGAAACCGCATCTCGAAGCCCTCGTGGAACTCGCGGAACCGATCGAGACGGATCTTGACCGTCCCGTTCACGTACCGAACCTGCACGTTCTCGGGGTCGACGCCCGGGGCGTCGAACACGACCAGATACGCCTCGTCGTTCTCGAGGACGTCGACCGGGAGCGATCGCTGTCGCTGGAACTGGCTGCTCGCGCGGCCGACCTGGCGGTAGAGAGCGTTGCCGACGGAGTCGGTGAGGTCTTTGAAGCTCATCGGCGGTCACTCCGGAGCGGGAGGGCGTGCGCGAGGGACATATATCACCATCTACGAGAGCCAGCTTCTTATTGGTTTTGGCAGAGCAAAATAAACGTCAGACGGTCGGCCGTCACGCGGTGACCGATCGTCAGAGTTCGATCGGTTCGAGACAGTCGGTCCCCCCACAGACCGGACAGGAGAGCGCCGAGACGTCGTGATCGTCCGGAACGTCGTAGGTGTAGTGGTTCTCGAACATATCGAGAAAGCAGTCGTCGTCGGTGCACTCGATCTCTTCGGTCGCGGGCATAGCCATCAGTAGTCGCACGAGCCACATCAACGCACGGGTAGCGGCGGTCCCATCGACCGTGCGGAGCGGCGGTACCGGGGATCGCACGGAGTGGCCGTGCCCGGACGCCGTGTAGTCACGGTTTTACGACTCGAGGCGCTACTGCGAGTCATGACCGACCCCGACTCGCTTTCGGTGACGCTGGTCGACGGCTACGTCGACGAACCGGCACACTTCGGGGTTCCGCCGTACGTCTCGACGTATCCGCGCTACACGGCCGGGGCGCTCGTCGACGCGGGCGTTCCGTCCGAGCGGATCACCTACCACACCATCGACGGGTTGCGCGACGAGCCGAACCGCTGGCAGGACGTCGACGAGGCCGACCTCCTCATCTACCTCGGCGGGATGACGGTGCCGGGGAAGTACGTCGGCGGCACCCCGGCAGAGCCCGACGAGGTGAGAAAGCTGGCCTGGACCGCGAGCGGCACGAGCCTGATGGGCGGCCCCGTCAAGTTCGGTGTCGGCGACGAGAACGCGGGCGCGACCGAAACCGAGCGCCAGGATCTCGACTTCGATTTCGTCGCGAAAGGCGACGTCGAGGCCGCAGCCTACGACCTCGTCGAGAGCGGCCTCGAGGGCTTCAACAACCGGATGCGGGACGTCGCGGAGGTTTCCCGATGGGCCGAGCAGGGTGCCTTCGTGGTCGAACAGCACCCGAACCACCCGGAGTACCTCATCGCGGAACTCGAGACCTCGCGGGGGTGTGCCTACCGCTGTTCGTTCTGCACGGAGCCGCTGTACGGCAATCCCTCGTTCCGACCGCCGGAGAGCGTCGTGAACGAGGTCGACGCGCTCTCGGACTACGGGGTTCGGCACTTCCGGATCGGACGCCAGGCCGACATCCTCGCCTACGGCGGCGACGGGGAGGCGCCCAACCCCGACGCCCTCCGGGAACTGTACGGCGGCATCCGCGAGGTCGCGCCGGAGCTCGAGACGCTGCATCTGGACAATATGAACCCGATCACGATCGCCAACTGGCCCGAGGCGAGCCGGGAGGGGATCCGGATCATCGCCGAGCACAACACGCCCGGCGACACGGCGGCGTTCGGACTCGAGTCCGCCGACCCCGTGGTCCAGGCGGAGAACAACCTCAACGTCACCGCCGAGGAGTGTTTCGAGGCGGTCCGGATCGTCAACGAGGAGGCGGGATGGAGACCGGGAGCCCCGGGGGATCCGACGTCCTCCGAACGCGCGAGCGGCGATCGAGAACCGGCCCCCGCACTCGGGCCAGATGTCCCCAACAGGCTGCCGAAACTGCTGCCCGGCATCAACCTGCTGCACGGCCTCAAGGGCGAGCGCGAAGAAACCTACGAGCACAACCGCGAGTTCCTCCAGCGGGTGTACGACGAGGGGCTGATGCTCCGGCGGGTGAACATCCGGCAGGTGATGGCTTTCTCGGGGACCGAGATGTCCGACACCGGCGCGAGCATCGCCCTGGAGCACAAGAAGCTGTTCAAACGCTACAAGCAGCAGGTCCGCGAGGAGATCGACAACCCGATGCTGGCGCGGGTCGCCCCGCCCGGAACGGTGCTGCCGGACGTCCACCTCGAGTACCACCAGGACGGCAGGACCTTCGGCCGACAGCTCGGAACCTACCCGCTGCTGGTGGCGATCCCCGGCGAGCGACCGCTCGGCGAGATCGTCGACGTCGCCGTCGTCGATCACGGCTACCGCTCCGTCACGGGCGTCCCCTACCCCCTCGATCTCAACGCCGCGTCGATCGACGAACTCACCGCGATCCCCGGTATCGGTACCCGCCGCGCGGGTGACGTCGTGGTCAACCGCCCCTACGAGACGGTCGCCGACGTCGGGATCGACGCCGAGGTTGACCTCTCGCGGTTCGCGACCGTCCGCGAGGGCGCTCAAGCAGCGCATACCCGACAGCGATGACCAGACACAACAACGTATCGACGTGGCCGGTGGTAGACGGCTCGGAGACCGTACTCGAGTCGCTCCAGACCCCGGGATCGGGGGTTCAACTGTCGGTAGTTCTATTACGGATGAGAGTCTGACTGAAACCTGAGGGTCTACCTGTGGAAATATCTGAAAAACTCCTGTGTCTGTTCAGCACGGATGTTTCGGAAGAAGCCGACCGATACGTCATCGAAATACCTAAACAAGAGATCGAAACCGGCGATATCGATCCCGGCGAGGTCTATCGCGTCGCACTCATCTCCCGTGAGACGGAGGAGAGCACCAACGGACCGTCGAATTCGGACTCGGTGTCGACGCCCAAACAGCGCTCGAGTACGCCCTCGGAGCCCCAGCCACCGGTCGACGTCGGCGAAACCCGCTACGTCGAAATCGAAGACATCGGCAAACAGGGCGACGGCATCGCCCGCGTTGAGCGGGGCTACGTGATCATCGTCCCCGGCGCGGACATCGGCGACCGGGTAAAGATAGAGGTCAGCGAGGTCAAATCGAACTTCGCGGTCGGCGAGATAATCGAAGAGACCTTCTGAACCCTCCACTTCTGGCGTGGACGACCCGTCGCGGCGATAACTCGAGTAGCGGCTGAGTCCCGCTACGGTCTCCCCGGGTCCTCGAACAACGCGCTGAAGAGCTTTCTTTCCGCCGCGCGGATGTGCTGGGAGAACGTCGGTGCGGAGATATCGAGCGAAGCGGCGACCTCCTCACCGGACTGCTGTCGCGGCCACTCGAAGAAACCCGCGACGTACGCCGTCTCGAGGGTCGTTCGCTGCCTGTGGGTGAGGTCGCTCAGCCAGGTCTGCGTGATCCGC
Source organism: Natrononativus sp. DTA114 (assembly GCF_059736515.1). Taxonomy (NCBI): domain Archaea; kingdom Methanobacteriati; phylum Methanobacteriota; class Halobacteria; order Halobacteriales; family Natrialbaceae; genus Natrononativus; species Natrononativus sp. DTA114. Next base: position 535,785 of record NZ_JCASSN010000003.1, on the reverse strand, counting down.
TGGGACGGTGGCATCGAACTCGAGCGGCGCCTGCGTGCGAGCACCTCCGTGTCGGCGTACGCCTCCCACATCGACTCGATGACGCGCCTGACGTCCGTCCCCATCGGAAGGTGGACTGTCAGCCGATAGTCACCGTCTTCGATAACCACACGCTCGATCGACCCGCCGTGGGCGACGGTTGTCGAGAGGAGCGGGGGCTGGGACAGCCGCGCCTCGAATCGATCCGCGGTCAGTTCGTCGCCGACCGCCTGGACACTCGTCCAGGACGGGCGGTGCTCGACGAGCGCGTCGAGCACCCCGGTCCCCCCTTCGGTCACCGTTCCGTACTGGAGGAACTCCTCGTCCGGGAGCGAAACGGTGTGATCGATGACGACCCGTCGGCCCGCGTCGGATGCCCCTTCGGCCGTCTCGAGAACGTCTCGGACCTGAATCTCGAGTTCGAGTACGTTGTCCGCAGCCAGCGCGTGCTTGCGTTCGGCCGCGGCGATCGCGTGGCCGACGATCTCGCCGAGCCGTCCGATCACCGTCCGCTCCTCGGACGCGAAGGCACCCGCTTGGCCGGCGTAGACGAGAAGAACGCCGTACAGCGTCTCCTCGTGGCTGATCGGAATCGCAACGACGGATCGGAACCCGAAGTCGACGGCCTGTTCCCGCCAGGGTTCGAACATCGGGTCTTCGAGCACGTCGTCGACGACCTGCATCTCCCGTGTCCTGATCGCTCGACCCGCCGGACCCTGACCCTTGGGGACCTCCGGATCGAACGAGACCGAGATCGCCGACGCGTATCCCTCCGCGCCGGCCTCGACGACCGGGTCGACCGATCCCGCCGGCGAGTCAACCTCCGCGAGCCAGGCGTACTCGTAGGAGGTCGACTCGACGACCGACTCACAGACGGCTCGCTGGATCTCCGCCCGTGTCGACTGCTCGAGGATGACGTCGATCGTCTCCATGACGGCGTCGTTGAGGTCGTTCAGCGCCGTGAGCTGCCTGCGCTGGTGCTCGAGAGTTCGTTCGCGATCTACCCTGTCGAAGGCCGCCTCGGCGTCCGCCGCGAGGATTTCGACGAGCTTCCGGGTCCGATCGTCGATAGGTCCGACCTCACGCGAGCCGGCGAGAAGAACGCCGTGGTCGGCGATCGGGACGAACAGTCCGGCCCGCATCTCCGTCTCGTCGAACAGCAGGTGAGCCGACTCGTGGACGTCCTCGTAGTGGTGCAGTTCGCCCTCAGCGAAGGTGCGACCGACGATACTGCTCCCGTCGGACGGGAGTTCCGGGAGTTCACCGGGGACGAGCGCCGGCCGAACCGACCGTGCGTCGGGAACCAGTCGCTCCGTCGTCTCGTCGTACCGGTAGAGGAGGACGTCGGAGAGGTCGAGGACGTTCGTCGTCGCGTCGACGACAATGTCGCTCACTCCGCCCTTTGTCCTCGCCTCGAGCAGCTCTCCCGCGGTGTCGTTGAGCGCCCGGAGCTGTTCTTCGTACCGAATCCGGTCGGTGACGTCCTGGGACATGGCCATTCCGGCGAAGACGTCGCCGACCTCGTCATCTACCGGCAGCACCCAGACCTGAAGGTGACGGCCGTCGATCGTGACTTCGAAGGAATCCAGCGCTCCCTCGAGCGCCTCGCGGTATTTCGGAACGACGGTCGGGACGTCGTCTGGGTCGAACGCCTCCGAGACGTGTGCACCCTGGAGCGAGTCCGGTGAGAGGTCGATCTCGTCGAAAATGTTACCCTCGACGAGGGTAAACTCCAGGTCCTCGTCGAACAGCGCGACCGCTCCGTTGGGGAAGTTCTCCGCGAGCGTTCGATACCGTCGTTCGGACCGCTCGAGCGCCCGCTCGCGTTCCTTGTGCTCGGTGATGTCCTTGGCGATGCCGACGATTCTGACGACGGCACCGTCCTCGTCGCGAATCGGGTAGGAACGGTCTCGCAGCCAGCGAACAGAGCCGTCGGGATGGACGACCCGGTACTCCTCCTCGTACTCGCCGCTGGATCGATCGGGGATCCTGTCGGTCACCCGCTGACGGTCCTCGGAATGGATGCGCTCGAGAAACGAACGCGGCTGCTCGTAGAGCCGGTCCAGACTGTGCTCCCAGACCTCCTCGTAGGCGGGATTGACGTAGTGAAACTCGTCCAGTTCGGGGGAGCTCATCCAGACGACCTCGGCGACGTTTTCGGCGAGTTGCCGGAACTTCGCCTCGCTCTCACGGAGGGATTGTTCCATCTCCCTGCGGTCGGTGACGTCGCGGAAGTAGATCGACAGCCCGGTTTCGGAGGGGTAGATCCGCAGCTCGATCCACTGCGCACGCGACTCGAGGAAGAGTTCGTCGCTGACCGGCTTCTGGGCGTCGAGGGCCTGGTGGAGGTGGTCGCGAACGGGGCCTCGAACCGACGACGGAAACGCCTCCCAGGCGGACTCGCCGACGAGCGCGCTCGCGGTGGTCCGAAACAGCGTCTCCGCTCGCTCGTTAACGTAGGTGAACGCGAGTTCGTCGTCGGCGGCGAAGAACCCGTCGTCGATCCGTTCGAGCACGTCGTCGAGTTCACGCTCGAGTTCGTCCCGCTGGGCGTGTAGTCGCTGCTCGTACTCGCGACGATCGGTCAGATCCCGGGTGACCATCGCGTAACCCGCAACCGAGTCGCCCTGGTCCTGGATCGCCGTAATCGTGGTCCGCGCCCAGAACCGCGAGCCGTCCGTTCGAACCCGCCACTCTTCGGCTTCGATCGAACCGTTCGCGACGGCGTCGGTCAGGTTTCGCTCGGGAATGTCCGCAGCGATCGCGTCGTCGGTGTAGAACGTCGAGACGTGTTCGCCGAGGACCGCGTCGCGCTCGTATCCGAGCGTGCGTTCGGCCCCCCGGTTCCACGTCTGAACCCGCCCGTCGGCGTCGAGCATGAAGATCGCGTACTCCTCGGTCGCGTCGACCATCGACCGGAACAGGTGCTCCCGCTCGGCCAGCGCCTGTTTCGCGCGCTCCTGTTCGGTGATGTCGATCATGACGCCCTCGAGAGCATCGATGGTTTCTGAGCCATCGCCGACGATACCGTAGCCGCGATCCTCGACCCAGCGGATCTCGTCGTCGGCGGTCACGATCCGGAACCGGGTGCTGTACTGATCGGTCTCCGCCAGCTGCGTCCGGGTCTCGCGTTCGACCCGCTCGAGGTCTTCGGGGTGAACGAGTTCGGCCGCCGAGTCGATGTCGTCGGGATCGTGCCCCGCAACCTCGAGAACGCCGTCGCTCACGAACGTCATCGGCCAGCCCGCCTCGTTTCGACAGCGGTAGACGATCCCCGGCACGTTGTCGACGAGTCGGGTGAGCATCCGATCGGCATCGACGTCGCGATCACGGCCGTCGGAGGCCGGGGGGCGCCACCAGACGCGCCCCCGGGCACCGACTTTTTTTGTCCTGAGTTCGTCGCGCTCGACGAGCCGATCGAGCCGATTGTACGCCGTTCGTCTGCTGATCGAGAGCGCGTCGGCCACCTCGGTCGTCGTAAGCGGCACGTGCGGCTCGGACGTTCGATCGAAGGTGGCGAGCGTCTCCCTCCATCCGTTGCGATCCCCGTTGCCCATACTCTCCAGCTAGCCCGTTCCGGCCTATCAACCTAACCGTTAACGGAAAAACACGACGGCGAGATTAGCCACACGAAGGACAGAATCTCGGAGTCCCCCGGCGCGGACCGCCACTCGTAGAACAGAGATCCTCCAACAGGAAACATAATTTCTAAAATACATCATGATCCCACACAGTACTACCAAAGTACTTTGGAAACACGTTTGAGTGATCACTGGCAGATTGACACACCGAGGAGAGAATGAGCGAACCATCGGACACCGATTCAACGGTCGAACCCGAGGCTATACTTCGGGCCCAAACACACCTCGAGCAGGCACTCGAACTCTGCGACGACGACGAAACGCAGTATTTTCTTCGGGAGGCGCTTCACCTGCTGGCGACCCCCGATACTACCGACCCGTAGTGTTCCCAAATATTACGACTTGTAGTTAATTATCTCATATCAGAAATAAACTTAGTAGTCACGGTGTGGTACCGACCGTGACGGAATATGGCTACGATCACGGAGTTCCGAATTCCGACGAAAGAACCGCTCTGGGCCAGTATTCGAGCGCGAACCGCAACTCGAGTGTGAGATGGAGCAGGCCGCCGTTCGGGACTTCCCGGCCCTGTGGTTTACCGGCGTCACGCGGTCCGCTCTCGAGAGGGCTCTGGAGGTCGAATCGTCCGTCGAATCGTACTCGCTGGTCACTACCCAGGAGGACTGGCTGTTGTACGAGTTCACAGGAATCGTGGAACTCTGCCGGTTGTTCGATACCGTCATCGAGAACGGAGCGGCCGTCTACGACTTCACCGCGGCCCACGGGCGCTGGACGCTCTCCCTTCGATTCCCGGAACGTGACGGTGTCTGCCAGACCTACGAGCAACTCGAGAAACGCGGCTTTACTGTCACCGTTGGACGGTTGTGCGACGGAGGTACCGAGTCCGCGCGCGCAGTCGGATTGACCCGGGAGCAGTACGAGACGCTCACGACCGCCGTCGAACACGGTTACTTCGAGATTCCACGCGAGGTTACCATGGAGGAGTTGGCCGACGAACTCGAGGTTTCCCACCAGGCGGTCTCCGAACGATTACGTCGGGCGTACAAAACGCTCGTCGCGTCCGAGCTAGGCGTCGACACCGGGCGTGATCCCGTCGCCGAATCCCTCCCGGTAGCCTGACTGCGGCCGTCGCCGAGGCGTCGATTTCGACGCGAAGGGCGCGCCTCCTTACCTCTCCAGCGGCGTTCCGTCCTCCCGTTTTGCGCCCTCCGAATCGTGGACGACGACCTCGCCCGGATCGGGAGCGGCCGGGCGATACGCGTCCCGGACGGCGATCGCTTCCTCGAGTTCCCGGATCGCCCGTTTCCTGAGAGTTCGGGCCAGCTCCTCGGCGTCCGCGCGAGAGATGTCCCGGCCGAGCCCCTCGCACTCGTGGGCGCGAACGCTCCCTTCCTCGTCGACAGCCGCACCCATCGGCTGGCTGGTGCCATCCAGTACGACGCTGAACGGGTACGTTCGACAGATCAGCGGGCGGTTCTCGTGGGCGGTGCAGGCGCCGGTGCCGCCCTCGCTCTCCGCGTAAAACGTACAGTCGCCACAGGCGTCGGTCTGCAGCGCCCACTCGAACGTCTCACCCTTGAGCGAGCCGTCCTCCCCCTCGGCGAGTCCGTACGGCATCGGCCGAGCGACGTCGCGCCAGTCGTACTCGTCGTCCTCGGCTGTCGCCTCGCCGAGTTCCCGGACCTCGTCGGGGAACACCGTTGCGGTGTGCTCCTCACCCTCGAACCCCTTGCAGCAGGCCCCACAGCGGGTACACTCGAAGCCGATCGACTCGATGGCGTCGGCCAGGTCGTCGACCGCGAGCTCGCGGGCTCGCTCGAGGTCGGTCTCGAGGGAATTCACACCGCTTCTCGGAGACGGGCGTGGAAAAGTCCGCCGCTCTCCGGACCGATCAGGACGGCCGGGGGGTCGCTCGGTCGCCGTCCCACTCGAGGGCGCCCTCGACGGCGAGTTTCTCGAGGTGGGCGACGACGGTCGCCCGCGCCAATTCGCGGACGCCGGTGAGATCCTTCTCGTAGGACGTCTCGAGGACCTCCTCGAGCGTTCGGGCACCGTTTTCGACGGCGCGGCGAATCCGGCGCTCGCGCTCGAGGCGGTGGCCGATGAGCCGTTCGCAGGTATCACGCGGTTCATCGATAGGCGGCCCGTGACCGGGATAGAGGCGCGGCGGGTCCATCGCCCACAGTCGTCGAAGGGTCGTAAGGTAGGCGCGCATATCTCCCTCGGGCGCGCCGACGACGACACTCCCCTCGGCGACGGCACAGTCTCCACAGAGGATCGGACCGCCAGCGCCCACGCGGAGAGCCGTGTGATCGGGGGCGTGTCCCGGTGTTTCGAGGAGCTGAATCGTGCCGTCGCCGATCCGGATCTCCGTGTCGGGGCCGTAGCAGCGGTCGGGCTCGAGTCCCGTCGCCGCCGCGAACGCCGCCGTTCGACCGCGCCGAGCCCAGACGGTCGCTCCGGTGCCGGCGGCGTAGTCGGCGGCGGCCCCCACGTGGTCGGGGTGGGTGTGCGTGAGGACGACGTGGGCGACGCCGCGGTCGGCGACCAGCGCGTCGAGGTCGTCGGTTCGGCTCGCGGGATCGACGAGAACGGCGGATGCCGAGCCGATCACGTACGCGTTTGTGTGGCCGTCGGGGGCGTAGGTGTCGACGGGAACCGGACAGCGAGTGACCTCCATGGACGCCGTTTCGCGGGCGGGAAAAAGTGTATGTCGGCCGGCCGTGGATTGTGCGGGTCTCGGTTGGCGGCTCAGCGGGCGAGGTAGTACACCTGCTTGCGCGCGTCGCGGAAGCTGTAGCGAGAGGCGACGAGGTCGACGTCCTCGAGGCGGTTCAGCGCGTAGCGGACGGTGCGGTCGGGGAGCAGGGACTCCTCGGCGAGTTGGCCCTGCGAGAGCGGGGAGTCGGACTCGAGGACCTTGGCGACGAGTTTCGCACTCGGGGGGAGATCACGGAGCCGCTCGCGGTATTCGGCCTCGGAAAGCGTTTGTTCGGCGGCAGCGTTCGGGTCGTCTGCGGTACTCATGCTCATACCGTTTTCAGGTGAGACCGTACTGGTAAACTTTCCCTATATGGTGGTACATACAATAGGGTTTGTAATAGGTGTTTAAATGCCATACTAGCCCGGCTTCCCAGCGACTATCTCACCGGCCGCCGACCACCGGGTATGGAGCAGATTCCACCGGAGTACGACGATCTGTTCGAGCGAAAGACGTTCGCGCAGTTCGCCACGATCATGCCCGACGGCACGCCCCAGGTGACGCCCGTCTGGATCGACCGCGACGAGGAGGGGTACGTCCTCGTCAACACCGCCCGAAACCGACGGAAGGAGAAGAACGTTACGCGCGAGCCGAGGGTCGGCCTCACGATCCCCGACCCCGACGACCCGTACCGCTATCTCTCGATCCGCGGCGAAGTCGAGGAGGTCACGACCGACGGTGCGATCGAACAGATCGACCGCCTCACCCAGCGGTATTTCGGGGAGGAGGAGTACCCACACCACGGTGACGAGAGAGGCGAGCGCGTGATCCTTCGAATCCGTCCCGACCGAGTCGTCACGAGTTCTCGGTAGTTCCCGCCGACGGCGCAGGAGCGGGTTAGCTCAGAATCGGCCCGGCTCGCGGTAGGTTCCCATTAGCCCCCGACACTCGGGGCAGTGGACCAGCAAGAGGTCCGCATCCTCGTGTCTGACGAGTTCGTCGGTCGCCGAGGTCGCGCCACAGCGCTTACAGGTGGGCATACTATGACATAGGTTACCGATCGGCAAAGCCTTTCTCGAGCGGACTCCAGTATCGTTTTATCCTCCGGACAGTGTAGTTGCGCCCAGTGTGAAAGGACAGGAGTGGTACCAGGCCGACGACGTCGCCGAGGAGTACGACGAAAAGCGGTTCTCTCGGGGCGGGCAGTTGATCGACCGGCGGGAGAAGGCGGCGGTTCTCGACGCGATCATGCCCCTCGAGGAGAAGAACGTACTCGAAATCGCCTGTGGTACCGGGCGGTTTACGGTGATGCTCGCCGAACGCGGCGCGGACGTCGTCGGACTCGACATTTCGGCTGCGATGTTACAGCAGGGGCGAACGAAGGCGCGAGCCGCGGGCGTCTCGGAGAATCTCGAGTTCCTCCGAGGCGACGCCGGCCGACTGCCGTTTCCCGACGATCACTTCGACACGGTCGTCGCGATGCGGTTTTTCCATCTGGCGGACGATCCCGAAGCGTTCCTGAGCGAGATGCGACGCGTCTCGAAGGACCAGATCGTCTTCGACACGTTCAACCGATTTTCGGCCCGGAGCGTCTACAACTGGGCGCTACCGATGGGCTCGCGCCTCTACTCGAAGAGCGAAGTGGCGGTCTTGCTCGCGAAAACAGATCTGACGCTGGTCGACGTCGAGGACGATTTTCTGGTTCCCTACGGCGCCTACCGATCGATCCCGAACGTGCTCGCGTCGCCGATCCGGGCGCTCGACCGTGCCGCGGGAGCGGCCCCGATCAGCGACCACCTGGCGTCGGTGTCCTACTGGAACACCCGGGTTCGCTGAGTCCGAGCGGAGCCGTCGTAAATCCCGTCCCCTTTTTACTGTTGGGGTGATCTACCAGTGAGTATGAAGCTCTCGGTAGTCGTTTCGACGTTGAACGGCCGGGAGCACTTGCTGGGGTGTCTCGATGGCCTCGACGAACGGACGCCCGCGCGGACGGAGGTCGTCGTCGTCAACGGCCCCTCCTCTGACGGGACGACGGGTGCCGTCCGGGCGCGCGACGACGTCGACGTCCTCGTCGAAATCTCCGAGCGGAACCCGAACGTTTCGCGCAATGCGGGCGTTTCGAACGCGACCGGCGACGCGGTCGCGTTTCTGGGTGACGAGTACGTGATCTGCTCGTCGTGGTACGAGGCGATCGAAACCGCACTCGAGGCCGGCACCGACGTGGTCACCGGTCCCGTTGGGAGAGAAACGCAAACTCCCGGCGACCGAACCCCCCAGTGCATCGCGGGTCGGAGCGTCACGCACTTCGACGGATCGAACGTCGCCTTTTCACGTGAGGCGCTCGAGGCCCTCGACGGTTTCGACGAGTACCTCACCGTCGGTGGGGCCCGCGACTGCGCCCACCGCGTCGCCGCCATGGGGTTCGACGTCACCTGGAACGCGGAGATGTCCGTCCGGAGCGACGTCGGCACCGACGGCGGCCGGTCGGCGACCGACTGGGGCGCTCGCTACCGGTCGCTGGCCTACCGGCTGGCGAAGAACTACGGCCCCCGCCCGGCCACGTTCGGGCGAACCACGGGAAGCGCGCTCAGAAACGGGTTCGACAGCACGCGCGCGGTCATCACTGGAGAGGCGACGCCGACGGGCTGGTTCGGCAACGGGAGTTCGGTTCTCACGAATGCTTTCGGTGGGTTCAAAGACGGTCTTCGAGCCCGGTACGCCGACCGAACGTCACGCCGCAATCCGAACGGGATCTCGGTCCGCCACGACCGGGCGGTCAGGGTGTACGATCGCCGATAACTCTCGAGCGGGTCGCGCAGCGGGGGAGGCTCACCCGTCGGGAGCGAGCGCGTCGATCACCCGGCAGGCGTTCTTCGAGAACGCCCGCCAGAGTTTGTCCTCGGAGACGTCGAGCGTGAGCACCTCCATAACGGCGACGTCAGGATGGCAGGCGGGGGCGCCGCTGCCGAAGAAGACCCGGTCGGGGTGTTCGAGCAGCGCCCGCTCGAGCTGGTCGCGGTACCGGACGAAACTCGTGTCGAGGTAGCAGTCGTCGTAGTCGGCGAGCAGGTCGATCATCTCGTCCATCAGCGAGCGCTCGAGCGGGAAGCCGCCGAAGTGGGCGACGATGACTGGAAACGAGCGCTCGAACAGCGTGTCGGCGAGGCGGGACGGCGGCGCGTCGACACCACCCCGGACCAGCAGCGGGAGGCCGACTGCCTCGAGTTGAGCGAGTACCGCCGGGTCGGGTACCCCATCGACCGTCGGGTCGAGGACGAACCCGCAAAAGCGATCGTCGTAGGCGTACTGTTCGATGTCTCGCGGAGTCGTGTGGTACGCGTCGCGTCGACGGACGGCGTCTCGAAGTCGGCCTCCGGGACCACCCCCTGTCGACCGGGTGCCGTTGATGCGCGCGAAGGGGACGAACGGACGGTCGACGCTGAGTCGGGCGACGCCGTTGTTAGCCGCGACGTAGCTCGTGCCTGCCGCGGGGTCGGGAAAGACGACGGCTTTGACGATTCCCGCCTGGTGCATCTCGCGCTCGAGCCTGTCGGGTGAGATCGCGCGACCGCGCGTCCGCCCTTGCTCGTCGGGCGAGAGACGGGCGTGAACGTCGACGACACGAAACCCGTGTTCTAACTCGAGCATTCGGTCGGGGGTTGTGACCGATCCCATATTGTGCTACCGGCCGCGCCGCCGGATTTCCCGCGCCGTGTGCTCATCGTTCACACGGGAATCGCCAGAGGGAAGCGAGGTGGTCGCGAAAAGCTTATATAGAAGTGCTGACGATACCTTAGTGAGGATTCAACCATGGCACAACAGCGACGCATGGGCGGACAGCCCATGTTCATTCTGAGCGAGGACAGCCAGCGAACCCAGGGGCGCGACGCCCAGTCGTCGAACATCATGGCCGGCAAGGCCGTCGCCGAGGCCGTACGGACCACACTCGGTCCGCGCGGCATGGACAAGATGCTCGTCGACTCGAGCGGAGACGTCGTCATCACGAACGACGGCGCGACCATCCTCAACAAGATGGACATCGAGCACCCCGCCGCTCAGATGATCGTCGAAGTCTCGGAAACCCAGGAGGACGAGGTCGGTGACGGAACGACGACTGCTGCGGTGCTCGCGGGCAACCTCCTCGGCGAGGCCGAGGACCTCCTCGAGCAGGACGTCCACGCCACCACCATCGTCGAGGGCTACCACGAGGCCGCCCGCATCGCGCTCGAGGCGATCGACGAGGGCGTTCTCGAGGCCGACGTCGACGACGAGGTGCTCAGACAGGTCGCCGAGTCGAGCATGACCGGCAAGGGAACCGGCGGTCTCACCGCCGAACAGCTCGCCGAAACGGTCGTCGACGCCATCCAGCACGTCTCCGACGACGAGGGCGTCAAACGCGACAACGTCACCGTCCACACGCAGGTCGGCGCCTCCTCGAACGCGACCGAACTCGTCCCCGGCATCGTCATCGACGAGGAGCCGGCCCACGACGAGATGCCGAACGCGGTCGAGGACGCCTCGATCGCGATTCTCGACGTCGAACTCGGCGTCCGCACCGGCGAGATAGACGCCGAGTACTCGATCGATTCGATCGACCAGCTCAACGCCGCCCTCGACGCCGAGGAGAGCGAACTCCGCGGCTACGCCGAGACGCTCGCCGACAGCGGGGTCGACGTCGTGTTCACCACCGACGACGTCGACGACCGCGTCGCCTCGTTCCTCGCGAACGAGGGCATTCTCACCTTCGAGGACCTCGGCAACAAGGACGCCCGCAAGATCGCCTCCGCGACCGGCGCCCGCCGCGTCGGCGCCCTCGAGGACCTCGAGGAAGACGACTTCGGCCACGCCGACCGCATTCGCACCGAGCGCTTCGGCGACGACGACCTCGCGTTCGTCGAGGGCGGCGCGGCCGCGGAATCCGTCACCGTCTTCGTCCGCGGCGGCACCGAACACGTCGTCAGCGAACTCGAGCGCACCATCGGTGACGCCTTAGACGTCGTCGCGACCGCCCTCGAGTCTGGGGAGGTCGTCCCCGGCGCCGGCGCGAGCGAGATCGCCATCGCAGACAAGATTCGCTCGGAAGCCGCCGCGATCCAGGGCCGCAAACAGCTCGCCGTAACGGCGTTCGCCGACGCGCTGGACATCGTCCCGCGCACGCTCGCCGCGAACACCGGCCAGGACCCCATCGACTCGCTGGTCGACCTCCGCGCCGCCCACGAGTCCGAGGGCCGCGCCGGCCTGATCACCGACGGCGAAACCGTCACGATCGGCGACCCCGTCGAGTTCGGCGTCGTCGACCCCGCGGACGTCAAGCGCGAGGCCGTCGAGAGCGCGACCGAGGCCGCGACGATGATCGTCCGCATCGACGACGTCATCGCCGCCGAGTAATCCTGCGACACCTCCGGTTTTTTTTGAACTAGCCCCGTAGACTGTCGTGCAAGCCGACAGTGTTAATAGTTACCAATGGTCATACGGAGTATGGGAGAACGGTCTCCGAGAGACGAGTTAACACGTGTCGAGGAGACGGCCGGCCGACCGCTCTACCGCGACGACTCTCGCGGGACATACCACCTCTGGTTCGACGAGCGGGAGTACGAACCGGTGAGTACGGCCCTCCTGTTCGGCGTCTCGAGCGTTCGTGGTGTCTCCCCGGAGTCGCTCGAGCGACTCTCCGACCGGATCGATCCCGAGGCGTTGAACGCGCTGTTTCGCGACGAAGAGCTCCAGAACCCCGCGACACGGTCGGTCTCGTTCCGGTTCGCGGGCTGTTCGGTTACGGTGTACGGGGACGGCGAAATCGTCATCGACCCGCCGTGAGCGGCGGCATCAGGACGACTCGAGGACGACCTCGTCACCCGCCTCGAGACCGAATGCGCGGTCGCCCCGCTCCCGGTTGACGTCGAGTTCGACGTAGCCGTGGCTGCCGACGGTCGCCAGGCGCTCGCCTGGGGCGACCGACGCGAACGTCTCCACCGACGGAACCCGCTCGCCGTTGGCGACTACGGCGGTCCGGTCCTCGAGCCACGCCCCCGGGACGTTCGTGATCGCGTTGCCGAAGTCGTCGACGACGAGCACCTCGCCGGCGGCGCGGTCGGCCTCGACCGCCGCCTCGGGCAGCGTCAGATCGATCGGGTCGCCGATCGGCGAGAGGTCGGAAAGCGACTCGAGGGCATCGGCACCCGCGTCGTGGACGGCCGCGGCCGCCGGTGCGAAGACGTCCCGGCCGTGAAAGGTCGAACTGGCCGCGTCGGCGTCGTCGATTGCGTACCACTCGAGGTGCCGGTCGATTGCGCCGCACGAGTCGGACTCGTCGGTCGCGGTCTGGGCAACTAAGCGCCGCGCGGCGGGGACCAACACCCCGTTGTCGGGACCGACGAGACAGTGCTCGCCCGCTCGAGCCGCGAGCGCCCGTCTGTCGGTTCCCACGCCCGGATCGACGACCACGAGGTGGGTCGCCGGTGGAAAGTACGGCAGCACCTCGCGCAGCCAGAACGCCGCCGCGCGGACGTCCTGGCGGGGAAAGTCGTGAGCGACGTCGACCAGGCGAGCGTCGGTGCGCGCCGCGATCACCCCTTTCATCGCGGCGGGGTACGGCGTGCCGAAGTCAGAGGAGAGCGTGATCATGACCGGCGGTACGGTTCGATTCGATAAAGGCGATTCGTCCGCACCTACTTCCCGTTCGTGTCCGAATCGCTCACCATCTGGATCCGCTCGATGCCGTCGATTTCCTCGACGACCTCGACGACGGCGTCGGGGACGAGCGCCTCCCAGTCGCCGTTTTCGATCATCCGCTCGCGGACTTCGGTCCCCTCGAGCACCTCGCGGTTGAACATCGGCGACTGGCGGATCTCGACGCCCGCCTCGCGAAAGAGTTGGATCACGAGGGGGTTGTTCGAGTAGGCGACGTCGAAGTCGGGGCTCATACTCTGGACGTGGCTCACCCACACCGAGTTGCGCTCTAGGTCCTCGATCGGAACGGCGTAGGTCACGAGGTCGTGGTCGACCAGTGACTTCGTGATCATCATGATTCGCTCGCCGGCGGTAAACGGGTTGCGCGTCGTGTGCGAGTCGCCGGCGCTCCCGATTCCGAGCACGAGTTCGTCGACGTCTTCGGCGATGCGTTCGACCATGTTGTGGTGGCCGTTGTGATACGGCTGAAAGCGTCCGATGTAGAACCCCCGCGTCATGGCAGAACGCTCGAGCCTGGGACTCTTAAGACTGGCGAGCTGTTCCGATGCTCAGAAGCGCCGATTTCGGGCGCCTCGAGGACGCTATCGTGCCGAGGGCGCTACTACGAAGGGAGAAAGTATATCAGTCGCAATCCCTTCGGTTCCGGTACTGAATAGAGTTCTATGAGTAACGATACGAACGTTGACGACACTTCCGAGGACGCTGTCCCGGACGCCCCCGAAGGGGAGTCCGAACAGCAGACGGAAGACTCCCGGTCGCCGCTCGAGGAGGACGGCGACGGGACCGACGTTGACGACCAACTCGACGAGTCGGGCGTCGATAGCGACGAGTCACCCACGGAGCCCGAGTCCGGGGACGATCCGCTCGAGCGGCTCGACAGACTCGAGGCAGAGGTCGACGAGGCAGCCGAAGACGACGACGCCGAGGACGAGATCGAAACCGTCGACGATCTCGGCAGCACGGTCGAGGTCGACCCCGAAGTAGAGATAGACGAAGAGATCGCCGAGGACGACCTGCTGGGCGGCCTCCAGATCGACTCGACGGCAGACATCGAGGTGCCCGACCGGCTGGTCGATCAGGTGATCGGTCAGGACGAGGCCCGCGATATCGTCATCAAGGCGGCCAAACAGCGCCGCCACGTGATGATGATCGGCTCGCCGGGGACCGGGAAGTCGATGCTCGCGAAGGCGATGAGTCAGCTCCTGCCAAAGGAGGATCTCCAGGACGTTCTCGTCTATCACAACCCCGACGACGGTAACGAGCCGAAGGTTCGTACCGTTCCGGCGGGCAAGGGCGAACAGATCATCGACGCCCACAAGGAGGAGGCCCGAAAGCGCAACCAGATGCGCTCGATCCTGATGTGGATCATCATCGCGATCATCATCGGGTACGCCATCCTCACGACCAACATTCTACTCGGGATTCTCGCCGCGGGGATCGTCTGGCTGATCTTCCGGTATACCTCCCGCGGCACCGACGCGATGGTGCCGAACATGATCGTCAACAACGGCGAGCAGCGCACCGCTCCCTTCGAGGACGCGACCGGCGCCCACGCCGGCGCGCTGCTGGGCGACGTCCGCCACGACCCGTTCCAGTCCGGGGGGATGGAGACGCCGTCACACGACCGCGTCGAGCCGGGTTCGATCCACAAGTCGAACAAGGGCGTGCTGTTCGTCGACGAGATCAACACGCTCGACGTCCGCACCCAGCAGAAGCTGATGACCGCGATCCAGGAGGGCGAGTTCGCCATCACGGGCCAGTCCGAGCGCTCCTCGGGTGCGATGGTCCAGACCGAGCCCGTCCCCTGTGACTTCATCATGATCGCCGCAGGGAACCTGGACGCGATGGAGAACATGCACCCCGCGCTCCGCAGCCGCATCAAGGGCTACGGCTACGAGGTGTACATGGACGACACCATCGACGACACCCCCGAGATGCGCCGGAAGTACGCCCGGTTCATCACCCAGGAGGTCGAGAAGGACGGACGCCTGCCCCACTTCACGGCGGAGGCCGTCGAGGAGGTCATCCTCGAGGCACAGCGCCGGGCGGGCCGCAAGGACCACCTCACGCTCGAACTGCGCAACCTCGGCGGTCTCGTCCGGGTCGCCGGCGACATCGCCCGCGCGGAGGACCAGGAGTTCACGACCCGCGACGACGTCCTCCAGGCCAAGGAGCGCTCGCGGTCGATCGAACAACAGCTCGCCGACGACTACATCGAGCGCCGGAAGGACTACGAACTGCAGGTCACCCAGGACGGCGTCGAGGGCCGGGTCAACGGCCTCGCGGTCATGGGCGAGGACTCCGGTATCATGCTGCCCGTGATGGCCGAAATCGCCCCGGCACAGGGCCAGGGCCAGGTTATCGCGACGGGGCAGCTCAAGGAGATGGCCGAGGAGTCGGTGCAGAACGTCTCGGCGATCATCAAGAAGTTCTCCGACGTGAACCTCTCGGAGAAGGACGTTCACATCCAGTTCGTCCAGGCGGGCCAGCAGGGCGTCGACGGCGACTCCGCCTCCATCACGGTGGCGACGGCCGTCATCAGCGCCTTAGAGGACATCCCGGTCGATCAGTCGGTCGCCATGACCGGCTCCCTCTCCGTTCGCGGCGACGTCCTCCCCGTCGGCGGGGTGACTCACAAGATCGAGGCCGCCGCGAAGGCGGGCTGTACGAAGGTCATCATCCCCAAGACGAACGAGCAGGACGTGATGATCGAAGACGAGTACAAGGAGATGATCGAGATCATCCCCTGTGACAACATCAGCGAGGTGCTCGAGGTCGCCCTCATCGGCGAACCCGAGAAGGACTCGCTGCTCGACCGCCTGAAGTCGATCACCGGCTCCGCCTTCGAGGGGCAGGGCCAGGTCGGCACCGGCGGTTCGAACCCCAGCCCACAGTAGATGACCCAGTGGGCGACGTTCGCCGCGATCACGGGCGTCGTCCTCGCGCTCTTACTCGCACTCTCTCATCTCACCCAGTCGGCACTCGACGGAACCGACGACCTCGCTCGATCCGACTCCTCCCGCGAAGCCGACCGCCTCGAGACGACGCCTCGAGATGATTCCACCGAGCCCGACCACCGGGCCGACGAATCGGAGGACACCGAAATCACAGATCCCGAACGCGCCGAGGGAGCGACCACGAGTCGAGGGGGTTCGAACGAAGCAGGGGCCAGTCGCGAGGAGGGTGTCGGCGCCCTCGGGGCGCAGTCGGTCGACGACGCCACCGAGCGACGCCTCGAGACCGACCTCTCGACGGGGATGATGCTGGCGAACGTCGCGCTCTCTCAGGGACTGTTCGCCGTCGTGCTGGTCGTCGCAGCGGTGTACACGGGGGTGCCGGCGGCGGCGCTGGGAATCGAGTTCTCGCAGCCGTATCTCCTCACGGGACTCGTCCTCGGCACCGCCGCCGGCCTCGTCCTCTACGCGTGCAACGAGGTCGGCTCGGCGGGTGCGACCCGACTCGGCTTCGACCACGACGAGGAGTTACGCGAGCTCCTGGCCCCCGACTCGAAAGGAGGGTGGCTCGTCCTCCTCCTGCTCGTGCTGCCGCTGATCGCTTTTTTCGAGGAGTTGCTGTTTCGTGCGGCGCTGATCGGTGCACTTTCGGTCGGTTTCGATCTCTCCCCGTGGCTGCTCGCGGTGCTCTCCTCGGTCGCGTTCGCGCTCGGCCACGGCGTCCAGGGACCGGTCGGCATCGCCGTCACCGGCGCGCTCGGGTTCGTCCTCGCGGCCGTGTTCGTCTACACCGGCAGCCTCCTGGTCGTCGTCGTCGCCCACTACCTGATCAACGCCCTCGAGTTCGTCGTCCACGAGGGGGTCGGCCTCAAGTGGGGCGAAACCACCGGAAGCTAAGACTCGAGGGTGCTTCAGTCGGCACATGGCAGGTATCAATGAGATTCCGCAGTCGATGCACAGGGCGATTCTCGCCGGAGTCGTACTCTACTTTTTCCTCCTCATCTACGGAAACACGGCAGGGAGCGGACTCGCGCTCACGGCGGCGTACCTCCTGTTCGGGGTCATCGCTATCGCGATCGGCGGTGCGCTATACGCACAGGCTCGCGGAACGCTGGCACCGATCGGCGCGGCGGGCCTCTGTCTCATCTCCGGGGGGATCGCGCAACTGCTCTGGGTGGTTACGATTCTCAGTGGTAACGCCGAGCAACTGTTCGACGTCGTCGCCACCCTCGCGGTGATCGCCGGCATCGTACTCTACATCTACGCCGTCTGGATCGACCGGTAGCTACAACTCCTCGAGCGACCGCAGTTTCTGTTCGATCGCCGGCGGTGCGGCGCTCGGGCCGTCACGAACGCGGTGGTCGGGGATCAGGATCGGCGCGGGGTTTTCCGCTAACGCCGTCCGAACGAGCGTGAGGTCCTCGTCGCTCTCGGGGTCGAGTCCGGCCATCCGCGCGAGGGTCCGTACGTCGGTATCCTCACCGTACGAAATCGTTCGGACCTGCTCGAGCACCCGCCGCTGGTCGGTCGGAACGGTGAGCGCGACCGTGACGTCGTCGAACCCGACTTCGGTGACGCCCTCGAGGTACTCGTCGATCCGCTCGAGAACTGGATGGCCGTTCTCTGCATCCGGATCCGCCGCCTCCGGAAACGAGACGCTCAACACCCGACCGCTCGCGACGCCGATCTGGACGACCGATTCGAGATACGGCGACTCCCGCGCGTAGATTCCCGCGTCCGTTACGTCCTCCATGCCGCGACGAAAGCGCGGTACGGACTTGAATATTCGCCAGCGGGTCGCCCGCGTCGCAAGCCTTTTGTACAGATTAGTGCGTTGGTGTACAACAATGAGAGTTGCTACGGAGATAGACCCCGCGGTCCGCTCCATTCTCGAGGCCGCAGCCGAGCGCACCGGCGGCGCTCGCGTCTCGGTGGACGCGCGGTCGCTCACCGATGCCGTTGCCGACGCGGAAGCCGACGGCCGCGTTCCGGTGATCGCAGAAGTAAAGCCGACGAGTCCGACGACCGACGGAACGCGCGAGGGCGACCCCGTCTCCCTCGCGCGGGCGATGGTCGACGGCGGCGCGAGCGCGATTTCGGTGCTGACGGAGCAGACCCACTTCGGCGGCTCACCCGAGGCGCTGCGGCGGATCCGCGAGGCCGTCGACGTCCCCGTCCTCCGCAAGGACTTCGTCCTTCGGGAGGAGCACCTGGACGTCGTCGAAGCCGACCTGCTCCTGCTGATCGTGCGATTCCTGACCGACGACGGGGCGGACGACCTCGAGGACCTGCTCGAAGCCGCACGCGACCGCGGCTTTCAGCCGCTGGTCGAGGTTCACGACGAGGACGAACTCGCGGCCGCCCTCGAGGCCGGCGCGGACGTGATCGGGGTGAACAACCGGAACCTGACGAGTCTCGAGGTCGACCTCGAGACGTTCGAGCGGGTGGCTCCCGCGGTACCGGAGGACGTCACGCTGATCGCCGAGAGCGGAATCGCGGCTCCCGAAGACGTTTCGCGGATGCGCGACGCCGGCGCTGACGCCCTGCTCGTCGGCAGTGCGATCATGGGTCACGACCGCGGCGACGGTGCTGCAAGCCCGGCGGACGTCCGCGAGAACACGCGGAGGCTGGTCGACGATGAGTGAGGCGAGTTTCGGCCGGTACGGCGGCCAGTACGTTCCCGAGGCGGTGATGCCCGCCCTCGAGGAACTGGAAGACGCCTACGAGCGCTACGTCCTCGAGAACGAGGACGGGTTTATGGACGAGTTCCGCGAGCGCCTGCGGGAGTTCGGCGGTCGACCGACGCCCCTCCAGCGTGCGGATCGGCTGAGCGAGCGCTACGACCGGGAGATCTACCTCAAGCGCGAGGATCTGGTCCACGGCGGCGCCCACAAGCTGAACAACGCGCTCGGGCAGGTGCTGCTCGCGAAGTACATGGGCAAAGAGCGGATCATCGCCGAGACGGGCGCGGGCCAGCACGGCACCGCGACGGCGATGGCCGCCGCTCACCTCGAGATGCCCTGCGAAATCTACATGGGCCGCACCGACGTCAACCGCCAGCGGCCGAACGTCTACCGGATGCGGATGAACGGCGCCGACGTGAACCCGGTCGAGGCGGGCCGCGGAACGCTCAAGGAGGCGATCAACGAGACGATGCGCGACTGGGCGGGAAGCGTCGAGACGACCCACTACGTGATCGGCAGCGTGGTCGGCCCGCACCCGTTTCCGGAGATGGTCCGGGAGTTCCAGTCCGTGATCGGCGAGGAGGCCCGCGAGCAGATTCAGGAGCAGGCGGGGCGACTCCCCGACAGCGTCGTCGCCTGCGCGGGCGGCGGCTCGAACACGATGGGGGCGTTTCACGCGTTCGTTCCCGATGAGTCGGTCGGGCTGTACGCCGTCGAGGCCGGCGGCTCGAGCCTCGAGATCGACGCCGAGGCGGGCGTCGCGCCCAACTCCGCGACCCTTTCGACCGGGAGCGACGGCGTCCTCCACGGTGCGATGACCAAGCTCCTCCAGAGCGAGGACGGGCAGATCATGGAATCCCACAGCGTGAGCGCCGGCCTGGATTACGCCGGCGTCGGGCCGGAGCTCTCGTATCTGGTCGACTCCGGGCGTGTCACGCCGACGAGCGTCGACGACGACGCGGCGCTCAACGCCTTTCACCGGCTCTCCCGGCTCGAGGGGATCATTCCGGCCCTCGAGTCCTCCCACGCCCTCGCCTACGTAGAAGAGAGTTACGAGGAGCTGGGGGACCTCGTCGTCGTGAACGTCTCCGGGCGGGGAGATAAGGATCTGGAGACGGTGCTCGAGGAGACCGAAAAGCGGGATCTCGAGGCCGCGCCGGACGTGGAGGTGTTCGAACAGTGACCCGCGAGGACCGACGACCGGAGGAAGGGGATCCTCGAGACCACGAGCGGGGAGTACCACGACCCGCGAGTGACATCGAGCGCGCCATCCGCGAGAACCACCCCGCGCTCATCGCCTACGTCACCGCGGGCGACCCCTCCCTCGAGGCGACGAAGGAGTACGTCGAGGCCGTAGACCGCGGTGGGGCGGATCTGATCGAACTCGGCCTTCCCTTCTCGGAGCCGATCGCCGAGGGGCCGACGATCCAGGCGGCGATCACCCGCGCGCTCGAGGCCGGCACCACGCCCGCGGGCTTTTTCGACCTCGTGGACTCCCTCGACGTCGAGGCGCCGCTGCTGGTGATGACGTACTACAACATGATTCTGCAGCACGGTTCCGAACCAGGCGCTGACGTCCGCCCGTTCGTCGAGCGTGCCGCCGACGCGGGACTCTCGGGGATTATCGTCCCGGACCTCCCCGCGGAGGAAGCGGGGCCGCTTCGGACGGCCTGCGACGAGCACGGTCTCGACCTCGTCTTCATCGTCGCGCCCACGACCGCGGGCGAGCGCCTGGAGACGATCATGTCGCAGGCCTCGGGCTTCGCGTACGTCCAGGCTCGCCTCGGCACCACGGGCGCCCGTGGCGACGTCTCGACGGCGACCCACGAGAGCCTCGAGCGCCTCCGCGAGTACGACGACACCGGCGTTCCGAAGGCGGTCGGCTTCGGCGTCAGCGAGGGCGACCACGCCGCAGAGATCGTCGAGGCCGGCGCCGACGGCGTCATCGTCGGCAGCGCCCTGGTGGACATTATCGCGGCGAGCGAGACGCCGGCTGACGACCTCGAGGCGAAGGCTCGCGAACTCAAACGCGGGGCCGTTCGTGGCGAGAAGAGAGAAGTACCGGAACCAGAACAGCCTTAGTCGGAAGCTTGCTACACACCCTCACGATGAATACCGGAATCGACGCGCGACTCGAGCGGATCGGCACAGACGGACGATACCTCATCGTCCCGATGGACCACGGAATCACACTCGGGGCCGTAACGGGCCTCAAGGACATCGAATCGACGATCGACGGGGTAACGCGCGGCGGCGCCGACGCCGTCCTCACCCAGAAGGGGATCGCCCCCCGGGTCCACCCAAACAAGAACGGTGCGGGCTACGTCGTCCACGTCAACGCCTCGACGACCATCGGCCCCGACGAGAACGACAAACGGATGACCGCCACCGTCGAGGAGGCGATCCGCGTCGGCGCCGACGCCGTCTCCCTGCACATCAACGTCGGCTCCGAGTACGAGCCCAAACAGCTCGAGGACCTGGCGGCGCTCACCGCGGACGCGGGCCGCTTCGGTATTCCCGTGCTCGCGATGGCCTACGCTCGCGGACCGGGCGTCGATAGCACGGACCCCGAGGCGCTCGGACACGCGGTCAGGTTCGCGGAGGAAGCGGGCGCCGACGTCGTCAAAACGGGCTACAGCGGCGACGCCGAGAGCTTCGAGCACGTCGTCGAGTCCACCCGCCTGCCGGTCGTTATCGCCGGTGGATCGAAAGGCACGGATCGGGAGACCCTCGAGATGGTCCGCGGCGTGATGGACGCCGGCGGCGCGGGGGTTTCGATGGGGCGCTCTATTTTCCAGCACGAAGAACCCGAGGCGATCACGCGCGGCGTCTCGGGGGTCGTCCACGACGACCTCGAAGTCGAAGAAGCGCTGCGGGAGGCGGGGCTGGCGCTCGAGGCCTGATCAGGCCCTGTCAGGCGAGAGGCGTGGACGCGTCGTAACGACGTCTTCGCAGTCGGGACAGGTGTAGACGTCCCGCCCGCCCTCGGCGTGAACGTTCCAGTCACCGTCGACGTGGCTGGCGTGACCGCACCGGGGACAGAAGAACACGCGTTTTCTGGCGTCTGGGTCGGGAATCGAGGAGGGGTGCGTCATGGCATCCGCGCTACTCGCCGAGTGCAGAAAAAGCCTGTTCGCGGCGATAAATCAGGATGTTTTCCGGGATGACAGCCACGCGGTCCGACCGGTTTTCGAGTCAAAACGCAAGACCTTCACTTCCCGTCGCCGTTCCCGAGCCCGTGACCGACGAGTCGCTGACGATCGACGACGAGATCGTCGCCCGCGCCCGAATCCACGCTCGAACGGTCGACATCGACGTCGACCGGGACCGCCTCGAGTGGGTCGTCTCCGCGCGAGCGAAGCGCCGCGCGGGGGCCTGTCGGTGGGACGGCGAAACGGCGACCATCGTGCTCTCGCGGCGGGCCTACGAGGCCTACGACTGGGCAGAGTTCGCCGCAGTCGTCCGCCACGAACTCGTCCACGCCTGGGAGTTCCAGCGCCACGGGGAGTCCGGCCACGGCGAACGGTTTCGCCGGGAGGCGCGTCGGCTCGAGGCCCCGCGTCACTGCGAGGCGTTCACCGACCCCCGATACCTGCTGCGGTGTCTCGGCGAGGGCTGTGACTGGGAGAGCCGTCGCCACCAGGCGTCGAAACCCGTTCGGACGCCCGAGAACTACCGCTGTGGCTCGTGCGGACGCGACTACGAGGTCGAGCACGTCTCGAGCGGGCGGGTCTGGCGGACCGCCTCGGAGTACGGCGGCGCGAAGTCGGCGCTGGGCGCGGAGTGGTGACCCGGATCGTTCGCCGTCCTCACCGGCGGAGACGCCGCTGAAAGGGCAAGTGACTTACATACCGCAGGTGAACGCCGAGGTATGAAGGCCGTCGTTCTGGCTGGCGGATACGCGACCCGGATGTGGCCGATTACCAAACACCGGCCCAAGATGTTCCTTCCTATCGGGGAGTCGACCGTGATCGACCGAATCTTCGCGGAACTCGAGGCCGACGACCGGATCGACGAGGTGTTCGTCTCGACCAACGAGCGCTTCGCCGCCGACTTCGAGAGCCACCTCGCCGACAGCGAGTTCGAAAAGCCCACGCTCTCGGTCGAGGACACGAGCGAGGAGGAAGACAAGTTCGGCGTCGTCGGCGCGCTCGCCCAACTGGTCAACCGAGAGGGCGTCGACGACGACCTGCTCGTGATCGCCGGGGACAACCTGATCAGCTTCGCGGTGTCGGACTTTCTCGACTACTTCGAGTCGACGGGGACGCCGACGCTCGCGGCCTACGACGTCGGCTCGCGCGAGAAGGCCAAGTCCTACGGACTGGTCGAACTCGAGGGCGACCGGGTGATCGACTTCCAGGAGAAACCCGACGACCCGAAGAGCACGCTGGTTTCGATCGCCTGCTACGCCTTTCCGCGCGACTCGCTGTCGCTGCTCTCGACGTACCTCGAGGAGGAGAACAACCCCGACGAACCCGGCTGGTTCATCCAGTGGCTCCAGAATCGCGAGCGGACGCACGCCTACACGTTCGAGGGCGCCTGGTTCGACATCGGCACCCCCGAGAGCTACCTCGAGGCCGTCGCCTGGCACCTCGGTGGCGAGTCGCTCGTCGACGAGACGGCGACCATCGAGAACGCCACCATCGGCGAGAACGTCCACGTCATGTCCGGCGCGACCATCGAGAACACCCACCTCGATCACGCGGTCATCTTCCCGAACGCCACGGTCAGAAACGCCGAGGTCCGGCGTTCGATCATCGACGAGGGGACGCACCTCGAGGAGATGGCGCTCGCGGGGGCGCTGATCGGCGCCCATACGACGATCACGAACGGGCCATCCCAGTAGGCGTCGGCCCCCGAGGACTCGCAGCTATCTCACGGGTCCGCTCGTCCTCGTGGACGCCTCGAGTCCGGTGTCAGGATCGACGCGTCAATCGCCGGGACCCCCGTACAGGTACCGGACGGTCTGCGTTCCGGGCCGCGACCGCCCGCCCCGGTGATCGCACTCGAGGGGTCGGGCCGGTTTCAGGAAGATCCGTCTGTGGGATTACAAAAACGGGCTTCAGGGAGTGCTTTTATTCCCTTGCCACGTATTCGAAACCGAAGAAAAACGCGAGTTCGCTGCTGTACTGACGGAGTTCGTCGAGATCGCTCCCGTTCTTTCGAACGGTCGGGGCGAACCCGGCTACGCGCACCTGATCGCGGCCCTCCGGGGACCAGCGGACGACCACCACGACATCCACCAATGACCATAGACGCCCTCGAAATTCGCCAGTATCGCCCGGCAGACTACGACACGGTCCAGGACGTCCACGAGCGTGCGATCGGTGCCTCGGAAGTCGCGAACGCGACGGACGCCCCCGAAATCGACCGCCCCGGCGCGACGTACCGAGCGGACGGGAGCGAGTTACTGGTCGGTCTCGTCGACGGGTCGATCGTCGCCGTCGGGGGCTACCGGCGCGTCGACCGGACGACAGTGTCGTTCGAACGGCTGCGCGTCGACCCCGACCACCAGGGACGGGGGTACGGCGAACGGTTCCTGCTCGAGTTGGAAACCCGCGCTCGAGAGGAGGGATACGAGCGGATCGTCTTCACCACCGACGAACGATTGGACGTCGCGCGGGCGCTCTACGCGAAACACGACTACGAGGCGACAGCGCACGAGGAGGATCGAAAGACGGGATACGATATCGTCCGGTACGCAAAGGAAGTCCCCGAGAGGGAAGCCAGGTCGTGAGCCAGTGTGAACGCGTCCCGATCGTAAGGCCGGTCAGTGAGAACCTCGCGGGCATCCATTTCGGCAGACCGTGAGGACGATGGACGGCCCGGTCGGAAACAGTGCCGCCGACCGAAAGGAGATCGCAACCGTCCGGAAAGGGGCACACATCTGCGGACGGACGTCCGGGTCGACGAGTCGAATCAGTACTGCGAGCGCTCGAGTCGCTCCGGCGCCTCGAACGTCGTGCCCAACTCGAGCAGTTGAACCAGAATACGCCCGGTCGCCCCCCAGACCGTGTAGCCGTCGACGTGGAAGTAGTGGATGACGATCTCGCCGTAGTGTGGGTGGTCGCGGCGGTCGTACTCGTAGTTGTTCGGATCGAGAAACGCCGCAACCGGCAGGACCGCGATCTCGGCGACCTCGTGCTCGTCGGGTTCGTACTCCCGATCGGGAATCCGGGCGACGAACGGCGTCACCGCGTACTCGGTGACCGTCCGGATATCGTCGAGTTGGCCGACGATTTCGGCTTCCTCGCCCTCGAGGCCGATCTCCTCGTAGGCCTCCCGGAGAGCGGTGTCGAGGATGGTCTCGTCCTGTCGCTCCGCCCCGCCGCCTGGAAAGCTCATCTGGCCGGGGTGTTCGCCGAGGTGGTCCGCTCGCTTGGTGACGAGCAAGTAGTCCTCGCCGTCGCGGTCGACCAGCGGCACGACGACCGCGGCGTCGTGTTCCTCGTCGTCGATCTCGCGTGGCTCGTGTGCCGCGATCGCCTCGAGGTTCATTCGCGTCATTCGACCTCCGGCGCGTCGTCGTCCGCCTGCAGCCGCTCGTCCAGTCGGGTCCGCTCGGCCGCGAGGTCGACGGGCGCCCACGCCTCGAGGTCGTAGCTGACGTCGAGCAGTTCCGCCGCGCGAGCGGTATCGCCCGCCTCGAGCGCCTCGCCGACAGCCTGGGTGAACCGAGCGTTGGCGGTGTCGCCGAGCGCTTCACGGTCCAGTCGTCGCCGCTCGACGTCGAGGATGTGTGGAACGTCCTCCGCGTGTTCCGGCGTGGTCGGAAACGCCGTCGGCCCCGCGACCAGCAGCGGATCGGAGACGGCGTCGTCGGACGGCTCGTGCCGGACGAGCGCGAACGACTCGAGGGCGTCCTCGATCGCCTCGTCGACCGCCGCATCGTCGACGGCCTGGCCGTCCGCACGGAAGGCGGCCTCCGAGAGTGCGGTTTCCAGCTCCTCGCGGGTCAATCCGCCGAAGAGATCGACGACGCCGGCGAGTTCGTCGGCGGTCGTGTTCATGACCGTGGCAACGACCGCGGGGAGGATTAGTCTTTGTACTCGACGGACCGGGTCAGGGCGGTTACGTCGAGCGCTCGAGGGAGAGATCCTTCGTCTCGACGCCCGCCTCCGCCGCCCGGTCGTCGGCGTCGAGCAGCGCGTCGAGTTTCGCCTCGAACTCCGCCTCCGTGAGTTCGCCCGCGGCGTAGCGGTCCTGGAGGGTCGTTACGGGGTCGACATCCTCGGCCCGACTGCCGCCAGCGGGTTCCGCCGGACCGACCCGTTGCGTGAGATACCAGACGAGAAAGACGCTACAGACCAGGAGTGCGGTGATCGCGACGGCGTACAGCGGGCCGGCGAAGAGCAGCGCGGCGATGATCACGATGTCCGCAAGAACGAACTTGACGATGAAGATCTCCGTGAGATCGTAGCCGTCATCGGAGCCACCCATACCGGGACACAGGCGACCGGCGGGAATAACTGTAGGGGGATTACGCCTCGAGCCAGGGCGTCGCGGCCGCGAGCACGTCAGCAGGGGTGAACGGGGCGTCGGTCCACCGCGGCAGCCGTCGATCGTCTGCCGGAGGCGCGATCGCCCCGGCGTAGCGGTCGAGCTGGTCGCGTTCCGCCGCGAGGTCGTACTCGAGGCCGTTGTACGTCGCGTCGGCCGCGAACTGCTCGATGAGGCGCTCGCCGGTCGAACGGTATCGCCGCCGCAGGCGGTCGTAGTCGGGCTCGACGCCGCGGGACTCGAGCACCCGGAAGAGCGCCGCCGCGACCTCGCGGCTCATCCCCTCGAGGCCACTGTCTCCGGCGACTGCACGGTGGTCGTGTTCGTGGCGACCGAGGTCGACCTGGGCGGTGCCCGCGAAGCCGGCGTGAGCGAAGGCGTCACCGAGCGTGGCGACCTCGAGGCCCCACGCTCGCGGCGGTCGAAGCTCGCGAGCGAGGTCGGCGGTAACGGCGAACTCGCCGGCCAGCGCGTAGCGAAACGCGCCGAGGTAGTCGACGATCGGGTCGTCGTGCGCATCCGCGAGCGTTCGCACCAGCGGTTCGTAGAGGAGCCGACAGAGCCGGCCGTAGAGCCGCCCGCTCTCGACGCGGGCGTAGTAGCCCTTCGAGAAATCAAAGCTCATCGTCAGCGGGGCGAGCAGCCGCGAGACGTGTTCCCCTTCGTAGCTGCGGGCGTCGGCATCGTGGACGACGACGTACTCGAAGTCGGCGGCCGCCGGCCCGAGCGCGAGCCAGACGTCTCGCCCCTTTCCGAAGCCGTTCGCGAGTCCGGCCTCGGTCAACAGGGCGTCGACGCCGGGGCCGGTACACCAGAGCACGCAGATCGAGAGGTCGAACGACTCGAGCCACGCCCGGAACGGCCCGATGCGCTCGGCGCTCGCCCGGACCGGAACGAAGACGGCGCCGGGGTCGACGGCCTCGAGTTCCGTGAGAACCCGTTCGGCGGCGGGGCTGCCGTGTTCGCGGGCGGTCATCGGGACGACGACGGCCGTCTCCTTGAGGGCGGCGGACCGGGCGGGCGGGCCTGCCGAACCCAGGTCGTGGAGCGTCGTGATCCGCTCCTGTACGTACTCCATCGGTGGGTACTTCGACCGCAGGGTGAAAACGGCCACGACTCCGGCAGCCCCGCCTCGAGCACCTGTCTGCCCGGAGACACGCCCGCGAGCCCCGGTCTTTTTCTCCCCTACCTTCGTAATGGGCGAACATGAAATCTGTCCGAAAGGCACTCCGAGACGGCGAACTCGACAAAGACACCTACGAGCGGGTCACCTGCGGCGACTGTGACAAACCCCTGAAAACGAAAAACGATCCCGACACGATCACGACGATCCGAACCTGTCCCGACTGCGAGTCGGAGTGGAAGGAGCTCCGGTAGCCGCTCTCGCGGGTCGTAGGGGTTCGATTACTCGAACACGGCGTCGAACGCCTCCGCCCCGAGCGGGTCGAACGCTCCCGCCCCGACGTTCTCCTCGACGTGAGCGCGTCCGCGCATCCCCACCAGCGACGACGTTACGCCGGGTGCCGAGCGGGCGAAGTTGATCGCCCGCTGGACCACTGAATCGCCCTCGAGTCGCGCCGCGACCGCCTCGGGCAACTCGTCGGCGAGGTCCCCCTGGGCGATGCTCGCGCTCGTGAAGACGTTCAGCCCGGCGTCGGCGGCGAACCAGAGCGCGCTCGTCGGTCCGTCAGCTCCCTCGTGGGCCGCGACGGTGAACGCGTCGGCCATCACGACGTTGAACGGCAGCTGAATCGCCCGGAAGTGTGTGCCACCGGTGTCGGCCGCCCGGCTCGCCGCCCTGGCCCGCTCGACGACCTCGGGTAACGAGAGATACGACGGGTGTTCCGACGATACGCGAAACGCCTCCCAGGTGGCGACCCCGTAGTGGCCGATGTCGCCCGCCGCAGCGCGCTCCTCGAGTCGCGTAAACGTCGCCTCGAGCTGATCGTACACCCGCTCTGCGGAGTGCTCGCGGAGCTGTGTCTCGGGGTTGTGGACGTAGTAGAGATCGATCTCGGTCTCGAGGTTGTCGAGCGACCGGTCCAGTTGGTCCTCGATGTAGTCGGGCGCGATGCAGTGGCTGCCCGCCACCAGGTCTTCGCGGGAAACGAGCCCGGTATCGACGTACTCCTCCTTCACGAACTCCCCCGGATTATCGGGGCGCTCGCCGTCGAACGGGACGAAGCCGCCTTTCGTCGCCACGAGAACGGCGTCGCGGTCGACGTCGGTTTCTTCGAGCGCCCGCCCGACGACGCGCTCGCTGCGCTGACAGCGGTAGTTGATCGCCGTGTCGAGCACGTTACAGCCCGACTCGAGGGCCGTCAGGATCGCCTCCTCGTAGGCCTCGTCGGCTGCGTCGGTCGGCTCGCCGAGGTAGGTACCGAGGCCGATGCTCGAGACGAGGCCGTCGCCGTAGCGTCGGAAGTACGTCTTGCCGAACTTCTCGTGGTGGGCGTCGCGGTACTCCCAGGTTGCGGGGCCGGTTGCCATGCTCGAGGGTTGGCGGGTCGGAAACAAAAGTCCGACTGCCGAACTCGGCGGTCGTCTCTCGTGGCGAAGCCATCAGGTCAGCAACGACAATGCCTTCGACAGCCGCGTCAACCGAATGCAGTTCGGCGGGTGGTCACGGCCTCGAGACGAGCCACCTCACGCAACGCCCGGTGTCGCTGGCGCTGACGGTCCTCTCGCAGTCCGACTGCCGAGTCTCGTTCCACGTCTCCGAGCGACGCGATGTCAACAAGGCTCTTCGGGCTTACTGGTTATGTAAACTGAGTGTCGGTATTGGATGGGTCAGTTATGCTTCACACACCGCTTCATCGTGCTCCTCCACGTTTCCCGGAATAAGCATACTGAATGTTGACCCGTCTGGCCCGATTATCTGGAGATCAGCAAATGCACACTCCCCCTCACTATCATCTCCATGGCCTTCTCTCAATATATTGTGGTTTATTTTCCCTCTCTCAGAGATAGTGTGATAAATATCGTATTCCGCAGGCTCTGATGACCAGGCTGGATCAATCCATATTTCACTGTTCCCTGCAACCGTTTTCGACTGGTGAAATACCCCGGAAGTATTTCGTTCGATTCGAACATCGATAGAGTACTCAGTATCAGTTCTATTTTTGATACGAACGCTACCCAACCGTATACCAGCATCATTTCCTGTATTATTTCGACTCGAACACCCTCCTATCACTGACGCACTGGTTACAGCGAGTACGTGACGGCGGGAAATTGGTAGTCCGGTCATACGATAATGTCAAGACGCATACCATATATGTTTTTTATTTTGGCAGAAGGTGATGCAACGCGTTCTCTAGAGACGCGCTCCTACCGCTCGCCCGCCAGCGCCGAAAAGACGCGCTCCTCGAACTCGTCGGTGCTGACCCCCTCGGAGGGGCCGATCCCGTTCATGTGTTCGACGGAAAGCTGGCCGCCGCCCATTCGAGCGTGGCCGCCGGCGTTCGCCATCGGAATGTCGCTGACGGCGTGGCGAAGGGTTTCGCCCATGTGAACCCGGTCGTCGCGGGAGCGCCCCGATAGGTGGAGCGTGCCGTCGTGTTTCCCGTAGACGACGACGGCGGTGACGCCCTCGAGTTGCATCAGTTCGTCCGCCGCCTGCGGAATCGCGTCGACGTTGCCGATCTCGCCGACGTCACAGATCGCGAAGGGGCCCTCGATTCGCTTTTCGGTGATCGCTCTGGCCTTCGTCCGTAGGACGTCGTCGCTCACCTGCGGGTTCGCGATTCGGTCGAGCAGGTCCTCGTCGATGCCCGGAAACAGGTAGCTACAGGCCTCGAATTCGGCGGCAGAACACCCCTTGGTCAGGTGGTTGGTATCGGACTGGATGCCGTAGACGAGTCCGGTCGCAAGCTCCGGCGAAACGGCGATCGAGTCGGTCGGTTCCTCGGGGTCGACGACGGCGTCGATCTCTGCGAGGTACTCCGTGACGATCGTCGACGCAGCGCCGTACTCCGTTCTAACGTCGGTGAACGCCGTTCCGCTCCCGTTTCCGGGGTGGTGGTCGACGACGACGAGTGGCTCGATCATCTGTGCACCGGTGAACCCCCGTGCAGTGTTGTGATCGACGAGGACGACCGCGTCCGTCGCCAGTTCGGACGCCGACTCGATCTGCTCGAACTCGAGACCGAGCACCGTGCGGAACGCCCGGTTCTCCTGGTGGCGGATCTCGCCCGGATACTGGAGCGTGACGTCGGTCTCGACTGACTGTGCGATCGCTGCGACACCCATCGCACACGCCATCGCGTCCGGATCGGGGTTCGGGTGCATCAACACCGCCACGTCGTCCTGTTTCGACAGCAGGTTCTGTAGTCTGACCCCCGGCGGCCGTCGAATCCAGCGGACGGCCCACCAGCTACCGACGACGATTGCGGCCAGACTCACGACGATCAGCGAGAGAACGATCGGGTCCGTTCCCCGAACCGCGTCTATCCCCCCTTCAATCGCTGCCACGTCGTCGAGGCGAACACTGATCACCCGTGTGCCCCGATTGCCCATACCCCCACACTCAAATCGAATACCTATGAAGGTTCCCCTCGCACGTACTGTAACTCGAGAGAATCGTTCCTCGACTTCTAGCCGTTTCAGTGCGACTCGTCGCGAAACGCCTCGATCGCCGCTCGATACCCCTCTCGGTAGGTCGGATACGCGAACTCGTAGCCCAGTCCGCGGAGCTTCGCGTTCGAACACCGCTTGCTCGTCAGAATCCGCCGCCGTGTCGCCTCCGACAGATCGTCGTCCTCGAGACGTTCCGCTTTCGTTCGTTTCGGCGGCGATTCGACTCCGCACTCGGCGGCGAGCCAGTCCGCGAACGCCCACTTCGAAACCGGTTCGTCGTCGACCACCTGGACGACCTCCCCGCGGCCGAGATCGTTCTCGAGCAGGAACGCCACAGCGCCCGCCGCGTCGTCGCGGTGGACCATGTTCAGATAGCCCTCGGTGACCGGCCCCTCGAGGTAGCGTTCGAGGCGGTAGCGGTCGGGGCCGTACAGCCCGGCATAGCGGGCGACCGTGCCGGAAAAGCCGTACTCGGACGGGCGCTCGAGGGCGATGCGCTCGGCTTCCGCGAGCACCGCAGTTTTGTCGGTCGTCGGCTCTACCGGCGTCTCCTCGTCGACCCAGTTGCCGCCGTGATCGCCGTGGACGCCCGTCGAGGAGGTGTAGACGAAGCGGTCGGGCGGCGACTCGCGGCTCCCGAAGGCGTCGATGGCCGTCTCCAGGCCGTCGACGTACACCTCGCGGGCTGTGTCGGCGCCACGACCGCCGCTGCTCGCCGCGAAGACGACCGCCTCGGCGTCAGGAACGGTCTCGAGGTCGGCCGCCTCGGTGACGTCGGCTCGAACGCCCTCGAAGCCCTGGGCTTCGATCGCCGCGACGCCGTCGCTCGAGCGCCGAACGCCAACTACGTCGTGGCCGGTTTCGGCCAGCTGGCGGCCGAGTTCGAGGCCGACGTAGCCACAGCCGAGAATTACAACGCGCATACGCGACCTCGGGCTCGAGCCCTCATAACAGTGTTTCACTGGCGGGCGGCCGCGACAGGAGAATCAGTTCTCGTGTTTGTACCAGTAGCTCGCGGCCAGCGCGAGGAAGAAGCCGACGGCGGCGACGATCGCGACCGACAGCGTGAACTCGCCGCGAACGACGTACTGAAATCCGAGCAGTACGCCGAACATCACGAGCGTCTGCACGACAAACGACCCCCAGGGAAGCTCCGAGACGTCCATACAACACCTCCCCACAGCCGCATGAAATAGCTACTGATACGCCGGCTTTGGGGCCGCTATCGACTCCGGGCTCAGCGCGAGCCCTCGGCGATGACGTACTGAATGTGGACGAACTCGTCGAACGACATCGGCGAGCGGCGTTCGATCTTCTGCTGGACCTCCTTCGAGTCGAGATCGATCTCGAGGTTGCTCGCCAGCGAGTCGACGTCGAGAATCGCCGTCGTCATGCCCAGCAGCAGGTGCTCGCAGGCGATCTCGACGATCGTGTCGGGCTCGGGTTCGCCCGCCTCGAGCGCCTGGATCTCGGCGGCCTCCTCGAGGGTCAACTCAGGTGAGTCGCCGTCCGCGAGCGCCGCGAGGGTGTCGGCGTCGATCCCCGTCGCCGCGGCGGTTTCCTCAATGCCGCGTGACTCGACGATTTCGGTCAACTCCCCGTCGTACTCCCGGCGCAGCGCCGCCGGGGAGTCCGGCGCGGTCATCCGCTGCTCGTAGAACATACTCGAGGCGAGGGGAGAGGCGCTCAAAGGCGTTACCATCGGCCGGAATCGGAACCGAAGATTTCAGTACCGGTCGTTCCCAAACCCGACTATGAACCCACTCGAGGACGATGATCCACTTTCGCGACGGGTGTTTCTCGCCGGCACCGCCAGCGCTGCCGCAGCAGCGGGAATGAGCGCGACGGCGCTCGCACAGGAGGGCGACGACGAGAACGGGGAGGAAGAAAACGGCGAGGAAGCGGAGAACGGCGACGAGGAGAACGGGGAAGAAGCGGAGAACGGTGACGAGGAGAACGGGGAGGAAGAAAACGGCGACGAGGGTGAAAACGGCGATGGTGGCGGCACCGAACACGTCGAGGTCGGCGACGACTACTTCGAGCCCGAAGAACTGATCGTCGAACCCGGAACGACAGTCGTCTGGGAGTGGGTCGGCGAACGCGACCACAACATCGCGCCGGGCAGCCAGCCCGATGAAGCGGACTGGGACGGCCACACCGATCTGATCTCCGACGGCGAGTACGAGTTTACTTTCGACGTCGAGGGTGAGTACGAGTACGTCTGCGAACCCCACGTCGGTGTCGGGATGGTCGGTTCGGTCATCGTCGACCCGGACGGCGGTGCCGGCGCCGCAGCAGGTCCCGCAGAACTCGTCCCCGACGCCGCCTGGACGCTGGTGATCGCGACCGTCGCCGGCATGGTGTCGACGCTGTCGCTCGTCTACTTCTTCATGCGCTACGGCGGCGAATCGCAGTAACGTCACACCCAGTTGCGGTGTTCGCTATCCTCTCAGAGCAGTTTCGAAACCGCGTCGAGCACCTCGGTATCGAGAAAGATCACGACGTGGTCGCCGCGGTGGATCACCGTCTCTCCGCGGGGGGTGATCAACTCCCCGTCGCGGGTGATCGCGCCGATGACGACCCCGTCGGGTAAGTCGGCCACCACGTCTCGAATCCGGCTGTCCCGGAGCACACTGTCGCCAGCGATCTCGATCTCGAGGACCTCCGCACGGTCGGACTCGAGGATCGCGACGTTCTCCGTCTGCTCCTCGCGGGTGAAGCGGGTGATCTCCTCGGCGGTGACCACGCGCGGGTTGACCGCGACGTCGACGCCGACGGTTTCGAAGAGGTCGACGTACTCGCCGTACTCGACGACGCCGACGGTGCGCTCGACGCCGATGCGTTTTGCGAGCAGCGAGATGAGCAGGTTCTTCTCGTCGCTGTCGAGGGCGGCGATGACGATATCGGACTCGTCGACGTGCTCGCGCACGAGGAAGTCGATGTCGGTCGCGTCGCTCTCCAAAACGAGCGTGTCGGGTAGCCGTTCCGCGATCTCCCGCGCCCGGTCGTGATCGCGTTCGACCAGCCGCGGGGAGAGCCCCTCGGCTTCGAACAGGCGGGCCGCCTGGAATCCGATCTCGCTGCCGCCGACGATCACGATCTCGTTCGCGTCCTCGAGCGTCGGCGCGGGGGTGAGATCGCTCGCGAAGCCACGAACGCTGGCGGACGAGCCGATGACGACGACGTTGTCGTGTGGCTCGATCACGGTCTCTCCAGCCGGGATCACGACGTCTCCGTTGCGGATGATCGCGGCGAACGTCAGTGACTCGAAACGGTCGGCCTCCGACACCGTCTCGCCGGCGATCGGGCTGTCGGGACTAACGTCGAACTCCGCCATGTGGACGAGTCCGTTCGCGAACGTCTCGACGTCGTGTGCGCCGGGAAGCCCGGCGATCCGGACGATCGTCTCGGCCGTGTGCAGGTCGGTACATACCATGAAGTCTACGCCGAACGCCTCCTCGGAGCGCTCCCAGGTCCGCAACAGCGTCGGGCGTTTCACTCGCGCGATCGTGAACGGATCGTCGACGGTTTTCGCGGTGCCACAGGCGACGATGTTCGTCTCGTCGCGGTCCGTGCTCGCGATCACCAACTCCGCCTGCTCGAGGCCGGCCTCCTCGAGCACCTCGAGGTCCGTGCCGTCGCCCTCGAGCGCGAGGACGTCGAGCGAGTAGGTGATCGATTCGACGCGCTCGTGATCGCGGTCGATGACGACCACGTCGTGATCGGTTTCGAGACTCTCGGCGATGCTCGATCCCACCTCTCCCGCACCGATGATTATTACGCGCACGGCGGATTCACCCGCGACATACTGTAAGCGTTCTCGAGCGGGCAGTAAGTGAGTTGCTATCGGACTCACCGCGAGAGTCTTACGAGGGCGTCTGCGAGCCGTCCTACGAGGGCGTCTCGTGAAGCGTGAGATCGACGGGCCGCGAGCGTCCCTCGACGTCTTCGACCAGGCGGGTAACCACCCGCTCGGCTTCCTCGAGCAGCTTCGGCTGGATCTTCCGGATCACCCACCCCATCGAGACGAACCGCGGCAGCGAGATCGCGTCCGTGTCGGCGGAGTGTGGGTCGTAGACGGCGTCGAAGTAGACCCGACTGGCGGTTTCTTCGCCCTCGGGGGCCGACTCCGGCTCCGGCTCGACGCGCCACTCCCCGCGGGCGTCGAGGTCCTTGATCAGCCGCCACTCGAGGGAGGTCGGCGCGGTGATGGCCGTGACCTCCGACCGGGCGGTGTAGGAGAGCTTCCACCAGGCGACCCGGAGGTCGTAGACCGGGCCGCTCGTGCCACCGTCGGTCTGCTCGCTAACGGCGCCGTCGGCTCCGGTAGCCGCGTCTCTGGCCCCGGAATCGACCCGCCGAACCGCCTTCAGGTGCTCGCTGTAGCGGGGGTAGTCGGGAAACGACTCGAGGTACGGGAACACCGCCTCGGGTTCGCGGTAGACGACCGTACTGACGAGGATTCGGTCCACACCCCCGATAGGGGCGGATCCACAGTAAGGATTACCGTTCCGACAGCCCCCGGTGCGGTCGGGGACTGCGAGTCGGCAGCCTTCTATATCCGTCCCCGTCAACGAACGCCCATGCGAGACGTACTCATCGTCGGCGGCGGCGTCTCCGGCCTCGCCGCTGCGATCTTCACCGCCCGCGCGGGCCTCGACACCCTCGTCGTCGACGGGGGCGAATCGATCCTCGCGCGCAACGCCAGCCTCGAGAACTACCCCGGCTTCCCCGACGGGATCGACGCCCGCCTCTACCTGCAACTGGTCCGCGAGCAGGCGACGACCGCGGGTGCGGAGTTCGAACTGGGGCGCGTGACCGCAGTGGAGCCGAGAGACGAGGAGGACCTCGAGGCGGGGTTCGTCGCCCAGACGGAGGGCGGTGATCCGCTCGAGGCCCGCCGCGTGATCGCCGCCTCCTGGGCCGACAGCGAGTATCTCGTTCCCCTCGACGTCGGCCGCGTTCAGCGCGGGAGCAAACACTTCGTCAGCGTCGACGAGGCCGGTCGCACCGCCGTCGACGGCGTCTACGCGGCGGGGCGGCTGGCGGGCGAACCCCACCAGGCCGTCGTCGCGGCCGGCCACGGTGCGAAAGTCGCCCTCGCGGCGATCCACGACTCCGAGACCGCGTACTACAACGACTGGGTCACTCCCGAGGGCTACTTCACCGGCCGCGAGCGGGAGGTGCCACCTGCAACGGAAGAGATCGACGACGACGAGCGCAAAGAGCGGGACCGGCGAGCGCGCGAGACGATGCTCGAGTGGCTCCGAGAGCCACTCGAGGAGGAGCCGACGATGCATCCGAGCGTCGAGCGGTAACGGCTGCCGGCACGGGCTGCCGATCCGTGACACGTCCCGCGTACCGACAGCCGCCCACCCTCTCGACTGATACCCGTACGTATTCGCGAGAAGGCGACGCCGTACTCTGGCGCTATCGGGAGACGGCCTCTTCCCGTGCTCTACGACGACGGAGACGACAGGCGCTTCGCGGCGGGCGGCTACCGGACCATGCCGTCGAACGAGTCGACGCGGGCGGCTGCTGGCCGGTACTCGAGGACTCCGCCGTCGCTCAGCGCGGGCAGATGCTGGTGGTGGAGCGTGATTGCCACCCGGTCGACGTCCGGCGGCCGTTCGCTCTCGGTGTCGCTTTCGCGCTCCGCGACCGCCAGCGCCAGCGTATCGAGGTCGATGGGGGGAGGGCGCTCGTCGAGAACCTCGAGCAGAATTCGACGACGCTTCGAGGCGAGGAGTCGGTGAAACTCCGACTCGGCGAATACAACTGTTTCAGATCGATCGTGCGGAGAGTTACTCGATGAGTGGGACATATGTCTTGGCTCCTCCGATGAGAGGATACGTCACGTACGGGCAACGCGCTGATAGCCGCCGTCCCTAAATCGATTGGTGCGAATCCGCCGCGGCGAGGGTTCACGGTGAGGACGGACGCAGGTTCGGTCCGGCCCCAGCGAGGTGCGGTCCGCGACGAGCCTCCGCTCCCGGAGGGTTAAAGAGCGGTGGGATGCTGGACACCCTATGTCCTCGGGCTCTCTCACGGATGCTCTTCGTGAAACCCTCACCCTGTTCGACGGGTCCGACGTCCCTCTGACGACGACCGAAGCGGCGGATCGACTCGATCTCGGTCGGCGAAGCACCTACGAACGCTTAGAACGCCTCGTCGATCACGGCGAACTCGAGACCAAGAAAGCCGGCGCCAGCGCCCGAATCTGGTGGCGAACACCGCGTGATCGCCACCGGAACGGGAGCCGCGGAGACGGCCCGAGAACCGCCCCCGCAGACGATCCGCCGCTCGAGTTCCCGTCCGGTGGGGAGATGGGGGCTCGCGTTCGCGAGATGGACTGGTCGGAGACGCCTCTCGGTCCGATGGCGGACTGGCCACAGAGCTTGCGAACGGCGGTCGACATGGTCGTCTCCAGCGAGTTTCCGACCGTTCTGGCGTGGGGTTCCGATCTCACCTGCATCTACAACGACGCCTACGACCGGCTCCTGGGCGAGAACACCGGGGCGCTCGGACGGCCCTTTCACGAGGTCTGGCTGTCGGCCGACGGCGGAGGCTCCCCCGTAGAGGAGGTGCTCGCGGGCGAGGCGGTCTGCTTCGATACCGTGTCGGTTACGCTCGCACACCGCGACCGGCCGAAAGAGGCGTACTTCGATATCTCCGCGGTTCCCGTGCGCGACGAGGCCGGATCGGTCGTCGGCGTCCGTACCACTGCGATCGAAACCACCGAACAGGTGCGTGTCGAGGGGGAGTTACGCGAGAGCGAGGAGCGGCTACGCCTCGCGCTGGAAGCCGGCGACATCGGCGCCTGGGAACTCGATCTGCGGACCAACGCGTCGCCCGTCCGATCGCCCCAACACGACCGAATCTTCGGCTACGAGGAGCGGATCGACGACTGGGGTTTCGAGCGGTTCCTCGAGCACGTCCACCCGGACGATCGAGACCGCGTCGAACGGAGTTTCGAGGACGCGTTCGAGACGGGCCGCTGGGCCTTCGAGTGTCGAATCGTTCGCACCGACGACGTCCAGCGGTGGATCGAGGCCCACGGCGAGTTCCACTTCGACGACGCGGGCGACCCAGTCCGCGCGGTCGGAACCGTCCGAGACGTCACGGAGCGAAAAGACCGCGAGCGCGACCTCGAAGAGAGCCGACGGCAGTACCAGACGCTCATCGATAACTTCCCCAACGGAGCGGTCGCTCTCGTCGACGAGGAGTGTCGGTACGTTTCTTTCGGTGGCAGGCTGGAAGGCGATACGGACGTGCTGAGAGCGGAAATCGAGGGCGAACCCGTTCGCGACGTCCTGCCGCCGGAGATCGAAGACGTCGTCGCCCCAGGCTACGAGGCCGCGCTCGACGGCGAACCCTCGGAGTTCGAGGACACGATAGACGACAGGGTCTACCAGTTTCACTTCGTCCCCGTGCGTGACGACGACGGCGACGTCTTCGCCGCCACGGCAATATCACAGGACGTCACCGGGCGGAAAGAGCGCGAAAAACTCCTCTGGGAGACCAAGTCACAACTCGAGGCCGCGACCGAGGCCGGCGCCGTCGGCACCTGGGAGTGGCACATCCCCGAGGACCGGTTCGTCGCGGGCGCCTCGTTCGCCCGAATGTTCGGGGTGGACCCGGAGGCGGCCCGGCTCGGCGTTCCGCTCGATCGGTTCTCCTCCGCTATCCACGGGGACGACCGCGAGCGAGTCGAACGCAGCGTCGAGGAGGCCGTAGCCGCTGGCGGAGAGTTCAGGGAAGAGTACCGCGTCCGGAACGCCGACGACGACATCCGATGGGTGGTGGCCCGCGGCTACGTCAAGTGCGACGACGACGGGAATCCCGTGACGTTCCCCGGGGCGCTCGTCGACATCACGGAGCGGAAACGAGCCGAGAAGGAACTCGAGCGACACCGCAACCAGCTCGAGGCGCTGAACAGCCTCAACGAGGTCGTTCGCGACATCACGGACGCGGTCATCGAGCAGTCCTCGCGCGAAGAGATCGAGGAAACGGTGTGTGAACGTCTCGCCGCGTCCGACTCGTACGCGGTCGCGTGGATCGGCGACGTGGACGCACAGGCCCAGACCGTGAACCTGCGGACTGAAGCGGGGGTCGACGGCTGCCTGGCTGATGGTACGATCCCGGTAGACCCGAACGACGGGCGGAGCCGAAACCCGGAAGGGCAGGCGATCTTGCAGCGCGAGATGCAGGTCACTCGGGATCTCGAGGCCAGTCGCGGTTCCCTGTCCGATCACGTCCGCGAGCACCGTCTCGAGGCGGCCGCGGCGATACCGATCGCTCACGAGGACACGCTCTACGGCGTGTTGACCGTCTACGCGGATCGACCGAGCGCGTTCACCGACGACGAGCGGTCGGTGATCGGTCAACTCGGCGAGATCATCGGTCACGCGATCGCTGCCATCGAGCGCCAGCGCGCCCTGATGAGCGACGAAGTCCTCGAACTCGAGTTCACGATCGGGGACTTCTTCGGAGCGATACACGGTCTCGAGGCCGTCGACGGGACGATCACGCACGACCGGGCGGTCCCGGCCGGCGACGGCGTGTTCCTCGAGTACGGTACCGCGACGAGGGGTGCGATGGCGGCGATCGAAACGCTGGTCAACTCCGAGAACGTCCCTCACTGGGAGTCGGTACACGCCCTCCGATCCGACGGCGACGCGATCCACTTCGAACTGCGGCTGGTCGATCCGCCGATGTTTTCGACCATCGTCGCGTACGGTGGCTCTATCGACGAGGCGCGGATCGAGGACGGCGACTACTACATGCGGCTCCACCTTCCGCCGAGCACGAACGTTCGCCGGATCGTCGATTCGATTACGGAGGCGTATCCGGGGATCGAACTCGTTAGCCAGCGACAGGTAGACCGCGATCGAGAGTCCGCGGCGGGACTGCAAAGCGCCTTCTTCGAGCGACTCACGGACCGCCAGCGGACGGCGCTCGAGGCAGCCTACTACGCTGGCTACTTCGCGTGGCCTCGAGACACCACCGGCGAGGAAGTGGCTGACTCACTCGGCATTTCCGCAGCGACGTACCACCAGCACCTCCGGAGCGCCCAGCGTAAGCTCCTCCGGGCAGCGCTGGACGATCAGGGGCCCGACTGAATTCCGTCGGGTGATCCGACGGACGTCGGCGAAGTCCCCGCGGAGGCGACCCACGACGTCGTGGAACCCTCGAGAACGCTGAGACAGCCGTCGACGGCCTTCAAGACGAAAACGCGCCCGCCGAAATCGCCTCCATCGCCACCCAGCAGTTAGAAATCGGGTGATAGCCCGGTTCGACCTCGACGCCCCGGTTCGGCCCGTCCCGGGAGCCGTCTCGAGCCACCTTCTCGTACCAGTTGCCGTAACGCGGGTTGATCAGGTGTGCCGTCGCGTACTCCCAGAGGCGGTCGTACCACTCGCCGTACGCCGGGTCTCGAGCCGCGAGCAGCGCGCTCGCGCCGATCGCCTCCGCGTGGACCCAGCCGTACTTGTCGGCGACGACCGGCTCGCCGCTCGCCTCGACGGTATAGCAGAGCCCGCCGTGGTCGTCGTCCCAGCCGAGGTCGACCGCGGCGTCGAACAGGTCGCGGGCCCGGCTCTCGAGCCACTCTTCGGAGCGGTGTGCCGCCAGCAACAGCAACAGCTTCGCCCACTCGGCGTGGTGGCCCGGCTGGTAGCCCCACGGGCGAAATCGGTGGTCGGGCTCCTCGCGGTTGTACTCGAGGGCGGGCTCCCACTCCTCCGTGAAGTGCTCCCAGAGGAGGCCGTCCGTGGCCGCCGCGCCCTCCCGGACGACGGCGTCGGCGACGGCGAGGGCACGCTCGAGGTAGCGCTCTCGTCCCGTCGCCTCGTAGGCCGCGATGTACGCCTCGCAGGCGTGCATGTTCGCGTTCTGGCCGCGGTAGGGGTCGAGGGTTTCCCAGTCGGCCGTCGCCTGATCGGCGAAGCGGTCGTACCCGGGCTCCCAGAAGCGGTCTTCGAGCACACCAACGGCTCGCTCGAGCGTCTCGAGGCCGCCCGGAATCTCCGCCTGGTATGCGCGGGCGCCAGCGAGGACGACGAACGCGTGGCCGTAGGCGAACCGGGTCGCGTCGACCGTCTCGCGGCCCTCGAGCAGCCAGTCGTACCCCTCTTCCTCGGGGTCCCAGTGGGCGGCCTCGAGGAAGCTCAGCCCGTGTTCGGCGGCAGCGCGACACCAGCCGGGGCCGTCGGCGAGCACGCCGAGGGCGAAGTTGTGGACGCCGCGGGCGGTCGCGACGAGGTGTCTCGAGCGCGGGTCGTAGACGTATCCCTCCTGCTCGTCAATTTGGGCGGCGTATCCCCCAATCGAGGTGTCGATACAATCGGGATAGTAGAAGTTCAGGACGTCCCGGAGCTGGTGGCGCAGGCCCCGTTCGGTGCGGTAGATGCTCATGGGTTGCATCCACCCCCGCCAGCGACAAAGCCGTTCAGGGTCGATTCGACTCGTCCGCTCGCCTCGCCAACGTTAAAGCCGCCGCGCGGGCAATATCCGACGAATGCTCGAGGGAGTCAACGTCGCGCTCGGGGTGACGGGGTCGATCGCGGCCGTCAAGACGGTCGAACTCGCCCACGAACTGCGACGACACGGTGCGTCGGTCAGGGGCGTAATGACGGGCAGTGCCCAGGGGATCATCCACCCGTGGGCGCTCGAGTTCGCCACCGACAACTCGGTGGTTACCGAGATCACGGGTGCGGTCGAACACGTCGAACTCTGTGGCTACGAGGGCTGGGCTGACGTGTTGCTGATCGCGCCCGCGACAGCGAACACGGTGGGAAAGATCGCCGGCGCGGTCGACGATACGCCGGTGTCGACGTGTGCGACGACCGCCCTGGGGGCGGGGATGCCGGTCGTGATCGCCCCCGCGATGCACGAGCCGATGTACGACCACCCCGGCGTGCTCGAGGCCATCGATCGGGTTGACTCCTGGGGGGTCGAATTCGTCGATCCCAGACTCGAGGAAGGGAAAGCGAAGATCGCAACCGAGGAGGCCATCGTCACCGCGGTCGCGCGGGCGGCGGGAGAACAGCCACTCGAGGGCGAACACGTCGTCGTCACGAGCGGGGCGACCACCGAAGCGATCGATCCCGTTCGCGTGCTGACTAACCGCTCGTCGGGGAAGATGGGCCGGGCGGTCGCCCGCGCCTGTTACGTCCGCGGCGCCGATGTCACCCTGGTCCACGACGGCCCCGACGTTCCGTACGCCGATGTCCGAGTCGTCGAGTCCGGCGCGGAGATGCTCGAGGCGACTGCCGACGCCTGTACGGAGGCCGACGCGCTCGTCTCCGCGGCAGCGATCAGCGACTACACGATCGAGGCGAGCCCGGAGAAGATCCGCTCGGGCGAGGAGTTGACCCTCGAGTTCGACCCCGCGCCGAAGCTCATCGACGAGATCCGCGATCGCCACCCCGAGTTGCCGATCGTCGGTTTCAAAGCCGAGACCTCCGGCGAGGATGATGCGATGGTCGAGGCGGCCAGGGAAACGTTAGAGCGGGTCGATCTCGCCTTCGTCGTGGCCAACGACGCGAGCGTGATGGGGGACGAACGAACCAGGGCGCTGCTGATCCACGCGAACAACGTCGCGGCCTACGACGGGACCAAGACGGGACTCGCGGCGGAGATTGCCGACTCGATCGCCGTCGTCCTCGAGTGAGGCGGTTCGACCGCGC
The DNA here is from genome assembly GCF_059736515.1 of Natrononativus sp. DTA114. NCBI lineage: Archaea > Methanobacteriati > Methanobacteriota > Halobacteria > Halobacteriales > Natrialbaceae > Natrononativus > Natrononativus sp. DTA114. Next base: position 493,368 of record NZ_JCASSN010000003.1, on the reverse strand, counting down.
CGGTGCATGGTCGTCAAGGGAATTATATAGGTGGCGACCCTCCGCAGAGATAACCAGTCGTGTATCGGGACCGTCCCGTACGTTGAGATGATGACGAAGATGAGTACGAACGCCCAGGCACAGTCGAAACCGCTCTCGAAGGGCGAAATCTTCGAGGTCCTTCGCAACCAGCGACGCCGGTACGTCCTCCAGTTTCTGAAACAGGACGGGCGGCCGATCGAACTCGGCGACCTCGCCCAGCAGGTCGCCGCCTGGGAGTACGACACCATGCCCGAGAAGGTCACCCCCGCACAGCGAAAGCGCGTCTACACGACGCTCCAGCAGACTCACCTTCCGAAAATGGACGAGGCCGGCATTCTCCTCTTCGACTCCGATCACGGCATCATCGAATCGACAGACAGAACCAACGACATCAGCGTCTACCTCGAGATCGTTCCGGGTCGCGAGTTCGCCTGGCGCGAACTGTACCTCTCGCTGGGCGCGACCAGCTGTGCCCTCGTCGCGGCACTCTGGATCGGCATCTACCCACTGACGCTGCTGTCGGAGCTAGTCTGGGCGTCGCTCATCGCCGTCACGATCACGACGACCGCCGCCGCTCACATCTACCACGAACGGAACATGCGCCTGGGCCACGGCGAACAGCCGCCGGAACTCAGCTACCGCGAGGACTGAGGAGGACGGCACCGACAGCCAGCGCCCGCGTCGATACCAGATAGCGTGGCAGAACACCCCGTGCTGCCGGGCGTATCGTCAGCTTTTACTCTCCGACCGCACGACCCACGACATGGATCAGTTGAAGCAGTCCCTGCTCGAGGCACCCATTATCGAGAAAAACGGCTACCACTACTTCGTCCACCCGATCAGCGACGGCGTCCCCAAACTCGACCCCGGACTGCTCCGCGAGATCGTCATCCGCATCATCCGCAAGGCCGAACTCGAGGAGGTCGACCGGATCGTCACCCCCGCGGCGATGGGCATTCACATCTCGACGGCCGTCTCGCTGATGACAGACATCCCGCTCACCGTCATCCGAAAGCGCGAGTACGGCCTCCCCGACGAGGTCGCTATCTCCCAGCAGACGGGCTACTCGGAGAACGAGATGTACATCAACGACGTCCGTGAGGGCGAGAAGGTGCTCGTCTTAGACGACGTGCTCTCGACCGGCGGCACCCTGGCTGCGGTGCTCGAAGCGCTCGACGAGATCGGTGCGGAGGTCATCGACACCGTCGCCGTCATCAAGAAGGAGGGCGGCGAGAACAAGGTCGCCGACGCGGGCTACCACGCGAAAACGCTAATCAACGTCGACGTCGTCGACGGCGAGGTCGTCATCGTCGACGACCAGGGCGACGACTGACCGGCTACGTTCGAACGCCCTCGAATACACTGATTTCCCCGTTGGCACCGAGCAGCGCTGCTACGGACGAACGTAGGCGTACCCCTCGCTCTGGAGCCTCGTTACTTCGACCGCCCCCTCCGGGACTGTTTCGATACCTTCGACGAGGTCGCTCTCCTCGAGATCGTGCTTCGCGAGCGTGTTGCTGCACGCTCTGAACGAGACGCCGTCGTCGATCAGCGACCGCACCTGCTCTTCGGTCTCCTCGCCGGCGACGATCGACTGAATGCCACTCGCTTGCACGACTACCGCGACGGCATCGATGCTTCCGGTTTCGTCCTCGAGCAGGTTCTCTGCGATCGCGAGCGACGTGTTCTGTTCGGTTTCGTCCCCCGAGAGGAGGTGGATAACAGTTTGCATACGAATCGTCACTCGCCTCGCCGAGGTGAACGTCTGCTGCTTGCGGTTCCTGCCGGCGTCGCAAAGCGGCTGTTGGTCCCGTTCTCGGCGCGGCTCGAGTGATGAACTCTCGAATGTATTGTTCGTCGGTGACTGCGGGAGGTAGATTTGAACCACGCCGACTTCGGTCGCTTCGCTCCCTCGTCGTCTGGTTCAAACCACCACTAAACTATTTTCGAGGCTCACGGATCCCTCGCTTCGCTCGGAACTAGTGTTCGCCTCGAAAAGTAGCGGGAGGTAGATTTGAACTACCGATCTGCGGGTTATGAGCCCGCCGGAATCTCCTGGCTATCCCATCCCGCTGGCTCTTTCTAACCCGGTTCGGTAGTTAAGGGTTGTGATTCGGATACCGTATGCGGGTTTCTACCGCCCACTGCGGTGAACTTTCCAGGTGTAGAGCGACTCACAGGTGTAGTTGACGAAGAAGCCAACACCCATCCCGACCACGTTCGCCGCCAGATACCAGATCCCGAACCCGTAGACGAGTATCGCGAGCACGCTGAGGGTCACCAGAAACCCTGCAAACCGGACCACGTTCGACCGCAGGAACCGGCGTCCGAGCGCCCTGTGACCCGGCTTCCCGTGTGTCTCGAACGTCCACCGTTCGTTGATCACGAAGATGACGACGATGGCGAGCTCCCAGGCGATCACCTTCGCGGCGACCGGCCCGAGAACCGTCAGCTCCACCAGCAAGAACAGCGTGAGATTGTCGACGGTTGCACCGACGAAACCGACCGACGCGAACTGGCCGAACCGCTCGCTCGAGAGCAGCGTTCGGAATCGGGATCGAACGACCGCGGTAAACGAATCAGTCATATCGTACCCGACACCGGCGAGAACCGGCGTCCCGTAGAGGCCTCCAGTTCGTCGTCGTCGTCACCGTCGGGCTCATCGTGGCTGTATGCACCCCAGCCGGGCGGTAAAACGTTCCGGAGCCGTGGGCCCGGTGTGGTCGGTTCGATGGTGCGACTCGAGAGGGGACAGAAACCGCGTCTCCCGGGGACTGAGCCGAAACCGACGTGGGACAATAGCCAGCGCCGTTGACGGCCGTTGCGGACTCGAGTGACGGTCCCGGATTCAGATCGCCATATCGCCCTTCGATTTGATCACGGTCACGTCCGCGGCGTCGAGGCGTTCGACCTCGAGAAAGTGCGGCGTGAAGTTGCGGTGGGCGAAATCCTCGCGTTCGTCCTCGGTACCGACGGTACACCAGAGCTGAACGCGGTCGGGACCGTGCCACTCGCCGTTGCGGCTGATGGCGAAACAGACCAGTTCCTCGCCGTCGTGTTCGATGATCGCGTCCTTTCGGATACCGGGATCCCCGTGGATGATAAGCCGCTTCATGGTTGGCGATTCGAACGACGGGAAATTAAGCGCTTCGAAGGTCTGCAGGTGAGAACCGCAGCGCCGGTTTCGCGAGCGGGACCGATCGGCCGATATTAGTCATTGGAAAGAGCTTAACCCGTCGCTTTCGCCGAGTTGGGGTGCGTTATCAGTGTAATAAGAAAATCACCCCTCATGGTCCTCCCGGTCAGAATGACGAGATCAGCACTCGATCGACTAACCACGGGGACGGACGGTCTCGACGAGATACTGCACGGCGGATTGATTGCCGGCCGGAGCTATCTGGTTCGCGGTGATCCCGGAACAGGGAAGACGATGCTGGGGTTAAACTTCCTGTGTGCCGGTCTCGAGAACGACGAAACGTCGCTGTTCGTCAATTTAGAGGAAGCCGAGTGTGACGTTCGTCAGAACGCGGCCGCGGTCGGGATGGATCTCGAGGACGTCCACTTCCTCGATCTGAGTCCGGATTCGGAGGTGTTCCTCGAGGACCAGTCCTACGACATCTTCGAGCCCAGCGAAGTCGAGCAGGCCTCGTTGACGGAGTCGATCACGGATCGGATCGAGGACGTCGACCCCGACCGCGTGTTCATCGATCCGATGACGCGGCTGCGGTACATCACGTCCGACGAGTACCAGTTCCGCCAGCAGGTGATCGCGTTCACGCGATACATCAAAGATCAGGGCGCGACGGTGCTGTTTACCTCCCAGCACACGCCGAGTTCGTCCGACGACGATCTCCAGTTTCTCACCGACGGCACGATCGACCTCCGGAACGAGCCAACCGGGCGCCAGCTCACCGTCCCCAAGTTCCGGGGTTCGGACACCATAAGCGGTGTCCACGCGATGCAGATCAACGACGACGGGATTCACGTCTATCCCGAGATCAACCCTGAGAAGCATCATCGGGACGTCGACCAGGAGACGCTGTCGCTGGGTGTGCCGGAACTCGACGAACTCCTCCACGGCGGCCTCGAGCGCGGGACGATCACCGTCATCACCGGCCCCACCGGCGTCGGCAAGACGACGACCGGAACCCAGTTTATGAAGGAAGCGGCCGGCCGGGGAGAGCGCTCGAGCATCTACATGTTCGAAGAGACCGAGCGAACCTTCATGGAGCGAAACACGGCGATCAACCTCCCGGTCAAACAGATTCTCGAGCAGGGGAACCTGTACACCGAGGAGGTCGAATCGCTCGACATGTCGGCCCAGGAGTTCGCCCAGACCGTCAAGGGCGACGTCGAACAGAACGACACCTCAGTCGTCATGATCGACGGCATCAACGGTTACCGGCTCTCGCTTCGCGGCGACGAGGACGAACACATCCGCAAGCTGCACACGCTCTGTCGGTACCTGCGGAACATGGGGGTTACCGTCATCCTCGTCGAGGAAGTCGGCTCCGTGACGGGCGAGTTCGAGGTGACCCAGGCGGACATCAGCTATCTCGCCGACAACATTATTTTCTTGCGTCATCTCGAGGTGCACGGGGAGATGCAGAAGGCGATCGGTGTCCTGAAAAAGCGGACGAGCGACTACGAACGGACGCTACGACAGTTCTCGATCTCTCGACACGGCCTGAAAGTCGGTGAACCGCTCACGAACCTGCGGCACATCCTTACCGGACAGCCAAACGCAGTCGAACAGGAGACGAATTCAGATGACAGACACTAACGACTCCGACGGCAGAACCCTCGCGATCATCCTCGCCGTCAGCAAGCGAGAGCGCAACGTCGAACTGCTCGCGGAATTGCTGGAGCAGTTCGGATATCGCGTGCCCGTCGCCACGGACATGGCGGAGTTCGACGAACTCCTCGAGAACAGGGAGGACGTCGCCCTCGTCGTCCTGGACATCGACGGCTTCTCGAAGGAGGTGCTCGACCGGTGCCGGGAGCTCAAAGATCGCGGCGTTCCCGCGCTGGTGTTGACCTCGAACCACACGCCAGCGGTCCGAGAGAAGGCGATGAGCAAGGGCGCGCGGGCGATCCTCGAGAAACCCGTCGAGAAGGCCGAGATCAGGGCGACGATAGAGGGTGTGCTGTAGCGCGCACGCGGGCGAACCGCCCTCCGGGCGTCTCACGATGGGCTGTCGTGACCGGCCAGACCGAGTGACGGTCCTTCGGGCAGCCCGACAGCGCAGCAGTTTGCCCACGGGGCTCCGGCGACGAACCAAACGGGTTTTAAACAGCCATACCTTAGCCCACCTCAAGAGATACCCATGCAGATGCCACGCCGATTCAACACGTACTGCCCACACTGTAACGAACACCACGAGCACGAAGTCGAGAAGGTCCGCTCGGGGCGCTCCTCGGGGATGAAGTGGGACGCTCGCCGCACCCGTCGGAACAAGAAAGTGATCGGGAACGCCGGTCGCTTCTCGAAGGTTCCCGGTGGCGACAAACCCACGAAGAAGACCGACCTCAAGTACCGCTGTGGCGAATGCGGCAAGGCCCACCTCCGTGCGGGATGGCGCGCCGGCCGACTCGAGTTCCAGGAGTAAAACAATGGCAGGAAACTTCTACAACGTCCGCTGCGGTGACTGCGAGAACGAACAGATCGTCTTCGGCAAGGCCTCGACCGAGGTCGCCTGCGCCGTCTGCGGGACGACGCTGGCCCGACCGACCGGCGGGAAAGCCGAAATCGACCACGAGATCACGGAGACAGTCGAAGCACGATGAAGTACAGCGGCTGGCCCGACAACGGCGAACTCGTCGTCGGCAAGATCGACGAGATCGAGGATTTCGGCGTCTTCGTCGACCTCGAGGAGTACCAGGACAAACGCGGCCTCATCCACATTTCGGAGGTCGCCAGCGGATGGATCAAGAACGTCCGCGACCACGTCCGCGAGGGCCAGATCGTCGTCTGTAAGGTGCTCGACGTCGACGAATCCTCCCAGCAGATCGATCTCTCGCTGAAGGACGTCAACGACCACCAGCGCTCCGATAAGATCCAGGACTGGAAGAACGAGCAGAAGGCAGACAACTGGATGGAACTCGCCTTCGGCGAGGGGATCGACGACGAGGAGTACATCTCGATCGCGAACGAACTCCTCGGCGCCCACGGCAGCCTCTACGACGGCTTCAAGCAGGCTGCCATCCACGGCGAGGAGGCCCTCGAGGGGACCGACCTCACCGACGAGGAGCTCGCGTCGATCGTCGAAACCGCTCGCGAGAACGTCTCGGTGCCGTACGTCAACGTTACGGGGTACGTCGACCTGGAGAACGCCTCCCCGAGCGGCGTCGACGGCATCCGCGAGGCGCTCGAGGCCGCGGAAGGAAACGGCGACATCCCCGACGAGGTCGAACTCGACGTCACCTACGTCGGTGCACCCGAGTACCGGATCAAGGTTCGCGCGCCGAACTACAAGACCGCCGAGTCCCAGCTCGAGGCGAGCGCCGACCGCGCGGTCGGCGCGATCGAGGCCCGGGGGGGCTCCGGCGCGTACCACCGCGAGCGCCACACTGACGACGAGTAACGGGCACCGATCGACTAACGAATGAAATCGGATATTCGGGTCTGTTCGGCGTGGCACGAAGCCCACGACCGTCCCGTGTACACCCTTTCTGAGAGCTGTCCCGACTGCGGAGCCGACGCCGAGAACAGCGCCCCGGCGCCGCTGAACCCCGACGACCCCTACGGCGAGTACCGACGCGCTCTTAAGCGTCGCAATCGCTGATACGGTATGGACGAACTCGACATCGAGGCGGTCGGGGAGGCCGACCTCGAGGATCCCGTTTTCGTCGAGGGCCTGCCGGGCGTCGGCCACGTCGGAAAGCTCGCAGCCGATCACGTACTCGAGGAACTCGGCGAGGAGAGTACGCTCGTGCGACGTATCTACTCCCAGGAGTTCCCCCCGCAGGTGACCATCGACGAGGGCGTCACCGACCTCACCTGCGCGGAGATTCACGCGGTCTCGATCCCCGACGGCCGCGACCTCCTGGTGTTGACCGGCGACCACCAGGCACAGACCAACGAGGGTCACTACGTGCTCACCGACGCCTTCCTCGACATCGCCGAGGAGTTCGGGGCGAGCGAGGTGTACGCCCTCGGGGGCGTCCCGACCGGCGAACTCATCGACGAGTACGCCGTCCTCGGGGCGGTCACCCACGAGTCGCTGATCGAACCGCTCGAGGACGCGGGCGTCGAGTTCCGCGAGGACGAACCCGCCGGCGGCATCGTCGGCGTCTCCGGGCTGCTGCTCGGCCTGGGCAAACGCCGCGGCTTCGAGGGGAGCTGTCTGATGGGCGAAACCAGCGGCTACCTGGTCGATCCCAAGAGCGCGCGGGGCGTCCTCGAAGTCTTAGAGGAGCGACTCGGGTTCGCCCTCGAGTACGACTCCCTCGACGAGCGAGCCGAGGAGATGGAGGACGTCATCGGCAAGATCCAGGAGATGGAACAGCAGGCGACGGAGATGCCGACTGACGACGACCTTCGGTACATCGGCTGAGCGTCCCCGGTCGTCGTCACATCACCGGCCGGCGAACGATTCTTTATCGCCGACACCCTATCTCGAGCCGTGCCAGAGAGCGTCGTCGATGCGATTCCGCCGGCCGTCCTCGCGGGGCTGGTCCTCGGTGCGGTCTTTACCGTGTTCGCTACGGCGCTGTTTCTCGTGGGCGAGCGACTGTTTCCAAGCCGAACTGCGGCGACGACCCGGAGCTACTCGAGCGAGGACCGCCGGCGAACCGAGATCCGCGACTACCTGGACGAGATCGGCGAGCGCTACGCCGAGGACCACCCCCTCGCCGGGACGACGGTCGCCTTTTACCTCCCCGAGCGCGACGTCGCGGTCACGTTCGACGCCCACGACTTCTTCCGAATTGGGAACACCACCGACACCTACGTCGTCCTCTGTGAACACGAGATGCCGGGCCCGCACCTCGGTGACCGACTCCCCTTCGAGGTGCCCGAGATCCAGCGGGGGCCGACCGACTTTCAGGAGACGATCCGGCGGGCCTACGAGGCTCTCGAGCTGCCGACGACGGCGACGCGCGAGGAGATTAAATCGGCCTACCGTCGACGGATCAAGGAGGTCCACCCGGACCACGGCGGCGACGAGGAGTCCTTCCGGCGGGTCCAGGAGGCGTACGTGACGGCGAAAGAACACGCCGACTGAGCCGGGCTCGGGGACGAGAGCGGGCGTCTCACCGCTCACGGACGAGCGGACTGCTGGGGGAGTCGACGTCTAATAGCACGCTCGTGAACGAGTGAAAAATCAGCCGTCCCGTGGAGTAGGAGACGACGCGCTCGAGCCCTCGAGAACTTCGTACGCCACGTCACCGTCGCGAAGCACGTCGGTCACTCGCCCGACGGCGTCGGTCGTCGCGACCACGGTCACGGAGAGCCCGCGTTCGGCGGCGTCGGCGGCGACGTCCCCGGCGGCGAAGGTGGTCGTCGGTTCGACGTCGGCCGCCCGACAGGCGACGACCGCCTCGACGCCGATCGCACAGACGATGTCGGCGTCCTTGCAAACGTTCACGATGGTGTCGGCGTCGAGGGACCGGCTCCCGCCCGCGCGGACGCTCGGCACCTGCTGGACGGTGACGGTTCCCGGTTCGAGGTCGATCACGCCCTCGAAGCTCGTGACGCCAACGTCAGTTCCCTCGGCGGCGTCGGTCGTCGCCACGCCGGTCGCCGGCCCCGCGTCGCCGGGGCTGGCGTGGAGCAGGCCGTCCCGAAGGGAGAGGGAGACGACGTCGCCCTCCTCGAGATCCGCAGTGGCGATGGCGGCGTCCTCACCCATCGCTCCGAGAACGTCCTCGGTGACGTGATCGGCGTAGCGACGGACGTCGCTGGTCGCCTGGAACAGCCAGTCGACGCCCTCCTTGGTCACCCGGTAGCGCGAGCGCCCCTCCTTCTCGACGAGGTCGTCGTCGACCAGCGAGCGGATGTACTCGCTGACGGCCTGGCTCGTGACGCCGACCTCCTCGGCGATCTCGCCCTGGCTGACCGCGGGCTGGCGCTCGGCGATCTCGACGAGAATGCGAAACCGCGTCGCGGCGCGTTTGTTGTCGAGGACGTCGACCATGTCCACCGTGTTCGTGACCCAGGGCAAAAACGCCGCGGTCTCGAGCGCCGAAAACTGATGCTGGACCGGGCGATTCACGCCGGGCCACTAAAACGGGACACTGGTGAGGCGTCAGGTTGATATCTCGAGAGTTCGTCGGATTCCCTGAATGCCGTCCCCGCCCTCGTCTCCCACCGTCGCCGCCGACCTCGAGCCGGTCGCGGCGCTCGTCGCACCGGCGCTGACGAGTTCGCTCTCGCCGGTGGACGCCCTCGCGTGGGTCGCCATCGGGACGTTCGCGCTCGCCTTCCTCTTCCAGTGGCGGAACCTTCCCGACACCGCGCGCTACGTCGCCGCGGCCGCCTGGGTGCTGTTCGGTGCGTTCTGGATCGCGATGGTCCCGTACTACTACGGCGAGGCCCAGAGCCCGCTCCAGACGATGCTCGCGCTCGCGGCGCTGCCGCTGTGTCTGTATACGGGCTACCTGCTCGTCCAGGGTCGGGAGTCGCTGCTCCTCCTCTCGAAGGCCGTCGCGATCATGGGGCTGATCTACCTTCCCGCGGAGACGATCCCGTTCGTCCGCCAGTGGCTGATCGAGACGACCGCCGCCCAGACCCACTGGGGGATGGAGCAACTCGGCTACAGCCCCGGCCTGAGCGAGGGTCCCGACTACGGCTACATGAGCCGCTTCGACTTCGACCCCGACGAAACCGTCACCGGGCGGACCTCCTACATCATCATGGCCTGTACCGGCATCGGGAGCATGGCGATCTTCGGCGGGCTCACCGCCGCGGTCAAGGCCCCGATCCGACGGAAGGCCGCCGCGTTCGGACTGGCCGTCGGCGTCATCTGGATCCTCAACTTCTTCCGGAACGTCTTCATCGGGCTGGCCTCGCCGTGGGGCTGGTTCCAGTACGAGCCGCTGATCTACGTGACGACCGAGTGGATGGGCGAACCCGCCAGCAGGACCTCGTTCCTCGTCGCCCACAACTTCATCGCACAGTTCCTCTCGATCTTCGCGCTGATCGGCATCACCTACCTCGTGATCAAGATCGTTCCGGAAGTGCTCGCGATCCTCGAGGACGTGCTCTTCGTCCTCACCGGCAACGAGTACGACCTCGAAACCGCCGTGGGGGCGGAGGTTCGGGCCGATGGCGGGACACCGGGGTCTGAGGACGGCGTGCCTCGCGACGAGGCATGACGGCCCTGTCCGTCCCGTTCGATCTGCTCGAGCGCGCGGTCTACTTCCCCGACCCGGCAACCCTCGTTCTGGCCGACGTCCACCTCGGGCGGGCCGACGCCTCGCGCGTCGAGGCGCCGATCGACGACGGCGGCGACGTGCGCGAGCGTCTCGCGGGGCTACTCGAGCGCACCGGTCCCGAGACGGTCGTCGTTGCGGGCGACCTGCTCCACTCCTTTTCACGCGTTCCGCGAGGTGTCAGAGAGGACCTGCGCGCCTTCGAAGAAACCGTCGCGGACGCGGATGCGCGGCTGGTGGTCACCCCCGGAAACCACGACACGATGCTCGAATCGGCCTTCGACGGCGACCGGCACAACGAGTACCGGCTCGCGGACGGCGAGACGGTGGTCTGTCACGGCCACGAGCCGCCCAGATCCGATGCGAGGCGGTACGTCGTGGGCCACGACCACCCTGCGCTGTCGATCGACGGGCGAAAGCGACCCTGTTTTCTATACGGCCCGGACGCCTACCGCGGTGCGGACGTTCTGGTACTGCCGGCGTTCACCCGACTTGCACGGGGAACGACGGTCAACCGGATGCGTGACGCCGATTTCCAGTCGCCGCTCGTGAGCGGGGTCGACGACTGGTATCCGGCGGTCTACGACGCCGGCGCGGACGACCCGCTCTGGTTCCCGCCGCTCGGCGACTGCCGTCGGCTGCTGTAGTCAGGACAGATCCTCGACGACCGCTTGAGCCGCCGCTTGCCCGCTCTCGAGAGCGCCCTGGATCGACGACCACTCGGTGTAGTCGCCCGCGAGGTAGACGGCGCCCTCGGGTGCGCGAGTGTCGGGCAACCGGTCGCGAAACCCCGGCGGCTGAGCGAACTGCGCGAACGGGATCCGGGCGGTGTACAGCGGCTCGAACTCGTCGAATCGGCGCTCGGGAAACCACGACTCGAGGACGCTGCGCGTGCGTTCGGCGAGCTCCTCGTCGGTGCTGTCCGCCCGCTCGCCGAGGAACGTCGCACTGACGACCGCGGTGTCGTCGGGTGCGTACTCGGATGCCACCGCGGTGACCGGCGCGACGTGGTTCGGGCCGTCGTCGTCCGCGGCGTTCAACACCAGCCGGGGGCCGGTCTCGAGGTCCGCCCCGCCCGCGAGCCGGTAGTACTGGGTGACGCACGCGCGGGCGTCCGTCGGGATCCCGTCGACGCCGGCCAGCGAGGCCGCGGTCGGCGGGTCAGTCGCGACGACGACCGCGTCGACGTCCCGTTCGGCGCCCTCCGCGGTGGTGACCGTCGCCCCGTGGCCGCGACGCGAGACCGACGTCACCTCCGTGCCGGTTTCGAGTACCGCCCCCGCTTCCCGCGCCTTCGCCGCGAGTTGGGCGGGAATCGCACCCATGCCGGCGGCGGGAACGGCGATGTCGCCCGCCCCGAGGGTCCGAAACGTGTACTCGAAGACGTGACTCGAGGTCGAAAGCGATCGATCGAGCGTGATCCCGCCGTAGAACGGGGCGGCGAAGTTATCGATGAACCTCTCGGAAAACCCCCGGTCGCGGAGGGCGTCGTCGATGGGCTGGTCAGGCCCGGAAAACAGGTCGTTCGGGTCGGCTCGAGCGAGCTCGCGCTGCAGTCGGAGCACGCGGAGTTTGTCGCCGACGGTGAGATCGGGGTTGAACAGCGTCGCCGGCAGTGTCGACGGCTCGCGGCGCGGATCCCCCAGCGTCGATCGGTGGCCGGGACGCGCGAGACAGGCGCCGGGTGCGAATCGGCGCAGCTCCAGGGCCTCCAGATCGAGTTCGTCCCGAACGGCGGGATAGGCGGTGAACAGCACCTGAAACCCGCGGTCGAACCGGTAGCCGTCGCGCTCGACGGTCCGAACCCGCCCGCCGACGGTTTCGGCACGTTCGTAGCAGGTTACGTCAGCACCCGCCGCGGCGAGGTGGCGGGAAGCGACGAGGCCGGCGAGTCCGGCGCCGGCGACGGCGATTTCGGGATCGCGTCTCATAGGTACCCTTCGAGGCGCGGGTAAAAGGGCGGTCGCCTCGAGGCAACGCGGCGCGGATCGTGGCGATGGACAGCGATTAGTCGTCGTGGACGAAACGGACGGTATGGAGACGACGGACGCCTTTACCGGCCTCGAGTGCATCGACTGTGGCGCGACGTTTACCGCGGCGGAGGGAAGCCACCGCTGTGCGGACTGTGACGGGATCCTCGATCCGTGCTACGATTACGACGCGATCGACCTCGACCGTGAGACGCTCGCCTCGCGGCCGTTCGACTCGATGTGGCGCTACGAGGAGCTGTTGCCGTTCACCCGTGAGTCGGCGGTGACGATGGACGAGGGAGCGACTCCCCTCGTCGAGTGTCCCAAACTCGCCGAGGAACTCGGCGTCGAGCGCGTCGTGTTCAAAGACGAGGGGCGGAACCCGACGGGGACGTTCAAGGATCGGGGCCAGACCGTCGCGATGACGGCGGCCGCCCAGCACGGCGCGAGCGACGTCGCGCTGGCCTCCGCCGGCAACGCTGGCCAGGCCGCCGCGGCATACGCAGGACGGGCGGACATCGACTCGCACGTCTTCCTCCCCGCCCGCGCGGGCTTTACGAACAAGGCGATGGTGAACGTCCACGGGGGCGACATGACCGTCGTCGGCGGCCGGATCGGCGACGCCGGCGCGGCCTACACCGAGGCGATGGCCGAACACGACGACTGGTACTCCGTGAAGACGTTCGTCACCCCCTACCGCCACGAGGGCAAGAAGACAATGTTCTACGAGATCGCCGAACAGCTCGAGTGGGAAACGCCCGACGCCATCGTCTACCCCACCGGCGGCGGCGTCGGCCTCGTCGGAATGCACAAGGCAGCCAAAGAGCTTCGCGAACTCGGGCTGATCGACGAGCTTCCCGCACTCTACGCCGCCCAGGCGACTGGCTGTCAGCCGATCGTGGAGGCCTTCGAGTCGGGTTCCGCAGTTCACGAGGTCGTGGAGCACCCGGATACCATCTGCGGCGGCATCGAAATCCCCGACCCCGGCGCGAGTCCATGGATCCTGGAGGCCCTGCGCGAGAGCGGCGGCGGCGCCGTCGCGACCGACGACGAGGAGATCCTCGAGGCCGCAATTGCGGTCGCGAAGGGCGAGGGCCTCGAGATGGCGCCCACCTGCGCGGCGGCCGCCAGCGGCGCGTGGGAACTCGGCGAGCGCGGCGAGTTCGAGGGCGACGAGACGGTCGTCATCCTCAACACGGGCACCGGAAACAAGGACGCCGACGTGTTGCGCAGCCACCTGATGGGCAAGGGGATCTGAGCCGGAACTCGTCGGCGGGTCTCCAGGCTGGAACTCGTTGGCACACCGCCCCAAACGCTTTTCGCCAGCCCTCCGTCGGCACGCGTATGAACGCCGAGGAGTACTTCGACGACGTGGCCGCCTTCTACGACGCGGTCTACCGCCAGCAGGCAGACAGCGGCGACGTCGCCTTCTACCGCGACCTCGCCAGCGGGGTCGACGGCCCCGTCCTCGAGGTCGGCTGTGGCACGGGTCGGATCTACCTCGAACTGCTCCGTGACGGCGTCGACGCTCACGGCATCGACGTCTCGGCGGGAATGCTCGAGGTGCTCCGGGAGAACGCGGCCGAGGCGGGGCTCGAGCCCCGCGTTCGGGCGGCCGACGTCAGGTCGTTCGAGCCCGAACGCGAGTACGCGCTGGTGATCGTCCCGTTCCGGGCGTTCTTGCACCTCCTCGAGACGGACGACCAGCTAGCGGCGCTCGAGTCGATCCACGACGCGCTGGCTCCCGGCGGCCGGCTGGTGCTCAACGCCTTCACGCCGAACTTCGAAGTGATCTGTGAGCGGTACGGCGAGTGGGACGAGAGCGACCTCGAGATCGACGGCCGGTCGTACACCTACCGGGTTCGGTCGGAACTGGCCGACGAGGTCGAGCAGCACACCCGCATCCGCTCCATCGTCCTCGACGCCGACGACCGGGTCGTCCTCGAGCGGGAAACCCGGATCGCCCTGCTCTCGAGGCGCGAGTTCGGCCTGCTGTTCCGGCTCTCGCCGTTCGAGGAGTGGGCCGTTTCAGGCGGGTTCGAGGGCAACGACCTCGAGTCGACGAGCCAGGAGATGGTGTGGACGGCTCGCCGGACGGCGTGAGCGGCGCTCGCCGGACGGAGCGAGGCGGGCGCGAACGCCCTGCTCACTCCGCCGATCCGGGCGACGACCGTCCGTCGGCAATGTGGACCTCGACGGCGTTCGGCTCGTAGGCGTTCGCTGCGTAGCCCCCCTCGTTCCAGGGGAACTCGTCGTTCTCGAGCGCGTCACGCCAGTCCTTCGGATCGGAGATCCGTGCGGGCTGCCGTCGGCCGTGTTCGTCCGACGCCCGCGAGAACAGCACGTGTCGGCCCGGGTCGGCGTCCCACTCGTACCGGAACAGGCGCCACGCGCCGTCGTACGTGGGGCCAAACGGCTCCGCGTCGTCCCACGTTTCACCGCCGTTTGTCGAAATTTCCACGCGGTCGACCCGGTCGTCACCCGCCCAGGCGACGCCGCGGACCTCGACCGTTCCGTCCGCCCGCGGTGCGACGGGCGATTCACCGTCTGGCACACCGATTAGTGACATCACGTTTGCGTCGAACGTGTACGGGTAGTCAACGCCGCTCTCGAACTGGTCCCAGGTGTCGCCCGTCTCGACCGTCTCGATCGAATCTGGGTCGATCCCCTCGGGGTGAAGCCGGTAGGCGGTCTGCTGCCAGTAGTCGTGGTCGCCGGGGCGCTCGAGCGCCCCCTGAGTTACCATCGAGTTCATCAGTCGCAGCTCCGAGAGCCACTTGACGTTGTTGACGCCGTACCAGCCGGGAGCGATCAGCCGGACCGGGTAGCCGTGTTCTCGCGGAAGCGCCTCGCCGTTCATCTCGTAGGCGAGGATGCAGTCCTCGAGCGCCTTCGAGAGCGGAATCGAGCGGGCGAACACGTCGTCGCCGTCGGAGGCATCGCCGCCGACCGCGGTGAGCCACCGCTCGTCGGCCGATTCGATTCCGTGTTCGCGGAGGATCGAACGCACGGGGGTGCCGGTCCAGAAGGCGGTGGCGGCGGCCTCGTACTCCCACTGGACGCTCCCCGTTTCGGGGTCGTGCTGGCCGCGCCCGTTGCCCGCACACTCCATCGTGTGTGCGACCGCCACCGTCGGATACTCGTCTCTGATCTCGGCGATCGAGAGTTCCCCCTCGAGATGGCCGGTGAGCGAGACGGTCCAGTCCTCTGCGGCCGCGTCCGGGATATCGTTTCGGTGACAGACGAAGTGCTCCTCGACGGGCGTCAGCCAGTTTGCAAACGTCCGCCGACGGGCGGCGCCGACGACGGTGTACTTGTCGGCCTCGTCTCGCGTCTCCGCGACGCCGCCCGCCCTCGCGTCGACGATCGTTTCGATCTCTTCGTGGCGGCTCTTTCGCGGGTTCTCGACCCCCATGACACTGACTGCCACGGCTGACAAGATAGCTATTTGCCCACCGGCCGCGCGCCGCCCAGGTCAGCGGTCCAGCCGCCGGTTTATGGAGCCACTCGACCGAGGCGGACACCTCGAGTCGCCGGGGTACGGGCCGATTCGCAGGGCTTTTGCCGGTTGTCGGGAAACGGGGCGGTATGACTGCGCCCTGGGACGACTGGAACCATATCCTCAAACTCGATCCCGACAAGGAACTCCCCGAGGGAGTGACCTACGGCGATCTCTGTGCGACCGGCACCGACGCCATCGAGGTCGGCGGTACGATGGGAATGACCGAGGAGAACATGACGGCCGTCATCGAGGCCTGCGCCGAACACGACGTGCCGCTCTACCAGGAACCCTCGAATCCGAGCGTCGTCGTCGAGAACGACGCGCTCGCGGGCTATCTCATCCCGACGGTGTTCAACGCCGGCTCCCCGTTCTGGATCACCGGGGCGCACAAGGAGTGGGTTCGCCTGGAGGGCGACCTCGAGTGGGACCGCACCTGGATGGAGGCCTACATCGTGATGAACCCGGAGGCCGACGTCGCCACGCTCACGGAGGCCGACTGCGACCTCACCGCCGAGGAGGTCGGCGCCTACGCGAAAGTCGCCGAGCGGATGTTCGGCCAGGAGATCGTCTACGTCGAATATTCGGGAACCTACGGCGAGGAGTCGGTCGTCTCGGCCGCGGCCGACTCCCTCTCGGAGTCGACGCTGTTCTACGGCGGCGGCATCCACGACTACGACTCCGCCTACGGAATGGCCCAGCACGCCGACGTGATCGTCGTCGGCAACCTCGCCCACGACGAGGGCGTCGACGCCGTCCGCGAAACGGTCGCGGCAGCGAACGACGCGTCGTAACCACCCGGGAGGCCGAACCTGTCACGTAATGGCCTAAACGGTTTTCGTGCTCCGTCGTACAGGGGGTGTATGAGTCTCCTCGCGGAGTACAAGGTTGCCGCGCCGTCGCTCTTTCTCTCGCCGACACTCGAGTCGGTCCCGGAACTCGAGATCGAACTCGAGCGACAGTTCGCTCTCGAGTCGTCCCGGCCGGTCGCCTTCTGCTGGCTCCGATATCGTCCCCTCGAGAGCCACGGCACCCGCGAGGCGCTCGAGGAGCTTGATACCGCACTCGAGACGGATCCGACCGTCGACGGATTCGAACGGATCGAACACGTCGGCGGCCGAGCGCTGTACCGGATTCACCGGAGCGAGACGGACGTTCTCGAGGCCTACGAGGAGTGGATGGCCGTCGGCGCGGAACTGCTTCGGTACCGTGGTAGCGGTCGCCGCTGGGAGGTGGAGATGCGCTTTCCCGACCGGGAGACGTTCACGACCTATTACTCGTTTCTCGAGGACGCCGGGGCTGTCTTCGATCTCCACCGGCTGTCCGACGGCGCCGACGCGTCGGCCACCGACGTCCTCACCGCATCACAGCGGGAGGCGGTGGCGCTCGCCTGGGAACGCGGGTTCTTCGACGTTCCCCGCGAGACGACCCTCGAGGAACTGGCGGCGGAACTCGGCATCTCCGATCAGGCGGTGAGCGAACGGCTGCGTCGGGGGCAGTCCCGGCTGGTCGGGGAGCACCTGTCCTGACGATCGCGACAGCGGTCACGGCGGTCCGTCGCTGGCCTCGACGGCAGCCCGGAGGCGAGGGAGAGCATCGGTGACGTCCTCCCGGCAGATAACGTCCGCGACGTCGTCGACAGGCGTCGACTCGAGGTTGACGACACCGACGGTGGCTCCGTTTCTCGCGGCGACTCGCGGCAGCGAGGCCGCGGGTTCGACGACGAGCGACGAGCCGACGGCGAGGAGAACGTCGCTCTCCCTGGCGAGCGACTGGGCGCGCTGGAGCACGGGTTCCGGCAGCCGTTCGCCGAAGAGGACGACGTCGGGTTTGTAGATCCCACCCGCGTCATTGTCCCCGCCGCAGTCACACCGGGGCGGCACCTCGCCGGTTTCGACCCGCTCGAGGACCGGTTCGGCGTCCGTCCGCTTCCCGCAGGTCGTACAGACGACGCGGTGGGCGTTGCCGTGGATCTCGAGGACGTCCGCACCCGCTCCGGCATCCGCGCCGTCGGTTCCGTCCCTGTTCCTCCCGCCGCTTCCGTCGGCGTCTCCCGAGAGGGCGCGGGCGGCCTCGAGGTGAAGCCCGTCGGTGTTCTGCGTGACGATCGCCTCGAGGTCGCCCGACTCGCCCAGGGCGGCCAGCGCCTCGTGGGCTGCGTTCGGTTCGTACTCCTCGCCGTACATCGCGCGCTGGAGGTCGAGGCGGTCGCGCCAGAATCCCGCAGGATCGCGACGGAACCGCCCGTGGGTGAACTGTCCCTCCTCAAACCGGTCCCAGACGCCGTCGTCGCCGCGAAACGTCGGCACGCCGGAGGGTGCGGAGATGCCGGCACCGGTGAGCGCGACGGTCGTCTCGGCTCCGCGGATATCGCTGGCGAGGGCCTCGAGGTCGTCCATACGCCGTGTAGTCGGTAGATCTACAAAAGTTCGAACGGTTACTGACTCGACCGTCAGTTCGAACTCGCGGCGATCGCTCGCCGTCACACATAGGCGGCTGGCCCTCGTTATCCGACGCGATGAGCGACGACACCCCTGCTCTTACCGGCGACCGCCCGCCCGGCCCCGACGGCCTCCCGCTCGTGGGCAACCAGCTTGCGTTTCTCCGCGACCCGTACGACTTCATGACGCGAACCGCCCGCGAGTACGGCGACATCGCGGCCTGGGAAGATCCCAGTGGGCCGACCTACCAGCTCAATCACCCCGACTACATCGAGCAGGTACTCGTCACGAACAACGAGAGCTACATTAAGGGCGAGCGGTTTCAGCACATCCTCCGGCCGGTTACGGGCAACGGCATCCTGAACAGCGAGGGGGCCGTCTGGCGGCGCAACCGCCACCTGCTCCAGCCCGCGTTCCACCCCGATCGGATTCAGGAGTACGCGACCATGATGACGGCGTTCACCGAAGACGCCCTCGAGTCCTGGGCGGACGGTCAGACACGACCGATCCACGAGGAGATGATGGAACTCACGTTACGGATCGTCAGCCGGGCGCTGTTCGGCGTCGACATCGACGACCACGTCGAGCGGATCGGCTCCTCGCTCGAGGAGTTTATGCTGGCGACCGAGAGCCTCTCGCACCTCGTCCTGCCGGCGTGGGTACCGACGCGAACCCGTCGACAGATCGAAGGGGCTCGCGACGACCTCGACGCTGTCGTCTACCGACTGATCGAGGAGCGCCGCCGGAACCCGACCGACCGGGACGTGATCTCGAAACTGCTCGAGGTCACCGACGAAAACGGGAACAGCCTCTCGGACGAGGAGATCCGCGACGAGGTGGTAACGCTGTTGCTCGCGGGCCACGAGACGACGGCGCTCTCGCTGACGATGACCGCGTACCTCCTCGCACGGAACCCGCAGGTGGAGGCGAAACTGGTCGAGGAACTCGAGGACGTCCTCGACGGCGCTACCCCGACGATGGGCGACCTCCCGGAACTCGGGTACACCGAGCGGGTGGTCAAAGAGTCGATGCGGCTCTACCCGCCGGTGCCCGGCATCGTCCGCGAACCGGTCAAGCCGGACATCATCGGGGGCTACGAGATCCGTCCCGGATCGACCGTTCGAATGCACCAGTGGGTCGTCCACCGCGACCCCCGGTGGTACGACGATCCGCTCGCCTTCGAGCCCGACCGCTGGACCGACGAGATGGAAGCCGACCTACCGAAGCTGGCGTACTTCCCGTTCGCGGCGGGGCCGCGGCGGTGTATCGGCGATCGGTTCGCGATGCTCGAGGCCCAGCTGATCCTCGCGACCATCTACCAGCAGTATCACCTCGAGCTCGTCCCAGGAACCGAACTCGACCTGCTGGCGACAATTACGGCACGACCGAAACACGAGATTCCGATGACGGTCAGGGAACGGTCGTAGATCCCACCGTTCGAGAGGCGGCCGCGACCCAGGTATCTCGAGCGTGGTAGCTGGCAACCCAGAACGATTGCGCTTAAGTCACGCCTGCGATAATCGGTGGGTATGCAGGACAGAACCTACACTGCCGACGCCGAACCCGGCGACGAGGTCACCGTCGCCGGCTGGGTCCACGAAGTGCGGGACCTCGGCGGCATCGCCTTCCTGATCCTCCGGGATACGACCGGGAAGATCCAGGTCAAATTCGAGAAGGACGAGATGGACGAGGAGCTCGTCGAAACCGGCCTCGGCGTCTCCCGCGAGAGCGTCGTGAAAGTCTCGGGCGCCGTCGAAGAGGAGCCCCGCGCGCCGACTGGCGTCGAGGTTACCCCGGAGTCGCTCGAGGTCGTCGCCCCCGCAGATCCCGAACTCCCCCTCGACCCCTCGGGGAAGGTCGACGCCGACATCTCCACCCGACTCGACAACCGCACGCTCGACCTGCGCAAGGACGAGGTCCAGGCGATCTTCACCATCCGCGCCGAGATCCTACGGGCCGCCCGCGAGCAGTTCCGCGCCGACGACTGCACCGAGATCACCACGCCGAAGATCGTTGCGACGGGGACCGAGGGCGGCACCGAGCTGTTCCCGATCACCTACTTCGGCCAGGAGGCGTTCATGAACCAGAGCCCGCAGCTGTTCAAGCAGCTGATGGCCGGCTCCAACTTAGAGCGCGTCTTCGAGATCGGTCCGATCTTCCGCGCCGAGGAGCACAACACGCCGCGACACCTGAACGAGGCGACTTCGATCGACTTTGAGGGAGCCTTTTGCGACCACCACGACGCGATGGACGTCGTTGAAGGCGTGGTGAAGGCCGCCTACGAGGCGATTTCGGAGAACTGCAGCGAGGAACTCGAGACCCTCGGCCTCGCCGAGGAGTTCGAGATTCCCGCCGAGGCGTTCCCCCGCCTCTCCTACGAGGAGGCCATCGAGCGTATCAACGCCACGGGCGAACTCGACGAACAGCTGGTGTGGGGCGACGACCTCTCGACGGAGGCGGAGAAAGCGCTTGGCGACGACGTCGGCGGTCACTACTTCATCACCGACTGGCCGAGCGAGATCAAGCCCTTCTACATCAAGGACCACGACGACGACGAGCAGCTCTCGACCGGCTTCGACCTGATGCACCCGCGGATGGAACTCGTCTCGGGTGGCCAGCGCGAACACCGCTACGACCACCTCGTCGAGGGGTTCAAACAGCAGGGACTCGACCCCGACCAGTTCGAGTACTACACCAAGATGTTCAAGTACGGGATGCCGCCCCACGCCGGCTTCGGCCTCGGCGGCGAGCGATTGGTGATGACGATCCTGGGCCTCGAGAACATTCGAGAGGCTGTTCTCTTCCCGCGAGACCGACAGCGACTCTCGCCGTAGGCGAGGTCGCTGTTCGTCGAGTGGGAGCCCGTAGGGCTCGCCGCTGACCGGCGAGCGGCCGCGAGTTCGTCCATTATTGATATATGGTAGCAATTAACACACAGCTGCGCGTAGCACAACTGGTGACCGACGGCGATGACCCTGACAACCGTTTCGCAGTACGATAGTGACAGGATCGAGAGCCGTGACGGACGCGCGGTCGTGGTCGGCGCAGGTATGGCCGGACTGCTGGCGGCTCGGGTGCTCGCGGATGCGTTCGACGAAGTCGTGGTGATCGAACGAGACGCGCTTCCGGAGGAGCCGACGCCGCGACGCGGCGTCCCGCAGGGGAACCATCCGCACTCGCTCTGGGAGAGCGGTCGAGCCACGCTCGAGGGCCTGTTCCCGGGCTTCAGCGAAGACCTCCGCGCGGCCGGCGGCGTGACGAGCGAACTCGGAAACGACTTCAAGATCTTTCTGCAGGGCGGGTACATGGCGCCGGGGACGGACCCCCACGTGATGTACTTCGCCACGAGACCGGTGTTCGAGTATCTGGTTCGCCGACACCTCTCGAGGCACGAGCGAGTCCACGTACGGCCACACTGTCGGCTCGTGGGGTATCTCACCGACGAAGAGGCGACGACCGTCGAGGGAGTCGAACTCCGGAATCGGGCGACCGAACCCGAGGATCTCGCGGCCGACCTGGTCGTCGACGCCACCGGCCGGACGAGCCGAACGCCGACCTGGTTAGACGGGCACGGGTACGTGCCGCCGCCCCTCGAGGAGATTCACATCGACCTGGGGTACGGCTCGACGTTCGTCGAGCGACCGCCGGACGAAACCCTGGCGTACGCCGTGGACGCGGAGGCGCCGAACACCCGCGGCGCCTTCGTCTTCCCAGTCGAGGAAGACCGGTGGCTGGTCAATCTACACGGCGTACACGGGGACCACCCGCCGACGGACCCCGAGCGATTCGTGCGGTTCGCCGACGGCATACCCACTCCTGCGGTGGCGAAACTGCTCGAGGAGTACCCGATGGTCTCAGAGGAGATCGTCAGCTACCCGTTCCCCTCGAACCGTCGACACCGGTACGAGGATCTCGAGCGGTTCCCCGAGGGGCTGCTCGTCATCGGCGACGCCATCGCCAGCTACAACCCGACCAACGGCCAGGGCATCTCGGTGGCTGCCCTCCAGGCGCTCGAGTTACACCGCGAACTGGCGGCGGGCGATCGAACGGGACTGGCCCTCCGGTTTTTCGACCGAGCCGCGGCGATCGTGGACGTCGCCTGGGACCTGACGGTCGGCAGTGACCTCGAGTTCCCCCAGACGGACGGTCCCCGACCTCGGGGCACGACCGTTCTCAACTGGTACCTGAACCGCATGGTTCGCCGGTCGCACACCGATAGCAGGGTATCGGATGTCGCGTTTCGGGTCTTCTCGCTGCAACAGCCGCCGTCCGAACTGTTCCGCCCGCGAGTCCTCTGGCTCGTTCTCGGACCGGCCCAGATCGTCGGGAAACCGCAGCAACGACGACTGCGGGAACCGCCTCGGGGTCGAGTCACCTGATCCGCTCTCCGGCGCTCGGTTCGGTGTCCCCGACCACAGCCTGACCGGTCGAGCGCGTCGGTCACTGCCGGTTCCGCGTCGACACGAGTCTCGGCACCGTTTTATTGCGTTTGCGCACCTACTAGCGGCGAATGCTTTCGTTTCTCGTGACCTACGGCACCGGTGAAGGGCAGACGGCGAAAATTGCCGACCGAATCGACGAGGTGCTGACGGCTCGAGGCCACGACGCGACGGTCGTCGATGCGAGCGAAATCAGGCCGGACCTCGAGCCCGCCTCCTTCGACGCGGTACTCGTCGGTGCGTCCGTCCACGGCGGCAAACAACAGAAAGCGGTCCGCGAGTTCGTCGAAACCAATCGCGACACCCTGAGAACGAAGCCGACGGCCTTCTTCCAGGTGTCGCTCTCCTCGGCCGAGGAGAGCGGGGAAGAGCAGGCCGCGGGCTACGCCGAGGGGTTCCTCGAGGAGACCGACTGGCACCCCGATCGGATCGGGCTCTTCGGCGGGGCGCTTCGCTACTCGGAGTACGGCTTTCTCAAGCGGCTGGTGATGAAGGGAATCGCCAGGCGGGCCATCTCGGAGATGCCACCGGCGGACGAGGCGGGCGACGTCGAGTTCACCGACTGGGCGGAGGTCGACGCGTTCGCCGCCGACGTCGCGGCGTTCGTCGAGGGGCGACTCGGGGTCGCGCCACCAGACGACGAGAGCGGCCTCGAGTAAACGGCACGGACCTCGGGCGGCCGCACCTGGATCTCGACCCGCCCGGCTATCGCGTCGTCTTCAGTGTTGCGAACACCCGCTCGCCGTAGATGGCGGCGCTCTCCTCGCCCGCCTCGAGTGCGCGGACCCAGTTCACGTACGCGGTGAAAGTGCCGAAGTCGACGTCCTCGGCCTCGAGGACGATCGCGTCGAGCGTCGGCGGCTCGGCCGTCGCGAGGACGTACGGCGCGTACGCCCCCGCGACGAAGCCGACGTCGCGAAGGACGCCGTCCTCGGGCGGGGAGGCGACGTAGACGAGATAGAGGTAGGAGTCGTCGCGCTCGAGTCGGTCGACGTCGAGACCGGTTGACTCGAGGGCCGTACCGAACGACTCGAGATCGTCGACGGGCGCGTCGAGTCCCGCTTCGATCCCCCGCTCGTACTCCTCGGAAAACTCCCGGACCGGAAGGTCGGGGCGGACGCGTTCGACCGGAATGTGCTCCTCGACTGGTTCGGGTCGCTCCTCGTACCCCTCGTCGTACTCGGTCGGACAGCCCGCGAGCGCGACCGGTGCGACGGCGGCGAGCGCGAGGACCGCCCGACGCGTCACTCCGGGCCGCGCCCGCCGTGTGGCGGACGCGTCGGTATCGGGTCGGTCGGCCGCTCGTGGGGAGGTCATTCGTCAGCCTCGTACGCCGAGTCGTCGCAAAAACCCGTCCCCGGTCGTCGCAAGCGGCCGGTTTATCGGCCAGCCCGGGGTAGGACACCGGATGGCGCTCGAGGGGTTCGTCGTCGGGTTGCTGGTCGCGGGACTCGCGATCCTCGCACTCGTCGTCCTGACGCGACTCGTCGACGAGCGCCCGCTCTCGCTGCCGATCGTCTACCTCATCCTCGGCGCGGCGGCCTTTACGGCGGCGCCGGCGCTTCCGTATCCCGACCCGATCGAGTTCGCCGACGAGGCCGAGCGGCTGACCGAACTCGGCGTGATCGTCGCGCTGATGGGGGCCGGACTCAAGGTCGGCCGCCCCCCGGGGTGGCCCGCCTGGGAATCGACCGCCCGACTGCTCGCGATCACGATGCCGCTGTCGATCGCGGGCGCGGCGGCGCTCGGGTGGGCCGTCGGGGGCCTGTTGCTCCCGACGGCCGTCTTGCTCGGGGCGGTAATCGCGCCGACCGACCCCGTCCTCGCCTCGGAGGTACAGGTCGAGGCACCCGACCGGCAGCGAGAGCGCGCCCTCGAGTCGGAGTCCGGTTCCGACGCGAACGACGCAGAAACCAGCTATGGGGCCGAGTCCGAGGGTTCGGACGAGGTTCGCTTCGCGCTCACCTCCGAGGCGGGGCTCAACGACGGCCTCGCCTTTCCGTTCTCCTACCTCGCGGTGCTCCTCGCGCTCGTGGGCTACGCCCCCGGACGGTGGCTCGGGGAGTGGCTCCTCGTCTTCGTCGCCTACAAGCTCGTCGTCGGGCTCCTCGGCGGTCTCGTCGTCGGTTGGCTGCTCGCGAGGCTCGTCTTTCGGTTCTCGGCGAACTCGCCGCTCTCGAGATCGGTGCAGGGACTCGAGGCCGTCGCCGGGACGCTGATCGCCTACGCGGCGGTGGAGCTGGTCGGCGGCTACGGCTTCATCGCCGTGTTCGTCGCCGCGGTGACGATCCGGGAGTACGAGCGCAACCACGAGTACCACGAGGCGCTCCACGGGGTCGCCGAGATGGGCGAACAGCTACTGATGGTGGCGATTATGGTCCTGTTCGGCGGGGCGCTGGCCGACGGCTTGCTCTCGGCGCTGACGTGGGAGGGCGCCCTCGTCGGCATCGGGATCCTCGTCGTCGTCCGGCCGCTCGCCGGGCTGGTCGGGCTGATCGGCTTCGATCACGGCTGGCGCGAGCGCGCCGTCATCTCGACGTTCGGGATCCGCGGCATCGGCTCGTTCTACTACCTCTCGTGGGCCCTGAACACCGCACCGTTTCGCAACGCCGAGTTGCTGTGGTCGATCGTCGGCTTCGTCGTCCTCGTCTCGGTCGTCGTCCACGGGATCGCCGCGTCCCCGGTGATGCGGTGGCTCACCGGCAAGCGGTAGCGAGGGCTCGGCGGTCGTGCTCGATCGGTCTCACCGCCGTTCGAGTACCGTTCCCTCGTCGCCGACGACGAGTCCACGACCGTCCTCGAGCGCGACTCCCCGGAGGGGGCCTGGCGCGCTCGTCGCGATCCGCTCCCAGTCGGCGGCCGGATCGCGGCGTTCAGCGATGCCCCCTGTCTCCTCACAGACCGCGACACAGCCGTCGTCTCGAGCGATCCCCGTCAACGCCGTCTCGCCGACTCGCTCGGGCGTCCACGCGGTCCCGTCGTCCCGGTGAACGGTGCCCGCGTCCGTGGCGACGAGGCAGTCGTCAGGCGCCGCCGGCGCGAGCGCCGTGAGGGTGCCGTCGGCGCCCTCGAGTCCGACCGCCTCGAAGCTCTTCCCGCCGTCTTCGGTGACGAAGACGCCGCCGTTCGTATCACAGCAGTAGCCGACGCCATCCGCGAGGGCGACGTCGCTCAGACTCGAGCCGCTTCCCGGTTTCACCGGTTCCCCCCAGGCGAGGTCGCCGTCGCGGTACCGCCCCCGAAGGACCTCGCCGGAGCCGTTGATCAGCAGGACGGTTTCGTCGCCCTCGGTGCCGGAGACGGCGACGCCGGTCAGGTTGTCCGTCAGGTCGTTTGGCGCCGAGTGGTCGACGTGGCGGCCGGTGTCGACCTCGAGTCGGCCGACAGCGCCGTTGTCGCCGGCCATCCAGACGATCCCCGCGTCGGCGGTGCCGTCGACCCCGTAGAGGGTCTCGCCGTTCGCGCCGGGGCCGTCCTCGAGGACGGTCGTCCACTCCTCGCCGTCGCTCGCGATCACGACGCCGCCGTCGCCGACCGCAACGGCCCCGATCGAGGCGACCGCGACGTCGAACAGGGCGGCGTCGGTCGGCACGTCGACCGCCGTCCACTCGAGTTCTCGGTCCCGATTCGGTTCGCTGCCCTCGTCGTCGCTCGTCCGTTCGTCGGTGGCCGTCGGCGCATCGTCGGTCACAGCAGCGCGACCGTCGACGGCCCCATCTGCGCTCGATTCGGGGGGATGGCGACCGCCGTCGTCCGAAACGGGTTCGGACGGCTCCTCGGATGCGCCCGACTCTCGAGTCCCTCGCCGGTCTGCGAAATAGAGGCCGACCGGCGGTAGGACGTAGCTCGCGATGGCCAGGACGGCAAACCAGCGGTGAACGAACGTTAGCATCCCGAACCCGGTCAGCCCTGCGGTCGAGACGCCGTGGATCCACGTCTTGGTGTATCGACGGAAGAACGCGAGAAAGCCGTCCGACTCCCCCGCTTGGCGGCCGGTGGCGGTCGACGACGTTCCCATTGCTCGAGGGAGGTGACGTGGACGGAAAAGCCACGAGCCTGGATATGCCAGAGCCGGAGAAATCTTCACCGTTATACCGTCCGAGCCGAAACTCGACCGTATGCGCGAGGAGGCGACTGCGTTCGTTCCGGGCCACATCACCGGGTTCTTCAGCACCCACCCGGACGACGATCCGACAAAAGCGGGTTCACGAGGCACGGGGCTCACGCTCACCGACGGCGTCGAGGTGACGGTCGAGCCGGCCGACGAGCCGGCGGTCGTACTGGACGGCGAATCGACCGCGATCGAACCGGTTCGGACGGTGCTCGAGACCCTGCAGGCGCCGGCCCGCGTCACGGCCGACTCCGACCTTCCCCTCGGAGCGGGGTTCGGCGTCTCGGGGGCAGTCGCCCTGGGAGCAGCGCTCGCGGCCAACCACGTCTTCGACCGACGACTCTCGGTGAACGAACTCGTCACGATCGCCCACGGCGCGGAGGTCCAGGCCGGGACCGGTCTGGGTGACGTCGTCGCCCAGGCTCGCGGGGGGATCCCGATCAGGCTCGAGCCGGGCGCGCCCGCCTCCAACAAACTCGACGGCATTCCGGCGCGCGCTCGCGTCGAGTACGTTTCTTTCGGCGAACTCTCGACCGAAGCGGTGCTCTCCGGGGACACCGAGGCACTGACGGAAGCGGGAACACAGGCGCTCTCGAGAGTCGTCGAAGAGCCGACGCTTCCCTCCTTTATCTACGCCTCGCGAGCGTTCGCCCGCGAGGCGGAACTGGTGACCGAGTCGGTGGGCAAGGCGCTGACCGACGTCGCCGCCGTCGACGGCCAGGCGTCGATGGCGATGCTCGGCGACACCGTGTTCGCACTCGGCACCGGACTCTCCGATGCCGGCTACGAACCCGCGGTCTGTGCGACCCACCCCGCCGGCGCGATGCTGAAGTAATTAAGTGCCGGCACACCCCTCACTTTTAGAATCTGTTCGAAGTGGAAATTACTGTTCTCGAGGCTCTCGGCCCGATCTGTCTCGTCCGGATCGCTGCAATTTCCGGGCGACCCGGCCAATCCGCACCGACCACGCTCAATCTTCTCGTCGAGGTCGGGCGATAGATCGGTTCTCGAGCCCGAACGACGGAAGCGACGAGTGCCGCTCGCTGACTGTACCCCGATGGTCGTGGCCGACGCACAGTGTTATCAGATCGGATACCGGTGGCCGAAACTTTATTATATAGAATCCCAGTTGTGTGCTCGAATAAAGAATGTCTTCGATTAAAGATCTTCGTGGGACACTGTTCCGGCTGTACGAACACTACGTGGGCGAGCCGGACTCCTCGAAGGACGTCTACGGCTACTGGCTGTTCATCGTCGGTTACGTCGTCGGCGCGGCCGGCATCTTCACGTTCGTCGTCGGCTACGCGGGCGAGATCGACTCGCTGTTTCTGATCAGGGTTTCCGGCGTCACGGCGGCCGGCGGCCTCGCGGTCCTGCTATTCGGGATCGTCCTCATGCTCCCCGTTCGCAAACGAGGAATACAGGCGAGCGCGGTCGGACTGCTCGTCTCGCTGGTCGGCGTCGGTTCGTTCGGCGTCGTCTACCCGAGCGACTGGTACGGGTTCGGAAACGATTACAGCGTCGAGGTGACGGCCATCTACGCCGGCGGCGTCGCGATCATCGCGGGCGTCACCGCCCTCGTTCCGATCGTCACCGGCCAGAAGGGGAAGTACGTCTCCGAGGAGGGGGCCACCGACGACCCCGAGGTGCTCACCGGCGACGCCCTCGAGGGCGCCCAGTTCGCGGTCTTCCGGGACGAGAACGGCGACTGGCAGTGGCACGTGCTCCACCTCGAGGCGGTCGCCGCGAGCGAGGACAGTTCGCTAACCCGTCCCGAGGCAGAGGCGGGAATCGAGCGGGTCAAATCGAAGATCGGCTCGGCGGGGCTGCTCGAGCTGACGACCTCGGCGTTCCGGCTGTACGAGGGCCGCGACGGGGACTGGCAGTGGACGCTCGTTCGCGACGACGGCAGCGTCGTCGCAGCCTGTGCGGACGAGTTCGCCGAGCGCGACGGCGTCGAGCAGTCGGTGAGCTTCCTCAAGGACCGCGGCCCGACGGCCGACGTCATCGAGATCGACGGCGCCGCCTTCACCTACACCGAGCAGCGCGACAGCTGGCACTGGACGCTCCTCGACGACGACCGCACGCCGCTGGCCTCGAGCGAGGACGGCTACGCGAGCCAGAGTCGGGCCGAGGAGGCCGCGACGGCGTTCGCCGAGCGCTTCGATAGGAGCCGACTGCTCGCGATCGACCACATGGGCGTCGAACTCTACGAGCGCGGGGCGTCCGACTGGGCGTGGCGGTTCGTCGATCACGACGACGAGGTGCTCACCGAGAGCGCGGACGCCTTCGAGTCGCGCCGGGACGCCGAGTCGGCCGTCGAAGCGGTGCTCCCCGAACTCGAGGGGGCCTCGGTGACGGTCGCCGGCGAGCCGACCTACGAACTGTACGACGCGGGTGAGACGTGGCGCTGGCGACTGGTCGACTCGAACGAACACGTCGTCGCGCGGAGCCCGACGGGGATCGAACGCCACGACGAGGCCGCCGAAGGTGCGACCCAGTTTGGAGAGGCCGCCGCGGAGGCGACCGTCGTCGAGATCGAGGACGCCGAGTACGAGGTGTACCCCACGGACAATACCGTCGACGCCGGCGCCGAAACCGACGGTGAGAACGAGCCGGTTGCCGACTGGCACTGGCGGCTCGTCACCGACGACCGCGAGGTCGTCGCCGCGAGCACGGAGCCACACGCGGGCGCCGAGGCGGCCACCACGGCGATCGAGCGCGTTCGCGAGCAAGCGAGCGAGGCGGACCTCATCGAGTTCGAGAACGCCGCCTTCCAGGTGTACGAGGCCGACTCCGGCGAGTGGCGCTGGCGCCTGATCGACGAGGACGGCAACGTCCTCGCCGACAGCGGCGAGGAACACACCTCCCGGGGCGACGCCGCCGAGGCGATGATGACGCTCAAGGAGCAGGCCCCCGACGCCGAACTCCTCGAGATCGACACCGCCGCCTTCGAGATCTTCGTTGGCGAGGACGACCGCTGGGGCTGGCGGCTGATCGACGAAACCGGCGCCATGGTTGCGGAGGACCCCGCGACGCACCCGACGCGGGCCGCGGCCAAGTCGGCCATGGACCGGCTCCTCTCCCACCTCGGATCGGGCGTCCGGACGATGGAGGAGGCG
Source organism: Natrononativus sp. DTA114 (assembly GCF_059736515.1). NCBI lineage: Archaea > Methanobacteriati > Methanobacteriota > Halobacteria > Halobacteriales > Natrialbaceae > Natrononativus > Natrononativus sp. DTA114. The sequence goes on along the minus strand of NZ_JCASSN010000003.1, from coordinate 463,391 downwards.
ATCTTCCAGCCCTACGCCGCGGGCGACTGGCACTGGCGGTTCGTCCTTCCGAACGGCGCAGTCGTCGCGGTGAGTGACGACTCTCACCCGACGCGAAACGAACTCGTCGAGAGCCTCGAGTCGGTCCGTCAGGCCGCGACGACCGCACGCAGCTACACGATCGGCGACGTGGCGGTGCAGGTGTACGGCGGCAGCGACTGGAGCTTCCGACTGCGCAACCGCGACCGCGAGGTGATCGCCGACGCGACCGTCTCCTACGACGATCGAGAGGCCGCGATCGACGCCGCACAGGGGCTCGGAGCCCACGCCGACGACGCGCCGGTGTTCTCGATCGAGGAGACGGCGATCCGCCTGCGCAACGACCGCGGCTGGCTCTGGGAGCTTATCGACGCCGACCGCGAGGTGATCGCGAGCGCCGTCGGCACCGAGACCGACCGGAAAGACGCGATTTCGGGCGTCGAGGACGTTCGTCGGCTCGCACCGATGGCCGGCCGCGTCGACTTCGACGTCGCCTCCTTCGAGCTGTTCACCGACGACGAGGGCCGCTGGCGCTGGCGGCTGCTCGACGAAACCGGCCGAACCGTCGCGACCAGCAGCGAGCCCTACGCCTCGAGCGAGGCCGCGACGGCCGCTCTCGAGGACGTCCGCGGGCTGATCGACGGCGCGAGCATCCTCGAGATCGACGGCGTCTCCTTCGAACTCCACGCCGCCGACGACGGCTGGGTGTGGCAGCTGGTCGACCAGCACGGCGTCACGATGTCCGAGAGCACCCGGACCTACGAGACGCGAACGGAGGCCCGGGAGGCGATGAACGCGGTCAAGGCCCACGCTCCCGACGGCTGGATCACGTTCACCGAATAGCGACGATCGGTTTCGAGCGGACTGCCGCGGGCTATCGATCGGCTTTTTTATCCGCGCAGAGGAGGATTCTCCCGTGAGCGACCACGATCACGAGACCGTTCCGGCGGCCGTCGACCACGAGGAGGAGATTCCGGAGGACCATCCGCGGTACCAGGACCTCCTCACCCGCCACCGGATCGAGGCGGGCGTCGAGAAGGGGATCACCCACCTCCAGGGGATGCACGCCGAGGGGCGGGGCAGCGCCTTCGACTACCTGCTCGGCGAGGAGACGATCCCCAGCGCAAACGAAGCCGAGCGGGCGGCCGCGGCACAGCTCCTGCTCGCCGACGATCCGGTGCTCTCGGTCAACGGCAACGTCGCTGCCCTCGTTCCCGGCGAGATCGTCGAACTCGCCGACGCCGTCGACGCCGACCTCGAGATCAACCTCTTCAACCGCACGCCCGAACGCCTCGAGGCCATCGCGGACCACCTCCGAGAACACGGTGCCGAGGAAGTCAGGGGACTCGAGGCCGATGCGCGGATTCCGGGCCTCGAGCACGAGCGCGCGAAGGTCGACGCCGCCGGTATTTACGAGGCGGACGTGGTGCTCGTCCCCCTGGAGGACGGCGACCGCGCCCAGGCACTGTCGGCGATGGGGAAGATCGAAATCGTGATCGACCTCAACCCGCTCTCGCGCTCGCCGCGGGCCGCCGACATTCCGATCGTCGACAACGTGATCCGGGCGGTGCCGACAATTGCGGCACACGCTCGAGAGCTGGCGGACGCAGACGAGGCCGAACTACGGGAGATTCTCGAGGGGTTCGACCGGGAGGCGGCGCTCGAGGACGCAGAGGAGCGGATTCGAACCGGCGGGCAGTAACGGAGTGAAAAGCCGTTTTTGTAGAGAGCCACCCCGACAGCCACAGTGAAGCCGACACTGTCCCGGATAGTTACGATAGTCCGTGAATGATACGAGTTGCCACGGTCCCAGCAACCCACATTCCGACCAAAAACGCCGCAGCAACCACGACGATTCCACTCGGCGCGCCCACGAACCATCCGAGGCCAATGGCAGTGAGCACCCCTACAAAAACCCAGTACGTAGCGTACATAACCGGGAGTCCGATTACAAGGACGGAACCGAAATATACCACACTGGAGACGGCGAGCGAGCGGCGACCGGAGGAGCGAGTGACCGACATCACAGCGGGAGTGTTCAGCCTAGAGTGTTCAGCCTAAGTACATAAATAGATACCATTCAACAGGAGCCGGTGGGGTCGTCTAATCCCTGGCCAAGAATCACCCGAGCCAAGTAACACTGTTTCAGAACCGATCCGTAATCCTTGGCGAGACGTTATCGCGTCCGTTTTCGCGCTCGAGGACGTGTGAGTCGTCCTCGCCGTCGACGAACGGCAGCCGATCCCGAAGCTCGAGTTCGAGTTCCTTCACCCGGTAATAGGAGACGGAGAGGTACTCGCTGAGTTGGCGCTCGAGGCCGTCGTCGACTTCGTACTCGAGGCCGTCGTCGAAGGGGGCGCCCTCGTACTCGGTGAGCCACTGGCGGGTCAGTTCGACGCCCTTCTCGGCGTCGTACCCCCTGGTGGCGTAGTGTCTGAGGGGGTGGCGGATCCACGAACACTCCCAGTGGGCGTAGACGTCGACGCAGTCCTCCCGGTCGGCCAGCGCGTGGAGGACGACGTGGACCTGGTAAGAGGCGAGCGGCGAGGGCCGCCAGACCCACGACCCCTCGGCGGTGTTGCCGTCCATCCGGACCTTGAGCGCGGCGATCGGGTTGCGGGTGAAGCCGAGCTGTTCGAGGGCGGCCTCGATCTCCTCTTCGGAGCAGTGTGCCGTCAACACGTACTCGTCTGCGGTCGTGTGGCTCACCGCGTAGCCGCCGAAGGTCCCGCGGAGGAGATAGTGGATCTGTGGATAGAAACTCCGTCGAACGGCGTTTATCGCGTCCTCTCTGTAACCCATGGGCGATAGCGACGCTACAACGCGACCACGTATGAGCGTTACTCGAGCGGTGAGATCGGCCGATTCGGCTCTGTGGTGAGCGCGAGGTGACGAGGAAAGCCCGCGACTCACGGGCTCAGCGGTTGAGCAACTTTGCGGGGAGCCACTTCTGGGCAGTCGGGCTGAACTCGGCGACCATCCGGGCGTCGTTCTCAGTGAACGCGTCGGTGGCGATCAGCGAGCCGACGTAGACGCTGAGGACGACCAGGGGAAGGACGGCCGCGGTGATCGTCGCCGAGTCGATGAGGTAGACGACCGGCACACCGGCGATCGTCGCGGGGATTCCGGAGAGAACGATCTTGCCGAAGTCGCGGGTGAACGGGTGGACCCGATCGACGTGATACAGTTCGGCGAGGGTGAGCAGGCCGACCAGCACCAGCGCCGTCGCGGAGCCGATCGCGGCGCCGTTGATGCCGAAGATCGGGACGAGCGCCATCGAGACGGCGAAGTTCGCGCCGAACAGGACGAGCGTGTTGACGAAGACGAGTCGCGAGTAACCCATCCCCTGGAGGAGCGTCCCGTCCGGACCGCCGAAGGTGACGTTGAACAGGAACGCGCCACAGAGGAGTGCGACGACCGCGCTCGCCTCGGTGTACTGTGGCGTGTACATGACCGAGAGGTACGCACTGGCACCCAGCGAGAGGACGATCGCGATCGGGAGCGTGATGCCGGCGATCCAGCGGGCGGCGACCCTGAACCGCTGTTTGACGAGTTCGGTGTCGTCGCGCGTTTCCGCGATCAGTGGTTTGAACACCGGCGCCAGCGAGTTGAAGATGATCATCAGCCCGGAGCCGAGCATGTAGCCGACGCGGTAGATGCCGACGTCGTCGGAGTCGAGGAAAAAACCGAGTACGAAATAGTCGACGTGGCCCATCAGCACGTAGACGACGCTGGTCATCGCCAGGGGAACCGAGTAGGTGAGCAGCGGCCCCGGCGAGACGAACTCCATCTTCACCGAGAGCAGCGACCAGGCTTTGTACGTAAAGAGGATCGAGCCGACGGTGATCGCGACGAAGAGACCGACGACGTAACCGGTGATGAGTCCGAGCAGCCCGAAGCCGGCCAGCAACATTCCGGCCGTGATCGAAAACCGGACGATCGGACGAACCAGATCGCGCATCACGACGCGATACTGGAGCTTCTTGATGCTGTAGTAGGAGGTGAGCAGGATGTTGTAGATCGCGAGCATGGGGATCGTCATGCTCAACAGCAACAGCGCGACCTGCAGCGACGGCTCCTGGAAGAAGTCGCTCACGTACGAGGCGCTGAACGCCAGCGCGAGCGCGACGAGGGACGACGTCACGAGCACCGTGGCGGTGACTTGGACGATCACCCCCTTCGCCTTCCCGCGTTCACCCTCGTCGAGATACTGCGGGACGAAGTAGTCGATCGCCAGCGGAAGGCCGAGGTTCGCGAACACCTGCATGAACAGGATCACCGACGTCGCGAGCACGAACAGCCCGTAGACGGAGGGGCTGACGAACCGCGTCATCAGCATCACGATGGCGAACCCGAAGGCACCGTTGATCACGTTCCCCACGAACGTGATACTGCCCTGTCTGGCCAGCGTGGAGACGCCTTCGTCGTGGTCTGTCATGGATCTGGGTTTCCTATCGGGGGGTCACTCGAGTTCGTCGCACCGCAGCGCTCGGCGGAGTCGGCACGCGGGTCGATGAGAACCGGCGTTTCACACGCTCGTCGCCGGCTCGAGTTCGTAGTCGGCCACCCTGGCGGCGCGCTCGCCGAAGTCCGGGAACTCGATCTCGAACTCCCACTCCTCGCCGGAGGTGACGTCCTGGACGTTCTCGATGACCGTGTCGAGTTCCTCGCCCTCCTCGTCGAGGAACGTCGCCCGGATCTCGACGTAGCTGACTTCCCGCTCGCCCTCGTTACGGACGACACCCCAGACGTAGACGCGCTCGTCTTCGGTCCCCGGATCGTCGCGAACGAGTTCGTCGTAGACGATCGCGAGGTTCTCGGGCTCGGTGAGTTCGATCTCGTCGCCGTTCTCCTCGAAGTAGTCGAGACAGCCCGGCGTGAGCACCGCGACCGCGAGGAACGCGCGTCGTTTCATTCTCTGGGGTGATTTCGCACGGACGACTATTGAGCGTTCGGGAGTCGAGACGGTCCGCGACGACACACGGGTACGTCGTCCGGCTCAGTGTTCCACCCTTCGGGTAGCCGACTATCTACTTTTTCATCGGGTACCGGAGCGCAGGACGAGCCCAGGGCTAACAACTAACTTCCCCGTCGTCTGTGTAGCAGTGCGATGAAGGGGGCCCCGCCGTCGACTTCGGCCGTTGCTTCACGCTCGCGTCTCTCCTCGTGAGCCGAGCGCTACCACCGCGGGGGCAGGCGGCCTCGGGTTCGCGGTAACGCTCGTATGCGCTCCGCTGACGGTTTCGGGACCCCTGGCCGCCCTGTTCGCACTCGAGCGCGGACTCCTCTCCGGCCCTCGCGCCCGTTGGTCTCTCCCTCGAGGTGGGTGCGAGCGAGTACGTCCTCCAAGGAGTCTGTGAGGGTGTCACGCCGACCGAACCTCGATATTGGCCGTGGTGGTCAGGCCGACAGCCGTCGCGACACCTTTTTCACTACCCACAGATATTACCCAGTTGTATGAGCGAGTTCGAACAGTTCAGCGAGGTCGGCGAAGCGGACGTCACACGAGCGATCGGGCAGGAGTGGACCGAGGAGTTCATGGACTTCTCGGATTCCGACGTGATCATCGTCGGCGGCGGCCCCTCGGGGCTCACCGCGGCGAAGGAACTCGCCGAGCGCGGCGTGAAGACGATGGTCGTCGAGAAGAACAACTACCTCGGCGGCGGCTTCTGGCTCGGCGGCTTCCTGATGAACAAGGTCACCGTTCGCAGCCCGGCCGAGCGGATTCTCGAGGACCTCGAGGTCGACTACAAGCGGTCCCAGGACAGCGAGGGACTGTACGTCGCCAACGGCCCCCACGCCTGTTCGGCGCTGATCAAAGCCGCCTGCGACGCGGGTGCGAAGATGCAGAACATGACCGAGTTCACGGACATCGTCATCCGCGAGGACCACCGCGTCTCGGGAATCGTGATGAACTGGACGCCGGTCCACGCGCTGCCCCGCGAGATCACCTGCGTCGACCCCATCGCCGTCGAGGCCGATCTGGTGATCGACGCCACCGGCCACGACGCGATGGCCATCACGAAACTCGACGAACGAGGCGTCTTAGATGCCCCCGGCATCGGTGCAGCGAAGGAGCGCGGTCAGGTCATGGACCAGACCGATTCGGAGTCCTACGGCGCCCCCGGCCACGACTCGCCCGGCCACGACTCGATGTGGGTCGGCAAGTCCGAGGACGCGATCGTCGAGCACACCGGTCTCGTCCACGAGGGCCTGATCGCGACCGGGATGTCCGTTGCGACGACCTACGGCCTGCCGCGCATGGGGCCGACCTTCGGTGCCATGCTCGTCTCCGGCAAGCGCGCCGCCCAGGTCGCCCTGGACGAGCTCGAGGTCGACGCCGATCCCGTCGAACTCACCTCGCGAGCCGCGCCGGCCGACGACTGAGCCGCCGGCACTTCACTCTCGTTTTCGCCGCCGATCACGCCGATCTGCCGAACGCGAACAGACAGGTCGGCATCGCCGCCGATTCCGGCGCACAGTGATCCGCGACGAGCCCGTCGTAGAACGTGAGCCCGGTCCCGCCGAGCGCCCGGTGGGCGAACGTCGCGAGGTAGAGCCGTCCGAGAGTGACGCCGGCTTCGAGCTGTGCTAACCGATACCCCCGATTTCCGAGCCGGTCGACGACCGCGTCGATATCGGCCAGCAGATAGACGTTGACGTGGGCGTCGCCCGCCCAGGACTGCTCGAGGGCGAGTTCGGTCTGCAGTTCGGAGTTCGCGTCGCCGGTGCGCTCGAGGGCCGCCCTCTCGTGGTCGTACCGGTAGGTGCCGTCCGGGACGCCCTCGACGTCCGTCGCCAGCACCACCACGTCGTTGTACGCGAGTCCACCCGCTTCGCCGCCGTTCCAGTCGCCGGGGATCCCGCGAAGCGCGCGATTGAGAACCGTGCCGACCTGACGGCGCGTCGGCCCCCGCTCCGCGAACTCCCGTCGCGAGCCCCGCCGGACGATCGTGTGGTGGAGCGGCCGAGCGGAGGCGGTTTCGTGGTCGACCGGCTCGAGTGCGATGCGCTCGCCCGACCCGGAGCCGCCGGCGCCAGCACCTGCCGCGAGCGCGTCGATCCCGCCGACCTCGAGACACCGTTCTCGCCACGCGGCCGCTTCGTCGCCGCTCTCGAGGGTGCTCCCCTCCCAGGCGTCGTGGATCGGCGGGTAATCGACCGGATCCGAAGAGAGCGGCGCCGTCTCGGGATCGATCGGGTCGACCGCTCGAGGTTCGGGAGCCGGCTCGCCGCCGCCCAGCGGGACGAGTGCGATCGGCGCCTCCTCGGTCGGGTCGATGCCGACGAGCCTCGAGACGGGATCGTCCGCAAAGCCGGCGACGACCTCCGCCCGGGTATCCAGCGCGTGGGCTGCGCCCAGGAGGTTCGCGAGAACCGTTCCCGCGTCCCAGAACGCGTGTCGGTACGTCCGCTCGCGGTACTTCCAGGCGTTTCGCCACCAGGTCGAGGTGGCGACGACCGTCACGGGTGCGTCGGCCATACCCGTTCCGCCGTCCTGCGCGTCAGATTCACCGACCGCTTCGGCGAGCACGCCCCGGTAGTCCCCCTGTCGGAGTACGTCCAGCGAGAACCGCCGCGGATCGAAGTGGTAAACCCCGGCCTCGAGTCCCTCGAGGTCGCCACAGACGGCGTAGCAATCGATGTGATACAGTTTGCCGGTGCAGGAGGCGGCCCGATACAGCACCTCCTGGCCGTCCCGCGTGGCGCGGCTGACGATCCCGCTCGCCTCGTAGAGCAGCGTGGCGAGCGTCCGCCGGCCGAGGTCGCCGGCGGACGGTTGTGCGGTGTCAGTCAGCGGGTCGGCGACCGACTCCGCGATCACCGAGAGTGCCGGCTGCACCGGTGGTCGGACATCCCCGAGCGGCTCCACGGGAAGACCCCGATAGCGCTTGTACGGGCGCGGTTTGTTCTCGTAGTCGAGCGACGACCCCTGCAGCCGGTCCGGCTCGTGATTCGTCCGCTCGTGGTACTCGCGAGCGTCTCCCATGGAATGAGGGGCGAGCAGAGGCTACAAAAATCTCCGGGACGCGGCTACCGTTCCGGGCTCAGACCCTGCCAGTAGCGCATCACCGCCTCCGGACAGTTCTCGTCAGGGGTCGCGGCACGCCGACCCGCTTTGTACAGTTCGTGGCCGCTGCTCGTCAGCGGGAGCGGGATATCGTTCTCGCGGGCGACCTCGAGGGCGTACCCCAGGTCCTTGTGCCAGATTCCCAGCCCGCCCATCCCGTACCTGTCGGTCGCGTACTCGTCCTCGAGGTAGCGCTCGGAGACGTCCATGCCGAGAAACTCGTTCAGCAGCGCCGGAGCGACGCCCGTCTCGCGGGCGAACGCGACGACCTCCGCGTCGACCGCCGACCTGAGCGCGTACCGGATCTGTAACGCGAGTTTGAACCGCCGGCCCGCACCGACGGGACCGATCCGCCGGTGGTCCGTCGAGAGGACGTCGAGCAGCGGCTCGGCGCGTTCGTACCCGCGTTCGGTCGCGCCGATACACATGAGCGTTCCCTCGCGCGGTGCGCCGCGGGTGAGCGGCGCCGCGACGTACGTTACGCCCGTCTCGTCGCATCGCTCGGCGCACCGAACCCCCGTCTCGGGGTGAGTCGTCGTCGCGTCGACGATCAACTCGCCCTCGAACGTCTCGAGGAACGACCCCTCGAGCAGGAGCGCCTCGACTTCCGGCGACCCCGGCAGCGCGAGGACCACCGCGTCGGCCCGCTCGGCGACGTCGGCCGCCGACGCCGCCGGTTCCGCGCCGCGATTCGCCGCAACCTCCTGGCGCGAGCGGTCGATATCGTACGCGACGGTCTCGTACCCCGCGTCGGTCAGCGACTCCGCGAACAGGGCGCCGATCCGTCCGACGCCGATCAGTCCGATCGTTTTCATACCGCTCGAGTGCGACGCGGGTTCGGAATAGTGTACCGCTCGCTCCCGGTCGCCGGAAGCCACACCGTTTTCGCCCCGCGTCGGAAAGGCCCACCCATGACAGTCGTCGTAACCGGTGCGACCGGCGGCGCCGGCAGCCGGATCGTCGAGGACCTCGCGAGCGATCACGAGGTCGTCGGCGTCGACCTCGAGCGCCCGCCGAACCCTCGCGCGTCCGATGCAACGTTTCTCGAGGCCGATCTAACCGACCAGGGCCGGGCCTGGGAGGCGATCCAGACGGCGGATCCCGACGCGGTGGTTCACTTCGCGGCGATCCCCCGGCCCGGAGTCGCGACCGACGCCGAGACCTTCCTGACGAACGTCTCGAGCGCCTACCACGTCCTCGAGGCCGCGGGCCGGGCCGACGCGGACGTGGTCTGGGCCTCGAGCGAGAGCATCTACGGCTCGGTGTTCGCCGCCGAACCGTGGCTCCCCGACTATCTCCCGGTCGACGAGGCTCACCCGCGGCGGCCCGAAGACCCCCACGCGACCTCCAAACTCGTCGGCGAGGACCTCGCGGCGATGGCAGTCCGCAAACACGGGGTCTCGGTGACCTCGATCCGCCCGTCGTGGATCACCTACCCCGGCGAGCAGCGCACCGCCGCGGCCCGCGAGCGCTTCGATCCAGAGACCGCCGAGAAGAACGGTAACTTCTGGACCTACGTGGACGTACGCGACGTGGTCTCGATGGTTCGGTCCGCCCTCGAGGCGGACCGCGACGGCCATGACGTCTACCTAGCGGCCGCCGCGGAGAACTTTCTCGACCGCCCCACTACGGAGGTGATCGAGGCGGTGTTCGGCGAGTTACCCGAGGAGTGTGCGCTCGAGGGCGACGAGTCGGCGTTCACCACCGCAAAAGCCCGCGCGGAACTGGGTTGGGAGCCGGCGCACTCCTGGCGAGAGGCGGGACTCGAGGAGTCGCGCGAGCCGGCGTTTCTGCGCTCCGACGAATGAACGGTACGGTTACTCGAGCCACGCCTCGATCACCCGAATCCGCCCTCGCGTCCCCTCCCACTCCGTCTCGTACTCGAGATTGAGCCGCCTCTCCATGTGCGGCCCGTCCACTACCAGCGTCTCGAACTCGCCGCCCTCTCCGAGGATATGAACCCCGTACCGCTCGTTGAGTTCCTCGAGTTCCGAAAGCGCCGCCTCGTCGAGGGTGCGCCCGAGCCAGGACTCGTCGAGGCCGCCCGCCGCGACCTGGACGATCAGAATTTCGAATCCGGCCTCGAGCATCGCGTCCGCGAGTTCCCGCGGCTCCTCGCGCCACAGCGGCGCGTAGAGGTCACAGCCCAGGCGCTCGCACATCCCCTCGATCCGGCTCGACTGGTACTCGCTCTCGACGGCGCCCGCCGTCACGCCCGCGATACCGCCCTCGAGATCCGCGTCGAGCTCTCTCAGAGCCGCCTCGAGGGGCTCGAGTTCCGCGTCGCCCTGGTCGCTCGAGTTCGTCGCGGCCTCAGCCTCGAAGTCGTCCGGCTCGACGTCGACGAGCGGAATCCCGATGCTCTCTGCGGCCAGCGCCGCCAGCTTCGTCTCGGGGACGTGATACATGTAGGAGTCGCCCGCGGGGTGGACGGTGACCAGCCGACGGACGTCGAGGCCGGCCTCGAGTGCCCGGTGAACCGCCCACGAGGAGTCCTTACCGCCCGAAAAGAGTCCGATCCACGCACCGTCTGGGTCGTTCATGTGATGAGCTACGGTGACGCGAATAAAGGAGTGACGAGTCCGAGCGAGCGCTCGGCGCCGCGAGAACGGGACGAAACGAACCGGCTCAGTGCTCCGGCTCCCGACCGCCGTCGGTAACCTCCGACTCCGAGCCGCCGCTCGACTCCGGGGCCGCGAGTTCCGTCTCGGAACCGCCGTCGCTGACCCCCTCCTCGTCGGCCGTCGCCCCAGCGAAGTAGGAGGCGATCCGGACGCCGACGAGACTCAACAGCACCGCCGCCGCGACGTACAGACCGAGGCGGTTGCCGGGCGCGAGCGTGAAGCTGTCGACTGATAGCGGCGCGACCGTGATGTCGGGAACGACGACCGGCTCGATGACGTTCTGGGCCTCGAGGAAGTACGCCGAGAAGCCGCGAACGACGAGGCCGATCGAGACGACGATAAACGGCAGGTTGAGATAGGAGCGCCGCAGCGGCCCCTCGCCGATGAGTTCGTCGAGCAGCCGCCCCGCGCTGGCGGTGAGCGCGGCCATCGCCAGCCACGGGACGCTATCGAAGGCGAACTTCACGGCGGGGATCACCACGCCGTCGGTCTGCGTTTCGGTCAGTCCGGAGACGCCGAGTGCACCCGCGAAGAGCCCGACGAAGGTGAGCCCAGCCGCGACGACGTAGGTGACGACCGACACCTGCCCCGTGTACAGTGACTCGCGGGTCCGTCGAGCCAGTCCCGTGAGCAGTTCGTCCACGCTGAAGCCCTTGTAGAGTAAGAAGAGGCCGATGACTGTCGTGATGGTTGCCGCTCCCTCGGCGGTGCCGAACTGCATCGCAAGCACCGGAAACACGAGCAGCGTCAGTCCGAGCGGAACGAGGATGGTCTGGCGCAGCTCCTCGTCGGCGAGGAACTGTTTGAGCAGGTAGTACGTCGACTCGATGTCCCGCGCCTGGCGGACGACGACCCGGTCGACGCTGTCGACCCGGACGCGGCTCTCGACGATCGGCACCAGCCGCTCGTCCTCCGCGCTGTCGATCACCACGACGGCCGACTCGGGTTCGTACTCGCTGATAAGCTCGTCGAGTTGGCGGGCGACCGACCGGTCCGCGCTGACCATCGAATCCCGGTCGCCCGAGACGACGGCGACGACCGTCTCCTCGTCGTCGTCGCGAAGGCTCTGGGCGACACGAAGTGTCTCGAGCAGCGAATTGACGCTCGAGTCCTCCGGATCGGCGAGGCCGACGTCGGTCACGAGTGCACGGACCGCCTCCCAGCCGACGACTGGCGAGTGCAGACCGGTCTTCCGGCCGACGTCGTCGGTCCGGTCGAGACAGACCACCAGCGTTGTCACGGTGTCCGATGCATTCCGCGTGACGATAAAACCACGTACTCGTTCGACGCTGCGTCCGGCGATCGCTGGCAGTCACGCGAGAGTCATACTGAAGAGGATCGGCTCTGAACGATCGTATGCACATGTCGATGTGTGCCTGTGTGGTGGTGTTCCACCTACCATCCACTCACCACACAGCCGCTTCCGCTCCATGGAAGCACTCTTGGATTAGAGAACGGCTTTCTTAAATGGTTGAGCTTGCGTGATACTGCCCGGCGATATCCTGCGGGGACGACAGCTCCGCCGCTCAGGTTCGAAGTCGAAACCCGCGGTCTTCGGCGACGCTCGAAATGCCGGCCCCGAAGGCGTAGGCAACCTCGCTGGCGCCAGCGCCCATGCGCTGCACCAGCGGCCGCGACGGCTCGAAGGACTCGACGGTAACCTCCTCGGTGTCGAGGCGATCGGCCAGAACCGACTCGAGTTCCTTGCGCGTTCCGAGTTCGTCGACGAGCCCCAGATCGTGGGCTTCACCGCCGAGATACACCCGCGCCTCGGTGTCGCGAACGAGTTCGGGATCGAGATCTCGCCCCTCGCTCACCCGCTCGACGAAGTGATCGTAGTAGTCGTCGGTCAACCCCTGTAGATACGCCCGCTCGTCGTCGTCCATCTCCTTGAGCGGGACGCCCGCGTCCTTGTACTTCCCCGCGGCGAAGCGCTCGTACTCGAGGCCGACTTTCTCGGCGAGTTCGCTCGCGTTGACCCGCGAGCCGATGACGCCGATGGAGCCGACGACGCTCGCGTCCCGCGCCCAGAGTTCGTCACAGCCGCTGGCGATCCAGTAGCCGCCGCTCGCACAGAGGTCGGTCGCGTACGCGACGGTCGGCCCCTCGAATCGCTCGGCGGCGAGTTTGATGTCGTCGCTGGGGACGACCTCGCCGCCGGGCGTGTTGAGTTTCAACAACAGCGCCTCGACGCTGCCGTCGTCGTTCGCCCGGTCGATCTGCTCGACGATGTCGTCGGCCGGCGTCGATCGGGGGCTCGAAGGGAACGGCCCGCCGCCGCCGTTTCGCGTGATCGGCCCCTCGACGGCGACTTCCGCGACGTCGTACCCGGGGAAGGCCGACGACGCGAGGTTGCCGACCACACGGATGCCGACGAGCAGTGCGACGAGTGCGACGAGCACCCCGATCAAATCGGTGAGATCCTGCGGATAGACGACGAACAGGCCGACGATCACGGCGGCGAGTAGCAACGTCCCACCCAGGACGAGTGCGAGTCTGGCGATTCCACGGCTACTGACCACGGCTGACACCTCGAGGCATGCCAATTCTCCGGTTGTTCGACTGTTAAGCGTTGAGGTTTTCCCTCGAAACGCCCTGACTGAACTGATCTATCGCATGCACCGTTTTAGTCGGCTTAAGTCCGGGTTTCGGGTGTAGAATATTATCGCGATAACTTCGGGCTATTTCTCAAGTAACGTTGTACGTCGACCAGAGAAGAGGGTACCACTTTCTTGCTTACTTTCCCGTCTGTCTGGACCATAGCCACAGAGCGAGATTTGTGACGACAATGCTGATAGTCACAACCGCTCCAAAAAACAGTGTGACCTCATTTTCGAGTACGATAAGTGTCACGACAATACCGACAGCTACTGCGACTCCAGCCACCGTTCCTCTTCTCGAAGGGCTGCGATGTAATACCGTCACGATAGCTCCAGAAAACGCACCGAGTACTCCCGGAATCGGAGCGATGGCACCACCAGTAACCACCCATCCGTAGCTCGCGAGAAGTGCTGCAAGAGCTGCGCCCGCGGTAAGTACTCGGTTCATGTCTATAATCACATCATATTTTGTGATGGGTCAGGGTATATAGAATTCTTGTATATGAGTGTGGGGAATACGCTTCAGGCTAGGAATGCTCCCCACATTGTCGGTCATGCCGTTGGTTACACCATGGCAGATATTCGAGTAGCCAGTGAACCCACGATGACAGTCCCACGCTCCCCACGTCATTCGCGTCCCAGACGGGCTAATGTGATCGAGGAAGAGAACTGCGATTGCGTGACAACCGACAGCGCCTACGACGGCTCCCACTGGACCACCAAACTTGAAACCTACGATCGCACAGATAGCAGCTTCTAGTCCACCAGCAGTCAACTCATCTACGGTTTCGCCGAGTTCAATTGCCAGATAGATCTCCTGATGAATCTGGTAGCGGATGTTACTACAATCACCGACCCACTCGTGGCCGCCGTCGCTCTGTGTAATGATTTCGTCGTGACCCTCAGGGCTAATTTCTTCTCCGTTGATGCCCAGTGCTTGAGGCGTCATCGTGTCAATCGAATCTGTGGACACTGTGTCCATGTAGACAGACCCAGTGTCCTTTTCGACCCACACGATATAGGCGTTGTCGCCGTGTTTGTGTACCGTGACGCGATATTCATCGGTTTCCCGAACGACTTCTACGTCACGGTTTTCGGTGGCTTCAGCCTCGTTTGCGGCTGCTGCGTATGGGAATGTGCCGAGAGCCCCAATCCCAACGCCTGTTTTTCTAATCACCTTTCTTCGTTTGATATCCTTCGACATCAGTTAGATATCTATAGTTATCATATATATATTATGGTTGTGGCCAATGGTTAGAGCAGTCTGCCGCGTCTCACAACGGAGTAGAACGACGAAAGGCCGTTATCAGGAACAAATTCAACGATAAAGGAGTGGACAATTGCTTGAGAGACGTTCATTTTGCACTTCGCTCAATAGGATAAATTGAGGACCGAAACCGAGGCAGATTGAAAAAGAACTGTCGACTTAGAGCAGCCCCGTCTTCTGGAGCTTCATCAGGTCCTCGGTGTCGAGGGTTTCGCCTTCCTTGAACTTCTGATAGATTTCCTCGGCTTCCTCCTTGGCCTCCTCTTTCTTCTTGTCGCGGGCGGACTTGCGCTGCTTCTCCTCCTGCTTGTCCATCTCGCGCAGGCGCTTCTGGACGCGGACGAAGTCCTCGTGGTGGCGGTCGGCGGCCTCCTGGGCCTCGACGAAGCTCTCGTGCATGTCGTCGGCCTCGTCGCGGACGTCGTCGGCCTCGCGGTAGGCCTCGATCATCTGGTTGTGATGTTCCTGGGCCTTGTCCGCCAGTTCGGTGACCTCCTGGTGGTGCTGGGACGCCTCGGAGCGTACCTCTTCTGCCTCCTCGACGAGCTCCTCGAGGTCATCGTTCTGCTCGAGCTTTCCCTTGCGGTCGGCGTACTCCTCGCGCTTGGCCTCGATCTTCTCGATGAGTTCGCGCTCCTCCTCGGTCGAGAGCACTTCGGTCTGCTGTTTGAACTCGAGTTGCTCGATCTCCTCTTCGAGCTCCTCCAGGTCCTTGCCCTCGTCGAGCTCCATATCCGATTTGAGCTTCTCGACGCGGTCGAACAGCTTGTTGGCCTCGGCGTTGAGCTCGTTGCGGCTCTCCTTGTGCTCCTGGACCTGCTCGTTGAGCTCGTCGCGCTTCTCGCGGTGCTCCTGGGCCTTGTCGACCTTCTCGCGTGTTTTCGCGTTCAGGTCGTCGCGGCTGGATGCGCGCTCGGAGGCCATCTGGTTCAGCTCGTTTCGCCGGTCTCGCAGCTGACCGGCCATCTTGATGAGCTGTCCTTTCGATTTGTTCTCGAGATCGTCCTCTGTGAGTTCTACGTTTTTCGATTCGTCTACCATGTGTTAGTAAACCCTCTGTTCCATACCCGCACCGGTGACAGCGTTCGCTCGTGACCTGCGAAACCTCGGTGAGTAAGATTTCCTGTCATTGGTCATCGAGCGATACACGCCCCGGCGGCGTTCTGGTACCGGTAACTACTGGCGCCCAATGTTTAAATGTACCGGTCGCCGAATCCGTGAAAACCGTTAGCAGGCGGCTCCTTCTCGTGTGTAACGCACTCACACAGAACGGCGTTAGAATATAAACCACCTGGGTAGCGCATCGGACCTCGGCCATCACTCACAACCATCGGCAATTGACTTCGAGCTCAGAACAGGTTCTCGAGGCGGTCGTCGGCGAACTGTTCGGCCGGATCCGCCCGCTCGTCGTCCTCGGCTCGCTGTGCCCGGCGGGCACGCTCCATGAACTCGTCGATCCGGTCGGATCGCTCGGCCCCGCCGAGGAGCACCAGCGCCGCGAGCCGGTCGCTCTCGAGCGGGAAGTCCCCGCCGCGGACCTGCATGCTGCCAGTTTCGTCCTCGAGCCAGCGCCGGGCTCGCTCGACGCCCTTCCGGGAGATCCGGTCGGGCTGGCCGGCGATCACCAGTAGAGCGGCCTCGGCGCGCGTCGCATCCGGCAGACTGGTTCCCGTCAACAGGGCCTGCCGCGAGACGGACATGACTGTATTGACGTTCTCGGAGCTCTCCTCCGCTCCAACGGCGCTGGCGTACCCGAGCGTCGAGATGCCGCCCGCACGGAGGGTGTTGATGACCTCGCTCGAGTCGACCACACTCTCGCCGACGCCGTCGATAGCCTCACCGGAGGCAAAGAGCAGGCCGACGCGCTGGGCGATCTTCGCGTTGATCGATTCGAACGCCGAGTCGACGCTCTCGCCCTGTTCGTGCCAGGCGTCGTTGTCGACCAGCAGGGTGGAGTCGGCCTCGCGAGCGAGGGTCTTCAGCGAGCGCCCGGCGTTGGCCTGGTACAGCGAGCCCTCGTTTCGTCCCGGCAGGATTCCCAGGGCGTAGATCGGGATATCGTAGACGCGCTGGAGTTCGTGAACCAGGACCGGTGCGCCGCCGCTGCCGGTGCCGCCGCCGAGGCCGGCGACCACCCAGATCGCCTCCGCATGGGAGGTGACGTGGCCGTCGAGGGAGGCGAGAACCTCCTGGGAGTCCGATTTCATGATCTCCGCGCCGAGTTCGTTGTCGGCGCCGACGCCGTGACCGTTCACTCGATCCTGACCGATCAACTGCGTCTCGGCGAACTCGAGACCGGAAAGGTCGGCCGTCGCGGAGTTGATCGCGAGCGCTCCCTGCACCGCGTCGAAGCCCATCTCCGCGTCGAACTTCGTCAGCCGTTCCGTTACCTTACCGCCTGCCTGACCCACACCAATCAGGGCGACTTTCATAGCCACGTCCTCTCAGGCGATCAAGTTGAACGTTCCGAATGTGTGCGTTGCTAGTAACTCTCGCTCGCCGACCCGTCTCGAGATGGGATCTCGGTCGGAGCACGAGAGCGCCCGCAGGCGGCTACAGCATGTAGTCGTGCTCGCCGTCCTCGCTCGCCAGGAACGCCTCGAGGAGGTCGATCGTCGCCGCGATGTCGTCGACGTGGGCCGTCTCAGTGACGGTGTGAAGATAGCGCGTCGGAATCGAAATCGCGCCGACCGGCTTCGCGCCCGCGGTGTGCTGGAACCCCGCAGTGTCGGTGCCGCCCGCGGGGAGGACCTCGAGCTGGTAGTCGATTCCCGCCTCCTCGGCGACGGCTTTCATCCGCCGGTGGACCTTCGGGCTGGTGATGACGCTCGAGTCCTTGAGCTTGATCGCGGTTCCCGCGCCCAGTTCGGTGACGTACTCACCTTTCTTGAACGTCGGAACGTCGTTGGCGACGGTAACGTCCAGCGCGACCGCCAGGTCGGGGTCGACGTCGACCCCGAGGGCGCGTGCCCCGCGGAGGCCGACTTCCTCCTGAACCGTCGCACAGAAGTGGATCGTCACCGCGGGGTCTTCGAGACGCCGGGCGGCCTCGAGCATGGCGAACAGACAGACCCGGTCGTCGAGCGCCTTCCCGGTCACCGTCTCGCCGACCCGCTCGGTGGTCTGGTCCATCGTCACGAGGTCGCCCGGCGAGATCCGCTCGCGGGCCTCCTCCCGGGAGAGGCCGACGTCGACGTAGACGTCCTCGACCTCGGGGGGTTCGTTCCGGTCCTCCTCGTCCAGGGTGTGCGGCGGCGGCGAGCCGATGACTCCCGGCAGGTCGCCGCCCTCGGTGTGAATCGTCACCCGCTGGGCCTTCAGCACGCGGGCGTCCCAGCCGCCCAGCGCGTCGAGTTCGAGAAAGCCCGCGCCGTCGTCCTTCCCGCGGACGTGGCGCACCATGAACCCGATCTCGTCCATGTGAGCGGCGATGGCGACCGAGTAGTCGCCCTCGCCCTCGAGCGTGCCGACGACGTTGCCCATCGCGTCGGTGCGAACGCGGTCGACGCTGTCTTCGAACTCCCGTCGAACGAGGTCGCGCACCTGGTCCTCGTAGCCGGGGACGCCGCGCGCTTCGGTTAGCTCCGTGAGCAGTTCGTCGTCGAAGTCGACCGCTGTGTCCGTCATGGTAGGACCTGTGAAACCAGCCCTCATAAACGCCCGGATACCGGCGCTGCGCCCCGATAACAGTGGTTATTGCCGATCGACCGGTTGGACAGTCAACCGCGGAGTATTAAGCGGTCGATGGGCTAGAAGGAGGTATGAGCGACGTACGAGTCGCCGGTGTCGGTGTCACGCCGTTCGGAAACACGCCCGAGCGGACGGGCCGCGACCTCTTCGGCGAGGCGAGTATCGAAGCCTTCGAGGACAGCGGGGTGTCGCGGGCGGACGTCGAGGCCGTCCTCTACGGCAACTTCATGGGTGAACTGTCCGAACACCAGGGCCACCAGGGACCGCTGATGGCCGAAGCCGCCGGCGTCACCGCGCCGGCGACCCGGTACGAGGCCGCCTGCGCCTCGAGCGGCGCCGCCATCAGAGACGCCGTGTTTCGCATCCGCAACGGCGAGAGCGACGTTATCCTCGTCGGCGGCGCAGAACGGATGACGAACCTCGGCACCGCGGGGGCGACGGAGGCGCTCGCCATCGCCGCCGACGACCTCTGGGAAGTCCGCGCGGGAATGACCTTCCCCGGCGCCTACGCGCTGATGGCCCAGGCGTACTTCGAAACCTACGGCGGCGAGCGCGAGGACCTCGCCCACGTCGCGGTGAAAAACCACGAGAACGCCCTGAACAACGACAAAGCGCAGTACCAGCGGGCCATCGAGGTCGACGACGTCCTCGAGGCACCCACCGTCTCGACCCCGCTCGGTCTCTACGACTCCTGTCCGATCTCCGACGGCGCGGCCGCGCTCGTGTTGACGAGCGAGGAGTACGCCGAGGAACACGGCCTCGAGGCACCCGTTTCGATCACCGGCACCGGCCAGGGCGGCGACCGAATGGCCCTCCACGACCGGAAACACCTCGCGCGCTCGCCCGCTGCCCGCGAGGCCGGCGAGGAGGCCTATGCCGACGCCGGGATCTCCGCGGGAGACGTCGACGTCGCCGAGGTCCACGACTGCTTCACCATCGCCGAGGTGCTCGCGATCGAGGCGCTCGACCTCGAACCCGTCGGCGAGGGGATCTCGGCGGCGCGAGACGGCCGCACCACCGCCGGCGGCGACACCCCGATCAACCTCTCGGGAGGACTGAAGGCGAAGGGCCACCCGGTCGGCGCGACCGGTGCCTCCCAAGTCGCCGAACTCACGAAAGTGCTGCGCGGTGATCACCCCAACAGCGAACACATCGACGGCGTGACCACGGGCGTCGCCCACAACGCGGGCGGAACGGTTGCCTCTGCACTGGTCCACGTTCTGGAGGTACAACAATGAGCGAGGGTATCCGAAACGCCGGCTTCGACGACTGGCTCGACGCGACCGAGGCGGGCGAGGCGTACTACCTCGAGTGCGAGCGGGGCCACGGCTCGCTCCCGCCGCGGCAGGTCTGCCCGGAGTGCGGTTCAACGGTGCTCTCGGAGGAACCCCTCCCCGAGACGGGCGAGATCGAGACGTTCACCGTCACGCACGTCCCGACCCCTTCCTTCGAGGACGACGCCCCCTACGCGACCGCCATCGCGGCGTTCGGCCCGGTTCGGATCACTGGACAGGTCGCTGGAATCGAACTCGAGGAGATCGAAGCCGGTCTGACGGTCACGCCGGCGGTCGACGTCTCGGAAACCACCGGCGACCGCGTGGTCTGCTTCCGCGTCGAATAACGATCGGACGGCCATTCGGTTCCGGTAACGGTCGGCCGGTGAGTTACGCCCGCTCGAGCAGCCGCTCTACCCTGTCCTCGAGCGCCGAAAACGCCGCCTCGCTCACCGCGTGGCCCGTCTCGGGGCTTCGCAGTTCGGTCACGTCCCCGCCGAGTCGCTCGAGACACTCGCCGGTCGCCCGGAACCGCCCCTCGTCGACGTGTGGGTCGTCCTCGCCGGCGGCGAGCAGGACCGGCGTTCCCTCGAGCCCCCCGTGTCGCGCTTCACTGCGGCTGTTCGGATCGGGACCGAGAGCGGTTCCGGCGACGAGCCCCAGCCCCCCGTACCGTTTCGGCCGCCTGATCGCCGTCTCCGCCGCGACGGCCGCTCCCTGGGAGAAACCGACGAGCAGGGTTCGCTCGGCGGGAACGCCTGCCTCGCGTGCGCTTTCGAGCGCCCGATCGACCGCCTCGACCGCCGAAGAGGTCCACGGCTCGTTCGCCTCGAGCGGGGCGTCCGCGGCTCGCGGGAACCATCGACCCCGCTCGGCGGCGGGGGCGAACACGGCGACGCCGCGGCGGTACAGCGGCTCGAACAGGTTCGTTACGCCCTGGGCGGTCGCGCCGCGGCCGTGGAGGGCGACGACGGCGACCTCGGCGGCGCGGGCAGGGGCGCCGCTGATCAGGAGTTGCTGCCCCCCGTGCGGGTCCACGTCGGTGAAATCGGGGCTCACGACTCACTCACCCGGTTAGCTCGTCGTCAGGCCCGTCGATTCGGGGCGAGCGAAGCGCCGGAAGTTGCGATTCGATCAGTTCGCGGTCGTCCTCGAACCGCGGCGGGAGGTAGCGTTCGGGGGCGGGCGTCGCCGCCTCGAGTCCCGGTCCCTCCGTGGCGAGTTCGATCAGGACGCCGCCCGGTTCGCGGACGTACAGCGAGTGAAAGAAGTGCCGGTCCTTGATCCGGGAGACGTCCTCCCCCCGGTCGCGGAAGTAGTCGTGCCACTCGAGCAGTTCCTCGCGGTCCGACGCGCCGACGGCGACGTGGTGGATCGTTCCGGGACCCTCGCGCCCGAACCTGGTTTCGCGGTCGAGGAGGTCGACGACCGCATCCCGACCACCCGGCACGCGGTAGCGAACCCTGTCTTCCTCCTGGCCGACCCGGTCGAATCCGAGCGTCTCGAGGACGCTCGCGGTCGCGTACGGGTTCGCAGAGAGCGCCGACACGCCGGCGAGCCCCCGGATCGAGGCGTGATCGGGGATCGGCCCCTCGAGTCGCGGTTCCGGCGGCGCCGCCGTGGCGACGAGTTCGACTCGCGTTCCGTCCGGATCGCTCGTCGAGAGCGCTCGTTCGTCGAACCGGTCGGTCGGCCCTTCGACGGCGTGTCCCGCGGCCTCGAGTCGGTCCGCCCAGTACTGCAGCGAGCCCTCGGGAACGGCGAAACCGATGCTCGCCACCTGCGGTTTTCCGAGCCGACCCGGGTCCGCCGCTGGCGTCGGAAAGAACGTCACGACGGAGCCCGGCGCTCCCGCGTCGTCGCCGTAGTAGAGGTGGCGCATCAGCACGTCCTCGAAGTTGACGGTGTGGACGAGAAACCGAAGGCCGAGCGTGCCGGCGTAGAAGTCGACGTTCGCCTGCGAATCGGCAGCGAGGCCGGTAACGTGGTGGAGGCCCCGAACGTTCGAGCGTGGCATCTACCTGCCTCTTCGGCGGGCGATCGAATAACGGTTGTGCGGCCTCTGGCCGCTCTCAACCCTCGGCTCGAGGCAGCTCAGCCCGCAGGTACTCGACGAACTTCTCGGGGTGTTCGGCGTGGGGGAGCAGCGTCGCGTAGTCGACGACGACGAGGTCGCAGTCGGCCGCGTCGGCCAGCTCCCGGCCCTCTCGCAGGGGCACGAGTTGCGCGTCGCGACCCCAGACGAGCGTGACCGGCGTCTCGAGGGCCGCGAGTTCGGTCTGGAGGTCGAAGTCGGGCTCGAGGGTCCCGGAGGCGAAGGAGGCGGGGGCGAAGCGGGCGCCGGGCTGGTGGGCGCTGCGCCAGGCGTACTCGACTTCCTCCTCGTCGATTCTGGCGGGGTCGTAGTAGCCGTCGCGGTCGTAGAAGTACCGGATCGAGGGCTTGCTCGCGAGCGCGTTGAACAGCGCGGTGCCGAGGACGGGCGTCCGGAGCAGCGTCCGCAGCCACGGGCGGTACTGGGAGGTCTCGCCGGTGGGGCAGACGAGCACCAGTCGCTCGAAGTCGGTTTCTCCCGCCGCGTCGACGGCGAACGCGCCGGTGATCGAGGAGGCCAGCACGATCGGTTCGTCGGCGACGTCGCTCGCGAAGTCGCGGATGAACTCGGCGTACAGCCCCGACGAGTAGACGAGCGGCGGCCGATCCGACCGCCCGAAGCCCGGAAGATCGACGGCGATCACGCGGTACTCTTCGGCCAGGTCTTCGAAGATGGGCGCAAACTCGTGGCTGCTCGCCCCGGCGTGGATTCCGTGGAACAACACGATTTCGGGAGCCTCGGGGTCCCCCGCGACCGTGTACCGGACGTCCATCCCTCGCCAGCGGTCGGTTCGTTCGACCCCCGGGAGCGGGTTGTCGAGGGGTCCCGCGCGGTTCGCGAGCAGGCGGTTTCCGAGAACGGCGGCGCCGGCAGCGCCGACGGCCGCCCCGAGTGCAGTTCGGAGTCTCATAGCCGAGGTTCAACAGCGACGGCCTTAGTCCTGCGGTTCGTCACACTCGCTCGGCGTTCGCACCTATTTCGACATCGACTCGAGGGGCTCCGACTCGAGTTCCCCGAGACAGTCCTCGACGGGTGCCAACACGTCCGAGACGAGCGTGTACGGGTCCGTCTCGCCGGCCCGCACCGCCTCGGCGAGGTCGTCGACGCCCCCGGCGGCCGCGAGTTCGGCCTCGAGCAGCCCGTGGACGTCCTCCCTGAGCAGGGTGCGGATCTCCTCGGCGTAGCGCCGGCGGCTCCGGTCGGCGAGTTCGCCCGAGCGCTCGAGGTACGCGTAGTGGTTCGCGAGTTCGTCGATGAATTCGTCGACCCCCGTCGCCTCCGTCGCGACGGTTTCGACGATCGGCGGCGTCCAGTGATCGGCTTCGTCGGCCGGCTCCTCGGGTTCGTCCGCGTGGTCGTCCATCACACCGGGACCGTGGTGACCCGAGCCGCCGCCGAAGCCGCCGCTCTCGCCGAGTTCGATCATCTCGGTGAGCTCCTGGACGGTTCGGTCGGCGCCGGGACGGTCGGCCTTGTTGACGACGAAGACGTCGGCGATCTCGAGGATTCCAGCCTTAAGCGTCTGGACGGAGTCGCCCGACCCCGGCGGGACGAGCACCGCCACCGTGTCGGCCGTGCGGACGATGTCGATCTCGTTCTGGCCGGCGCCGACGGTTTCGATGATGATCTTGTCCTTGCCGAAGGCGTCCATCGCTTTGACCGCATCTGCCGTGGCGGTCGAGAGCCCGCCGAGCGTCCCCCGGGCGCTCATCGAGCGGACGAAGACGTCCATGTCGCCCACGGTGGAGGCCATCCGGATCCGGTCGCCCAGCACTGCGCCCCCCGTAAACGGCGAGGAGGGGTCGATCGCGATCACGCCGACGGTTTCGCCGCGCTCGCGGTAGGTTTCGGCGAGCTTGTCGACCAGCGTCGACTTTCCGGCGCCCGGACTGCCCGTGACGCCGATCACCTCGGCGTTGCCGGTGTGGGCGTACAGTTCGGAAACCAGCGCCCGATACCCCGGCGAGCGGTTCTCGATCTTCGAGATCGTTCGCGCCAGGGCGCGGTGTTTTCCCGAAAGCAGGTCCTCGAGCAGGCGCTCGTCGTCCCCGTTCAGTTCTCGGTCGCCGGTCATCGCTCGGGCGCGTTCTCGCGGACGAACTCGATCGTCTCCTCGATCGACGTGCCGGGGCCGAAGACGGCCGAGACGCCCAGCTCCATCAGTTCGGCCTGGTCCTCCTCGGGGATGACCCCGCCGACGAGGACGAGCGTGTCGTCTTTGGCGTCGTACTCCTCGAGACCGTCCATGATCTTCGGGACGAGCGTGCTGTGTGCCCCGGAGAGGATCGAGATCCCGAGGACGTCGACGTCCTCCTGGACCGTCGCCTGGACGATCTCCTCGGGTGCCTTGTGAAGCCCGGAGTAGATGACCTCGAAGCCCGCATCCCGGAAGGCGCGTGCGATGACGTGTGCGCCGCGGTCGTGGCCGTCGAGGCCGACTTTCGCGACGAGACACCGGATCGATCGCTGTTCCTGTTCGCTCATACTCCTCCGTTCACCAGCCTGCTGTTTGACTGTAACGGAAGTTTGTGGGGTTGCGAGGGAGAGACACGCTCGAGGTGAGCCCCGGAAACGAGCGCTCGAGCCGAACCGCGGCCTCCTACTCGAGGCGGAAACGCAACCGCTCCTCGTCGCTGCCGGCCGTCTCCCGGCCCGTGATCTCGAGCGGTCCGATCTCGCCGGTCGAGGCGACGTGGGTGCCGGCGCAGGCGACCCGATCGAACGGCTCCTCGGCGTCGCCGATCTCGACGATCCGGAGTTCGGTGATAGAGTCGGGCAGCAGGTCGATCCGCGTGCGCTCGGTGTCGAGTTCGGCCTCGGCGATCTCGCGGTCGAGTTCGTACCACCTGACGGGGAGGTCGGCCGCGATCAGTTCGTTCAGCGCGCCCTCGATCGCCTCGAGATCCGGCTCCTCGAAGCGGTCGTACGCGCAGTCGAGGCGGGCCCGGTCGGCGTAGATCTGGTTGCCGGTCGTGGCCGCCCCGTAGTGCTCGAGCAGGTGTGCAGAGAGCAGGTGCTGGGCGGTGTGATAGCGCATGTGCGCCTCGCGGCGCCCCCAGTCGAGTTCGCCCTCGACGGTCGCACCCGCGGCGGGCGGCTCCTCGCCCTCCGCACACGACAGGTGGTGATAGATCGTGTCGCGTTTCTGGACGTTCTCGACGCGCCACTCCCGGTCATCGAGGCGAAGCACGCCCGTATCCGCGGGCTGGCCGCCGCCCTCGGGGTAGAAGAGGGTCTGATCGAGAACGACACGATCGTCGACGACGCGCTCGACCGTCGCCTCGAACCGGCGGCGATCGGAGTCGGTGAGATACCGGGGTTCGGTCACGCTCGAGTGCACGCGGCGAGGCGGTATAATTCGGCCGATCGCGGTCGTGCTGGCGGTCGTCGTCTCAGGGATTTCAGGCGAACCAAAGGCTAAAGAGTGGAACGAACCAACATTCCTGTAATGACTATCGCTCGTATACTGCGGAGGGATCTCTCGTGGGCGTCGAGATAAAAGAAACGACCGTCAGCGACGTCGAGTTCGAGGCGATGAAAGGGTTCGTCTTCGAGTATCTCGCCGCCAGCGTCGAGAACGAAGACGAAGGCGGACGGATGCGGTGGTATCCGTGGCACTCCGCGGAGTACCGCCACAACCACATCTTAAACGTCGTTTCGCTGGCCGAAGAGATCGCCGAGAAGGAGGGCGCCGACGTCGACGTCACCCGCGTCGCCGCCCTCTTTCACGACGTCGCCAAGCTCGAGGCCGACCAGGAACTCCACGCCGAGGCCGGCGCTCGCGTCGCCCGCGAGTATCTCGAGTCCCGCGGGGAGTACCCCCAGTCGTTCGTCTCGCAGGTGACCCGCGCGATCGAACACCACTCCTACCAGGGGACGCTGTCGGATCTCCCGCTCGAGACCCAGTCGCTCATCGAGGCGGACCTGCTCGACAAGATCGGCGCCAACGGCACCGCGCTGATGCTGCTGCGGATGGGGTACGAGGCCCGCACGCACATGGAGTCCGACGAGATGGTCGAACGCGTCCTCGAACGGGGGCGCGACGCCGCCGCCCGCGTCGAGAGCGACACTGCCGAGAGCATCGCCCACCAGCGGCTCAAGCGCGTGGTCTGGTTCAGCGAGTGGCTCGAGGACGAGATCGCCGGGATGGGCGACTAGAGCAGGCCCGTCGCCCCGATCCAGGCGAACAGCAGACCGAAGCCGCCGAGAACGACGGCGCTGAGCGCGGCGACCAGCGGCGCGACGGCGTCGACGCGTTCGCCCGCCCGAACGAGGGCGGCCGGGTAGACGACGACCCACAGCGCGATGCCGCCGAAGAAGCCGGCGAGCAGCGCGGGGCTTCCAGTCCGGACGACCAGATCGCCGACCAGTTCACCGGCCAGCGAGTCGATTCCCGCGGGGAGGTGTGCGGTCAACGAGAGCGTCCCCGGTCGCACGAGACCGACCCCGACGGTCAGCCAGAACGCGAGCTGGTAGGGGTTCGTCAACGAGAGTGCGAACGCCTTCTGAAAGCCCGTCGCGGTTCGGCCGACCTCGCTGCCGGTGAACGAACTCGCTGCTCTCGCGTCGCGGGCGGCCCCGTACGCGAAGTAGAGCATGAGCGCGCCGCCGACGAGGAAGAGGAGCTGCTGAACGGTCCGGTTCCCGCCCAGCAGCGCGGCGACTCCCGCGAACGTGAGGACGAAAAACAGCGCGTCGGCGAGCATCGCCCCGACGCCGGCCCAGAAGCCTGCGTGCCACCCGCGAAGGACGCTCTCCTCGGCGATGATCGCGTTCATCGGACCCGGCGGCGCGGCGAGGGCGACGCCGAAAACGACGCCCGCAACCGCGGAGACGAGGAGGGAGGTCACTGGTGGTACTCGAGTGAGTGGCGGTGAAAAGTATCGCGGTGTTCACCGACCGGGGATAGTCCGCTGTCGGTCGACACTCGAGAGCCGGGCGATCGGCCGCCACGGGAGTTCTCAGTCGAGGAGACCCGGCGGGAACCGACAGCCACAAGGGCCGGCGATCTGCTCGGTCGGCCCGGTCATCGAAATCGTAAGTATTCGCTCTCCACAGTCCGGACAGCGCAGGTGAGACGACTCCTCCTCCCGAGATCCGGTATCGCCGTTCATCGCCGGTCACCGCTCGAGTGAGCCTCGAGTGACAGCGCTGTAGTTGGCCGGCGAACCCACGGTCGTTCGGGACTGTTACTGTCCGGTGGTATGTACCAGATCATGACTTTCGAAGCGTGCGAGCCACGATTCGGGTGTCGTCCCACCCGGAACGCGGTCGGTAGTGTCGTAAACAGTGACTTCCGTACTGACAGTTTCGTCGTAGGGAACTTATAGTTACTGGCGTGACAGAAACCGCTGTGGCCGGGGGTCCGTGTTAATCCTCAATATGCCCTAGTATCCCTTGGCTACAACACTTATATGCGAGTTCGTGATTGGACAGTGCATGTCTTCTGACTCTACGTATGTTCCCAAGGCGTGTGCGTACATCACACGCAACGACGACGAGCTGCTGGTGTTCGAGAGCCCCACGGACGACCGCCTCCAGGTGCCGAAAGGAACGATCGAAACCGACGAAACCCCTCGCGAAGCCCTGTTTCGCGAGGTCGCAGAGGAGAGCGGTCTCGGCTCGCTGGCCGCCGTCGAGCCCGTTGCCAGCGACGTCTGGCGGCGACGGGAGGGACGCTGGTACGTCCGGCACTTCTTCCGTACGACGGTCCACGAACCGCGCGACGCCTGGACTCACGTCGTCACCGGCGCGGGCGAGGAACGCGGCCGCGAGTTCGCGTACTCCTGGATCGATCTCGACGCACTCGAGAGCTATGAGTTCGCGATGGATCTCGACGACTACGCCCCGCTGCTCGAGGCCGAGTCGATGCCCCAGCAGTGGCCGACGCCGTCCGAACGCGTCACGAGCGACTGATCGAGCCGAGCACGACGCCCATTCTCAGCGATAACAGCGCTGCTCGACGCGCCGATCGTACAGCTTCGAGAGGAGCGCCGTTACCGGGCCCGACTCGAGCTCGAGGCCATCGACCGCTGTAACGGGCCGGAGCTCCCACGTCGTGTTCGTCAGAAACACCTCGTCGGCCTCGCGGACGTCCGCCAGCCCGTACCAGCCCTCGTGGACCGGAATCTCGGTTTCGGCGGCCAGTTCGAGGACGACCTCGCGCGTGATTCCCGGGAGCACCGGACCGTCCGTCGTCGGCGTATGGAGGCCGTCCTCGCGGACGAAGAAGACGTTGCTCGTCGCCCCCTCCGCGACGTGGCCCTCGAGATCGCGCATGAGCGCCTCGTCGGCGTCGTACAGCTCCCGGCGGGCCAGAATCCCGTTGAGGTAGTTGTGGGTCTTCGCGTCGGACGGGATCGATTCGTCGGGGATTCGCCGAGTTTTCACCGTCTGGACCGTCGCGGGGTCGTCCCAGACCGATGCGCCCTCGAGCCCGCCCCGGGGAAGCGGCTTCGCGTAGACGACGACGGTGGGGTCGACCTCCGGGGCCGGCGTCAGTTTGCCGGGCTGAACCCCGCGCGTGATCGAGAGTCGCACGTAGGCGTCGGCGAGATCGTTCGCCGCCAGCGTCTCGTCGATTCGTTCGCGGAGATCGCCACGGGAGAGTCCGTGCTCGAGGCCGAGGGAGTCACAGGTGCGCTCGAGGCGGTCGGCGTGGGCGTCCCACTCGAAGAGCCGGCCGCCGTAGGCGCGAAGCGTCTCGAAGGCGCCGTCGCCGTAGCGAAAACCGCGGTCGTCGACGCTGACGGTCGCCTCGCTGGCCGGGACGAGTTCGCCGTCGACGTGATAGCGTCGGTCCGTCACGCCCCGTCGGCCTCCGTTCGCGCGTGGTCGGCCGCGAGGTCACAGAAGTTCGCGACCATCCGTTTGCCGACCGCCAGCGAGATCCGCTCACCCTCGCCGAGTTCGCCCCTCGAGCGTTCAACGTCCGTTCGCGATCCGGTCTCCGCTTCGCGCGTGAGGATGCTCTCGGGGTGGAACTGCACGCCGACGTGGGGGTTCTCGCGGTGGCGCACCGCCATCAACACGTCCCGCTCGTCGGCCGTGCTCGCGGTTTCCGCCAGCGAGTCGGGGAGGTCCGCCCGGTCGACAGACAGCGAGTGGTACCGGCCGACCTGGATCCGCTCTGGCAGTCCCGCGAAGATCCCCTCGCCGTCGTGGGTGACGACCGAGGGCTTGCCGTGGACGACATCGGGTGCGTGTCTGACGGGTGCACCGGCAGCGGCACACAGCGCCTGGTGACCCAGACAGACGCCGAGGATCGGCAGCTCGGACTCGTCGAACAGCGGGATCGAGATCCCGGCCTCGGCGGGCGTTCCGGGACCCGGCGAGATCACGACGCCCGTCGGTTCGAGCGCGCGAACCTCCTCGAGGGTGATCACGTCGTTGCGGCGGACGATCACCTCGTCGGCGACCTCGCCCACGTACTGGACGAGGTTGTAGACGAACGAGTCGTAGTTGTCCACGACGAGAATTCGCGTTTCGGGCGTCATGGGTCACCCCCGGAGCCACCGTCCGCCGCGTTCGATCCGCCGTCCGACTCGAGCCCCATCCCCGCCCGCTCGCCGAGCGCGGTGTCGATCGCGGTGATGAGCGCACGAGCCTTGTCAAGGGTTTCGTCGTACTCGCGAGCGGGCTCGGAGTCGTGGACGATCCCCGCCCCTACTCGCAGGTGGTACTCCTCGCCGTGGCGAACGAGCGTTCGAATCACGATATTCAGGGTCGCCCGCCCGTCGAAACCGAAGATCCCCATGCTGCCGGTGTACGGCCCCCGCCGGGTCTCCTCGAGTTCGTCGATGATCTCCATGGTGCGGGGCTTGGGTGCGCCCGTAATCGTCCCCCCGGGGAAGGTCGCCGCGATCGCGTCCGAAAGCGTCGCCGCCGGCCGGAGCCTGCCGGTAACGTTCGAGACGAGGTGCATCACCTCGGAGTAGCGGTCCACGCGGCGGTACTCCGCGACGTCGACGCTGCCGTAGGCACAGACCTTTCCGAGGTCGTTTCGCTCGAGGTCGACCAGCATCGCGTGCTCGGCGCGTTCCTTCTCGTCGCCCAGCAGGTCGGCCTCGAGGGCGTCGTCCTCCGCCGCCGTCCGTCCGCGGGGGCGAGTCCCGGCGATCGGTTCCGTCCGAACGAAGTCGCCGTCGCGCGCTCGCGGAGGCTGTTCGCTCGCGGGTCGTTCCTCCCCGCTTGCGTCACCGAGGTCCTCACGCCCTCCGGACCTCGCAGCGCTCGAGTACGAGGACGGTCGCTCCTCGTACTCCAGCAGTAGCTCGGGGCTCGCACTCACCAGATCCGCCGAGCGGAACTCGAAGAGCCCGGAGTAGGGTGCCGGGTTCACCCGCCGGAGGGCGTCGTAGGCGGCGACGGGGTGGACCGCCGCCGGGGCCTCGAGGCGCTGGGAGATGTTCGCCTGGAAGGTGTCGCCCTCGCGGATGTACTCCTTGACCCGGCGGACGCGGTCGGCGAACGCCTCGCGACCGCAGGCGCTCTCGAAGGTGGCCTCGGGCGCCGAAACGGGCGGCTCGCCGACCGTCGGGTCGCCCTCGATGGCGCGCTCGGCGAGTTCGAGCGCACGGTTCGTGCCCCGCTCGTAAGCGGACTCCAGCGATGCTGGATCGTCGGGGGCCTCGAGTCGGGGACAGGCGGTGATCCGCAGAAGTACCCCGTCACCGCTCGCGTCAGTGGCCTCCCAGGCCGCCAATCGGTCGTAGACCCCGACCTCGAGACGGGGCAACCCGCGGTCGTCGACGGCCGCCGCCGGTCCCTCCAGGGTCTCGAGTTCGCGGGCGACGTCGTAGGAGAGCCAGCCCACGGCGCCACAGGGGTAGGGGACGTCACAGTCCCCGCGGACGACCGTCTCACCGGCGAGCAGCCCCTCGAGGGCGTCGAGCGACGGTGAGTTCGACTCGGAGTCGCGACTGATCGCGTCCGGACCGACCGTGAGTCGATCGACGGGGTCGCAGCCGAAGTATCCCCAGCCGGCCTGGCCGCCGGTGGTTTCGAGAAAGACGCCACCCGGGCCGTCGCGGGCTCGGCGATAGGCGAGAAACGGGTCGGAGACGGTGAGGCGGACCTCGACGGGGACTCGAGCCCCTGCGGACGCGGCCCCGGCGGCGCGTCGAAAGGCGTCGACGTCCGTCACCACGCGCGGCTCGTTCATACGGGAAACAGGAGATAGCGGCCTAACGCTCTTGCGATTCGCGCTCGCGTCGGTGATGGAGCCAGGAGAGAACGCGGGCGGTGAGTTACCGGACCTTCGCGCGGTCGATCCAGCCCTGGATGCGCGTCTCGGAGATGTCGGTTCCCGCCGCGAGCGCCGCCGCGTCGGCGGTTGCGAGGTCGCTGACGGTCTCGACACCTTCGGCAGCAAGCCGGTCGGCGTAGGCGGGACCGATCCCCTTGATCGAGTTCACCGGTTCGCTCTGGACCTCGTTGGGTTCTTTCTCGGCCTCCGGGACCGCGTCGGTCGCCGTCGGTCCCGTCGCCTCGGCGGGCTCGGCGGCCGACTCGGACTCATCTGTCGGCTCGGTCATCGAATCGGTCGAGGCCGCGGCGCTCGAGCCGGCGGCCGCCGCCTCGTCGCCCGCAGGCTCCGCCTCGTCGTCCTCGGACTCCGCTGCGCCCGAGGGTTCCGGTTCGGCGGACGGTTCCGGCTCGGCGGATGGCTCGTCCGGCGTCGTTCGCTCGCGTTCGACGGTGACGCCGACGTCTCGAGACTCCCGTGGCTCCGACTCTGAATCGTCGATCCCCAGCAACGATTTCAGCTTTTGGAGGATTGCCATTACCCGTAGGTAGTGCGGTCATTGGCCTAAAGTCGTTTGATCCTCGAGAGCGACGCCAAAACGGCGCCGTAGCGCCGCCTCGGGCGCCAAAACCGTCAGAGGCGTGACCGAAGCGCCCCGTTCATCGCCGCGACCGGCGCCCGCTCACCGGTCCAGCGCTCGAGGGCGTCCACTCCCTGGTAGAGCAGCATCCAGGCGCCGTCCACCGTCGTCGCGCCGGCCGCCGCGGCGTCCCGAAGCAGTCGGGTCTCGAGCGGGCGGTAGACCGCGTCCATCACCGCGAGGTCGGCGTGCAGCGCCTCGGCAGGAACCGGCGACGCGTCTTCTTCCATCCCCACGCTGGTCGCGTTCACCAGCAGGTCCGCGCCCGCGAGCAGTTCCGCCACCGACTCGAGGTCGTGGCCCGTCGCCCCGGGCACCTCCTCGGCCAGGCCGCGTGCGCGTGCGACAGTGCGGTTCGCAATCGCCACGTCCGCCCCCTCGTCGGCCAGGCCGAACGCGACGGCGCGGCCGGCACCGCCTGCGCCGACGACGACGGCGCTCGCCCCCTCGAGGGCCACGTCGTGCTCCCGGAGCGCGCGGGTCGCCCCCGCGGCGTCGGTATTGTGGCCGGTGGGTGCGGCTCCCGAGAAGTCGATCGTGTTGACCGCGCCGATCCGGCGGGCGAGACCGTCGGGATCGACGTGAACGAGGATATCGCGCTTGAACGGAATCGTTACGTTCAGCCCCGCGATCCCGAGGGCGTTCGCCCCCGTGAGCGCCGCCTCGAGGTCGTCGGGTTCGGGTTCGAACGTGACGTACCGGGCCTCGAGTCCCAGTTCGTCGTACGCCGCCTCGTGCATCGGCGGCGACAGCGAGTGACCGACGGGGTTGCCGAGTAGACCGTAGACGTCCATACCCGCTATCGGAACGGCGACGGTATAATCGAACCGCCCGCGGCAGCGCCCTCGAGAGTCGATCCAGTCTGTACCGGCGCCCTCGAGAGCGTTTCCGCCTCCAGCGGTGCCCGCAGGCCATCCGTCCTCGCCGATCGGACCGAACCCGGACGGCTTATGCCGGTCTCGGGACAACGTCGGCCCATGCTCGAGGGCGTCGGTTTGTACGTACTGCTGCTCCTCGCGGGCGTCGCCGCCCTCTACGGCGGCGCGGAACTCCTGGTGGCGGGCGCCGGCCGACTCGCCCTCGGCCTCGGCCTGCGGGCGGCGACCGTCGGCGTGACGGTGATCGCCCTCGCGACGACCGCTCCCGAACTGTTCGTCGCCACGATCGGCGCGCTCGACGTCTCCGGCGACATCGGCCTTGGCGCGATCGTCGGCTCGAACATCGCGAACATCGGCCTCGTCCTCGGCGTGGCGGCGCTGATCCGTCCGCTCCAGGTGGCGCCGGTCGTCCTCCGCCGACACGTCCCCTTCATGCTGCTCGCGGCGATCCTCCTGCTGGTCTTCGGCGCGAACGGCCGGATCGGCCGGCTCGAGGGCGCGCTCTTCTTGCTCCTTCTCGCCGGCTTCACGGTCTACCTGCTGTACTACGTCAACGCCGACCCCGCACCCGCAACGGACCGCCCCGACGCGAACAACGGGATCTCCGCACGAGCCGTCGCGCTCGTCCTCGCGGGGCTGCTCGCGCTCGTCGTCGGCTCCCGCTGGCTGGTCACCGGCGGGGTCGGGCTGCTGTCGGCGATGGACGTCCCCGATCTGGTGATCGGGCTCACCGTGCTCGCGCTGGGGACCTCGCTGCCGGAGCTGGCGGCCTCCGTTGTCGGCGCGCTCCGCGGCGAAACCGCCTTCTCGATCGGCAACGTCGTCGGCTCGAACATCTACAATATTCTCGCCGTTCTCGGTATCGTCGCGATTGTCGTGCCGATCCAGGTGGCCCCGAGCACCCTCCGGTTCGAACTTCCCGTCATGGTCGGGTTCACCCTGTTGCTCGTCGGGATGATGGCCCGCGGGAGGGAACTGGGGCGCGTCGACGGCGCGGTGCTCGTCTGTGGCTACGTCGTCTTTCTCTACCTGTTGTTTCCGTGAGCGACGGCTCGAGGAAAAACGGAGTCTATTCGGTGGCCGACCGTGTATCGCCGCCCGTGATCGCGATCGTCGAAAGCCGCGCCGACCGCGCCTCGAGTCACGTCTGCGACCGCCTCCGGAACCTCGCGGAGTGGGACGAGTTCCAGGACGACGCCCGCCCCGACGCCGAGGGCGGCGGCACCTACTATCGAACCGACGGCGCGGAACTCCGCAGTTTCGACGACCTGCACCTCGACCTCGAGGCGCCCGCCGACGCCTTCGACTGCGACCCCGCGTTCCTGGTGTTCGCCTCCCGCCACTCCGGGGACACCGGCCCGCTCCTCACCGGCCACTTCACCGGTAACTTCGGCCCCGCCGAGTTCGGTGGCGAGGACGGCTCTCTCGCCGAGACCTGTCCGAACGCCCTCTCGGCGCTGCTCGAGGCGTTCGAGGAACACGCCCCCGAGGAGTACGAGACGGGCCTCGAGTGTACCCACCACGGCCCCACCGAGGTCGGCTGTCCCTCCCTCTTTGCCGAACTGGGCAGTGACGACGAACAGTGGGACGATCCGGGCGGCGCCGAGGCCGTCGCCAGAGCGATTCTCGACCTCCGGAGAGCCGAGGCTCATCGACCACAGCAGTTCGTCGGCTTCGGCGGCACCCACTACGTCCCCCGCTTCACCCGCATCGTCCGGGAGACGCCGTGGGCCGTCGGCCACGTCGGCGCCGACTGGGCGCTCGAGGCGATGGGCGCCCCTCGCGACCACCGCGAGATCATCGCCCGCGCCTTCGAGACGAGCGGGACCGATCTCGCGGTGATCGACGACGAGCGCCCGAAACTCGAGGCAGTCATCGAGGAACTCGGCTACCGCGTCGTCGGCGAGACGTGGCTTCGCGAGGTCGGCGACCGACCCCGCGAACTGGTCGACGCCGTCGAGGCCGAACTCGGGAGCGTCGACGACGGGGTCCGCTTCGGCGAGGCGGCCGGCGACGATGGGTCTCCCGCGGAGTCGTTGTGCGTCGTCAGCCTACCGAGCGACCTGGTCACCGCCGCGGAGGGCTGTGACCCCGATGCTGTTCGTGACGCCCTCGAGGAACACACGATCGCGTTCGAAACCGAAAACGGCGGCAGTCGTATCGGCGGCCGAGCGGCGGTTTCCTCGAGCGACGTCCGAACGGTGCTCGTCGAGGCGCTCGCGGCGGTCCTCGATTCGAAGTACGAGCGGGTGACGGTGGCGGACGACGAGGTCGTCGCCGAGCGCACAGCGTTCGACCCCTCGCTGGCCCGTGAGGCGGGCGTCCCCGAGGGGCCGAAGTTCGGCGCGCTCGCCAACGGAACCGCGGTTACCGTCGACGGCGACACGATCGTGCCGGACGACGTCAGCACCGAGCGGACGCACCGGTTCTCGTTCTGAGTGGGAGGGCCGTATGCCGGTCGTCCCCCTCCCACTTGGTGAAGAGACAGCTGCAGTCGTTGCCATCGATGTGGGTGTAATCGTTGCATACCCGGCAGCTTGCTCTATTTTTCTGCCATACGTCCACGGATAGGTAATATCTCGTTATAGTTCCAGGCGACGGCGGCCGAGTAGGGGAAAGATAATAATACTGCATCGTTTATGGTGGGCCACGAATGGACTCCATTGTCGAAGACGCTATCGACGAGGCCGAAGAGGGGGATCCGGAGGGGTTCGCCGACGAGGGGGATACGGTCGGCGGGAACCCGTCCGGAACGATGACCGACGACGAACTTGCGGACGTCCTTCAGGACCTCCAGACGGACATTACCGTCGTCGGCTGTGGCGGTGCCGGCGGTAACACCGTCAACCGGATGGAAGAAGAGGGGATCCACGGCGCGAAACTCGTCGCCGCGAACACCGACGTCCAGCACCTGGTCGAGATCGAAGCCGACACGAAGATCCTGATGGGCGAGCAGAAGACCGGCGGTCGCGGCGCCGGCTCGCTCCCGCAGGTCGGCGAGGAGGCCGCCCTCGAGAGCCAGCAGGACATCTACGACGCCATCGACGGCTCGGATATGGTGTTCGTCACCGCGGGCCTCGGTGGCGGGACCGGCACCGGTTCGGCGCCCGTCGTCGCCAAGGCCGCCCGCGAGTCGGGCGCGCTCACCATCTCGATCGTCACCACGCCGTTTACCGCGGAGGGCGAGGTCCGACGGACGAACGCCGAGGCGGGCCTCGAGCGCCTGCGCGACGTGAGCGACACCGTGATCGTCGTTCCCAACGACCGCTTGCTCGATTCGGTCGGAAAACTGCCCGTCAAGCAGGCGTTCAAAGTCTCTGACGAAGTGCTGATGCGCTCGGTGAAGGGGATCACCGAACTGATCACGAAACCCGGCCTCGTCAACCTGGACTTCGCCGACGTCCGCACGGTGATGGAACGGGGCGGCGTCGCCATGATCGGCCTCGGCGAGTCCGACTCCGAGGCGAAGGCGAAGGACTCCGTGAAAACGGCGCTCCGCTCGCCGCTGCTCGACGTCGACATCTCGGGTGCGAGCTCCGCACTCGTCAACGTCACCGGTGGCAACGACATGTCCATCGAGGAGGCAGAGGGCGTCGTCGAGGAGATCTACGACCGGATCGACCCCGACGCACGCATCATCTGGGGGACCTCGATCGACGAGTCCCTCGAGGGCAGCATGCGCACCATGATCGTCGTCACCGGCGTCGAGTCGCCCCAGATCTACGGTCAGCCGGACGGAGAAGCCGCCGTCCAGACCCAGGGCGAGGATATCGACTTCGTCGACTGACCGCGGCCGGAGAGACGCGGGGCTACGTTTGTCGGGCGACACGAGGTGGAATCGTCCCGAGCGATGCGGATACCGAACGCTGTCCGTTGCAGAGAGCGGAACACTCTCGAGCCACCGAAAGCGGCTGAAACGTCCGTGAGAAGAAACGGAACGGCTTCGATCGGTTACTGGAGCTGTTGATAGCCGTCGACGGCCAGCAGCGCCAGCAGGACGACGAGCGAACAGAGGAGAACGAGGCCACCGCTCTCCGGCTGGACTCCGACGTAGAGCCCGAACCCGATGACGGCGGACAGCGTGGCCATGAGGAACAACCGCTCCTGGGATGGCGGAGAAACGAACTGCGGCTCGGCGTCCTGGATCGAATCCGGCCGTTCGTCCTCCTGAATGGGCTGTTCGACAGGTTCGGGCGTGTCGGTCGACCGGTCGGGCGTGGGTTGTTCGAGGGAGTCAGGGGAACGTGACATACGAACTGAGTAGCGTTCAATCGTCGGCGGCTGCGATGTCGCCCGACCCCTCGGTCTCCAGGTCGGCTTCGATACTCGGCGGATACACGCCGCGCTCGAGTTTCAGATCCGACTGCGGCCGAGCCATACAGGTCAGGGCGTACCGTTCGGCTTCCTCCTCGGTAAGCCCGCGGGCCGCCGGCTGGGTGACCTCCCCCTCGAGGATCTCGGCCGAGCAGGCCAGACACATGCCGACCCGGCAGGAGTACTCCTGGGCGATCCCCGCCTCGAGACACCGACTGAGGATGGTCTGCGTGTCCGAGCAGGTGATGGTTTCGTCGGTCCCGACGAACTCGACCGTGTACTCTGTCATAGCGTCGGCTACGAAGAGCCCTGACTTTACTTTTTATGCACGTTGTGGCCCCTGCAAGGCGACAGATTGTTCATAAAACGTTTTCCTGTCCGGGCGAGGAGAACGCGGTATGAGTCTCCAGGAGCAGTCGACCGACGCGACGGCGGCGGGTTCGACCCGGTCCCCCGACGTCGCCGTCGTCGGCGCGGGAACCGCAGGGTGTTACGCCGCGGCGACCATCGCGCGGGCGGGGTACGACGTCGTCGTCATCGAACGCAAAACCGAAGAGCAGGCCGGCCACATCGCCTGCGGCGACGCGCTGAAGGGCGCCGACGCCTTCCCCGAGGCGATCCCCAAAGACCAGATCCAGCCGGCGTTCACCAACACGGGCGTCGATCACGGCCGCTTCGAGATCCCCCAGGAGGACACCGTCCTCGAGATTCCGGTCCCCGGCGAACTCGCCGTCATCGACCGCTGGGAGTACGGCCGGCTGATCATCGAGGGCGCCGCGAACGCCGGCGCGGAGTTCCACTACGACACCGTCGTCCAGGACGTCATCCAGGACGACGACGGCACCGTCACCGGCGTCAAAGCGATGCGTCGGGGCGAACCGCTCGAGTACGAGGCCGACATCGTGATCGACGGCGCTGGCTCGCTCTCGCTGCTCCAGGACAAAGTCGACTTCTCGGAGTCGACGTTCGACACCAACGTCACCTACTCGCAGTTCTGCTCCGCCTACCGCGAGATCGTCCACGTCGAAGAGCCCGTCGAGTGGTCCGACGCGCTCGTGTTCAAGCCCACCGAGCGCGCGGCGGGCTACCTCTGGTACTTCCCGCGCACCGAGACCGAAATCAACGCTGGACTCGGCTTCCAGATGAACGAAGAGCCGATGAAACTCGTCGAGGACCTGAAACGCGACCTCCGGGACCGCCCGGAGTTCGCCGGCGCGCGCGTCGAGAACAAACTCGGCGCCGCCCTCCCCACCCGTCGGCCCTACGACTCCGCCGTCGCCCCCGGCTTCATGGCCGTCGGCGACGCCGCGGGCCACGTCAACCCCACCACCGGCGGCGGCATCGCCGGGGCGGCCTACGCCGGCAAGTACGCCGGCGAGCAGGCCATCGAGGCCATCGAGACGGGGGACGTCAGCGAGCACGCCCTCTGGGCGTACAACGAGCGCGTGATGGATCACTACGGAGCCCGCTACGCCGCCCTCGACGTCTACAACATCCTCTCGACCGCGGTCGACGTCGACGATCTGATGGGGCTGCTCGCGGCGATGCCCGGCGACAAGCTCGCCGAGGCGCTCTATTCGGGAAGTACGGACATCGGGATGAAGCTCAAGCTCGAGGCCCTGCTCAAGAGCCGCGGCCACTGGGGCACCATCTGGAACCTCTACCAGACCAAGCGGCGCGCGGACGAAATCCTGGAGCAGTACGAGGGCTACCCCTCGAGACCCGACGCGCTCGAACACTGGCAGCG
This sequence comes from Natrononativus sp. DTA114, assembly GCF_059736515.1. Taxonomy (NCBI): domain Archaea; kingdom Methanobacteriati; phylum Methanobacteriota; class Halobacteria; order Halobacteriales; family Natrialbaceae; genus Natrononativus; species Natrononativus sp. DTA114. The sequence continues at coordinate 424,926 of NZ_JCASSN010000003.1, read as the reverse complement.
CCAGCGCGACGACCTGATGGAGTCGGTGTACGAGACGACGGGAGCGGACCCCAAATACTAGCCACCCACCTTTTACACTACGGTCTGTCACGACGGCTCCAAGCCGTCGTAACGTCCCTCGGTAAAAGCTGGACCAAAAGCACTCCTCCCTCCGTTCGCTCATTTTGCTCGCTCACATCGGTCGTCGGCCTGTTCACTCAGCCTGCGGCTTCGCTCACGGTCAATATCGGGAGCCTGCCCTCCCCCGAGTCACGCGGCCACCGCTGTTTGGTAATGTAGACTCGAGTCCAGAAACAATTGAACGGTCTCGATCGATTCGGGTACGACGAATCGGGTGCTCTACGGCCGCTCGCGACTCAGTTCTTCGATCGCACCCGCGAGCACCTCGATCCCGTGACCGATGCTCGCCTCGTCGACGTCGAACGTCGAAGTGTGGTGGCCGCCCGGGTGATCGGTGCCGACGCCGACGTAGCAGGCCTTCCCGCCGTTTTGCTGGACCTCCCGCATCAGGTACGTGGCGTCCTCGCTCCCGCCGAGGTCGTCGCGCTCGAGGACCGTCTCGACGCCGTCGACGCCCGCCGCGACCTCGCTAACGACGTCGACGATCGCCTGATCGCTCGTCGCGCTGGGCGCTTCGGCGCCGGTTTCGAACTCGACCTCGCAGTCGTGCATCTCGGCGGCCGTCTCGAGGACGTTCCGGGCCTTTTCGTCCATATACTCCATGAGTTCGGTCGTCTCGCCGCGAACTTCGGCCACGAGGCGTGCCTCCTCGGCGATGATGTTGGCGGCGCTGCCGCCCTCGACGATTCCGGCGTTGATCCGGGTCGCGCCGCCGGAGTTTCTCGGGATCGCGTACAGGTTCTGGACCGCCGTCGCGACCGCCTGGATCGCGTTCCGTCCCTCCTCCGGTCGCCCGCCTGCGTGGGAGGGCTCGCCGGAGAACGTCGCCTCGAGGTGCGACACCGCCAGAAAGCCGTCGACGCCCGCGACGACCTCGCCGGTGGGGTGGTCGAGGCCGATGTGGGTCGCGAGCAGGTAGTCGACGTCCGCGAGGTGGTCGCTCTTGGCCATCGACTTCCCGCCGCCGACGAGTTCCTCCGCGGGCTGGAAGAACACCTTCAGCGTCCCCTCGAAATCGCTCTCGGCGACCGCCTCGAGCACGCCGACCCCGATCGTCGCGTGGGCGTCGTGGCCGCAGGCGTGCATGGCGCCCTCGTGTTCGGAGCGAAAGCCCTCCGCGGTGGGGGTGTGGTCGTCGTCGTCGGACTCGAGCCGGGGGAGCGCATCGATGTCGACGCGGAGGCCGACGGTGGGGCCGTCGCCGCGCTCGAGCACCGCAACGGCGCCGGTGTAGCCACCCTCGAGCGAGTCGAGGACCGCCTCGTCGACGTCGTAGCTGCGAGCCTGCTCGTACCACTCGGCGAGTTCGGCGTCGTCGGGGACGCCCATCCGGTGGTCACCGGCGATGGCCTCGCGGCCGATGTGGAGTTCGTCGAGGTCGATTCGCTCGAGTTCCTCGACGATTCGTGCTGTGGTGTAGAACTCGCGCCAGGCGGGTTCGGGTTTGCGGTGAAGCTCGCGACGCAGGGTCTGCAGGTCGCCGTTCATATTCGTGCCAGGGACGAAACCGTAAAAGAAGTGCCGAAACCGGCGGCCTCGACCGGCTGACGGCTCAGTTGCGCCCTCGGCCCATGCCGTGGATCTGCTCGACCTCGGCTTCGACGTGCAACGAGGACGGGAACTGCCGGGCGGCGACCCCGCGGGCGAACTCGTCGTAGCCGTGGATCTCGAGTTCGCGGGTGAAGACGGTGTACTCCCAGGAGGAATACCGGCGGTCGTCGTCGGCGTGGAGGCGTTTGTGCTGGGGGACCGAGAGTCGTTCGGGGGGACGCGAGTGTGGCCCCTTCAGTACGGCACCCTTTCGCTCGGCGGCCGACTTGATATCCTCGACGACGGCGTCGAGAGCGGCTCGATCGCCGCTCTGGAGCGTGAGGCGAGTGACGAAGGTCATGGTGACGTATCCACGGTCGCGCGGTAAAAACCTGCTGAGATGGTGTCACGGCGGACGAACAGTCCGATATTCTCTTAACTCCCCACGCGGTATCTGGGGTAATGGCAGTCGAAGCTACGAGCGCAGGCGCAATCCTCTTCCGCGACACGCGGGGCCGGCGCGAGTATCTTCTACTCAAGAGCCGCCCGGGCGACTGGGAGTTTCCGAAGGGCGGTGTCGAAGGAGGCGAAGAACTTCAGCAGACGGCGATCCGCGAAATAAAGGAAGAGGCAGGTATAGACCAGTTCCGACTACTCGACGGCTTCCGCGAGGACTACAGCTACGTCTTCGAGGCCAACGGCACGACGATCCACAAGACCGTTCACCTCTTCGTGGCGAAATCCTACGAAGCGAGTGCAGAACTCTCGAACGAACACCGCGATCTCCAGTGGCGCGACTACGAGCAGGCGGTCAACACCGTCACCCAGGACGGCCCCCGGGAGATCCTGGAACAGGCCCACGAGTACCTGGACGAACTCGAGACAGAGGGCGAAATCTAGCGGGTTCGAAGAGGCGGTTCGAAAACGGCAGATCACGGCGGTGAGAGCCGCCGGTTTCGTCAGCTTACGCCCGTTCGACGACGACCGTATCAGCGGCGAGGTCGCCGACACGCTGGCTCTTGTCGGTGACGAACAGCAGGACGATCCCGATGAGGTACATGAACGGTAGCTGGTCGACGATCAACAGCAGGTTCCGGATCACCGACGCACCGACGGTACACGGGGAGCCGTCGGATTTGACGACGACCAGCCCCATCGCGTACTTCCCCGGCGTGTAGCCGTAGAGCCCCTCGAGTATGAACACGTACACGAGCGAGACGACGACTGCGACCAGCGCGAACAGTGCAGCCACGGTTTCCCCGATGAGCGCCCCGGGAAGGATGATCGCGAACGCAACGATCATCAGGATGATACTGTCGAGGATGAACGCGGCGAACCGTTTGAGGACGGCGTCACCTTCGGTCCCCTTTCGCGGGGCCGGATGTTTGTCCATAGCCGGGTGATTTCGAGATGACGTAAATATATATTACGGTGTTGAACACTCACGCGAGGACCGACGTACACTTGCCGCTCCCGTCCGTACCAGGGGTCAGTGACGACGGCGGAATCCGAGTTCGGCTTCGAACTTCGAACCTGTCGATGGGCGGAACGCCACTGGCGGCCGGCGAGCGACAGCGAGGCGTTCGTCGCCCGCCAACTCGGCACGAAACGCCGCCGCTGGGACACCATCGTCCTCGAGTGCGATCCCGACGCCCTCCGGAAGCGCGCCCGGTTCGGTCCGAAGCGACTCGACGGGAACGCCCTCGACGTGCTCCAGTACGCACCCGAGGAGTGGACCTATTACCGTGACGTCCTCCCGTACCCCGGCTACCCCTGGCGGTACGTCCGAGAGACGATTCACGAACTCACGGAGCGAGAGGTCCTCGAGACTCGCAGAAGCGGCAACCGGATCGAAATCCGGCGGAAGTGGCCCTATCCCGACTGGCTCCGCCGGGTGATCGCCATCGAGAACAAGCCGGATCTCGACGCGAGCGCCGCCCGCGTCCTGGGGCCGCAACTCGAGTACGACGTCGCGGTGGCGCTGGCCGACGAGGTCTGGGTCGCCACCCGGCAAACGGGCGGTCGCGTCGAGCCCGCGCTGTTGGAGGATCTGCCGGTCGAGGCTGGTATCCTGGCCCTCGAGCCCGAGGCGCTCGAGGCCGACGTCGCGTGGTACCCCCGCACACTGGCCGCGGACGAGCCCGGAACGCGCATCACTGAACGCCCCTCCGGCGGCGCCAGGGACGCCTCCGCCGCCCGCTTCGAGTACGTCGACCCGGGGGAGAAAGCCCGGACCCGCCTCGAGATCGCCGAACGCGCCTACGAGCGGGGCTGGCGGTCGTTCGTCGACACGATGCGCCCCGACTGTCGACACTTCGAACTGCGTGCCCGCGACCAGTTACTCCCGTGGTGTGCGGAGAAGGGGCGCTGTCAGACCGCGAGCGAGTGTTCCGGTTCGTGTCCGGCGTTCGAGCCAGAACCGCCCGCCTGGCGAACCCGTGGCTGGCCGATCGAGGGCGGCCCCGGCAAGCGATGCAAACGGCTGCTCGAGACGCGACGGCGGAACCGGCGGCCGGGACCGTAACGCAGTGAGTGGCGCGGAACCGGCCGTTCAGCCCGAGATCTCGACCTCGAGGTCGTCGCGGTCGACGGCCAGCCGGAACGTCGGCACGGTTCGGTACTCGACCTCGACGACGTCCTTCCGGCGGAGGCTCTGGAGGCCAGAGCGGACGTCCTCGCTCGCAGGATCGATCTCGAACGCTTCCCGGAGGCTGTGGAGGACGGAGACGACGCTCTGGGACTCCTCATCCGGCCCCGCGAGCACCTCGACGATTCGGGCCTGAAGCTCCGGGACGCGAATCCGCGACGGCGGCCCCTCGTCGTCGGTGAGTTCGACGCCGGGTTCGACGTCGACCAGTTCCGCCGCTTCCGCGGTCGCCCGTATCAGGCTGTTGTCGTCGCGAAAGTAGTAGTCCCCGAGTTCGTTTTCGAGATACTGGTGAACGTCGCTGCCGCTTTCCATCCCCCAGCGGTCCTGTAGCTCCGCGTTCTTCGTCGGCTGTAATTCAACCACGTCTGCCAGCCGTTCACTGGCCTCCTCGGAGAGCGTCATCGTCTGTCCGATCGTACGTGAATGCGGTATTTCTGCGTTACGTCACGCCTCGAGTAGCGCCCGAATCGTCCGTCATCCTCGATTCAGTCGTCGCCGACGCCCGGAACCGGCGATGGCGCCGGGGACTCGAGGGTTTCCTCGATCTGGGTGTAGACGAGGACGAAACCCACGGCTGCCAGCGCCGCCCCGAAGGCGAACGGGACGTGAAAGCCGTAGCCGACGAGCGCCCCGGAGGTGAGCGGGCCGACGGCGATACCGAAGCCGAACGCCATCGTGAGCACGGAGAGTTTGGTGCCGGACTCGCCCTCGCCCGCCAGGTCGCCGGCCAGGGCGAGCGCGGGGGCGAACACCATCGCGCCCGCGACACCCTGGAGCAGGCGGGCGGCGAACATCGTCTCGGAGGTGAGGACGAACCCCTGGGCGAGCGTCGTCGGCACCAGCAACACCATCCCCGCGACGATGAACGGGCGCCGGCCGTAGCGGTCGCAGGCCCGCCCGATCGGCGTCTGGAGGAGGATCTGTGCGATGACGAAGGCGGCGAACTGGAGACCGAACCAGGTGGCCCCTTGCTCGAGGCGGGCGTTGACCTGCGGTTGAATCGTCGCGAACAGGGCGATCCCGGTCGCCATAAACAGCGTCGCGACCCCGAGCGTGAACGTCGGATCGAGCAGGTTCCGTCCCGAGGGGTCCCGAACCGCGATGGCCAGGTCGTCGCCCGCGCTCGCCTGCGTCGTTTCGGGGTCGGTGATCAGGGCAGTGACGAGGAGGTAGCTGAGTGTAGCGGTGATCGCCGCGACGTAAAACGCCGCGTCGAAGCCGCTGACCGTGATCCCGTCCGCGAGCGGGAGCGCGTATGGGCCGGCGTTGACGACCGCCCCCGCGGCGACCGGACCGGCGCCGAAACCGACCAGCCGGAAGGTGTTGTAGACGCCCATATTGCCGCCGCGGTCCTCGCTCGTCGCGAGTTCGTTGACGAGCGCGATCGAGGTCGGGACGATGAACGCGACGCTCACCCCCTGCAGTCCGCGGATGAGCACCAGGGAGGCGTAGCTGTCGGCGAACACGTACGCGAGGTTCGTCACCGTTAGCCCGCCCAGACCGACCAGGATGAACAGCTTTCGCTTGCCGGCGCGATCCGAGAGCCGGCCCGTAAACGGCTGGCAGATGCTGTTCAGAAAGCCGAACAGCGAGAGGATGATCCCGATGATCATCGCCTCCGCCAGGCCGAACGTGGCGCCGCCGACGACGTCGCTGACGACGTACAGCGGGATGACGACGATCAGAAACGAGTTGCCGACGCCGTCGGCCATCCGCGCGAACGCGAGCGCGAGCACCCGTCGGTCGACGGCGAAGGCAGCGGCCACGCGACTCACGAGTTCGGAGACCATCTCGACTACTGACGTCTGCGTGGCCCGCACGAATGACGATTTCGAATCGAAAATGACGCGCTCGCGGACGGTCTTCCGAGCGGACAGCGGGCTACAAGACGATTGCGGTCGAACCTCGAGTATGGACGAGGAGGTCAAGCTCAGCCGGGTCAACGGCGTTCTCGAGGGTCTCTCGTATCCGCTCTCGAGAGCCGAAGCGGCCGAAGAACTCGACGACGTCACGCTGTTGCTCGCCGACGGCGAGGAGAACCTCGGTTCGCTGCTCGAGCGGATGAGAAGCGAGTCGTTCGAGTCGGCCGACGACCTTGAAGACAGTCTGTACAACGTCCTCCCACGGGAAGCCGTCGGCGAGCCGTACCAGTCGGAGGGCGAGGGCTAGCCGCCGGGGGCAAACGCACCGTTTAAGTCCCCCGGACCGCCTACTCCGGGCACAATGGAGTTCTGCGACGACTGCGGTTCGATGATGAAAGCGGAGAACGGCAGCTGGGTCTGTGGAAGCTGTGGCTCTACGAAACCGAAAGGGAACACGGACCAGTACACCGTCACACAGGACCAGGAGGCCACGGAGGTCATCGAATCGTCGGAGGAGACGTCGCTGCCCGAAACCGACGCCCGGTGTCCGGAGTGTGGTAACGACAGGGCCTACTGGTACATGCAGCAGATCCGCTCGGCCGACGAGTCCGAGACGCGCTTTTTCATCTGCAGCGAGTGCGAGTACAAGTGGCGCGAGGACGACAACTAGCGAAATTTTACGCGACACTCCGAGAGTGCGTACGGCAGCGACCACCGCTTCCGGTGAAACGACGGACTGAAAAACGCGTCTACTCGTTTCGCGCGATCGTCAGATAGCCGGTGTGGCCGACGGGCGCCGTCGACGGCCGCGACCCGCGCTCGTCGAAGTCCATCGCCCGCTGGATCGTTTCCCGGCACCGGATCCCCGAGAGCCCCGCCGCTCGAGCCGCTTCGACGACCTCGCGAGTCGACTCGACGAACGGACTGTAGACGGCGACGAACCCGCCGTCGGCCAGGAGTTCGGGTGCGTGGGACACCATCGCCGGCGCGTCGCCCGTATCGAGGGTGAGCACGTCGAAGGTGCGCTCGGAGAGGGAGTCGAGGTCGTCGCGAACGTCACCCGTCCGGACCTCGACCGACTCCGAGACGCCGCCGAGGTGCATGTTCTCGCGAGCGACGTCGGCGAACTCGGCGTTTCGCTCGTAGGTGAGCACCGACGCACCGGCCCGGGCCATCGACGCCGCGAGCACGCCCGTGCCGGTGCCCGCGTCGAGCACCCGGTCGCCGACGCCGATCCCGGTCTCGCCGATCACGAGACCGATGTCGCGGGGTACCATCGGCGCACCCGTTCGCTCGAACTGGTGGAAGAGGTCCGGCCCGCGCAGTTTGCGGATGTGAAACGCTTCGCCCAGATGCGTCTCGATCGTATCGCCGGGTTCGGCGTCTTCCGGAACCTCGAGCACCCCCAGATCCGTCCCCATCTCCTCGCCCGGTGAGACGAGGAACTCGCGGTCCTCGCGGACGAGCAGGAGTCGTCGATCCGTCACTCTACTCGAGTTCCTCGACCGCCGCGGCGAGGTCGCCGTCGTTCTCCTCGAGCGCTGCCCGCGCCTCGTCCTCGCTGACGCCGGTTCGCATCGCGACGATCTCGACGTCGTCGTCCGGGATTTCGGCCTCACCGCCTGCTCCGCCTGCGCCCGCGTCGGCGTCCGCGCCCGCAGCACCGCCGGCGCCGCCGCGCTCGCGTTCCTCGGGGGTGCCGATGACCTGGTACGTTTCCTGGCCGCGGGCGTCCATCTTGGTGACGTCGGGGCTGTCGAAGACGATGTCGTGGTCCGCCGTGCGGATAATGACCTCCTCGGCGTCGAGTTCGTCGACGTCGATCCCCATCTGTTTCATCATCTGTTCCATCTTTCGCGGGTTGAGTCCGCCGCCTCCTCCGAACATACGCAGTACGTTGCTACCCGCGGCAAAAAGGCTACCGAACACCGGCGTTAGCGGGGCCGTGGCTCGAGGCCACGCGTCGACGTGAGGGCGGCGACCTGAATACGACAGGGATCGCTTCATTGCACTCGTTGTCGAGAGTATCCCACTCACCGATGATCTCGATACCCGGCGGTGCCGACGCGTTGCGAACGGTGTACAACCGCACCGTTCGCGACCACCTCCCGCGGAAGTACCGGCTGCTCGCCGGCGTCGCCGTCTACGACGCCGCGGTGCTGGATCTGACCGTCGACGTGCCGGCGTACAAAGCCGGGCTGATGAACGCCATTTCGGCGGGAATCGACTGCGGCGACCGCGTCGAACTCGTCGGCTTCGGCAGAGGCGTCTCGACGGTCCACTGCCTCGAGGCGGGCGCCGACGCCGTGATCGCCTACGAGGCGGCCGCGGAGATGATCGAACTGGGGCGGCGCACGCTCGAGGCGAACCTGGTCGGCGACGGGACGATCGTCGTCCGCCACGCGCTCGTCGGCGACGGGATCGACGTCTACGGTGACGCCGACGCCGCGGCGAGGGTTCACCCGTCGGCGATCGGCGGTACCGACGCGCTCGTCCTGGACTGCGAAGGGGCGGAGGTGAGCATCCTCGAGAACCTGGGAGCGTATCCCGACACGGTCGTCTGCGAGACCCATCCCTCCCGCGGCGCGACCGCCGAGCGACTGCGCTCGATCCTCGAGCCTCGATACGACGTCGAGAGTCGGCCCTACCGCCCCGATCGCCCTGGGAAGAAGGTGCTCCTGGCGAGACGGTAGTCCGGCGGTGGGAAGCCGAGGCTACCGCTCGCCGGCCCCCTCGCGCACGTGGACCGCCATCCCCGTCTCGAACTCGAGGATCGCGTCCCCGTCGAGCTCCGCCCGTCCGACGGCGAGCAGGTCGCCGCGCTCGTGAACGACGATCACCTCGTCGCCCGGTCGGATTTCGGGGTCCGCCTCGAGGACGAACTTCGCGAAGACGTTCTTCCCGTCGCGGACGAACGGTTCGCTCTCGTCGTCGACGACCACCCGGTAGGCCGACGTTTCGAGCGTATCCCGGAGTCGACGGCCGCCCTCGAGGCCGAGCGTGAACCGGCCGTCGGTCCCGAAGGAGACGAGTCGGCCGTCGTCGGCGTGGACCTGCTGGGGACGACCGGAGGAGGTCCGCTTGATCGTCGGGCTCTCCATCGGCGGGAACAACGCCGCGCCGGCTCCCGCGCCGAACTGATAGTCCGCAATCGTGCGAAGGTTCGCGCGCTCGCCCCCCGGGTCGGATTCGCCGCTCATTGCTCGGGGTTGTCGGCGACGGGTGGAAAGCGCTTCGACCTCGACGGTCCGCGCGTCGTGACAGCAACTACCATTCGAGTTCGAAAACCAGGAAAATTATAGTCATCGACCGGATACCGTCAGTCGAATGGACGGAACGCAAGTCGCCCTCGGGATCGCACTCCTCGGCATCAGCAGTCTGACGTTCGCCGGCCCCGCCGTGATCGACTCCGGCTACGTCGTCTCCTTGCTCTCGGTGGCCGCGTTGCTTCTCGGTGGCGGTGCGTTACTGGTCGGTACCGTTTCGGATCTTCGCCCCTGAGTCAGCACTCGAGGCGACACACACGGTTGCGGATTCTGTCGTTACAGCAGGAAGGTATCCGACTCCTCGCCCAGGTCGAGAAACGAGTCCGCCGCGTCGATGAGTTCCTCGGCGGTCGACGATTCGAACGCCATCACCTCGACGCGGACGCCCTCGTGGCGCAGGTGCGAGCAGAGCCGCGAGAAGTCGCCGTCGCCAGTACACAGCACGAGCGTGTCGATGTGGTTCGCGAGCGTCACCGCGTCGAGACTCATCCCGACGTCCCAGTCGGCCTTCTTCGTCCCGTCCGAGAACGTCTTGATATCCTTGATCTTCGGCTCGAAGCCGATATCGACCAGCGCCTCGAAGAAGCTCTCCTCCTCGGGCGAATCCGCCCGGATCACGTAGGCGATCGCGCGGGTCAGCTGGCGGCCGTCGACCCCCTCCTCGAGTAACGACGAGTAGTCGATGTTTCGACTGTAGATGCTCTGAGCCGTGTGATACAGGTTCTGCGCGTCGACTAACATGGCCACGCGCTGGCCCGGGTGGATTTCAGTCATGGCGGAGACTGTGTGCGCAACCCTCAAAACGGCTTCCCTCGGCGCGTCGATGAAAAACAGCGAAGTGAGCTTAGCTGCGGAGCTTCTCGATTCGCTTCTCGGTCGGCGGGTGGGTCGAGAACAGCTTCGCGAAGACGCTCTTGTCGACGTTCAGAATGCAGAGCGCGCTCATGCTGTCGTCCATCTTCGACTCGCGACCCTGTGCACCCTGAGAGATCTTCTCGAGTGCGCGCGCGAGGGGGTCGCCGCTGCCGATCGCCTGGCGGGCGTCGTCGTCGGCGACGTACTCGCGGTACCGGGAGATGGCGAGCACGAAGATCATCACGAGCATGTTCGCGATCGAGGAGGCCGCGATGGCGATGATGTACGTCCCGATGTTGCGCTCGCCGCCGAACAGCACCGCGAAGTAGGCGACGTAGCCGACGAGCATCCCGATCGACTGGCCGATCACCATCGTGATGACGTCCCGGTTCTTGATATGGGCGATCTCGTGGGCGATGACGCCCTCGAGTTCGTCCCGCGAGAGCAGTTGCATCAGCTCCGTCGAGACGCAGACGACGCCGGCACCTTTCCGGCCGACGGCGAAGGCGTTGGGGACGCCCATGTCCATCACCATCAGTTTGGGCTTTTTGACGCCCATATCGCGGCTGAGCGACTCGGTCATCATGTGGACCTCCTGGTAGGGGCCCTCCTCGGGCATCTCTTCGGCCCCCCTGAGCGCCATCCACTTGCCGAGTTTGTACTGGAACGCGGGCAGGATGATGATCCCCGCGCCGGCGACCAGGAAGACGTTTACGTTGAACATGAGCGCCAGCACCGTCGCCGCCCCGATGTAGAAGGCGAACAGGATGGTGCCGACGATCGCCATCCGAACTTTGAGTCCGAAGTCTGTCATGCCCTGATATTAGTCAGAAGATGGCATAAATGACGCGGAACGCTATGCGGCGGCGTGGCACGCACCTTTCGGCAGCGTTTGCCGCGGGGCGGAACGAATAAGAGGATCCGGTTCCCTTTGCCCCATATGCGCCACGTCGCTTCCGTCGTCGGCTCACCCGACACGAGCGGCGGGGCTAAACCTCGTTTTACAGCCAAAAAACGCGTGTATTAGTGCTCGTTGCGGGGGTAGCATCCCCGTTTCGGGCGCAACTCCGCTCGCACGCTGCACTGGCTCCCGGAACCGGCTCCGGACTCACCATACCCCGTAGACAAACCACCAACTCACAATGACACACGACCTCGACCTCACCGGCGTCTTCCCGGCGATGTGTACGCCGTTCGACGCCGACGAACGAATCGACTTCGAAACGCTCCGCGCCGACGCACAGCGACTCGAGACGGCCGGTGTCGACGGCCTCGTCCCCGTCGGCTCCACCGGCGAGTCCGCCACCCTCACCCACGACGAACACGTCCGCGTCGTCGAGGCGGTCGTCGACGCGGTCTCGGACGTTCCCGTCATCGCCGGCACCGGCTCCAACAACACGCGAGAGGCGCTCGAACTCTCCGAACGCGCCGCCGACGCGGGCGCCGACGGCCTGCTCCTGATTTCGCCGTACTACAACAAGCCCGAACAGCGCGGCCTGCTCGAGCACTATCGGCGGCTCGCCGACGCCGTCGACGTCCCCCAGATCGTCTACAACGTCCCCTCGAGAACCGGCCAAACGATCGAACCCGACACGGTCGTCGCCCTCGCCGAACACGAGAACATCGCGGGCTACAAGGCCGCCGAAGGCGACCTCGGCGTTATCGGCGAGATCGTCGAGCGCACCGCCGACGCCGACTTTTCGGTGCTCTCGGGCGACGACGCGCTCACCCTGCCGATGCTCTCGGTGGGCGCGAGCGGGGCGATCAGCGTCGCCGCCAACGTCGAACCCGAGCGCACCGTCGCGATGGTCGGCGCCGCCCTCGAGGGCGACTACGAGCGCGCCCGCGCGATCCACCACGAACTCGGCCCGCTGATGCGGGAGCTGTTCGTCGAGACCAACCCGATCCCCGTGAAGGAGGCGATGGAAATCCGGGGCTACGGTCCCGCGAGGCTCCGCCCGCCGCTCTCGCGGCTCTCGGCGGAGTATCGCGAGGGGCTCGAGGCCGTCCTCGACGCGCTCGACGAGCCCTCGTCGGAGGCCGCGAACGTCCCCGCGGAGGGGGATCAGTAGATGGTACGGATCGGCGTCACCGGCGCCGCCGGGCGGATGGGACAGGAAGTGGTCGCTGCCGTTCGCGACCGCACAGACTGCGAGCTCGTCTTCGCGGTGAACCGCGCACCGACCGAGGACGTGGCCGAGGGCGTCGAACTCGAGTCGGCGGCGGAGTTCGAGCCGCTGGTGGGAGAGCGCAACCCCGACGCGGTGATCGATTTCACCGGTCCCGACTCCGCCGTCGGCTACGCCGAGACCTGTACGGACGCGGGCGTCGCGTTCGTGACTGGCACGACCGGCTTCGACGACGAGGGGCTCGAGCAACTACGGGCCGCCGCCGACGTCGCGCCCGTCCTCCACGCACCGAACTTCGCCCGCGGCGTGCAGGCGCTGGTGAACGTCGTCGGCGAGATCGTCCGGCAGGTGCCTGGCTACGACGTCGAACTGATCGAGACCCACCACGGCGGGAAGCGCGACGCTCCGAGCGGAACCGCAAACCGACTGCTCGCGGAGATCGAAGCGAACGGCGACTTTTCGGGACGCACCCACGGCCGCGAGGGCGACGACCCCCGAGAGAGGGGCGAGATCGGCGTCCACGCGGTTCGCGCCGGGAACGTCACGGGCGAACACGAGGTTCTGTTCGCCGGCAACGACGAGGAGATCCGGCTGACCCACCGCGCGGAGGACCGTGCGGTGTTCGCAGCCGGCGCGGTGGACGCCGCGGTCTGGCTCGCCGGCCGAGAGGCGGGCTGGTACGGGTTCGAGGAGGTAGTAGACGCATGAGTACGCTGGAAACCGACATCTCCGAACTGTGGAGCCGCTACGAAGCCGACGACGTCGACGCTGGCAGCGTCGGCGAGGACGACCTCGCGACCCTCGAGGCGTTTCTGGACGCCCTCGAGGCCGGCGAGATCCGCGCCGCCGAGTACCGAAACGGCGCCTGGGAGGCCAACGAGTGGGTCAAGCAGGGAATCCTGCTTAACTTCGGCCTGCGCCACACCGAGGCCCGCGAGTACGGCGGCGTCGCGTACAACGACGTGCTCCCGCTGGCCGACACCGCCGATTACGGCGGCCGCGGCTCCCGAAACACGCCCGACGGCACCGTCGTCCGGCGGGGCGCCCACGTCGGGTCGGACTGTATCCTGATGAGCCCAGCGTTCGTCAATATCGGGGCGTCCGTCGGCGACGGCACGCTCGTCGACTCCTGTGACACCGTCGGCTCCTGCGCCCAGATCGGACGCGGAGTGAAGCTGGGTGCGAACACGCTGATCGGCGGCGTGCTCGAGCCCGTCGAGTCCGCCCCGGTCGTCGTCGAGGACGGCGTCTCCCTGGGCGCCGGTTGCCGAGTCACCTCCGGGTTCGTCGTCGGCGAGGACAGCGTCGTCGGCGAGAACACCCTGCTGACGCCCCGGATTCCGGTGTACGACCTCGTCGAGGAGGAGGTCATCTACGGCGAACTCCCCGCCGAGCGGCGGGCGTTCACCCGGTTCGTCGAGTCCTCGATCGGCGACCACGACCTGTTCGATGGCGGCGCATACAAGCCCGCGGTCGTCGCGACGGCTCTCGAGGACCGCACCCTCGAAGCGACCGAACGCGAGGAGGTGCTCAGGTCGTGAGCGGAGACGACGAGAGCGGAGACGCGGACGTCCCGCCCGCCGCACGCGAGGGCGACAATCCGCCGGTCCGCCGGCTCGCCGACTGGAACGCCGCCGCCCTGCGCGAACTCGAGGCGGGCTACGGCTCCCCGCTGTACGTTCTCGACCTCGATCGAGTTCGGGAGAACTACGCCCGCCTCGAGGCGGCGTTCCCCGACGCGGAGATCATGTACGCGGTGAAAGCCAACGCGCTGGGCGATGCCCTCGAGACCCTGCTGGACGCGGGTACGGGGCTCGAATGTGCGTCCGCGGGGGAACTCGAACGGGCGCTGTCGGCCGCCGAGGCGGTTCCAGAAGGCCCCGACGGCGCAGGCGCGGACGGCTCCCGCGTCCACTACACGGCGGTCAACCCGCCGAGCAGGGACCTCGAGTACGCCGTCGAAGCCGCCGCTGAGTACCCCGAACTGACGATCACCGCGGGCGCCGACGATACGATCGATAGACTCGAGGAACGGGGCTACGACGGCCGGCTCTGTCTCCGCGTGAACCCCGGCGTCGGCGCCGGCCACCACGAGAAGGTGGAAACGGGCGCGACCGCGAAGTTCGGCGTCCCCGCAGAGCGCGCCGTCTCCGTCCTCGCCGACGCCGCCGACCGCGGGTTCGACGTCGTCGGAGTCCACGCCCACGTCGGCTCCGGCGTCTCCGTCGACCAGCTCGAGGCCCACCGGGAGTTCGTCTCGCGGATGGGCGAGCTCGCGCGAACCGTTTCGCGCGAAGTGGGCGAGCTCGAGTTCGTCGACGTCGGCGGGGGCTTCGGCGTCCCCTACAGCGACGACGAAGAGCCGCTGGAGCTCGAGGCCGTCGCGGAGGCGACTCGAACCGCTATCGGCGAGGTCGACGCCCGGTTGACGATCGAGCCCGGTCGCTACCTGGTCGCCGACGCGGGGGTGCTCCTGACCCGGGTGAACACCGTCAAGGAGGCCCGCGACACGCTCGCGGTCGGAACCGACGCCGGCATGACGACGCTGCTCCGGCCCGCGATGTACGATGCCGCCCACCCGATCCGGAACCTCGCCGACGACGCCGACGAACGAGAGACGACCCCCCAGACCGTCGCCGGCCCGATCTGCGAGAGTTCGGACGTCTTCTGTGAGAACCGGCCGCTCCCTCACAGCGAGCGAGGCGATGTCCTCGCGATCGGCAACGCGGGGGCCTACGGCTACGAGATGGCGAACCACTACAACTCCCGGCCCCGTCCCGCCTCCGTTGTCGCTGAGGACGGCGACGTTCGCCTCTCCCGCCTGCGGGAGACGGTAGCCGACGTCACGAGGCCGGAACGAACCGCACGAGAACCGACCGAGGGGGAAACGGGGGGAAACGCGCAACCGAGGATCGAACGACCATGAACGGACACGTACCATACGACAAGTACCACGGCACCGGCAACGACTTTCTGATAATCGACGCGACCGAACGCGTCCCCGACCGCGGCGCGCTCGCCGCCCGCGAGTGCGACCGCGAGGAGGGCGTGGGCGCCGACGGCGTCCTCTTTCTGGCCCTCGAGCCCCAGTTCACACCCCCGAGAGTCGTGATGACGCTGGTCCAGCCCGACGGCGGGACCGCGGCGATGTGTGGCAACGGCGCCCGGTGTGCGGCCGAGTGGGCGATGCGCCGTACCGGCAGCGACGCGGTGATGATCGACACCCAGGCGGGAACCCGCCGGGCGAGTCGGACCGACGACGGCGAGATCGCCGTCGAGATGGGGGCCCCGAGGTTCGAACCCGAACGGATCCCGGTCATCGCGAGCGACCCCGTTCTCGAGGAAGAGATCGAGGGCCTCGAGGTCAGCGCGGTCGACACCGGCGTTCCCCACGCGGTCGCGTTCGTCGAGGACGTTCCCGACGAGTTCTTCGAGTCGGGGGTCAGTCGGGTCGCACCCGACGCTATCGACGACGTGGACCTCGAGTCCGTCGCGCCGCCGATCCGCCACGCCGACCGGTTCCTCGACGGCGCCAACGTCAACCTGGCGAGCCCCGACGGCGAGGGCGGCTTCCGCCAGCGAACCTACGAGCGCGGCGTGGAAGGCGAGACCGACGCCTGCGGCACCGGCGCGGTCGCCATCGCCGCCGTCGCCCGTCGACTGGGGCTGGTCGAAACCGATTCGGTCGACCTTCGGCCACCCGGCGGCAACCTCCGAGTCGAGTTCAATTCCCGCGGGCGGGCCGTTCTGATCGGTCCCGTCGAACACGAGTTCGACGGCGAGGTTCGCTCGCTGCCGCCGCTGGTCGAATCGTGAGTCGATCCGAGGGGTTCGATCCGATCGCCTTCCTCGAGGCCGGCGTCCAACTCCCCTCCCACGAGAACATCGACCCGATGCGCGCGTTCCTGTGTGAAACCCTCGAGCGCCACGGCGTCGTCCCCGCAGTGGACGAGGCGGGAAACGTGGTGGCGACTCGAGGCGGCGGTTCGGACGGCGACGCCGACGTCGACGGCACCCACGTCCTCCTCAACACGCACATCGACACGGTGTCGCCCCACGTCCCCTTCGAGCGCGACGATTCCGCGTCGGTCATCCGCGGTCGCGGCTCCTGCGACGCGAAGGGGCCGCTCGCGGCGCTGCTCGCCGCCTTCCTCGCGGTCGACCCCGGCGAGGATCGGCTCACGCTCGCAGTGACACCCGACGAAGAGGTGCTCTCGACCGGCGCACACGCCCTGGTAACCGGTCCCGACTCGCCGGTCCGTCGCGCGGACGCGGTCGTCGTCGGCGAACCCACGAACCTCGACGTCTGCACCGCCGCGAAGGGGCGCTTCCAGGGGACGATTCATCTCGCGGGAGCGAACGCCCACGCGGCCGAACCGGAGTCGGGAACGAACGCCGTGTCGGCGCTCGCGCCGGTCCTACAGGCGCTCGAGACGTTCGACGACCGGGCGGACGCGTCGGTGCATCCGGATCTCGGGGCGGCGACGCTCACCCCGACGGTGGTCCGCGGCGGCGATGCGACCAACCAGGTCCCTGCGGACTGCGCCCTGACGATCGACCGGCGGAGCGTCCCGCCGGAGACGGCCGCCGTCTTCCGGGACTCGTTGCTCGCCCACCTCGAGGCGGCAGTCCCCGACGACGTGGACGTCGACTTTTCCTTTACCGAACGGGAGACGCCGTTTCTCGAGGCCTGGGCGACGGGCGCGGACGCCGAAATCGTCGACACCCTGGCGGCCGCCTCGGGTGGATCGATCCGGCCGTTCACCGCCGCGACGGAGGCCTCCTACTTCGCCGAGTACGCGCCGACGGTGGTCTTCGGGCCGGGCGTGCTGGCCGACGAAGAGGGTGCCGTCGCCCACGCACCGCGGGAGTACGTCAGAGAAGCGGACGTTCTCGGGGCGGGATCGGCGATAGAGCGAGCGCTCGAGGCCCTTTTTACCTAGCCGGGACCGAAAAGCGGCGAGCCGATTCAGTCCAGTTCGTCGACCAACTCGTCGGCGACGCCGGTGTACGTCGACGGCTCGAGCGCACGAAGCTCCTCGCGAACCTCGTCGCTCACCTCGAGGTCGTCGAACAGGTCGTAGAAGTCCGCGAGGGTGACCTCCCGCCCCCGCGTCAGATCCTTGACCCGCTCGTAGGCGTCCTCCTGGCCCTCGCGGCGGAGAATCGTCTGGACGGCTTCGCCGATGATCTCCGGGGTGTCCTCGAGTTCCGCGCGCATGACGTGTTCGTTGGGAACGACCTTCTCGAGGCCGGCGCTCGTCTTGCCGTAGCCGATGAGACAGTGGGCGAAAGCGGCACCGATGTTTCGCTTGACCGTCGAATCGGAGAGGTCGCGCTGGAGTCGGGAGGTGGTGACGTAGTCCGCCAGGAAGACGAGATCCGAGTTGGCCTTCGAGAGGTTCCCCTCGCTGTTCTCGAAGTCGATCGGGTTCACCTTGTGGGGCATCGTCGAGGAGCCGGTTTCGCCCGCGACGGTCTCCTGGCCGAGGTAGCGATCCGAGACGTAGAGCCAGACGTCCCGGTCGAGGTCGATCAGGACGTTGTTCGCGCCCCTGAAGGCGTCGAAGACCGCCGCGAGGTCGTCACAGGAGTTGACCTGCGTGGTGAGGGCTGAAAACTCGAGACCCAGCCCCGTGACGAACTCGCGGGCGAACGCCGGCCAGTCGACCTCGGGGTAGGCGGCGACGTGGGCGGCGTAGGTGCCGGAGGCGCCGCCGAGTTTCCCGCTGAGATCGTCGGTCGCCGTCCGAATCCGACCCGTCGCCCGGCCCAGTCGGGCGGCGTAGACGGCCATCTCCTTGCCGAACGTGGTCGGCGTCGCGGGCTGGCCGTGGGTTCGCGCGAGCATCGGAACCCCCCTGTGCTCGCGGGCCATCTCCGCGAGTTCGTCGCGCACGTCGTACAGCGCGGGCAGGAGCACCTCGTCGACGGCGCCGACGAGGAGGAGTCGGTGGGCGAGGTTGTTCACGTCCTCGCTCGTCAGCCCGAAGTGGATCCACGCCGACGCCTCGCTTTCCTCGGGCAGGCGGTGGCGAACGAAGTACTCGACGGCTTTGACGTCGTGATTCGTCGCCTCGAACCCTTCGTGGCCCGACACCTCGAGTTTCTTGATCAGCGCGGCGTCGTCGGCGTCGAACGCCTCGTAGAGCCCGCGGAGGTGGTCGCGGTCGGCGTCGTCGATCGACAGCGGCGTCGCCCCGAGGTCGGCGAGCGCGAGCAGGTACTCGACTTCGACGCGGACGCGAGCGCGCATCAGCGCGGCCTCGCTGGCGTACGGCGCCAGCGGCTCCGTTCGTCGGCCGTACCGGCCGTCGAGCGGCGAGACGCAGTACAGTGAGTCTGTCATGTGCGAGGGTGCTCGAGCGGAGGAGAAAAGCGTGTCGGAACGTCAACCCACAGGCGTGCACATCGTCCAGTCATAGAACGGCAGAACTCGGCAAGTTGATACACGGTTGTGGATATATCCTCGCTCGAGACCGCAACCACTTTCTCCCTCGCGGGCGCGGGGTCGATTATGACGAGACTCGCCGGACTGGCCGGAAACCGCGGACGAAACCTGCTGAACATCGACGCGCGCGAACCGGGCGGCGCGGAACTCGGCGTCGTCCTGACGACCGATCCCGACGCGCCGGTGCTCGAAGCCGCCGCCGACCGCGGGGTTCCGACCGAGGTCGTCCCGCTCGCCGAGGGAACGAGTCGCCGGGAGCACGAACGCGCGGTCAACGACGCCCTCGCCGACTACGAGTACGACCTCGTCTGTCTCGACGGCTACATGCGCATCCTCTCGGACACGTTTCTCGACGCCCAGCCGACGACCCTGAACGTCCACCCGTCGCTGCTGCCGGCCTTTCCCGGCATGGACGCCTGGGGTGACGCCCTCGAGGCGGGCGTCTCGGTGACGGGCTGTACGGTCCACGTCGTCACGGACGCGACCGACGACGACGGCGAGGTGGTCGAGGCGGAGGTCGACATGGGGCCGATCGTCACCCAGGAACCGGTGCCGGTGTACGAGGGCGACGACGAGGCGAGCCTCAAGGAGCGCGTGCTCTACGAGGGCGAGTTCCGGGCGTACCCGCGAGCGGTGAAGTGGGTCGCTACGGGCGCAGCCGAGATCGACCGTGCGAGCGGAGAGGTCGCGGTCGTCGCCGATCGGGCGGACGACGGCGGCCTGGCCGCCCGGCGGCTGACCTCGAGCGATCGTCTCGACACCCTCCGTTACGGCGAGAACCCTCACCAGGACGCCGCGGTGTACGTCGACTACGCCTGCGAGGAAGCCAGCGTCGTCGGCGCCGACCAGTTGAACGAGGGAGCCAAAGCGCTGTCGTACAACAACTACAACGACGCCGACGGCGCCCTGAACCTGATCAAGGAGTTCGACCGCCCCGCCGCCGCGGTGATCAAACACACCAATCCGGCGGGCTGTGCGACGGCCGACTCGCTCGCCGACGCCTACGACCGGGCGCTGTCGACCGATCCCATGAGCGCTTTCGGCGGTATCGTCGCCCTCAACCGGGAGTGCGACGCCGCGAGCGCCGAATCGATCGTCGACTCGTTCAAGGAAGTCGTCGTCGCCCCGGGGTACAGCGACGGGGCGCTCGAGGTCCTCCGTGAAAAGGAGAACCTGCGCGTGCTCGCGGTGGGCGACCTCGACGGGAGGCCACAGCGGTTCACCGAAAAACCGCTCGTCGGCGGCCGCCTCGTCCAGGAGCGCGACAGCCAGTCGCTTTCGGTCGACGACCTCGAGGTCGTCACCGACCGCGAGCCAACCCCCGAGCAACTGGAATCGATGGTGTTCGCCTGGCAGACGCTGAAACACGTCAAGTCCAACGGGATACTCTTCGCGAAAGGCACCGAGACGGTCGGCATCGGGATGGGGCAGGTGTCGCGGGTCGACGCCGTCCGACTGGCGGCGATGAAAGCCGACGAGCACGCGGAGGGGAAGTCCGCCGAGGGTGCGGTGATGGCTTCGGACGCCTTCTTCCCGTTCCCGGACGGGATCGACGAGGCCGCCAAAGCCGGCATCGAAGCCGTCGTCCAGCCAGGTGGTTCGGTCAACGACGACGACGTGATCCAGGCGGCGAACGACCACGAAATGGCGATGGCGTTTACGGGTCAGCGGTCTTTCAGACACGATTGAGCGAAGGCCTGTCTGAAACTCGAAAGAAGAGCGAAGCGAGTCTTTCGTTGGTTTAGACACGACTGAGAGCCGGCAGCGCGTGAAACGAGCGAACGACTTTTGATCCGGATTTTTACGAGAGCGGTGAACGAGCGCAGCGAGGCGGCGAAACCGCCTCGGAACGCGAACGGCGCGGCCGTGAGCAGCGAGTGGACCCGAGGCGAAAAAGGTGGATGTCGTGATAGCGTTTACGGCCCAGCGGAGTTTTCGGCACGACCGAGCGCCAGGGACTCCCCCTGCGTGGTCGCTACTTCGGCGCGAAGCCGAACTCGAACTCGAGTCTGCCCTCGGTGCTCACCGTCACGCCGCCAAGTTCGTCAGAGAGCTGCGTGCGCGCCTCGGAGCTGGGCTCGACGGTGGCCGAGACGCTGTTGTTGTTCGCGTTGTAGGAAATGTTGCCGACGACGACGTCGAACTCGAAGAACTCGGGGAGTTCGGTTCTGAGGAGGGTTCGAACCTCGTCGAGTTCCGACTGGACGTCTCCCATCTCGCTGTTGAGGTCAGTCATACGGTACCATAGCAGACGAGCGGCAATAACCGTTCGTCACGGGCGCCTGAGCAGGCGCCACAGCCTGCTGGTCGTGGGCTGGTGTCGCTTCGCCATGAGCACCGCACCCGACGCCTCGCGGCTGATGGTCTCGGGAACGTCGCCGACGAGGACCCGGCGGAGCAGTCCGCTCTCGGCCGCCCCGATTATGGTCACGTCGTGTTCGGCGGTCCGCTCGAGCACCGTCTCGACGACCGGTCCCGTGAGCACCGTCTCCGTGACCGAGGAGACCGCGCCGAGGGCGGTCGACGTCTCGGTGAGCAGCGTCCGAGCGTCGGCGATCGTCTCCTCGTCGGTGTCAGGAACTACCGTCAGCAGTTCGATCTCCGCGTCGTGCGCCCGCGCCAGCGCGCCGGCGACCGTCGCGGCGTACTCGGTGTTCGGCCCGCCCGCAACCGGGACGAGCACCGACGAGATCGTCCCCGGGTCGCGGTCGATCCGCTTGACGAGCACGTCGCAGGGGGCGTCCGAGAGCACCTCGTCGATGTAGCTCCCGAGGACGATCTCCCGGCGTCGCGGTCGACCCCGCCAGCCGAGCAGGATCGTCTCGGCGTCCTCGCTCTCGGCGACGCTGACGATACCCGTTGCGACGCCGCGGCCGAAGCGAACGCGACCAGTGGCTGAAACGCCCGCTTCGCGCGCCCGTTCGACGGCGTCCCGGACAACTGCCTCCGACTCCTCAACGTCGAAGTTCGCCCGCGCGTGCTCCAGGGCCAACTGTGGCGGAACGGTGACGACGGTCAGGACGAGGATCTCGAGGTCGCGGTCGCGGGCAAGGTCGATCGCGGTGTCCAGCAATCGGTCGGTCGTTTCGGGGTTTGCAACGGGGACGAGTAGACGGTCGTCGGGCATTCGTCGATCACCAGAGATACGCGAACCGGGACCGTAAACGTTCCCGACGGGTGACTGGTCCGCTCGCAAACTCAAATTTGCGTTTGACCTTGGATAAGTGTCATGTGTGCGTAGAGAGTACGACAAGTATGAACAGACGACACGTGCTGATCGCATCGGGCGTCGGCGCCGTCACTGCACTGGCTGGCTGCGTCGGGAGCGCGTTCACCGACGGCGGCGACGAGGAGTCGATCGGCGGCGCACCCGACGGCGAGAACGGGCGGACGATCGAAGTGAGCGCGAGCGGCACCGCCGAAACCGAACCCAACCGGGCGGTCGCGACCGTCGGCGTTGAAGCACGCGGAGACACCGCAGACGAGGTGCGAGACGACCTCGCCGAGGGCGCCGACCGCCTCCGGGAGACGTTCGCCGATCTCGAGATCCCCGAGGAGAACGTCCAGACCAGCCGGTACAACATCCGCGAGCGCCGCCAGGGAACGGGGTTCGAGGGGAGTCACGCGTTTTCGATCGAGGTCGACGACGTCGACCGCGTCGGCGAGATCATCGACGCGGCGGTCGACGCCGGCGCGGACGACGTCGGTCGGGTGAACTTCACCCTGCAACCGGAGACGCGGGAGGCGCTTCGCAACGAGGCGCTCGACGACGCGCTGGCGAACGCCGACGCGGAGGCCGAACACATCGCGGCGAACCGCGGCGTCGAGATTACAGGAACCCGGTCCGTCTCGACCAGCGACGTCAGCGTCAGCCCGGTTCGGTACGACGCCGCCTACGACACCGCCGCTGACGACGCGGAAGCGAGCACCGACATCGAATCCGGGCCGGTGAGCGTGACCGCGACGGTGACGGTGGTGTACGGCTTCTCGGGCTGAGCGCTCACTCGTACTCCTGAGCGACGAACGCCTCGTAAAATTCATCGGTGAGGTGATGGCGCTCCCACGCTCGACGGTCGGTCTCAGTGATCAGCGCCGTCCACACCGTCAGCAAGACGGTGAACGCTCCGAATCCCGGAACGACGGCGATCAGCGTCGTCACCAGCGGCTCGAGGACGAACAGTCCGACGAACCGCGAGACGACCGCCGTCGTGTCGATCCCGAACAGCGCCCACCGCGCGAGGTGTGGCGTAACGGTGACGATCAGGAGGGGGTACGCGATGGCGTTCAACACGGGGCCGCCGTAGCCGCGGACGAACGCCAGCGAGAAGTACGACCACACCACCACGGCGCCGACCGCGCCGCCCAGGCGCTGCTGGTCGATGCTCGTCTCGAGTCCGAGCGCCGAGAGGTCGCCGTAGACGACCGCGACGGCACCGAAGTATCCGACCACGAAGACCAGCAGACCACCGACGACGGTGAGGACGTGCGCAAGGCGGGACTGGTGGTCGAACGCGGCCAGCCCGAGCGGGACCTTCATCGTCTCGAGTCGACGGCCGACCGGCTGTTCAAGGTTGCGAGTCGTCCGTAGAAGCTGCCGCCCCGATCAGTCGTCAGCGGGGATGGCTCGAGGGCGGCGAGACCGAGAAGGGGCCATTTCGAGAACGTCGTCGAAGAAGCCGAGGGTGTCCTGTGGGCCGGGGTTGGCCTCGGGGTGGTACTGGCGGGTGAGAACGTCGTAGTCGGTGCCGTCGAGGCCTTCGGGGGTGTCGTCGTTGACGTTCACCTGAGAGACCTCGAGGTGGTCGCCCGGATCGGCGACCGTGTAACCGTGGTTCTGGGTGGTCATGACGACCCGGTCCGACTCGAGGTCGAGGACGGGCTGGTTGACGCCGCGGTGGCCGAAGGCCATCTTCTCGGTGGTGCCGCCGAGTGCGCGGGCGACGATCTGCTGGCCGAGACAGATGCCGGCGACGGGAATCTCCTCGACGAATGTCTCGACGAGCGAGACGGCCTCGTCGTAGTTTTTCGGATCGCCGGGGCCGTTCGAAACGAACAGCACGTCGGGATCGATCCCCTCGACCTTCGCCGGGGGCGTGTCGTGTGGCAGGACGTGGACCGTCGCGTCGCGGTCGACCAGCGAGTCGACGATCGAGCCCTTGACGCCGCAGTCGATCAGCGCGACGTCGGGGCCGTCGTTTTCGGCGCCGTAGGTGGCGGGTTCGGAGACGCTGACCTGCTCGCCGATCTCGGTGTGGTCGCTCATGGCGACGCAGCGCTCGAGTTCGGCGCGGGCGTCGTCGGGCGTGGCGTTCTCGCCGACGGCGATGCCGCACTTCATCGCGCCGCCCTCGCGGACGTCGGTGACGACGTCCCGCGTGTCGAGGTGGTCGACGGCGGGGACGCCTTCGTCGGTGAGCCATTCTGCGACGTCGTCTGTCAGTTCGCGGGCGAGCACCGCTCGGGGGTGAACGCGGTCGGACTCGAAGCGTTCGTCACGGACGCCGTAATTACCGATCAGCGGGTACGAAAAGGTCAAGACCTGCTCCTCGTAAGAAGGATCGGTCAGGCTCTCCTCGTAGCCCGTGTACGCCGTCGTGAAAACCAGTTCCCCACGAGCCGTTCCCGGAGCGCGACCACGCCCCTCGAGTACGTGGCCGCTCTCCAGCGCTACGTAGGCCGGTGTCATTACGAACAACGTATTCAATCGACGGTCATAAGTGTTGTCTTCGAAGCCAGGTTACGAAATTCGTAACGACCAAGTAGACGTCAGCCGAACTATCGGATCTCTATGGACGAGTTGGACCGACGCATCCTGAACATTCTCCGGCGGGACGCCCGCACGCCCTACACCGAGATCGCGACCGAAGTTGGGACGAGCGAGGGGACGGTCAGAAACCGCGTCGAGCGGATGACCGAGGAGGACGTCATCGAGCGCTTCACCGTCGCCACCCGCACCGGGAACGTCAAGGCGATGCTCGAGATCAGCGTCGCCGTCGACGTCGACACCGCGAACGTCTCCGAGCGGATGGCCGAGTGGGAGGAGGTCGACTTCGTCTGGATGGTCTCCGGCGAGCAGGACATCGTCCTCGTCGTCGACGCCGCCGACACCCGCGGCGTAAACGAACTCATCACGCAGGCGCGCGAGCAGGACGAGGTCGTGAGCACGAAAACCCGGCTGATCCTCGACGAGGAACTGGGCTGACTCGCGGCGCCAGAACGGGATCGGCGGCGCACCGCTCGCCGATCAGTCCGCATCGGCGTCATCACCCTCCGGCTCGCCCGGCGGTCGCCCGACGCCCGGCGACGGCTCTGCGAGGATGCTGTTGGAGTGTTTTCGAGCGTGTAACGCGCGGTAGCCTCGCCGAAGGAGGCGGTCGAACGGCCGCCTCGAGACGCGGACCTCGACCCGGCCGTCCCGGATCGCCGCGACGACCGACGCGGGCGTGAGTTCGTCGGCGTCGACCAGCGTGTACGCCCGCCCGACCTCGAAGGGATAGTGAGCGTCGCTCCCCCCGACCAGCGGCAGCCCACGCTCGTCTGCGAGGCGCTCGACCAGCGGCCGCGTGCGGGGGTGTTTGCCGTTGATCTCGATCGCGTCGAAGGAGAGGTCGGCCAGTTCGGACACCGTACTGTTTCGAAACGGGTGAGCGACGATAGCGGCGCAACCCCGGTCGTGAGCCATCTCGACGACCTCCATGGGGGTGTACTCGAGCGGGACGGTCTCCGCCGGCGGGTCGGGGCCGACGACGAGAACGTGGCCGTGGGTCGTCGACACTTCGATACCGGGAATCGTCGTAATCCGATCGGAGTCGAACGCAGTCGCGTAGTCGTGGTTCGTCGTCGCGACCCCGTCGAGACCGCGGGTCGCGGCCGCTTCGGCGAGCAAACGGAATCCGATCGGATCGAACCGATCGCCGAGACGGCGGTGGCCGTGAAAGAATCGAGTGTGAGTATGTACGTCGACGGCGAACATACCTTGAGAGAGAACGCCCGAACGTTTTGGTCTTCTCCCGCCTATGGTTGGTATGGACCGGACCGGGGACGGCGACCGCGTGCTGATATGTAACCCAACGAGCGGGAGCGAGGATCACGCGGATCGCGTGATCGCGCTCGCGCGCGAACACGGCTTTGTCACCCGGCTGACCGCCGGGGAGGGGGACGCGACGCAGTTCGCCCGCGAGGCCGTCGAGTCGGGAGCGACGTTGGTCGCCGCTGCCGGCGGCGACGGCACCGTAAACGAGGTCGTCAACGGCCTCCGCGAGGGAAACGGTCTCGAACAGGCGGCGCTCGCGGTCGTTCCCGCTGGGACGGGGAACAACTTCGCGTCGAACCTCGGGATCGACGACGTCGAGGCCGCCTTCGAGGCGATCGAACGCGACGAGCGGCGAACGATCGATCTCGGACTGGCCGACGACCGGGCGTTCGTCAACTCCTGTGTCGGCGGCGTCACGGCCGAGGCGAGCGGCGCGACGACCTCTGAAGAGAAACGGGCGCTGGGCGTGCTCGCCTACGTTCGTGAAACGCTCGAGGCGGCGGCCGCGTTCGACCCCCTCCCGTTACGCGTTGCCCTCACCGACGAGCACACCGGCGAGGACGGGGAGACGTGGGCCGGCGAAGCGCTGTTCGTCCTCGTCGGGAACGCCCGCCGGTTTTCGAACACGCGGCAAGCACAGGCGAACGTCGAGGACGGCCGCTTCGAAGTGACGATCGTCGAGCGCGCACCCACGGTCGACCTGGTCGGCGAAGCCGCTCTCGAGCGGCTGTTCGGCCGGGATGCCGACCACATCGTTCGTCGCCGCGTTCCCTCCCTCTCCGTCGAAAGTCTCGGACAGCAGCCGGTCGAGTACAGCCTCGACGGCGAGATGCTCGAGACGGCGACACTTTCACTCGAAACCGTTCCCCGCCGGCTCGCCGTCGTCGTCGGTGACGCGTACGAGCCGGACCCGGACGTTGCGGGTGTCGGCGAACCCTGGTGAGGCGCTGGAGTCGATACTGGTTTGAAGGACCTGACCGATTGTGAGAGTATGAGCAGCTCAGAGGGCGAGTCCCTACCGCACAAAAACGCCCGACAGGACGTGATCGCGGTCGACGAATCCGACACCGAACTCGACGTCGTCAACCGCCTCGAGGCTCACACCGGCGACGGCGTTCGCCACCGCGCGTTCACCTCGCTCGTCTTCGACCGCGACGATAACATCCTGCTGGCCCAGCGCGCGCCCGAGAAGCGGCTCTGGGGCTCCTACTGGGACGGCACCGTCGCCTCCCACCCGGTCCAGGGACAGAGCCAGGAGGAGGCCACCCGCGAGCGCCTCGAGGAAGAACTCGGTATCACCCCCGATCAGTACGACGACCTGCGGGTGACCGACCGCTTCGAGTACAAACGCTACTTCGAGAACGAGGGCGTCGAACACGAGGTGTGTGCGGTCCTCAAGCTCACCCTCGAGGAGACGACCCTCGAACCGGACGAGGCAGAGGTCGCCGGGCTACTGTGGGCGCCCTACGAACGCCTGCACAGCCACCCAGAGTGGTACCGCCAGCTCCGCCTCTGTCCCTGGTTCGAAATCGCGATGCGCCGGGACGTCCGATAGATCACCGGCGGTTCGTCACCGCGTTTGATTTACCTCGGGTTACGACCCGTGTTAACACGGGGCAACAGTTATTACTGCCACCCACGTAGCGTCGCTCGAGGGCCGACAGAATTCGGCCCGAACCCGATATGAGTTCCCCACCACAGGAGACGCGAACGCTCGACGTCGACCTCTCGAGAGAACAGCGGTGGCTCGTCCACTACGTGCTCACCACGCGAGCCGACGACGCGATCGACGACCGGACAAAGCCGCCGGCCTGGCTTCTCACGTCGTTCGACGTGATCGAGGCCGACGAGGAAACGCTGACCGTACGACAGGCTCGAGAGCTCAGAGCTGCGGTGGCGGGGTACGCGAACGCGGCGGACGCGCCGGCGGAGGACGTCCCGGTCGCAGCGGCCGTCATCGACCGCCTCGACGCCGCCCTCGACTCCCTTTAGGGACGGGTCGTCGCCCAGACGGCCGTCAGCGCCAGGACCAGGGCCGGAAACAGCGGCAGGATCAACAGCGCCACCCAGTAGTTGAGGGTAGGCGGCCACAGCAAAATGGCGAGCGGCGCGACGATGAACGCGAGCACGATCGCCCCCACGAGCACCCAGCCGCGCCACCCGAACTCGCGGTCGCCCGCTTCCGGGTGGATCGGCTCGCGGAGCCACTCGTCGTCGGACTCCTCCTCCTTCCGCTCGTCCCCGTCGAATGCCGCGGGATCGTGGACGTAGCCGCGGTCGTCGCTCGAGGTCACGTACGGGAGTTACGAACCGGAGGGCAAAGCCCTCACGGTTCGGTTCGCCGTCTCGAACGGGAGTGGCTCGAGTCCGTGATTTGCAAAGTCTCCCTGCAAACGTACCTTTTTACTGCGGGTCCTCGCTCCCTACGGTCGCTCGAACCGCTTGCAAAAATCTACGCTAAAAAGGCCGCTCGCTCCCGCTGGTCGCTCGCGGGTGCAGCGCTTGATGCTCTTCCGCAGCGTTACCTGCACCGCCTGTACTGAGCGCGTGTTTCACATCCGTTTCGAGCGGAATAATCGTTTCCTGCGGGCTCTCACTCGAGTTCGCTATCGGGCCGCACCACGACCTTCCCAAAGCCCTCGCGTCCCTCGAGCATCTCGTGGGCGCGGGCGGACTCGCTCATCGGGAGCACGTCCCGGATCGCGGGCTCGAAGGTGCCGTCCCAGACGAGTTCCATCACGTCGTCGACCTGCCCGGGGGTCGCCATCGTCGAGCCGATGATCGAGAGCTGATTCCAGAAGATTCGCGGGATGTCGGTTTCGGGGTTCGGGCCGGCGGTCCCCCCGCAGGTGACCAGCCGCCCGCCCTTCGCGAGGCTGCGGATCGAGTCCCGCCAGGTGCCGGCGCCGATGTAGTCGACGACGATGTCGACGCCGCGTTTGTCCGTCTCCGCGCGGACCCAGTCGGCGAACTCCTCCTCCTCGTAGTTGACGACGTGGTCCGCCCCGTGCTCCTCGGCGTAGGCGAGTTTCTCCTCGCTGCTGCCGGTCGCGTACACCTCCGCGCCCGCGTAATCCGCGATCTGGAGCGCCGCGTGGCCGACGCCGCCGCTTGCACCCAGCACCAGCACCTTCTCGCCGGCGGTGAGATCCGCTCGGTCGATCAGCATCCGCCAGGCGGTCTGGAAAACGAGGGTGGAAGAGCCGGCGGTCACCCAGTCGACCCCGTCGGGGACGGGGATCAGGTTCGCCTCCGGAACGGCGGCGTACTCGGCGTGGACGCCGGGGACGTGCTCGCCGATGACGTGGTAGTTGACACAGAGCGGCGCCTGCCCGTCGCGACAGAACTCACACTCCCCGCAGTGAACCCCCGCCGAGAGAGCGACCCGGTCACCGACAGCAAAGCGGGTAACGTCCGCGCCAACCTCGGTCACGACGCCCGCCCCGTCGCTGCCCGGAACGTGGGGCATCTCGAGGTCGAGAATCGGGAGCCCGCGGCGCACCCAGACGTCGAGGTGGTTGAGTGCGCCGGCTTTCACGTCGACCAGCACCTCGTCGGGACCGATCTCGGGGTCGGGGTGCTCGCCGTACTCGAGAACTGACGGATCGCCGTGTTCGGTGACGTGGACAGCCTGCATACGCGGGCCAACGGGGAGACACACCAAAACGATGGTGAAAGACCGACAGTCGACGCCACGTATTTCGACCCGGTCGCGGCGTCCCGGCGCCAGCCGACTCAGTTGACGGGTGAGCGTTTTACTGTCCGGATGGAAAACGACTCGTATGGTCGAGAGCTCGACGAACGGAGCCGAGAACGGGGACCGAGCAGAGAGGAACGAGGTTCCGGTCGCAGTCGTCCGAATCGGATCGGACGGCCCACTCGAGGACGACGAAGTCGCCCAGAAGATAATCGCCTCGCTCGAGGGCGCCGGCCACGGAATCGCAGTGCGCGAGCTAATCGCCGGCGACTACGACAACGTCCAGGGGGAGATTTCGCGACTCGTCGATCGGGACGACGTCGAACTCGTCGTGACAGCCGGCGGAACCGGCGTTACACCGACGGACGCGACGCTCGAAGCGGTCGACCCGCTGCTGGACAAGGAGCTACCGGCGTTTCTCGACCTGTTTCACACGTTGTGCTACGAGGAACTCGGCGTCGGCGTCGTTAGCAGCCGTGCACTGGCGGGTATCGCCGGCGGCGTTCCGATCTTCTGCCTGCCGGACGACACGCGCGCGACGCTGCTCGCGATCGAGGAGATCATCGCTCCCGAGGCCTACCGGCTGACGACGCTGGCGAACGGCGACGACTGACGCCGACGGCGGCTCAGACGGTTCGTGTGACGGAAAACGCCAGCAGGGAGATACTGGCGAGCATAACCAGTCCGCCGACGACCGCAACCGTCGTCAGTCCACCCAGAAAGATCCCGACGATGAGGACGACGGCACCGACGGCGAGTCCGACGAGCGGCGCGCCGAACGCGACCGTTTCGCGGTTCATGGGCGGAGTCCACCTCGAGGATGTATAAGTATGATACGTGTACACTGACATCACACCGTACACTCGCCGAAATCGCCCCGAACCCGTATCCCTATCCAGCACCATCGGTGGTGTAGAATGTCGGACCCAGACGATCACGGGCGGAGGCGAGACCGGCCGGAAACCGACTCGAGTTACGGTATTCCGGCCGACCGCGAGGGACTGCTTCCCTGGTCGACCGTCACAGACCGCATGCAGGCCGAACGGACCTTCTGGGTGACGACCACCCGTCCCGACGACGCGCCACACGCCCGCCCCACCTGGGGCGTCTGGCTCGAAAAGCGGTTTCACTGCGGTGGCGGCGACCGCACGCGCTGGGTTCGAAACCTCGAGCGAAACCCCGCGATCACCGTCCACACCGAGGACGGGGAGTCGGTCGTGATCGTCGAGGGCGTCGCAGAGAAACTCACCGCGGAGACGGCGAACGGCGAGTACCTCGAGCGGATCGACGACCGCTACGAGGAGAAATACGATATCCGCCACGGCACACCCGTCTTTGCCGTCAATCCGACGACCGTCTTCGCCTGGACCGAGTATCCGACCGATGCGACGCGCTGGCGGTTCGAGCCGACATACGAAGCCTGAACTCGGTCGCCTTCGAAGTCGGCGTATGGAGAAACAGGACCTGCGCGAGCGCGTCTGGGACGACCTCGAGGAGTCCGGCGTCGCCCGATTTCCGTTCCCGCCACACGGACGCATTCCCAACTTCGCCGGGGCGACGGATGCCGCCGACAGACTGGCCGAGCAACCCGAGTGGCAGGCTGCGAAGACGATCAAGGCAAACCCCGACGCCCCGCAGCTTCCCGTTCGCCGGCGAGCGCTGCGCGAGGGAAAGACGGTGTACATGGCGGTGCCGCGGCTCCGGGATCAGGACTGTTTCCTCAGGCTAGATCCCGACGAGGTGGCGGATATCGACGAGGCGACGACGGTCTCTGGGTCGTCGAAACACGGCGTCCAGGTCGGTCCCGATGCGGTTTCGGGGATCGATCTGATCGTCTCCGGCAGCGTCGCCGTCGGCGAGAACGGCGGCCGAATCGGCAAGGGCGAAGGGTACAGCGACCTCGAGTACGCAATCCTGCGGGAACTCGACCTCGTCGACGACGAGACGCCGGTCGTAACGACGGTTCACGACCGGCAGGTCGTCGACCGCGTCGAAACCGACGCCCACGACGTGGCGCTGTCGCTCGTTGTCACGCCCGAGCGCGTCGTTCGACCCGAAGCGGGCGAACGCCCCGACGGAATCGACTGGTCGCTGCTCGAGGAGGAGCGACTCGAGGAAATTCCGGTTCTGGAGACGCTACAGCCGTAGCTCCGGGAAATCGGTGAACGAGCGTCGAGCGGCGCCGCCGCTCGGCGGTCAGGTACGAAATCCGCTACGATCCCGGGGAGGGTGAGGCCCCGAGATCTAAGCCACCGCGGCGGCGGCGTGAGCCGGTGCAGTGGGCCCACGTCGCCGGGGTGCGCGATGTGGCAATGGTGGGGGAAGGGTGCTGTGGTGGGGTTGCTGGAAGTCACGGGATCGACATAGGCGTGGGGTGCCTGACGGTGGTACCCGTCGACCTCCATCCTTTCGTACCGGGGGGAACTACTTGAACGGGGGAGACGCTACACTCCCTTATTCCGGATTCCGTTTCACTTTACTCCAGTTCAACCCACCGAAAACGGCACGGAGATAGTTCACGGCGGCAGCTTCTCGAGAGCGGCGAAAAACCTACAAACAATCCGACAGCGTCAGTCGACCAGTTCCTCGGCGACGATCTCCGGGTCGACCAGCCGCGGATCGACCGCGAGGTCGAGCTGGCCGCGAACGAACTCCGGAACCGTGTCGCGGGCGTAGACGATCGTCCTGAGTTCGTCGGTGAGATCGCGGGCAATCGGAATCGTCGTCGCCTCCGCGACGTCGGTGAGGACGTAGAGGTCGGCGTCGACGATCCCCGCTTCCTCGAGGATAGGTCGAGAGAGGACGCCCGTGAGCCGCGTCACGTCGACCCCTGCAGCCTCGAGCGCGTCCGCGATGCCGTCCTCGTCCGGACCGGCGACGATAGCCTGCATGGTCACTCGTACTCGATGGTCGCGGGCGGTTTGTGGGTGACGTCGTAGACGACGCGGGCGACAGTCTCGTTCTCCCCGGTGATACGAGACTGGATGCGCTGGAGGGTCTCCCAGTCGATCTCCTGGGCGCGGGCGGTCATCCCGTCGCGGGAGTCGACCGACCGAACCGAGACCACCCAGCCGTGAACGCGGTTGTCGCCCTTGACGCCGGTCGCCTTGCCGATCACGGCGGCCAGCGCCTGCCAGGGGTCGTACTCCTCGAGTTCGTCCTCGACGACGTGACACGCCTCGCGAGCCACCGTGAGCTTCTCGTCCGTCACCTCGCCGATGACGCGAACGGCGAGTCCGGGACCAGGGAACGGCATCCGCTCGGCCACCAGATCGTCCAGACCGAGGTGGCGAGCGACCTCGCGGACCTCGTCCTTGTAGAGGTCGCGGACGGGTTCGACGATCCCCTCGAAGTCGACCACGTCGGGAAGCCCCCCCACGTTGTGGTGGGACTTGATTCCGCCCTCGCTCTCGATGCGGTCGGGGTAGATCGTCCCCTGGACGAGGTAGTCGGCGTCCGCATCGCGTGCTTCGCGCTCGAACTCGCGGATGAACTGCTCGCCGATCACCGCTCGCTTCTCCTCGGGGTCGGTGACGCCGGAAAGCGCGTCGAGGAACCGCTCTTTCGCGTCGACGACCCGCAGCGACTCCATGTAGTCGAACGTCTCGCGGATCTGGGCCGTCTCACCCTTGCGCATCAGGCCGGTGTCGACGTAGACGGGCGTCAGACGGTCGCCGATGGCCTCGTAAGCCAGCGCGGCGGCCACCGAGGAGTCGACGCCGCCCGATAGCGCGATGACGGCGTTGGCGTCGCCGATTTCGTCTTCGATCTCTTCGACTGCGTCCGGAACGAACGTGTTCGTCGTAACCATTAGTAGGTGACCTCAGTTTCTTCGTGTTCTGCGCGGGCGCTCTCGGCCGCGTCGGTCCCCTCGAGTACCGACTCGAGCAAGCCGACGAACGGCGGGCTGGGACGGCCGGGCCGGGAGCGGTACTCGGGGTGGAACTGCGTGCCGAAAAAGAAGGGATGGTCCTCGAGTTCGAGGATCTCCATCCGGTTGCCCGCCGTCCCCGAGAACACCATCGACTCCTCGGCGAAGGCGTCGAAGTACTCCGGGTTGACCTCGTAGCGGTGGCGGTGCCGTTCCGTACAGGAGGTGTCCCCGTAGATCTCGTGGGCCAGCGTTCCCGGCTCGATCTCGGTTTCGTGGGCGCCCAGGCGCATCGTGCCGCCCATATCCTCGACCTCGTACTGCTCGGGAAGGATGTCGATCACCGGGTGTGCGGTTTCGGATTCCATCTCCGCGGAGTGGGCGCCCTCGAGTCCCAGCACGTTCCGGGCGTACTCGACGACGGCCATCTGGAAGCCGAGACAGAGACCGAGGAACGGGACGTCGTTCTCGCGGGCGTACCGCACCGCGTCGATCTTCCCCTGGGTGCCGCGCATGCCGAAGCCGCCCGGAACGACGATCCCGTCGGCGGTCTCGAGTCGCGCCTCGTGGTCGGCGTTCATCTCGTCGGCGTCCACCCAGCGGACGTTCACGTCGACGCCGAGTTCGAAGCCGGCGTGTTTCAGCGACTCGTGGATCGACATGTAGGCGTCCTCCAGGTCGTACTTGCCGACGAGTGCGATGTCGACGCTGCCCTCCTTCTCGGAGGTGACGACCTCGCGCCACTCGTTGGCCCGTTCGCCGGCGGGCAGCGCAGCCTCCTCGAGTTCGAACCGCTCCAGGACGTACTGATCCAGCCCCTCCTCCTCGACGACGAGCGGGACGTGGTAGACGTCCTCGACGTCGGGGTTCGAGAACACCGCCTCCGTGGGGATGTCACAGAACAGCGCGATCTTCTCTTTCGTCTCCGGCTCGAGTTCGTCGTCACAGCGGCCGACGATCACGTCGGGCTGGAGGCCGATCGAGCGGACCTCCTTGACGCTGTGTTGCGTGGGTTTGGTCTTCTGCTCGCCGTTTTTCGAGTACGGAACCAGGGTGACGTGGGCGAACAGCACGTTCTCCTCGGGTTCCTCGTGGGCGAACTGGCGCAGCGCCTCGAGGTAGGGCATCCCCTCGATGTCACCCACGGTGCCGCCGACTTCGACGATACAGACGTCGGTTCCCTCGGCGGCCTCGCGGATGCGCCGTTTGATGTCGTCGGTGATGTGGGGGATGATCTGGACCGTCTTACCCAGGTAGTCGCCCGCTCGCTCCTTCTCGATGACGTGCTGGTAGGTCTTCCCCGTCGTGACGTTGTGGTCGGAGGTCATGTCGATGTCGAGGAACCGCTCGTAGTTCCCCAGGTCGAGGTCGACCTCGCCGCCGTCTTTGAGCACGTACACCTCCCCGTGCTGGTAGGGGTTCATCGTGCCCGCGTCGACGTTGAGATACGGGTCGATCTTCACCGCGGTCACGTCGAACCCGGCGTTTTTCAGGAGTCGGCCGGTGCTCGCGGCCGTAATCCCCTTGCCCAGCCCCGACATAACCCCGCCGGTGACGAAGATGAACTTGTTCCCCAGCGAGGGATCATAATGAGTGTCCGGTTCCGTCGGCATACCGACTGTCCGTGTGAACGGTTGAAAACCATTTCGGGACCGGCCGGGCTTCGACACGGAGTGTCAGTATCGCCAGGAGACGATACGGAGCCGAAGGAGATCTCGACCTCCCGAAGCGACGGGCTGTTAGCCTGTCCGTAAAACCGTCAAATCCGTATCCTTTTAGCATCCCCCGCCGCGTACTGTCGGTTATGTCACTCGAGTACCGCGGGACCTCTGTCGAGGTCGAACCGCCGGATATCGGCTTTCAGGCGGCGTTCGGCTTCTATCTGGGACTCGTGGTCGGCGGAATCAGTCTCCTCGCTGGCGTGCTCGCCGACGCGACGTCGGCGACGCTGCTCGGAACCTTCCCGACCGTCGTGACGGCGACGACGCTCGTCGGTCACGTCCTCGCCAAACGCACCCGCGGGCTTCCCGAACGGATCGGCGGCACCTGGCGATGGCGGGTCGCCTGCTATCTACCGGCCGCCTTTTTTGTGGCGGCCGCACTCGCACCGCGCGTGGCGCCGCTCGAGTACACCGGCAGATACGGCCTGGCGACCGTCGGCTTCGCCCTGTTGCTCGGCGTCGCGGGGTTCGGCCTCGAGCGGCTGTGTCGAAACCGATTCGTCGAGGCGATCACGGCCGACGAGCCGGCCGCCACGTGGACCTACCAACCGGCGAGTGCGCTCGCGAACGGCGGCATCTGGGTCGTACTGGTGGTCTTCGTGACCATGGGTCTCGGCGTGAGCGTCGCCACCGGAAGCACTGTCGGGCTGGTCTACGTTCTCATGGGTGTCGCCGTGGCGGTCTGGTCCTGGATGATCAACACCGGCGACGCCAGCGGGAAGAAGTACTACGGAACGCGGTTTTCCCTCGAGATGGACCAGCAGGCCCAGCAGGGCGAACTGCGTGTCCACGAACACGGCGTTCGCCACGACCGCGGCCGCTCGAGCACTCTGATCCCCTGGAAACGGATATCCGGCGTCGAACTCACCGACGAGGAACTCGTCATAGAACGTCGGTTCCGGAACCTCCGCTGCGACCGCGAGGCGATCGACGACCCCGAGGCGGTGCTCGAGGCGATCCGGCGGACTCGAAGCGGGCCTGAGCCCCACGAATCCTAGACGGACTCGAGGCGAGCCTCGAAGAACTCGCTCACCGTCTCCGCCACTTTCCCGTGCTGGCCGACGAAGAAGTGATCGGCCGAGAACTCGTGGACCTCGAAACCCAGTTCCCGCGCCCGCGAGACGACCGGCTCCCAGTCGACCGTCGAGTCGCGCTCGCCGTAGCAGATCTGCGTCGGCGCCTCGAGCGCCTCGAGCGCCGGCACGACCTCGATATCCGCGCCAAGCCGATCGGGCAGTGCGAGGGCGGAGACGGCCCGAACCTCCCGGTCGACGGTCGCACTCGCCAGGATCGCCTGCGCGGAGCCGAAGCTGAACCCGAAGACGCCCACCTGCTCGTAGCGGTCGGCCGCCCAGCGGATCGCGTTGCGGGTGTCCTCGCGCTCGCCGTAGCCCTCGTCCCACTCGCCGTAGTCGAATCGCAGGCAGGCGATTTCGCGCTCGTTCACGGCTTCGCTGACGGCCACCAGCCGCCGGTCGCCGCGGTGGCCCCCGTGCTGGGGGTGGGGCGGGCAGGCGACGACGATTGCGTCCGATCCCGTGGACTCGGACGGCGATGACTCACCGTCGAGGGCCGGGTCCGCGAGCGTTCCGCGTACGTCCCGTCCACCGGGAACGACAACATCGGTCATGTGCCACCATCGACGGTCCGGCGGTATGAATCATCCCTTCGACTCGAGATCGGGACACGACACTACGCGGACTGTTGAGGAAGTGATGTTTTTAAGGGGAACGAACGACACGTAGCTAGTATGGGTATCCTCTCTCGGACGTCCTACGTCATCCGGTCGAAGATCAACTCGATCCTGAACCGGGCGGAGGATCCGACGCAGACGCTCGACTACTCCTACGAGCAGATGCGCGATCAGCTCCAGGACGTCAAACGCGGTATCGCCGACCTCACGACGCAGAAAAAGCGCCTCGAGATGCAGAAACGCCGCCTCGAGGAGAACGTCGAGAAACACAACGGCCAGGCTCGCACAGCGGTCCAGCAGGGCCGCGAGGATCTGGCGCGCAAGGCCCTCGAGAAGAAGAAGACGAAGATGAACCAGATCGAGGACCTCGAACGCCAGATCTCAGAACTCCAGAACCAGCAGGACCGGCTGATCGAGCAGAAAGACGAACTCCAGAGCCGCATCGAGGAGTTCCGCACCAAAAAGGAGACGATGAAGGCGCGCTACGAGGCCGCCGAAGCGAGTTCCACGGTGTCGGAAGCGATGACCGCGACCGGCGAGGAGTTCGAGGACGTCGGCCGCGCCATCGAACGCGCCGAGGAGCGCACCGAGGACATGGAAGCCCGCGCGGCCGCGCTCGACGAACTCCACGAGTCCGGCGCGTTCGAGGACGTCCTCTCGGACAAGGACACCATCGACCGCGAACTCGAGGAGCTCTCGACCGACAGCGGCGTCGAGGCCGAACTGGAGACGCTGAAGTCCGAGATGGGCGAGGAGACGGAGGCCGACGCCGAGGAGACGGAGGACGTCGAGACCGAACTGGAGGATCTCGAGACGGAGGTCGACGAGGACGTCGAAGCCGAACTCGCGGAGCTGCAGGAAGAGGATAACGCGTAAGCGCATCGCGTGCGCGGCCGACGGGCGTTTCTGCGTCTCGCAACCGACGACGCACGCAGCAACGGCTTCGACCGTGGACCGATGGCCGGATCGACGGCGGACTGTCTCGAGCGGCAGGCCATCGCTGACGGCCCCGCGTTACGGGACGCTCACTCCCCCCTCGCATCGCGCGGCTTGAACCCGTAGCGGGCGGCCAGCGGCGAGATGACCCGGTCGTGGAAGTACCAGAGGATGGCGACGGCGACGACGATGATGAGGGCGTCCTCGAGGCCGCCCATCAGGCCGAGCGCGATGATCAGCGTCGTCGCGCACGCGGCGGCGTGGTTCGTCTTCGTCAGCAACATCGTGGTCGTCGTCAGCATCATCGCGAGCGTCGCGCTCGCCCAGAGGTAGATGAGTTCCCAGCTGAACGCGATGTCGGGCCGGTCGAACACGACGTACGCGCTGACCTCGTTGCCGACGAGGGCGTACGCGATCAGCCCGGCGGCGACCGCCACCGCGTGGCCGCCGATGACGTGGTAGGCGCCTTGCGCCCTGGGCTGCTCGCCGGTCGCCATCAGGTACGCCGACGGCCCCAGGCTCGGAAACAGAAACGGACGACCGGTCACCAGCGTGATCAGCCCGAGGACGGAGAAGTGCAAGAAGACGTTGACCGTCGCGCTGTACTCGTCTTTGAGGTCGAGCCCGCGGTCGGAATCCCCGTCGGTATGGTCGGAGTCTGGCAAGCGTGCCGGAGACGACACCGCGTACCGACAAAAGCGCTCCCACTGCGAGGACTGTCCGCCGATCCGAACGGACGAGCCGGTGGGCGACCGGACGGCGCTGGACCGCGTGCTTTTTCGGCAGGGCGGTGAACTATCACCCGATGAACGGACCGCGGGCGACCCGTCGAGGACTGCTAGGGACCGGTGCCGCTCTCCTCGTAACCGGCACCGCAGGCTGTCTCGAGGACGATCCCGGGGTGGACGACCCCTACCTGGGCGATCCGGAGACGTACGTCGAAGTCCGACTGGAGGGTGGCACGGACGACCCCCGCATCGATCCGCCGGTCGTCCACCTCGTCGAGGGGGGAACGATCGAGTGGGTCGCCGAGGGCGCCGACCACGATGCGACCGCGTACCACCCGGCGACGCACGGCGAACAACAACGGATTCCCGACGATGCCGATCCGTGGGGGAGCGGTCCGCTGTCCGACGGTGAGACCTTCGACCGCGTCTTCGACGTCGAGGGCGTCTACGACTACGCCTGTACGCGCCACGAAGAGCGCGGGATGGTCGGAACCGTCGTCGTCGCCTGGCCCGACCCCGACGAAGAGCCGGCGCTCGAGCCGCCGGACGACGACCTCCCCGAGGAAGCGGTTGCGGCGCTCGAGGAGCGCAACGAGCGGGTGCGTTCGATGCTGGAGGAAGAACACGACGATTCCGGGTTCGTTCCCTGAGAGCCGAGTGCTGCGCCCGAAACCCGTCGGATACGGGGTGAGCGGTCAGGCCGGCGTTCCGAGGACGGCGATCTCGTAGCGATCGATCTCGGCCGGGGCCTCGAGGAGGACGACCTCGAACGCCCAGCGATCGCCCGCGTCGAGGTCGCCGCCGACGTCCAGGTACCGACCCAGGAGTTCGCCGTCGTCGTTGTACACCCGGACGCGGACCTCGAGCAGTTGGATTCGGTCGTCGCCGACGTTCTCCACGGTTCCCTGCACGGTCGGTCCTCGGAAGTCGTCCTCGAGGACGAACTCGTGTTCGACGAGCGAGAGGGCGTCGAGCTCCGTGACGCCCTCGTTGACCTCCTGCTCGGCGAGCGCTTCCGCCGCAACCATCTCCTCGGCCGAGCGTTCCTCGCCGTCGGCGTCTTCGACGGCAGCACCCCCCTCGTACGTCGGGGCATTGTCGCCGACGACGTCGCTACAGCCGGCCGCAGCCGCGGCCACTCCCGTCGCGAGTAGGCCGAGGACGCGCCGACGGCCGGACAGTTCGCGCCGGGTCATCGCCACCGAAAGGGCGGACGAGAACGGTTACCAGTACCGGACATACGTGGACCGATGCGGCGAACACATATCAGTTTGAACCCTGCCGTGTCCGGCGGTTGACGTATGCAATGCCCGGTCTTATTGCGGGATACGTCGAAGTTGGAATATGAGTTCGTCCGACGACGATAGCGGGTTGCGGTCGTACGGGGCGACCGTCGGCGGACAGCCGGCGCTGCTCTCTCGGGTTCAGGACTGGGTACTGGTCAAAGCCGATCGACTGTTCGTCGCGACGGTGATCTCGGTTGCGACGTTTTTCCTCTTTCTCGGCCTCGGCGAACTGGGGGTCATCTCGTTTGTCAACGACGATTCGATCACCCGGCTGGCCGGCGGCATGATCGCCGGCACGTTCTCGCTGGTGACGCTGGTCGTCTCGATCAACCAGCTCATCCTCTCGCGGGAGTTCACCGCCGCCGGGGAAGCCAGAGAGCAACTCAAAGGGGTGCTCTCCTTCCGAGAAGAGGTGGCGGACGTCTCGTCAGTCCCGGCGAGTCCGGCGTCGCCGACGCGACTCCTCGAGCTCCTCGTGGCGGCGATCTACGACCGGGCCACCTCTTTGGAAGCGGCCGTCGAGGATCACGATGACGACGTCAGGGAGCCGATCCAGCAGTACGTCGAGGGCGTCACGGAGAGCACCGAACACATCGACAGGGTGCTGAAGGAGTCGACGTTCGGAACGTTCAGCACCGTCTCGGCGACGATCAGCTACGACGAGTCCTGGCACCTGTACGTCGCCAAGCACCTCCGTGAGCGCCACGGCGACGAGCTGTCCGAGGAGGCCTACGAATCGCTCGAGAATCTTATCGACGCGTTAGAAATGCTCGACGTAGCGCGGGAACACTTCAAAACGACGTACCTGCAGCGAGAGCTCACCCGATTCTCGCAGCTGACGATCTACTGCGGCGTGCCAGCGATCCTCTCCGCGATGCTCATCGGGTTCATCTACGGCGACATCACCGGCCCCTCGATCAGCATCATCTACCTGCCGTTCGTCGTCAGCGCTCTCATCGCGGTCATCATCTCACCGCTGGCGTTACTGACCGCGTTTATCCTTCGAACCGCGACGCTGACGCGTCGCACGGCGTCGACCGGTCCGATGGTGCCACAGAAGGATCCCGAGGAGGGGCCGTTCGACGTCGAGTACGGCGGCGACGACGGCTCGCGTCCGGCCTCGAGCGGGTCGGAGTAGTCAGACAGGCGTCCCCACGGGGCTCCGGGCCGAAACGAGCGCGATCGCGGTTCAGCCGTTCACTCGGGGACCGCGCCGGTCCCCTCGCGCTCGAGGCCGGCGAGGTCGATCCGGCCGCCGGGCATCGCGACGCCGTCGTAGACGTCCTCGGCGAGCAGGAGCGAGCCGTCGAGGTCGGCGTAGTCGAGCAGCGGCGCGAGGTGGGCCGCCCCC
Source organism: Natrononativus sp. DTA114 (assembly GCF_059736515.1). Classification (NCBI taxonomy): domain Archaea; kingdom Methanobacteriati; phylum Methanobacteriota; class Halobacteria; order Halobacteriales; family Natrialbaceae; genus Natrononativus; species Natrononativus sp. DTA114. The sequence continues at coordinate 383,747 of NZ_JCASSN010000003.1, read as the reverse complement.
GCGATCGAGGCGTTCGACTCGGACATACAGCCGCACATGACCTGCAGGCCGTGGGCTCGCGCGGCGTGGATCATCCGCAGCGCCTCGCGCAGGCCCCCGCACTTCATCAGTTTGAGGTTCGCGATGTCACAGCGGTCGGCGATCCGCGGGATGTCCTCGAGGGTGATACAGGACTCGTCGGCGGCGATCGGGAGCGCAGCGCGCTCGTAGACGTAGCGCAGCCCCTCGGGATTCTCCGCGGGAACCGGCTGTTCGACGAACTCGAGGTCGTACTGGGCGAGTCGATCGATGGTCCGCACCGCCTCTCGCGGAGTCCACGCCTCGTTGGCGTCGACGTAGAGACGGGCGTCGGGAGCGACGTCGCGGATGGTACGAATAATTTCTTCGTCGCGATCGGTGCCGAGTTTGACCTTCAGGGTGCCGTACCCCCTGTCGACGGCCTCCTCGGTCTTTGCGCGCATTGTCGCCGTGTCGTCGATGCCGATCGTGTAGGAGGACTCGACGGTCTCGGTGGGATCGAGCCCCCAGTAACGGTACAGCGGTACTCCGAGTTTCGTGGCGACGAGGTCGTGCAAGGCGATGCTCACCGCACAGCGGGCGGCCGGGTTGCGCTCGATCGTCTCCCGCATTCGCCGTTCGACCCGCTCGAGTTGATGGGGGTCGTCGACCTCTTCGACGACCGAAAGCAGATCCGGCATGACGGCCTCGACCGTGGCCGCGGTTTCGCCGTAGTGGGCGGAGGGGCCGGCGCCGCCGATTCCCACGTTCCCCGCCTCGTCCTCGATCTCGACGGTGACGACCTCGGCCTCGGTCTGGGTGCCCCGAGAGATCGTGAACGGGTACTCGAGAGGAAGCGAGACGCGCTCGAAGGAGGTCTCGAGGGTCACAGGATCGCCTCCAGGAGCTTCTCCGAGCCGTAGCGAACCGGATCGGTCGCGGGAGCGCCGAGCGCCGCCTCGTACTCGTCGACGGCCGCCCGGGCCTCCTCCTCGTCCAGCCCGTAGGTGTTGAGCGCACCCGCGTAGACCCGGGCCGGGTGGACCGGCTCGGCGAGTCCCTCGTAGAGATCGACGTAGGTCTCGATCGGCGGGAGCGGGACCGACTCGTAGCCGTGGATCTGTTCCTTTCCGGCCTCGTGGCAGAGCACGAGCGTGTCGGCCATCGCCCCGTGGAGAATGCCACAGGTCACGGCGGAGTAGGCGGGGTGGACGATGCTGCCCTGTCCCTCGACGAAGAGGTAGTCGTGCTCGTCGCCCTTCTCCAGGATCATCTCTTCGACCGCGCCCGCGGTAAAGTCGCTGATAACCCGGTCGATGGGGGTCCCCCAGCCCTCGATCATGATCCCGGTCTGGCCGGTCGGAATCACGGCGGCGTCGTGGCCGGCCTCGTTCGCCGCGCGGGCGAGTTCCATCGAGACGGTCATCTTGCCGACCGAGCAGTCGGTGCCGACGGTGAGAATTACCTCGGCGTCGACCTCGCCGGCGATCCCCTGGCTCACGGTCAGGTCCTCCGGCGGCTTGCGAACGTCGCGGAGTTCGCAGCCGTTCTCGGCGGCGAGTGCGGCGAGCTCCTCGTCCTCCTCGAGGAAGTAGTGCAGCCCCGAGATAACGTCACAGCCGCGCTCGAGGGCGGTCCGAACGTCATCGCGCCAACTGTCCTCGAAGCCGCCGCCGATCGGTGCGATGCCGATCAGCAGCGCGTCGACCTCGCCGACCTCGTCCATGCCGGCGACGATGGGCGCATCCTGGACGTCCGACACGAAGTCGGAGACCCGCTTTCCGGCAGACTCACGGTCGAGAACTGCCTGAACGTCGTATTCACCGTATCTAAGCACGCCGAGTGCGGTTTTGGCGCCGGTCGGAAACCGTTCGTGGGCGAGGATCGCGATACTCATAATCTGCCCATAGCAGGGTGGGCACTTAAGGGTAAACGCACCGGAAGCGTTGTCCGCCCCCGGTTAGAACACCGAAAGGTCAGCCGTCCAGAACGATCGGGTCGCGTCTTCGAGCGCGGATTTCGGCGCACCGGTCGCGTCGACGGCCGCGGTCGCCGCGGGATCGACCGCTTCAGCTAACGTGTCGACGACGCCGCGCTGGCCGACCAGGTACAGCCGGTCGCCGTCGTACTCCGCGATCGCCTCCCGGCAGCGCTCGAGATGGTCGTCGATCTGGTCGTCGCGGATGCGCTCGAACCGGGCCTGGGAGAACCCACCCTTGGAGTGGCTCCCCTTCACGTCGCTCTCGAACCCACGGTACTCGACGCGTTCGTCGTCCTCGTAGATCCCGAGCGCGAACAGATCCGCTCGAACGAGGGCCAGCGCGTGGCGCCCGGTCGGGACGAACCACTCGCGCTCGAGTTCGAACCGGTCGCGCCAGGCGGCTTCGATCTCGGGCGTCAGCGGGGGCGCCAGGGCGACGGCGAGGAGGCCCGCGTCGTCAGTGCAAACGAGACGGGGGCCGGCGTCCTCGAGAAGCGCGGCTCGCTCGCCGAGCGCCTCCGCGAGTTCGTCGGGTACCTCCTCGCGAACGGCTGCCGTCAGTGCCCCCTCCGGACCGGTTCGATACGACTCGAGGCGGTCGAGTACCTCCGACAACCGCGTTCCGCGGAGGCGTTCGTGCCGGCGGAACTCGAGGCGACAGTCGTCGTCCTCCTGGCGCTCGAGTTCCCCCTCGAGCTGTGCGATCCGATCCTCGAGGCGGTTCTGGCGCTCCTCGGCCTCCTGTCTCGCGGTCACCGCGTCGGACCGGCGATCGGACTCGGCCTCGTACCTGTTGCGCAGTCGCTCGTTTTCCTCCTCGAGGTCGGCGACTCGCTCCTTGAGCGAGGCGCGGCCGAGCAGCTCGTCGATCATCGACCGGAAACGTGACGCGGGGGTTACTTCTAGGTTCCGGCGTTGCGATAGTCGTCGAGGGCGTCTTCGGGAGGCTCCCAGCCGCCGGCGAACTCGAGCAGTTGTTTCGCTCGCTCGCGGCGAGCGAGAAACACCTCCCGCAGCGTGGGCGGGTTCCGTATTCGGGTTCCCTCGAGGATCGAGTCGGGAACGGCGAGGGTGTTTGCGGGGATCGATTCGTCCCCGTGAACCGGGAAGTGCCCCGACTCGAGTTTCATCACCAGCGGCTCGTCGAGGCGTTCGACCCCTTCACCGGTGGTGTACACCTCTTCGTTGATGCGTTCGTGTTGTTCGCGCTGTATCACCGCGTGGGGGCCATCGGTCGGGGCGACGTAGAGTCGACCGAGATAGTAGCTGTTCGAAAAGACTTCGAACATGGTGTATGAAACCACGTCACAGAGTACCATAACTATTCTGTCTTCAACAACCCGATAGACGCGGGCAACGTTTACACGGGATTCACCCGCCGAATCACCGAGGACGATCGGAACGCGCCCCGATTATCACATTCGAAACCGACCGTTTCACTCGCTATCGCCTCCCCAATCGCCGTTCGTTTCGCAGCCGGTTCGGCCGATTCTCACTCCTGATTTTCGGGAAGAGAAGACTGTTTGTCGGCACCGCAATCCGCCGAACCCGGCGACGGGAGCGGGGTGTGAACGCTTCAAACGGATCTGAACGGTCGAACCGAAGTGCTAAACGATCCGAACGAAGGTCTGCCTTTTTACGACGTTCGTCGGTAGCAGGTGAGTAATGAGTACGATTCGCGCCACGACGTTCGTCGTGGTGGTCGCCGTTTTCGGGCTCACCGTCGCCTCCGTCGGCGGTGCAGCCATCCCGATCGGTTTCGGCGACCAGACGAACGAAAGCGACCAGGACGAAGAAACGTCGATGGGCGCCGAAGTCTCGGAGTTCATGCAGACGAGCGCCGCCGCCACCGATAACGAAGTGGAGACGCGGATGTTCGACGCGGCCTACGAGAACGCCGACGACGAGCGTCGAGCCGACGTGGTTTCGGACCGAACCTCCCACCTGGAACAGCGCCTCGAGTCCCTCGAGGAGGAACACAGCCAGCTCGAGGAGCGTAAAGACGAGATGAACCCCGTCGCCTACGACGCCCGTATGACTCGGCTGACGGTCCAGATCAGCGCCCTCCAGCAGGCAGTCGAGCAGACGGAACTGCGGGCGAACGAGTACGGTGTCGCCTCGGAGACGTTCGTCGATCTCCGGGCGAGCATCGGAGCGTTCGCGAACGGCGAGGTCGCAGAGCGTGCCAGCGGGCTGATCGGTGTTGAGTTCTCGTTCGACGAGGGGGTGACCCCGCCTGGACAGACCGACGACGCTCCCGGCCAGCCCGGTACCGACGACTCGCCCGATAGCAGCGAACCCGATGCGGACGACGGCGTCAGTCTCGACGACGACGGTCTCGGGGTCGAATCGGGGGACGATGACGCCGATCTCGAGGAGAACGACGACGCCGGTAACGAGACGGACGACGGGGAGGACGACTGATAGGGTCGGCTGTAACTGTGTACCGGTGATCGGCGGCACGAGTATGCGATCACCGGTAAGAGACTACAGCCAACCCTATGAGCCCGCCGCAGCGAACGAGCGAGCAGACACCCTTTTCAGCACTCATCACTAACGTCGGATAGATGGACTCCGCTGCGTTGCTGGATCTACTCGGGAACGAAAACCGGCGACGAATTCTGCGGTTACTGGCACGCAAACCCTGTTACGTCACGGAGATATCTGAGTATCTCAGTGTCAGTCCAAAGGCGGTCATCGAACACCTCCGAAAACTCGAGGACGCCGGACTGATCGAGAGTCGAACCGACGACCAGCGCCGCAAGTACTTCCATATCGCCCGGAACGTCCGCCTCGAGGTGAACGTCTCGCCCTACGGGTTCGCGAGCAAGAGCGCCTACCCGTCGAACAACAGCTTCGATATCACCACCTGTCGACACCTCTCGCTCGACGTCAGCTACGACGAGACGGACGGACTCGACGAGCTGTTGGAAACGCTCGAGCGGATGGAACAGCTCGAAAACGAACTCTCGCTGGCCCAGCGGTGGGTCCAGGGACGGCTGTGTGACGTTCTCGACCAGATCTCAGAAACAGTCGGTACCGGCCCCGAGAGCCGAATTTACGCCGATCTTCTCGCAAAAGTCCGCGAGGAGCCGAAGGGAGTGACGGCGCTCAGTCGCGACATCGATGCACCACGGGAGATCGTCGCCGACCTGCTCGAGACCATGGCCGACGAGGGGATCGTAACGCGAACCGAACGGGGCTGGGAGCTCGCGACGGGCGCCTAAATCTCTCGCGAGAGCCCGTCTCTGAGATCCCGGCCGAAGTAGTAGCCGACGAGCGACGCGAGTAGACCGATCGCCGCTCCGGCGACGAAGACGGCCCATCCCGAGCCGGCGAACGTGAGGATCAGGTGGTTGAACACCGTCGCGACGCCCCCGGCTGCGATACCGGCGAGGGAGGTCTCGAGGTAGCGCCGCTTCGAGGCCACCAGCCCGACGAGAAACGCGATCGAAAACACGCCGAGTGGACCGCCAGCTAGCGGCACGACGAGATCGCCCGCGAACAGGCCGACGCCGAACGCGGCGGCGAGCGCGAGAAACGCCTTCGGGGAGAAGTACTCCGTCAGGGAACGCCGGTCGGACAGGGAGGATCCGGCGCCGTTCCCGGGGAGTCGCGACCGGAGCCGAGCGCCGAACCCGGCCGTCGACTGTTCGGCTGTCGACTCCTCGGCCGTCGCCGGCGACGGCCGGGACTCTCGGCCCGATTCGGGCTCCGAGAGCAGTCGATCCGTCTCATCGAGGAGGGCGTCGGTCGACCCCGGCTCTCGAGTGGTCGTGGCCTCCTCCGAACGATCGCTCATACTCGAGTCGAGGGGGGCGACCCCCATGGTCCTTTCGGCGTACTAACCGGATCGGTGGGGCCGGCCGGGGATCCCCTCCCCTTTTGCGCGCTCCGCCCGTACGTACCCGGCAATGAACGTCGGAGCGATCGTCGTCGGGATCAGCGTCGTCCTCCTCGCAGTCGGGATCCTGTACGCCACTCGGAATCTCCTTCCACGGGCCGAGATTCCCGACGGGGTTGCCGGGTACATCCGACTGCTGACGGCACTGCTCGCTGGCGTCGCGATTACGCTGGGGCTGCTCGTCGCGCTGTTCGGCCTGATCAGTGGCTGACCGTCGGCCCGAAAGCGTGCTTTCAAGTCCGCCCGCGCGCAACCGGAGCGCATGACAGCGAACCCCGGAGATCGCGTCCGTCTCGAGGGCGCGGACCGCTCCTACGAGGGCGTGTTGCTGCCCTCGAGCACGGACGACCACCTCGTGGTGAAACTCGAGGGGGGCTACAACGTCGGCGTCGACCGCGACGACGTCTCCCTCGAGGTGCTCGCGGAGACCGTCTACGAGATCGACGGCGCAGGGGCCGACGAGAGCGGCTCTGCGGTCGAGTTCGACGACGAGCTCCCCACGATCGCGCTCATCTCGACCGGCGGCACCATCGCCTCGACGGTCGACTATCGCACCGGCGCCGTCACGGCCCAGTTCGACGCCGAGGACGTCCTTCGCGCGGTGCCAGACCTCGCCGGACGGGCGAACTACCGCGGCCGAGTCGTCGCGAACATCCTCTCCGAGAACATGGAGCCGCCGATCTGGCAGGACCTCGCCGACGCGGTGGCCGAGGAGATCGAAGCCGGCGCCGACGGCGTCGTCGTCATGCACGGCACCGACACGATGCAGTACTCGGCCGCCGCCCTTTCCTTTATGCTCGAGACGCCGGTCCCCATCGTCTTCACAGGGAGCCAGCGCTCGGCCGACCGGCCCTCCTCGGACAACGTGATGAACGCCGTCTGCGCCGTTGAGGCCGCGAAAAGCGACTGTGCGGAGGTGCTCGTCTGTATGCACGCGAGCGAGTCCGACGACGTCTGCGCGCTCCACCGCGGCACCCGCGTCCGCAAGAACCACACCTCCCGGCGAGACGCCTTCGAAACCGTCGGCGCGGAGCCGCTGGGCGAGGTCGACTACGATTCCGGCGAGGTGTCGTTCCGCCGGGAATACCGACGGCGAGACGAGAGCGAACTCGCACTCGAGTCCGATCTCGAGGGCGACGTCGAACTCCTGAAGTTCACGCCGGGGATGGACCCCGCCTTCCTCGACGCGGTCGAGGGGAAAGCCGGCCTCGTGCTCGAGGGAACCGGCCTCGGCCACGTCCACACCGACCTGATCCCGCGAGTCGAGGAACTGGTCGCGAACGGGACGACGATCGTGATGACGAGTCAATGTCTCTCCGGTCGGGTCTGCGACCGGGTGTACGACACCGGCCGCGACCTGCTCGAGGCGGGCGTCCTCGAGGGCGAGGACACTCTCCCCGGAACCGCGAAAGTCAAACTGATGTGGGCGCTCGCGAACGCCGAGAACGTCGAGGAGGCGATGTCGACCTCGCTGGCCGGCGAGATTCAGGACCGCTCGCGGCCCTGGGTGTGAGATGTCGGTCGGAATCGAGATCCGCCAGGCCACCCCCGACGACTACGAGGGAGTGAAGGCGTTCACCGAGACCATCTGGGCCGACCGCGGCGGCGACTACCTCCACCGCGTCTACCACGACTGGCTCGAGGACGAGGGCGAGACGGGAAAACGGACGTTCGTGGCCGACGCGGGCGACGAACTCGCGGGCATCGTCCAGGCGGTGATGCTCTCGCCCGACGAGGCCTGGTTTCAGGGGATGCGGGTCAACGCCGACTACCGCCGCCAGGGCGTCAGCCGCAAACTCAACGAGGCCTGCTTCGAGTGGGCCCGCGAGCGCGGCGCGACCGTCGGCCGGATCATGGTCTTCTCCTGGAACGTGGCCGCCCTGGGCGCCTCGCGGGCGGCGGGCTTCGAGCCCGTCACCGAGTTCCGCTGGGCGCATCCCGAACCGGGCGCCGACGCCGAGGGGCCGCTGCCCGTCTCGAACGATCCCGCGGCGGCCTGGCGCTCCTGGATCGACAGCCCGGCCCGCGATCACCTCCGCGGACTCGCGCTCTCGCCCGAGGAAAGCTGGGCGACGTGCGAACTCACCCGCGAAACGCTCGCGGCGGTGGCCGACGAGACGGCCGTCTTCGCCGTCGAGGGTGAGGCCGGCGTCTCAGGGATGGGCTACCGCACCCGCGAGTACGATCGGACCGGAGACGACGGCGAGGCCGTCCGCTGGGTCGAGTACGGCGTCGGCGCCTGGGACGACCTCGAGTCGGCCCGCTCGCTGTTTGCGGCGATGAGCCGGGACGCCGCGGGGCTCGGGGCAGACCGGATTCGGGTCCTCATCCCCGAGACGGCTCGCTGGGTCAGCGACGCCTCGCTGGCCGCGGGCGACATCTCCGAGGAACCGGACTTCGTGCTCGGTATCGACCTGACCCAGCGGTAACGATCCCGGACGACTTCTCTCTCGCACGAACAGTTACCTTCAGTCCCCGAGAGGGAACCGTATGCGCGCAGCGATCCTCGAGTCCTACGGCGACCCGCTCTCGATCGAGGAGGTAACGCCGCCCGAACCGGCCCCTGACGGCGCGGTGATCGAAGTCGAGGCCTGCGGGATCTGCCGCAGCGACTGGCACGTCTGGCAGGGCCACGGCGAGTGGGCCGACGACCGGGTCCCCCTCGGTCAGATCCTCGGCCACGAACCGGCCGGACGGGTGCGCGAGGTCGGCGAGCGGGTGGACCCCGCCCGGCTGGCACCCGGCGATCGGGTCGCGGTGCCGTTCAACCTCGGCGACGGCACCTGCCACTACTGCCGAAACGGCCACGGCAACGTCTGTACCGACGGCTACGCCCTCGGCTTCGAGCCCGCGGTTCCGGGCGCGTTCGCAGAGCGGGTTCACGTCCCGCACGCCGAGTTCAACGCGGTTCACCTCCCCGACGGCGTCGACCCGGCGGCCGTCGCCGCACTCGGCTGCCGGTACGTGACGGCGTTTCACGCGCTGGCCCACCGGACCGATCTCCGGGGAGGCGACTGGGTCGCCGTCCACGGCTGCGGCGGCCTCGGCCTCGCAGCCGTCCAGATCGCGAGTGCCCTCGGCGCTCGCGTGATCGCGGTCGACGTTCGAGAGGAGCCGCTCGAGCTGGCCGCCGACGTTGGTGCCGACGAAACGGTGAACGGCGCCGACGAGGACGTGCCAGCGGCGATCGAGGCGATCACCAACGAGGGCAGAGTCGGGGGCGCACACGTCTCCCTCGACTGTCTCGGGCGCGCCGAAACCTGTCGCAACAGCGTCGACTGCCTGCGCCCCCGCGGTACCCACGTGCAACTGGGGCTGACGACCGGTGTCGAGCGCGGCGAGGTCGCCCTCCCGATCGACGAGATCACCCGCTGGGACGTCTCCGTTCTCGGTTCGCGGGGCATGCCGCCGTCGCGCTACGACGAGTTACTTCGAATGCTCGAGTCCGGCGCGCTCGAGCCCGACGCGCTCGTCACCCGTCGGGTGGGACTCGCGGACGTCTCCGACCGACTGGCGGCGATGAGCGAGTACGAGACTCGCGGGTTCGAGGTCGTCACCGAGTTTTCGTAGCGACCGCCCCGCCGCTGACCGGCGGGAACAGCGCCAGTTCGTCGCCCGCCTCGAGTTCGGTCTCGAGACCCTGCTCCTGGCTCCCCACGTCCTTGCCGTTTCGTAGAACGTTGATCTGCGAGCGCAACTCTCCCTCCTCGTCGAGCACCCGGTTTCGAAGGGCGGACCGGTCCTCGAGCAGCGCCTCGAGGGCGTCTCCGACCGTCTCGCCGGGGTCGACGTCGACGGTAACGTGGCGGTCGCCGGCGTGTTCGGCGAGGTCGGCGAACAGCTTCCACTCCATGGGCAGCGCTACCCGCGCCCGCCGCAAGTAGCTACCGCTCTCGGAGCTCGTCGAGCGCCGCAGGACGGGAGAGCACGAACGCGGTATCACCCGGCTCGAGGCACTCGTCGCCAGCCGGAAGGGCGAGCGCATCCCCGTTCCGTTCGACGGCGAGGACGACCGCCGGCAGGTCGGCAATCGGCGAGCCAGCCAGCGAGTCTCCGACGGTCAGCGCCGTCACCGTCTCGTCTGCCGCCCTGAGCAGGGAGACGAACTCGCGGCCGGCGCCCCTCGAGTCGGGGCGGGTGACGAGTCGGTACGGCGGGGACGACTCGGTCGTCGCCGGCTCCGGTTCGAGTGCGTCCGTTCGCTCGAGCGAGGTCGCATCAGCGGCGTCGATCACGACGGTCGCGACGTCGTCCGCTGTCGCCCGGAGGTCGGCGGTCGTCAGCCGCTCGAGGTCGCCGTCGCGCCGCGCCCACACCTCGACGGTATCGCCCGGACTCGCCTCGGGCGAGGGGTCCGCCTCGAGCGCGACGGCGACGGTTCCCGGCGCGAGCGTCGGTCCGATCCCGGCCGGCTTGCTGCCGACGGCGAGGCTGGCGACCGTTCCGTCGGCCGCGAACTCGACCGCGACGTGGTCGATCCCGTAGTCGCCCTCGAGGCGGGCGACCAACCGCTCCCGGCGCTCCTCGTCGGTGAGCCGGCGCGGGAACAGGAGTGTCTTTCCGGCGAGTGTCGTCCGCAGCGAGTCGTCGATCGGATCGTAGCCGTCGGCGTCGTCGATCACCCGCGGCAGTTCGACGGCCACGACCCGACCGGCCGACCGGACGAGTTGGTTCACGTCGTCGACCGTTCGCGGGGCTCCCCCCGCCAGGAGCTCCGCCTCGAGGGCGCTCCCCAGCCGCCGGCCGCCGTCGGCCGCGATGGCGCTTACGGCGAACGCCGCCACCGTGTACACCGCGGTTCCGGGGTCGAGCAGCGGCGTGTCGCCGATGATCGCGTCGCCGAGCGCGCTCTTCGTATTCAGCCAGAGGGCGACCGTCGAGATGCCGAACAGCACCGCGATCCCCTCGGGGATCTCCTCGGCGCTGTACCACCGGTAGGCGATCGCCGCGCCAGCGGCCGTTCCGGCCGAGAGAAGGCCGAAGCCGAGGATTCGAACCGCCGCGTCCAACAGCAGTGGCGGAACCTGGGCGCCAACCGACGACGCCGCGGCGACCGTCACCGGCCCCACCTCGCCGCGACGTCGGCGAGGTCGGCCGGCCGCCCCGCGACGACGAGTTCGTCGCCGGACTCGAGCGCGCCGGCCGAATCGCGACCGAACGACCACTCTCGGTCGGTTTCCGGCGATCGGTTCGCACGTCTCCGGGCGAGAATCGTCACCTCGAGAGAAGAGCGGTCGGCGTCGGAAACTGACTCCCCGACCGTCAGGCGCCGGACGTGCCGGCCACCCCGTTTCAACAGCGCGAGCGCCCGCAGCTCCGGGCTCGTGCCGCGGGAGCGAACGACGACTCGGTCGGCGTTCGACGCGAGCACCGCTTTCGCGTCGTGTTCGTCGACGGCGACGGTCAGTCGCCCGGGGCCGCCGACGCATGCCGTCGTGCGGGCCGAAAGCCGGTCTCCCGCAGCGGGGCGCTCCTCGCTCGGTTCGTCGTCGGCCGTCGAACCGGAACCGGTCGTCGCTTCGCTGTCGGCCGCCGCGCGCGCAGCGAGGACGGTGCCGTCTACCGATCCGCCGTCCCCGCGGACGGTCACCTCGTCCCCGCGAGCCAGTCCCGTCGGAATCTGCGTTTCGATGGAGACCGCGCGCGAGTCCGCCGGAATTCGCCGCGAGAGACCGCTCGAGGGCGGCGCCGCGGCGATCGTCGCCCGCCCGCGTTCGTCGATCGAGACCGACACGTCGGCGAGGTCGTGATCCGTCCGCAGCCGCTCGGCGAGGCGGACCTCGAGTTCCGACAGCGGGAGGTCGGCGGGCAGCCGCCAGGACCCCTCACGAAGGGTCGCCCGGAGCCCGGGCGACAGCGGTGGATACCCTTCGACGTCGCGGATCTCGCCGAGCGGACGGACCGTCACCTGACCGATGCCGCCGACGGTCTCGACGGCGTCCGCCGAGAGGGTCCGCCGGCGGAGTTCGGTGAGCGACACCCGGCGAGGGAGTTCGGCGCCCAGTCTGTCGCCCTGGCTGTGGGCGTACAGCGCGAGCATCAACACGACGAGAACGGCGACCAGCAGCCGCGGCGACTGGGTCACAGTGGGTTCGACGAGGCCGAGCAGCCCGCCCTGGATGCTGGCGATCGAGAGCGCGAGCGCGACCACACCGAAACCGGGGAGAGAGACGCCGGTAACGTAGCGGACGAGAAAGCCGAGCGCACCGGCCACCAGCGCCGGGACGATGCCGGTCAACAGCCCGAGATAGATGCCGAGGAGCACCTCGACCGGAAGCGAAGTCATTGTGGGTCGGTCGCGGGCGACCGGTAAACCAGTACCGACCGCGGACGCGAGCGGGTACGGCGCGGAGCGGCTCGGAATGATCTCGCGGATTGTCGGAGGCGAAGACGTTTACCGCCGCCCTGCTTGAGTCGTTGGTATGGTCGGCGAACGGGTGATCGAGCGGCTGCCCGAGAACTGGCGGTGGGTCGCCACGACCCGCGCGGTCGTTGGGCTCGCGCTACTCGTCGCGCTGCTCTCGGTGGCGACCGGCGTTCTCAACATCGAGCAGGAAGCCGCCGACTTCGGTCCCGTCGCGGCCCACGTCCCCATCGCCGTCCAGGAGGCGGTCGGCTTCACGGGTGCGCTGACCGGCTTCCTGATGGTCGGCAGTGCGCTCGCACTCAGGCGAGGGCTGCGAGCCGGCTGGTGGGCGACGTTCCTGTTGTTACCGATAACGGCCGGACAGGGGCTCCTTCAGGCGAGTCCGTACTCGGTCCCGCTGATCGTTCTCTCGCTGATCTCGATGCCGACGCTCCTGCTCACACGCCGGCGGTTCGACCGCCAGCTCTCGCTCACGACGACCCAGCTCGCGGCGGGCGGCGCGCTCGTCGGCGTTCAGGCCTACGGCACCTTCGGCGCGTTCGCGCTTCGGGAGCAGTTCGACGGCATCGAACACCTACTCGACGCCTTCTACTTCACGCTGATCACCTCGAGCACCGTCGGCTACGGCGATATCGGCCCCGAAACCGAGGTGGCGCAGCTGTTTACGATGTCCGTCGTCGTCCTCGGGGTGGCCAGCTTCGGTATCGCCATCGGGGCGCTCGTCGGGCCGGCGATTCAGGCGCGGATCTCGAAAACACTCGGAATGATGACCGACTCAGAACTCGAACTCCTCGACGACCACATCCTCGTCCTCGGCTACGGGGACCTGACCGAACCGATCGTGAACGAACTCTCCAACGCCGACGTCCCGTTTCTGGTCGTCACCCGCGACGAGACGGCGGCCTCCGAACTCGGCGACCGTGACATCAAGGTGCTGCGAGCGAACCCGAGCGACGAGGAGCCGCTTCGTCGAGGGAAAATCGCGACCGCTCGCGCGGTGCTCGTCGCGACTGACGACGATGCCCAGGACGCTCTCGCGGTGCTGACAGCCAGAGAACTTCGTCCCGACGTCCGCATCGTCACGGCCGCGACGGATCGGGAGAACACCCGGAAACTCGAGCGGGCGGGTGCCGACGACGTGATCAGTCTCTCGGAGCTGGGCGGCCACCTGCTCGTACAGTCGGCACTCGGGGCCGACGAGTCGCCGGTGGTCTCGAGCCTCCTGCGCGACGAGTAACGGGGCGACCGCAGACGCGATCGGAGTGGCTACTCCGGAGCGCCCTCGAGTATCGCGACGCCGCTCGAGGCGCCGATCCGCTCGGCGCCGGCGTCGATCATCTCGAGCGCCCCCTCGTAGCTGCCGACGCCGCCGCTGGCTTTCACGGGGAGATACTCGCTCATCAGGGAGACGTCCTCGAGGGTTGCGCCGCCGTCGGCGAAGCCGGTCGAGGTCTTGACCATCGCCGCGTCCGCCTCGACCGCGGCCTCGCACGCGCGGTGCTTCTCGTCGTCGGAGAGCAGTGCGGTCTCGATGATCACCTTCACCGGGATCGGTACGGCGGCGACCAGTTCCTCGAGTTCGGCTGCGACGGCTTCGTCCTCTCCCGCCCGGAGCCGGCCGACGTTGATCACGACGTCGAGTTCGTCCGCGCCCGCCTTCCAGGCGAGGACGCCCTCGCGGCGCTTGACGTCGTGGTCGTTCTGGCCGTGGGGAAAGCCGATCACGGTCGCAATGGTTACGTCGGGGGCGTACTCGGCGACTTCCTCGAGGTAACACGGCGGGATACAGGCGTTCATCCCGTACCCGGCGGCGGCGTCCAGAACTGCCTCGACGTCCGCCGGCGTCGTCTCCGGCCCGAGAACGGTGTGGTCGATCATCGGCGCGAGTTCCTCGCTGTGCATGTGGCTGTCGACTCACCGGACCGGTAAAAATCCGTCCGGTTGTTCTTAGTAGCCGCTGAAACGGATCACATCCGCTCGTAGGGGGCCAGCGCGAGTCGCGAGGCCCGGATTCGTGAGCGAGTGTTCCGTGACTTTCAGTTGCTACTATACCCCTCGGTGACCAACCCCGAAGTATGACCGACGACCAGCCCGCCATCGCACCCGAGGTTCGGGAGGTAGCGACGGATATCGCCGAGATGGAGGTCCGCGGCGCGGCGACGATCGCCGACGCCGCCGCGGGAGCGCTCGCGACGCAGGCCGCCGCGAGCGAGGCGGAAACGCCGGCGGCCTTTCACGCGGAGGTGCGTGCCGCCGCCAAGGCGCTGTACGAAACCCGCCCGACTGCGGTAAGTCTCCCCAACGCGCTGCGGTACATCCTGCGCGGGATGGAGGGGGACACCGTTTCGGGGCTCCGGTCGACCACGATCACACGGGCCGAGCAGTTCCAGCGGGATCTGGAGCAGGCCCAGGAAACCCTCGGCGAGGTCGGGGCGAACCGCCTCCGGGACGGCGACGTCGTGATGACCCACTGTCACTCGACGGACGCCCTCTCCTGCGTGGAAGCCGCCCTCGAGGACGGCAAGCACATCGAGGCGATCGTCAAGGAAACCCGGCCCAGAAAGCAGGGTCACATCACGGCCGAACAGCTCCGCGAGATGGGTGTCCCGGTCACCCTGATCGTCGATAACGCGGGCCGGCGGTACCTGGACGAGGCCGATCACGTCCTCGTCGGTGCCGATAGCATCGCCGCGGACGGCAGCGTCATCAACAAGATCGGCACCAGCGGACTGGCGGTCAACGCCCGCGAGCGGGGCGTGCCGGTGATGGTCGCCGCCCAGACGATCAAGCTCCACCCCGACACGATGACCGGTCACACCGTCGAGATCGAGATGCGCGACGAGCGGGAGGTGCTCTCGGAAGACGAACGACGGGAGATCTCCGGCGGTGACCTCCAGGAGGACGGCCTCGTCGTCGAGAACCCCGCCTTCGACGTCACCCCGCCGCGACACGTCGACGCCATCGTCACCGAACGGGGGCAGTTCCCGCCCGAGAGCATCGTGATGCTCATGCGCGAACTGTTCGGGGAGACGACCGCAGAGCCCTGGGAGCGATGACCGGACACGCTGGCGGTGTATTCGGCGGCCTGGTCCACGAGTAACCGGAAACGGTTAGTCACTGCCCTGAGCAATTCCGGCCTATGGTGCTACCTGACGGGTTTCTCCTCCCACCGTGGTACGTCCTCGTGCCGCTGGTGCTGGTGCTGATCGGGGTCGTCGCGCTGCTGTGGGTGCTCGAGCCGCCGATCACCGACCGGACCGTGATCGCCTTCGCCCCCTGGATGATGCTCGGCTCGGCGTTACACGTCCTCTACCGCCTCGAGGCCTATCCATCGCATCTCGAGGTCCTGTTCGGCTCGCCGACCGTGTATCTGACGACCGCGGTCGTCGCCGGACTGGTCTGGATACTCGCCTGTTTCCTGTACGCGGCGGGACTCCAGCGCTCGATAGAGCGGGTGGTCGGCATCGTCGGCACCGGCTTCTTCTCGGTGTTCGCGATGTTCGTGCTGTTCATCGGCTGGGAGATGGGGTCGTTCACGCCGTTCTGGCCGGTGATTTCGGTCGTCGTCGCCGGAATCCTTACCGCGCTCGTCTGGATCGCGCTCGGCCTCTGGGCGACCGAGATCGCCGCCGTCACGAGCCTCACGGGTGCGCTCGTCGTCTTCGGACAGGCCCTCGACGGCGTCTCGACGGCGATCGGCTACGATCGGCTCGGTGCCGCCGAGGAGGTACCCGCCTCCCGGCTGGTTCTCGAGGCCGCCGAATCGCTCCCGACTTACGAGTACATCGGCGCCGGCTGGCTGTTCGCGCTGCTCAAAGTCGGTCTGGCGGTGTTCGTCATCTGGCTGTTCACCGACTTCGTCCGGGAGGAGCCTCGCCGCGCGCGCGCCTTGCTCGCGCTGGTCGCAGCCGTGGGCCTCGGCCCCGGCGTTCACAACGTGCTCCTGTTCACGGTCACGTAGACGTCAACGTTTTTGCTCCGGAGGTAGACCCCTCGAGGTATCGCTGCATGGTCACCGTGCTCACTGCGGGCCACGTCAACTGGGACGTGACGCTCCGCGTCGACAGGTTGCCCGAACCCGATGGGGAAGCGTCGATCCGCTCACAGCGCCAGTCCGGCGGCGGCAGCGCCGCCAACGTCGCCGTTGCGCTCGCCTCCCTCTCGTGTGAAACCGGTCTCATCGGCAGCGTCGGCGACGACGACAGCGGCCTGCTCGCCAGACGCGAACTCGAGGCCGCGGACGTTTCTCTCGACGGCCTCAGAGTCGTAGACGACGCCGAAACCGCGGTCAAGTACCTGCTCGTTGACGACGACGGAGAGGTGTCCGTTCTCGGTAACGACGGGGTGAACGAAGCCGTCGAACCGAAACACGTCGACGACGACTGGGTCCGGTCTGCGTCTCACGTTCACCTGACCAGCCAGCGGCCGGATACGGCCGCTCGAATCGCCCGCACGGCGACCGAGGCCGAAATTACGGTCAGCTTCGATCCCGGCCGTCGCCTCGGCGAACGCGATTACAGCGGGGCTCTCGAATACGCCGACATAGTCTTCGCCAACACGCTCGAGGTCGAGGCGATGCTCGAGGAAGAGTACGCCGACTCCGATTTCAGCAACCGGATCGTCGTCGTCAAACACGGCAGCGACGGCGCGGAGGTCCACACGCCTCGAGGCTCGTCCGTCCACCCGGGGTTCGACATCGACGCCGTCGACACGACGGGAGCCGGCGACGCGTTCGCGGCCGGCTTCATCGCGACGACGCTTCGCACCGACGACGTCGAGACGGCCCTCGAGTACGCCAACGCCTGCGGGGCGCTCGCCGCCAGTCGAGAGGGCGCCCGGAGCGCACCAACCGCTGCGGACGTCCGTGGGTTTCTCACTGAGCGAAACTGATCGGAACGGGCTTACCGAGGATCATGATACGTACGCCTCCAGCGGCGGCTCTCGTTCTCACCGGATGTTGTCTGACGGTAGCTATATGGGCGGTGACGTTGGTAACTCGAATAGACAGTCACGGAGACGTGACGGAGAGCCATGAACAAGCAAGCTACTGGCGGATTCGACGGTGGACGCGGCGAGTTCCGGAGACGGGTCCGATACGAGCGGAGCGAGGACGAGCCGGCGAGTATTGCCGTCGCCTCCGCGCTCGCACAGTTCCGTGGTATCGACGTAACGGCCTCGAGTACGCGATTGTACGATTACATCGATCCGGAGGCCCTCGACGCGCTGTTCGCCGACAGGTACGACGGCCAGTCCCGAACCGGTGGCCGGATCCGGTTCGACGTCGAGGAGCTGACCGTCGTGGTCCGAGACGAAAGCGTCCAGGTGTATCCGAACGCCTGACGGTCGGATCCGCGGCCGAACGGACCTTTTTTCCCACCGCCCGCAGAACCGGCGGGTATGGCAACTCAGCCCCACCTGCTGGTCGACGACGGTGACGTTCACGACATCGCACTCATCCCCGGCGACCCCGGCCGGGTGGATCGGATCGCCGGCCACTGCGACGAGGCCGAGACGATCGCCCAGAACCGCGAGTACAAGGTCGTCAACGCCACCTACGACGGCCGCGAGCTGACGATCTGTTCGACGGGTATCGGCTGTCCCTCCGCAGCGATCGCGGTCGAGGAGCTCTCGAACGTCGGCGTCGAGACGTTCGTCCGCGTCGGCACCACCGGCGCGCTCCAGGCCGACGTCGAGATCGGCGACATGGTCGTCGCGACCGGCGCCGCAAAGAACGAGGGGACCTCGAAGCGCTACGAGGCCGTCGAGTACCCCGCCGTCCCCGACTACGACGTGCTCTCGGCGCTGGTCGACTCGGCCGAAGCGAACGATGAGGACGTTCACGTCGGCCCGATCGCGAGCGACGACGCCTACTACGCCGAGAGCGACGACGCCGTCGCCGACTGGGAGGCCGCCGGCCTGCTCTCGGTGGAGATGGAGGCCGCCGCGGTGTTCTCGCTGACTCGCCGCAAGGGGCTTCGCGCCGGTGCGATCTGTACCGTCGACGGCAACCTCGTGAAGGGCACCCAGAAGGGGACCGACACCGAGGACGACGAACTTCCCGAGAAGGCGAAGAACAACGTCGGGCGAGCGATCGACATCACGCTCGAGGCGGCGACTCGGCTCTAACGCCGTCCCGTCCGATCTTCGTCTTCGTTTCGAGACTGCCACCAGTTACCGGCCCAGCTCGGGAGGAAGGACAGTACCACTGCGACAGCGAGAAAAAATCCTACTGCGAAAATCTCACCCATCGGTCTCACCGTAGCACGTCAGCTGGTATATAATTGGTCGACCAGCTGTCGAACGACTACTATACCTGGGAGCGCTGTACTGGCTCTGAGACCGCGCCTCAAAACGGTCGGCTTGCAGGCGCCACGCGTATTCTCAGCCCCGTGGCCCTCGTAGGGGTCGTATGGCGGACGAACACACACAGTTCGAACTCGAGGCGACACACGACCGCGCGGAACTCGCGGCGCTGTTCACGGAACTGGCTGGCGCGCTCGAGAGCGATCGACCGGCTCGTATCGCGGTCAACGAGGGAACCGCGTCGATCGCGTTCCCCGAGACGATCGAGGTTGATCTCGAGGCCGAGGCCGACGCGGAGGAGGTCGAACTGGAACTGGAACTCGAGTGGCCGGCGTCAGCGTCCTCGACCGTTCTGCTCGAGGACGCCGAACTCCCGCCGGACGCGTCGCCCGTCGACGCGGATGCGGACGAGACGCCGGATCCCGCCTCAGCAACGATGCCCGCCGACTCGACGACCGTCGGTACTGAGGGAAGCGCCGGAAACGGGACCGATGCGGGGCGGACCGCCCGATTCGAGGTCTACCGCGACCGGGCCGAGGAGTGGCGCTGGCGGCTGGTCCACTGGAACGGGAACGTCGTCGCCGACAGCGGCGAGGGATACGCCTCGCGGTACAACGCGACGCGTGCAGCCAGAAGCGTCAGCAAGAGCGCAACCACCGCACGGATCGAACAGCTCGAGGACTGACCAACGGACTCAGTTTCGGAAATCGCCGATGTCGGCAGACCAGTCGTACTCGTCGTACGCGAGCGAGGGTGTGACCCCCTCCGGGACGGCGCCGTAGCGCTCGAGGAAGTCGACGATGCCGCGTTTGCCGCCGAAGTCGCCGCGGTACCAGAGAAACAGACGGGGAACCGTCGCGACCTCCGTCGACGGATCGTAGGAGACGTTTTCCTCCAGGTACCACTCGGTCGCGACGTCGAGTTCGGCGTCGACGTCCTGGGGGCTGTAGACGGCGATCGGCGGGCAGCTCTCGGAGCCACAGCTCAGCGCGAAGTGAATCCGGGGGTCGACGCGCTCGAGGCGGAACGCTCGCTCGAACGAGGAGGGGAACGGTCGGGGGAGATACCCCATCCCCCAGGGGTGCTTCGACCCCCGGAGCATGCCGTGTTCGATGTCGTCGAGGCTCAGCCAGACGCCCGCGACGGGGATCCGATCGCGAGCGAAGAACTTCCATCGATCGAGGACGCCGCCCTCGAGGAGCGTCGGCGTCGCCTCGAGCAGCAACTGGGCGTAGGCGTTGTAACAGTTGAGCCAGAACGATAGTCGCTGGGTGTGCCCCGACAGCGCCCGCTCCAGACGGGAGCGATCGAACCTCGCGAGATACTCTCGCAACTCGGTCGCGGTGCCCTCCGTTTTGACCACGTAGAGGAGGTCAGCAGAAACCGAGAGGGGGTCGAGTTGCGTCGACATTCAGTGGCATACTTGGCCAACCAGCGACTTGAACCCGTGGGGCGGCTGAACCGACTGTCGTCACCGAAGACAGGTCGGTCCGTCTCACGCAACGCCCGGACTTATACGACGATCCGTTGAACAGCCTGTATGAATCTCAGCAAGGGGTACCTGCTCGTTCTGGTAGGGCTCTTCGCCGTTCTCTCGCTGTTACTGGTTCTTCCCTTTCTCCAGTACGTTCTGGCGGCGGTGTTGCTCGCCTACATTCTCTTCCCGCTCCACAGGCGGCTGGCTCCCCGCATTTCGCCGACGATATCGGCGTTCGCGATGGTGGTGCTGGCGATCGCGGGCTTTCTGATCCCCTTTCTCGTCGTCATCGCGGTCATCGCGGAAGACGCCCTCGAGTTGCTCCAGGAGTTCGACGCCGACGCGATCGGACTCGCCGACATAGAGGGTCAATTCGAGGAGCGCACCGGGCTCGAGGTCGACCTTGCGTCGACCGCCGCCGACGCCGGCCAGGAGGCGGGGATGTTCGTCCTCGAGCGGACGACAGAGGTCATAAGCACGTTAACCCACGTTCTCGTTGGTCTCGGACTCGCGTTGTTCCTCATCTACTACCTGCTCAAGGACGGGGCCGAGTTGATGGGGTGGATCAGGGAGACGACGCCCCTTCCATCGGACGTCCAGGACGACCTCTACGGCGAACTCGACGAGGTCACGCGGGCCGTCCTGCTGGGACACGTACTGATCGCGCTCATCGAGGGCGTGATCGCCGGTCTCGGACTGTTCGCGACCGGAATACCGAACGCCGCCTTCTGGACGTTCATCATGGTCATCCTCTCGCTGGTGCCGCTGATCGGAGCGTTCCTCGTCTGGGGACCGGCCGTCGCCTATCTCGCACTGACCGGCGAACCCGTGCTCGCGGTGGCGCTGTTCATTTACAGCGCGGTCGTGGTCGGCGTCGCCGACGACTACCTGCGGCCGATCGTCGTCGACCGCTACGCCGAACTCAGTCCCGCGGTGATCATCCTCGGGGTTCTCGGCGGCATCTACGCCTTCGGAATCATGGGGCTGTTCTTCGGTCCCGTCGTCCTCGGCGCGTTCAAGGCCGTCCTCTCGGTCGTCGACGAACACTATCACCGGCTCGAGGACGGCTCGGGTGCCGCCGGCTGAACGCCGAAGCCGGTTCGCTCCGCAGCGGAATCCGTCGCGCTTTTCCCCGACCGGCCCCCACGAAACGGTACGCGATGGCCCGGTATCACATCGAAACCTACGGCTGTACGTCGAACCGCGGCGAGAGCCGCGAGATCGAGCGACGGCTCCGTGACGCGGGCCACTACCGGGTCGACGGTCCCGACGAAGCCGACGTGGCGATCCTCAACACCTGCACCGTCGTCGAGAAGACCGAGCGAAACATGCTCCGGCGAGCCGAGGAGCTGAGCGAGGAGACCGCGGATCTGTACGTCACTGGCTGTATGGCCCTCGCCCAGGGCGAGGAGTTCGCGGCAGCCGACGTGGACGCCGAGGTGCTCCACTGGGACGAGGTCCCCGAGGCGGTGACGAACGGCGAGTGCCCGACGACGACTCCCGACGCGACGCCGGTGCTCGACGGCGTCGTCGGCATTCTCCCCATCGCGCGGGGCTGTATGTCCGACTGCTCGTACTGCATCACCAAACACGCCACCGGCAAGATCGACTCCCCGCCGGTCGAGGAAAACGTCGAGAAGGCCCGCGCGCTCGTCCACGCGGGGGCGAAGGAGATCCGCATCACCGGTCAGGACACCGGCGTCTACGGCTGGGAACAGGGCAAGCGGAAACTGCCGGAACTGCTCGAGGAGATCTGCGCCATCGACGGCGAGTTCCGGGTTCGGGTGGGGATGGCGAACCCGAAGGGCGTCCACGGCATCCGCGAGGAACTGGCGCGGGTGTTCGCCGACAACGAGAAGCTGTACGACTTCCTGCACGCGCCCGTCCAGTCCGGCTCGGACGACGTGCTCGGCGATATGCGCCGCCAGCACCAGGTAAGCGAGTATCTCGAGGTGATCGAAACGTTCGATGCGGCCCTCGAGTACTGGACCCTCTCGACGGACTTCATCGTCGGCTTCCCGACCGAAACCGACCACGACCACGCCCAGTCGATGGCGCTCCTTCGGGAGACCCGCCCCGAGAAGCTCAACGTCACCCGCTTCTCGAAGCGGCCGGGCACCGATGCCGCGACAATGAAGGGCCTGGGCGGCACGATCAAGAAGGAACGCTCGAAGGAGATGAGCGAGGTAAAGCGTGAAATCGTCGGCGAGGCCTACGCCGAGATGGTCGGCGACGTTCGGGAGGGTGTCCTGGTGGTCGAGGAGGGAACCGCCGACTCCGTGAAGTGCCGGGATTCGGCCTACCGCCAGCTCATCGTCCGAAACGCGAGCGAGTACGGTCTCGAGCCGGGCGAGTTCGTCGATCTCGAGGTGACGGCCCACGAGACGATGTACGCCTTCGGCGAACCGATCTGATCCGAACGCGATCATCGCACCGTCTCGTCTCCGGTACGCGGGGTTACCTCGAGTCCACCCTGCAACTCCTGTGTCGCGGGTGCACCGAGGTCGATCCCACTGTCGTCGAGGCGCTCGAGGACGCGCCGGGCGTACGTCGAACGAACCCTCGCGAACGACAGTCTGCTCGGGTCTGCGATCCAGAACCTGGCGGAGAGCCGGACCGCGCCCTCGAGATCCGTGACGAACACCTGCGGTTCCGGCTCCTCCAGGATGTCGGGGTGGGCGGCCGCGACGTCCGCCAGTACGCGGACGGCGGTCTCGAGGTCGTCGTCGTAATCGATTTCGACCGGAACTTCGAGACGGATTCGGTCGTTCAGCACAGCGTTCGTAACGGCCGTCGTAGTCAGCGTCGAGTTGGGGACCATCACGACTTCGTTGTCGAAGGTCCGAACGCGAGTGGTCCGAAAGCTGATGTCCTCGATGACGCCTTCCTGGTCGTTCCACCGAATCCAGTCGCCGATGTTGTACTTCGGGTCAGTGACGATGAACGCCCCGCTGACGAAGTTTCCGACGACGTTCTGGGCAGCAAACCCGACTGCGACCGTCAGCGCGGCGACGATGATCGCGGACCGCTGGAGCAGATGGTCGAACCCGGCTACCGAGAGTGCGACGAGCACCGCGAGAACTACGGTTCCGGCGGCGACGACCTGCTGCAGCCCGCGACGAAGCGTCGGATCGCTCATCCGAACGTCGAGCGCCCAGCCCGCCAGCGGCTCGAGGAGGTACCGGCCGATAGCGTAGGCGAGAGCGAACGTGACGACGAGAACCGCCAGGTCCTCGAGTATCACGGCGTACTCGACGAACAGGCGTTCGAGGCGAACGACCACTGCCATTGCCGAAGGTACCACAGACCGTCGTACAAAAGTTCGCCCGGCAACCGCTCCGGCGCCCGGTTACGAATCGGTGAACGCGACCGCGCTCCGGTCGTCCGGAACCGTGGCACCCTTCTGAGCGGCGAACGCCTCGTGTAACTGGTCGTAGGTTTCCTCGAGCGCCTCGACGATCACCGTCGTCTCGCTGATCACCGGCATGAAGTTCGTGTCGCCCTGCCAGCGCGGGACGACGTGGGTGTGGAGGTGGTCGTCGATCGAGCCGCCCGCGGCGCCGCCGCCGAGATTCAACCCGGTATTGAACCCCGCCGGATCGAAGGCGACCTCGAGTGCCTCGAGAGTTCGCTGTTTCAGTCGCGCGTGACCCAGTAGTTCCTCGTCGGTCAGGTCGGTGTAGTCGCCCGTGTGGTGGAAGGGGATCACCATGGCGTGACCGGGGTTGTACGGCGCGTTGTTCAGCAGGACGAAGGCGTGCTCGTTCCGGGCGACCAGCAGGTTCTCCCGGTCTTCCTCCCAGTCGGGAAGCTCACAGAAGACGCACTCTTCGACGTCCGGGTTCTTCTCTTCGCGCCTGATCCACTCGATGCGCCACGGGGCGAACACCTGCTCCATACCGGATGGACTCGAGGCGGATTCAAAAGCGTGTGTACTCGGCACGGACTGCGGTTTCGCCGCCGGTGTCAGAGCAGCGAGCGCCGAAAGCGGGCGGCTGCTCGGGAGGGGACGATCGTGAGTCTGGCTATCACCCTTGAGAAGTGATAGGTGGATTTAAGGTAGTGGTAGAAAGAATGTCTTGATAATGGCAACAACCGATAACTCGTTTAACGGCCTCACCGAACACTGTGAGGAGTGCGGACTCGACACCCTTCACGAGGTGACGGTACAGATTCGAACCGAGAGCCTCAAGGAGGAAAACGCCCAGTTTTCCCGCGAACCCTACCGCGTCGCAGAGTGCCAGCGCTGTGGGACCCGTCACAGCCAGCGGATGAACAACGCCTGAGTTCGCCGCCAACCGATACCGTCGAACCGGTCCACCGAGGGCGCACTATTCACCACCTCTTCTACATTTTCAATCTGTCGTCACTTCACACCCGTTCTCGGTGACGATGATCGTATGTTCCTTCTGACTGACGAGGAAGCCATCGTCCTCCTTGAGCACCGGGTAGCCGTGGACGATGTTCTGTCGTTTCAGTCGGCGAAGCGCGACCTCCGGCCGACCGGTGTCGAGCCAGCGGGTCGCAAACGGCAGCGTGCGGAACTCCTCGGTGATCTGTGAGAGCGCCTCGCGAGCCTGACGGTTGCGAACCGACCCCTCGCGCTCGAGGGAGTAGATCTCCTCGCTCGCGCCCTCGGTGACCTTCCCCCCGCCGTCGGTCGCGAACGGTTCGATGGCGACGACGTCGCCGGTCTCGAGGGTTGTCCCCTGTGAAACCGCGCGGTTCGGGATGTTCGGGCTGGTGTGTTGTTCCCAGTGGCCCAGCCCGTGGCCCGTGAGGTTGACGACCGGGTTGAAGCCGTAGCCGTCGATGACGTCCTCGATCTCGGCGCCGATGTCGCCGGTGTCGACGCCGGGTTCGATGACGTCGATCGCGGCCTCGAGCGCCTGTTCGGAGGCCTCGGCGAGTTCGGGGTTCCCCGAGAGATCGACCGTGATCGCGGTGTCAGCGAGCCAGCCGTCGACGTGGACGCCGATGTCGAGGTTGATCATCTCCTCGCCGAACGTCGACTCGTCGTCGATCGACGGCGTCGCGTGGGCGGCCTCCTCGTCGATCGAGATGTTGACCGGAAACGCCGGCTTGCCGCCGAGTTCCCGGATGCGGTCTTCGGCGTACTCGGCGACCTCGAGGTGACTCGCGCCGACCTCGACGCGCTCGACGGTTTCTTCGCGGACTTGCGAAAGGATCTCCCCCGCTTCGCGGTGTTTCTCGTACTTCTCGGCCTCGAGGTCGACCTCTGATTCGGTCATACAGCGGGGTTGACCGGGTCGATAAAAAGAGGTTGCGCCTCCGACTCCACGCCCAGCGGTCTTACCGCTCCCGTTCGGCGGCCGTCCACGCACACTCCGGACAGGCGGCGACCCCCTGAACGTTCGAGAGCGTCGTCCGGCAGTGTGGACAGCGTCGTGCAGCATACTGTGGTTGTCTGAGCATTGGCACACTCATGGGGATCGACGATAATAAAACATTACTACGACGATCGTCGAAACCAGGAGGAGATGCCGTCGCATACCGGGAAAAAGCGGTGCAACCGTTCCCGGAGAAACGAGTCATAGACTCCGTAACGTCACGAAACGGCAGGGATGGTTTATACGGCGGCCGGAAGAGCACCTATTCGGCGTGAGAGACGCCATCCGGGTAGCCGAACACCGGAATCGACGGTCGCGATCAGGCGGGGCAACGATCGCACACCGGCACGGACCGGGGGAACGAGAGGCGCCACCGTTCCCGGTTCGTTTCGGCCAGACGGCGTACGGCCGGCAGCCCGTCAGCTTTCGATCACCTGTTCGCGCGTGCTGTTTGCATCATCGAACTGTTGAACGACGAGCCGAGCGTTCCGCGGGCGTCGATCGCGATGACACCCGCAGTCGACCCCGTCAGTTCGGCGAACTCCTCGATCGCGAGATCCGTCGCCGCCTGCGCTTCGAGGCCCCGTTCGACGTGGCGGGCGACGCGTCTCGAGAGGGTGACCCGGGCGATGTCCTCGCCGGCACCGGTCGCACTGACGCCGGCGGCCGGCGAGCAGTAGTAGCCCGAACCGATCTGGGGGACGTCGCCGACCCGGCCGGCGAGAGCGAGCCACCGCCCGCCGGTCGACGTGGCTGCTGCTAACCGATCGCCGTCGAAGGCGACGGCACCGACGGTGTCGTGGTCCATCTCGTCGCCGACGCCCGGGGCCGCCTCCTCCTCGTCGCGCCCGCCCGGGTCCGTCCGGCCGAACTCCTCGCGGATCCACTCGAGTTGGCTCCGTGGACCGCCCGTCGGCGGCTCGAGCTCCCCCCACTTCTCGCGGGTGCGTTCGGACCAGAGATCCACCTCGGTCTCGACGCCGTAGCTCTCGGCGAGCGAGACGGCGCGGTCGCCGGCGAGGAACACGTGTGGCGTCTCCTCCATCACGACTCGTGCTGCACTGACCGCGTGTTCGACGCCGGGCATCGAACACACCGCGCCGGCCGCGCGGTCGTCGGTCATGATTCCCGCGTCGGTACGGATCACGCCGTCGCTCTGGACTGCACCGCCGACGCCCGCGTTGAACCGGGGTGAGGACTCGAGGACCATCACCGCGGTTTCGACGGCATCGACCGGCGTCGATTCGTTCGCACCCGTTTGCGCGGCCTCATCGAGGACTTCCTGTCGAGGTTCCGGTTCGTCTGGCTCTCCACCGGCACCGCCGTGGACGATTACCTGCATGAGAGACGGCTTTTCCCGGGTCGGGATAATCGTCCCGGTTCGGGTCGCGGCGGTGAACCCCTACACTTACCACGCAGGCTTGTGTATCGGCGACGACGATGATGCCGGTCGTTCTGCTCGCGGGATTCTGTACGGTCATGGTAGTTCTCGCCATGTCTAGACTGGTACTCGCGGAAGAACGACAGGCGGTGGATATCGGAACCACGCTACTCGTCCTCGCTATCGCGACGTTCGTCTTCATCTGGATCGCCCTCCAACTCGAGATTCCCGCGGCCGCCCTCGCCGTACTCGCGGCCGTGGGACTGCTCAGCAGCTACGGTGGCATCGTCATGCTCGCCCGGGGCTGGTGATGACCACGTGCCACTCCGACCGGAAAGCGGCCGCGCGATAGCGACCATCTCGAATCGGAAATGAGAGCCCTTTTAGGCTTCACTGAGAACCCTACAGACGAGATGAGCTACGATTACGACCAGGTTGAGGTTCCTGACGACGGGGAGACGATCACGCTCGAGGAGGGCTCGGAAACCGCCCTCGAGGTGCCCGACAACCCGATTATTCCGATCATCTACGGCGACGGAGTCGGCAGCGACGTCGGCCCCGCCGCACAGAAGGTTCTCGACGCCGCCGCCAGCGCAACCGGCCGCGAGATTAACTGGATGCGCGTCTACGCCGGTGAGTCCGCCCGCGAGCGCTACGACGAGAACCTGCCCGACGACACCGTCGAGGCGATCAAGGAACACCGCGTCGCGATCAAGGGGCCGCTGACGACGCCCGTCGGCGCCGGCTTCCGCTCGCTGAACGTCGGACTGCGCAAACTGCTCGACCTCTACGCGAACGTCCGGCCGACCTACCACTTAGAGGGCGTCCCCTCGCCGGTCTCCGAACCCGAGCAGATGGACATGATCACCTTCCGCGAGAACACGGAGGACGTCTACGCCGGCATCGAGTGGGAAGCCGGCACCGACGAAGTCGAGCAGGTCAAGGCGTTCGTCGAAGAGGAGATGGGAGAGACCGACATCATCCACGACGGTCCCGTCGGCATCGGCGTCAAGCCGATCACGGAGTTCGGAACGAAGCGACTCGTCCGTGAAGCCATCGACTACGCCCTCGAGAACGACCGCGACTCCGTTACCCTCGTCCACAAGGGCAACATCATGAAGTTCACCGAGGGCCAGTTCCGCGACTGGGGCTACGAGGTCGCCGAAGAGGAGTACGGCGACGAGGTCATCACCGAGGACACCCTCTGGGAGGAGCGCGACGGCGACGCGCCCGACGACGCGGTGGTCGTCAACGACCGCATCGCGGACAACATGCTCCAGCAGCTTCTCACCCGCACCGACCAGTACGACGTCATCGCGACGATGAACCTGAACGGGGACTACATGTCCGACGCCGCCGGCGCCCAGATCGGCGGCCTCGGCATCGCCCCCGGCGGAAACTTCGGTGAGGGCCGCATGCTCGCCGAACCCGTCCACGGCTCCGCACCCAAGTACGAGGGCCAGGACAAGGTCAACCCGACCGCGATGATCCTCTCGGGCCGCATGATGCTCGAGTACCTCGGCTGGAACGACGCCGCTGACCTCGTCCGTGACGCCGTCGAGGAGACCATCTCCTCGGGCAAAGTCACCTACGACTTAGAGCGCCAGCTCGAGGACGCAGAGAAGCTCGCCACGAGCGAGTACGCCGACGAAGTCGTCAGCAATATCGAGAAACTGGCATAAGCCAGTTTTTCGGACAGTCAGGCCGCTCCGCGGCCTGACGCTTTCGAGAAGCTCTCGTAGAGTGCTTCTCGGGCTGTCGGAACGCAGTTCCGACGCGTTCGGAAACTGTGGTAAACGCGGTTTTCAACCGACGCGGTTTTCGTCCTTCTCGTCCCGCGTTTTAGAGGAATCAACCGTTGAGCGGTCGCCCCATCGTTTCGGGAGGGTAGTTCGACCGGCCGCGCTTCGTTCGCGGACCGATCGGATAGACATCGACTCACGCCGATGCGCAGTACTCAAGACGGGCCATCCCGTGGCTGCCAGCAGTGATTCAGGAGTTGCTCGGCGACCCGTTCGCCGTGATGAACGCGGTTGGGCTGGTCGCCTTCGCGTTAGTCGGGGCGACCAAAGCGGTCCGCGAAGAGTTCGATCTGTTCGGCGTCGCGGTCGTCGGACTCGCGACGGCGTTCGCCGGCGGAGTGACCCGCGACGTCCTCGTCGGCCGCGTCCCGCTGGCGCTCAGATCCGCAGACGAGATCACACTCGGACTGCTCGGTGTTGGCCTGGCGGTGGGGGTGAGCGCGCTCCTCGCAGACGCCGATGAGCATCCGATCGTGCAGTTCTCCGACGCCGTCGGGCTCGCGGCGTTCGCCACCGCGGGCGCAATCGTCGCGACCGACACCGGCGTCTCGGGGTTCGGCGTCGTCGCCGTCGCGACCATCAACGCGGTCGGCGGCGGTGCGATGGCGGACATCCTGTTGAACCGCTCGCCGTTCGTCCTGCTCGAGGACATCTACGCGAGCTGTGCGGTGCTGGGCGGCGCCGCCTACTGGCTCGCGATAACCGCCGGGGCCACTGGAAGCACCGCCGCGGCCGCGTGTGCGGCGGTGACGGTCGGAACGCGGCTCGCGGCGGTCACGTGCGGCTGGTCGCTTCCGACGGCGCAGGCGCTCGGCCTCGGGCGAAAGCGGGACCGCGACGCTCCGTAGCTCGAAACCAGGAACGGGACATCGAACGCCGACTCATCGCGGCCGCCCGCCGTTTCCGGGCGGACTCGAGCGCACGCCCACCCCACCAACGCCGATCCGGGTGGCCCGTCCAGCAGGCCGTACTCGAGCCGGGAGAGGGCCGCTGCCACGAGTTCCCGGGGGTGTCGTTGAACGACGTCCCTGTCGGAGACGCAGAGCGCCGCGCCGTCGACGAGCGCTACTGGCTGTACTCCTCGAGTGACTCCCACTCTCGCCGGAGCAGTTCGCGGATGCCGTGCTCGAGGATCGCTTCGCCCATGGCGCTCGCCCGGTAGTAGGAGTACAGGCCGCGGCTGTCGGTCGTCTTCCGCTTTCGGTTCTCGACGAGGCCGACATCGACCAGTTCCTCGAGGTGGTAGTGAAGCGTGTTCCCCCGCAGGTCGAGCGCCTCCCGGAGTTCGGTCGCGCTCATGTCGCCCCCTTCGACGAGCGCGTTCAGGATGCGAAACCGGTGTTCGTTCCCGATGGACCGTTGCATCTCCAGGTACGCCTCGAGCGGGAGGATGCTGTGTTCGGGGAGCAGCGATCGCTCCTCGCGCCGACCGGCGTCGCTGTCGGGTGCGCCTGCCATGGGAGCGGCTACGGTCGGCAGCGGCTTAGTCGTTATTGACTCAAGAGTCGCTGAAAGGACTACAATTTAAATACCACCCGTCCGTGACTCGCCGTATGCGCGACCGGTTGCTCGACGAGCTCACCCCCGTCCCTCGCCACGAGTTCCTCGTCTACGTCATGGGACCGTACAAATCGACCGGCTCCGAGGCGGACGAGGCGCTGTTCGACCTCCTCGTGACGGTTCGCGAGCGCCTCCGGACGGAATCCGGCGTCAACGCCTTCATGGCCGTCGATCCGGAGATTCCGCTCGAGGAGGTCGACGCCGCCACCCAGAGCATCGCCTTCGCCCGCGCGAGCAACGCGGTCGTCTTCGTGTTACCCTTCGACGGGGACAACCTGGGCGTCGGCGTCGAGGTCGGCTCGGTGCTCGAGGACGTCTACCAGTCCGACGACGCCGACCGCGCCGAACGGATCGTGCTGATCCACGAGGAGGGGGTTCGAAGCGCGATGCTCGGCGGCGTGACGCGTCGCTGGGACGCGACGGTGTACGCCTACGCGGACGAGGACGAACTGCTCCTGCGGGCGAAGGAGTTCGTCGGAAACGTCGTCAGCCGCGAGTCGACCGGCGACCTGGCGCGTCCGGAGTAGCTACTCCTGCCAGCTCGGGTTCTCCCGCGGCGGGCTGAAGATGTCGACGCCCCTGACGGTTTCGTCGCCACGGTTCTCCGCCGCGTGGGGCTGGTCACTCGGCAGACCGTAGGCGTCTCCGGGACCACAGACGATCTCGTCACCGTCCGTGAGGAAGGTCAGCTCTCCCTCGTAGATGAATCCCGTCTGCTCGTGGGGATGGCTGTGCTCCTCGACCGACGCGCCGGGTTCGATTTCGAAGTGCTGAACGTTCATCGATTCGGTCCCGGCCATCAGCGCCAGGTGGACGCCATCTGCGGCTTCGGCGGACTCGAGGTCCTCGAGTGCGGTCCGTTCCATGCGGGGGAGA
The DNA here is from genome assembly GCF_059736515.1 of Natrononativus sp. DTA114. Classification (NCBI taxonomy): domain Archaea; kingdom Methanobacteriati; phylum Methanobacteriota; class Halobacteria; order Halobacteriales; family Natrialbaceae; genus Natrononativus; species Natrononativus sp. DTA114. The sequence continues at coordinate 352,748 of NZ_JCASSN010000003.1, read as the reverse complement.
ACGCGGGCAGTCCACCTAAGTATTGATCCGAAAGTATCCGCCGAGTGCTCGGAGTGGAACACGTTCTCGAGGCTCACGTGGCCGGAAACTGGCAATATAAACAAATTTATAGCGGGTTAGCAGAGACAGTAGCGACATGGCTGAGTCGCAACTGGGAGCGGTGAGACTGCGGGGTCGACATGCTTGAGTTTCTCTCGGAGTTCACCGATATCATCTTTCCCGCCTACTACGTGGCGTTCTTTCTCGGAACGATCCTCCTTCTCGTGCTCGCGAATCGACGGATCGCGAGGCAGGTCTGGGTTGCGGCGTTCATGGCTACCCTGTTAGCGGTAACCGTCGTGGGGATGCCGTTGATGCCCGTCGTCGACATGCACAAGTTCTCGCATCCGAACGAGGAGGAGCGAATCCACCACGAGATCCGGGTCGTCGACGGGGCCGGAAACGAACTCGCGTACGATACGCGCGCAATACCGCCGACGACCGGAAGTCGAACGTCGACGGTCGCCCGACTGATGGTCGACGAGTACTCCGACGAGGAGCGAATGGAGATGGGTGAGTTCTACCTCGAGAACGCGAAGGAGTATCGGACGGAAGTCGAGTCGGGTGATCGCAGCGTGACGGAACGGTTACAGCCGCCGCGCTACGTCGACGACGCACAGTGGACCGCCGACGAACTCGAGGAGTTCGGAGAGTTCGAATCGATACGGATCTACGAGCGGACGATACGGGCGTCCGACGACAACACCGAACTCGAGCCGATAGAGGACCGACTCCGACTGACGGTGGACGTGGCTAACGACAGTATCACGGAGCACGACGATTCATGAACGTATTTATCAACTACTTCGCCGACGACGCTCGTTCGTCCCCGATCAACCTCGCGGTCGTCCGCGTCCTGCTGGGCACGTACGTCCTCTGGCGCGTCGTCTCGCTGGACTGGGGGTTCTACCAGGAGTGGCCTCGCCACTTCAACCCGCCGCTGGCGTTCCTCCACCAGGACATCTTCCTGACCCTGCTTCCCTACCAGCAGTGGCTCGTGGCCGCGTTACTGATCCCGTTCATTCTCGGCTACAAGATCCGCTGGACCGGCGGGATCGCCAGCCTGACGCTGATGCACATGCTCGCGGTGAAGTCGACGATCTATCTGGCGGGCACCGTCGAGTCGCTGTTCGTCTGTGCCTACTTCATCCTCCTCTTTGCGTTCTTCTACGACGACGACGTGCTGTCTGCTGACGCGGTGATCCGGACCAAGGACCGCTCGCTCGAGCAGCTAAACACGTTCCTGAAGGAGGGGACCGACCGGGAGTTCCGGATGCGCCCGCTCAAATGGGGACTGCTCATCGTCGGGCTGATGTATCTCGGTGCCGCCTGGGGGAAGATGCTCCACGGGCCGATCGAGATCTACTTCTCCGGGGCGGAACTCCAGCGAGACATCCTCTTCAGCGAGGTCATCACCGGCGTCGACCGCCCGCTCGCGGAACCGTTCGTCCAGCACAGCGAACTCGCCTGGATCGGCTTCGTGGGCACCGCACTGGCCCAGGTGTCGCTCATCATCGTGACCGTCCTCGGCCTGACGATCACGCCGTCGGTGCTCGGGCTGATCGGCTTCCACGTCGCCGTGATCGTGATGCTAGGGCTCTACTTCATCGACATGATCGTCGTCCTCTCGCTGTTTCTCGCCTGGGACGTCGCCTACCGCAGACTCGCCGCCGACGCCGACGACAGCGTCCGGGTGGTGTACGACGAGCGGTGTTACTTCTGTGCGCGGAGTCTCTACCTCTTCAAACACCTCGATATCAACGACTCGGTGCAGTTCTCCTCGCAGTCCGACGGGCTGCCGGAGCGACTCACGCACGACGACGTCGACCTCGAGGCGGAGATGTACCTGCTCCGGGACGGCGAGCCCTACGGCGGCTACGAGGCGTTCAGACAGCTGTTCAGGCAGTTCCGCATCTTCGCACCGCTGACGCTCGTGATGGCGCTGCCACCGGTCAGAGCGGTCGGCGAGCGAGTGTACGAGTATGTCGCCGAAAACCGCGGCCGTCACACCGTCTGTCGGCTCGAGCCCGAACAGAACGCCTGATCGATCCGCCGGGACGTTTTTTCCGAATAGAACGAGACTCGAGGAACGACTCTCCGCGCCTCCAGCCGAACGCCACGGGTGGCGAAGATTAACTTGCGAGCGGTACTCAGAAACGGACATGTACGCCGTCGTCGGCTGTTCGGACTGTTCGAACCTCTGGCTCATCGAGGGGCGCTCGGAGACGACCCAGTGTCCCCGCTGTGGCTCGCGGAAGGCCTACGAGAAGCGAAAGAAGTTCGTCGAAACCGACGACGCCGACCACGCCCGCGAGGTCCGCGCCTCGATGCTCGCGAACCGCCAGGGCCACGGCGACGCGTTCGCCGCAGTGGACTCGTTCGCCGACCTCGAGTCCCAGGTCGAAGACGGCGTCGTCGACGACGCGGAGTACCTCGAGGCCGCCGGACTCGACGTCGAGGAGGTCGACGCGGCGGGCGAGCGCGACCCCCGCCAGCCCGCCCGCGGCGGGAGCAAGAAGGAGATCGTCGAGGCAGCGCTTTCGGAACTCGAGCGGCCCACCGAGGACGAGGTGATCGCCTACGCGAGCGACCGCGGCGTCTCGGCGGGGTATACGGAAAAAGCGCTCGAAAAGCTCGTGCGAAGCGGCGAGGTCAGCGAGAGCGGCGGGCGGTATCGGCAGCTCTGAGCGGGTGGGAAACAGACACCGCAACGGGCCACGACAGCAGTGAGCGCCACAGTTTTCACCCGCCAGCCGAAATTCCGTGGAAATGGACGAAACGGTGGACGTACAGGGAACGGTGATCGGTCTCGGCGGCCTGCTCGCGCTCGGGGCACTGCTGTACGGCTCGTTCGTCAGCGAGACGGTGTTCGGCCTCGAGGCGACGGCGGCGGCGACGTGGGTGTTCGCCGCGACGTTTCTGATCGTCGGGCTCCTCCACGGGGCGTACGGCCGTCGTGACTTCGCTGTGGCACACGGCGGGGCAGCGATCGGGTTGGTTCTCGTTTTGCAGGGCTCTCCGCTACTGCTCCCCGTCGGGCTTCTCGTGCTCGTCACAGCCGGGAGCTACATCGCGGTCAAGACGCTGCGGGCACGCACGGGCGGAGGCGGTGGCTAGAGGAGCCCCATCGCGGCCGCGACCGACAGCGCGAGCGTACAGATCGTCAACAGCAGTTCGACCAGCAGGAGGTACTGGTACGCGCGATGCGACTCGAGCGAGGAATCGGTGCAGTCAGACGACATGGGTTGGAGCGTCCGCCGGTGCTCGCCGAACGGACGCACCAATGGCTACCGGCTATCGGTTCAAATACCATTGCCAACACCCCGGAGCGGAAGTGAAAGTGATCTAGCGCTAGCGGCCGAGATCCTCGTGTGCGCTTGCGAGGTGTCTCGAGGCCAGTGCGGCCAGTAACGAGAGTTCGCCGGCGAGCGCGCCGACGGCGATCACTTCCGCTAACGCGTCGGCGTTGCTCCCCGCCGGGTCGCCGCCACCGCGGAGGCCGAGCAGTTCCGGCTGGCTGCAGATGCTCGGCGCGATCTGTTGCTCGCCGTGGGCAGGGATACGTCGCCGTCAAGACGATCCGGACTCGAGACGGAGTGCCAGAATTTGCTAGATAAGGTCCTCATTTCGTCGAGACAGCCGTGGTTTTCTGACCGGTCGCCCGTTCGATTAAACGTACGGGCGAAGACTTGCTGGACAGAACATTCGCGCTTCAATGAGGAGGTGTGGCAGGGCACGGACGTGTCTAGAGCACCGACGAGCAGTAAGATTCGTCCGTCGCCCGGATTCCACAGTCGAACAGCCGGTCAGGGTTACCGCGGAGTTGGTCTTCGTCGTTGAGTCATGGGATCGGTTGGAACGAGTTACCACTCGATCGTAGCAACGTATCGCGATCGAGGATGCACCGACTTCCAACCGATCCTTTCAGGCCAAGAATTCCGGAATCGTCGCGCTCGCAAGTCGTTCGTTGTGCTCGGCCTGGACCGTCTCGGAATCCGCTCGGGCGACAGATGTCTCCGGCATCGAATCGATTTCCCGATTCTTGAACGGATTAACGTCGTTTCGGAATATCACGGAATACTATCGAGTTTACATCATAATCGCAAAGAATGAACGGTCCGATGTATAGTGCGTATCGGAATTGGATGAGTCCAACGTCCGAGGCACGGTACACATTTGTGGCGCATTTTAGCGCTATTCCTGTAAGCAGAGTAAACAGCCAACATTATTTTCAGACATGAATATGAGAAGGAATACTAATTCAGCTTACTAGACCAGGTTACTGACAGTACGTCAATTACCAGTTACTAAAGCAGCTATTTCTCATCACGTTGTTCTATATGACAAGTCGAAATCATACCGAGGCTGCTAATATCCGAAAGCGCCAAAATCACCTCTCTAAATTCCACTATACTATTATAGGTTATCAAGTTAATACAGAAAATATATATATACTGGTGTCAGAAAATAGTGTTTTATGGTGGATAAAACTGCTAAATTGACTAAAATGGGTCGTCGCCGATTCCTACAAACACTATCGGCTATCGGCCTTTCCGGAGAAACCGTACGGCATATGACTAAGGATCGATTACAGGATCTTACAGGAGATCCAACTGAAGAGGTACCTCGGCTGCGAGCTCTCCGTGTTCCCGATCCGGACCGGTGGAACGAACCGCCATTTCCATCAGAGCTACAGGAACGTGAACCGGAATTTTATACAATTTCTCGGGATAAGTGGATTCAAGTTGAGAGCGCGTTTGATGCCGCACGGAGGATTCGGAACCAGCTTGAAGATAAGCTCGATCCTACATTAGTAAATGTTTCTGTAACAAAGACAAAACGAGGCGGCCACGAGCGGTATGCAGTGTCGGTAACAGGACTTGATAAACCAAACACAGAATTTGCAGTAACGACCGACGATCTAAAAGACGTTTTGCCTGATACTGCAGAAGGAGCGGTTGAGTCCCAAGGAGAAACTGTCGGTGCTGTTGAGGATATACCGATCGTCCTTTCCGAAGGGAGCGAAGTACAAGAGGGTTGTGGTGACGAACAGTGTGATTACCTTTCCGATTCGTACCATTACGACTCAATATATCGCGAAAGCAGCAGCGGCTCCTTCCCATCCGGGGTCATGACCGGTAGCAGGATCAGGTGGAACCGTGGCAGTGACGTATACGGTGCGTGTACTCTAGGTATCCGAGTCTCGGATGGAACACAAACGAAGTTCGTAACTAATGCTCACTGCCCAATTGATGAGGAAGAGGGTGATGATCACAGTTCTGACGCAATTGGACGAGAAGTTTATCAGCACGACGATCCGTACGATATTGGCGAGATTGACGATGCCGTATTTCATATCACTGACAGCAACGTAGACTGGCCGATGGATGCGGTCACAATCGATATGAACTCGTCGGTGTATGCCAGCAACAGATTGGCGGCGAAGAGTGCAGGAGCGTCAGCTGGAGAGTTAGCAACTGATCGAATCGGGTTCGATCGACTGAAAGATGAGTTTGATTATATATGTCGTCAAGGAATCCGTTCCGGACGATGTGAGGGGCTCATTAGTGAGCTAAATGAAGACAATGGTCACATTGAAATGGTGCGGGGTTACAGTGATGGCGGCGGAAACTCTGGTGGGCCATACTTCGTTGAGGACAACGGCGAGCGACTCGTCGTCGGCATCCACCGTACCGGATTAACGAGACGATGGCCTGAGTACGGGGTAGTAGAACACTACGCACGTGGTGTTTTCGCTGGAGCCATCGAAGACGAGTTCGGTGTGGAAGTTCGATAGGTTCTGAAACCGTCCAACAAATATATTACACAAAACACGCAATTTGTTATGATGGAAGCTGCTACCCGTCGGTCAATCATCGTGGTAGCCGTGGTGCTACTTACCGGCTGTCTCGACGAGTTATCGTCCGACGACGAGGAACGCACTCACTCCAACGACGAGAACGAAAGCAACGAAACGAACGAGAGTAACGACGAACAGATGGACTCGACCCCGTCGGGAACGACGTACGTCTATCTCCGAGCCCTGCACGTCGGATCCGTTCCGGACGACGCGACGGTCGTTCCCTCCGACGACGAGCGACTCGACGGCGTCGCGCTTTTCGAAGAATTGTTCGAGCAAGCGGAGGCGAAACCGGTCGAAGAGTGGGACACGACGTACCTGACCCAACACGGCGAGTACCAGACGATTATGAGCGACGTCGCCCGCGACGAAACCGACGAAGCGTCGGACGCCGAGGCCGCGATCGAAACACTTCCGTCCGAACGAACCGGCGGGCATCCGACCGGAACGTTCATCGAACACGACGGCATCACGCTGCTGGTCGAGTTCCACGAGGAAACGGAGGAGTAAGAGGCGGTTCGCTACCGCCCGAGATCCTCGTGGGCGCTCGCGAGGTGTCTCGAGGCCAGTGCGGCCAGAAGCGAGAGTTCGCCGGCGAGCGCGCCGACCGCAATCACTTCCGCCAGCGCGTCGGCGTTGCTCCCCGCAGGGTCGCCGCCGCCGCGGAGGCCGAGCACCTCGAGCGCCTCCCGCTGGGTCGGCAGTTTGGTGCCGCCGCCGACGGTGCCGACCTCGAGCGAGGCCAGCGAGACGGAGGCATAGAGGTCACCGGAGCCGGTGTCGTCGGCGTCGCCCTCCGCGCTCGCCCCGTTTCGCTGACGAACGTCCATCGTCGTGATCGCGTTGGCCCCCTCGACGACCTGGGCCTCGTCCTGGCCCGTCGCGAGGAAGGCCGCGCCAACGACGTTCGCGGCGTGGGCGTTGAAGCCCAGGCTCCCGGCCTTCGCGCTCCCAATGAGGTTCTTTCGCGTGTTGGCCTCCGTGATCGCCTCCGCCGTAGTGTGTAGTCGCTCCTCGACGACCTCCCCGGGGACTACCACGTCCGCCGTCACCGAGCGGCCGCGGCCCTCGACGGCGTTGATCGCGGCGGGCTTCTTGTCCGAACAGAGGTTGCCGGAGACCGCAATGAGGTCCGCGGGCGTCTCGCTTTCGACGACCTCACAGGCGTTCTCGGTGGCGATGGTGACCATATTCATCCCCATCGCGTCCTTCGTGTCGTAGGCGAACCGGAGGTAGACCGAGTCGCCGACGACGTACGGTTCGATCCCCAGCAGTTCGCCGTGGCTCGTCGTCGCCTCGGCGGCCTCGCGCAGCGCCTCGAGGTTCGACTCCACCCACTCGACCGTCTCCGCGGCCTCGGCGACCCCCTGCACCCGAAAGACGGGGGCGCGGGTCATCCCCGACTTCGTGACCCTGGCGTCGGCGCCGCCGGCCGACCGGATCACCGACAGCCCGCGGTTGACGGAGGCGAGCAAGGCCCCCTCGGTGGTCGCAAGCGGGAGGTAGTACTCGCCGCGAGCGGCGGCGCCGGCGCCCTCCGAATCGTCAGCGTCGTCTTCGCCCGCCCCATCGTTGACGACGACCGGCCCCACGACGCCCATCGGCACCTGGGCAGCGCCGATCATGTTCTCGATGGCGGACTCGGCCTCTGCCGCGTCGAAGGCGTAGTCGCCGACGGTCTCGAGGCCGGCGTCGGTTTCGTCCTCGAGCAGCCGGCGGCGGGCCGCGGCGGCTGTCTCGTGGTCGGCGTGGTCCTCGAGTTCGTGCAGGCGAAGGTCGCCGTCTCGGACCCGGTCGGCGAGAGCGTCGGCGTCTGTCATAGCCGAGAGGTCAGGGCGGCGGTTCCTAAGGGTTGCTGATTCGATCACGGATCACGGGAGGCGGAACTCGGACCGTACGGACCCGGAGTTCGCTCCCGGCTTCGCTCCACCGTCTCCCGGAACGGTAACCCGCGGAGATGGCACATGTTTATCACGTTCGGCGAAGAGACAGGAGGTATGGATTACAAGGACCTGGTGGTCATCGCCGCGGCGATTCTGGGTGGGTTCTCGGGTGCGGCGGTCGCCGGCGGAATCGGGTTCGTCGCCGGGCTGATCGTCGGTGCCGGCCTGAGCGCCGTCTGGGCGCGCGAGACCGACGTTCGGGAGTACGAACGGCAGGCCGACGTCGAAGCCGAGTAAGGCGTCGCTCGTGACGGCGAATCCGAACACGAACGCGTCGTGAACACGGCGGATCGTCACACCGTCCACGCGACCCGCTTTCCCAACGGTTTTGGCGCTCGCACGCGCGCTCTCTCGCATGACCGAAGCCGCCGACCTCCTGCTCGTGAACGCGGAGGTCCACACGCTCACCGATCCGGACGAAACCGCCGAGGCCGTCGCCGTCCGCGACGGCGAGATCGTCCGCGTCGACCGAGAGTACGAGATCGAGTTCCTCGAGGGCGTCGAGACCGACGTGATCGATTGTCAGGGGCGAGTTCTCCTGCCGGGGTTCATTGACGCTCACACCCACATGGAGAACCTGGGCCAGTACCTCGTTCACGCGGATCTCTCGAGCGTCGAGGGTCCCGACGAGGCCGTCGACGTTCTCGGAGAACAGGCCGAGAGCGGCCGCGAGTGGCTGCTGGGCTTCGGCTACGACGAGAGCGAGTGGGGAGAGAAACGATATCTCACGCGTGAAGACCTCGACCGTGTGAGCGGCGAGCGGCCAGTCGTCGCCATGCGCGTCGACATGCACACCGCCTCGCTGAACTCGGTCGCGCTCGAGCGCTTGCGCGGATCGATGCCCGAGGGCGACGTCGAAACGGAGGACGGCGAGCCGACGGGCGTCGTCGTCGAGGAGGCCACTGAGGCGGTCTGGGACGCCATCGAACCCGACCACGGCGAGACCCGCGAACTCGTCACCGCGGCGATCGATCACGCGACGAGCCTGGGGGTGACGGGCGTCCACGACAAGGTTCGCGAGTCCCACGCCCCGCGCGTGTACCGCGATCTCGAGGCCGACGACGACCTCGACATCCGGGTGCGACTGGATTACTGGGCGGACCACCTCGAGAGCGTTCTCGACGTCGGACTCGCCACGAACGCCGGCAGCGAGTTCGTCGAGACGGGCGCGATCAAGTCCTTCACGGACGGGAGCTTCGGCGGCCGGACGGCAAAGTTGTTCGAGGCGTACGCGGACGCGCCGGAACCGGCGGACGGAGACGGCGCGAGCGAGGACGGGCGCGGCCAGTGGGTCGTCGACCCCGACGAACTCGCCGAGATCGCGGAACCGGCGACGGATGCCGGCTTCCAGCTTACGGTCCACGCCATCGGCGACGAAGCGATCGAGGAAACGATCGCCACCTTCGAGGAGACGCCGAACTGCGAGTCCGCCCGCCACCGGGTCGAGCACGCCGAACTCGCGACCGACGAACAGATCGAGCGGATGGCCGAGGCCGAGATCGTCGCCTCGATGCAGCCGAACTTTCACCAGTGGGCCGCCGAGGGCGGGCTCTACGATCAGCGCCTCGGCGAGGAGCGCAGCGCGCGGACGAACCGGCTGCGGACGATGCTCGAGGCGGGCGTCCCGCTCGCCTTCGGCTCGGACTGCATGCCGCTGGACCCACTGCTCGGCGTTCACTACGCCGTCACCGCACCCACGGAAGCCCAGCGGCTCTCGGTGACGGAGGCGCTCCGAGCGTACATGCACGGGGCGGCCTACGCCGGCTTCGACGAGGATCGGCTGGGCACCGTCGAGGTCGGAAAGAGGGCGGATCTGGTGGTGCTCGAGGAGTCGCCCTGGGACGTGGATCGCATCGACGAAATCGACGTCGCGCTGACGCTGGTCGACGGCGAAGTCGTCTACGACGGCCGGTAGCCGTCCCGGTACGACGAGCGGGTAGCCCGCCCGACTCAGATCGCCTCTCGCTCCGTCTCGATCCGCTCGACGTACGCCTCGGTGATCTTCTCGAGGATCGCCTCCCCCGCTTCCGGCGTCGCCTCCCGCGGATCGCCGAGCACGCCGTTTTCGGAGATCGCGTCGAAGCCGTCGCTCAACAGCCGCGTGACCGAAACCGGCCCCTCGTGGCCGACCTCGAGTTCGTCGGTGCGGACGAGCCCCTCGTTCACCGCGAGAACGATCGCCGTCTCGACGGCCCCAGCGTGGACCACCGGCTCCTCGTACTCGACGCCGGCCTCGGCCATCGCCTCGTTCATCAGTCCCATCTTCTCCTCGAGATCGGTGAGGGCGATCACGGTGGCGTCGATCTCACGGGCGATTTCGGGAGCGACGGTGTCCACGGGTGCGAAGTTCCCGCCGTGAGTGGGAACGAGGACGATGTGCTCAAAGCCGTGTTCGTCGAGCGACCGGCAGTAGCCGCGGATCAGGTCCATCAGCGTCTCGGCGGGGATCGTGATCGTCCCGGGGAAGGCCATGTGGTGACCCGAACAGCCGGGCCGAATCGTTGGCGCGGCCACCGCGTCGCCGAGTTTCGCGGCGATCCGGCGCGCGAGTTCGTCGCCCGCGAGGGTATCCATGATTAGCGGGAGGTGCGGGCCGTGCTGCTCGACCGAGCCGACGCCGACGACCGCCGTTCGGGTCCCCTCTTCGAGAGCCGCCTCGACCTCCGGCCAGGTGTACGTCTCGAGTTCCACGCCGTCTGGGTTCGAATTCGTCATACTTCGTGGTCTCACTCTCGTTCCAAGGCGTTTGTGCTCGCGGCCATTCCCTCGAGCGAACCAACGGCTTTGACCCGGGCGGTCGTAGCCGGCGTATGACCTGCCCGTACCTCGAGTACCGCGACGCCGGCGACGGGAAGACGTTCGATGCCGCCCGCGCCTACTGCACCGCCGCCGAGGAGTTCGTCCAGCCGATGCGCGCCGACGTCTGCACCGACCGGTTCGCCCTCGAGCACTCGCGTGACTGCGAGATTTACCTGACCCACGAGGGCGGGAGGCCAGGAGCGGACGGGCGGGGCGACAACGAGGGGGCGTAGATGGCTTACGAGGACTACCTCGCGGGCGACCCCGTCATTATCACCGCGGCACTCACCGGCGGCGTCCACGGGAAGGAGGCGAACCCGAATCTCCCCGAGACGCCCGCGGAAATCGGCCGAGCCGCCGCGGAGGCCGAGGCGGCGGGGGCTGCGGTGGTCCACCTGCACGCCCGGAAAGAAAACGGCGAGCGGGCGTTCTCGGCCGAGCGGTTCCAGGAGGTCACCGACGCGGTCCGCGAGCGAACTGAGAACGTGATCGTCCAGCACTCGACCGGCGGGACGGGGGCGCCGATCGAGGCCCGCCGTCAGCCCCTTCACACCGACCCCGCGCCGGAGATGGCGTCGCTGGACATGGGGCCGCTCAACAGATACGACCACCTGACGAGCGAGAATACTCGCGGAATGGTGAACGAACTGTACGACGAGATGCAGGAGTTGGGAATCAAACCCGAACTCGAGGTGTTCAACGACGGCCACCTGAACGAGGTGCTGGGATTGCTCGAGCGTCGGGACCTCGCCGACCCCGTCTACGCGACGCTCATCTTCGGCGGCGGCACGCTCTCACCGCCGCACCCGCGGAACCTGCTCAACGCGGTCGAGAACCTCCCCGATGGCGCGCTGTTCAACACGCTCGGCTTCGGTCGCCACCAACTCCCACTGACGACGATGGGAATCGTTCTCGGCGGCCACGTCCGGGTGGGCCTCGAGGACAACGTCTACTACCGCCGGGGCGAACTCGCCGAGAGCAACGCCCAGCTAGTCGAGCGGACGGCCCGAATCGCCGGGCAACTGGGTCGGGAGGTGGCGACGCCGGCGCAGGCGCGAGAGATCCTGGGGCTCTAATGCGGCTCACCGGCGGACCGTTCCGGACTCACTCGAGGGTGATCCGCTCGCCCGTCTCAGCGGATTCGTAGGCCGCCTCGATCGTGTGCAGGTCGGCGAGCGCGTCCGCGCCGTCGGGTTCCGGTTCGGCGTCGGTCAGCACGCAGTAGCCGAAGTAGTCGAACTCCTCACACACCTCGTCGGTGGGCGCGCCGGTGTACTCCATCCGCATGTCCCCGCTCTCGATTTCCATCTCGTGGGGGACGACGCCGCCGAAGGGCGAGGCGATCCGAATCATCCCGTCCGTGCCGACGAGTTCGAGCTGGCTGCTCGCGTGGGCGTTGAAACTCGCCGTGCACGAGCCGGTCGCGCCGATGGGATACTCGAGCTGGAAGGCGACGTGTTCGTCGACGCAGTCGAACGGCGGGCCGCTCGAGTGCGTCGCAGCGTACACCGAAACCGGATCCCACTCGAGCAGAAACCGGGTCGTGTTCAGCGGGTAGACGCCGAGGTCGACGAGCGCCCCGCCGCCGGCGAGATCGGGATCGAGCCGCCAGGAGTCGGGGCCGGCGTACTCCAGTAAGGGGTTCGAGAATCCGCCGTGGACCTGGACGATCTCTCCGATCAGCCCGTCACGAAGCATCTCGCGGGTGCGACGCACCGTCGGCTCCGTCTGCAGCCGATACGCGGTCATCAGCGTGACGCCGGCGTCCTCGCAGGCGTCGACGACCTCCCGTGCTCGGTCGACGGTGATCTCGAGGGGTTTCTCGCAGATGACGTGTTTTCCTCGTTCGGCCGCGTTCGTGGCGTATTGTCCGTGGAGCGCGTTGGGTGCGGCGATGTAAACGGCGTCGTAGCAGTCGGCACACTCCCCCTCGAGAAAGGCGTCGTAGTCGATGACGTAGTCGACGCCGAACGTCGCGGCAGTCCGGTTCGCTCGTTCGGGAGAGCCGCTGACAAGCACGGTCGCCTCACAGTACGATCCCGCCCGGATGCCGGGGAGCGCCCGGTCGCGGGCGAAGCCGCCGACGCCGACGATCGCCAGGCGGACCGTCTCGTCTACCGATTCCTCCTCCCAGTCGCGCCGGGTGAAATCTCTGAAGTAGTCCTCGAGAGCCATGTGCGTTCTACGATAGGAAACATCTAAGTTCCCCGTTCGGTCGGTCCAGACGGTCGGGACACTGTGAAAATCAAACGGACTGTCTACCATCTTCGAAACCGCCCGGTTACCAGCACGAGACGTGAAGACCAATTCTATGCAGAAATTAATAGCGGGTCTACACTATCAGGAGTGCACGGCACCCGCAGCGGCCCGGGAAGCCGTAGGCGCTCACCCGCTCGGTACTGTCGCTCGAGTCCCGCTGTACGCGGGCGATTCTGACACGACTCGACCGAGACTACAACCGTTTCTCCATCGAGACGAAGTCGTACGGCCGCTCGGGCCGCTCGTGGTGTTTCGTCGGCTCGTACCCCCGCTCTTCGTACCACTCGAGCAGGAACGGGTGATCGTCGAACGTCGTCAGCTGAACGCAGTCGTACTCCCTCTCACGGGCGATACGTTCGATTCGATCCATCAACCGCTTGCCGACGCCGCCGCCCTGACAGTCGGGGTCGACCGCCAGCCGCTCGAGGTACGGCTCCTCGCGCTCGTAGAGTAGCCGCACCGTTCCGACGAGGTCGTCGTCCGCATCGAGGGCGACGAGCGTCGTCGAGTCGTTCGCGAGCCACTCTCCGACCGTCTCCGGGTCGATCTCGGTCATTCGGGAGGGGAAGCCGAGCGCGGCGGCGCTCTCGTAGGCACCGCGGTAGAGGGCGGCGATATCGGGGGCGTCCCCGGACGTTGCGGGACGGATCTGTATTTCGGCCGTCACGGTCTTTCGGTTCGAAGGCGGCGAGAAAAACACCGGCGGTTCCCGCTCGGGGCGGGTTGCACCTGCGGGTGTCTCCATTTTTCAGTTCGGGGTCGTAGCACGCCCGCATGACCGACCAGCTACCACTGACACCGGAATCGGGCTGGAACGCGCTCTTCCTCGACGGAGAGTGGGTCGACGCCGGCGAGCGGGAACCGATCGGCGTCGAGAACCCCTACGCGCGCGAAGAGATCGCGACCGTGCCCGCGGGGACGGCGGACGACGTCGACGCGGCCTACGAGAGCGCGGCCGAGGCACAGGCCGACTGGGCGAACCAGCCGCCCCAGCGGCGGGCTGGCGTCGTCAACTCGGCGCTCGAGTCCCTCGGCGAACACTGGGAGGAGATCCTCGAGTTGCTCGCCCTCGAGTCGGGGAGCACACGGGTCAAGGGCGTCGCCGAACTCCAGACCGCGAAGGGGATGATGCAGCAGGCGGCGAGCTACCCCTTCCGGATGGCCGGCGAGCACGACGACTCGATCGTCCCCGGCAAGGAGAACGTGGTCGAGCGCGTCCCCGTCGGCGTCGTCGGCGTCATCTCGCCGTGGAACTTCCCGTTCCACCTCTCGATGCGCGCCGTCGCGCCGGCGATCGCCGCGGGCAACGCCGTCGTCCTCAAACCCGCCTCGAACACGCCGATCACGGGCGGACTCCTGCTCGCGAAGATCTTCGAGGAAGCGGGGCTCCCCGACGGCGTCCTCAACGTCGTCACCGGCAGCGGCTCGGACATCGGCGACGCGATCGCCGGCCACGAGACCGCGCGCGTGCTGGCGTTCACGGGGTCGACCGAGATCGGTCAACAGGTCGCAAAGCAGGCCGCAGAGAACTGCGCGCTGCCGGCGCTCGAACTCGGCGGGAACAACGTCCACGTCGTCACCGAGAACGCCGACCTCGAGCGCGCCGTCGACGGCGGCGTCTTCGGTTCCTTTCTCCACTCCGGACAGGCCTGCATCTCGATCAACCGCCACCTCGTCCACGAGTCGCTGTACGACAACTACGTGAGCGCGCTGGCCGACCGCGCCGAGTCACTCCCGGCCGGCGATCCGACCGACGACGACACCGTCATCGGACCGATCATCGACGAGAGCCAGCGCGATCAGATCCTCGAGTACGTCGATGAGACCGTCGACGCGGGCGCGACGCTCGAAACCGGCGGCGACCACGACGGCCTCGTGGTCGAGCCGACGGTGCTCTCGGATGCGGACAACGACATGGCCGCCGCCTGTAACGAACACTTCGGTCCCGTGGCACCGGTGATCCCCTACTCGAGCGACGGGGAGGCGATCGAACTGGCGAACGACACGATCCACGGCCTCTCCGGCTCCGTTCACTCGGAGGACCTCGCACAGGCCCGCCGTATCGCCGACGGCATCGAAACGGGCATGGTCCACATCAACGACCAGCCGCTCAACGACGAACCCCACATCGCCTTCGGCGGGACGAAACAGTCCGGACTGGGACGGTACAACGGCGAGGAGATACTCGACGAACTCACGACGACCAAGTGGATCTCGATTCAACGCGAGCCCCGCGAATACCCGTTCTGACCGGGGTCGATCTATCCGCACGTGATCACTCGAAAAACGAGAGCAGGCGGCCCCAGCTCCAGACGACGAGTCCGATCAGGACCGCACCGAAGAGGAGGTACAGCGGAAGGGAGTCCGCCGCAGGTCTGCCGGGCGGTACGAGGACCTCGAGTCCGCTCGTCCAGTAGAGCGCGACGAGGGCGAACAGAACCGCCAGCGAACCGGCAGCGACGCTGATCGCCAGCCAGTTCTCTTCGATCCGCGAGCGGTCGCGTTCCAGATTGCCCACCCCATATGCTAGAGAGCCTCAAGCACAAAAACGGTTGGACCTGCAGACTCGAGGTCCGGGTGAAACGGATCTAGAGGGCGAGGGAAGGGATTTGAACAACGTCCGAGAACCTGCGCGGAGCGCAGAACCTCAGTCTCGTTCAAATCTCCCCGTCTCGCAGTCACCGCTCACGAGTGTTCGCGGTGACATGCGAGGGAAGGGATTTGAACCCTCGGACCCCTACGGGAGCGGGTCTTAAGCCCACCGCCGTTGGCCTGCTTGGCTACCCTCGCACAGAATGCATTCGAGGGTAGCCACCCCGTGGGGTTGTGCGTTTCGGTGTCCGTTTCGAGTGCTCCCGTGACAGCGCGGCTACCAGTCGACGCTCAACGTCCCGTCGCCGTGGGGGTCGGGGGCGATCTCCTCGTCGGTCCGCCGGTCGACGACGTGGATACAGCCCTCGCCTTTCTTCGCCGGGCAAACCTCCGCCGCGCGCACGTTCTCCTCGAGTTCGTCCTCGCCGATGAAGTAAGAGGCCGCCCGCGCGAGGCCCGTCTCGAGGTCCATCGTCCAGTTATCGGCGACCTCCGCACATTTGCCCGCGCCGAAGCACTTGTTCGCCTCGAAGATGATCTTGTACGGTTTCTCCTCGACGGAGGGCTCGCCCGTGCTCGAGCCGACGTCGCTCGGCCGCTTGATGCCGTCGCTCATTACTCGGTCGTCGGTGGCGACCGCTCTTTCAGGTTACGGTTCCAGTGGCGCGAATCGTGACGGCGGCGGCCTCGTCGGATCGATACTGGTGGTGGCCCCGGAGGCCGCCATCCGAATTCCCCATCGGATTCTGTCCGTCGGCGAAGCGAATCGATGGCGTACCGACCCCCATCGGTTCCACGATTCCCCCGCCCCTGACGAGTGTCAGGTGCTATCACTGTTTCCGACAGTCCATCAAGAAGATTTCTATCGACCCTCGCAGTCGGTTCACACGGTCTGTTGTGAGTTTTTCCCTGGTGATCACTGTCCGGTCGAGCGATCACCGGGAAAGCGGTACGCCGATCCGTCTCAGTCGTCCCGGTTGACGGTCACCGACTCGAGGACGATGTCCTCTTTCGGGCGGTCGTTGGGACCGGTTTCGACGCTTCCGATCTCCTCGACAACGCCCATCCCATCGACGACCTCTCCGAAAACGGCGTGGCGGCCGTCGAGGTGAGGCGTCGCGTCGAGAGTGATGAAGAACTGCGAGCCGTTCGTGTTCGGACCCGAGTTGGCCATCGAGAGGATGCCGGGGCCGTCGTGGGTGAGTTCGTCGTGGAACTCGTCGTCGAACTGGTAACCGGGGCCGCCGCGGCCGGTTCCGGTCGGGTCCCCGCCCTGGATCATGAAGCCGTCGATGATCCGGTGAAAGAGCACGTCGTCGTACAGCGGCTCGTCGGTGACGCGGTCCCCGGATTCGGGATCGGTCCACTCCCGGTCGCCGGTCGCGAGGCCGATGAAGTTGCCGACCGTTCGCGGCGCGCGCTCTTCGAACAGTTCGACCTCGATATCGCCCTCGCTCGTGTGCAGGGTCGCAGTCGGATTACCCATACGGGGGTCGACGGGGAGCGACGTGAAAACGATGGTGGTATCGCCCGTCGGCGGCGGACACGACACGGGCGGAGTGCTGGCAGCCTGCCGCCTGCCGCAGTTTCATTAGCGACCCTCTCGAATCCCGGGGCAACGATGTCACCATCGGGAACACACACCGCGAACGAACTCGAGCTCGCCCGGCTCCCCTCGGGCGTCTCGATCTCCACGACTGTCCACACCTACGACGGGACCGAGGACGGCCCGACGCTGTACGTCCAGGCCGCCCAACACGGCCGGGAGATCAACGGCACCGAAGTGCTCCGGCGCTTTCACGACCGGCTCCCGCTCGACTCGCTGTCCGGCACCGTGATCGCCGTCCCCGTTGCCGATCCGCTCACCTTCGATCACGTCTCCTACACCACCCCGGAGATCATCGACAGCGTCAACCCCAACATGAACCGCGTCTGGCCCGGCGACGACGGCGGCAGCATCCACGAACGCATGGCTGCCACCCTCTGGGAGTACGTCGAGGACGCCGACGCGTTGGTCGATCTCCACACGGGGAGCCCCGACATGTGGCCCCACGTCGTCTTCCTAGAGGGGGACGCCGACTCGCGGGGACTCGCTGAGGCGTTCGGCACCGAGCTGTTGCTCTCCGAGGAGGCCGACGACGACGCCTCCGAGGAGTGGCACAAACGCAGTTTCGACGGTAAGCTGCGGGTGGCCGCCGCAAAGGAGGGGATTCCGTCGATCACGCCCGAGCTCGCCTACAACAAGCAGATCATAGAGGATGTCGTCGAGGAGGGTGTGGACGGCCTGTTGAACGTGTTGCGCCACCTCGGGATGCTCCCCGGCGAGGTGACCGACCACGACCAGACCCTCGCGCGTAATCACCTCGGAAAGGTCACGGCGACGGAGTCGGGGCTGTTCCGGGCGAACCCCGACCTCGAGATGGGCCAGTTCGTCCCCGAGGGGCTGGGCGTCGGCACCCTCTACGACCCGACGACCTACGAGGTGCTCCAGGAAGCGACGGCCGACCGCGAGGGGCTTCTCTACGCGCTCACGCAGGAGGCGACGGTCACCGCGGGTGGGAAGCTGGCAAACGTCGCGCTGATCCGCGAGGAGTAGTGCGATTCGAGGGTCAGAACGCCCGGAGCTCCTCGAGCACCGCTTCGGCGCTCCCGTCTGCGATGACCTCGCGGGCGCGCTCGAGGCCCGCTTCCAGGCTCTCGACATCGCGGTTGACGTACATCCGGAACGCGCCGTTGAGCGCGATGGCGTCGGCGAAGCCGTCCTCGCGCTCCCCCGCGAGAACCGCTTCGGTGATCGCCGCCGAGTCGGCCTCGAGATCCTCGACCTCGAGGTCCTCGCTCTCGAGGTCCATCCCGAACTCCGCGGTTTCGATCTCGTAGTCCTCGAACGTCTCCTCGCCGTCGTGATCTTCCCATTCCGCGACCTTGGTGTAGCCCGGCCGGATGTCGTCGTAGCCCTCCATTCCCTGGAACATCACCACGCGGGAAAACGGCAGTTGCTCGCTCTCGGCGACGAGATCGCTCACCTTCTTCGCGAACGCGAGGTGGTAAAAGGAGCCGAGGTGAACGTCGGCGTTGGCCGGGTTCGCCACCGTCTCGATGGTGTTGACGAACGTGCGGACCCCCATCATGTCCCGGCGCTCCCACAGCGCGTGGATCCCGGGGTTGAAGTTCGGCTGGTAGTAGAAGCCGAAGCCGGTTTCGTCGACCATCTCGGCGCTCTCTGCGGGCTCGAGTTCCGTCCGGACGCCGAGTTCGTCTAAGACGTGCTTGTACGCACACGCTTTCTGAGTGGGAACCCGGTCCCCGGAGTGGGTGACGACCGGCGTCCCCGCCGCGGCGGCGACGAGGCCGGCGCCGACGCCCAGCACTGCGGTAGTGTGCTTGCCGTCGTAGTTCGCTCCGCAGTCGACGGGGTCGCAGTCCGGTTCCGCGGTGAGTACCGACTCCTCGCGCATCACGTCGGTGTACGCCGCGAGCTCTTCGGCGTTGTTTCGCTTCCACCGGTTCGCGAGCCAGAACGCCCCCAGCGTCGTGTGATCCGGTTCGTCCGCGAGGATACGCTGGAACGCCTCTCGAGCCTGCTCGCGGGTCATGTCGTCGGCCGACTTGTGCCCCGAGCCGACGACCTCCGTCATCAGGCGTTTCAGCGGCCACTCGCCGAACTCCTGGGTTGCCTTCGCCATGGACGTGGGTTGGGTCGGCGGGCGCAAAAACGTCCCGCTTCCGTCCGATATCCGGACGAACGGGCGGTTTCCTCGCTTCGGTTCGACGAGCGTCGCGACCGGCTCGAGGTCGGCGGCCGGAGCTATCGTTCGCGTTCGAACTCCCGCGACCCGGGATCGGTCGATCGGTTCGTGGTCGGATCGTCCCGCAGCGTTCGCTCCCGACCACTGCCGCCCTCGCGACCGATGAAGAGGTCCTCAGGCAGGTCCTCGACGGCGACGAGACGCTCGAGGCGCCGTTCGAACTCCTCGTCGCCGATCTCGCCGGCTGCGTACCGGCGCTTGAGTTCGGCGAACGCGTCGTCCTCGTCGTTTGCAGACGACACCGACGGCGCATCGTCCCTCTCGAAGGCGATTTCCGCGATCTCCTCGCCCCAGAAGAGCAAGATCGGTGTGAGGACGAACCAGCCGACGATCGCGAGCACACCCGCGAGACCCTCGAGTCCAGCTAACCCGGCGAGGCTGATGGCGCCGAAGGTGACGATCGCGACCAGCAGCCAGAGGTCCTCGGCGACGAACTCCTCGAGCCTTTCACCCATACCGTCGCTTCGGAGGCGCGAGCACTATAAACTATCCTGCCGACCGTGACGCGTCGAGCCTGAAACCCGAAAGCGATTCCTTGCCCCTTTCCCTAGGGCCGCCAATGAGCAGCCTGTCGGGCGACTGGCGCGAGGAGATCGACGACGTCGACGCCGCGATCATCGACGGCTACCAGAGCGGCTTCCCGATCGCCGAACGGCCGTTCCGGACCGTCGGCGAGGCGCTGGGAATCGACGAGAACGAGGCGTTCGACCGCGTTGCGGCGCTTCGCGAGAGCGGTGTCTTCCGGCGCTTCGGTGCCGTCCTCAACCCGCCGGTGATCGGCTCCTCGACGCTGGCCGCCGTCACGGCTCCCGAAGACCGGTTCGAGGAGATCGCAGACGTGATCAACGGCTACCGACAGGTCAACCACAACTACCGGCGCGACCACGAGTGGAACATGTGGTTCGTCGTCACCGCCGGCTCGAGGGACACTCGAGACCGAATTCTCGAGGAAATCGAGGAGAAAACGGGCTGTGACGTGCTCGTGTTGCCGATGCTCACGGACTACTACATCGACCTCGAGTTTCCGGTCGTCAACGCCGACAGATTCGCGCGGGAGAGCGCGGAACACGGTTCCGCGGAAAAAGCGAGCGGCGACGCCGCGAGCCAATCCCTCGAGGCCGACACCGACGCCTCCGCCACCCGGATCAGCGAGGACGCCGCGGGCGACCTCTCCGAGTTCGACGCGGGGCTACTGCTCGAGATCCAGGACGGCTTCCCGCTCTCCGTGACGCCCTACCGCGACCTCGCGGAGAGCCTCGAGGCGGAGACGAGCGAGGTACTCGAGGCGATCTCCCGACTGCAGGACGACGGCTGCATCAAACGCATCGGCTGCATCGTCAACCACGTCGTCACCGGCTTCGACGCCAACTGTATGGTGGTCTGGGACGTTCCCGACGACCGCCTCGACGAGTGGGGCGAGCGGGCGGGATCGCTGCCGTACGTCACCCTCTGTTATCACCGGCCGCGCCGACCCGACCAGGAGTGGCCGTACAACCTCTTTACGATGATTCACGGGCGCGATCCGGAGGCAGTCGACGAGAAGATCGACGAACTGGCCGCCGACTACCTGCCGGTCACCCACGAGCGCCTGTACTCTACGGAGACGCTGAAACAGACCGGCGCGCGCTACGACGAACTCGTCGGCGGTGAGTGAGTCGGGGAGCGCCCGAGAACCGGGTTCTAAAAACGAGGCGAAACGGACTCGAGATACTGATTCGTTCGATACGTCGACGTCGCCGCGGGCCTCACCGACCGGCGACGTACAGCATCGGACCGATAACGATCAGCACGACGCCGATCAGTCGATACATGATGTCGTCGCCGGTCATCGACACCGGCGCGAGCAGGAAAATCGTTCCGAACAGGATGATGTTGAGCCCGAGGATCTTCATGGACTTCAGGGGCAGCGAGCCCAGAATCGCCAGCACGAGCCCGCCGAGCAGGAGGTGCCCTAGGTGCAACTCGAGTAGAATGTTGTCGATCGTCTGGAGAGGTACCTCGATCATTCCTGTACGATACTCCCCACGATTCGGCCTTTAATACTTCGATTCGCGGGTTTGGCTCGCCCCCCGATCGCGCTCCGGGAGCGTCGCCGCCAGCCGCTCGATCGGCGTCTCGGGGGCCGCCTCGAGGCCGTGGTAGCCCTCGAGCTGTGTGCGACAGGACGCACCCGGTGCGATAACACGGTCGCCGCCGCTCGTCTCGACCTGCTCGAAGAGGATGCTGGCGATGGCGTCGCTCATCGAGGCGTGTTCAGCCTCGTAGCCGAAGGAGCCGGCCATCCCACAGCAGCCCGAATCGAGCGGATCGACAGCGTACCCCGCCCGCCGGAGGACGCCGACGGCGTGGTGGTCCTTCGCCGTCGCTTTCTGATGGCAGTGGCCGTGGTAGGTCAGCGCCTCGTCGGCCGCGTCGGGATCGTAGGCGATCCCCTCGTCCAGTCCGAAGGTGTCGAGGTACTCACAGACGCCGTAGCTGTTCGCCGCTAACGCCGCGGCGTTCTCACCGAGCAGATCCAGGTAATCCGACTGGAACATCACCGCATCGGAGGGTTCGATCACGACCACGTCCCACCCCTCGTTGATCGCCGGCTCGAGCCCCGCGACGTTGTCCTTCGCCGTCTCGCGCGCCCGGTCGAGAAAGCCCTTCGAGAACGCCGGCCGGCCCGTATCGCCCAGGTCAGTGGGGACGTCGACGTGGACGCCCGCCGCCTCGAGCACCCGGACGGCGGCCTTCCCGGCCTCGGGGTGGCTGTAGTTGGTGTACGTGTCGGGGTAGAGGATCGCCCGGCGCGTCGCCTCTGACTCGGGGACCATCGAACCACCACGGCGGTCAAACCAGTCGCGGAACGTGTGGGCGTGAAAGGTCGGCAGCGGCCGGTCGGCGGCGATTCCAACGGTGGCCTCGAGTACCCGCCGCGCGCCCGGAACCTTCGGCGCGAGGTTCGAGAGCGGCGCGAGCGCGCTTCCCCACCGCGAGAGGTCGTCGACCCGGGCGAAGAGTCGGTCCCGGATGGTCGAACCGTTTCGCCGGTGGTACTCGTGGGTCACCTCGGCTTTGAGCTTGGCCATGTCGACCTCGCTCGGGCAGTCGATCGCACAGCCCTTACAGCCGATGCAGAGGCCCATTACCTCCTCGACGAACTCGTCGGAGAAGGCTTCGCCGGGCTCGAGGCCGCCGCTCATCGCCTGACGGAGCGCGTTCGCCCGCCCGCGGGTGCTCGTGATCTCCTCGCCGCTGGCGCGGTAGGTCGGGCACATCACACCGCCGGTGGTCGACTGGCCGCCGCGACAGCCCCCACAGCCGTGACAGAGTTCGGCCATCCCCTGGAAACCGTTGTCGTTCTCCCACTCGAGGGTCGGTTCGAACCCCGATTCGAACGCGTAGTCGGGATCGAATCGCAGGTTCTCGGTGAGGTCGGCGACTTCGGTGTGTTTCGGCGCGTCGTCCGGCCGAGCCTCCGTTTCGTCGTAACCGCAGATCTGCCCCGGATTGAGCAGCCAGTCTGGATCGAACGCCGATTTGAGCGATCGGAACGTCTCCCAGACCCGGTCGCCGTACAGCTTGTGGTTCCACTGCGAGCGCGCGCGACCGTCGCCGTGTTCGCCCGACACCGATCCCCCGAGTTCGACCACGAGGTCGGTGACGTCGTCGGCAATGCCGTACAGCTGTTCGATCCCCGTCACCGTCTTCGTGTTCACGAGCGGCCGGACGTGGAGGACGCCGGGGCCGGCGTGGGCGTAGAAGCTGGCGTAGGTGTCGTGGGACTCGAGAATCGCCTCGAACGCCTCGACGAACTCCGGGAGTCGTTCGGGTGGGATCGCCGTATCCTCGATAAAGGAAATGTGCTTCTCGTCGGTCGTCCGCGAGAGCAGGATCGGCAGACCGGACTTCCGGAGTTTCCACAACTGGGCGCGTTCCTCGGCGTCGTAGGCCTCGAGCGCCTCGAGCGCGCTCGTCTCCGCGTCCGTTTTCGGGGCGTCTGTCGCCGACTCTCCGGCCGATTCGGCCCCCGGAACTCGATCGGCG
Organism: Natrononativus sp. DTA114; assembly: GCF_059736515.1. Taxonomy (NCBI): domain Archaea; kingdom Methanobacteriati; phylum Methanobacteriota; class Halobacteria; order Halobacteriales; family Natrialbaceae; genus Natrononativus; species Natrononativus sp. DTA114. Next base: position 329,418 of record NZ_JCASSN010000003.1, on the reverse strand, counting down.
AGCAGTCCCGCGACCCGCTCGCGACCCTCGTCGCGATCGTCGGCGTAGAACTCCACGAGGAGAACGGCGTTCGTCCCCTCCGGCAGGATCTCCGTGACCGGGGCGAACTCGGCGGTCCCCCGCGCGAGGTCGATCAGCACGTCGTCGAGCACCTCGACAGCCGCGGGGTCGTGTGCGAGGATCGGCGCGACGTCGGCCATCGCGTCGTGGAGATCCCGGTAACAGCACAGCGCGACCGCCTTCGTTTCCGGGATGGTCTCGAGTGAGACCGTCGCCTCGGTAACGATCGCGAGGGTGCCCTCGCTGCCCGCGAGCACCCGCGCGAGGTTGACCGTCCCGGGTTCACCCGTCCCCTCACCGCCCGGGAGCGGTTCGCCGCGGGCTTCAGCGACGAGCCTGTCGAGGTTGTACCCCGAGACGTTGCGCTTGAGATCGGGGTACGCCGCGTCGATCGCGTCCGCCTCTTCCTCGAGAATGCGGTCGAACTCGGCGTAGATGCGGGCCTCTAGGTCACCCTCCGGGTTCGCCCGCTCGCGGATCTCCTCGAGGCTCGCCTCGCCGAATCGGGTAACGGTGCCGTCGGCGAGGATGACCTCGACCTCCTCGATGTAGGCGTCGGTTTTGCCGTACTGCAGGGAGTGAGACCCCGTCGAGTTGTTGCCGATCGCGCCACCGATGGCGCTCTTGTCGCCCCAGGCCGGATCCGGGGCGAACTTCAGTCCGTGGGGCGACAGCGCCTCGTTCAGGTCACCGAGAATCACCCCCGGTTCGACGGTGGCGGTCCTCTCCGCTGGATCGATCGATCGAATCTCGTCCATCGCCGCCGTGAAATCGAGGACGACCGCCTCGTTAACCGTCTGGCCCGCCAGGCTCGTGCCGCCGCCGCGGGGCAAGACCGGGATCTCCCGCTCGGCGCAGTATTCCATCACGCCGACGACGTCGGCCGTGGACTCGGGAAAAACGACGCCGATCGGGGTCACCTCGTAGGCGCTCGCGTCGGTCGCGTACAGCTGTCTCGAGTACGAATCGAAGCGAACCTCGCCATCGACGAGGCGGTTCAGGTCCTCGACGAGCGCCGGCCGGTCGACGTCGTCGCTCGCGTAGTCGTAGTTCGCGCGGGCGTCGCCGGCCGGGTCGGCACTGCGCTCCGTTGCCATACCCCATCCTTCGTGGAGAGGCGTATAAACCGTCGGGAACCCATCAATCCCCCCGGTTACTGATTCCAGGCAGCCCTGTCGGGGTCGACGAGTCGCGTCCCGTCCGCGAGGGCGTTAATCCGGTCGAGATCCGCAGCGTCGAGTTCGAGGCCGTGACCCTCGAGGTTCTCCGTGATGTGCTCGCTGGACCCCTTCGGGATCGCGACGACGCCCTCGCGCGCGGCGAACCACGCCATCGTCACCTGCGCGGGCGTGGCGTCGTAGTTCTCGGCGATTTCGGCGAGTTCGTCGCTGTCGACGACGTCGCCCTGAGCCAGCGGGCAGTAGGCGACCGTCGTGATGTCGCGCTCGCGGGCGTACGACACCAGGTCGTCCTGTGGGAGCCACGGGTGGCTCTCGACCTGGTGGGCGCGGATCGGCGACTCGAGGATCTCCGCCGCCTCCTCGAGCAACTCGGTCGTGAAGTTGCTCACGCCGACGTGACGGGTCAGTCCGCGCTCGCGAACCTCGTCGAAGGCGGGCAGCGTCTCCGCGGCGTCGTAGGCGTCGGTCGGCCAGTGGACGTACAGCAGGTCGACGGTATCGACGCCGAGACGGTCGAGGCTCGCCTCGGTCGTCTCGAGGACGTCCTCCGGCGCGAGGTTCGACGGGTGAACTTTCGTCGCGAGAAAGACGTCCTCCCGGGGGACGTCGGCGCGCTCGAGCGCCTCGCCGACGGCCGCCTCGTTGTCGTACATCTGGGCGGTGTCGACGTGGCGGTAGCCCGCCTCGAGCGCCGCAACGACGCTCTCGGTACAGGAATCGCCTTCGTGACCGGACGTGCCGAAACCGGGTTCGGGGAGCTGAGATGGTGTCACCTGCGGAGGTACGGACGGCAGCGACACTACGCTCCGGAAACCGGCAAGGCGTCCGTATCGGAGAGATGCGTGGTAAAAGTGGCCCCGTCGTTTTTCCACGTGCGCCCCCGGGGCCGCCGTCCGACAGCGGACGGCAGGCGTGTATAGTGTACGATCGGTGACAACGCGACTGCCTACCAGTGTAGGGTCTGGTCGCGCGAGAGTTTATATCGGAAGGGGCGGCCAACCGGCGTATGGCAGAACCAACTGTCCCCCGTAGAACGGTGTTACAAACGCTCTGTGCGGTCGGTCTCGGTGGCGTGGCATCCGTCGGCTCCGCCGGTTCCGACAAGACGCCACCCGGTCGCTGCAAACGGAAGGCCCACGGCGCTCCGCCCGCCGCGACCGAGGCACTGGCGCGGGACGACGACGCGTATATCGCGGCCGTCGATCGCATCGTCGGCGGCGAACATATCGTCCTCCTTCTCGAGGACGACGGTGAGACCGTCGACCAGCTGGTCGTCACGCTCGCCGAGTATCCGGTGTTCGAAGAGAGGGGCGTCTTCCTCCTGACCCTCGAGGGCGGCGAGATCGCCGACGCGCGACCGCTTCGGGGAGAGACGAAACGGCGGCGACGACGCAACCAGGATCGACTCGACTGTCTCACCGCCAGCGACGAGAGCGACTGAGCCGGCCGACCGCTACCCGTGACAGCGCCGAGGGTCCGACAGTCGTCGGTACCGAAAGCGGCTTCACGCGCCGACGATCACTCGTTCTCGAGCGCCTCGACGAGCGAGACGAGACTCGAAACCGCCGCCTCGACGAGGGCCTCGCCCTTCTCGGCGGTGGCAACCGTCGGATCGCCGACGTTCCCGGTGTGAGTGAGTTCGGCCATCTCCGCGGCGGTGAGCGCCCACCCTACGGCGTTCTCGCCCAGCGCGTCGTAGTCGGTCAACGGCAGCGATTCGTCCGGGGGGTCGACCCGCTCCGCGCTGTCCATTCGGACCAGTTCGGGGAACAGCTCGAGCATGATGCTCGTCTCGAACTCCGAGGCGTGAAACGAGATCTCGCCGGTGCGAATCTCGGCGGCAACCTCGGCGAAGAGGTTCACCAGCGGCGCGTGAAAGGCCTCGATTCCGTGTGACGACCGGAGTTCGCGAACGACGATCTCGAGCTCCGGATCCTGTGCGAGGTAGTGACCGTTGAGCAGAACGACGTGCTCGACGCCCCATTCGCCCGCCGAAGCGCAGATGTCGATCAAGTAGCGCTGAAACGTCTCGGTGGAAACGGTGAACGTTCCCGGTTTGAATGTGTGGTGGGGGCTGACGCCGTACCAGACCGGCGGCGCGAGCAGCGCGGGACACTCTCGGGCGACGCACTCGCCGATCGCCTCTGGCATGAAGCCGTCGACCCCGAGGGGAAGGTGGTGGCCGTGCTGTTCGGTGCTCCCGACGGGGACGAGCAGCGTCGACGTCTCCTCGAGCGCGCTCTCGACGTCCTGCCAGGTCATCTCCGTGAGTCGGTACGGTTCCGCGGGAGTGGCCGCGTCGGTCATACCCCCTCGTTCGTCGGGGCCGACGAAAGGTCGTTCGACGCCGCGGGGCGATACCGCAGCGGATAGACCTATTTGTATCCGTGATGAAGCGGGAGCCATGTCCGTCGATGCCGATCATGACACGTCCGCAGATGCCGACCAGGAGTGGGAACTGCAGGAACAACTCGTCAACGAAGCCGTTCGTCTCGGCCTGGAGACCTCCTTCCGGGAGCCGATCCTCGAGGCCGTCAGGGACTCTGGGGCCGTCAAAATCCGCGAGGAGACGGCAGGTGACACACAGCAAGCGGCCGGCGACGTCGAGGAATCGGACTCGAGTCGGGCAACTACGGTCGTACAGGGGCTTCTCGTCTTCGTCGTGATGTTCGTCGCCCTGTACGTGGTTCTCCGGAAACTGACCGGCGAAGACGTCGAGTAGTTCGATCCGAAAGCGAGTTCGGTCAGTTCGCTCTCACCGAACCCAGCCGCGACGCTCCGAACTCGCTCTCTTCGGATAACGGGTGCGCCCTGAACGAATCGATTCGTTCGGAAATTACCAAAGAATCCCGATGACCGACTGGTGAATTTTACGGACACCTCCCGGAGACAGGAGCATCTGGGAAAATTATTTCTCATATGCGTAATTTTATGATAGCCGGGTCAGATAGAGCGACTGTAATGTCACGTGGTAAGGCCGCAGGCAACGGTCAGAAGGGGAAAGAGTTCGCATCGCACGTCGGCCGTCGGTCCGTACTCGCATCCGGTGCGGCCGTCCTCGGCAGCGCGGCACTCGCCGGCTGTCTCGACGACGGAGGCGACGGAGACGCGGATCAGATGGCGATCATCTCGAGTCCCGCCGGCTTCGACGACAACGCGTTCAACGACAACGCACGCGACGGTCTCGAGGAGGCGGGCGACGAGTTCGGCTTCGAAGTCATCACCGTCGAAGAGACGGAGGAGGCGCAGTACGAATCGACGCAGGCGGACACCGCAGAAGGGGGGTACGACCTCATCGTGCTGGTGGGTGACCAGCACACCGATCCGCTGTCGACGAACGCCGAGGAGTATCCCGACCAGAACTGGATGCTCATCAACAACGTCGTCGAAGGTGCCGACAACGTCTCGGGGTGGATCGAGATGAACAACGAGATGTCGTTCCTCGCCGGCGTCGTCGCCGGCGTGATGACCGACGAGGAGTTCGAGCACGAAGACAGCGAAACCGATCCGGACGACGCCGTCGTCGGCTTCGTCGGCGGCGAGGAGATTACCCTGATCGAGGCGTTCGAACAGTCCTACATCGAGGGCGTCGAGTGGGTCAACGACGACGCGGAGGTCCTCACCGGCTACGGCGGCAGCTTCGACGACCCGAGCGGGGTGGAGGACGTCGCCGAGTCCCAGATCGACGACGGCGCGGATATCGTCTGGCACGCCGCCTCGGCGGCGGGAGCGGGCGCCTTCTCGGCCGCCCAGAACAACGACCGGTTCGCGATCGGCGTCGACGTCGACCAGTCGGTGACCGAAGACCAGTACGCGGACGTTATCCTCGGCTCCGCGGTGAAGGCGCTCGACGAGGCTGCGTACCAGGTCGCCGAATCGGTCGTCAACGGAAACTTCGACGAGATGGTCGGCGAGCAGAACCTCAGCCTCGAGAACGAGGGGATCGACTTCATCGTCGGCGAGCAGTTCGCGGGCGAACTGCCCGACGCGGTAGAGGAGGAAGTCGAAAACGCGAAGCAGGCGTTCGAGGACGACGAGATCGATCTGAGCTGCGGGCCGACGAGCTGCTAACCCGCAGACGCCATCATGTTACCAACATTATAGAGAATGGACGAAACCAGTACACCGCCAGCAGTTCGTCTCGAGGGGATCACCAAGCGGTTCGGTGACGTCGTCGCGAACGACGACGTCGATTTTACCCTCGAGCGCGGCTCGATCCACGCGCTACTGGGCGAGAACGGATCGGGAAAGACGACCCTGATGCGAATCCTCTACGGGCTGTACGAGATGGACGAGGGGGAGGTCTCCATCAACGGCGAGCCGAGAGCCCTCGAATCCCCGCGAGAGGCGATGGATGCGGGCGTCGGAATGATCCACCAGCACTTCCAGCTCGTGCGGCCGATGACGGTCCTGCAAAACGTCATTCTGGGACACGAGCCGACGGAAGACGGACTGATCGATGAGACGAGCGCCAGAGCCGAAATCGAAGAGATCTGCGCGCGGTACGATTTCGACATCGATCGACACCTGGATACGCCCGTCGAGGAGCTCGACCTCAGCGCCCAGCAGCGCGTCGAAATCGTCAAGAGCCTCTATCGCGGCGCGGAGATCCTCATTCTCGACGAGCCGACGGCGGTGCTTACCCCACAGGAGGTCGACAGGCTGATGGACGTGATGCACGACCTCAGAGCCGACGGACGATCGCTCATCTTCATCTCGCACAAACTCGACGAGGTGCTCGAGATCGCCGATCACATCACCGTCCTTCGAGACGGCGAGGCGATCGGGACCGTCTCCGCGGCGGAGACCTCAGAGCAGGAACTGGCGCGGATGATGGTCGGCCGGGAGGTCCTCTTTGACCGCCAATCGCGCGAGACCACTCCTGGCGATCCGGCGCTCGAAGTCGACGAGTTGCACGTTCGCGGCCGTCGGGGTCGCGAACAGGTTAGCGGGATCGATTGCACCGTGCGGACGGGCGAGATTTTCGGAATCGCGGGCGTCCAGGGGAACGGACAGCGGGAGCTCGTCGAGGGGATCACGGGGCTCCGGTCGGTAGACGCCGGAGCGGTTTCGCTCCATGGCGAGGAGATAACGGATCTGAGCCGACGACAGCGAATCGAACGGGGGATCGCCTACGTCCCCGAGGATCGCCAGACGGACGGGCTCGTACAGGATTACGACCTCGTCCGGAACGCCCTGCTGGGTAATCAGACGGTCGAGCCGTACGCTGCGGACGGGTTTCTCGACTGGGAGGCAGTTCGGGCGCACACTACGGATATCATCGACGAGTTCGACGTCCAGCCGCCGAACCCCGCCGCCAGCGCGACGTCGTTGTCCGGTGGCAACCAGCAGAAGTTCATCGTCGGGCGCGAGATCGGCCACGACCCGGACGTCATCGTCGCGTCACACCCGACCCGCGGCGTCGACATCGGCTCGATCGAGTTCATCCACAACCGGTTGATCGAACTTCGGGACGACGGGGTCGCGATCCTCGTCGTGTCGTCGAAACTCGAGGAGATTCAGAAGCTCGCCGACCGCATCGCGGTCATGTACGAAGGCGAGTTCATCGACGTCGTCGACCCGGACGACGTCACCGAGGAGGAGCTCGGTCTACTCATGGCCGGCCACCGGCTCGAGACGGAAGAAACGGCCGAAAACGCGACAGACGGAGGTGCACACGGATGAGTGCCGACAATCCGGACCGCTCCGACGGCGCGCTCGACCGTGCCGCCGCACGGATGTTGCAGGCGTCGGTGCTCGAGCGGATCGGCATCGCCGTCGCGTCGACGGTTCTCGCCCTGACGATCGGACTGATCATCGTCGCTGCGGCTGGCCACAACCCGGTTCGGTTCGCCAACCAGCTGGTGATCGGCTCGTTCGGCGGCGAGCGAGCGATCTCACGGACGCTTCGGTACTCGACGCTGTTCATTCTGACGGGCGTTTCCGTGGCGATCGCGTTCCGGGCCGGTGTGTTCAACATCGGCGTCCAGGGTCAGTTCATCGTCGGCGGGTTCGCCACCGTCGTGGCGATCGTCTGGCTCGCGCCGTTCTTCCCGACCGGAACGGCGGGCGGTATCGCCCTGATGCTCATCGGGGCCGGTGTCGCCGTCGCCGCCGGCGGCCTGTACGCGGCGTTACCCGGCGTGTTGAAGGCGTACGGCGGTGCGAACGAGATCATCACCACCATCATGCTGAACTTCATCGCCATCGGCTTCGTCGGCTGGCTCGTCGGCGGCTGGTTCAGCGATCCGGAGACGACCGCGACGCGAACCCGACGGCTTCCCGACAACGTCGACCTCCCGTCGATCGTGTTCAGCGACTCGAGTCTGTCGATCATCGGCCTGCTGGTGACGGTCGCGGTCGTCGCGCTCGTGGCCGTCGTCATGACGCGGACCAGCTTCGGCTACGACATGGTGACGAGCGGCCACCAGCAGTCCGCCGCGACGTACTCGGGCGTCGACGCGAAGCGGATGATCGTCTCGACCATGACGTTCTCCGGGATGGTCGCAGGACTCGCGGGGGCCGTCTTCGCGATCATGATACAGGGCTACTACACCGATCCCTCCGGGATCGGAAACTACGGATTCGACGCCATCGCCGTCAGCCTGCTCGCGGCCAACAACCCGATCGGTGTCATCCCCGCGGGACTGCTGTTCGGCGGCCTCGAGTCCGGCGGCTCGTACATCCAGATTCGAAGCGACGTTCCGGTCCAGCTGATCGACGGCATCGCCGGGCTCGTCGTCCTGTTCGTCGCCGTGCCGGAACTGTTCAGAATGGTCGCACAGCGGACGAACCTGGGAGGTGAGAGCCGATGAGCGTCGCCGACTACGCCGACCGGACCGGCGTCCGAATCGGCGGCCTCGGCGCGGTCGTCCTGCTCGCCCTCGGTACGGTGCTCGCGTTCTGGTACGGCGTTTCGGCGGCGGAAGTCGTCGATCATGCCGTAGCCGCGCTCGTCACGCTCGACCGCATCGTCACCGTCGGCTTCGTCAACCGGTCGCTCCAGATGGCCACGCCGATCGCGCTCGCAGCCATCGGCGGCCTGTACGCCGAAAAGAGCGGCGTCTTCAACATCGGTCTCGAGGGGTTCATGATCTTCGGAGCGATCTCTGCGGCCGGCACCCTCTACCTCCTCGGCGGAACGTCGCCCTCACAGGGACACATCTGGCTCTCGCTGGTCGGCGCGATCCTCGTCACGATGGCGCTGACCGTGATCTTCGCCGTGCTCCTGATTCACTTCAAGGCGGATCAGATCGTCGCGGGACTGGCCGTCTGGTTCATCGGCCTCGGGTTCGCACCCTTCGCGGCGGCCGCCATCTGGGGAAGCAGGCGCAGCCCCGGCCTCGAGAGCATCAACAACGTCGCGGTCCCGTATCTCCAGGAGATTCCGTGGGTCGGCTCGATCGTCTTCAACCAGTCGCCGCTGGTGCTCCTCACGGTTCTCGTCGTCGCCGTCTCCTGGGTCGTGCTCTACCGCACCCGCTATGGCTACTGGATCCAGGCCGCCGGCGAGAACCCGGAGGCGCTCGACACGGCCGGCATCGACGTCAACCGGGTTCGGTACGCGACGGTGATCTTCTCCGGCGCGATGGCGGGTCTCGGTGGGGCGGTGCTGCTGGCCCACCTCGGGAACTTCGTCGGTACCGGTGACACGATGACCGACGGCCGTGGCTGGATCGCCATCGTCGCCTACCTGTTCGGCAACTACAACCCGATCGGTGCGGCGGCCGCCGCACTGCTGTTCGGCGGGCTGGACATGCTGAACGTCCAGTTCCAGACGGTCGGCATCCAGGTGTCCTCGAGGCTCGTCAATCTCTTGCCCTACGTCGCCGTGATCGTGGTGCTCACCGCGTGGGGGAAGACGCGGATGCCGTCGTCCGTCGGCGAGCCCTACGAGACCGAGGAGTGACACCGGTCGCGTTCGAACACCTCTCGAACGCGGCGAGCGCCGATCGCCGCGACCGGTACGATTTTCCAACTGTCACCACGGTCGTTCCCGTTCGCTCGGCAATGCCTCGCTCACCTCTCACTCCCTGATTCAAATCCGAGCGGCGGCACGTACCCGCGGCTCACGGAATTGTTCGCCGCGAGAAGTGGGCCAACTCGGATTTGAACCGAGAGCCTCCACCTTATCAGAGTGGCGCTCAACCTGATTGAGCTATTGGCCCGCGCTGCATCCCACAGTTGCGCAGTGGTACGTTTAAACGTTTCTTTCTCCACCCCCAGTGAGAACCGCTAGCGAGCGCCCGAATCGCCCGTCCCATCGTGGCCGTCTCGAGGCCCGCTCGAGCGCTCGTCGTCGAAGTCGATCGAGTAGCTCTCACTCGAGCCGGTGTCGACGGTGTAATCGTCCTCGTTCAGGTCGTAGGTGTCGCTGGCCGCCGACGACCGGCCGGTCGAACCGGCCGCCCCGGCGTCACCCTCCGCGTCGGGAAACCCGAACGTCCAGACGTTGCCGGAGACGAAGCCGTCCATCTTCCTGTCGGCGTAGGGGACGACCACGAACCGCTTGAGTGCCTTCCGGATCGGAATCCGCGTGATCGGGATCACGAGCAGGAAGCCGACGAGGTCGGTCACCAGGCCGGGCGTAAGCAGGAACGCCCCCGCGGCGATCAACAGCGCGCCGTCGAGCAGTTCGTTCGTCGGTGGCCGCCCCGCTGCGAGCGAACGCTGCATCTTACCGATCGTCCGCCGGCCCTCCGCACGAACCAGGAGCATTCCGACGAGTCCCGTCAGGACGACGAGCAAGATCATCGCGACCCAGCCGAAATCCGTCTGGCTCACGACGAGTGCGAGCAACACCGCGTCGAGAAACGGAATGAGCAACAGCGCGAAGAGCCACCGGAGCATGCCCGTCAGTAACCGCTCGAGGGTGAAAACGCTTTACTCTCGGTGCAGCTGTCGCGATGTCGCCGATTTCCCGGCCGTCGATCCCTCGGGTCGCGTCTGCGAACGAAGGTCTTACACCCGCGAGCGCCGACGCCTCGCGTATGGACGAGGAAACCCACGTCGAGTGGCGGAAGTGGGGGCCGGCGGCGTTCGAAGCAGCCGCCGACGCCGACAGCCCGATCCTGCTCTCGCTAACGGCGGCGTGGTGCGATCACTGCCACGAGATGGACGCCGAAACGTACGCCGTTCCGACGGTCGCGGCGAACGTCACCGACGGCTTCGTGCCGGTTCGGGTCGACGTCGACCGCCACCCGCGGGTCCGGGACCGGTACAACATGGGCGGCTTTCCCTCGACGGTGTTTCTCACCCCCGACGGCTCGGTGCTCACGGGCGCGGGCTATCTCGGCCCGGACGGGATGCGGCAGGTACTCGAGAGCGTCCGGACGATGTGGGACGAGAAGGGGAGCGACGCGGGGCGGATTCCGCGCCCGCTCCGGGAGAACGAACCGCCCGCCGGCGACCTCACCGAGGATGCCGAGGCGAACATGCTCGGCCAGCTCAGCGAAAACTACGACGAGGTCGCCGGCGGCTGGGGGACGGAGCCGAAATTCCCGCTTCCCGGTGCCCTCGAGTTCGCGCTCAAGCGCGACCGGGAGATGGCGCTGCGGTCGTTCGACGCGGTCGGGGCGAACCTGTTCGACGAGCACGACGGCGGCTTCTACCGCTTTGCGGCCGAGCGCGACTGGTCTGCCCCCCACCGCGAAAAACTGCTCGACGAGAACGCGGCCCTCGTGCGGGCGTTCTCGAACGCCTACCTCTACACCGGTCGCGAGGCGTACCGTGAGCCGGCCGCCCGAACCATCGACTACCTCACGACGACGCTGTGGACGACCGACGAGTCGGGGACCGGCGCGTTCGCCGGCAGCCAGGCACCCGGCGATCCCGAGAACTACACCCTCGAGGCGAGCGACCGCGAGGAGGCCGGAGAGCCGCCGGTCGACGAGACGGTGTTCGCCGGCCGGAACGCCCTCGCGGTCGACGCGCTCCTGACCTACCACGCCTACACCGACGACGAGCGCGCGGGGCGATTCGCCGAGCGGGCGCTGTCGTCGCTGCGCGAACACCTCCTCGAGGAGGGCGTCACGATCCACTACCGCGACGGCGGGGAGGCGGCGGGGGCGAGCGCGCTCGGAACCCGGAGCGACGGGGACGGCGAGCGCTGTCTGCTGGCGAATCAGGCGCGCACCCTCAGCGCGCTGACGACCGCAGCGAGTGTGCTCGGCCCGGAAACCGGCGCACTCGAGGACGCGAGAGCGGTGGCGGAGGAAACGATCGACCGCCTGCGAGACGGGCAGTCGTTCGTCGACGGACCGGCAACCGGGGCTGGTCTGCTCGAACGGCCCCTTCGGCCGCTCGACTCGAACGTCGAGTTCGCCGAGGCCCTGCTCGATCTGGCAGCCCTCACGGGCCAGGATCGATACCGGGAGGTCGCCCGCGAGACGCTCGAGGCGTTCGCCGGTGCGAGCGACCGGTTCGGGGTTCAGGTCGCGTCCTACGCCTCGGTCGCCTCCCGACTGCTCGAGGGCTCGCTCGTGATTCGAGTCGGCGACGAACCGGGCTCGGACCTCCATCGCGCCGCGCTCCGGATGGCCGACCACGAGAAGGTGGTCGTCCCGGCGAGCGACGACCTCGAGGCGGGAACCGCCCGTGTCGAGCGCGGTGAGCTGGTCTCCGAGACCGCCGGGTCGCCGGAAGAGCTGAGCGAGCGGGTTCGGACGCTACTCCCGTAGCGCGGCGACGCGTTCTCGACCCCGTCGTCCCGTCACCGGGCTATCAAACTACCACAGCGTTTATATCTGCTCGAGCGAATTCGTACCGACATGGCCAGTCTCAGGGACCTCGGACTCTCAGAGTACGAAGCACGCGCCTACCGGGCACTGCTGAGTACGGGCCCCACAACCGCAAAGGAGTTGTCACGAGCGAGCGACGTGCCGATGGGACGGATCTACGACGTGCTCAACAGTATCGAGCAGTACAACCTCGTCCGCAGTCAGACGGCGAGTCGACCGAAGAAGTACGTCGCCGTCGAGCCCGCGACCGCGCTCGATCGGCTGCTCGAGGACAAGCGCCAGGAGCTCGAAGAGAAAGCAGAGCAGTACGAGTCGATCGTCGACGACCTCGCGGACGAACTCGACGCCGCCGAACCCGTCGAGGAGCAGTTCTGGACGGCCGCCGTCGGCCCCGAGGAGACGATCGATCTGTTGCTCGAGCGACTCACCGCGGCCGACCGGGAGATCGTGATGGTCGCGGCCGACCCCTCCCCGCAACTCGACATCCGGACGGTCGGCGAGGACGTCCTCTCACAGCTCGAGGACGCCCTGGACCGGGACGTGGGCGTCGAGGTGCTGTTGAGCCGCGAGCTGGTCGATTCGCTCTCTGCAAACGTCGGCCGGCGCTACCAGGAAACCCTGCAATCACATCCCGATTTCTCGGTACGGACGAACGAGGACGTCACGGGCACGTTCAACATCATCGACGGCGTCGAGGTCTGTATTCAGGTTCCGAACCCCCTCTCCTCGGGAGACGCCTTTGGAATGATCGACCTCAAGGATCCGGAGTTCGCTGCCGACGTCTACGAGGAGTTCCGCCCGCGCTGGGACGAGGCGACGCGGCTTACGTTCTGATCACTCGCCGTCGCCGTTGACTTCCTCGCGCAGCGTCTTCATCTCGACGACGCGCTCGGCGTGAGCGTTGTGCTGGTGGATCGACTCGTCGTTCGACTGGCTCATCGAGATCACCGCGTCGTCGGCGAGGTGGTCGAATTGATCGATCACTCCCTCCGCCATCGCGCGTACGCAGTCCTCGACGAACTTCGCGTCGGCGTGGGCCTCGTAGGTCATGTGGTCCTCGTCGGGCCGCTTCGCGAGGTTGTAGATCCGGGCGCTCATCGAGTCGCGCGCGATGTCGATGATCTCGTTGAGATCGACGTCGGGGTCGCCGGCTGCCTCAACGGTGAGCGTGGCGTGGCCGCGCTGGGAGTGCCCCGGCTGGGGCACCTCATCGAGAAACTGCGTAATGGTGTCCTCGTCGACGTCCAGATCCTCGAGGGTCTGTTTCGCCCGGGCGGCGGACATCCCCTGCGAGCAGGGACAGACGGTCATCCCGACGACGTGGGCGCCGACCTCCTCGCGGGTGCCCTCCTCCGTGGCCGTCGCCGAGGCGATGATGTCGACCGTGTGCTGGGTTTCGCGGTCGGAAGCGGGCGTCTGCTCGCGCTTGACGAACTCGGCTTCCATCGACACCTCCGCACGGGTCGTGTACTTGTGTTTCTCGAGCAACCGCTCGGCGGCGTCGCCGCAGACGTCCTCGACGCGGTAGGCCTCCTCGCGGGTGGCTTCCTCGAGGGTTTCGTCGATGACCTCCATGTTACGGCTCATGTCCGCCCCCTTGCGCCAGGAGGGGAGATCGACGAACACCTCGAAGTCGGCCATGAGGACGATGGGGCGTTTCCCCTCGCGGGCGATCTTGACGAGTTTCTCGACGCCGGTGACGCCGACCTGACTCAGCCCGACGGTGACGTCGGGTGCGGTCGCCTGGACGTCCGGCAACTGGTGGCTCATTGTCGACAACTGGGGACGACGCGTGATTAGGCCTTTCGGAAGGCTTACGCCTCGCCGCTCGGACCCCGGCGACGGTGGTCCCCGCCGTTCTTTAAGTAGTTCTGGTCACAAGGGAGAGCTATGAAGGGCTTTTCGGAGACACAATCGACTCGAGAGGCTTCGCTATCGGATTCTGGTCGCGGTCTCGCCGCGAACGCGGTGTGTGACGCTTCCGGATCGAAGCCGGTGTGAGAGGCAGTGGCACTCGTTTAAGTCCTTCTGGTCACAAGGAAGAGCTATGAAGGGATTTTACGGGGTACGACTGACTCGAGAGCCGTTGCTGTCGCCTCGTCGATGCCCCGAGACGAGCCTGCGTGTGTGAACGACCGACATTCGTTTAAGTAGTTCTGGTCACAAGGGGAAGCTATGAAGGGCTTTTCGGAGGCACAATCGGCTCGAGAGCCGCTGCGACCGACGCTGTCTGCGTCTCCCGAACGGCTGCCTCCGTGTGATCGCTCATCGTCCATTTAAGTATCTCTGGTCACAAGGGGGAGCTATGAAGGACTTTTTCGGCAGGTCGACCCTCTAGCAACGGTAATCAACGCCCACGGTAATTATCAACTTCTGGAGTCGTTGGGACGGCTTTATCAGTCTCTACGTACGACCACCAACCCGTATGCAAGTCGATGGCGGACCGCCCGAAATACCCCTCGAGTCGACACACGCCGAGGACGAGCCGCGGCGGCTCGAGACCCGCGCGGGTGCCGGTTCGCTCACCCGGGCGGCCGCCCAGCGCGACGCGACGGTCCGCCGCTGGGGTGTCGTCACCCCGAGTGCGACGGTCATCGGGCGGGCGGCCTCACCCGAGGAGGATCTCTCCGAGAGCATCCGGCGGCTCCACGACGAACAGCACACGGCGACGGCGGGCCACGCCGGACGCGCCCACCAGCTCGACCGCCTGCGGACGACCCAGGCGCTGTGTAACGCTCTCGAGCTCACCCCCTGGCAGCGCGACCTGGCCCTCGGCATCATGGACGAGATCGATCTCACCGAGTTCGGAAGCCAGCGAGCGATCCCGAAGGTCGCGCTGGTCGTCATCCGCCACGTCGTCGACGTCGACCGTCGCCACTACTTCGGGCTGGACGACCTCGACGCGGCGGCGCTCTCGGCCGATCGGATGGACGACCTGTTCACCCAGTACCGCGCCCACGACATCACCGACGACCGAGCGTTCAAACGTCTCGCGGCCGAGTACGGCCTCGAGACGACCAACCTCAACCGCCTCCGGCGGGTGTTGAAGGCACAGCTCGAGGACGCCGACGGCCTGCCGGCTTACGGCCGGAGCCCGAACCGTGACCCGAACCTGCCGAGTTTCACCGATCGCGAGTTCGAGGATGCGTCGGGCGAGTAACGTCGACGCGCGTCGGCCCGGCCGCCGGCAGTGGGAGCGCGTCGCACCGCCCATCGCTCAGGACCGATTACCGTGAGCGACACGACCGCCGCGGAGACGATTACCGTCTACGCCGACTACGTCTGCCCGTTCTGCTATCTCGGCCACCGGACGCTGTCGGAGTATCGAACGCGTCGAGAGGACCCCCTCGAGATCGACTGGCGGCCGTTCGATCTCCGGTACGACAAACGCGACGCCGACGGCTCGATCGACCACACCGTCGACGACGGCAAGGACGACGACTACTACGCGCAAGCGCGGTCGAACGTCCGGCGGCTCCAGGAGCGCTACGGCGTCGAGATGAGCCGGGAGATCGCGACGGACGTCGACTCCCGGCCCGCTCAACTCGTCTCGTTTGCCATCGGCGAGCGAGAACCGGAGCGGTGGGAGACGTTCGACGCCGCCGTCTACGAGGCGCTCTGGCGAGAGTCGCGTGACATCGGCGACCGGGACGTCCTCGTCGACGTCGCCGAGCGAGCGGGATTGCACCAGCCGGAAACGAGTGTCGGGAAGTTCCTCGAGGACGACGATCTCGCGGCTCGCCTCGAGAGTCGGTTCGCCGACGCCCGCCGGGCCGGGATCACCGGCGTTCCGACGTTCGTCGCCGACGGCCACACCGCTCGCGGGGCGGTCCCGCCCGAGCATCTGGCGCGGCTGCTCGAGGGAACCTGATCAGTCGAGTTTGCCCAGAGCGTCGAAGAAGTTCCCGCGCGGACCGGCGACCGTCACCGGGTCGTCCGCGAGCGTGATGGTCACCGTCTCCGGTGGCTCGAGCTCGCGTCGGTTTCTGCCATCGCTGATCGCGTAGGCGGTGTCGGCGCCGGAAACGTGGAGTTCGATCTCGCTGTCGCTGTCGACGACGAGCGGCGGCATCGGTTCGGCGGCAGCCATCTGCGTGACGACGAGGGCGTCGACAGCCGGGCGGACGAGCGGCCCCCCCTCGCTCAGGTTGTAGGCGGTCGATCCGGTCGGCGTCGCGACCAGCACCCCGTCGGCGTGACTCCCGACGTACGTCTGGCCGTCGACGCTGATCTCGACGCTCGTCCCGCCGCCGTGGCCCCGTCTGGGCCCGTGGACGACGACCTCGTTCACCGCCGACTCGAGCGTCCAGTCCCGAGCCGTCGCCTCGAGACGGGGGATTTCGTAGCCGCCGACGGTGCCGGTCGTCCGCAGTTCGTCGACGAGTTTCGAAACGGTGTCGACGGCGTCGGCCGGCGGGACGGCGTTCAGAAAGCCGACCTCACCGAGGTTGACACCGAGGATCGGCGCGTCGCCGGCCTCCCGGGCAACGAACAGGAACGTGCCGTCACCGCCGATGCTCACCACGAGATCGCAGTCGTTCATCGCCGCCACGGGGACCCCCTCGACGTCACCGAACGCCGGTGCCGTCGCCTCGTCGACGACGACGCGAGCGCCGGCCGGCTCGAGTGCTTCGGCGATGTTCGCGGCGAGGCCCTGTGCTCGGTCGTTGTTCCGCTGGGCGACGAGTCCGACGGCGGCGTCCATCGTCGCCGGCTACCCGCCGTATCGGCAAAAAACCACCTGCCGTCGGTCGTCGGGACGAGAATCCGACGTCGACGAGTGTCGATTCGTACGAGAGTTTCCCAGACCGACTGTTTCGCCGGCTGGTGGCCGGGTAACTTCTCGTTGGACCCCTGTTTGGAGCCCATACTTTTCAGCGCCAGCGCCGACATCGGTGGCCATGGCCGACAGAACGACTACCGAGGAGACGATGACCCGCCCGGAGCTCGCCGCCTACCTCGAGGAGCTCGCCGCCGAGTTCGAGCGCGGGGGGGAGGAGATGGCCGTTACCGTCGGAAACAAGACGGTTGCACTCCACCCACCCGAGAGCGTCGACGTCTCGATCGACGTCGTCGAGCGCTCCTCGATGCTGCGGGGCGAACGCGAGACGATCGACATCGAACTGAGCTGGAAGCCGTAGATGGCCGTCGAAGACGCGGTTCTGATCTTTCTGCTGAGCCTTCTCGTCGGAGCCGTCGCGATCCTCGTCGGCGCGCGGTTGATCGTCGACAGCGACGCCGGTATTGCGAACGCGACGCTAACGGCACTCGTCGGCGCGGTCGTCTGGGCGGCCTCGAGCCTGCTCGTCGACTGGATCCCGGTCGTCGACTGGGTCCCGATCGTCGGCGTGCTGTTGATGTTGCTGGCCTGGGTCGCCGTGATCCACTGGCGGTATCCCGGCGGCTGGGCGACCGCGGTCGGCATCGGCTTCGTCGCCTGGCTGGTGGCGGTGGCGATCGTCTACGGGTTCGCACTCCTGGAGATTATCACCCCGGAGGCGCTCGGGATCCCCGGCGTGTGAGCCGATCCGAGGGTCGACACCCGACGGTGATCGCCGGGATCACGACAGAGACGTCCGCTACAAGTACAGTAATGTCCTCGCCGGTGATACCACGGGCCAAATGCGCCGTTCGATCGTCGTCGCCGTCGCCGTACTCGCGATTGCGTTCCTGTTCGTCGGCGGTCCGTCGCTGCTCACCTCGCCGTCGACCAGCGACGTCGCCCCCGAAGAGGAGGAGCAGCCGACGCCGGAAGTCGTCTCCTTCGAGGACTCCGACAGCGGGTTCTGGGCGTACCTCAACGCCCGCGAGGCCCACGAGAAGCGGAGTCCGATAAACGTCGTCGTCCGCGGCGACACCGACGAAGTCGTCCGCCTGCTGGTCGAAGAGGGCGAGGGCGACTGGGTCGAAATCGACGAGGACGAAGCAGACGCCGAACCCGAGACGTACTCGTTCCTCGCCGACGAGGGCCACCACGCGACCGGCACCGAGTGGGGCGAAGCTGCGGGAACGACCCGGTACGCCTGGATCGATCCCGGCGACGACGACCCCTACTGGACGACCGAAACCCTCCAGCTCGACGACGGCGACTACTACGGCGAGCGCACCCACATCCGGCTCTACGAGAGTCCGAACCCCGACGACCAGTGGGTCGCGATGCAGACCCACCACGAGCACTTCGACTGGTTCACGCTCCGTCACCGTGTCGACGGCGTCGAAGCCGCCCAGCTCGCGGTCGAATCCGAGTTCATGGCGCTGCCCCAGACCGACAACCAGACCGACATCCGGCGGATCAACCTCGAGAACTCCGGCCCCTCCGACTCGGACGGCTGGGCCACCGTCGTCGATCTCCTGGGAATGATCGTCGTTCCCGCCGTGGGCGGCCTGGCGCTGACCGCGAGTGCGGGCTCGAGCGTCGGCAAATCTCGCCAGCGGACCGACGAGCCCGAGGAGCTCGCACAACTCACCGACGTCGATCGTGCCCGGCTCCAGGCAGCCTACGACCGCCTCGAAGCCCGCCACCTGATCCTCGCGGCGACGATCCTCACGCTGTTTCTGGGGGTTCGGATCGCCGGCGTCGCCCTCGAGCGCAACGCCTCGTTTCTGTCGATGCACGCCATCGCCGCGCTGCTCTACCCGGTGATCGCGGTCGGGATTCCGATCGCGACCTACGCCATCGCGAGCGGCCTCGAGCGCCGCCTCGACGCCGCGATGGTCGCCTCGCTCTCGCTCGCGGTCGCGATCTGGATCGACTACGGGTTGCTGGGCGTGGACTCGCTGCCGGTCGACGTCGTTTTCCAGCGGATCCTCGTCGTGGCCGCCCTCGGGTTGATCGCCGGGGGCGCGGCCCGCCGAGCGACGCGGGACTCGCGGTTAAACGACATGCTGATCGCCGGCGTCGGGATGTGGGCGCTCGTGCTCGTCGGGACGCTGTTCGGCTACTTCTGAGTTCGCTCGAGTTGACACACCGCTCGCGCGGATCGTGTCTACGTCGACGGGGAGGCGTCGGCCGCCGGCACCGAAAACGGGCGACGACCGGTCACGGGCGCCACCCCGAACGGCCTGTCGTGATTCTTTACCGGTTATCGCTCGACCGGGGCTGCGATCACCGGCAAACCGACATACCGATTCGTCTCAGTCGAATCGCGACACCGAAAACGCCTCGAGCGAGCGGTCGACCGCCTCGCCGCGGACGAGGTCGGCGACCTGCTTCCCGCTGTAGGGACCCAACTGGAGACCGGTCGGTCCGTGACCCGTCGCGAGGAACGCCCCGCTGACGCCGGGAACGGAGCCGAGCACTGGCAGTCCATCGGGGGTGACGGGACGGAGGCCGACGCGCACCGACTCGAGTTCCGCGTCGGCGAGTCCGGGCGCAACGCGGAGCCCCTCCGCAAGCACCTCGCGAACGCCGTCCGCCGTGGGTCGTGGATCGAAGCCGGAGCCGGCCTCACGCGTCGCGCCGATCGCGACGCGACCGTCGTCCCACGGAACGATGTAGTGGCCGCGGTAGGCCCCGACGATAGACCAGTCGCCGGTGGACTCGCGTCGCTTCGCGCCGCCGTCGGCGTCCGCGTTGGGGAGCCGAAGGTGGGCGATCTGCCCGCGTTTCGGCTCGACTGGAACCTCGAGGCCCAGCTGCTCGCCGAAGCTGCTCGACCAGGCTCCGCCCGCGACGACGACGCGGTCGGCGCGGACAGTCTCCCCGGCGGCCGTCCGAACCCCCGCGACCGAGCCGCTCTCGAGGAGGATCTCCGTGACGTCCGCGGTTTCGGCCGTCAGCCCGTGAGCCCGACCCCCCGCGAGCAGCGCGTCGGCGAACACCCGGCCGTCGACGCGACCGGCGTTCTCGTAGTAGAACGCGCGTTCGACCGACGACAGCGGCGGGAACCGCTCGCGGGCCGCCGCGCCGTCGAGCAGCTCGACGCTCCCGGGCTCGGGCGTTCCGAGACGCTCCTGTCGGGCCTCGAGTCGGGCGTACGCCTCGTCGAACGCGTCGACCTCGTCCGGATCGATGGCGACCGAAAGCAGCCCCGGCCGTTCGTAGCTCGTCGGCCCGCCCGTCTCGCGCTCGAGTCGCTCGGCGAGGGTCGGATAGTAGTCAACGGCGGCCGTTCCGAACTCGAACCAGGTGTCGGAGGCGGTTCGGCTGCTCGTCGCCGGCGAGAGGATTCCCGCGCCGGCATCCGTCGCGCGGCCCTCGTCCGCTCGATCGAGAAGAAGCGCCTCGGTGCCGGCTCGCGCGAGGTGGTACGCGGTCGACGCGCCGACGATTCCGCCGCCGACGACGACGGCGTCGTAGCTGCTCATACTCGAAGAGCGAAAGCCGATCGAATAACGGTTGGGGCGGCGGTAACCGACGGCCGTCGCTCCCCGATAGCCGGTGGCTGGACGTCGTCTCACTCAGTCCCGGCCGTGGCGGGTCACACACTGCGAGAGCCCCACGATCTCGACGGGTTCGGAGTTGTCGGGCGAGTAGACCACCATCTGGCCCTTCTCCATGTAGGGCACCTTCGACTCGAGGCTGCTGGGGATGTTGACGCTCTTGATGGCGTCCTCGTCGCCCAGATTCAGGACGACGGTCGTATTCAACTGCTTGAACACCGCGTCGTCGATGTCCTGGGGGTCCTGGGTGATGAGAAAGAGGCCGAGCCGTTCCTTGCGGCCCTGTTTCGCTGCCTCGGTGAACTTCCGGATCACCTTCCCCGCCTGGACGCTGTCGGCGTCGGTGAGGAAGTTGTGGGCCTCGTCCATCCCCAGCACGAGCGGCGTTTCCTTGATCCGCTCGTAGGTGGGATCGTTCGAGAGCTTCTGGTCGATCAGCAGCGAGGAGAGCGCGAGCACGACGGCCTCGGTCGCCCGCGAGTCGTTGATGTGGTAGGTCGGCACGACCGTGAGCCCGCCGGGGCGGACGAACTCGTGGACCAGATCGGTGATCGGCCGGGCGTCCTGGTCGAAGACGTGGCTGAACCCGAAGATCCGGCGGCGGACCGCGTCGAACGTCGCCTCGTGGACCCGCCCCGACTCGTCGAGTTCCTCGCGCAGGGCCGGGTCGTCGAGGAACGTCGTGAACTCCTCGTAGGTGCCGCCGCGGCCGAACTGCTCTCTGAACCGCGGCAGGAGCACGCTCACGAGCGCGCCGTACTGGTTGTCGTTGAGGCCGCTGCCGGCGACCAGCCACGGGTTGTCGTACACCATCGAAAAGGGGATGGTGAACTCGACGCACTCGGCGCGGTGGTGGCCCGCGGCGTAGGAGGAGGTGCCGATTTTCGGGACGAACGCCGTCGTATCGTCGTGACCGCCGTGGGCGATCCCCTCGCGCTCGAGCCGTCGCGCGAACTCGCTGTCCAGATCGGGGTTGTCGTCGTGCATCTGGGCGTACTCGTCCTGGGGATCGAACTGGACGACCGCCGCCTGGGCCTCGCGGCCGCCGTCCATCGGGTACGTCCGCGCCTCGCTCAGGTACTGCCGGAGGATGTTCTTCGCGCCGTGGGTCTTCCCCGATCCCGTCCCGCCCGCGATCAGCGTGTGCCGGAAGACGAGCGGGTCGCCGGCTTCGTAGTCGTCTTTGAGCCGGTAGTCGATCGTCGGCGGGGAGGCGGCGGTCCGAACTTTCTCGCCGCCGACCGCGAGGTGACCGAGGAAGACGCCGTCGTCGGGCATCTTCAGCCCGGTCTTGATCTCCTCGGTTTCGGTCGCCTCGCGGACCACCGTCTGGGGCTTGGGAACGCGGTCGGTCATCCGGCGTTTGAGTTCCCCGTCGTCCTCGTAGAGCACGGCGACCGGATCGAGGCTCGCGACGAACTTGTAGTCGGCCTCGTCCGTCGTGTCGAACTCCTCGCGCATCGCCCGCCGGGCGTAGATTTCGGTGGCGTCGTCGGTGTGATACTGCTGGGCGTACTCGAGACCCGAGATCCGACAGAACAGCGATTCGCCCGCGTGTCCGACGGCACGCTCTGAACCGGCGGCAGTCGCCGCCCCGTCCGGATAGGGCGCGAGCAAGTAGGTGCCGATCCGAATCGCACTTCGGTTGCCGGTCGTGACGTACGCCCGGAGGGTCGTCTCCTCTTCGTCTTCGGCGACTCGAAGCCCCTGTGAGACACAGAGCGTGCCGATCCCGACGTCGTCGCCCCGCGGCGAGACGTCCATCGACTCGAATTCGTCAGAGTCCGGGTCCGAGGCCACCTGATCGTCGTCCGGCGACTCGGCCTCTCCATCGTCCCCAGTGTAGCTGCTGAAATCACCCAGATCGGTCATACCCAGGATATCCGACGCGATCCTCAAACCCGTTTCCCTCCGCCCGGCCACACGTCAGGGGAAACAGACCGTCCCTGTGTTAGCTGGACGACGACAGTAGCGAAACGAGAACAGCCTCCGAACCGTCGGTGAAACGCGGCCAGTCGCTCCGACACCCGGTGTTACTCACGTGCGTCCGGCGCCGCCACCACGTTGGCTTCGGCGTCGTACTCGAGGAAACCCGCCGCTTCGAGCGCCGGAAGGTCGCTATGGCGGAGCGAAATCGCGAGGCGGTCGCCGTCGAGCGCCGACTCGTCCGCTCGAGCGGCGACGGCGTCGGCGAGCGCAGACACGGAGACGGCGCCGGACTGCTCTGAGAGCGCCGCCAGCACCGATCGGCGACGGCCGCTCGCGAGCGTCCGGCATCGGCTCGCCGTCTCCGACTCGAGCGTCGATCGTATCCACATCCGCGTCTGGGGGTCGTCGGTGAGCGAGACCCGCTCAGTCTCCGGGTCCCACGCGACGAGATCGTGATCCGCAAGCTTCGGGAGGTGGCTGTGATAGAGCGAGACGCCCACGGTCGTCCGTTCGAGGTCCTCCCCTATCGAAATTTCACCTCCCTGCTCGCGTTCGATCACTCGTTCAGCCAGCTCCGATGCCGACATCGACTCCATCGATTCCAGGAGAACCGAGACGACAGTCCAGCGACGCGGGTGGGCGAACGCTTCGAGAGCGTCCGACGGGACGTCGACCGTTCGAAGCGCCGGGTCGCGTGTCCGGTGGAGGGGAGCGTCTGAACTCATCGCAACACGGTACACACGGGAGCGACATAAGCCCCGATCCAAAACAGTTTGGTAGTAATAGATCATGGTGTTAGAACGTCGTCGATAGCTCTCAGCCGATACCGCCGTGACCGAACGGGTTGAGTGTCATCGATCCGGCTATTCTGGCGGGACGGATTCGGGAAGGACGCGCGTCGAACGGAACCCGACAACGGCCGCAACTCGTTTCGCTGAACGTCGAATGGAGTGTCGTTTCCAGAGGCCAGTCACGATCCGCTGAACGATCGTAAAAAGAACACGCGATCGATCCCCGCGTCTTTTTCCGTCGTGAACGCGTACGAATTCGGTATGCTTCTGGTACGCGGACGGGCAGGTGGCACCGAACTCACCGGTACGCTGTACGAACGGGGTGAACGCGCACCGTCGTTCCGCGGTGCCCCCGACGAGGACGCCGCGTACGTCTGGGTTTGCGACGAGTTCTACGAGGTCGATAGCGGCGGAACCACCCAGTTCGTCGGCGATCGGGAGGTCAACCTCGCGTTCGAGTCACCGATGCCCCGCGGGTTCGACACCCGCGATCAGGCTCTCGAGGCGGCCCGCGAACACGTCCGCACGCAGTTCGCCCGGATCGGCGTCGACCGCACCGAGGTCGAACTCGAGGTCGAAAAGGGAGAGCCGGAGCCCGAAGTCTGACCGCTCATACGGTCCGTCGTAATTCTGTGCCGGTGATCGCAGCCCCGGTCGAGCGATCGCCGGTAAAACGTCATACCGATCCGTATCAGGCGAACTCATCGCCCCAGCGACGGTCGTCGTACGTTCGGTCCTGGCTCGTCTCGAACCGCTGCTCGAACGCCTCTCGCAACGACTGTTTCTCCGCGCCGCTGATCCGCGCGAGTTCGTCGGCCTTCTCGACGATTCCCGGGGGGCCGTGGGAGACGGCGACGTCCTGTAGCAACTGTTTCGTTAGCCGTTCGCGCAGGTCGAGGTTGCGAGTAAACGCATACGGCGCCTCCACGCGGTAACAGAGGTCGTCGCGCGGGTCGTAGAGGACGAAGAACGTCACCTCGTAGTTCTCGAGATCCAGCCGCCGCTCGACCCCGAGCGCGTCACCCTCCGTCGAGAGCGGGCGGTCGACGCCGCCCCGCGAGCGGAACCAGCCGGTGTAGGTGAGCGCGTCGGTGTCGCGCTGCCAGCGGTCGCCCTCGACGTCGTCGACGTACTCGCCGCGCTCGAGCACCCGCGAGAAGAACGCCGAGTCGTCGGTCCAGGGCGCCTCGAGCCCCTTCGCCTTCACCGCCCGCGTGAGCACTCGCGTCGCGGGGTTCTTGACGAAGCCGACGAGCGGAACCTCCCGTTCGACGAACGTCTCGACCAGCCGAACGTAGTTCTCGAGGACCGTCGCCGGCCGCGGGTCCTCGAGCAGGAAGTCGGCGAGGTCGGGGTGCTGGTCAGCCCATCGCAACAGGCCGCGCGGATAAAGCGGGCCGTCGAGGACGAGCAGATCCGAAACGCTCGAGGCGTGCTCGCGGGCGTGTTCGCTCTCGGCGAGATAGAGCGAGAGCGCGTGAACGACGCCCTCGGCGAACCGCGGCAGCGGCGGCACCTTCACCGCGCGGCTGCGGCTGTACCCCTCGTCGAAGCGATCCCAGCGGTCGTCGACGCGTGCGGTTTCGTCGTTCGAGTGGACCGTCGCGACGACGCTCCGGGAGCGGTGCAGATCGAGGTCCGTCGGCGTTGCGCTCATCGCCGCCTGCGCGATGTCGATGACCAGCCCGTTGCGAAACGTCGTCGGATTGATCGTCCCCGCGTCGAGACCGTGCTCGGTCGGGAACGGCCGCTCGCAGAGCGCGACGTCCTCGCAGTTGACGAGGTGTTTCGAGACGCCGTCGATCGGCTCGAGTATCGTTCGCCCGTCGTGGACGAGCGGGTCGAGAAAGTCCCGCCAGACCGTCTCGGCGAACGCCCGGTGGTCGCGTTCGTCCGCGCCGTGGTCGATCCGTCGCGCCAGTCGCGCGATTCCCTCGAAGTGAACCGGATCGAGTGTCATGCCCGTCTCCTCCCAGCCCACCGAGAAAAATCCCGCGGTGCGGGTTAACTCGAAGGCGGGTAAAAATGTATCAGAAGGGTTATGCGACGGTGTGCGGAGTGTCGAGTATCCGATGTCGAAGCGAGCGCGAGGGACCGGCGACGCCGAGGGCGACGCGATCAACTGGCGCCAGACGACGACCGGCGTCACCGTCTACGACGAGGAGAATTCCGACGCGTGGGTTCACATGGAGTTCGAGGCAGGCGTCGCTCCGGAACACCGACCCTACATGATCTGTCACGACTGCGGAAGCGTCCTCGCCCAGCGGGGAAAACCCGGAAACGGGACCCGCTGTGGGGAGTGTGGTGCGGTGTACTCTCACGATCGATAACTACCGGGACAGCCGTTCTCGGACCGTCGTGCGACCGGTGCCAGCGAACCGAACCAGTCGTTTCCGTCACGCGTGGATTTATCACTATCAGGTACTATTTTCCGGAATGAGTAATGGTGTCCGGACTGTCCGTGCGCGAGCGAGAACCGGCGCACGTCCTCGTCGTCGCGGGGACCGAGAGCGCCATCGATGAACGGCTCTCGCGTATGGATTCGGCCTGGCGAGTCACCACCGAGCGAGGCTCTCGAGCGGGTATCGGCCAGTCGGTAGACTGTCTCGTCGTCGACACGAGAACGGTCGACGACCGCCGCCTCAAGGCAACCGTGAACCGCGCTGACGCCCCAGTTCTCGCCGTCGTCACCGATCGCGACGACGCCGTCATCGCCCTCGACGACGGTGTCGACGACGTGTTCATCGGTGACGGTACGGGCGAACCGACGCTGCTCGAGAGCCGTATCCGGTCGGTCCTCGAGTCGGGTTCCCGCCTCGAGCGAGGCGGGGAGGCGGCGACCGCCAATTCGGCTGCGGCCAACCGCCGCGAACGGGAACTTGGGCGCCAGCGCGAGCGACTCGCGGTGTTACACCGGGTACTCAGACACGACGTTCGAACCAGCGCCAACCTGCTGCTGGGAACGGCCGACTTCGTCCGCGAGGGAATCGGCCGCCCCGACCAGCGGGCGGACGAGATCGAAGAAACCGCGGCACGGATCGTTCGCCTGAGCGATACCGTCCGCCGGCTTGCCGACGCGATCGGTGACGATACACCGACCACCCACGTCGATCTCACGGCGTTGGTCCGGAACCGCCAGGCCGCGCTCGCCGACCGATTTCCGTCGGCGACGATCACGACGTCGATCCGGTCGGGCGTGACGGTCAGAACGGACGCCCACCTCGAGGCTGCCTTCGATCACTTGCTCGAGAACGCGGCGGTTCACGCCGACGATCCCGCACTCGGCGTCGGACTCGACATCGACGCGAACGCCGCCGTCGTCACCATCTGCGACAACGGCCCCGGTATCCCCACGAGCGAACTCGATGTTCTGGAAGACGGCACCGAAACCCCGCTCGATCACTCGAGCGGGCTCGGGCTGTGGGTGTCGACGTGGATCGTCGACGCCGCCGGCGGCTCGATCACGTTCGACAGCGACGACACCGGAACGACGGTGACGGTCCGTCTCCCGCTGGCGGCGCACGACGGGGGCGGGACGATCGATCGTGAGACCACCGGTTCGGAGGGGAACGTCGGTGACCGTCGCCTCGACGGCGTCTCGAACGATAGCTAGTTACGCCGCCGGGGTGACCGCTCGAGTATGGAGGCGGCTCTGCTCATCCTCGACGGCTGGGGACTCGGAGACGGGACGAACAGGGACGCGGTCGAGGCGGCGCACACCCCCGTGTTCGACAGACTCTCGAGACACGGCGCCGCGGGACGACTCGAGGTCGCGGGCCGGCGGGTCGGGCTCCCCGACGGCCAGATGGGGAACAGCGAGGTCGGCCACCTGAACATCGGCGCCGGTCGGGTCGTCCACCAGGAGTACACCCGTATCTCGGACTCGGTCGCCGACGGCTCCTTCCGGGAGAACGCGGCGATCACCGGGGCGTTCGAACACGCTCGAGAGCGCGGCGGCCGCGTGCACTTTCTCGGCCTCGTCAGCGACGGCGGCGTCCACTCGGATCACGAACACCTCCACGCCCTGCTCCGGATGGCCGCCGACGGCGACGTCGAGGCGGTTACCCACGCGATCACCGACGGCCGAGACACCTCGCCGACTGGCGGGGAGGGCTACCTCGAGACGCTCGAAGACGTTATCGAGGACGTCGGCACCGGCCGCGTTGCGACCGTCTGCGGGCGCTACTACGCGATGGATCGCGACCAGAACTGGGAGCGAACGAAGCGGGCTTACGACGCCATCGTGAACCGGGACGCCGAGTTCACGGCCGAAACCGGACTCGAGGCCGTCCGGGACGCGTACGACCGCGGCGAAACCGACGAGTTCCTCGAGCCGACGCTGGTGACAGGCTCCGGAGCGAACGGAGAGGGGGCGGACGACAGCGCTGAGCACAGCTCAGCTGGCAGCCATCTCGCGCTGCAAGATGGCGATGCGGTCGTCTGGTTCAACTTCCGCTCCGACCGGGCGCGCCAGTTGACCCGAATGCTCGCAGACATCCGCCCGGAGGACTGGCGCGGCGAGTTCGAGACGCACCCGCCGGAGGTCGAGGTCGTGATGATGACCCAGTACGACAGGACGTTCGACCTCCCCGTCGCGTTCCCGCCGAACCAGCCCTCCCAGGTGCTGGGCGAGGTGCTCGCCGACGCCGGAAAGAGCCAGCTTCGAATCGCCGAGTCGGAGAAGTACGCCCACGTCACCTACTTCTTGAACGGCGGCCGCGAGGTCGAGTTCGACGGCGAGAGCCGCGAAATCGTCGACAGCCCGGACGTACCCACCTACGACCTGCAGCCGGAGATGAGCGCCCCCGAGGTGACGGAGACGGCGATCGACCGCATCGAACGCGACGACCCCGACGTGCTCGTGCTCAACTACGCCAACCCCGACATGGTCGGCCATACCGGCGACTACCGCGCCGCCGTCGAGGCCGTCGAGGCCGTCGACACCGAACTCGGCCGACTCGTCGAAGTGCTCGAGTCCCACGGCGCACACGTCATCGTCACGGCCGACCACGGCAACGCCGACGAGATGGGCACCGAGGAGGAACCCCACACCGCCCACACGTACAACGACGTGCCGTTCGTCTACGTGGGTCCCGACGGAACGAGTGGCGGGAAACGCGTCCGCGAGGGCGGCACGCTCGCCGATATCGCACCGACGCTGCTCTCGCTGATCGGCGTCGACCAGCCGCCGGAGATGACGGGAGAAAACCTGCTCGAGTAATATTATCACCCTACAGGCGACACACGAAACCGTGACCGACCTCGATTCGATCCGGCCGGCCGCGCTCGCGGACGCCCCGACGCTGGCGCGGCTCTACCGCGACGCCTACGCGACGAACGTCGAACTCGGCTTTCGCTCCCGCGCGGCCGAGGCCGACCGGGCCACCCTCGAGCGCTGGATCCGTGGGGCACGGCTCTACGTCGCCGTTTGCGAGGACAAACTCGTCGGCGCCATCCGGTATCGCGCGGCGGGGAAGTACGACGAGGACGCCCCGGAGTTCGGCCGTCTCGCCGTTCCGCCGCGAGCGCGCGGGGCCGGCGTCGGCGGCGCGTTAGTCGCCCACGCCGAGGGTCTCGCCCGACGGGAGGGCGCCGACCGCATGCGACTTCGAACGTTCGACGGCCACCCGTTCCTGCCGGCGATGTACCGTCGCCGGGGGTACGAGGACGTTCGAGTGCGCCCGCTCGAGTCGGCACCGTTCGACGTGTTGCACATGGAAAAGCGGTTGTAGCAGCGGCGCGGGTGACAGACAGTCGACCGTTTTTGCAGCTACCTCGCGCCTTTAGGTGGGTTCGCTGCGAGGGGGCGACCATGACGGACGACCACCGCTTCGCGACGAACAGCGTTCACGCGGGTCACGAGCCGGATCCGACGACCGGGGCGCGGGCGCCGCCGCTCTACCAGACGACCTCCTACGAGTTCGAGGACACCGACCACGCCGCCGCGCTGTTCGGCTTAGAGGAGTTCGGCAACATCTACTCGCGGATCATGAACCCGACGAACGCGATGTTAGAGGAGCGGATCGCCACCCTCGAGGGCGGCGTCGGCGCCCTCGCCACCGCCTCGGGGATGGCCGCCTTCGATCTGGCGACGTTCATCCTCGCGGACGCCGGCGACAACATCGTCTCCTCCTCGTCGCTGTACGGCGGCACCTACACCTACCTCACTCACACCGTCGAGAAGCGCGGCGTCGGGACGAAATTCGTCGACACGCTCGACTACGACGCCTACGCCGAGGCGATCGACGGCGACACCGCGTTCGTCCACTTCGAGACGATCGGCAACCCCGCCCTGGTGACGCCCGACATCGAACGGATTGCCGATATCGCGCACGACCACGACGTGCCGCTGTTCGTGGACAACACGTTCGCGACGCCCTACCTCTGCCGGCCGCTCGAGCACGGCGCGGACCTCGTCTGGAACTCGACGACGAAGTGGATCCACGGCGCCGGCTCGACGGTCGGCGGCGTGCTCGTCGACGGCGGTACCTTCCCGTGGGAGGACGGTGACTATCCCGAACTAACGGAACCCAATCCGGCCTACCACGGCGTGAACTTCTACGAGACGTTCGGCGAGCAGGCCTTTTCCATCGCCGCCCGCACCCGCGGCCTGCGGGACCTGGGCAACCAGCAGTCGCCGTTCGACGCCTGGGTCACCCTCCAGAGGCTCGAGTCCTTACCGCTGCGCATGGAGAAACACTGCGAGAACGCCCTCACGGTGGCCGAGTTCCTGGAGGCCCATCCCGAGGTCGCGTGGGTCACCTACCCCGGCCTCGAGAGCCACGAGACGCACGCCGAAGCGAGCGAGTATCTGGACGGCGGCTACGGCGGGATGATCACGTTCGGGCTCGAGGGAGGGTACGATGCGGCAGAAACCGTCTGCAACGAGGTCAATCTGACGAGCCTGCTGGCGAACGTCGGTGACGCGAAAACGCTGATCATCCACCCGGCGAGCACGACCCATCAGCAACTCACGGAAGAGGAGAAACTGGCCAGCGGCGTCACCGACGACCTCGTGCGGCTCTCCGTGGGGATCGAAGACGCAGACGACGTGATCGCGGACCTCGAGTCGGCGATCGACGCCGTCTAATCGGCGGTCGAGGCGTCCCGGTACACCGTGTGCTCGACCAGCGTCTCCATCGCCCGCCGGAGCCGCTCCGAGGCCGCATTTTCGGAGATTTCGAGCCGATCGCTTAGTTCCTCGAGCGAACTCCCGCGCGGAATTTCGAAGTAGCCGCTCTCGAGGGCGGCGACGAGCGCCTCCCGCTGGCTGTCAGTCAACCCGTACGTCGACTCCGGCATCGAGTCGGCCTCCTCGTACAGCCGGTGGAGATCGACGCCAATCCCGTGATCCGAACAGAACGTAAAAAACCGGTCGACCGAGTCCCGGCTCGGGAACGCGACCTGGAACGACCAGCCTTCGTGGGTCGCGGTGAGCTCCTGGATGACGCTGCCCTCGTCGACGAGCAGCGGGTAGATGCTCGTCTCGAGCCCCTCGTCGGCCAACTCGGCCCGGTAGAGACGGCTATCGCCAACGTCGGCGACCAGCGACGACCTCGCAACCGTGGGATCGTCCTCGAGTGCGGACTCGAACGCGTCGAGGCCGTCGCCGTCGGCCCAGATCAGAAGGCGAATCCGGCTGTCGTCGATCGCGTCCGATCGCTCCCAGGTGAGTTCGACCTCGGGCACCCGCTGAAGCGTTTGCCGCAAGACGGGGTGATCGAGGCGGAATTCCACGATGATCATTCTCATGTTGCCGAGAGAAAGCAGGGTATTTGACGGCTTCGTCTTGCGATCCGGTCGCATAGGATAAATGGCAGGAGTATTCCCGCCACAGCTACATCAGAAAAATTCTGGTTAGTAAGAACGATGTATATTCCGATCGAGTCTGTTCATCTCACTACTGTCTTTCGGCTCCTCAAGAACCCTCGACGCCGCTTTCTGTGTTCGTTCGCGCTCGAAGGGAAGGAGGAGGTCTACCACGTCGACGAACTCGTCGAGGCGCTGGTCGAACACGAGCATGAGCGCTCTGACGCAGACGAAGCGACAGTACGCCGTCGGATCGCGATCGAACTCCGCCACAGTCACCTTCCCGCCCTCAACGACGCGTCGGTACTCGAGTACGATGCGCGAAGTGGTGACGTCAGGGTTCGAGACACGAGCATCGCGACCGAGACCGCGAAGGCGATCGAGGTAGCACCGTCGCGGATAGACCCCGTCGCGACCGACCGATAGCGCTCGAGAGGTGGTAGCGAGCCGCCGGTCAGACGATCCGATTTCGCATCCCCTCGAGATCGCCCGCCCGGAACCGCTCGTAGTTCTCGGAGAATATCTCCGCGACCCGGTCGTAGTACTGCGGCGTCGACCCCGCCATATGCGGTGTTACGAGCACGTTCGGTAGATTCCACAGCGGCGACTTCCGTGGAAGGGGTTCCTCCTCGAACACGTCGAGTGCCGCGCCGGCGATCCGCCCCTGCTGGAGTCCCGCCACCAGCGCGTCCTCATCGACGACGCCGCCGCGGGCGATGTTGACCAGCACCGCCTCTGCGGGCATCGTTTCGAGGGCGGCGCCGTCGATCAAGCCCCGCGTGTCGTCGGTGAGCGGGCAAGCCAGAACGAGGTAGTCCGCGCGGCGAAGCACCTCGTCGAGTTCCTCGGACGGGTAGACCTCGTCGGCTGCCGCGGGCGCGCTCGAGGGATCCCGTTTGGTACCGATGACCGTCGAACCCACGGCGGCGGCGAGTTCAGCGACCCGCCCGCCGATCGCCCCCAACCCGACGACGCCGACCGTCTTGCTCGCGAGTTCGCCGCCCTCCGATCGGAGCCAGACGCCGTCGGTCTGGCGGTCCCGCGCCGTGAGTAGTTCGCGTTCGAACGAGAGCATCGCCCCCAGGACTTGCTCTGCGATCGGCTGGGCGTGAACCCCCGCGGCGTTCGTCAGGACGATCCCCTCCTCCTCGAGGGCGTCCAGGTCGTAGTGATCGTAGCCCGCGCTGATCGCCTGTACCCACTCGAGGCGGGCGACTACATCAGGCCATTCCTCGGGGAGGCGCGTCGTCAGCGCGATGGTCGCCGTCTCGAACCCCGCTCGCGTCTCCGCAGGGGTGTCCGCGATCGAAAGCGAGAGCCCGTCGAGAGACGAGAGCGCGGCCTCGAGGGTGGTTTTCGTCTGACTCGAGTAGGCGTGTGGGATCAACAGTTCGTGGTCGTGGTCCATCGTCCCTCCGATGCACCGCCGGATAGTTCGCTCTTTTCGTTGGCTGGCGGGATGCCGGACGACCGTCCCCGTTGTCGGAGTCGCGGCGACTAAGCCGCCGGGGGCCGACGGCGTGGATATGGCTGCGAGCATACTGCCGGCCGAGACGGCCGATCGGATTCGGACGACCTGCAGGACCGCCGTCGGCGACAGTCTCCGCTCGATCACCTACTTCACGCGGGACGACTACGAACAGCTCTACCTGCGGCGCGATCTGGCCCGCGACGCCGACCTCTCGACGTTCATCGGCCACGAGTGGCGCGGGTTCAAGACCACGCAGACGGCGTACGAAGGATCGGAACTGGGGAGCTATCGGTACACGATCCGGGTGTTCAACAACGGCTTTCTCGTCCGCGTCACGACCGATCGCGAGGGGGTTTTCGTCACGACTGACGGGCTGACGATCCGGGATTTCGAAGAGGTGGCGACCGCGGTCGGGACCGTTCTCGAGCACCGAACGCGGAACTGATACCGACGAGGCGGCAATCGAATCAGTCGCTGGCAGAAATCGAATCGAAGGAGCCGCGATCGGACGAGTCGTCTCGGTCAGTCTCCTCGAGTGCGGAGCCGACGGGAAGGCCGCTGCGATGTGAACCGGTTCCGAGAAGGCGTGCGAACCGTCGCTGTTCGGCGACGTACTTATCCAGAGCCATGCCGCCGCACAACGGCGACGGCCCACGTAGTTATGGTGCTCGAACAGCCTCAAAACGAGGGCTTAGTTCGACGGAACGGTTTCGGGCGACCCCAGCCGATGCGTAATATCCGATTACGGCCGCCAAGCGAACGCCAGGTGGCGTGTGCGAACGGACGCCGCAGGGTCCACTCGCCGATACTATCGGGCGAGCGTAACACCCTTCTCTCGCGACCGCGACCGTCCCGTCATGACCGAGTTCCCGGCCGCCGTCGACCGCGCGCTCGAAACACACGACTCGTTCGCAGCCGACGACGTCGGCTACAGCCTCGAGACGACCGTCTTCGAGACGACCGTCACCGCCGCCGATGCACCGGGCGAGCGCGACGGTCGGTTTACCCTCGTCGTCACCCTGCCGTCGCTCTCCGCGGCCACCGCAGACCTCGTCGACCCGGTCGTCGAAGACGGCTGGTTCGAGACGCTCGAGCGCCGCCTCGCCGACGTCTTCTCGGTGGCGCACACGACGAGCCACGAGGAGCCACGGATCGACCGCGAGGACGATCGGGTACGGGTGACCCTCGAGTACGTCGCCTGGGACGCCGGCGAGGGGGTCGACGACGCGAAGACGCTCATCGAGTACGTCGAGGGGACCTACGCACAGGGGATCATCCCCGGCTACGAATACCGCGGCGAGGCGGCGACGTTGCTCGAGAGCGCTCAGCAACGCGGCCAGCGGGCGGCGGAGAACGGCGGCGGAACGCCCCTGTAGCTCAACGAGTGTTACCGACGCGTCGTTCGAGAGCCGCCAGATCGGACGACGACCGGCGCTAATCCATCGCGATGTACGTCTTCGTCTCCTCGACGCCGTCGAACCCCTGAATTCCGGAGGAGGACGTCTTGAGCACGTCGTACACCTCCTCGGTGTCGACCTCGACGATAATATCGAATTTACCGGCGACGATGTGAGCGCCCTCGACCGACCCGAGTCCCTGGATCTCCTCGAGGAGCTGTTCCGACTGTCCGGAGGCGGTCTTCACCATGATGTAGGCGTGTACCATCTATCTCGGCGGTGTGATACTCTCTCACATGACTAAAGCCTTTGCCCAGTTTTCTCGAAGCGGCGGGGCAAACTTATTCACGGGGGACGGCGTACCCCTGCCCATGCGGTTTGTCATCATTGGTGCCGGACGGGTCGGTCTGCGCACGGCACGTGTTCTGCGCGAGGAGGGACACGACGTGACGCTCATCGAGCGAGACGAGTCGAAGGTGCGCCGTGCCCGTAATCAGGAGTTTACCGTCGTACAGGGCGACGGCTCTCGAGAGGAACTGCTCAGGGAGGCGGGCGTCGAGGAGGCCGACGCGGTCGGGGCGCTCACGGGCGATCTGAACGTCAACTTCGCGGCGTGTATGATCGCCAAACACCACGGCTGCCGGACGATCATGCGCATCGACGAGGACTACCGCGAGGAGATCTACCGCAAGTACGCCGACGAGGTCGACGAGGTGATCTACCCGGAACGGCTCGGCGCGATGGGGGCGAAGAACGCCCTGCTCGGCGGGACGATCCGGGCGATCGCCGACATCGCCCAGCATCTCCAGGTCGTCGAACTCACGATCACCGACGACGCCCCCGTCAAGGGGTACACGATCAGCGAACTCCAGCTACCGGCCGACGCGACAACCCTCGCCTTCGGCAAGCGTGGTGCACCCCTCGAGATCCCGACCCCGGACGAGTCCCTCGAAACGGGCGACCGGCTGGTGGTGCTCGCGGACTTCGCGGTGTTGAGCGACGTGCGACAGATCCTGGTCGGCGAATCGGCGACGAACCAGCGCGCGAACGCGGAACCCGGAGGTGTCAACTGATGGTTACAGCTTTCGTCATGGTCAAGGCAAACACGGGCGAGGCGGACAGGCTGAGAGACAGCATTGAGGGAATCGACGGCGTCGAGTCGGCCCACATCGTCGCCGGCGACGTCGACATCATCGCGAAGGCGACCGTCGACACGCCTGGCGAGGTAAAGGAGATCGCCGCGGACCAGATCCAGGGGATCCGCGGCGTCGAGGACACGCAGACGTACATCGCGATGGACTAAAGCGAAGTTTTGCGCTGCGGGTGCACCTACGGCGCACCCTCGGCAAAAATTCGATTAAAAGCACTCCTCCCTCCGTTCCGGGTCGCAAGCGACCCTCCACATCGGTCGTCGGCCCGCTCGCCTCTCCGAGGCTCGCGGTGAGTGCCGTGAAGCCTGCCCTTCCCCGGGTCACTGGAGTCACCGCGATATGCGGTGACTCACGCTCCCGGCCATACGGTGTTTCCACGGGGTAAACTGGATCACTCACAGTCCAGCCGTCAGCTCGAGCCCTGACTCAGTGCTCGAGTTCCTGCACGTCGTGCTCGGCGGTGAACGACTCGAGCCACGCCTGCTGTTCCTCGAGTCGCGGGGTGCGCTCGGCGTAGACGGAGTCGAAAATCTCGTCGAGTTCGGGGGCCGGCGTCTCCTCGGCGGTGTCGACAGCCTCTGCGAGTTCCGTCTCGGCTTCCTCCTCGATCGCCTCGGCGAGTTCGTCGTCCAGAACGCCCTGCTCGCGGAGGTAGTTCCCGTAGCGCTCGAGCGGGTCGGCGGTCCGCCACTCCGGGAGGTCCTCGCGCTCCCCGCGGTAGCGGGAGGGGTCGTCGCTCGTCGTGTGGGCACCTTGCCGGTAGGTCAGGCTCTCGACGAGGACCGGCTCGCCCTCGCGGGCCGACTCGAACGCCTCGGAGACGGTTTCGCGGACGGCGAGCGGATCGTTGCCGTCGACCTGGGTCCCCGAAAAGCCGTACGCGTCGGCTTTCTGGGCGATGGTGTCGCTCGCGGTCTGTTTCTCCCGGGGCAAGGAGATGGCCCAGTCGTTGTTCTCACAGAAGAAGACGACCGGGGCGTCGAAGACGCCCGCAAAGTTGAGCCCCTCGTGGAAGTCGCCCTCACTGGTCGCGCCGTCGCCGAAGTAACAGCAGACCGCCGCGTCGTCGTCGGCGTAGTTTGCGGCCATCCCGATCCCCGCGGCGTGGGGGATCTGCGTCGCGATCGGCACCGCCTGCGGGAGGACGTTCAGGTCGTGATCGGAGGTGTACTCCGCGTAACCTCGTCGGAAGAGCAGGATATCGCTCATCGGTACCCCGAAGGCGATCTGCATCGCGTTCGAGCGGTAGGTCGGCACGAGCCAGTCCGCGTCCGTGAGAGCGTGGGCGGCGCCCACCTGGGAAGCCTCCTGGCCCTTGTACGGCGGGTAGCCGCTCATCCAGCCCCGGCGCTGGAGTGCGAGTGCACGCTCGTCGAATCGACGCGTCCGGACGATATCGCGAAAGAGCGAGAGCGCCTCCTCATCGCTGTACGGCGTCCCATCGAGGTCGCGCTCACCGATAACCCGGTTCATGGCGGGTGTCTCTCCCGCGGGCATCAAAGCGGTTCCGATACCGAAAAGAGCGTCCGGCCGCTACGTTCGGTATGGTGTCGCTCGTCGCGGCGGTCGGCCTGCTCGTTATCCTTCTGGTCAACACGCTGTTTGCAGCCGTCGCCACCCGCTTCCTTCGTATTCGTCTCGAGACCCAGTGGGGGACGGTGCTCTACGTGCTCGTGTTGATCCCGATGGCGCTGTTCGTCTTCACGCTCGTGTTGAGCGGACCGCTCGGACTCGGAGCGGATCTCGGTTCGACGGAGATGGTGTTCACCGTCGCGATCGGCCTCCCGCTCGCGCTCGGCTACACCATCGACGTCTTCTGGATGCCCCACCCCGACGAGATCGACCTTCCGGAAACGACCGAGCGGTGAGCTACTCCTCGAGCGCCGTCTCTAGCACGGTTTCCACCCGTTCGAGGACGACCTCCGGCGACTGCGTCGCGTCGATTCGGACGAACCGGTCGGGTTCACCCTGGAGCAACTGTTCGTAGTTAGCCTGGACTTTCGAGAGATACGCCTCGTGTTCGTACTTGTTGGTCCGGCCCGCGCGGGCGGCCGCCGTCTCCGGATCGACGTCGAGATAGATCGTGAGATCCGGATCGATCGAGAACGCCCGGTGGACGCCGATGATGTACTCCATCGGACGGACGATCTCGCCCTCGAGGCTGGCTCCCTGGTAGGCGTAGCGGGAGTCCGAGTACCGATCCGAGATCACGAGGTCGCCGCGCTCGAGCGCCGGTTCGATCAGCCGCGAGAGGTGGTCGGCGTGGTCTGCGGTGTAGAGAAACAGTTCGGCGAGGGGATCCGCGTCGTCGTCGGCGATCGAGCGGTAGACGGCCTCGCCGTACCACGACCCCGTCTCACCCGAGGTCGGTTCCGAGGTGAACACCGCCTCGGGGTAGACGTCGTGAAGCGCCTCCCAGACCGTCGTCTTGCCGCTGCCGTCCAGACCCTCGAGCGTGACCAGCATACCCGTCAGTCTCGGTGGCGGCTACTACAATCTGTCGAGGCTCGTCGACTCCGTCGGCGCGACGGGAATCGTCTCCCGGCGACAGGGATCCCTTACAGTGTCGGCTTCTAACTATTTACCGCTCGAGATAGTGTGTACAGATATGAACGTCCTCGTCGCGGGTGGCAGTGGTTTCATCGGCACGAATCTGACCGCGGAACTGGTCGAACGCGGTCACGAGGTAACGGTGCTCTCGCGCAGTCCGGAGGGCGACGACCTCCCCGACGGGGTGTCGACGGCGGTGGGCGACGTCAGCGCCTACGATTCGATCACGAGCGCCGTCGCCGGCCGGGACGTCGTCGTCAACCTCGTCTCGCTCTCGCCGCTGTTCGAGCCGAGCGGCGAGAAAGGACACGACGAGGTCCACCTCCAGGGGACGAAAAACCTCGTCAGGGCCGCCGAGGAAGCCGGCGTCTCGCGGTTCGTACAGATGAGTGGACTCGGCGTCGATCCGAACGGGCCGACAGACTACCTCCGCGCGAAGGGGAAAGCCGAGGAGGTCGTCCGTCAGTCGGACCTCGGGTGGACGATCTTCCGCCCGTCGGTCGTCTTCGGCGACGGAGCCGAGTTCCTCGAGTTCACCAAGAAGGTGACGACCCCGTACGTCACCGCGCTCCCGGGCGGCGGGAAGACGCGATTTCAGCCCATCTGGGTGGACGATCTGGTGTCGATGATGGCGGATGCGATCGAAGACGAGGATCACGCCGGCGAAACGTACGAACTCGGCGGCTCCGAGGTGTTGACGCTCGCGGACGTCACGGAACTCGTCTACGAGGCCGAGGGAAAGTCGGTGTCGATCGTCCCGGTTCCGTTATCGATGGCGAAGTTCGGGTTCACCGTCGCCGACCCGGTGCCGTTCTTCCCGTTCGGCCCGGATCAAGCTCGCTCGCTGAAGGTGGACAACGTGGTTTCGGAAAACGACGTTGCCGCGTTCGGCCGATCCGAGTCCGAGTTGCGAACGCTGCGAGAGTACCTCGGCCTCGAGACACAGCCCACCGCGGAGCCACCGCGCGAGACCGCGTGAGAGCGGGGTGAGCGCTCGGGCGAGTATACGGGGGGATATAATACACGGAGCGGGTGACCCAAACACTTACTATAAAGAATAGAGCAGCCGACAGCGACAAATATCGTTATCATAGATTGTCGTCTTTCGAAGTCGCCGCAGTCTTGCGTTTTTCGGCACCCACACCACGTGCCACATATTCACACAATCAAAAGATTTATACTGTTAATCGCACTGGTGTCAACCCAACGGAGCCCCCAAACTAACTATGAAGCTGGCGATGATCGGATTCGGACAGGCAGGTGGCAAGATCGTCGATCGATTCCTCGAGTACGACGATCGAACGAACGGCGGGATCGTCCGCGCGGCGATCGCCGTCAACACCGCGAAAGCGGACCTCATCGGCCTCGAGAACATTCCCCAGGAGAATCGAGTGCTCATCGGCCAGGCCCGGGTAAAGGGCCACGGCGTGGGCGCAGACAACGAACTCGGCGCGGAAGTCGCCGAGGAGGACATCGACGAGGTCCAGAACGCGATCGACCAGATCCCGACCCACGAGGTCGACGCGTTCCTCGTCTGTGCGGGGATGGGCGGCGGCACCGGCAGCGGTGGCGCACCCGTCCTCGCGAAACACCTCAAGCGGATTTACACCATCCCCGTCTACGGGCTGGGCGTCCTGCCCGGAACGGACGAGGGTGGCATCTACACCCTGAACGCGGCCAGGTCGTTCCAGACGTTCGTCCGCGAGGTCGACAACCTGCTCGTCTTCGACAACGACTCGTGGCGACAGACCGGCGAGTCCGTCGAGGGTGGCTACGATCAGATCAACGAAGAGATCGTCCGCCGGTTCGGCATCCTCTTCGGCGCCGGCGAGGTCGGCGAAGGACAGGACGTCGCTGAGAGCGTCGTCGACTCCTCGGAGATCATCAACACCCTCTCAGGTGGCGGGGTCTCTACGGTCGGCTACGCGAGCGAGGACGTCGAACTGACCGGCGGTGGCGGCGGGTTGCTCGCGCGCTTTACCGGCGGCACCGGCAACAGCCCGGAGGACGGGCTCGACGCTGCGAACACGACCAACCGCATCACGAGCCTCGTCCGCAAGGCCGCACTCGGCCGGCTCACGCTCCCCTGTGAGATCGACGGCACCGAGCGGGCGCTGCTCGTCGTCGCCGGTCCTAACGAGTACCTCAATCGGAAAGGCATCGAGCGCGGGCGCAAGTGGCTCGAGGAGGAAACCGGCTCGATGGAGGTCCGGGGTGGCGACTACCCGCTGGACGAGCCGGAGGTGTCCGCGGCCATCCTGCTGTCGGGCGTGACGAACGTTCCGCGGATCAAGCGACTCCAGCAGGTCGCGATCGAAGCCCAGGAGAACCAGGAGGATATCCAGGCCGAGAGCCAGCAGAACCTCGAGTCGCTCGTCGAAGACGAGAAGGACGAACTCGAGCCGCTGTTCTAGAGCCGTCGACCCGAAGCGGTCCCCTCGATCCGTTCCTCCGACCGAGAACTCCCTCTCGAGAGGCGTCGATCCGGACGCCGGGTGAGACGCGCTCGGTCGCTACCCGATGGCGACGCCCTTTTGACGGCGTGCGGGCAATCGTCGGACGATGCAGGTCGTCGTCCCTATCGCCGTCGAGACGCCGAAGACCCGTCTCGAGCCGGTGCTCTCGCCCGCCGAGCGCGAGCGGTTCGCGCGAGCGATGCTCGAGGACGTCCTGGCGGCGATCGACGACGCCGGACACGAGCCGACGGTGCTGGCGACGGGGCCGATCGAACTCGAAGCCGAGGTCCGCGTCGACGACCGATCCCTTTCCAGGGCAGTCAACGCCCTCCTCGAGACGGCGACCGAACCCGTCGCGGTCGTGATGGCGGATCTCGCGCTGGCGACGAGCGACGCCCTCGAGGCGCTGCTTTCGGCCGACGGCGAGGTTGTCGTCGCACCGGGTCGTGGCGGCGGGACGAACGCCCTGGTCGTCCGCCACCCGGAGTTCCGCGTGGACTACCACGGCGCGTCGTTTCTCGACCACCGGGCGGTCGCCGACGAGGTCGGAGCCCGGCTCGAAACCGTCGACTCCTACCGGCTCGCGACGGATATCGACGAATCCGCGGATCTCGTCGAAGTGTTGCTCCACGGTCGGCCGCGCTCGCGGACGTTTCTCGAGGAGGCCGGCTTTCGCCTCCAGACGACGGGCGGCCGCGTCGCCGTCGCTCGCGACGGGACGCCGCGTGCCGACGGCCCCGAACCGAAGTGAGAGCGCTTATGCCCGCGGGGCGGCCACACCGACGTGATGATTCCCGGTGCGGCCGAGTACGGCGTCGAGCTGTCGATCGATCCCAGCGACCGCGATCGATTGCTCGAGGTAACGCCCGACGACGTCGACCCCGCCCCGGAGCTCAGCTTCGCCCGAAACGTCTTCATCCCGCTGACGACAGCCTGTCGGTACACCTGCACCTACTGTACGTACTTCGACCCGCCGGGGGAGGCCTCGCTGCTCTCCCTCGAGGAGGTTCGCGAGATCTGTCGAACCGGCGCAGAGGCCGGCTGTACCGAGGCGCTGTTTACGTTCGGCGACGACCCGGACGACCGCTACACCGAGATCCACGACCGGCTCGCCGAGTGGGGCCACGACTCGATCCACACCTACCTGCGGGCGGCCTGTGAGGTCGCCATAGAGGAGGGGCTGTTGCCCCACGCGAACCCCGGCGACCAGACCCGCGAACAGATGGCCGAGGTCGCCGACCTGAACGCCAGCATGGGCGTGATGCTCGAGTCCACGGCGGAAGTCGACGCCCACGCCGGCCCTCGCCGAAAGGAGCCCGGCCAGCGGCTGCGGACCATCCGGAACGCGGGCGAACTGGACGTCGCGTTTACCACGGGGATTCTCGTGGGGATCGGCGAGAGCTGGCGGGATCGCGCCGAGAGCCTGCTCGCGATCCGAGAGATGCACGAGCGCTACGATCACATTCAGGAGGTGATCGTCCAGCCGGTCGTCGACAACGAGCGCTGGTCGAAGGGGGCGCCCGACCTCGAGACGCTGCGACGGGTGACGGCGATGGCCCGCGTCGCCCTCCCCGAAGAGGTGTCGGTGCAGGTGCCGCCGAACCTCGCGCCCGCCCGCGAACTGGTCGACTGCGGGATCGACGATCTGGGCGGCGTCTCGCCCGTGACCGACGACCACATCAACCCCGACTACGCCTGGCCGGCGCTGCGCGAACTCGAGAAAATCGCCGAAGAAGCCGGCGTCCCCCTCCGCGAGCGGCTCCCCGTCTACGAGCGGTTCCTCCCGGCCGGCCTCCGGACCTCGGGTTTCGACGGCGTCCCCGCCGACGGCACATCCTGCGGGGAGCGTGAGTGGATCTCGCCGCGTATCCGGGCAGCCCTCGAAGCCGGCGACGAGGCGGGCGACCGGTACCGCGCGGTTCTCGGCGAACCGGGCGGCTGACCTCGCGTTCTGCTCGGAGACCCTACGCTGTTAGCCCTTCTAAGGATATTCGAACGTGATTTTGGGGTCACACATGGACGATGCCAATGAGAGCCATCCCCTCGAGGTGCTTTCGAACGAACACCGGCGGCACCTGCTGCTGGCGCTCCTCGAAGCAGAGCCCCAGCACGATCGCGTGAGCGACAGCACCGATCGCCGACGCGTCGCGTTCGCCCACGTGCACCTGCCAGTGCTCGAGGACGCAGGCTACGTCAGATGGCATCGGGAGCGAGGAGAAATCACGAGAGGGCCGAACTTCGAGGAGGTTCGGCCGACGCTCGAAGAACTCGCGGGAGCGCCGCGGGCGTCCGGCGACTGAGTCCCAAGACGTCGACGCTCAGTCCGCGCCGCTCGCACCCGCCGGCGGCGTGTCGTCGGCCCCCTCACCCAGCCCCTGGATGTAGCGGATCCGATCGGGAATCGGGGGATGCGTATAGTGGAACGTCGCGTACCAGGGATGCGGGAACGGGTTCGAGAGGTTC
The DNA here is from genome assembly GCF_059736515.1 of Natrononativus sp. DTA114. Lineage (NCBI taxonomy): Archaea > Methanobacteriati > Methanobacteriota > Halobacteria > Halobacteriales > Natrialbaceae > Natrononativus > Natrononativus sp. DTA114. The sequence continues at coordinate 287,039 of NZ_JCASSN010000003.1, read as the reverse complement.
TCGCTCGTCAACCGGCAAAGACCGTCGATCAGCGCCTGGCCGTCGCCCATCACGTCCGTCGCGAAGGCGTCGGCTTCGCGCTCGTGGGCCAGCGAGAGTCGGTTCTCGAGCGGCCGGCTGAGCTTCGCGAGGGGCTGGATCCACAGCGCGCCGACGGCCAGCCCGAGGTAGGCGGTTTCGGGGAGTGCGAACATCTCGTACAGCCACGGGGTCGACAGCAGGTACCAGAGGATCGCGAGAATCGCGCCGACCCGAAGGAGTCCCGCGCCGAACTGCGTCCAGATGTGGCCGCGCTTCCAGTGGGCGAGTTCGTGGGCGAGGACGGCCTCGATCTCCGGGAGTTCCATCTGCTCGACCAGCGTGTCGAACAGCACCACGCGCTTGGTCCGCCCGAAACCGACGAAGTAGGCGTTCGAGTGTGACGAGCGCCTGCTCGCGTCCATCACGTAGATGCCGTCACAGGAGAAGCCGGCGCGCTCGAACACCCGCTCGACGGCCGCCCGGAGCTCGCCCGCCTCGACCGGCTCGAAGTCGTTGAACAGCGGGGCGATCACCCGCGGGTAGACGACGAGCATGACGAGGGAGAAGGCGGCGTACAGCGCGAGCGCCGCGAGCGGCCAGTAGGTCGGCACCGCCGCGATGAACCAGAGCACCCCGCCCGCGAGCACGACGACGAACGCGGCCGAGATGACCGTTCCGAGGACGAGGTCCTTCGCGAACAGCCCCGGCGTTTGTTCGTTGAAATCGAATCGCTCCTCGAGTACGAACGTGTCGTAGAGATCGAACGGGACCGAAAACAGCCGGAGGGCGACGATCGTTCCGAGGAAGAAGACGACACCCGTGAGCGCGGGGCCGTACCCCAGGGACTCGAGCCACTCCCCGACCGCCGCGAGCGCCCCGGAGTAGAGAACGGCGAGAAACAGCGCGACGGTGGCCCAGGTCTGGATCGCGCCCAGTCGGCTCTTCGCGCGCTGGTAGGCGACGACCCGGTCGGTGTCCTCGAGGCCGAGTCGGTCCTCCACCCACTCCCGTTCGCGCTCGATCGTCCGCGCGCCGTACCGGAGGTTGAGTACCGAGAGCGCGGTGAAAAACGCCGTCGTCCCGACGAACAGGACGAGAAAGACCAGATGCAGGGTGAGCATGCCGGAAAGGTGTCATCGCCGCCGGTTAACGGTTGCGGCAGGTGCCGGCGCCGGTGCACCGGCGAGACCTCCGCTCGGATCAGGCCGGAACGATACGATACCGGTCCTCGCCAACCCGTTCGAGGACCGCCGTCTCCCGGAGTTTCACGACCCGGCCCGTCGGGTTCGGCTGCGTCTCCGCCCGTGCCCGAACGGACTCGAGGGTCCCGAGCAACTGCGCGGAGGGCGGCTTCTGGGCCGCCCCGCAGTCGTAGATCGTGAGCAGGCCGCGACCCTCGCGCTCGTAGACGACGAGGTGGGCGTGAGTCGGTAGCCGCCACCGGTTCTCGTCCGTCTGAAAGAGGTGGTTCATACCGCACTCGAGGCGCGGGCGGCTAAAAAAGTCAGTCGTCCGCTGTCGCCCGCGGCCGGTCCTCGAGCAGCGGCGTGCCGTCTGCCTTCGGCCCCAGTCGCGGTCCGAACGGCGGGTCGTCGGGGTCGATCACCCGCCGTTGCTCGTAGTCCGTCGAGCGCTCGACCGGAACCCGGCCGATGGAGGCGATCATCTCGACGTAGTCCGCAAAGGAGCGAAACTCCCCGTGTTCGCCGCCCGCGCGGGTCGTGATCTCCTCCGAAAGGATCGTTCCCATGTAATCGTCGGCGCCGCAGTTGAGCATCTTCAGCCCGCCCTCGTCGCCGTACTTGACCCACGAGGACTGGATGTGATCGACGTTGTCGAGGAAGAGCCGCGAGACGGCGATCAGCAGTTCGTCTTCGGCCTGGCTCGCCCCGCCCGAGACGACGTCGTGTTCGTAAAGCGGGGTGTTCTGGTGGACGAAGGAGAGCGGAACGAACTCCGTGATCGCGCCGTCGACGCGCTCCTGCAGTTCGCGCACTCGCTCGAGGTGGATCGCGCGGTGGCGCTCGTTCTCGACGTGGCCGTACATGATCGTCGCCGTCAGCCCGAGTCCGACGTCGGCGGCGGCCGCCATCGCCTCGAGCCAGCCGCCGGTATCGATCTTGCCGGGACAGATCACGTCCCGGACCTCGTCGACGAGGATTTCGGCCGCCGTGCCGGGGACCGTGTCGAGCCCCGCCTCCTGCAGACGCCGGTAGACCTCCTCGTAGGACCAGTCGGTCCCCCGCCGGGCGTGGTAGGCCTCCTCCGGAGTCATCGAGTGGACGTGGACGCCGTCGACAGCCATCGCCTCGAGCTGCTCGACGTAGGTGCCGGGATCGACGTCGTACCGCTCGGGTGGGACGAAGTTGACCGCCTTCGGCTCCTCGTGTGCGCGAAGGATCTCGAGGTGCTCGTCGTCGAGCGCGAACCCGGGGTGGAGGCCCGAAACCGAGGTCACCTCGTAGATGCCGCGGGCGACGGCGTCGGAGACGATTTCGCGGGATTCGGCCGGCGTCTTCGTAAAGCCGGCCGTCTCGACGCCGGGGTCGGGTTCGTACCCTTCCTCGAAGGTGTGGGCGGCGTCCTTGAAGTTACAGAACAGACAGCCCACGTTGCAGGCGGTCGTGACGTTGTTGTTGAGGTTCGCGACGAAGGTGACCTCCTCGCCGACGACCTCGGCGCGGCGGCGGTCGGCCGCCTCGAGCACCCGTTCCTTGCGTCGGGGGTCGATCCCCTCGACGTCCGCCCCCGTCGTCAGCAGCGCGACGGCGTCCTCGACGGAGAGTCGATCGCCGTTTCGAGCGCTCTCGAGAGCGTTCTCGAACGGCTGATCGGTTTCGGGACTGTGTGCAAACGCGAGGTCGTCGTCGGTCACCGGTCGGTTCATCGTCGCAACGATGGCCGCACACCACAAAAAGAATGGCGTCTCGGCGGCTACAGCCGCTGACTCTGACCCGTCGACTGAATACTGAAACCTTTTGAGGCCCCGCACCGGCAACTCGAGTATGGAACGCGGCGACTGTCCGTCCCCGAGGTGCCAGCCGTGACGAGCGTCAAGGAGTTCCGAATCGAGGAGGCGGCGACGGCCGACGACCTCGGTCACGGCTCGTTCGTCTTCACCGACGACTACTCGGTGTTCGACTGGGGGAAGATGCCTGACCAGATCCCCGACAAGGGCGCGAGCCTCTGTACGATGGGGGCGTTCAACTTCGAGTTGCTCGAGGCGGCGGGCGTGCCGACTCACTATCGCGGCATCGTCGAAAACGGCGAGGTTCTCGACCTCACCGACGCCTCCCGACCACCCTGGGAGATGGCGATCGAGCTCACACAGGTCCCCGACCTGCCGAACGAGGGGCGCACCTACGACTACGAATCCTACCACGAGACGGCGGGCGAGAACTATCTCGTCCCACTCGAGGTCATCTTCCGCAACCGGGTTCCCGTCGGCTCGAGCCTGCGTCGACGGACCGACCCGACCGACCACGGGCTGAGCGACGAGACGTGGCCGGAGGGCGTCGTCGAACTCGAGGAGCCGATCGTCGAGTTCTCGACGAAGTACGAGGAGGGTGACCGGTATCTCTCCCGCGAGGAGGCCGACGAGATCGCCGGCCGCGCCGCGGTTTCCGATCTCGAGGCCCTCGCTCGCGAGGTGAACGACGTCATCACCGATCAGGCCTCGTCGACGGACCTGGTTCACGAGGACGGCAAGATCGAGTGTCTGTACTACGACGGCGAACTCCGCGTCGCCGACGTCGTCGGCACCTTCGACGAGAACCGCTTCAGTTACGAGGGGACACAGCTCTCGAAGGAGGTGCTCCGCCAGTACCACAAACGCACCCAGCCCCAGTGGGTTCAGGCGGTGAAGGCCGCGAAAGCCGAGGCGAAACAGGAGGACATCGCGAACTGGAAGCAACTCTGTGACGTCAAACCCGACCCGCTCGAGGACCGTGTCGTCACGACCGCCCGGAACATGTACTGTGCCGGCACGAACGCCTACACCGGCCGCGAGTTCTTCGATGCACCGCCGCTCTCGAGTGCGATCGGCTCCGTCAGCGGCCTCTAGTTCGAAACGCCGTTTAACGTGGTCGATAATGTGGGTTGTCGACCGATTCAGAAATCCTCATAAGACCGAGCAGGTAACGTACGATTGACGAATGAGTCTCAACAGCATCGTACCCGGTATCGTTCCGTTCGACCCGACCATCGGCATCACTGCCGTCGCATCGATCGTGTTGCTGCTCGCGGTCGCGTTCATGGTGTACATCGCGTTCGTCATGCCCGGCTGGTCCGGCAGCCCGAACGCCGCCGACGCGCTCGAGACGCAGAACGCCGACTGAGACGGGCGGCCAGTTTTCGATCGGACGAACTATCGACGTGTGATCAGCGGCGGTGGCGGCCCCGTGCCGATCGATTCTATCGTATGGCCCGTCTCGAGGAAGTGCTCGATCGCCGCCCGAGAGCCGCTCGTTTCGGTGGTGTCGCTGTTCGCAAACCAGCCACAGTCCACGCAGTACTTCACGCTGGATCGACCAGGGGAACGCTCGGTGCTGTTACTCATTGTATGGACAACACCCTCACGCCAGTTGACGGTAGTGCTTGCCTCAACAGGCCAGCCGGGAGAAACGACTCCGCGACCCGGGAACGCTCGGCGGGATCGATCAGTCCTCCCGTTCGTCGGCAACCGCGGTGGCGATACCGTCTACTGGCCGATCCGGCGTCACTGACTCGAGTTCCGAAGGCAGCCCGAGCTGGTAGTCCGAGCCGTCGTCGCGAACCGTCGTTCGCCCGCGGTGGACCGAGACGTCGCCGTTGAGGTGGAGTCGAACGGCCTCGAGCAGCGCCTCGGCCTCTAACGGCTGGCCGCGGGCTTTCACCTCCGCGAGGTCGGCGTCGTCGGGGACGTCGAACGCACGCTGGGTGATCACCGGCCCCTGATCGAGATCGGTCGTCACGTAGTGGGCGGTGACGCCGGCGACGCGGACGCCCTCCTCGATCGCCTGTCGGTAGGCCTCCGCGCCGGGGAAGGCGGGCAACAGCGAGGGGTGGATGTTGATGATGCGATCCTCGTATCGGAAAACGACGTTGGGGCTGAGGATACGCATGTAGCGGGCGAGAACGATCAGGTCGGCGTCGTACTCCGCGAGCAGGTCGAGCAGTTCGTCCTCGTTCTGGGCGCCGCTGTCGGTACCGATGTCGTGAAACGGCACGTCGTAGTGCTCGGCGAGCGGCCGAAGGTCGTCGTGGTTGCCGATGACGACGCCGATATCCGCCCCGAGCCGGTCGTTCGCCCACGCCTCGAACAGCGCCTCGAGACAGTGGCTCTCCCTGGTGACAAGCACCGCGATCTGCTGGGTTTCTCTGTCGGCCGGAAAACGGACCTGGACGTCCTGGCCGAGGTCGTCGCCGAGTCCTTCGAGGTCCGCCCGGAGCGTCTCCTCGGTGCAGACCATCTCGGAAGTATCGACGGCGAGATACATCCGGAAGACGCCGTCGCGAACCGCCTGGTCGATGTCCTCGATGTTGACCCCGCGTTCGAACAACAGCGTCGTCACTCGCGCAACCAGTCCGGTGTCGTCGTCTCCGACGACCGTGATTTCGGTCAGATCGGTCGTCATCGACACCACCTCCGCTCGGGTGAGCCGCGGGTCATTAGTACCCCTTCAGATCATACGGCTGTAAAAGCGCTGCTGTCCGCGGATGGGCTGCAAATACTGCCGTGCGACGCTCGCACTGGGCTCCTGGCCCGTTGACGATTCAGTGGGAGGCGTGAATGTGTTCGCGTAAATCGTCCGCGTCACCGAACTCCTCGTCACACTCGGCGCAGGTGTTGTGGTGCAACGCAACATGCTGGGTGACGCCGGCTGCCGACTGGAACTCCGAATCACAGCGTGAACAGGTGTATGCCATTACACTAGTAACTCAGAACACATTACTTAAAAAGAGTTGCTAGGAGATTCGCAATGATGGACGGCACAATTTAACAACACGAGCGATGCGTCTGTTAGGTCGACTCGAGGGCCACCCGAGTACACGGGGTCGTTGCCACGGCGTCGACCACCGCCGGGACGACTCTGTCGGGCCGACGACGCCTGGCCGGCGAAACGCTCGGCGGGGGCGCGACCGCCGGCCAGTTCGCGAGTTGGCTCGCCGACGGAGCCTCCCGTGGCGCCGCGAGGACGGTACCGACTCCCCACCTTCGTTACCGGCGCGCTCACCACGGGGACAGTCGACTCTCTCGCCGGAAACGTCGCCGGTCCATGGCGTGCGGCGGAGAACCACGGCAGCCGAGAATCCAGTACCGCCTCCGACGCCGTGGTCCGCAGGAGTTCCGGCCGCCCGCGAACGGGCGAGCGCTCGAGTTTCGGGGAGTATCCACAAACGTGTATCACAGTCGAAAGCCGAAAGCGTTTTTGAGCACGGTTGCGGGGTATCAGGTAATGTCCGCCTACACCGCGACGGTGACGGTTCGACTCAAACACGGCGTGCTCGATCCCGAAGCCGAGACGACGAAGCAGGCCCTGAAGCGCCTGGGCTTCGATCTCGAGGCACTTCGGGCCGCCGACCGCTTCGAGATCGATCTCGAGGCCGACTCCGCCGACGGCGCCCGCGAGCGCGCCGGCGAGATGGCAGAGCGCCTGCTCGCCAATCCGACCATTCACGACTACGACGTGGAGGTCGACGAGCGGTAGATGAGCGTCTCGATTACACTGACCGAAACCGTCGGTCGCAACACCACGGTCGCTCTCGCTCCCGTTGGTCGCCTCCCGCTCCCTGATCACACGAACCATACGGGGTGGTTCGCGTGACGGTTTCGATCATCCGCTTCGGCGGCTCGAACTGCGATCGCGACGCCGACCGCGCGCTCGGACACCTCGGCATCGACGCGGAGATCGTCTGGCACGAGGACGGTCTCCCGGCGAAGACGACGGGGATCGTCCTCCCCGGTGGCTTCTCCTACGGCGACTACCTGCGGGCGGGTGCGATGGCCGCTCGCTCGCCGATCATGGCCGAGGTCCGGGAGGCCGCGAACGAGGGTATCCCCGTCCTCGGCGTCTGCAACGGCGCTCAGGTCGGCTGCGAGTCCGGACTCACCGAGGGCGCGTTCACGACCAACGAGAGCGCGCGCTTCCAGTGTGAACACGTCTACCTGCGGGTCGAACGCGACGACACCCCCTGGACCGCGGCCTACGAACGGGGTGACGTCATCGAGATCCCCATCGCCCACGGCGAAGGTCGCTACGAGGTCACCGACGAACGCCTCGAGAAACTCGAGGCCGAGGGCCGGATCCTCTTTCGGTACTGCGACGAGAACGGCGACGTCAGCGAGGGCGTCAACCCGAACGGTTCGAAGCACAACGTCGCGGGCCTTCTCGGCGAGACGGAGACCGTCGCCGTGTTGATGCCCCACCCTGAGCGAGCGACCCTCCCGGACGTCGGCGGTACCGACGGCCAGGGGATTCTCCGCGGGTTCGAGGCATAGTCCGCGTTCCACCGAACAAAAAGACCGTTCGCGGCGTTCAGTCCGACGTCGTCGCCCGTTCTTCGAGCGAAATTACCTGCTCGTCGGTGAGGTGACAGGCGTTCAAGTGGCCGATATCCTCCTCGACCAGTTCGGGCGTCTCCTCCTGACAGACCGTCACGTACTCGGCGTCGAGCAGTTCCTGGGCGGTCTCGAGTTCGCCCGCCGCGAGGTGACCGGCGGAGCGTTCGAACACCGAGTCCGCTTCGGGGTCTTCGATCTGCGCGTCGAGGTCGTACTCCGTTCTGAGCGCGGCTTCGACCTCGTCGGCCGGGAGCTCGTCGGGGATTTCGCTCTCGTCGGAATCCTCCTCGGGATACAGCAGCTCGAACAGTTCCTGGACGGAGTATCCAGCCTCGACGCGCTGTTTGTAATCGAGCAGCGATCGCCAGGTCCGCTGCTCGAGGGTGTACGCCTCCGGCGGGATGACCTCGGGACAGCGGGTGTGGAACCGACACCCCCGCGGCGGATTCGCCGGATCCGGGACGTCACCCGTCAGGCGAACGCGCTTGCCTCGGTCCGCGAGATCAGTCGAGGGAATCGCGGAAATCAGCGCGCGCGTGTAGGGGTGTTTCGGATCCGAGAACAGCTCCTCGGTGGGACCCACCTCGACGAGTTCGCCGAGGTACATCACGCCGACCCGGTCACAGATGTGTCGCACGACTCCCAGGTTGTGACTGATGAGCAAAATGCTCAGACCGAACTCGTCCTGGAGATCCTCCATCAGCTTCAGAATCTCCGCCTGAATCGAGACGTCGAGCGCCGAGACGGGCTCGTCGGCGACGAGCAGCCGCGGGTTCAACACCAGCGCTCGCGCGAGCCCCATCCGCTGTTTCTGTCCGCCGGAGAACTCGTGGGGGTAGCGGTCGATGTCGTCGGCCTGCAGACCGACGCGAACGAGGAGCTTCTTGATGATCGACCGGCGCAGTTCGCGGTCGGTCATCCCGTGAACGATCAGCGGCTCGCCGATCGACTCGCCGACGCTCATCCGCGGATCGAAACTCGAGTCGGGATCCTGGAAGATCATCTGTGCCTCCCGGCGGAACCGCTTGAGTTCCGCCCTATCGTACTCCGTGATGTCCCGGCCGTCGAATTTGACGGCGCCGTCGGTCGGCTCCTCGAGCTGGAGAACCGTTCGAGCGGCCGTCGACTTGCCACAGCCCGATTCCCCGACGATACCGAACGTCTCGCCCGGCGCGACCTCGAAGGAGATGCCGTCGACCGCGCGTACGCGGCCGATCTCGTCTTTCATCATGCCTCGAGTCATCGAGAAGTGCTTCTTGAGGTTCTCGACCTCGAGCAGCGGCTCTCCGGTGCTCATCGTCCACCTCCGATCGTCGCGCTCGCGTCGGCATCCGGCAGCGTCTCGGCGTCGGGAAGACCGTCGCTCTCCGGTCCGTCGCGCCAGTGAACGCAGGACACCCGGTGGTCGCCGCCGAGATCGTACAGCGGCGGCTGGTCGCCGACCCGGCAGTCCTCGATCGCGTACTCACAGCGCTCGTGGTACCGACAGCCCTCCGGCGGGTCCGTCGGATCGGGTAGACTCCCCGGGATCGGCTCGAGATCGGACTGACCCGGGAGACACTCGAGTAGCGCCTGTGTGTACGGATGGGCCGGGTTCTCGAAGATGGCCTGGACCGACCCCGTCTCCATCACCTTGCCGGCGTACATCACGACGACTTTGTCCGCAATCTCGGCGACGACGCCGAGATCGTGCGTGATGAAGAAGATGCTCATGTTGTACTCCGTCTGGAGGTCCCGAAAGAGGTCGAGGATCTGAGCCTCGATCGTGACGTCCAGTGCGGTGGTCGGCTCGTCGGCGATTAGCAGGTCCGGCTCACAGGCGAGCGCGATTGCGATCACGACCCGCTGTTTCATCCCCCCGGAGAACTCGTGGGGGTAGTCGTCGACGCGGGTCGGTGCCTCCGGAATGCCGACGTCCTCGAGGAGCTGAACCGCGCGTTCGCGGGCCTCCTCCTTTGTGACGTCCTGGTGGGAGTTGATCGCCTCCCGGATCTGGTAGCCGACGGTGTAGACGGGGTTGAGCGCCCCTTGCGGGTTCTGGAAAACGTGACCGATCCGTCCCCCGCGGAGGTCTCTGACCTCCGAATCGGAGAGTTCGGTCACGTCGACGCCGTCGAAGTGAACGTCGCCGTCGATTTCGCCGGGCGGCATCGGGATCAGTTGCGTTACCGATTCGCTCGTTACGGATTTACCGGAGCCACTCTCGCCGACGACACAGACCGTCTCGCCGCGGTCGACGTCGAAGCTGACGCCGTCGACCGCCTTGACGACCCCGTCGTCGGTGTGGAAGTGGGTTTGCAGGTTTCGAATCGAGAGTAGTGGTTCGTCGCTCATAGTTAGGCCTCGTGTCGTGGGTCGAGCGCGTCGCGCAGCGCGTCGCCGAGGAAGTTAAACGCCAGTACCGTCAGGAACAGGAAGATCCCCGGGATCGTCGCGATCCACCAGGCGTTCTGGAGGTCGGCCCGTCCTTCGGAGATCACCCGCCCCCAGGACCAGACGTTCGGGTCGCCGAAGCCGAGGAACGCGAGCACCGCCTCGTAGAGGATCAGCGACGGGATCGCGAGCGTCGCGGCCGTGATGATGGTGTTCGAAACGTTCGGGACGAGATGGCGCGTGATGATCCAGCGCTCGCTCGCGCCGACGTTCTTGGCCGCGTCGATGTACTGCTCCTCGTTTCGCTGGAGCGCCTCCGAGCGCACCAGCCTCGAGGTCGCCGTCCACGTCGTCAGCCCCAGGATGAGGATGATGGTGAACAGGTCGCCGCCGTAGAGGTAGACGACGAACAGGATGAGGAAGAACGTCGGGAACGTGAGCATGATGTCGACGAAGCGCATCAGCACCTCGTCGACCATGCCGCCGAAGTAGGCGGCGGTCGTCCCGACGGCGCTGGCCAGCACGATGATCATCAGACAGCCGATGAGGCCGACCATCATACTGATCCGTGCGCCGATAACGGTGATCTGGAGGATGTCCTCACCCGACTGCATCGTGCCGAACGGGTGCTCCCACGTGCCGCCCGCGAACACCGGCGGCTCGTAGGCGTTCGCGAGGTCGAGTTCCGGCCGACCGACGATGAACGGCCCGAAGACGGCCACGAAGAAGACAAACACGAGAAAGATCAGGCTCAACACCGCCGCCTTGTTCTTCCGGAACTCCTTCCAGTAGTGTTTGGTCCGGCGCGGGTTCTGGTACAGCGGAAGGATCGCGTAGAAGAACAGCACCGCAATCGTGAGGGCGAACAGCCACTCGACGTTTCCGGGGTTCGGTGCAAACCCGATCGGTCCCAGCTCCCACTCGACGAGCGGCTGTCGGTGGTGGCCGTAGAGATAATCGAGGACCCAGCCGACGATGATCCCGCCCATCGCCAGCCAGGCGACGATTTTGGTCGTCGTCAACTCGAAACCCCCGCCGTACTCCTCCCAGTCGATATCCTCGAAACTGACGTCGTCGTGTGCGTAATCTGTATCCGTACTCATTAGCGATCACCGAAGTCGATTCGCGGGTCGAGGATGGTGTAACAGAGGTCCTGGATCAGGTTGCCGATGATCGCGATGAACACCGGGATCAACACCGTCGCCAGCACGAGCTGCGTATCCTGCTGGATGATCGCCTCGTAGCTAACGAGGCCGAGTCCAGGGATCTGGAAGATTACCTCGATGACGTAGCCGCCGGCGAACAACAGGCCGAGGATGTCGCCGACGAGGATCGTGATCAACGGCACCATCGCCGGACGGAAGATGTGGCGAACACGTACCTCGTTCTCAGTGAGCCCCTTCGCTCGAGCGGTCTTGACGAACTCCGCGTGGACGTACTCGAGCGACTCCGCCCGTGCATAGCGCATCTCGGAGGCGATTGCCGCGGTCGAGAGAACGACAATCGGTAATATCAGCTGCTTTACGTTCCCCCACGAGAGGATGTCGTGGCTCGTGGTGTAGAAGATAGGCAACCACTCGAGGTAGACCCCGAAGATCAGGATCAGCATGATCGCGAACCAGAAGTTCGGCAGGCTGATTCCGCTGAAGGCGAACAGCGTCGCCGCGTAGTCCTCCTTCGTGTACTGGTGGGTCGCCGAGTAGAGGCCGATCCCGAACCCGAGAAACACCGAGAGGACCGTCGCCGGGAAGACGTACTGGAAGGAGTAGATCCAGGAGTTCGCGATGACGTCGACGACCGAGCCGGGGTAGGTCGTCGATTGGCCCCAGTTGAGCGTCGCTAACCCGATCATGAAGTTAGAGTAGCGCTCCCAGACCGTATCCCCGTGTCCGAGTTGCTCTTGATACAGTTCCCTCGCTTCGTCCGCGTCCATCCCCTGCTGGACCTGTTGGTCGACGAACTCCGCTCCGGCCGCTGAAATGGGCGAGAAATCCAGCAGTAAGAACGTGATCGTCAGCGTGACCCAGGTCGCAAAGAAGGTCCACGCGATGCGTTTTGCGATGTACGCTTTCATTGTCTATGTCGGTAAATATCCATCATATCTTACAGATCCCCGCAGCCGCGGGGCGGTGGTAACCGCACGTCGAGAGGAGTGTCCCGCGTTACTGCTCCGATTCCATCTCCCAGCGGTGGATGTCGTACTCCCAGGAGATACTCGATTCCTCGGTCGGCTCGACGTGGTGTCGGTAGCCGTACAGGTCGTCCGGGAAGTAGAGGAAGTTCCACGGCTGCTCCTCGCTCAGGATGCCGTAGACGTCTGCCAGCACCTCCTGGCGCTCGTCGGCGTCGGTCATCCGCTGGGACTCCGCGAGCATGTCCGCGACGCCGTGTGGGTCGTCGTAGCCGTAGGCGTTCGCGGATTCGCCGGGCTCCCAGTAGCCCCACGTCGCCTCGGGGGCCCGCGGGTAGGCGTTGCGGCCGATGCCGGCGAGCAGGTCCCACTCCTGGGCCTCGCCCGGTGGCGAGTACATGTACTGGTCGAGCATCGTGTTCCACGGAACGGGATCGAGTTCGACGTCGAGACCGATCTCGTCCAGTTCGCTCTGGATGTGACGGGCGGTTACCTCGGTCGCCTCCGCCGAGTCGGAGAAGACGAAGTTGAGGACGACCTCGTCGCCACTACCGTCGACGACGCGGCCGTCGGAGTAGCCGTAGTCGCCCGGAAGGTGCTCCTCGAGGTGACTCTGTGCCTCCTCGGGATCGTACTCCCACTCGACGACCTCCGAGTCGTCGTAGAACTCGGAGTACTCCGGCTGGAGCGTGTGGGCGACGGTGCCGTAGCCGTGCTGGATCTCGTCGACGATCTCCTGTCGGTTGACGGCCATCGTGAGCGCCTGGCGCACCTCGGCCGTGTTGAGCGCCTCCCAGCCGTCGTCGCGCATGTTGTAGAACATGCTCTGGCAGTAGACTGTCGGGTTGTTGAACACGTTAATCTCGTCGTGTTCCTCGAACTCCTCGGCGCGTCGGGCCGGGATGCCGGTGCCGGTGATCTCACCGGCCTGGAGTGCCGACAGACGGGTAGACTCCTCGCGCATGACCTGGTAGGTCCACTCGTCCTGCGTCGGGGCGTCCTCGTAGCCGTCGTAGTTGGTCAGGTAGTAGTCGTCGTCACGAACGGCGTGCATCCGCGCCTCGGTTTCGAGGGTTTCGATGGTGAACGCACCGAGGTTGCCGGTGTAGCTGAGGGTCTGGATCTCCTCGTCCTCGTTCAGCCCGTCGCCGTCCTGATCCTCGACGTACTCCTCGAGCAGTCCCTGCGGAACGACCTCCTGGAAGCCCCAGATGATCGGCTCGTCCATGAACGAGGGATACGGCGCCGGCGTCTCGATGGTGAACTCGTAGTCGCCGGTTTCCTCGACGTTGAACCAGACGCTGTACTGGTCGCCGTCCTCCTCGGGCTCTTCGTGAACGTCGAAGCCGTCGGGCACCTCGTCGACGGACATCCGGAAGTCGTCGGCCATCGAGACGACGGCCCAGTTGTCCTCGCCCTGGATGACCTCGGTGATCGAGTACACCCAGTCCGCGGCGGTCATCTCGCCGTAGGGGTCGGACCACTCGCCGTGTTCGGTGAGCGTGAACGTGAACTCGGTGAAGTCGTCGTTGATATCGTACTCGCGGATGAGCCGCGGCACGAACTCGTTGTCTTCGTCGAACGTGTACGCCGGATCCAGCACGCGGGTGATGCGGGCTGCGGACGTCGTGTCGGTGACGCGGAATACGTTGTAGTTCGGCGCTTCGCTCCCCTGTGCGCCGATCCAGTGTTTCGTTCCACCCTCACCGCCATTTGCGTCGTCGCCGTTGCCGCCTGCGTCGTCGCCGGCTGCTGGAGAGTCGCCACCAGTACAGCCCGCAAGAAGCGCTATCCCACCAACACCCATCGTCTTGAGAAGCGTCCGTCGCTTCTCACCATTGCCTTCGTTATGAGTTGGCATATCCATTGCTACGGAATTATGAATATAAAACTTTCTATCCAGGGGACAGATCTGGTGTTTATATAATCCATCAGTATGGATATTCAGTCGTAATTAGTATCGGTCCAGATCCGAAATCATCGCTCGAAAGACAGCGAGCCGAGCCAGAGCCGATCGACGAATCAGATACTATGAATGAGAAACGACGCACAGAAGAGCACCACCGCGACCAGCACGATCCGGAGTCCCCACTCGAGTTGCAAACCCGGATTACGCGCGCTTGACTGGCGTTCCGAACCGTCCTGGTGCGTCGTGGACGACTCCTCGGTATCGTCGTCTTCCGTCGCTCGCTGGATCGCCCGGCGACGCGACACCGTCGGGCGCGTCATGATCGCGCCGAGAACGAACAGGAGTGCGGCGAGGACGAACAGGAGGTCGGACACGGCACCCCACCCCCATCCTGCAAGCAGCCCGATAGCCGAGACGAGGACGATTACGCCGGTCGAAACCGCGATCGCGGCGAGGAGATCAGTCGACACCCGCTCCAGAGAGACCATCGGCGCGGAAAACGCGGCTACCGCGGCTTAGCTGTTTCGTCTCGAGGCGTCAGTTCGACCGTCGGAGCGTCGAGAACGCCCCCGTCGAGGATTCGAGCGGCGTGTTACATAACAAAGATATTTGGAGACACTGGACGAACGGGGAGCGAACGCCCGAACATGGATACGGACCCCCACGTCGTGTACGTCGACGCGAGCGATGACAGGTGGAGTGCAGTCCGATCGGGCGTCGACGCGACCGTAGAGCGCGTCGACACCGTCGCGTCGTGTCTCGACCGTCTCGACGACGCCGACTGCGTCGTGTACTCCTGTGCCGACGGCAGCGGGATCGACCTCTGTTCGCGAATTCGCTCGCGACGGCCTGACGTTCCGGTCGTGTTGTTTCCCGACGACGGGAGCGAGCAACTCGCTGGCGAGGCGATGGCAGCCGGAGCGGCCGGCTACGTCCCACAGTCACAGGGTGTCGAGACCCTAGCGACGCGCCTCGACGACATTCTCACCAACACGGATGAACACTCGCCGGAAAACCCACTGAAGCGGTTCGAACTGTTCATCGAGCAGGTCCCGTTCGCGGTCATCGAGTGGAACCTCGAGTCGGAGGCGATTTCCTGGAACCAGGCGGCGGCCGACCTGTTCGGCTACACCGCAGCCGAAGCTGCGGGCGAAGACGCCATCGAACTGCTCGTTCCCGGGGGGGATCGAGCGCCGGTCCGCGATAGCTGGGAGGCGATACTCGACCGCGGCGAGAGCGATCGGACGATCGCTCGAAACCGACGGAAGGACGGGCGAGAGATAACCTGCGAGTGGACCAGTACGCCGGTGGTCGACGACGGGGAGGTCATCAGCGTGCTCTCGACCGCCCGGGACGTGACGGGCGATCGAAAGCGGGCGACCGCACTCGAGGCGCTGCAGGAGACCAGCCGGCGGCTCATGCGTGCGAACACGCGTAACGACGTCGCGGAGCTCGTGATCGAGGCGACCGCCGACGTGATCGAACAGCCGCGCGTATCGGTTCGATTCGCCACGGAAGAGGGGCGATTGCCGCCGGCGGTATTGAGCGACGAACTCGTCGAGTCGTACGGGGAGCTACCCGCGATCGAACCGGGTGATGGACTGCTCTGGGACGTCTACGACCGCCAGGAGTCGGCGTTCGTCGAGAAATTCACGGCCGATCAGGTACCGTACGAACTGGATGCGGAGATCGGAAACGCGGTCGTCCATCCGCTCGGAACCCACGGGCTGCTCACGGTCGCATCGCTCGAGGGGCAGCCCCTGGACGTCAACGACACTCATCTCCTGACCGTCCTCGCGACGACGGCGGAAGCGGCCCTCGACCGGACCGAACGCGAGCGCGAACTCGAGCGGGCCAAGACCGTCATCGAGGCCGTCGGCGACAGCGTGTACGCACTCGACGAAGACGGTCGGTTCGTGACGGTAAACGACACGCTGACGGCCATTACCGGCTACGATCGCGAGGAACTCGTCGGGGAGCCGGCTTCGATGGTGCTGACGCCGGAGAGCGTCGAGCGGGGACGATACGAGGTTCGGTCCCTGTATATGACCGACGACGAGAACGTCGTGACCTACGAGGTGGAGCTCCGCGGGCGCTCGGGGACCACGATTCCGTGTGAGGTGACGACTTCGTTGCTACGATCGGACGGTGAGTTCGACGGCACCGTCGGCGTCATCCGTGACGTAAGCGAGCGGAAACGAATGGCGCGGGAACTCGACGACCGCAGACGGAAGACCGAAAAGCTACACGAGGTTGCCTCGAGCCTCGAAACCTGTCGGACCCGCCAGGATGTCTTCGAGCTAACGGTCGAAGCCGCAGAGGAGGTGTTGAACTTCGACGTCTGTGTCGTCGATCGGGCGACCGACGACGAACTCGCGACGGTAGCGGTCTCCTCGAAGATTCACGAGGCCGGCTACACGAATCGGACCTCGATCGACGACGGCCTCGCCGGGCTGGCCTACCGGACGGGAGAAACCAATCGGGTCGACGATCTGACGACGAACGACGACGCGGCACCCGAACGGGACGACTACCGGTCCGCGTTGACAGTCCCGATCGCCGACTACGGGGTCTTTCAGGCGGTGTCGAACGAGGTCGGCGCGTTCGACGCCGACGACGAGGAGCTAGCGGAGCTGTTGCTCTCACACGCCGTCGACGCGCTCGACCGAATGGCGTTCGAAAGCCGACTCAGAGCGGAGCGCGATCGGTTTTTCGCGCTATTCGAGAACGTTCCGGACGCGGTCCTCAGCGCGCGACAGGTCGACGGTAAGCCCGTCGTCGAACGGCTCAATCCCGGGTTCGAGGACGTGTTCGGCTACGACGAGGCCGACCTCGGCGGTGAGCTCCTCGATCCGTTCGTCGTACCCGCAGATCAACGAGCCGAGGCCGAGCGGATCAATCGGCGGATCAGCCGGGGTGAAGTCGTCGAAACGGAGGTCACCCGCCGAACCGCCGACGGACTGCGCGAGTTCATGCTGCGTCTCGTACCGATGGACACGGAGGGGGATACCGACCGAACGTTCGGCCTCTACACCGATATCACCGAACGCAAACAGCGCCAGAAGCGCGTCGAGGTGCTGAACCGCGTCCTTCGCCACGACCTGCGAAACGGAATGAACATCATCAGCGGCTACGCCGAGACGCTCGAGGAGGCCGTCGACGACGATCTCGCCTCTCGCTACGTGTTGCCGGTCCAGGAGCGCGCCGAGGAACTGATCGGCCTCGCCGAGACGACCCGTGCCGTCGAGCGGGCGCTCGACCGACCGGGCGGCGGCCCGATCGAGGTCGTCGACGCCGTCGAGTCCGCGATCGGCCGGATCGAGGAGAGCTATCCCGAGGCGGACGTCCGCCGAACGCTTCCCGACCGCGCGTTCGCACGGTCGGGGCCGCTCCTGCGGACGGCGATCTTTCAGGTGGTCGAGAACGCGGTCGAACACAACGACACGCCGGTGCCACGCGTCGACGTCACGCTCCGGCTCGAGAACGACACGGTCGTGATACGGGTCGCGGACGACGGGCCGACGATCCCCGAGGACGAGCGGGCGCTGGTCGAAGGGAACGAGGAGATCACGCAGTTGCGGCATGCAAGCGGGCTGGGGCTATGGATGGTCAACTGGGCGCTCACGCAGTCCGGCGGTCGGCTCCATTTCACCGAGAACGAGCCGCGCGGAACCGTCGTTCGGTTGCTGGTACCCGCCGCCGACCCGCCCGCCTGAGGGCACCTCTCGAGGCCGACTACCGGGTCGAGGCCGACTACCGGGTCGAGGCCGACTACCGGGTCGAGGCCGACTACCGGGTCGAGGCCCCGTTACCGGGTCAGCGGCTGGTTGAACCCGCGTTCGTGCTCGCGGACGGCGGTCCACGTTGCCTCGCACTCACAGGAGACCTGCTCGAAGACGGTGGGATCCTGCCGGAGATCGAAGTCCTTGATCGCCTTCTGTACCAGATCGTCGCACTCCCCGCAGTTGTGCGGCCCCCGTTCGGAGCCGTGACCGACCGGATCGGAGACGACGATGGCGTCGACGTCGGCAGTCGTCTCGAGGACGCGAGCGACCGACCAGAGCCACGGCGGCCGGTAGCCGTCCCGGAAGAAGAGTTCGTCGACCATCGTGTAGCGCTGGACGTTACAGGGGTTCATCGAGACGGTGTGACAGCCCTCGACGTCGGCGCAGCGCTCGATCGAGGAGATCATGTCCTCGATCGCTTCCGGCTCGGTGAGGAACGGCGGCTTCATCAGGAGATACGCCTTGATCCCGGCGTCCGCGTCGCTCTCGGCGTCGGCGTCGGCCGCCTCGGCACACGCCGCCTCGAAGTCCGCGAAGTCGAAGTACTTGTTCACGCAGTCGTGGCGGACCCGGTCGGTCGCCGTCTCGAGGCCGACCGCGATGTCGGTCGCGATCCCCTGGCTCGTGAAGTCGGCGATTTTCTCGCGGGAAACGAAGTCGGGCAGGGACTCGAGGACGATCCGCTCGCGGTCGGCGAACGTCTCGGCGATCGCTTTCCGCGTCTCCGCACCGACCTCGCGCTCGTCGAGAAACGAGCCGGAGGTGTAGATCTTGATCAGTTCGGCTAGTTCCTCCGCATTTTCGTCCTCGTGTGCGAGACAGACGTCGATCTGATCCATCAGCGCCTCGTGGCTCACGCTGCCGCCGTCGACGCTCTCTGCGACGTAGCCACACATCGTACAGCCGCCGGCGCGAGCCCACCGGCAGCCGCCGGTGTTCAGAATGATCGTCAGGCTCCGCTTGACGCCGTTCGGCGTGTTGTCCTCGTCGAGCCAGACGCGGGTCGGCTCGTGGGGGTCGTAGCTCGCCTCCTTGCGCGAGCGGATCTCCCGCATTACCTGGTTGTGGGCATCCATGCCCTTGCCCTGCTCGTAGACCTCGGGCGTGGGTTTACTCATTGTGCGAGCAAAGCGCCCCGGTGCCTAAAGCGCCTTCGTCTGGGGCGGCCCCACGGTGGTTCGTCTGGGGCGGCCCCACGGTGCGTTCGGCGCCGGTGACGCCTCGAGTCGCCAGTCAGGAGAACAATGGCAATAGTATTGTATCGCTGCCGACAATCGAGAGCCGAGAGAGGGAATCGACGCGAATGCCAGTAACGCCGACCCAGATCGCACTCGCCGTGGCGGGAGCGGTCGCGCTCGTCTATCTCTGGCGCAACGGCGCGTACGCGTGGCGTTCGAGGCTCGAACATCGGTTCCTCTACGGCGTCCCGTGGGGGACGCTCGTCACCGTCGCCCTCGTCGTGAGCTTCTATCTCGTGGTCCAAGGGGGCGCCCGCAACTGGAACGAGCCGCTCACGTATCCGTTCGTCACGTGGTCGTACTTCTACCCGACCGGTATCCTCACGGCGGGCGTCGCCCACGGCTCCTCGGCCCACCTGCTGTCGAACATGACCGGCACGCTCGCGTTCGCGCCCATCGCCGAGTACGTCTGGAGCCACTACCCGCCCGGGCGTCGAGACCACGATACCACCGGTCTGCTGGCCCGTCCCTGGGTTCGAGCGGTCGTGATCTTTCCGGCAGCGTTACTCACCGCCGCGTTCGTGACCGGGCTGTTCTCGCTCGGTCCGGGGCTCGGGTTTTCCGGTGCCGTGTTCGCGATCGCTGGCTTCGCGCTCGTGAACTACCCGCTTTCGACGATCGTCGCGGTGGTCGTAAGCAGCGGTCTCGGAACGGTGATCGGCGCGCTGAGCCAGCCGACCCTCCGCGAAACGATCGATCCCGGTGCACCCGGTCCGCCGGGCTGGGCGAGTATCGGGTTCCAGGCGCACCTGCTCGGCTTCCTGCTGGGGGTCGTCCTCGGCATCCTGCTGTTGCGCCGGCGCGGGCGACAGCCGGCGCTCGAACGAGTGTTCGCCGCGACGCTGCTGTTCGGGATGGTCCAGGCGCTCTGGCTGCTCGTCTGGCCCGACGGGAGCGAGGCCTACGTCCTCTACCAGGGTGTGGGCGTCGTGCTCGTCATCGGCCTGGCAGTGCTGGTCGCGGCCGCCGTCGCCGGGAGCGGTCGGACGATCGTCACGCCGATCACGTACCGCCAGACGGCCGTGGCCTGTCTCGTCTGTTTGCTGCTGTTCGTCGCGCTGGTCGGCGTTCCGTTCGGGTTCTACGGGGTCACCAGTGACGCCGACACCGCCGTCTCCGGCGTCGATGTCGGCGATTACACCGTCGGTTACGAACAGAACGCGACGATCGACAGTGCGGTCGGCAACTGGAGCGTCGGCGAGTCGACCCAGAGCGGCGTGCTCGTCGTAAGCCCAGAGCGCGACTTCGCGACCGTCGGCGTCCGCGACTACGCCCTCGCACACGAGGGCAACGACACCGTCGTGGTCGGCGGCGTCGGCTGGCGGACCGCCATCGACGTCGAGCGCACCGGCTGGACGGTGCTCGGCAACGACACCGCCTACGCCGTCGACCTCGAGGTCGACGGGGAGACCTCCCGTTCGTTCGCCTCCGACCCGGTCCGCGCACACGCTCAACTCGAGGGCTACACGGTCGCGGTCGTTCCGACCGACGACGAGTTCCTGATTCGTCTTTCGGCGGACGGAACGGCGGTCGACGAGGCACCGATCCCAGCGGTCGACGAGACGGCGACCGTCGGAGAGATGACGGTATCGACGGTTCTCGAGGAGGGGACCGAGCGGGTCGTTCTCGAGGGAGACGACTCCTCGGTCAGGATCGAAGTTGCCGAGCGAGAGGAGTATCCACCGGAGACGCGCTGACCGCTCACGGTCGTCGATCCGTCGACTCGACGGACCGATCTACAGCCGCAGCTCTCTGGTCTGAACGGCCTTGCAGGTCGGACACAGCCACTGGTAGCGGACGTTGCTGCCGGCCGCGGTGACCCGCCAGCCGCCGTCGCCGTCGACGTAGCCACACTCTCGACACTGCTGGTCGCTCTCGTCGAACTTCTGGCGGAGCCGCTCGAACGGTGATCGTCCCCTCCGTACCGACATGAGTTAGCATACAACACACAGCGGTATAATTCCTCTGTGTGTCACTGAACCGACCACTATGCCATTTATCGAACGTGTTTATATGCAGACCCTGCTTACGTAGGTATATGGACCACGCCGAGACGAGCACGAGCCACTCTCGAGCGGCAGCCGCCCTCGAGTCGGTCGTCGACCCGGTTGTCGCCGTTAGCGAGGGGGAGATCACGTACGCGAACGCCGCCGCCCGAGACGCGTTCGGGCTGCCAGCCGATCCGGAGGAGGCCGGGCCTGCGGAGGCGTTCGGGTCGCTCTGGGGGCGACTAGAGGGGGAGGTCGCCGAAACATCGGTCGGAACGGCCAGGCGCGTCGGGCTGCCGGACGACCGGTTCGACGCGCGCATCCACCGGGCCGCCGACGGGGCGACGATCACGTTTCTCCCGCTCGAGGCGGACGTTTCGACGAGCGACCGCGCGGTGAAAGCTCGTGCGGTCGACGAGGCGCCCGTCGGCGTGACGATTTCGGATCCCTCTCGGGAGGACAATCCGCTCGTCTACATCAACCGCGCCTACCGCGAGACGACCGGCTACAACGCCGAGGAAGCCGTCGGCCGCAACTGTCGGTTCCTCCAGGGCCCGGACTCCGATCCCGAAGCCGTTGCGGCAATGCGCGAGGCGATCGAGGAGAAGCGACCCGTCACCGTCGAACTCAAGAACTACCGCAAGGACGGCAGCGAGTTCTGGAACGAGGTCACGATCGCCCCCGTCCGAAACACCGCGGGCCAGCTCACCCACTACGTCGGCTTCCAGAACGACATCAGCGCCCGCAAGGCGGCCGAACTCGAGGCCGAGCGGCGCACCGAAGAGCTCGAGTACATCCTCGACCGCGTCGAGGGCGTGTTACAGGACGTGACGGGTGCGATCGCGGGCTCGACCTCCCGTTCGAGCCTCGAGGCGACCGTCTGCGAGCGGATCGCCGAGGAAGCCGCCTACGACGCTGTCTGGATCGGGGAGCGCAACCCCGTCACCGACGCGATCGACGTCCGGACGAGCGCCGGCGTCTCGCCCCAGCAGGTGGCACTCGAGTCGGACCACCCGGCGAACGAGGCGCTCGCGACCGGCGACTCGGCGAGCGGGACGGTCGAGGGAACGACCCACGCCGCGTTCCCGCTGTCGTACAGCGGCATCCAGTACGGTGCGCTCACCGTCTGTCTGGCCGACGATCGGACGATAAACGCCCGCGAGTCGGTGATCCTCTCGGCGCTGGCTCGCGCCGTCGCCAGCGGGATCAACGCCCGCGAGACGAGTCGGATGCTGGTCACCGACGCCGTCGTCGCCGTCGACGTCGAACTCACGGATCGGTCGGTCGCCCCGGTCGCGCTCACTGCAGAGACGGGGTGTCGACTCGAGTACCGGCGATCGGTGCATCGAACCGGCGACGAGACCGCCTCGCTGTTCACCGCCGCCGGGGCGACCGGTGCGGACCTCGCGTCGACCGCCGACGCCCTCGGGGTCGATCTGGCGGTGCTCGTCGAGCGAGAGGAGAGCGAGGAGTGTCTGATCGAACTGGCGAGCGACGACGATCTCATCGCGTGGCTATCCGAGCGCGGGGTGCGAACGCGGTCGATCGAGGCCGAAAACGGTCGCGCTCGCGTCAGTCTCGACGTTCCGCGATCCTCGAGCGTTCGCGCGGTTGTCGAGGCCCTCGAGGACCGGTACGCAGGCACCGACGTGCTTTCGTTCCGCCAGCGCGAACGCGACGACGGTGAAACCCGTGAGGAGATCGCCGCCCGCCTCGAGGAGGAGCTCACGGACCGGCAGTTTACCGCCCTTCAGCTGGCGTATCTCGGCGGCTACTTCGAGTGGCCGCGCCCGGCGACCGGGGAGGAACTCGCTCAGTCGATGGGCGTCTCCCGCCCGACGTTCCACGAGCACCTGCGGGCGGCAGAATTGAAACTCTGTGCGGCATTTTTCGGCGACGGCTGACCCTACACTAGTAGGGCAGACCATCAATCTGGTTGCGAGCCTGTCGTATATCGGGCACAGAAACCATGACACAGACCCGACGACAAACGCTCAAACTCGCCGGCGCGGCAGGTGCACTCATCGCAACCGGCGGCGCGGCTATTCCGGCGCTCGCGGACGATCACAGCAACGACGGCGAGGACGACACCGAGAGCGACTACGACGAGGACGAGACGCACAACGAAACGGAAGCCGACACCGAGGAGATCGCCACCGCCGGCGTGCGCGTCGCTCACCTCTCTCCGGACGCACCGGATGTCGACGTCCTCGTCGACGGTAACCCGGTGCTCGAGGGCGTGCCGTTCACCGCGGTCAGCGACTACCTCGAACTTCCCGCCGGCAGCTACGAGGTGGCGATCACCGCCGCGGGCGATCCCGGTACCGTCGCCTTCGAGGGCGACGTCACAGTCGAGGCCGCCGACTACACTGTTGCGGCGATCGGCGAACTCACCCAGGAGACGTTCGAGCCGCTCATTCTGGCCGACGACCGCGAACCGGCGACGGACGCCGCGAAAGTGCGCCTGGTTCACACCTCGCCGGACGCCCCCGCTGTGGCGGTCGACGTTCGCGGCACCGATCTGACGCCGTTCGATGGCGTTACCTTCGGCGAGGCGAGCGAGTACGCCGAGCTGCCGCCGGGTGAACACACCCTCGACGTCCGACCCGCCGGCGACGACTGCGCCGAACCGGTCGCCTGCATCACGGTCACGGTCGAAGCCGGCGGCGTCTACACCGTGTTCGCGGCCGGCTACCTCATGCCCGAAGCGGCCGCCGCCGACCGACCGCTCGAGTTCGTCGTGGCGACCGACCGGGCGCCGGAGGACAGCCACGACGACGCGGGAGATGGTGACGACCACGGCGATACAGACGGCGACGAGTACGATGACGATGTGTACGATGAAGAGGACGACGAGTACGACGATGACGACTGAGTAGCCGACTTCGCGCCTCGAGACGAGTCCACCCGCGGCTATCGCTTCGAGGAAGGAGCCTGAAACGCCGCGAGACCGATACTCGAGGCCACGGGCGACCGTTCTGTCCGCCACTGCCGCGGCCGGTTTAAGTCCTCCCTTACCGCGACCGTAGTCACCTCTTAGACGACTGAACGGTCCGGGAGCGTCGCCCTTGTTTATGCTACCAGTTAGTGTAGAGCCGCGTATGTTCGAACTCACAACCCCACTCCAGCTCGGCGGCGGCGGCTTCCTGTACTGGGCGATCATCTTCTTCGTCCTCGCGATCATCGCCGCGGCCGTCGGCGCACGCGGCGTCGCCGGAATCACGATGGAGATCGCACGGATCTTCGTGCTGATCTTCATCGTGCTGGCGATCGTTGCACTGTTGCTGTAGCCACCCGTCGACCCTTTTCCAGTAGCCGCGTTCGATCCGGTCAGCGGAGGCGCTTCGAACGGCGCTACCACTCGCGCCCCAACGAACGTAACCGGATCTGGTTACGGGCCATCGGGAACGACTAACAGGCTCCGGGCCGAATGCAATAGTGAACATTTACCATGACAGAACTGGGCGGATTCCAGGACAACGTCGCTCGCGTCGATCTCTCCTCGGGGTCGGTCGACTACGAGTCGATCGACGACGAAGACGCCGAGAAGTACATCGGCGCGCGCGGCCTCGGCGTAAAGTACGTCTTCGAGCAGGGACCGGACGTCGACCCGCTCGGGCCGGACAACCTGCTCGCGTTTATGAACGGGCCGCTGTCGGGCACCCAGGTGACGATGTCCGGGCGGATCGCCGTCTGCACCAAATCGCCGCTGACCGGCACCGTCACCGACAGCCACCACGGTGGCTGGTCGGGCGCCCGGCTCAAGTGGGCCGGCTTCGACGGTCTGCTGTTCGAAGGGCAGGCCGACGACCCCGTCTACGCCGTCGTCGAGGACGGCGAACTCGAACTTCGTGACGCCTCCCACCTCTGGGGGAAGGGCGTCCACGAGACGCGAGACACGCTCGAGGAGGAAGTCGACGGCTCCTACGGCAAGAACCTCTCGATGATGGCGATCGGACCGGGCGGCGAGAACGAGGTCCGGTACGCCTGCATCGTCAACGAGGACGACCGCGCGTCGGGTCGCGGCGGTACCGGCTGCGTGATGGGCAACAAGGGCCTCAAAGCGATCGTCGTGAAATCGACGACGAAGATGCCCCAGCCCGCCGACCCCGAGACGTTCAAGGAGGGCCACCAGCAGGCGATGCAAGCCATCCAGGAGTCCGACGTCACCGCACCCAACGAGGGCGGCCTCTCGCTGTACGGCACGAACGTCCTGATGAACATCACCGAGGAGATGTCCGGGCTCCCGACACGAAACGCCAAGTACACCTCGACGGGCGACGCTCGTGACGACGGCTGGGCCGACGACGCCTTCGACGCCGAACAGGTGTCGGGCGAAAACGTCCGCGAGAACATCCTCGTCGACGAACCCACCTGTCACTCCTGTCCGGTCGCCTGCAAGAAGGAAGTCGAGGTCCAGGCGATGCACAAGGGTGAGGAGATGAACGTCCGGATGGAGTCCTACGAGTACGAGTCCGCCTTCGCCCTCGGTCCGAACTCCGGGCACACCCAGCGAGACGACGTCGCGCTCATGATCGACCGCTGTAACGACATGGGCGTCGACACCATCGAGACGGGGAACATGATGGCGATGGCGATGGAGATGACCGAGGACGGCAATCTCGAGGGTGTCGGCGACCTCGAGTGGGGCGACAGCGAGACCATGATCGACATGATCGAGGAGATCGCCCGCCGGGAAGGCGACCTCGCGGACCTCCTGGCGGAGGGAGCGGACCGCGTCGCTGACACTCGCGACGCCGAAGAGAACTCGCTGGCGGTGAAGGGCCAGACGATTCCGGCCTACGACCCCCGCTGTATGAAGGGGATGGGGATCGCCTACGCCACCTCGAACCGGGGCGCCTGCCACCTGCGAGCGTACACGCCCGCAGCGGAGATCCTGGGCATTCCCGAGAAGGTCGACCCCTACGAGTACGAGGGCAAGGGCGAACTCACCGCCGCCTTCCAGGATCTGCACGCCATCTCCGACAGCTTCGACATCTGCAAGTTCAATGCCTTCGCGGAGGGCATCGAGGAATACGTCACCCAGTACAACGGGATGACCGGCCTCGACGTCACCGAGGACGAACTCATGGCGGCCGGCGAGCGCGTCTACAACCTCGAGCGCTACTACAACAACCTCACCGGCTTCGACGGCAGCGACGACTCGCTGCCCGCCCGCTTCCTCGAGGACGGCATCCGCGGCCAGGGTGCGAGCGAGGGCGAGTACTGCGAACTCGAGGAGATGAAAGAAGAGTACTACGACCACCGCGGCTGGGTCGACGGCGTGGTGCCGGACGAGAAACTCGAGGAACTCGAGATCGACCTCGGACCGGGAACGGGCGTCTCCGCGGGCGATTCGGCGGCCCCCGCAGACGACTGATCGCCGCACGAAGACCTCTTTAGACGCGGGAGACGGATGCGACGCCGCCCGAACGGCCGCCTACAGGCGGAACTCGCCGTCGACGATACGCGCTGCGGTTCGCGACAGGTACTCGATGTACGGCTCCCGATTCGACGCCCCGCCGGCCTCGAGTCGATATCGATGGAGGTCCTCCCAGACCGTCGCGAGAATGAACGCACCGAACGCCCGGTAAAAGCGCTCGTTCTCGAACGCGAACCCGGTTTCGGCCTCGTACCGGGCGACGAGTTCCCGCCGGCTCGGGCTCCCCGGTGCGCTCGAGTACGGCGCGAGACCCCGATCGTTGATCTTCCGTAGCTCCTCGAGCGTCTCTTCGGTCGCGTTCTGCGTATCCAGTTCCTCGAGCGACGGCGCCGGGTCGCCGTCGTCGCGCCACCGGCATAACAGGTAGCCGAGTTCGGTGAGCGGATCACCGAGAAACGCCGTCTCCCAGTCGAGGACGCCGGCGATCTCCGGTCTGTTCTCGCCGACGAAGAGGGCGTTTCCGGGCCTGTAATCGCCGTGGACGAGCGCAGTCCCGGAGTCGGCAGGCGCGTTTTCCTCGAGCCAGTCGGCGACTCGCCGGAGCGGGGCGTTCTCGCGGCCGGTCGCGCTCGTGGCGGCCTCGAACTGCGAGACGATGCCGGCGACCTGCTCGCGGAGGGGGCGACGATCACAGACGTCCGCAAACGGTTCGGTATCCAGCGTGTGGAGGGTAGCCATCGTCTCGATCACCTCGAAACCGAACGCCCTGCGGGCCGCCGGGTCCTGAAACCGCGCGGGCAGGTCTGACCCCAGTGGAATCGACTCACCCTCGAGATACGTCGTCACCAGAAACGGTTCGCCGAGCGGCGAGTCCTCGGCGTGACAGGAGACGGGGACGGGCGCGGGAACGTCGGTATCGCGGAGCGCGGCGAGCACGCGATACTCCTGTTCGACGCTGTTGAACGACTCGTGCCCGCGGAACTTGTTCGGTCGACGTACCACGAACGCCCGCTCGGAGTCGGCGGTCGAAACCGCGACCGACAGGTTGAGGCCGTCGTGGAGCACCTCGAGGTCGGTGACGCGAACGTCGAGTCCTCTCGAGAGAGACGACTCGAGGGCAGCCATATCGATGTCGGTCATATCCGAGATAGCCCGCCGTTCTCGAATAAACGCACCGCTTACGCCCCGGCCGGGCTATGGGATCGAGTCTCTCTGGCCCTGTTACCTCGCTGGAGCGTGTCACGCAACTGGACTCGGTACTGGCGTGTGTGCCGACCTACGAGGAGAAGATAGTCGCGGAGACGACTCGCGCCCGTCCGTTCGAGGACGGCTAAACTTCCGAACCCGGTGTCGCGCCCACCTGTCGGGATCACAACCGGTTTGTAACCGGTTCACGTTCCGGCGAGTATGGGAGCGAACGCCGATCGGGCGCTCTACGCCCGAATGCTCGCGGCCGTGGGACTGCTGGCTCTCGTCACCGCCGCGTTCGTCGCGAGCGTCTGGCTGCTGTTCTACGGGCTGTTAGCGCTCGTCGGCGACCCGTACGCGCCGTACACCAGCGGCGTCGTCGCCGCGGCCGTCCTGCTCGCGATCGCCGCCCTCGAGCGCCGGCAGATCCGGACCATCGAGGGGGCGGCGAACGCGACCGAGGTCGACGCCGACGACCACCCCGACCTCCACGCGCGGGTGACCCGCCTCGCTGCCGTCTTCGACCTCCCGACGCCGACGCTGGCGGTCGCGGACACCGACGCCCCGCAGGCGATGGCCGTCGGCTTTCGAGCCGAGAGCGCGCGGCTCATCCTCTCGCGGGGCACGCTCGAGGCGCTTTCCGACGAGGAACTCGAGGCGGTGATCGCCCACGAACTGGCGCACCTCCAGAACCGCGACGCGATGGTGATGACGGCGGTGTCGGTGCCCGCGATCATCGCCGACGGGCTCCGCGGGCGGATGAACAACCTGTTCGGTTCCGCGAGAGCGCATCCGGTTATCGCGGTCGTCGTGTTTCCACTATTCGTGATCGCCAGCGTGGTCTGGGCGATCTGCCGCGTCATCGTCGCCGTCCTCTCGCGGTACCGCGAACTGACGGCCGACCGCGCTGCCATCGAGGCGACAGGGTCGCCCGCCGCACTTGCGAGCGCGCTGGGAACCCTCGACGAGCGTCTTCGCGAGACGCCCTCGCAGGACTTGCGGGAGGTCGAGGGGGTCTCCTCGCTGTCGATTCTTCCCCTCGAGGTGAACGAAGTCGAGAAGGTGATGCTTGGCCCCGAGGGCGACGTCGAGCCGTTCCTCTGGTCGGTTCGCGCCCCGCTGAAGCGCCTGACCAACCGCGTTCTCAGAACGCATCCGCCGACTGACGATCGCCTCGAGCGACTGGCGGCGCTCGAACGCCGTCGGGAGCGAGAGTGACACAGTCGGTCCGAGGCGATCCGCCCCTCACTCGTCGTAGTCGACGATCGGCTTCCCCTCGAGGCGGTCCGTGATCGCGTCGGTGACCGGATCGAGATAGGGCAGGCCCCACGCGGCTACGATGGCCGCGCCGATGGTGTTGAAGACCACGTCGCTCATCGTGTCATGGAGGCCGTGCTGGGTGAGCGGCATCGTCAGGTCGAAGGCGGCCGCGAGCGCGTCGAAGCCGAACTCGCCGATCTCCCAGACGACGCCGAAGGCGAGCACGAAGAGGACGACGAACAGCGGAACCAGCCCCGGCGGGAGGTGGACGTCGTCGCGGTGTTCGTCGAGCGTGCGGATGAACGCGTAGCCGATCGCGCCGACCAGCGTCGCCGACAGCGGGTGAGTCAGGTTGTGCCACCAGAAGGTGCGCTCGTAGAAGTACGCCGACCCGACCGCGTGCAGGAAGACGACCGTCGTCACCCAGAGGACGAGACCCGCGTCGAACGGGATCGCGTACCGGGACCGGAGCAACGTGGGGACGAACGTGATCGCGAGCATCAGCCCCGCGTTGGTGATCAACTCCGTCTGCGGGGCGAGGACGCCGTAGGCGAGCATTCCGGCGAGTCCGAGGCGCATCGCCCACACCAGCCCGCGCTGGACGCTGGCCGGAAGTGGAAGGCGTTCCTCCGCCGTCGGGTGGTCGTCGGCGTCCGTTTTCTCGGCGAAGCGCTCCTGGTCGACGCCGTCGACGGGGGCAGAGACGAGTTCCTCGCCGGGGAACCCCCGATAGTAGCGATCAAACACGAGGCCGGCGAGTAGCCCCGTACCCGCCGCGGCAATGAACAGCCACATCACCCAGTCGTTGCTCGGAACGATGGACGTCCCCGCGACGAGATCGAACAGCCAGGTGACCACCGCCCACGTCGCCGCGATCGACGCCGACAGCATGGTGACGAAGCCGGCGGCGAGCCACCGCTCGAGTCTGATCTCGGTGAGGGCGTTGGCCTCGAGGGTCAGCGCGAGCGCGAGCGGGGCCGCACCCGCGTAGAGGATCAACTGGCGGGTGAACGAGTCGGGAACGAGGACGGCGGCGACGAGCGGGACGACCGCGAGTACCGGGATCTCCCAGGGGAGGGCGGCCCGCCGGGAGTCGAGAGCGATTGCGGGGAGCAGTGTGACGGTTGCGACGCTCGCCGCGAAGATCGCCTCGTGCAGTGTGCCGGTGAGGATCGCCCCCAATCCGACGAGTAACGCGACGGCGACGGCCGTCCAGGAGAGGTACGCGTTCGATCGTTCGCCGTGTAACCGCCTGGTAGGTGTCCGGGCCATCGTCTTGGTGAGCGAGCGGCCGATGTACTGGCGCTCTCGAGTACGCTCTCGGTACGACGGCATCCAAATAAAGCGTACAGCTTGCACGAAGGTTCGTTCCTGGAAGACGTTGAACCTGCGCATGCACACGACGCCCATATGTACCGACCGCGACGTACTCGTCGTTCCAGTGATGGCCACAACCCACGCCATCGGCGGGCTCGCGCTCGCGGCCGCCGTGGCGACCGTCGCTCCCGAGTTCGCCCTCGTCGTCGCCGTCGCGGCCCTGATCGGCGGATTCTTCCCGGACCTGGACCTCTACACAGGCCACCGGAAGACGCTTCACTACCCCGTCTACTACTCGCTGCTCGGCCTTCTCGCGGGGGCGGTCGCGCTGGTTCGGCCGACCGTCGAAACCGTCGCTGTCACCGTATTTTTGCTCAGCGCTGCCCTCCACGCCGTCATGGACGTCTTCGGCGGCGGCCTCGAGCTAAAGCCCTGGGAGCGGACCTCCGACCGCGCCGTCTACAGCCACTTCCACGGGCGCTGGCTCGCACCCCGCCGCTGGGTTCGGTACGACGGCGCACCGGAAGACGTGGCGCTCGCGTCCGTCCTCGCCGTTCCCGGTCTGCTCGTCTTCGACGGCACGGTGCAGTCCCTCCTGATAGCGATTCTAATCGTCTCGGTGGGATACGCGACGATCAGGAAACCGCTCGTACAGCTCACCGAGTGGCTGGTCGCTCGTCTTCCCGCCTCGCTTCGCCGACACCTTCCCGGGCGATTCCGCCCCGAAACGACCGGAGCCGATACCGCGACGGGTGAACCCGCCGGATGAGCCAGCCGATCGACGCCCGGGTTCGCCACCGCGAGGCACTCGCGAACGGGGTTCGTCTCCACTACGTCGAGGCTGGGCCGGTCGACGGCCCGCTGGTCGTTCTGCTCCACGGCTTTCCGGAGCACTGGTACACCTGGCGCCGCCAGATTCCCGAACTCGCCGAGGCTGGCTATCGAGTCGTCGCACCCGACCTGCGCGGCTACAACCGCTCGGAGAAGCCCCACGGCATCGAGGCCTACCGCCTCGAGCATCCGGTCGACGACGTGGCCGCTCTGATCGGAACGCTCGAGGCGGACGGTGCGACCGCACGCGCCCACGTCGTCGGTCACGACTGGGGCGGCGTCGTCGCGTGGGCGACGGCGATGATGCGTCCTGACGTCGTCGACCGCCTCGTCGTGCTGAACGCGCCACATCCGATCAAGTACGCCCGCGAACTCTCCGTCGAGCAGGCCGCTCGCTCGTGGTACGGCCTCCTCTTTCAGCTCCCGTGGGTTCCGGAGGCGCTCCTGCGTGCGGGCAACTTCCGGGCGCTCGAGGACGTCTTTCGCGAGGGACCGACTCGGCCCGACGCGTTCACCGACGAGGATATCGACCGCTTCGTCGCCGCGATGGCCCGCGAGGGCGCGCTCACGTCGGCGCTCAACTACTACCGGGCGTTCGCACGGACCACCGTCCGCGAGAACGCCCCCGGCGCGATTCCGCTGGTCGGCCACCGGTTCGTCGATCCCGTCGACCGGATCGACGCGCCGACGCTGGCGCTCTGGGGCGAACGGGACCCCGCGCTGGCGATTGAACAGACCGAGGGACTCGAGCGGTACGCGAGCGACGTCCGGGTCCAGCGGTATCCCGAGGCGAGCCACTGGATCCACGCGGATCGGCCGGTCGCAGTGACCGACGCGATGCTGGCGTTCCTCTCGACCGATTCGGGACGTCACTGAGCAGTCATGAATGATTCGCTGAGAATCGTGATATTTTATTTGTTCTATCGCCAGAAACATTCATAGTGTGATGAAATAACGGATAATCTGCATGGCACGCGAATACGGTATGTGCAGGCAACGAGCACTGAACGGACTCATCTTACTCTGTCTCGGAGTGCTGGCGGCGGGGCTTCTCGTTCCGGTCGCGGCTGGCGCGGGATCCGCGGACGTAACACAGGCGACGAATACGAGCGACGAAACCGACCACGAGACGACGGAGGTCGTTATCGACCTCTCGTCGTGGGTCGACGATCGCTCCGTCTCGATTTCGTTCGAACTCCCGTCCGTAGTGGCCTCCTGGCTCGAGGTCGTGTTCGCCGATCTGGTAGAGCTATCGGAGCCCGACGACGATGACAGACCGGCCGACCTGCCGGAGGAGAGCGAAGAGACGGACGACGAATCGGGTGATCACGTTGATGACGCGGATGACGACGCAGACGACGCGATCGGGCCGGACGATGGCGCCGATGACGACGCGTCGGACGACCACGCTGACGACGAAGACGGAAGCGAGTCGGACGACGAAACCGCAGACGACGCCGACGAGACGGACGACGGTGCTGCTGATGACGGCACTGGCGACGACGCCGACGACGAAGACGGAAGCGAGTCGGACGACGAAACCGCAGACGACGCCGACGAGACGGACGGCGGTGCTGCTGATGACGACATCGACGATGCAGCCGACGACACTGACGATGCTGCCGATGACGATACCGACGACGAGTCAGAAGACCGGACTGACGCCGACGACGGTGACGGCGATGGCATCGACGATGCGGATGACGACGCTGCAGACGACCAGGTGAGCCACGAAGACCGGGTCGAGAACGCGATCCACGACGAGATCAACCAGGTGCGAGCGGAACACGGCCTCGAGGCGCTCGCGTTCGACGACAACCTCGCCGGCATCGCTGGCGAGCACAGCGAAGACATGCTCGAGCGCGACTATTTCTCGCACACGACGCCCGAGGGTGAGACGGTGGGCGACCGGTACGCCAACGCCGGAATCTCCTGTCAGGCCTGGGGTGAGAACATCCTGTACAACTACCACGGCGAGGAGTCGCCGCAGGTGATCGCCGAGCGGAGCGTCCAGCAGTGGATGGACAGCGACGGCCACCGGGCGAACATTCTTAGCGAGCAGTGGGACAGTCAGGGGATCGGTGTCGCGGTCGACGGCAGCGAGCTGTACGCGACCCAGAAGTTCGGCACGAACTGCAGCGACTAGTCGACACTCTGGGCGCTTTTTTCCGCTCGAGGGGATCGAACGATTACTGGGACGACCACGGAGTACCGACGAGTTTTGTATAGCAAAATAGACTTTGTCGGAGGTATTTCGGACGAACTCGAGCTGGCGACGGGCGGGCGGTCTGGACCGTCGTTCGCGGGAATGGGGATTTCTCTCGGAAACGACGTCCCGGCAAGAGACGTGCAAACTGTTAACACACGTGTCGTGGTACGACGGCGCATGCTCGTCCACCTGCACCAGTACCGACACGACGACGCGAAGGAAACCGTCCGGTCGGAGGGCGACGTCGACCCTGAACACGACACCGAGGAGTACTTCGACGCCGACGACCTCGCGGCCGACGAGGGGTGGGAGCGGATTACCCACGACGGCCAGACAGTCCTGCGGCGAGCGGTGAGCTACGACGAGGTCGCCGCCATCTCGGTGCCCCAGCAGGACCTCGAGGACACCGCGGACGATCTGCCGGGCGAGGACCTCCAACTTCGCCGCGGTGGCGGTACCGAGACGCTCGAGCGCACACGGGTCGTCGAAGTGATCGACGAGAATCCCTGAGGTTCAGTCGATCGACTCGTCCGTGGCGATCACCAGCGGGTCGCGGATCTCGAGCGCCGTCTCGAACTCCGCCTCGCGGTCCTCGCGGCGACCGAGTCGCAACAGCTGTTCCTCGTGAGCCCGTCGGGCGGCCGACTGCTCCCTGGAGTCGAAGCCGAGGCGCTCTCCGAGGGCGTCCCAGTGATCCCAGTCGACGAGAAAGACCGCCCGACCGTCGCCCTCGTAGACGCACTCATACTCCCGGCGATAGGCCTCGAGTTCGGGCGCGAGCAGCTCCTGCACCCGGTCGACGAGCGCCGGCAGCCGCGAGGGGCCGACGCTCGCCTTCGCGGCGGTGAGCAAGAGCACCTGGCCGTCGATCGGATCGGTCATCTCGTCCACCCGCGGGGCTCACCGACCATCTCAGCCACCCGCGCGCATCGCCTTCTGGGCGAAGTCCTCGACGAGCGCCTCGAGCGTCGCCTCGTCGCCCTCGAACGCGACCGTCACCTCGGTGAGCGTCAGCGACGGCCCGACGCTCACGGTTTCCGAGGAGAGGGTGGCCGCCCAGTCGTCGCCCTCCACGCGGTCCTCGGCGACCCGCTCGCCGCCGAGATTCGTCAGATAGTGGACTGCAAGCCGCTCGGAGATGCCGCGAAACGAGCGCTCGACGCGCGTATCCATACCCCCGTCTTCGAGCCAGAGGCGCATAAAATCGCGTTCGGCGGCGATCCGACGTCGGACTGGCGCAGGGTCTCCATCGGCTACGGCGAGGAGCCGCCGGCGACCGGCGGAAACACCGAGAGGCGGTCGCCCGCATCGAGCCCTGTCTCCACGCCCGCCATGTGGACGACGTCCCGGCCGTTCTTCAGCACGCTCAGTTGAGGTCGGATCGCGCCGTCCTCGAGTAGCTGGCCCTCGAGCCCATCGTACTCGGCCTCGAGGGACTCGAGTACCTCGCCGACGGTGACGCCGTCGTCGAACTCCCGGCTGAGTTCCTTCTGGCCGACGACCTCTCGAAAGTTCGCGAAAAACCGCAGATCCAGTTCCATGCCCGAACCGTCGGCGTGAGACGATATAAGTCCGGGCGGTTCGGTCGGTGGTCGTTCCCAGACGGCGAGCCGACAGCCGCGAAATCGCCGCGATGGCGGCGAGACGGTGACGTGACGATGTACTATGGCGACGAGACAGTAGCGTCGGCGTACTCGAGGCCGTCGAACCTGGCCTCGGCCAGCCCCGTTTCGAGCGCGGCCGCTCCGGCCCGTTCGGCCGCCGTTTCGTCCGCCGCCTCGACGCCGACGGCGGCGGTGAACGACACCCGGACCGTGTAGGGTTCGAAGGGTCCCGCCGGCTGTTCGTAGACGGCGGCATCCGTGATCTCCCAGCTCTCGAGGGCGCCCTGGGTGAGCGCCTCGAGCGAGTCGGCGGCCTCGTCGGTCGCGGCCGTCCGGGCGGTCGTATCGGTTCCCTCGTGGACCGTGACGAGCGCCGCCGCGTCGCGGGAAACGGTGTACTCCATAGCCGACCATCGAACGGCGACCAGTTGAATCCTCCCGTCCGCGATCACCCGCGGCGAAGGCCGTCGTAGATCTCCGCCAACTGCTCGAGCGAGTGGTCGACCGACAGCATCGCCCGGCGGCGGCGACAGAGATCCGAGAGCCGATCGTTCTCCTCGAGCGTGCGCGCGAGCGCCCACTGGAAGTCGCCGATGCTGCCGCGCCTGTAGCGGTAGCCGGTTTCGCCCTCGATGACGGAGTCGGTGAGCGCGCCCTCGTCGACGGCGACGACGGGGGTGCCACAGGCGGTCGCCTCGAGGGCGACCAGCCCCTGGGTTTCGACGGGGCTCGGGAAGACGAAGGCGTCGAGCGCGGAGTAGAAGGCGGGGAGGTCCTCGCGCTCGAGAAAGCCGAGGAAGCGGACGTCGGCGCTCTTCTCGGCGGCGTAGGCCTCGAGATCCTCGCGGGCGGGGCCGTCCCCGCCGAGCACCAGGGTGACCTGGGTGCCGGCGACGCCGTCGATCGCCTCCGTCAGGTTCTTCTCGTGACCGTGACGACCCGTGTAGCCGACGACGGGACGGTCGGTCGGGAGGTCGTGGAGCCGGCGGAACGTCGTCGGATCGACGGGTTGGAAGAAGTCCGTGTCGATGCCGTTCGAAACGACCGTCGCCTCGACCTCGGCGTCGACGTGCTCGAGCAGGTGGCTGCGGGCGAACGCGGTCGGGGCGACGACGTGATCCACGCGCTCGAAGAAGCCGCGCTCGTAGCTCCGGCAGGTCCGCTTGAGCCCCGCTGCGATCCCCGGTGGCGCGAGCTGAGTGGCTCGCTCGCCCAGCAGCGTGTGGTAGGAGGCGACCACGGGAACGTCCCGGTCGCGGGCGAACCGGATGCCGGCGTAGCCGAGGGTAAACGGCGTGTGGACGTGGACGAGATCCGGCGTCTCGAGGCCGCTCGGAATCGTCGGCAGCCCGAGCCGGTACTGAGAGTACATCGGCGCGCGGACGCTGCGCACGGGGTACTCGTCGTCGGCCGGTTCGTAGCCGTCCATCCGCGGATAGACGACCGGCATCGACGTGCGCCGTCTGCGCCAGCGGTCGCGCCAGAGCGTGACGGTGTAGGTGACGCCGTTGACCGTCGGGAGGTAGAGATCGGTGAACGCCGTGACAGTCTCGGTCCGCGGCATGTCAGCCCGTTCGACGAACGGGATGGTAAGCCGTTCGCTTCGTCTCACGCCGGATGCGGGCGGCGCCAGGCGCGGGCCGCAAGAACGGTGCCGGTGCCGAACAGCAGCGGGAGCCAGTAGGTCGTGGCGCGGTAGAGCAGCGTCGCCGCCGCCGCCACCGCCGCGGGGACGCCGCCTGCGGCGACGAGCAGGACGACCAAGATGGACTCGACCGTGCCGAGCCCGCCGGGAAGCGGGAGTACGTTCGAGACCGCGCCGAGGGGCACGGCGAAGAGGACGACCGACGGGGAGACGGTGTGGCCGACGGCGTACAGCGTCAGCCAGAGCGTTGTCGAGAGCAACAGCCAGCCGGCCGTCGAGTACGTCAGCGCGAGTTTTACGGTCGCCCGATTGTTGGCCACGGACTCGACGTGAGCGACGAACAGCCGGAGGCGGCTCTCGAGCCGCTCCGGCTGAATCGGATGTGCGCCGGGGACGAACGGACTCGTCCGACTCGAGACCGCGCCGACGAACGCGGCGATGCGGACGACGGCCCGCTGCCGGCGGTACCAGCCGACCCCGAGCCCCCCGATCAGCGCCAGCAGGGCGGTGAACACCGCCAGCAACGTCAGCTCCGTCCGCTGGCCGACGACGGCGGTCGTCGCGAAGTAGAGCAGCCCGACCCCCGCCAGCGGCACCATCGGCGCGTAGTTGAGCAGGTCGGTGCTGGTCACCGCCGCGAACCCGGTCTCGTAATCGCGACCCGTCCGCCGCGCGATGAGCAGCGCCGCCAGCGGCTCGCCGCCGAGGTACGTCGACGGCGCGACGCTGTTGGCGAAGACGAGGTGGCCGAACAGGACGAGCGCCTCGACCGGCCCGTGTTCGACCTCGAGCGTCGACAGGACGATCGACAGCGTGTACGTCCAGGCGGCGATCCAGCAGGCGACGGCGACGAACACCGCCAGGAGCACCCGGTCGTCGGCCGCCGAAATCGCCGCCAGTGTCTCCCGGAGACCGACGACCGAGAGCACGAGAACCAGCAGCCCGATCGCGACGAGAAAGCCGACGACGGCCGTCGCCAGTCGGAGCCGAACGTCGGCGGGTTGCATGCCGTCACTCTACGACGAACGGCCGGAAAACGTCTCCCCCTGATCGTACCCGCCGCCGGAGTTCAGTCGACGTAAAACGAGACGTCGTGGTCGGTGAGCAGCGATCGCATCCGCTCGACGCCACCGGTCGTGTCCCACCCTTCTGCGGTGTAGTGTTTGTACGGGTGGCGGAGCCAGGAGTACTCGCGGTGGGCGAACACCTCGATGGCGTCCCGGCCGTCCTGAAACAGCGTCACGTGGAGCTGCCAGTCGGCGAGCGGGGACTTCCGGCGGACCCAGCTTCCTGCCGAGGCACGGCCGTCGCTGTGGACCTTGAGCGAGGCGATGGGCTCGGGTGCAAACGCCATCGCCTCGAGATCTGGTCGAAATTCGGTCAGCTCTCGCTGGACGGTTCCGACGTACTCGGAGGGGTGCATCGTACACTGGGCGAATCCGCCCAGCGGCGCTTTGATCCGGTGAACGGTCGGGAGGACGCGTCGTCGTGCTTTCGTTACCCAGTCGACGCCGCGGGAAGCGTCGAGGTCGTCGTCGTTCGGCGGCACGACTTCCTCTAGCGGCCCCGAGAGCAAAATCCTTGTGGGTTTCAGAACGGTCGACAGTGACGTCGGAATCGGCCGTTCGGCTACAGATCTCGGAGCCGAATACCGTCCTCGACCAGGCGGGCGTTCCGTTCCCGGTCGAGGTGTGCGGCGAGATCCTCGTGTTCGTAGAGCTGGGCGATCACGTCGGCGTACAGCGTCCGCCAGGCGATGGCGAAGATCGGCGACTGCCCCCAGGCTCGCAGCTCGGGAACGAGTTCGTCATAGGTTTCGAGCCGGTCCTCGAACCGGTCGAGCGCGTCGAGCGCGTAGCCCGCCGCCTCGCGGTCGTCCTCAGCACCGTCGATCGCGCGGTTGAGTCGCTGCTCCCAGCCGGCGACGGCCTGTTGCATGTCCGTCGCCGCCTCGCCCCCGTCTTCGGGCAGTCGCTCGAGTACCTGCTTCGGAACACCGAGTGAAACCTCGTCCATGCCAGCGGGTAGGGCCGCCTGGCCCAAGAAACTACGTTTCCGACTCGAGCCACGTCGCCAGCATCACCTCGTCGACGTACTCGCCGTCGATGAGGTACTGTCCTTCGTGAACACCCTCCCGTCGCCAGCCGTTGGCCTCGAGGAACTCGATCGCTCGCTCGTTCGTCCCGGGGACGTTCTGGTAGATCTTGCGGTACTCCGCGTCGGCGGCCCACTCGAGGCCGTACTCGAGGAGACTCGATCCGATACTCTCGCGACGGTGCTCCGGGTGGACGCCCACGGTGAGTTCGGCGGCGTGGCACAGCGACGGGAGTTCGGGCGCGTCGACGTGGAGCCAGCCGACGACTTCCTCGTCCCCCCGGGTGTCGGCGTCCGCCTCCTTCTCGAGTTCCGGCTCGAGGACCGCCACGAAGAACACCCGCGAACGCTCCTCGTTGAGCCGGACGATCGCGGGGTCGCGCTCGAGTCCCTCGACGACGTTCTCGGCGACGATGTAGGTCCCCTCGCTCGCGACGGTCCGCAT
This sequence comes from Natrononativus sp. DTA114, assembly GCF_059736515.1. NCBI lineage: Archaea > Methanobacteriati > Methanobacteriota > Halobacteria > Halobacteriales > Natrialbaceae > Natrononativus > Natrononativus sp. DTA114. The sequence goes on along the minus strand of NZ_JCASSN010000003.1, from coordinate 248,075 downwards.
GGTTTCGATCAGCCCCTCGCGATCTTCCTCCCTCGCCGGCCGGAGCGTCACGGTGCCGGCGTCGGTCTCGAATTCCGTCGGTGTTGCCGCGAGGGCAACCCGGAGCTTGCCGTCCACCTCGTCGAGATAGCCCGCTTCCTTCAGTCCCGACACGGACCGGTGGAGTTCCTCCGAGGAGAGCGGAACCTGCTCGGTGTAGGTTCTCGAACGGGCGGGCTTGGACTGGGCCGGTCCAGAATCGACCCGGATCGCCCGCGAGAGTTCATCCGTCGAGACGGCGCCGTGGCGCTCGACGTACTCGTACACCGTTCGCTGGGTGTCGTCCTCGAACGAAAACGTGGGGTGAACGCTCATGCGGATACCGACCACGAGAACCAGTATTATTATGCTATTCGTAACGCCGAGTGAGTCTCTCGAGAACGGTCAACGGCGTCGCGCGTTCGACACACGACCGCAGTATCACAGCGGCTGGCCGACGGTCGCTGCGCCGCCAGCTTCCCGAAATCGCCGGGCGAGTGTCCGACAGCGAACAGCGTTCTCCCGGCCAGCGCGGGGTAATTCCGTATTACGAGATGTGGTTTATACACGGGTGCTTCGGGGTGACTCCGAAGCGCAGTACTGCGAGTCCTGACACGAGCGAACCGGATCGAAGGAGACGAACGGGGGGTGAACCCGCGCTCGAGACGCCGCAATCGGATCGCGGTGACCGGAGACGTCCCGGCCGACTCGCGCAGTCACGTCGGAAGGCAGATCCAGCGGACCAGCGGTGGTGGGCCTCGACTGCCATGGTGGCACAGTGGATCGTCGCGCCGCCGGGCCGAGTCCGCTGTTCGAGCCCGCGCGTGTGTAACAGTGAAAAGAGAACCGGTAGCGAACCGGTCCTGGTTGTGATCTCAGACCGCCCACGAACTTCGTGGGTGATGATGCGTGAACCGTGAGCCGGCGGTCACACGAAGAGTCGGCGACGCGCGTTCGAACCAGCGACCGGATAGCGTGGATCCTCGTCGGATGGCGCTCCAGTTCGTTGTCGCTCGGATCGTCGGGCCGATCGCCGAAACGACGGCTCGAACCCGCACAGTCGAATTACGACTCGGTCCAGAACGATCTGATAAACCGCATTTCGGGATATGAAATTCCGGCGAGCGCGGAACTCCCGTTCGCGTGCCAGAGAGCGAGGCGATCGAGCCCGTGCGAGGAAGTTACTCGAGAAGCGAAGCGAGGACCGCGGCGTCTCGCTCGAGCGCCGCGAGCGGATCGGTCGGGTCGTCGTGTTCGTAGATCAGCCACTCGACGCCGGCGTCGCGGGCGGCCTCAACGCACGCCTCGAGCGGGACGTCGCCGTCGCCGAGTCCACACGGGTTGTTGCCGTCGACGTCTTTCAGGTGTACGAGGTCGATCAGATTGCCGTAGCGCTCGAGTACGGCGACGGGGTCGCGGCCGGCAGCCGTCACCCAGCCGACGTCGAGTTCGAGCGAGACGCCCTCGAGCGCGGCCGCGAGCCGGTCGTAGGCGTCCTCGTCTGAGAGGGAAACGAACTCCTGGTCGTGGTTGTGGTAGGCCAGTTCGAGGTCGCCGAGGTCGTCGGCGACGGCAGAGAGCCGGGCGGCGGTGTGATCGACCGCCGCCCCGGTCGCGAACGCCCCGGAATCGAGCCACGGGACGACCAGGGTCTCACAGCCCAGGTCGCGGTATGTGTCCGTCACCGACTCGAGGTCGGTCTCGAGATCGTCGATCGGGACGTGTGCGGCGACCGGCTCGAGACCGGTTCGCTCGAGGACTACGGTGACGTCAGCCGGTGAACGTCCGCCGAGCCCCGCGAACTCGACGCCGTCGAGGGGCGTCTCCGCGACGGCCTCGAGGACGTCGGGGAGCGGTCGGTCGAGCGAGCGAAGCGAGTACAACTGGACGGCGCCGTTCATAGTCGACACTCGCGGCGGTCGCCTATAGAACCATTCAGGCAAGCGGTGCGCTCACAGAGGAGAGAGCCAAAAAAGTCGTTCAGGCGCCGCGGGGTTCGGTCGCGGCCGCCGAGACGTCCTCGGCGCTGCGGCCCGCGAAGGCGACGAGCACCATCGAGAGCCCGGTCACGAAGAGGCTGATGCCGATCAGGAGGCCGAGCGCCCAGGCCGCATCGGCCGGGAAGCCGGCCCAGAGCATACCGGCCAGGATCAGTGAGATCGCACCGCTGGCGGCGATCCAGCCGCGTCCCTTCTGGCCCGCCATCCGAACGCTCATCCAGAGTTCGGCGACGCCGTCGACGAGCAGGTAGGCAATGAGCAACAGCGTCAGCGCCATCAGCCCGACGACCGGGTTCACGAGGAGGGCGAGGCCGGCGATCACACCGACGACGCCGAGCGCGACCTGCCAGATGGAGCCGCGCCAGCTACCGGCGCTGAACGCGTGGACCCCGTGGACGATTCCGCTGACGATCAGCAGCGCACCGAGGAGGACGCTAATCGAGAGTCCCGTGGCGAACGGGAACACCATCGCGATGATACCAACGAGACCGACGATACCGCCCGCGAGCGCGAGCGATCGCCATCCCTTCTCGAGGGAGTATTCTTCCGGCGTTTCGGGTGTGGTTGTAACTGAATTCATGGTTATCCCCACACAATAGTACGATTCTGTGGAATATAAAATACACACACAGTCCGCCTGTAATTCAATGGAATCGACCGGTCCGAACCTGAAACGGTCGGCTCGAGCCAGCAGTCGCGGTGCGCTCAGCGCTCCTCGACGTGACGGATCTCGCAGGCGATTCCGCGGGTGCTCTCTGTCATCTCCCGGCCGAACATCTCCGCGCGGCCCACGCCGAACGCTTTCGGTCCCTCGACGACGACCTCGTCGCCGACGCGGATCTCCTCGTCGGCGTCGACGACGCCCGGTGCGAGGACGCTGCCGTGGGGAACGAAGCCGTCGATCTCGACGCGTTTGGTGGGCGCGGCGCTCTCGACCCAGCGTTTCGCGCCCTCGAGGGTGAACGAGAGCGTACCGTACTGGGGAACCATCGTCGCGAGCTGGGTCTCCTCGCGGTCACGAACCTGGATCTTCGGGTAGCGACTGGTCGTTTTGATCTCCTCGAAGAGGTCGTCTCCCGCGCCGTCGCCGAGCAGGTAGTCCGCGATCGCTCGAACGGTGTTGTGCTCGCGCTCTCGCTTGGAGTACTTCAGTTCGCCCGACAGTGCCTCCGAGAGGTTCTCGAGGCTCTCGTCGTCGGTCGGGTGGCCCCCCTCGGGGACGGTGTAGGTCACGTCGAGATCCAGCGCCTCCTCGACGCGGGAGACGATATCGCGGTAGCCCTCGTCGGGGACGTGGGCGACGATTTTCGGGTACTCGTTGCGCTCGAGGTAGCGCTCCAAGACGCGGGTGACGAACCCCTTCTCGTCTTCGGACCAGCGGCCGGTGACGACGGTGTCGTAGTGCTGGGCGGGGTAGGTCGTCTCGAGCTCCTGGGGGACGACGCCGATCGGCGAGGTCATCGAGACGAGGTGGCCGCGCCAGTGGATCGCGTCGTGGAACTGACCGTGGCTCTGGGACTCGCTGTAGGGTTTCTTCGCGGAGCAGGGCACTAGCACGAGCGGGTTTGTGAAGCGATTCCGGTAGCGGCTGGTCACCCGATCGGCGAAGCGCTGGATCTCGACCCGGCGAAGCGTGTCCTCGGTGGCCGCGTCGAGCGCCGAATCCCGGAGGATCGGGGTTCGCTCCTCGAGGTAGCCCCACTGGCTATCGAACTCCCGAAGCGCGGCGGTGAGCCACTGTTCCTGGCGGGCCTGCCCCTCGAGGTAGTCCCGCAGGCGACCGTCGCGGATGCGCTGGCGAACGATCCCGAGTTCCGCCCGCAGGGCGTTCACGTTGTGCTCCGCGCAGTTCTCGCGGGTGAACTGCTCGCGGGGAACCTGACAGGCCGGACAGGCACAGGGGAGTTCCTCGAGGTCCTCAAGGAAGTGCTCGCCCTCGCTCGTGAGGTACTTCCCCTGGGTACCCTTGACCACGGCGCGGGCCTCGTCGAAGACGTCGACCCCCGCGTAGGCGAGCAGGGCGACGTTTCTGGGGGTTGCGACGCCGGAGAAAAAGAGGGCGGTGTCCGCGGGAATCGCCTCGCGCACCGAGACGACCGCCTCGACCAGCGCGGCGCCGTGGCCCGTCACCGACTGGACGTCCGAGAGCGCGTAGGCGTCCGTCCCGTGGGATTCTGCGGTTTCGCTCGAGACGACGGCGGTGCTCGGGTAGTCGACGTCGGGGTAGGATACGGCGAAGGAGTCCTGAACCTCTTCGGCGGTGCCGCCCGGGAATCCCCGGTGGGGGAGCACCGTCAGGCGGGAGTCGTCGCCCTCCGGAACCTCGCGGTCGGCCGCCCAGAGCGAACCGGCGTCCTCGAGGACGTCGTCGACGAGCGCCGGGGTCGTGATCGGCGACTCGAGGCGGAGTTCGCCCAGCCGCGCGGCCCCGTCGCGCGCGTGGACTTCAAAGTAGTCGGTCATACTCGGTCTGGGGACGGCGGGCGAAAGAGGGTGTCGAAACGTCGGCGGCGACCTCGTCGGCGGCGCGAGTGACGGACATCGGTCGCGGGCGGCCACCGACGCGAGCGCGATCAGCCCCAGCCACCCTCGCCGACCGCGTCGGCGACCAGCCTGGCCTCGCCGCGCCGGAGCAGTGCGGAGGCCGTCGCCTTCGCACAGCCGAGTTCCTTGGCGACCGTCTCGAGACCGGTCGTTCGCGGCACGTCGTAGTAGCCGAGTTGCCGAGCAACGGAGAGCGCCTCCCGCTGGCGGTCGGTCAGCCGCCCCCCGACGGCCTGGGCGTGATCGCCGATCCACTTCACGGTCGCCTCGAGTCCCTCCGGAACGCCGTCGACGGTCGCCTGCAGGTCCGCCGGGTGGCCGATCAGCGTCACCGCCATCGTTCGGTCGGGTCGGAACTCGATCGGCGGCACCACGACCAGCGTCTCCCGGTCGAACGCGTTCGCGAGCGAGCGCCCATGCTCGTCGAGTTCCGACCGCGCGTAGACGAAGAAGCCGTCGCCGGTCGCCCGGAGGTCGTACTCGAGGAGCCCGCGCATCGACTCGAGAACCCGCTCGTAGGGCTCGACCTCGCCCTCGACGTAGCTCAGAATCGTCTCGATAGCGTCGTCGGCCCGGCCCTCGAGCAGGTACTCCCGCTCGATCCGCGGCGACTCACAGACGAGTTCGTGGGTTGGATGGAGCGTTTCCGCGTCGTACTCGACGACGAGTCGAACGGACTTCATCGGCTCGTCGTACGCCCTCTACTTATAAACATCCTAGCCTGTTCGCGACAATCGGCTTCGGTGAACGTGATCGAACGGTAGTATGAGCAGATCTGACGTTCCGGCTGTCGACGGGTTACCAGTCGTCGGCAACGCGGTCGGCATGGTCCGCGATCCGTGGGGGTTCACCGAACGCGCCGCCCGACAGGGCGACGTCGTCCGGATGCGGATGCTCCGGCGAGAGCCGTACCTCGTGACGCATCCGGACGCAGTCCGGCAGATTCTCTTGACCGACAGCGAGCGGTTCCGAAAGGCCGACGTCCTGAGCGAGAGTCTCTCCGGGATCGCGGAGACGGCGGTGATCGCCGCCGAGGGCGAGGAGTGGCGTCGCATCCGGTCGGTTCTCGAGCCGGCGTTCGACGCTCGAGCCGTCTCGAACCTCGCCGACGGGATCGTCGCGGAGACCGATCGCCACGTCGACGGCTGGGAGGACGGCCAGCGGATCGACGTCGGGAGGGAGATGCGGGCGCTCACCGGCTCCCTGCTCGGGGCTGCCTTCTTCGAAAACGGGTACGACGCGCTGGCGGCGGCGACCGACGAGCTGGTCGACGCGATGGCCGACCGGTTCGAGATGCCCGCGCTGTTCGTCCCCGACTGGGTGCCGACGCGGACGAACCGGCGGTTCGACGCGGCCGCCGACCGGTTCGAGCGGGCGGTCGAACGCGCGATGGCCGACCAGCGGGCGGGAGCGGGAGAGTCCGACGGCGACGGGCTCGACGTTCTCGAGATCCTCGTCGATGCGGCCGACGAGGGACGGCTCTCGGATCGGGAGGTGAAAGACCAGCTGTTCACGCTCCTCTTCGCCGGCCACGGGCCGACAGCGACCGGCCTCGAGTTCGCGTGGTTCTCGCTGGCGACGACGCCCGCGGCGGCCGAGAAACTGGCCGACGAGGTTGACGGACTCGAGGGCGAGCCGTCGCTCGGCGCGCCGGAACCCGACTCCTACGTCGCGTCGGTCGTCGACGAGACGCTGCGGCTCTACCCGCCGGTGTTCGAGCTCTGGCGAGAGCCGACGGAGGATGTGACGCTGCGGGGCTACGAGGTGCCAGCCGGGACGGAACTCATGCTCCCGACGTACACGATCCACCGCGACGAACGATGGTGGGACGACCCCGAGACCTTCCGCCCCGAGCGCTGGAACGGGGGGGACGTCCCGGCGCGCGAGTGCGCGTACATCCCGTTCGGCGCCGGGCCGCGAACCTGCATCGGCCGCCGACTGGCGACGCTCCAGCTCCGCCTGGCGGTGGCAACGATCGCCCGCCGCTACCGGTTCGAACTGGCGCCCGGCCAGTCGCCGGACCCCGATCTGGGACTGTCGACGACGCTCACGACCTCGGAGCCGATCGAACTCGTCGTTCGGGAGCGCTCTGCCTGAGACGCGGTCGGCTCACTCGCGCTCGAGGTAGGTCGCCGACGCCGAGGTGTGGCCGCGGTTGAACGAGAGTACCTTCGCGCGGATGACGTCGCCGACCGCGAGGTCCTCGGGGAGGCCCTCGACGAAGATCACGAACCCCTCGACCTTGCCGACGGCGTGGACCTCGCCGGAGTGGTGGCTCGAGAACTCCTGGACGCCGAGGGTCACGACGTCGCCGACGTCGACCGGCGGTTTGCGTTCGCGCGCCGCCTGGTGGCGCTCCCAGGATTCGCGCTGGTCCGCCGTTCGACCGCCGTCGCCGCCGCGAAGCCGCCCGACCAGCCACCAGCCGAAGACGACGACCATGGCGAAACCGATCGCGAGCGAGCCCGTCCCGATCATAGTCCTACCGAGCCCTGCGGGCGCTCTTTGCTGTTCCGATTCGACCGCTCGAGGTCGGAAAACGGGCGACCAGCGGGGAAACGCACAGCGGTCAGCTCCGGTCGGTCGTCAGATCCACCAGCTCGACCTCGTCGGGGAGGCCTTCGAGCACCGAGTCGGGCCACCCCCGGTGTCCCACCGTGAACGCGGTGTCGGGGTTCAGCTCGACCAGTCGCGCGACGCCCGCGGCGGCGGCACGGAGCGCCGCCCGGTCGGTTCGGTTCGGCACTTCAGCCGTGAGCGGGTAGGTCCTCGAGAGCGCCCGCGGGAACGGGCCGAACGGCGGAACGATGCGCCACGACGCGTCGTAGGCGTCGGCGTTCGAAGAATCGCCCTCGGTGAGAAACACCGAGTCAGGCACCGAAAGGCGCTCGAGACGGCGGTGGTGGCGGACGACCTCGGGACGGCGGGCGCTCTCGTGGGAACCGTAGAAGAAGGCGCCCTTCGAGACGGGGTCCGAGCGCTCGAGGAGATCGGGATGCTCGAGGAGGGCGCGGTAGCCGTCGAGCATCGTCGGGTGGGCGCGGGCGCGCTGCTCGACGAGTTCGAGGAGGGTTCCTGATCGAATGGCCTGCTTGATCCGGCGGATCTCCGCGAAGGTGACGTGGAGGTTGTGAGCGGCGAGCGCCTCCTCCCGGTCGCGGTCGCCGAGCGCCCGGAGGTCGTCGGGGGAGTTCTCGGTACAGACTGGACACGGACAGGGGAGGTAGTCGAGATCCTCGAGGTGGCGGGTGCCGCGGACGGTGAGGTAGCGGTCGTCGCGGGCGTACAGCGCGTAGGCGGCCGAGTCGAACAGGTCGCAGCCGGCGGCGACGGCGAGGGCGAACATCATCGGGTGGCCCGCGCCGAAGAGGTGAACCGGCGCGTCCGCGGAGAGGCCGCGCTTTGCGGCGGCGACGACGTCGACCATGTCGTCGTAGCGGTACTCGTTCATCAGCGGGACGACCGCACCCACCGGGAAGACGTCGAGGTCGGTGCTCGCGGCGTGGGCGCCGGCCGCCTCGCGCAGGTCGGGGTACGTCGAGCCCTGGACGGGCGCGTTGACGAGCATGTCGCCGACGTCGACGTCCTGAGCGGCCTCGAGACGCGCCTGGGTCGTTTCGAGTTCGGTTTCCGCACGGTCGCGGGAGACGTCCGGCGGGGTGGGGATGTCGACGGGCGTGCCGATGTCCGAACCGATCTCGTGCTGGAATCGGAGAATCTCCTCGTTGGTCACGGAGATCTCGCCATATTCGGAGAGCTGAAACGAACCGGAGTCGGTCATGATCGCGCCGGGAAAGTCGAGCACCTCGTGAAGTCCGTCCTCGAGCGCCTGCTCGCGGACGCGTTCGGTGTTGTGGATGATGTAGGAGTTCGTGATGAGAATCTCGGCGCCGAACTCCTCGGCGAGCCGTCGGGGGGCAATCGTATCCAGGTTGGGGTTGATCACCGGCAACAGCGCCGGGGTTTCGACGGTGACTCCGGCCCGCGGCACCGACAGTTCACCGAGGCGGCCGGCGGCGTCCGTCGCCCGGACTTCGAAGCACTCGCGCATCGACCGACTCTTGCCGAGGACGCCGGTAAACGTTCCGTTCCTGTCCCGGGGTAATGACTCCCCTGACTATGCAGGTGACAGAGCATCCCTCCGTTCCTCGACCGGGTGTTCAACAACAGACGACAATCGTCCGTTCTGACAGCTGAACCGGCGATTAGCGATCGTTGCACGCGTTGTAATCCGTCGAGATACTGGTGGAACAGTCTCCCCGTTTTAGCCCGGGCATCGACGTATCCCCGGGGGCATGGTTTCACGACCACAGAAACTCGGTGTCGTATTCGTTGCCCTGCTGGTCGCCCTTTCGGGCGGCCCCGCACTTGCCGGTGCGGCGGGTACCGCAGACGACGCCGGAGACATGAGCGTAACGTTCGAGAACGTCCAGGTCGAAACACTCGATCTCGACAACGTAACGGTTGAAAACGCGACGATCAACGAGCTGACCGTCGACCAACTCGAGATCCAGAACGGCGAGGAACTAGAGGATATCGAGGAAGAGGACAACGAGACCGACGATAACGAAACTGCCGACAACGAGACCGACGATAACGAAACCGCCGACAACGAGACCGCCGACAACGAAACCGCTGAGCAGGATAACGGCGACAATGAGACTCAGCAGGTGACGATTTCGGACATTCAGATCGAATCACTCGAGCTCGAGGGCGTCTCGATGGACGACCTCGAACTCGAAGAGGGCGAGACCGGCGATAACGAAACCGCCGACAACGAGACCGAAGACAACGAGACCGACGACAACCAGACGGACGACCAGGAGTTGATCGACGAGAACGCTGACGAGATCACGGTTCAGGATCTCACGATCGAGTCGATGACCGTCGAGTCGATGACGATCGAGGAACTGACCGTCGAAGAAGACGACGGCATTCTCGGCGGGATCAGCGACTTCTTCGAGGGACTTCTGGGCGGTGACGACGAGGAGAACGAGACAGCCGAAAACGGTGCTGACGAGGAGAACGAAACTGACGATAACCAAACCACTGAAAACGGCGCTGACGAGGAGAACGAGACTGACGAAGAGAACGAGACAGCCGAAAACGGTGCTGACGAGGAGACGACGACGCAGGAGTTCGACGAACTCACGATCCAGCAGTTCGAGATCACGGATCTCACCATCCAGTCGATGACCGTCGACTCGCTCGAGCAACAGGAGGCCGAGGAGAACGGTGCCGCTGACGAGGAGAACGCCACTGACAACGAAACCGACGACGAAGCGATGGACGAAGAGAACGAAACCGACAACGAAACCGACGATAACGAAACCGCAGACGAGGAAAACGCCACTGAGGACGAGGCTACCGACGACAACGAAACCGAGACCGCAACCACGGCGACACTCGAGCTCGCCTCCGCGGGACAGGCCACGATCGAGAACGTGAACGCGGGGACGATGACGATCGGCGAACAGACCGGCCTGGCTGACGCGGTCGAGGACGACACTGAAATGGAGGACAACGAGACTGCCGACAACGAAACCGAGGACAACGAGACCGCCGACAACGAAACCGAGGACAACGAGACCGAGACGGACAATGAAACCAACGACAACGGCGAAGACACGGCACTGCTGAGTGTCCTGGGCTGACCACGCCCAACAGCGGGAGCGATCCTGCGCTCTGTTTTTTATTCGGCACCCTCGAGCAGCCGGTAGTACGAGACACCCAGTACCGTTCGTCCGTCACGAACGTCGCCGGCAGCCACCGCCTCGAGCAACTCCTCGAACGGGGTGGTCGCCACGCGGATGCTCTCGTCGCGGTCGAGCGTCTGCTCCGCTGTCGGCCGACAGCCGTGAGCGACGAAGAAGTGCATAACCGAGTCCGCGAGTCCGTTCGCCGGTTCGACCGTAACCAGCGACTCGAGCGCCTCGGCCTCGTGGCCCGTTTCTTCCGCGAGTTCCCGTCGGGCGGCCGCCTCGAGGTCCGCGTCGTCGGGTTCGGTCGTCCCGACGGGGAGTCCGCGGTTGATGCGGCCGACTGCCTGGCGCCACTCCTCGATACAGACGACGTCCCCGTCGGGGGTAAACGGGAGGACGGCGACGCTCGCCGGCTCGTGCAGGTAATCGAACTCCGTCCGCGTTCCATCGGGCAGTTGAACGGATTCGTTAACCACGTCGAATCCCGGACAGGAGTACGCTACCTGGCTGTCGAGTGTCTCCCAGGCGAGTGGATCTGCGGGCATACGAGCCGATACAGCGGAGATTGGCAAAAGCGTCCCGCCATCCACTTCGGGGGCGGAGGGGGACCGGCCGAACGGGACGGCCTTACCGAACCATACGTCGAGCGTTCTCCAGGGCCGCAGCGTGTACTCGCTCTATAACAAAGCCACAGATCGGTGAAGGTCGCAACTCAGAGGGTGATCTATGGATCAACTAACCGGTTTCCAACGCGACCTGCTGTACGTCATCGCGGGAATGGATCGGCCGTCAGGCCAGGAAATTCTCGACGACATCAACCGCTACATCGACCAGCCCGTAACACACGGTCGACTGTACCCGAACCTCGATACGCTCGTCGAACAAGAGCTCGTCGAGAAGGGAGAACTCGATAGGCGAACGAACTACTACGCGCTTACGCCGAAGGGCCAACGCGTCCTCGAGCAGCGCCAGGAGTGGGTCGACCGCTACGTCGACGTCTGACTGCCGCGAGCAGCCGCGCTCGAGCGCCGTTCCGGGTCGGGGACACACCAGTACCGACTCGAGATGCCACGGGTGCGCCGTCGAAATCGACGCACGCGTGACGATCGGCAGTCGGACTGCTTCTCTTCGGATCGCGACGCACGAGCGCAGCGAGCCGCCGGGTTCTGACGGCCGAAAATCGCCTCGAACCCACCGATCAGGGTGACGTAGCGGGCGGCACGGCTTCGGCCCGAGAGACTGGCTCGAGGCTGGCGTTCGACGGCCATCGGTATGCGGGATGCTGCCCGGAACAGACGGGGTGTCGTGAAAACTCGTGGCTACGCACGGCCGACACCCACCGGCCCATCGGTGGCATCCATCGGGGCCGATTTGCTCTCGAAGAACGGCCCCGGATGACCTCCCGGCAGTAGGTCGACGGTGATCTGTTCACCGGGGGAACGACCCACGAAAAACGGACTACTCCGCGGATCAGCAGTCTGTTTCGCCGTCGTCGACCGGCTCGCCCTCGGACGCTTCTTCCGTCGGCTCGTCTTCGGCAGGCGCTTCCTCTTCGGTGGGTTCGTTCTCGGCGGGCGCTTCCTCGTCGGCGGGTTCCTTTTCCTCGGTGGGCTCCTCCTCCTCGACCGGCTCTTCTTCAGCGGATTCCTCCTCGACCGGCTCGTCTTCGGTGGGCGCTTCATCCGTCGGCTCCGCCGCGGCCGTCGGGCCGTCAGTCGTCACGGTCACCGTGAACGCGCGGTCCTCGCGGTCAGCCGGCTCGAGGTAGCCGATCGCGTACGCCGAGTAGGCCGTGCCCGCCTCGAGGTCGGCCTCGAGGGTCGCGACGGCGTCGGTCGCTTCCTCGGGTTCGTCCTCGTCGACGGGCTCTTCTTCCTCGGCGGCTGTCGCCTCATCGTCCGTCTCCTCGTCGGCGTAGTCGTCCTCGGCCTCGTTCTCGTCGTCGGCCTTACTGTCGTCCCCGGCAGCCGGCTCCTCACCGGCGGGCCGAACCTCGAGCGAGTACGATCCGGCCGGCAGCGGGAGGTAGTTGGTCTCCTCGCCGAACGCGAGATTGCCGACCAGCGGTGCCTCACCGCCTGCGGCGTAGATGTCGACCGCCGGCGCGTCCGGCGAGCCGTGAACCACGCGCAGGAGCGACGCTCCCGCGTCGACGAGCACCAGCGGGCGGAACGTTCCGGCCTCGAGTTCGCCGATCGCCGCGACCGTGTAGAACGCCCGTCCGAACGAGACGTCGCCCTCGAAGGCGACCGTCTCGGGGTCGCCCGCGGCCGTCACCTGCACGGCGTACGTTCCCGGTGCGATCTCGAGATACGGCGACACCTCGTCGTACGCGAGATCCGAGAGCACCTGTGCGCCGTCGACGTAGACGTCGACGTTCGGCGCATCCGGTGAGAAGTGCGCGATCCGGACCGCTGCGCCCCCAGCCGGCTCCTCGTCCACTGGCGGGTCCCGTTCCGGCGTCTCGCGTTCGTCGTCCGCGTGCTCGCCCGCCGCAAACACCGTCCCGGTCAGCGCCGTTCCCGCCCCGATCGCTCCCAACGCCTGTAACGTCGTCCGCCGTGTTACCGTCATGATACAGCTACAGTGGGGGGCGTAGACCGGCTAAAAAGACACAGTCAGTAGCGCTGAGAGTTCCCCGTTTCCACGGACGGCGTCGCGGGTAGGGACGGTGTACGGAACAGTAATTTACGTCTACACGTGACCGTTCCGCCCGCGAAAGCCGGGGACTCGTTACTCGAAGGAGACGTGTGAGAGATCCGCCTCGAGTTCGTCGACGTACTCGTTGAACGCGCGAACGAACCCGTTGACCTCACCGACGTACCGCCGGAGGTCCGGCGCGGACGGCGGCTCGTACTGCGAAACCAGGTAGACGCCGCCCTCGCCGCCGACGCGCAGGTAGGAGGCGACCTCGCCGTCCCACTTCAGCTCCCAGCGCGTCCCCGAGACGGTCGTCGCGTACGTGCCGTACTCGCCCTCGAAGCGGTAGCACTCGACCGCCATCGCGTCGGCGACGTCGCGGATCCGCCCGCAGATCCGGTCGCGCTCGGCGACGAGTTCCTCGCTCGAGGCGACCGGCGTGAACTCCGCTTCCACGTCGTCGAGGACGCCCTCGAAGGAGGCGACGTACTCGTTGTAGGCGGCGACGAACGCGTCGTAGTCGGCCATCGCCGTCGCGAGCGCCTCGGGTTCGGGGGGTTGTTTCGTCGAGATGACGTACGTCTCGCTGCCGGAGTTGGGTTGGAATCGGAGGTACTGGATCGCCCCCGCTTCGTACTTGAGCGTCCAGGAGCCGCCGTCGGTGTCGAACGTTTCCTGGCCGTAATCCCCACCCTGGAGGAGCGCCAGTTCGCGCGCGATCTCGCCCGCGTGCTCGCGAACGCGCGCGACGACGTCGTCCCGGCGTGCGGCGGCGTCTCCCGTCCCGTCGATCGCCGCCTCGAGTCTCTCGGTCATCCTCGTGTGGGAGGAACCGAGCGAGGGTAACGGTTGTGCTCGAGCGCAGACGGCGGATCCGCCGCGTTGGAATCCGGCATTAGTCGCTGGAAAAAGGTCGGGGTTCCCGGGTCTAGTAGGGGTAGCCGGGGTAGACGGCGCCGCTGATTCCGGGGAAGTTGCGCGGAATCGCCGTGTTCAGCCACTTGTCCGCGTAACGAACCTGGGGCCAGTTCAGGTCGTCATCGTAGCGCCGGATCTCGAAGTGGAGGTGGTCGCCGGTGCAGGTGCCGGTACAGCCCATGTCGCCGATCCGTTCGCCGGCGCTGACCCACGCCCCCTGGGAGGTCCGGAAGTTCGAGAGGTGAGCGTAGCGGCTCTCGTAGCCGTTGCCGTGGTCGATGTAGACGACGTTGCCGTAGCCACTCGCCCAGCCGGCGTAGGTGACGGTGCCCTGGCGGGCGGCGAAGATTGGCGTGCCGCGGTCGTTGGCGATGTCGATCCCCTGGTGGTAGCCGTGGGAGCGGTCGTCGCCCCAGATCGAGGAGACGTAGCCCCAGGTCCCGTAGGAGAAGTTGGGGTGGGCGGTCCAGTCGCCGGCGACGTAGCCCTCGACCCGGCTCGTGTCGTTTCCACAGCCGTTGACCCGGACCTCCCACCAGGTGTAGCCGTCGTTGTTGTACGGGCCGCTCTGGATGATCATCCCCGTCCCCTCCTGGGCGGTCTTGACGACACCCGCGCTGGTCGTCGGCTGACTGCGAATGTTGAGGTTGCTGGTCGTGTAAATCGGCTCGTCGGCGCCGTGGGCGTCGGCGGTCTCCGAGAAGGCGACCGGTGCGGCGACCGCCGCGCCGGCGAGTCCTGCCGCGCCGCCGAGTACCGACCGGCGGCTCACCCCGCCGTCGTCATCGCTTCGACGGTTCTCTCGAGCCTTCTCCGCGAACTCTTCGGCGGTCAGGTCGAGCTTTCGGCGGTCGATTCGGCGCTGCACCTGTGCCATATCGTCGGGCTGGCTACAGCGGCCGGTGTGTTCGGGTGTCGTGCAGCTATGACCGGTGTCGTCATGGGACATGGTTCGAACACCTATAGAGAGGGGTGATTAATAAATTCCAACGGTTATTGTCCATGGTAACTTAAGAGTCCTCGTCAGTCTCGAGCGCGTCGTCTCGAAGAGTCGCCGGGATATAGGCGGGTCGTGGGTGCCTCGAGGGTCGTGAAAAATCGCCCGCGCCGGGCGCTGTCGCTGTCGGGTGTAGCGTCCATAAAAAACCGCACTGCAAGGGACCGGAGTGATCCGGTTAGTTCAGCTGCTTAGTTCTGGCGGCGGAGTGCCAGCATTGCAGCGCCGAGGAGTGCGACGATTGCGACAGCGATGCCGAAGCCAGGCTGGCCGTCGTCGGAGCTGTCGTCGCCGGAGTCGTCTTCGATTCCGTCGTCGTCAGCGCCGTTCTCGCCGTTCTCGCCGTTCTCGCCGTTCTCGCCGTTCTCGCCGTTCTCGCCGTTCTCTCCGTTCTCGCCGTTGCCGTCGCCTTCGACGGTCACGGTGCCGGAGTCAGAGGCGTCACCTGCGGTGACTTCCCATTCGACGTCACCCTCTTCGCTGGTGTCGATGTCGTAGGAGCCGTCCCACGATTCACCAGCGTCGAGTTCCTTCTGCTCTTCCTCGACGGTCTCGCCGTCGATCGTGACGGTGAAGTCGAACGTTGCGTTCTCCTCACCGTTGTTCGTGACGGTCACGTCGAGAGCTGCGTCCTCGTCAACGTCAACGCTACCGGGTGCGCTGGCGTCGAGCTCGAGGTCCTGCCCATCCTCGTCGCCGTCGTCCTGCGACGCGCTGATGTGGCCGGTTGCCTCAGCGGTGACGTCATTGTCGTAGGCGTCCGTGGCGGTCAGCTGGTCGATCGAGGAGTTCTCCGCAGCATCGGAGAAGTCGAACGTGGCAGTCCAGTTGCCATCCTCGACGACAGCGGTCGTCGTCATGAAGAAGCCGTCTGCACCGCCGGCCTCTGCGTCAACGTTGACCTCGGAGCCGTCTGCCGCGCTGGAGGTACCAGTGATGTTCTGGTCTGCGTCAGCAGTGACCTCGAACTCCTCTTCGTCGAAGTCGAGGGTGCGCTCTTCAACGGTGAAGGTGACGCTCGAAGTTTCCGTGTCGCCCGCGGCGACGTACTTGTTGTCGTCACCGTCGACCGTCAGGGTAACCTCGAACTCGTCTCCAGCGTTAATGTCGCCATCCTGGGCCGTGTCGACCACGGCGAGGAATCGCTCGTTCTCAGCGTCAGCGTGGAGCTCGAAGTCTTCAGTGTCGAGCGTGTGTGCTGGCGTGTTGCGGTCCGGGTTCAGCTCTTCTGCGTCAACGGAGACGCCCTGGTCGTCCAGGTTGTCCCAGTCGCCGAAGATACCGGAGATGTCGAAGAGAACAACCGCGTGGTCGTCCTCAGCGATGGTCGAGTCCTCAGTAACAGCACTGAAGACGTCGTCAGCGTCGTCGTAGGTAGAGTCCGCAGGAGCGGTCCACACACTTGCGCCGCCGGTCGAACGCTCCTCGAGGACGAAGGCGCTACGGTCGTAGCGCTCGCTCTGGTCAGCCGAGGAGAGCGTCATGTCGTAGTTACCGGTGTCGATCGCACGGTCCACGTTCGTGGTTTCCGTGACATCGACCACCGTGTTGGAGTCGTTGGCCTCGAGGATACCCGAGTTATCGTCATCGCCGATCAGGTGCGTGTTGATCGTGACGACAACGTGATCGGAATCCTCGTTCTGCTCGACGACACCTTCGAGGGTCCATCCGTCATCCTCGCCACCGATCTGGAGGTGAGCACTGTCCTCGCCTTCCATGGAGATGTGGATCTCGCCCTCATCGCCCTGGGTTGCGACAGCGTGCTCGACGAACTGGACGTCAGTGTCGACATCGTCCTGCACGATGATCGAGGCGTCGTCCTGAGCCGTCGTGTCTGCGACACTCACGGTGAAGGAGTAGTTGCCTGCGGCAACGCCTGCGAAGTTAGCGTCGATCTCGTCACCTTCGGCGGCGTCTTCGACGACAACGTAGTCGTCATCGCCGTCGGCCTGGACGCCGAAGATGCTCTCGAGGTCCTCAGTGCTGAGGTCCTCGGAGGAAATCTCGAGGTTGACGTCAGCGCCGCGGTTGTCGTCCGCGAAGACGAGGTCAGTCTCGTCGCCGGTGACAACGGAATCAGACGCGAAGTTGAACTCAACGTTCTGTTCGGTCACTTCGAACGGACCGAAGTCGTTGTCGGTGCGGTCCGCACTACCGCGGAGGATGTAATTCCCGTCGAGATCCTCAGTGTCGACGGTGACGTAGCCGTCGTCATCTGCACGGAGGTTCTCCTGGAAGGAGCTGCTGTCCGTGTCTCCGGAGCGGAGCTGTACCTGTTCATCAGCGTTGAAACCACTGACAACGACTTCCTGACCAGCGAAGTAGAGGTCGCTGTTCAGACCTTCTTTGTCAGTGTCTTCGTGGCCGTCCGCAACGACTGCGCCAGGGGCGACAGCCATCGCAAAGACCGAGAAGACCATCAGCGCAGCCATCAGGACTGCGCGAGATTTGTTGCCTGTCATTGTTATGTTGTGTCTGTCTTTTGGAAACCGCTTCGGCGCATATCCACATCCGGGTATTGCCGAATCTGATTTCCTGGTCGGGTAGGGGTGTTCCTGCCTTACGTCATATCTGTAATAAGCTTTCTGTCTTATACCTCTGTTATAATAGGTGTCTATGTGAACCGAGATCCGTACCCGTGAGCGGTGTCACTCGATGCGCGCGCGACTCCTACCACACTCCCGGTGTCTCATCGAAATCATACATTCTACCAAATCCGAGTAATACAGCCCCCGTCGACACTGATCTCGGATCGGCCCACAATCGCGCTAACCTCTCAGCGACGGTGAGTGACCACCCCTAGACTCCTGTGTCCGCTGAGTGATACATCATATCGTGTTACCATTGTGCACACCCGGAATTCGGCCCGATTTACCGGTCTATTTCTCGCGCGCAGGTTCGACGGTCACGTCAGTGCCGGCAGCGCAACGCACCCCGCGATCCCCCGGCGCGACCCGCCGCTCCCGGTCCGTGGCGTCGCTCGAGCGCCCGTACACCGGTCACAGGTGTACCGGACTCGAGTGAACCCGGCTGGTGGGTGCCCGATTCGGCGGAAAAGCGACTCGCCGGACGGACGACAATCTTCGGTGCGCTCGAGGTGACAGGCGCTCTCTCCGTTCGGGGTGTTCGATCGAGGAGTTGGCCGGCGCAGATTCGAACCACGGTCGGAGCGAAGCTCCTCCCTGATTCGAATCTGCTTGGGTCCATTTCCCCGCATCGCGGACCGTTCGCTGTCGCTCACGGTTTTGCGATGCGGGAAAAGTGGGCCGGCGCAGATTCGAACTGCGGTTACGGCCACCCGAAGGCCGAAGGATACCAAGCTACCCCACCGGCCCGCACCCGAATCGAAGGTCGCTGATCGTTTAACCGTTGCGAATGCCCTCGTGAACCTCCCGCGAGACGGTCGGCGTCTCGAGCAGCGCCCCCACCTGGCGGCGCGTCTCGGCCAGCGTGCCCGAGTTGTCGATCCGGTGGTGGGACTCCGCGGGCCGCTCGAACTCGGACTGGAGGAGTTTGTACACCTCGAAGTCCGCATCGCTGGCGTCGTCGTCGCGCGCGGCGATCCGCTCCCGGACGACCGCCTCGCGGCAGGTCACCCAGACGAGGTCGTACCGGGCGTCGGTGTCGTCGGCGAGCGCCCGCGTGCGCTCGCGGAGTTCGGGCCGGCGGAACGTTCCGTCGAGGACGGTCGTCCCCCCATCTTCGAGTATCGTCCGCGCACGCGTGAGCGACTCGTCGTACGTCGCCCGCGTCTCCGCGGTGGTGTACTCGGGGGCGGCAAAGAGCTCCTTGCGCACGATGTCGGTACGAACCAGTTCCCCGTGGAGACGCTCCGTGAGCTCCGCGGCGACTGTCGTTTTCCCCGTGCCGGGTAATCCACAGACGACGACGAGCCGGTTCCGTTCGGACATGTCGGGTTCACCGGATGAACGGAGAGGAGGGTTTAGTTCGTTGCGCTTCGCCGGTGAGGTGCCGGCACCGCCAAAACCCGCTCGAGTAGCCGGTCAGAACCGCTCGTAGCCGTCGGTATCGAGGTAGTGGTGGGTGATCGTCACCGCGTGGTCGGCGTGGATCGGAGCCGGACCGAGTCGCACCCGCAGTTCGGCGGTGGCCTCGAGCAGCGCCGCCTCCTCGCTCGCAAAGTCGTGGTGGTCCGAGAGGACGAACACCGGGTTCGAGACCGACTCGAGGTCGGCGTCGACGATCGGCTCGCCGTCCTCGTGAAGCTGGATCACGGTGCCCTCGGCGGCGAGTTCCTCGAGAGTCGTTTCGAACCCCCGGCGGTACACCTCGATGCCGGGGCTGGGCTCGGCGGGCATCGCACCGATTGCTTCCTCGCGGGCCTCGAGGGCGTTTCTGACCAGTGCGGCCGTCGAACGCTCGTCGGGGTTCAGCCGCCGAAGCTCGCTCCCGTCGAAGCGGATCGTGAGTTCGTCACCGACGACGAGGTGGACCAGAACGTCCTCGCGGATGCCGTGCGAGCGGACGAACGCGGCGGTGATCGAGCGACAGAGCGCGTCGAGCCGACCGGCACCGCCGGCGAGGTCGTCGAGCGAGAAGTCGGCGTCTACGGGAACGTCGTGAGCGAGAAGAACGAACTGGCGCATACGTGATCGTAACGGGGCGTCGTGATAGGAACCACGGTTTCGCCTCGCGTGGCTCGTACGGTCTGCTGTAAAACGCCACAGCGATCCGTCTCAGCGGGGTACGAGTGGAAAGACACGGTCGCCAGGTCGGGGGCGAGCAGGGGTACGATGGTCGGGGTGGGGACCCCCCATCGATCTCCCCCAGCGTGGCGACCGCCGTGACAGACGAACGGAAGACGGGTGGGGAGTCACGTATTTGGGACAGGCAACGCACACCCGTGGGGCAACGGATGCGCATCTATCGCTATGGTCGACGCCACCATTACTATCAACCTCGTACTCGGACTGTTGCACACTGTCACGGCCACTTCGGAACTGTTGTGCGAGCGCAGATGCCTCGAGGCGGCGTTAGGAAAGGGATAACCGCCATTCACCGGGGAATAGCGGGCAGTAGGCGGTATTGAACGTCGCGCAATGACGCTTCAGTCGGTGGTGAACGGGCCGCGACACCGGCCACACGCCCGCTACCAATCGCGGCCGATCGCCGTTGCAGTCCGCCGTGGGGCGGTCAGAATCACCGCGAGGCCGGGTGCACCGTCACGGTACCAGACGATCGCTGCGAGGGCGAACAGCGCGAGCTGGACCCACTCGTAGCCCCCCATCGAGTAGGTGGTGAGGATCACCTCGATGATGCCGCCGGTCGGCTCCGCCGTCGGCTGGCCGTAGAGCGGCCAGAGGAGGAAGCCGGTTCCGGAGAAATCGCCACGAAGCGCCGATGGCGGGACGTCCGCCAGGAGGTGTGAGAGGTGGCCGATGACGAACGCAGTCGCGAGGTCACGCCGGTCGAATCGGAGGGCGAGTGCGTACGCGACGGGGATCAGGAGTGTCGCGAAAAACAACGAGTGGCCCAGCGTGCGCCCGCCGGGGAGCACGCCGACCGACCAGGCGAGCGGTTTGTCGACCAGGTCGGGAAACTGCGAACCGACCGCCAGCGCAAGCGCGGGGAGCGCACGCGGCGGTCGGTCGAATCGGCGGTGTGTGTAGATCGTATAGAGGAGGTATGCAACGGCGAGGTGTCCCCAGGGCCACATCTTCCGGGGATTGGGCGGGCAGTCGGATAGCCGCTTCGACTCGTTCCGGTGGCGCACAGCCCCGGCGGGTGCAAGGAGTCAGCGAGCGAGAGTCTCAGAGAAAAGGCGGGTGGCATAGGCAGGGCCAATCGTTTCACTCACCTCCCTCGAGAGGGGTAGGCATGGCGAAATCTCGATCGTCGGGTCAGCGGATGCTGGCGCTCCTCGAGGGCCGCCCGTGTGACTTCTGTGACGAGGGAACACTCGAACGAAGCCGGTACAAGGACAACGAAGCGGTCGTCTGCAATCAGTGTGGAACGCCGCGTGCACAGCTCTGGTAATCCGGACTTCGTGGACGAAGTGAGGGCGAGACGGCCACCTGTCGGCCGGAATCAGTATGAGCGGGTTTCCGGATAGTCGTGGCCGACGATGAGCGCGATGACGTTGACCGCGAGCAACGCGAGGAACAGCGACAGTCGAGTCATCGTGTCGACGCCGGTAACGAACACCGGCAGGTAGACGAACGGGAGGAGTGCGCCGAGCCAGAATCCGATCGCGGTAACGGTGCTTCCGAGACTCATCGGCTTAGCGCATCGATTCGAGGTCGACGAACGACCCCTCGTGGGCGGTGATCCAGTTGGTCGTCAGTTCGTCTTCGGTCGCCTCGCGCGGGAAGATCGCACACTCGTCGAGTTCGTCCTCGTTCTCGACGGTGATGTGATCGAGTTCGAACGACGGCTCCTCGTGCGTGCCACGGGTCGTGGTGTCGACGTTGTAGCTCATGGTGGCCGGGGTGTCTCCGATCGTTTGTACAGGATACCAGACTATTGTTATCGGCAGACTAATTTCGGACAACGGAGCGACAGGGTTCGCTCCCGGACGTATTCAGACCGTTTATACACGCGAAAAAGAACGCAACAGAGCCGAACCTGTAGGCTCAAGCTATGGGGTTCTCACCGAGCAGACTCCCGAGAAATCACTGCTTACCGGGCGGAAACGAGGATCAAACCGGGGTCGATTCAGAACGAGGAGCGAAACGGTTACAGACGCGACGAGAAGAGCTCGGAGAGCGGTTGTATACGCACGCCGACGGGTTCTCCGGGGACGACCGCGCGGCCACAGCCGCCGAAGGGAAAACGTGTTACCGACGGCACACCGAGAGACGGCCATGACTATCACGGAAGACGCCCGGGCGCTACTGGCGACGGGGCCCGTCTGTGATTCCTGTCTCGGCCGCCCGTTCGCCGAGCGGAGCTTCGGGCTCACGAACGCCGAACGGGGGCGGGCGCTGCGGACGACGATCGCCCTCGAAGACGACGACCCCTACGAGCCCGACGAACCGGCCGACTGCTGGG
Source organism: Natrononativus sp. DTA114 (assembly GCF_059736515.1). Lineage (NCBI taxonomy): Archaea > Methanobacteriati > Methanobacteriota > Halobacteria > Halobacteriales > Natrialbaceae > Natrononativus > Natrononativus sp. DTA114. The sequence goes on along the minus strand of NZ_JCASSN010000003.1, from coordinate 226,245 downwards.
TCTGTGACGGCTACGCCGGGAGCGTCGACGCCCTCGCGACGACGATCGTCGACGAACTCGAGGGGATCGACTTTTCGACCTATCAGGTCGGCACCCGCGTCCCCCCGCTCGTCGAGGAGAACGACCGGCTGTTCCGGGAGGACGCCGATCTCGAGCCCGATGCCGGCGAGCCGTTCAAACGAGAGATCAATCGGGAGGTCGGGCGCCGCGTCGGCGCCCGAACCGGGGCGGAGGTCTCTTTCGACAGGCCCGACGTCCTCGCGGTGATCGACCTCGAGGCGTTCGACCCCCTCGAGATCGACGGCGACGTGACGGGTCACGCCGTCGACGTCCAGATCAATCCCGCGTTCGTCTACGGGCGCTACCGCAAGCTCGAGCGGGACATCCCCCAGACGGAGTGGCCCTGCCGGGAGTGTGGCGGCAGCGGCGTCCAGCTCGGCGACGAGGGGGAAGAGCCCTGCGACTACTGCGGCGGCTCGGGCTACATGTACGACACGAGCGTCGAGCAGGTCGTCCGCCCGCACGTCGTCGAGGCGATGGACGGCGACGAGGGGACGTTCCACGGCGCCGGCCGCGAGGACGTCGACGCGTTGATGCTCGAGGCGGGGCGGCCGTTCGTCCTCGAGGTGAAACGACCCCGGAACCGAACGCCGGACGTCGAGGCGCTCGAGGCCGAGATCAACGACGCGGCCGGCGGGGCCGTCGAGGTCGAAGGGCTCCGGCTGGCGACCTACGAGATGGTCGAGCGCGTCAAGGAACACGACGCGAGCAAGCGCTACCGCGCGGACGTGGAGTTCGAGGAGCCGGTCGAGGAGTCGGCGTTCGAGGCAGCCATCGCCGAACTCGACGGCGCGACCCTCGAGCAGTACACCCCACAGCGGGTCGACCACCGCCGGGCCAATCTCACGCGCACGCGAACCGTCTACGAGATCGAGGGAGAGCTACTCGAGCCCGCCCGCGCGGAGGTTCGCCTCCACGGCGAAGGGGGGCTGTACGTCAAGGAGCTGATCAGCGGGGACGACGGCCGCACCGAGCCGAGCCTCGCGGGCCTGCTCGGCACCGGCGCCGAGGTGACCGCGCTGGACGTCACCGGCGTTGCGGGTGAGGACGAACCGTTCGAACTCGAGGAGTTCTTCCGGGCGTAAGCCCCGCGTCACGCCCCGACCGCGTTCTGCCGCGCTACCCGTCGAACCGCTCCGGAACCGCCCCGAGCTGCTGGAGCAGCGAGAGGTAGTCGAACGTCGCCCACGTCTCCACGATCTTCCCGTCCTCGAGCCGATGAGTTACGTTGCCGGCGATCTCGATCTCCGCGCCCGTCGGCGCGACGCCCATGAACTCGCCCTCGTGGGTGCCCCGCTCCGTGGCGTAAAACGAGACGAGATCGTTCTCGGCGACGAGACCGTCGATGGTCATCTCGAAGTCCGGGAACGCCGCCCGGAACGCCTCGACGCCCTCGACGAACGCCGCGGGACCGTCGGGCATCGCCATCGGGCCGATCTCGTGGCGGACGTAGTCCTCGGCGATGATCTCCGAAGCGATCTCGTACCGTTCGTCGGTGACGAGTTCGTCGATGAGCCGCCGTACTACTTCCTTGTTGTTCACTGCGAGCTGTGCCATAGCACGGTACTATAGGTCACGCGCGGCGATATCCTGCGCGGTCGGATCGGCTGACGGTCAGGTCGACCGCCTCGAGCGGCAAGACAACAGCTATGACCCTCGCGAAACCAGTCCGTCGCATGCCAGTAGTCGGCGTCGACGAGGCGGGGAAGGGGCCCGTCTTCGGCTCGATGTTCGCCGCCGCGGTCTGCGTCGACGAGCCGGATATGCTGCCCGCGGGTATCGCCGACTCGAAGCGACTCACGCCGGCGCGCCGCGAGGAACTCGCGACGACGCTCCGAGGGGACGACCGGATCCGGATCGGCGTCGCGGAGATCCCACCCGCGCGGATCGACGACCCGGAAACGAACATGAACGGACTGGCGGTCGCCGCCCACGCGAGCGCCATCGACGCGGCGGCGGCCGATCTCGAGGCTGACGCACTCGAGGGGCTCTGTGACGCCTGTGACACCGACGCCGAGCGCTTCGCCCGCCGGGTCGCCGACGCCTGCGAACTCGAGGCGACGATCGAGGCGGAACACGGCGCCGACGACGACTCCCCGCTCGTCGGTGCGGCGAGCATCGTCGCGAAGGTCGAGCGCGACGCCCACGTCGCCGCCCTCGCCGCCGAGTACGGCGAGATCGGCAGCGGCTATCCGAGCGATCCGACGACGCGGGAGTTCCTCGAGACCTACGTCACGGAACGCGGCGAGTTACCCCCGTTCGCCCGGCGGTCGTGGTCGACCTGCGCCGACGTCCTGGCGGCGGCCGAACAGACCAGCCTCGAGGGGTTCTGACCACGAGAGGACAGCCAGGTTAACGGTCGTCCGCGGTGACGATCAACTACCGTGCTCGAGATCCTCTCCCTTCTCGCGCTCGCTATCGCCGGCACGGCCGTCGTCTGGAAGGGCAGCGGCTGGCTCGAGACCGCCGCGAACCGAATCGCGGTCGGCTACGGCGTGCCCGCGGTCGTCCAGGGCGCCGTGATCGCCGCCGTGGGCTCGAGCATGCCCGAACTGGTGAGCGTGTTGCTCGCGACGCTGCTCCACGGCGAGTTCGAACTCGGGATCGGCGCGATCGTCGGCTCGGCGGTGTTCAACCTGCTCGTGATCCCGGGCGTCGCGGTGCTCGCCAGCGGCGACGCCGGGGAGGGTGCGCCGACGACCCGCGACCTGGTGTACAAGGAGGCGCTGTTCTACATGCTCGCGGTCGCCGCCCTCCTGCTGACCTTCTCGCTGGCGGTGATCTACTACCCCGCCGGAAACGGGGGGTTCGAGGGCACCGTCACGCGCTGGCTCGCGCTGTTCCCGCTCGCGCTGTACGGCCTCTACGTCTTCACGCAGTACCTCGAGACGAGCGAGCACGAGGCCCCCGAGGTCGAGGTGAACACCCTCCGCGCGTGGGCGTGGTTCGGCGCCGGCCTCGTCCTCATCATCGTCGGCGTCGAGGCGCTGGTACGGTCGGCGATCGGCCTGGGCGACGCCTTCGGCACTCCTGCGTTCCTCTGGGGGATGATCGTGGTGGCGGCCGGCTCGAGCGTCCCCGACGCGTTCGTCAGCGTCGCGGCGGCCCGGTCGGGTCGCCCGACGGTGAGCCTGGCGAACGTCCTCGGAAGCAACGTCTTCGACCTCCTGGTGGCGATTCCCGCCGGCGTGCTCGTCGCGGGCGCGCTGACGGTCTCCTTCGCGAACGTCGTGCCGATGATGGCGTTTCTGATCCTCGCGACGGTCGTCTTCTTCGCCATCTCGCGGACCGGGATGGAGCTCACCGAACGGGAGGCCTGGCTACTGCTCGCGATGTACGGACTGTTCGTCGCCTGGCTGATCGCAGAGAGCGTCGGCGCGGTGAACGTGATTCCGACGTAGCGACTCGAGCGGCGGACTTCGAAACGCTACTGACAGCGGTCTCTGAACTCGAGTGTGAAATGTCCGGTACGGAATCGCGTCGGCTGGCCCGGCTGCGCGGAATCCAGTACGCGATCGGTTCGCTGACCCTCGCCGTCCTCGCGCTCGCGATGGGGTTCGTCCCCGACCGCGGCAGCCTGCTGGGCGTGTTCGCGGTTGCGAGCGTCGTGCTGCTCTGTGTGTCGTTTCTGGTCGTCAGAGGTGCGGTCGTGAGAACGAAACGAGACGGTGCGGCGGACGGCTGAGCGCCGTGGTTACTTGTCGGTCATCAGGTATCGCAGGATGTCGCCGTAGGCGGGCCGGGTGATGAGGACACCCACGAGCACCCCGAGGATGGTGATGATGGCGAACCCGCGGAGGTCGCCGAGGCTCAACACCGCGAGCGGCGACATCGCGAGGATGGTCGTCGCCGCCGCGGCGCCGATGACCCAGAACGCCTTCCGGAAGCGGGACTCGAACACCCGCTGGGAGTTGACGTCGCCTTCCGACATCACCTCGTCGGCGATGATGATGAGGTCGTCCACCCCCGTTCCGACGACGGCGATGAACCCGGCGACGTGAGAGAGGTCGAGCGGCATGCGTATCAGCGCCGCGAAGCCGAGCAGGATCACCACCTCCGCGAGCGCCGTGACGACCATCGGCGCGGCGACGCGGACGTCGGTGTAGCGCAGGTAGACCATCCCGCTGACGGTGAGCACCGAGAGCACGCCGATGAACAGCGAGTAGGTCTTGAACTGGTCGGCGAGCGCCGGCTGGAGCGAGAACGTCTGGTCGCGGTCGAAGTCGAGCGGCGCGCGCAGGCTCCCCGCCTGGAGGTTGATCGACAGCGCCTGGGCCTCCTGCTGGGACGGCGCGGCCATGATGAACGTGGGATCGTCCGCCCACTGACCGCTGCCCATCGTCCCTGCGAGGTCGGTACCCATCGAGTGTGCGTCGACGACCTCGCCGTCGACGACGGTGAGCAGACAGTAGTTCCGCCCCTCCATCTCCGGCTCCTCGTAGTCACACTGGCCGGGGTTCTGGACGAACCCGAGATCGTTCATCTGCTGCTGGAACTCGGGCGCGGAGTTCGAGTCGATCGACACCGGAACGTGGTGGCCGTTTCGCTCGTTGTACGTCGCCGCGTCGATCGTGTCGAAGTCCTCCTCCTCGAGCACCGTCTCGTTGGCCTGGCCGCCCTCGCCGTCGGGGTAGTGGGCGACGACCTCGACGATCCCGCGTTCGGAGAGCAGACTCCGGAGTTCCGCGGGCGTCCGATCGGGCACTTCCACGACGATGAAGTACTCGCCGCCGACCGTCGAGGACTGCGTGACGCTGCCCCCGGAGAGGCCGGCCTCGTTGATCTTCATCTCGATGGTCCGGATGATCTCGTCGCGGGTGTCCTGGGTGACGCCGCTGCGGATGGTCACCTGATCGGTGTCCACGCCGGCTTCCTGCAGCGCCGCCTCGAACTCCTCGTCGGTGACGTTGTCGTCGAACACCTCGGCGGTGGCCTGGCCGGTGTCCCGGTCGAAACGGACGATGGCGTCGCCGGTGTCGAGCTCGAGTTCCTCGTACAGCGTCTCTTCAACCGCGGTTTCGTCCTGCGGGTCGATCTGGAGGTTCTCCGCGGTCGTCCCGACCACGGGGGCGCTGATGCGGGTCCCGCCATCGAGACCGAGGCCGTACTGGAGGTTCGTGAGCGATTGCTCGACGGTTTCGTTCTCCGCGGCGTCGTCGGGCTGGCCCGCGAGGCTGTCGTCGGCGATGATCCCGCCGGGGACGAACAGCGCGAACAGCGCGGCGACTACGAAGACGACGAGAAGGATGACCCGCCAGTACGACGAGAGGAACGCCTTCGCGCTCATCGGTTGACCCCCTCGAACTTGTACCAGCGAAGCAGGCTCAGGTTCAACATGTAGGTGTTCATCAGGTCCGCAGCGAGGCCGACGAAGAGGATGAGACCGATCGAAGCGAGCAGATCGATGCCGAAGAGCCACGCCGAGATCGCCATCACGAGCATCGCCGTCATCGACGTCACCGTCATCGTCACGCCGGTCTGCATGGCGCGGTGAGTACTCTCGTAGAACCCGCCACCGCGCCTCAGTATGTGGTTGTTCAACAGGATGTCGGAGTCGACGGAGTACCCGATCAACATCAACAGCGCGGCGACGGTCCCGAGCGAGAGCGGAATCCCCGCGAGATTCATGAAGGCGAGGGGGATCATGATGTCCGAAAACGCCGAGACGACGATCGCGATCGACGGGACGAACGTCCGGAACAGTAGAAACGCCAGCGCGCTCATGCCGACGAACGCAACCGCGATCCCGAGCAGTGCGGTCTGCTGGGCCTGTGCACCGAAGCTGGCCGATGTCGACGTCACCGACTGGATGATCCCGTCGTTGCCGTCGACCGGCTCCAAGTTCGACTCGGCCTGGTCGCTCAATGCTTCCTGTTCGGTCGACGTGAACTGAACGATGTACTGGTTATCCTCTGCCTGGACCGACTGGACGGACTCCGGCTCCTCCTCGAACGCCGCCGGAATGTCCTGTCTGTCCGTGGCCGTCTCGACGGTCAGTTCCGTCCCGCCGGCGAAGTCGATCCCCAGGCCGACCGGCGTACCGAACGCCACGAACCAGCCACCGAGGACGAGAAGTGCGACTGCGAGAACCGCGAGCGGAACCGCCGCGAGCTGGCGGTTGCTGTACCGGGTGTAATCGATCTCCGGTACGTCGAAATACCCCATATGCCGGACCGTCGTATGCAGGCAAAGTAAGCCTTCTCAATTCCTGAAACGCGCGACGGATCGAGAAAAACGAACGAACCCGCTCGAGTCGCCCGATTGTCGTTCCCGGACCGCCGCTCGAGAGGCCACATAAACAGTATGATAATATACACAATCGAGTTGCCGGTGATTCGGATCGGGCGCTGCAATCGTCATCCGCCGGTGGCCGCGTCAGGCCTATAGGACTCGAGGGCCTCTCTCCACCATGGCACTCGAATCCGACCACCGGGCGGCCGTCGCGACGCGGGTCGTCGTCTCCTACCCCGAAGACCTCTCGGACTGGGGACGGTTCCAGGTCGAGAAACCCTCGTTCCGGGCGTTTCTGCGCAAGACTCGAGACGTCGTTCGCGAGGGCGACGAGTGGGAGGAGTTCGTCGGCGTCGGCTGCTGTGGCAACACCTTAGACGTCCCGCTCAGGGTCGAAGCCGTCGAGGGCGGGAACCGAATCGACGAGAACACCGAAATCGCCTACGAGGTCCGCGAGGCGTGTGGCGTCCAGGGGAGCTGGCGCGTCCAGAGCAAGGGCGGGCCGAGCCACGGCTGATACGGACTGCTGTAACTAGTTACCGGTGCAACTGCAGACGGATCGCGGTTGCGCCGGTACTGACTTACAGCACACCGTATGAAACCGACGGGGCGGTCTCGAGTCCGCACAGCGAGACGACCGCCTGATTTGATACCGCGTCACCCGGTGACGGGCGTGGCCCGGTTATAGGCACCATAACTACACCCTCGAGGCGATCCGTTTCGACCGATGTGGCCATGGGGACACGTCGGCGTCTCGTACGTCGCCTACTCGCTGTACTCCCGCGCGCGGTTCCGACGCCCGCCGCGACCGGAGCCGGCGCTGGCGGCGATGGTCGGCTCGCAGTTCGCCGACCTGATCGATAAGCCGCTCGCCTGGGTCGGCGTCTTTCCCCACGGGCGATTTCTCGTCCATTCGCTGGCGTTCACGGCGCTGCTGATCGCCGTCGTCTACGCCGCGGCGGTGGTTCTCGATCGGGTCGAAATCGCCACCGCGTTCGTCATCGCCCATCTGGCGCACCTCCTGGCGGACGTGCCGCCGCGGGCGTTCCTCGGCTACCCCCACGGCACGGAGTTCCTGCTCTGGCCGTTCGTCTCCTATCCGACGTTTTACTTCCACGAGCGGGTGTTCGAACCGCCCGCGGTCGTCGAACTGGTGGTGACGCCGTTTACCGATCCGTTCGTCTTCTTCTGGGTCGACGCCTCGATGTTCGTCGTCGGCCTCCTCCTCTGGTACGTCGACGGCTGCCCCGGCCTCGAGTACGTCCGCTCGCGGCTGTAGCGACCGCTCGAGCCGGCAACCGACTCAGTCCGGCAGATATCGCACGCTCAACACGCCCTCGGGCGACCGCCGGACCTCGACCCGAACCGCCTCGAGACGCGCCGCCCGCGCGATCGTTTCGGCGTCCTCGAGGACGTCCTGTGCTGCGTCCTCGACCTCCTCTTCGGGCACCCGGAGGACGTGAATCTCGCCGGTACCGGCGCGTTCGCTGCGGGTGAGCTCGCCGACCGCGCTCTCGGCTGCGACCTCCTTCGAGTGCGTCGTCGGCTCGAGGTCGCTGTCGACCAGTTCGATCGTTCGGCGGGAGTCGACCTCGACGACCTGCCAGGCGACCTCCAGCGGCGGATCTGGGGCGATAGTCGCCTCGAGAACGTCGTGAACCTCGAGACCGGGGTTCGAAGAGAGGGTGTGGACCTGCGCGGTGTCGACGTCGCGGACGATCGCGGAGTCGGCCTCGGCGTGGGTGACGACGAACGTGCTCGTCTTCTCGCTCATACCCCCTCGAAGGGCGGGCGCGGCTTTCGGCGTTTCGACTCGCGGACCCGCGGCCCGCGCGCCCGACTCACCGCGAGAGCCGGTGAACCTGGTAGATCAGGAGCGCCGCGGCGATCATGATCCCGACGCCGGCGAACCACGGCAGCCCGTAGAGGAGTTCGACGAGCGGGGCCGCCGCGCCGTCGACGTCGCTCTGGAACTCGGGCGGGACCGTGGTGATGAAGCCAACGTACAGCGCGAGGATGAACAGAAACCCCGCGCCCGCGAGCCGGCGGTCGTATCGGGTGTCGTCGCCGATCCCCCGACGGTGGCGCCTGGCGACGAACAGAATCGGGGCGAGCACCGGCAGGATCACGAGCACGCCCAGCAGCGCGACGAAACTGCGCGAGAGCGACAGCGTCGCTGACGATTCCGCGGTCACGCCGATGATGCGAACGAACGCGAGCGTAAAGAACACCGCAACGAGCAGCGCGACGAACCCGCCGAGGACGACGTAGGACTTGAACAGCAGCGAGTTACTCCGCCGGAACGCGAACGGAAACGCGCCCGGAAGTCCCCTGTAGCCGTCGGCGGTCGACCGCTCGGTCATCGGCTACGGGTTGGCCCCCGGGGCGAATAAGCGATGCGATAGCGCGCCTGCGCCCGTCCCGACGGTACTCGAGTCGGCGACCGATCGCGTGACGGAACGCCTTTACGCCAGGCCACCGCCCTCTCGCGCATGGACGTCGACATCGGCAACGCGCTCGCGTCGGTCGCCTCGCCGGGCGTCTCGAGGGACGCCCTCGAGCGCCTGGACGAGCGTGTCGCGACCGCCCACGAGCGGATCGAAGCGGGGCGCGCGGACGACGAACACGGCTACGCGGCGTTGAATCTCCCCGAGCGAACCGATCCCGAGGAGATCCGGCGAGCGACCGAACCGGTCGCCGACGCCGAGGCGCTGATCACGGTCGGCATCGGCGGCAGCGCCCTGGGCGCGGCGACGATCACGAACGCGCTCGAGGGCGACGGAACCGAAACGGTGTACCTCGACAACGTCGACCCCGCCTGGGTGTCGGCTCGGCTGGACGACCTGCCGCTCGAGGACGCGGCGATCAACGTCGTCTCCCGCTCCGGCACGACGGCGGAGACGCTCGCGAACTTCCTCGTGGTGCGCGAGGCGTTAGAGGATCGTGGTGTCGACTGGACCGACCGAACCGTCGTCACGACCGGCGACTCCGGCCCGCTGCGGGCGCTCGCCGACCGCCACGACCTTCCCTCGGTTCGGGTGCCCGACGGCGTGCCGGGTCGCTTCTCGGCGCTCTCCGCGGTGGGGATGGTCGCCGCGTCGGTCTGCGGTCACGATCTCGAGGCGCTGCTCGAGGGTGCCGCCGCCGAGGCCGAGACGCTTTCGGGCTCGCTGTTCGAGTGTCCGGCCTACGCCTACGGCGCGACCACGTACGCGCTGGACGGGCGCGGGGCGAGCGTGAACGCGATGATGCCGTACGCCGAGTCGCTCGAAACGTACGCCGAGTGGTTCGCCCAGCTGTGGGCCGAGAGCCTGGGGAAGGAGGAGCTGGGCCAGACGCCGGTGCGCGCGCTCGGAGCGACCGACCAGCACTCCCAGCTCCAGCTCTACCGCGCGGGTCCCCGCGACAAGCTCGTCACCTTCGTCGCGCCCCGCGAGCGGACCGACCGCGAGATTCCCGCGACGGCGGTCGACGAACTCGCCTACCTCGGTGACGCGAGTCTCGGCGAGCTTCTCGAGGCCGAGTTCGAGGCGACCGAGGCGAGTCTCGCCGCCGCGGGCCGACCGAGCGTCCGGATCGAACTCGAGCGCGTCGACGAGTACGAACTCGGCGGCCTGCTGTACGGGATGGAGGCCGCCTGCGTGCTCGCCGGCGAGCTGTACGGCGTCGAGACGTTCACGCAGCCGGCCGTCGAGTGGGCGAAGAAGGCAACCCGCGGGCTGCTCGGCGGGGGAGAGTTCGCAGAAGCCGAGGCGGTCGCCGAGAAGACGTCGCTGCGGGTCGAGCGATGAGAGCGCCGAGAGCGGTACCCCTATGAGCGCAGACACGAACGAACGACTATGAGCGAGACAGCAGCGTCGGACGAGCGGCCGCTCGTCTTCGAACCCGTCCCCGCGGCCGGCACCGTGTTCGCCACCTTCGCGATGGTCGGCGCGCTCGCGCCGCTCCGCGTGGGCGGAGGCGACCCAGTGGTCTGGCTCGCGGCCGCGCTTTCACTGGTCGCCTTCGGCGCGTTCTTCCTCCGCCGTCACGGCCGCCTGGCCCGCCGGACGGCCGCGCCGATCGCTGCGGCTGCGAGCGTCGGCGTCGTCTTGCTCTCCGGGTACGCGGTCAACCAGGGTGTACCGGGTGTGATCCCGCTGCCGGCGGTGCCGGATCTACCGACGACACTCCTCGCCTTCCTCGCCGCGGCGGCGACGGTCGGCCTCGCCGTCGCCGACTACGGTAACGTGGGCGGACGGGGGCTACTCGAGCGCGGTGCCCTCGCCGGGGCGCTCACCGTTCTCGGAGCGATAGCGCTGTTCGCGGCCCAGCTGGTCGCGGAGCTTACGATGGTGCCGGTGTGGCTCCTCGTCGGCGAGCCGACCCAGTCGCAGCTGATCGTGGTGATGCAGTTCGGCATGGCAGTTGGAACTGCCGGCGTCGCCGCCGCCTACCTCCGACTGACCGACCGAGGCCGCTCCTTTATCGACCTGCGCTGGCCGACCGTGCGAGATCTCGTCTGGACCGTCGGCGGCATCGTCGTTCTCTTCGGCGCACTGATCGGGATCTCCTGGCTGATGCAGTCGGCCGGCGTCGAGAGCTCGAGTCACGGAACGACCGAGGCGGCGGCGGAGAACCCGGAAATTCTCCTGGTACTCATCCCGGCGTCAATCCTGGTTATCGGTCCGTTCGAGGAGCTGCTGTACCGCAACATCATCCAGAAATCGCTCTACCGGCGCTTTACGCGCTACGGCGCCGTCCTCGTGGGCAGCGTCATCTTCGCTGCGGTCCATCTCCCCGCCTACGCGACCGGCGGCGGCGGCGAGGTCATGGCCAGCCTCGCCGTCGTCTTCGGACTCTCGATCGTGCTCGGGCTCATCTACGAACGGACCGAGAACCTGCTCGTGCCAGCGGTCGTCCACGGCCTGTTCAACGCGATTCAGTTCGCGTCGCTGTACGTTCAGTTCACGTGAACGGCGGCGGTCCTCGAGGAGAACGTCCGTTACAGGGAGGACGTCACGAGGGGTTCTTCCGCGTCATTCCGGAGCCACAGATCGGACAGCGATCTTTCTCCTCGTCGAACTCGCGGCCACAGCCCTGACACTGGAAGATCCACTCGCGCTGTTCTGTGATCCCCTCGCGGGCGATCACCTCGACGTCGACCTGGATGCGCTCGGCGACGTTCTGCATCGCGTAGTCGTCGGTGGCGAGCGTGGCGTCGAGTTCGAACGCCGCCGCGATGAGGCGGATGTCGGTGTCGGACAGTTCCTCGAGGTCGCCCGATTCCTTCGCGGCGCGGCGGACCTTCTCGGTGGTGTCGCCGTTGGGGATGTGGACGTGCATCCCCGAGCCCTCCATCGCGTCGTAGCGGTAGGCGCTCTCGTCGACGAGTTCCTCGCGGACGAGCGGAATCGTGGCCGTCTGTTCTGTCGTGTGAAAGTCGTGGATAAAAGCCGAGGAGTCGAGAACGTACATGCCGTTAGCGGTCGATAACGATGTAGTCTTTCACCGCCAGCACGCGGCTAACGGGGACGAGAACGCGGTTTTCTTCGTCGGTCGGGAAGTCGACCGACCGGGAGGCCGTCTCCTCGTTCGGTTCGACGACGAGGTCGTGGAGTTTGCCGGATTTCAGATCTATCGTGATGTTGTAGAGCATTCCCAGTTCCATGCCGTCGGAACCCATGACGGACTTCCCCGAGAGATTTTCAGCGAGTATATCGCTCATAGGAGTGGGTTTGTAGTGACTATGTATTAAGATTCGGGTCAGCCACCAGTCACGACCCCGATTCAGGGCCCGTGGTAAAATCTTCACCGGGGAACGTGTCGGCCGCGGGGGAGACACCGACGGGACGACGCTCGAGCGGTGTTCCGCCGGTCGGCAGATGGACGGCGATCGCACGGGCGCCGTGACGATGGGTTTAACTACCGCGCACCGGACGTTTCAGGTAAGACCTTCTCGGGTGGTTTACCATGTCGGACACGGACACGAACACGCGCGACAATACATCCCTCAGAACGCCGATCGTCGCCGTCCTCGGACACGTCGACCACGGCAAGACCAGTCTCCTCGACAAGATCCGCGGCTCCGCGGTGATCGAGGGCGAAGCAGGCGCCATCACCCAGCACATCGGCGCCACCGCAGTGCCGCTCGACGTCATCTCGAGTATCGCGGGCGAACTCGTCGACCCCGACGACTTCGACCTGCCCGGCCTGCTGTTCATCGACACGCCGGGTCACCACTCGTTTACGACCCTTCGTTCCCGCGGCGGGGCGCTCGCGGACATCGCGATTCTGGTGGTGGACGTCAACGACGGTTTCCAGCCCCAGACCCTCGAGGCGCTGGACATCCTCAAACGCTCCCAGACGCCCTTCATCGTCGCCGCGAACAAGATCGACACCGTCCCCGGCTGGAACCCGACCGAGGACGCTCCGATCACGAAGACCTACGAGTCCCAGTCCGACCGCGTTACCTCCCGACTCGACGAGAGCCTCTACGAGATTATCGGCAACCTGAGCGACCAGGAGTTCTCCGCCGACCTCTACTGGCGGGTCCAGAACTTCCAGCGCAACGTCGGCGTCGTCCCCGTGTCGGCGATGACCGGCGAAGGGGTCCCCGACCTGCTCGCGGTGATGATGGGGCTCTCCCAGCGCTACATGAAAGAGGAGATGGAGATCGACGTCTCCGGCCCCGGTATCGGCACCGTCCTCGAGGTCAAAGAGGAGAAAGGGTTCGGGACGACCATCGACACCGTCCTCTACGACGGCACCATCCGGACTGACGACACGATCGTCGTCGGCGCGAAGAACGACCCGATCGTCACCGACGTCCGGGCGCTGCTCCAGCCCCGCCCGCTCGCCGAAATTCGGACCGAGAGCCGGTTCGAGAAGGTCGACGCCGTCTCGGCGGCGACCGGAATCAAGATCGCCGCCCCGGATCTCGAGGACGCGATGGCCGGGGCGCCGGTCCGCGTCGTCCGCGATCAGCCCGTCGAGGAGGTCGTCGACGAGGTCGAGTCCGAACTCGCGAACATCGCCGTCGACACCACGGAGGAGGGCGTCGTCGTCAAAGCCGACACCCTGGGCAGCCTCGAGGCGATGGCCGACGCCCTGGAGGAAGCCGAAGTCCCCATCGTCCGCGCGGAGGTCGGCGACATCGCCCCGCGGGACATCTCGGTGGCCTCGACCGCCGACGACCCCAAGGAGCGCGCGATCCTGGGATTCAACGTCGACGTGCTCGCCGACGCCAAACAGCGTGCGGAGATCGACGAGGTCAAACTGTACACCGACGAGGTCATCTACCAGCTGATCGAGGAGTACGAGGAGCACATCGAGGAACTCGAGCGCGCCCAGCAGGACACCATCCTCGAGAACATCACCCGACCCGCGCGCTTCCGTATCCTGCCGGATCACACCTTCCGCCAGAACGACCCCGCCGTCGTCGGCGTCGAGGTCAACTCCGGCACCGTCCAGAACAACGCCTTCGTCGCGAAGTTCGACGGCAACGAGCCAAACCGCGTCGGCCAGATCAAGGGCATCCAGGAGCAAGGCGAGGACGTCGACGAGGCCCGCGCGGGCAACCGCGTCTCCGTCGCCATCGACGGCCCCACCGTCGGGCGCCAGATCGAGGAAGACGACGAACTCTGGATCGAAATTCCCGAGAAGCACGCGAAGATACTCGAGCAGGAACTCGCCGAGGAAATCCCCGTCGACGAGCGCGAGGCACTGAACATGTACGTCGAGAAACTGCGGAAGCGCGATCCGTTCTGGGGGAAGTAGCAGTTCACTGGGCTCGTCGAGACGACAGCCAGTTTCGCTCACCCCGATTGCGCTACCGCCTCGCCGACCACACGGGAGACGCGCTCGAGGTGGGTGAAGCGGACCGAGAAGGAAACCTGACTACCGCGCCGTCGGCGTCACGCCGTCGCCGACCGCCTGTTTCACCTGCAGGGCGGCGCTCGCGGCGAGTCCGCGGGCGACCTCGGCGCGCTCGTCGGCGTCGATGTACTCCTCGAGCGACTCCTCGACGTCGGGCGAGAAGCCCGCGCTGACCGGGTGACCGATCGGCGGCTGAACCGCGACGGTGACCTGCGGGCCGCTAACCCCGCTCGAGACGTCAGCGTCGACGATATACTCGTCGGGCAGGTATTCGCGGGTCCGGGCAGCGATACGAGAGACGTCGCGGTGCAGCGTCCGTTTTTGCTCCCCCGAGAGCTCGGGAACGTCCGCCGCCGTCCGCTGACCGGCCTGTGTTACTCCGGGCAACCCCCCATACGGCGTGTTTCCGTTCATAGAATGCGTACCGGTTCCATCGATGGCTCGAGTGAAAAGCGTTCGCCTTCTGGCAGTGATCGAACCGGCCCGGTTACGCCGGCTCTGCGAAGGCGATTGGCGACAGCCGCAGCGAGTATTCCAGCGAGACGTTCGCCGCTCAACCGCCGCCATCGTACTTGAAGTTTAACATTCACTACAACAATAATGTTTATATTGCTGTCACGAATGGGTGTGAATGCCATGTCGGCAACGACAGCAACCCAACTGGTCGATCGCTCGATGACCGACGAATCGTTTCTCTCACGACTTCGTTCGGAGCCCGGTCTCGTCGCTGACGAGTACGGGCTCGACGAAGAGATGGCGGACGCACTCGCGAACGGCGACGAGAACGAAGCGACGCAGGTGTTCCGAGCCGAGAAGGAACCGATCGTTGTAGTCGTGGCAGTTCTATAAGCCACGACTGCCCCCGTCCCTAATATTTGATACACATGACACAGAATATATGTGACATATACATCGTTGGAACTGGAATGGTTGGTACGCGCCAGCTGACGCGCGAAGCCGAACTGGCGTTCGAATCGTCGTCGGCCGTGTATCTGATCGATCATCAGCCGGAACTCATGAGTCGCCATCTCGAGCAGTTCGACGTCGAGGTGATCGATTTACAGGAGGCCTACGACGAGGGAGCGCTTCGCCAGCATATCTACGAAGCGATGGCAGAGCGCGTTCTCGAGGCTGCCGAAGAAAGCGACGAGCCCGTCACGTTAGCGTTGTACGGCCATCCGTTCGTCTTCGTTTCGCCGAGTCGGTGGGTCGTCGAACGGGCACAGGAGCGAGGACTTACCGTTGAACAACGTCCTGGCGTCTCCTCGATGGACTGTCTGTACGCGGATTTCGCGCTCGATCCGGCGGCCGACGGGCTACAGATGTTCGAGGCGACGGATCTCCTGCTGTACGAGTACGACCTCGAGCCGAGAGTACCGGCGATGATCTGGCAGATCGGCATCGTCGAAACGTTGCGGTACTCGCAGGCGTCTCATCAGCCGGAACGGTTTACTAGAATCCGCAAGTATCTCGAGCGGTTCTACCCGCCGGATCACGAGGTTCACCTCCTGCAGACGGCGACGTATCCGTTCACCGAGTCCGAACGGATCAGTTTCCGGCTATCGGAGTTCGAGTCGATGGCCGAGGAGGTCACTGCCGTGCAGACGCTCTACGTTCCGCGTGTAGCGGAGAAACCGATCGTCAACGACACGCTCGCAGCGGCGGTCCAGCAAGCCGACCACCTCGAGACGATCACCGGAACGGAGCCGATGGGACGGCGATGAGCGCGGGGTTGCGAGCACCGCTTGCCAACAGCCGGTTCGCGTCGCTGTGGGCCGCAACGCTCGTCTCGAGTATCGGCTCGAGCATCCATTCGATCGCAGTCATCTGGCTCGCCTACGAGGTCTCCGGCGATCCGCTACTCGTCTCGGTCGTCGCCATCGCGGCACTGGTCCCCGATCTCGTGCTCTCGATTCCGGCCGGGACGCTCGTCGACCGCTGGAACCGGATCAGGATCATGATCGCGGCCGATCTCGTCAGGTTCGGCGCGGTCGCCGCGATCCCGGTCGTCGCCGTCGTCGGCCCCGGCGAGTGGCTCGTCCCGGTCGTCGTCGCTGCGGCCGTCCTCGAGGGTGCAATGGCCGCGTTTGTCACACCCACACGGAGCGCCGTGATTCCACGGCTCGTCGAAGACGCCGAGCTCGACGCCGCCAATAGCCTGCTCGCGCTAACGACCAGCGCCGCACGAACCAGCTACGTTCTCGGCGGTGCACTGATCGCCGTCATCGGGACGACCGGCGCGTTTGCGCTCAACGCAGTGAGCTTTCTCATCGCGGCGGCCTGTCTGATGCGAATTCCTGTACACGCAGGGGTTCCACGGCGGTCGGCGACGGAGACGGCCCGAGGAACACAGCTACGTCACGAAGCGATCGAGGGAATTCGATTCATCATCCGCACGCCAATCGTTCGCTCGATCGTTGCACTGTCGATGGCTGCAGGTCTCGCGATGGGCCCCATCGCGATCGTGCTTCCGTTCTTTCTCGAGACGGAGCTGACCGGCGGAAGTGCTTCGTTCGGGTTCGTATACGGGGCTGTGTTCGTCGGGACGATCATCGGGTCGATTATCGTGGGTACTTCGCCCAGGGTCGTGCTCCGGTATCGCGGGCCGTTCATGATCGGTGGGCTGGCGGTAAGCGGACTTGCACTGGTCGGAACGGCGCTGCTCACTGGCGGCGTTCTCTCGATCGCGGTCGCCGCAGCCTGTATGGCGGTTTTCGGAGCGGGTATCGCCGCGATACAGGTGCCGGGGCGGACGCTGATGCATACGATCGTTCCCGACGACCACCGCGGGCGGGTGTTCGCGGTTATCAAGACGCTCGCGCTGGCAAGTCCACCGCTTGCGATCGTCGCTGCCGGCCCGCTTGTTGAACTGCTCGGAGCCCGTACCGTACTCGTTCTCGAGGGCGGACTGATCGTTGTGACAGCTGTCGCGCTGTGTTTCTCGTCGCTCGCCCGCGTCTACGGCGAGGACGATCCGGTCGCACAGCCTGCCGACCGAAATCACGCGTCCTCGCCGTCCAAAACTACCCCTATCGACGGCGGTACCGACGGAAGCGGCTCGCACGAACAGTGAGGTCCGACCACTCGACTCGAGGCTCGAGCGGGCGACGGTGAGGACGCCGATGGCCGGACCCGCTGCCGGACGGAGACACCACGGGTCGGCTGGAGAGCGCTATCACAAAATCGGCTCGCTCTCCCCGTAGACGGCCAGCACGACCGCCGTCGTGTACGTCCCCGTCTCGGCCGTCGCGCTCTCGACGCGCACCTGCGAACCGCCGAACTCCCAGTCTCGAAGCTCCTGACCGGCGGCGAGCCCCTCCCGGACCCGCCGCTCGACGTCCTCGCCGTCCGTTTCGCCCGCCACCTCGTAGAACAGCCCAGGCCCCCCGTCGACCGACTGCGACCAGCCCAGGGCGGCGCTCACGCGGCCCGGTCCGGCGGTGGTGGCTCGAGCCTCGACCACCGTCAACCGGTCACCCGCCGGCCCCAGATCGGGTGCGGTGCCGACCGCTTCGACAGGGGTGTCGGCAGGGATCACCGACGAGACCGCCACGAGGTTGTAGTTCTCGACGCCCGCGTCGGCGAGCGCGGCGTCGTAGGCGGCCATCTCTGTCGGCGCAGTCGCCGACCCCCAGATGACTCGGATCGTGCTCATACTCGCCCTCGGAGGTGGGAGGCGTAAGGGCTTGCGGTTCGACCGGTGGCAGCCTCAAGAGCGGAGTGATTTTCATATACTAATGTCGGTGGAAAATCACCATTGACTAGAATTTATGTGTATGTGGAATAGTAGTCGACCAATGCGATACCCCGATGGGCGGTGTTCGGACTGCGGTGAGCGAAAATTCATGACCGCCAGCGGCGTGCTCTGGTGTTTGAACTGTTCGGAGCGGTCACTCACGCGAAATCAGCGTGAGTCGTCCGCGACTCGAGATGCCCGCGCCGACTGAGTCGTCCCGCTAGCTGAACCGCGCGAGCGCCAGGTAGGCGATGTAGCCGACGACCGCGAGGATCGCCAGCGTCATGACCACCGAGACGATGAAGCTGACGATCCCAAAGACGACCTGGAACGCGACCCACAGGACGAGCAGCCCCAGTACGGCGAGTCCGACGAAGCGAAGCAGCGAGGTCATACCGACCTATTGTGACTGATGCGACATGAAGCTTCGGACCCTCACTCGACGGTAACGCTCTTGGCGAGATTTCGCGGCTTGTCGATCGATCGACCCAGCCGGTTGGCCACCCAGTAGGAGACCAGTTGGAGCTGAACGTTCGCCAGGATCGGCGTGAACGCCGGGTGGGTTTCGGGCACGTCCATCACGAAGTCGGCGTAGGGTTCGACCAGTTCTCGCGAGTCGGTGACGGCGACGACCGGGGCGTCACGTGCCTCGACTTCCTTGACGTTGCCGAGGGTCTTCTGGGGTTTCGACCCCTGCGTGACCATCGCGAACACCGGAGTTCGGTCGGTCACGAGCGCCAGCGGCCCGTGTTTGAGCTCTCCTGCCGCGAACCCCTCGGCGTGTTTGTACGTGATCTCCTTCATCTTCAGCGCCCCCTCGTAGGCGACCGGTTCGTTGTACCCCCGGCCGATGAAGAAGTAGGCGTCGGCGCGCTCGTAGGTGTCGGCGATCTCGCGGGCACTCGACTCGTCGAGGATCGTCCGGACCTGATTCGGCAGGTTCCGGAGCCCCTCGACGAACGCCTGAGAGGGGCGGCCGGTGAGGACGCTCGAGAGCATGGCGAGGGCGACCTGCTGGGTGGCGAACGTTTTGGTGGCGGCGACGCCGATCTCCGGCCCGGCGCGGATGTACATCACGTGATCACACTCCCGCGCCGCGGAACTCCCGATCACGTTCGTCAGCGCGAGCGTCGTCGCCCCCGCGCGGTTGGCCCCGCGAAGGGCGCTCATCGTGTCCGCGGTCTCCCCGCTCTGGGTGACCCCGACGACGAGCGTCTCCGGCGGGACCGGGATCTCGTCGGTGTCGTACTCGCTCGCGAGGAACGTCTGAGCGGGGATCCCGCGCTCGCGGAGCAGCCGCGCGCCGTACAGCGCCGCGTGGTAGGAGGTGCCACAGGCGACGAACTGCACCGCCGCCGGGGGCTCGAGGTCGGCCAGCTCCTCGACGGTGATCGATCGGGTCATCTCCTCGACGCGCTCGCGGAGACACTTGCGGATCGCGTCGGGCTGTTCGTGGATCTCCTTGAGCATGTAGTGGTCGTACCCGCTCTTGCCGGCGTCCTCCGGATCCCACTCGATCGTCTCGATCGACGTTTCGACGACCGTGCCGTCGGCGTCGGTGACGACGATCTCCTCGGCGTCGAGGCGAGCGAACTCCCCGTCCTCGAGGTAGATCACCCGGTCGGTGTACTCGATGAAGGCCGGGACGTCACTGGCGAGATAGTGGCCCCCCTCGCCGAGCCCCAGCACGAGCGGCGACTCGTGACGTGCGGCGTACACCGTCTCCGAATCGGTGAAGACGGCGGCGACGGCGTAACTTCCCTCGAGGCGGCCGATCGCCTCCCGGAAGGCGGTCTCCCTGTCCGCCCCCGCCGCGAGTTCGCGCTCGATCAGGTGCGGGACGACCTCGGTGTCGGTGTCGCTTTCGAACTCGTGGCCGTCGGCGGCGAGTTCGTCTCTGAGCGCCTGGTAGTTCTCGATGATCCCGTTGTGGACCACCGCGACCTCCCCGCCCGGTCCCGTATGCGGATGGGCATTGACGTCGGCCGGCGGCCCGTGTGTGCTCCAGCGGGTGTGGCCGATGCCGGCGTCCGCTCGAAGCCCGCGCTCGGGGAGTGCACTCTCGAGCGCCGAGAGCTCGCCCTGGCGCTTGTAGACCTCCAGCTGGCCGTTGGCGAGGGCGATCCCCGCCGAGTCGTAGCCCCGGTACTCGAGACCCGAGAGCCCCGTCATCAGGACGTCGAGGACGTCGTTTCCGCCGCCCGTGTAGCCGATGATCCCACACATCAGGACCGCACCTCCGTGCTCTCCGAGAGGGTACCACGGACCGTCGCGCCCGCCTCGACGACGGAGTTCGAGCCGACGACCGTTCCGGGGACGTAGGTGACGCCGCCGTTATCCCGGACGTGATCGGCGAGCAGGGCGCCCAGCTGTTCCGTCTCGAAGACGCGGTCGCCGACGCGGACGTCACCCGGCCCGCCCGGCACCGTCGTCGCCGCGCCAACCTCGACGCCGACGCCGGTGACGCACTCCAGCAGCGTCGCCTGCGGGCCGATCCGCGTGTCGGCGTCGACGACGCTGCGCTCGACGACGGCGTTCGAGCCGACGGTGACGTTCTCGCCGAGGCAAGTGTAGGGGCCGACGACCGCCCCGGGACCGATCTCGCAGTCGGCGTCGATCACGACCGGGTCGCGGATCTCCGCCGACTCGTGGATCGTCGCCCGCGAATCGACGCTCGAGGCGACGCCACCCGCCTCGGGAGCCGAATCCAGGAGCCGAAACGAGACGTCGAGGAGGTCCCACGGATAGGTCGCGTCCGCCCAGAGCCCTTCTGAGACGACGCCCCGCACGTCGTGGTCCGAGGCGACCAGTTCGGTGATACCGTCGACTAGCGAGTGCTCGCCCGCGCGGGGCTCGGCGGCCCTGATCGCGTCGAAGACGATCGGCTCGAAGGCGTAGACGCCGGCGTTCAGCCGATAGTTGCGGTCGTCCCGCGGGCGCTCGACGAGTTCGGTCACGCGGCCGTCCTCGAGGATGACGCCGCCGTACCCCTCGACGGAGCCGCGCTGGATCAGCCCGAGCGTCGCGGCCGCCGCGTCGTCGTGTGCGTCGATCACGTCGGTGACGATCCGCTCGTCGATCAGCTGATCCCCGTTGACGACGAGGACGGGACCCTCGAGATCCGATTCGGCCGCCAGCAGCGCGTGGCCGGTGCCGAGCTGGGTCGTCTGTCCGACGTACCGGAGGGGGACGTTCCGGTACGTTGGCCCGAAGTACGACTGGACACGAGTCCGTCCGTAGCCGACGACGACCGTGATGTCCGTGACCCCGGCGTCGATGAGTGTGTCCAGGACGTGCTCGAGGATCGGTTTCGTCGCGGCCGGCAGCATCGGCTTCGGTCGGTGGCTCGTTAGCGGCCTGAGTCGTCGTCCCTCCCCCGCTGCGAGAACGACGGCAGATAGATCAGTCACACCACAGTGACGGGAACCCAGTCTCCTTACTGTTTCGGACCGACAGTATACCATCGGCGAAAACGGTCTTTTATTGTCGAGCCCGGGTTCCGGAACGAACCCGGTGTCAGGGATCAGTACGGAAACGGCGGTGACGAGGTGGTACTATCTGGTCCGACGTCGAACCGTAGGTAGTCATGGCGTCCATCGGCAACATCACGTTCGCGTGCGACGATCCCGATTCCCTCGCGGCGTTCTGGACGGCAGCCGTGGGATACGAGCGACAGGCGGCCCCGCCGGGGCTCCTCGAGGCCATCGAGGCCGGAGGCGGCGATCCCAACGCGGCCGCGGCGGCCGTCGATCCGACGGGTGAGGGGCCACGGCTGTACTTCAAGAAGATGCCGCGCTCGTCGCCGGAACACATCCCGATTCACCTCGATCTCGCCGCCGAGGACCGCGAGGTCGAAGTCGAGCGGCTAACCAAACTGGGAGCGACGGTCGTCGAGACGAAGACGGAGACGACCGGCCCCGACACCGAGACGTGGACGGTCATGCGGGACCCCGAAGGGAACGGCTTCTGCGTGCAACCCGCACCCGGGGAGTGACGCGAGTCGGGTCTCCTGGCTCACCCGGCAGTCGCTCGAGGCCCCGGCGCCGGATCGACCGTCGCCCGCTGCTGGGCCTCCGCCTCGCCGTCCTCGACGTCGATCCAGAGGTGGACGGAGTACTCGGTCGACTCCATCGACGGCTCGTCGGGCACCTCGTCGGGGTAGAGCAGCCAGACGATGCGGACGTCCTCGCCGGTCATCGTCGGCTCGATCTCGTGGTCGTGGTGCCAGCTTTCGTTGTGCGCCAGTCTGGTTTCGAACCGCTCGAGTTCGTTCTGTTCGGCCACGACGGTCTCGTTGCCGACGGTTTCGACCTGCTGTTCGACCATCACCACCGTGTAGTCGACGGTTCGGTGTTCGTGGTTGTCGACGCCCAGGACGATGTCTGCGCTCTCGCCGGCGACGAGTTCCTCGGGGTAGTCCGCGGCGACGAGGTCGCCGTCGTCGTCCTCGGTCAGGATGTACACCGCCGAGAACTGCTCGCCCTGCGGCGGGACCGCGACCGCATACGCGACGCTGCCGACGGCCAGCAGGATCGCGGCGACCAGCAGGACGTTGAGCGCCGCGTCGGCGCGAGTGTCGGGCTCGAGCAGCTCTCGACGCCCGGTCGCGTACCACTGGCGGTACGGGACGGAAAACCGATCCTCGGCGGGGAGCTGCCACCGCCGGACGGCGGCGACCGCGGCCGCGATCAGCGTGAAGCCGCTGACGGCGACCATGATCGGGACGAGCCGGATCCCCCACGGCGTGAAGTTGAGCGCGAGGCCGATCAGCGGAACGATCGCGATGCTCAGCCCGAACGCGAGCGCGACGCGCTCGATGCCGTCGATCCCGGAGCGATCGGCGCCACCCCAGAACGAATCGTCGGGAGAGTCGCCCTTGATCACGTCGTCGGGAGCCGCCGGCGGGTCGCCAGCCTCCGGAAACAGCGCGGCGACGAACACGTAGCCCGGAACGAACAGCACGAACGCGAGCCCGAGCGGGATTCGAAGCGGCGTCTCCCGTATCACGGGGGCGAACACCGCCACGTTCACCAGCAGCGTGAGCCCGATCATGGCGGCGAGGTCCGCTGGCAGCGTCCGAAGCTGACGCGGGAGTAACAGCCACAGCGACCGGTTGGAACCCATTCACCACGTTGTTGTAAGGTCGTCCGTAAAAGTCAGTCGGTCGGCAGGGAACGTTTCAGGCGCCGGGAAGCGACACGCGGTCAGTCGTCGGCCGGACCCGACTGACCACTCTCCTCGAGCCCGCACAGTCGCCGCGCTCGCTCGAGGACGCCTGTCGCCTCACCCTCCGTGAGCCCCGTTCGGTCGAAGGTGGCGCGTTCGTACCCTTCGGTGACGGTTCGAAGCGCCCCGTCCTCGTCGTCCTCGAGCGTGAGCCGCCGGTAGAACTCCCAGTGGGTGAGCCCGCCGGCGTCGGTTCGCGACTGGAGGACGCGGCGAACGGCGGCGTAGCCGCTCCGGACGGCCGCGTCGGGACGGCCGGCCGACAGCTGATCGCTCGCTCGCTCGAGGAGCGCTCGAGCCGTCGATTCGGCGTCCGCCACGGCGGGTCGGTCGGCCGCCGCGTCGTCGCCACCCGGATCGGCCACGGTCGGCTGCCGAGCCGGCTCCGAGCCGCGGTTTCGACGCCGGCGGATCGACCAGATACCGGCGGCAACTGCGGCGAGGACGGCCACGCTCCCGAGCCCCAGGAGCCACGCGGGCAGCGGCAGCGCCCAGCGGGGTCCGGGTTCGGTCGGAAGCGATGCCATCGTTTCCGCCTCCGCCGACGCGACGTTCGACCCCGACCCGTCGTAGGCGGCACCGATCGAGACGTCTCCCTCGACGCCCTCGGAGACCGTGACGACGCCGCCGAAGGTGCCGTCCGGCCCGGTCGTCACGGTTCCGATCGGCGTCCCGTTGAGAGAGAGCTGGACCGGTTCGTCACCGACGCCGTCGCCGGCAGCGGTTTCGAGCGTTCCCTCGACGGCGACCGCGTCCTCACCCTCGTAGCTCGCCTCGATCGCGAGCGACGACTCCGTCTCCCGGACCGTCACGGGTGTCGTTTCGCTGGCTGACGCCAGCGTGCGGTCCTCGTAAGGGAGTTCGACCGTTAGCTCGCGCTCGCCGTCCGGCACCGTCGCCGGCATCGTCACGGTCCCCGAAACGGCTCCGTCGGAGGCGTTTATCGTGCCGAGCCGTTCGCCGTCGATCCTGACCTCGAGCGGAACGCCGTCGACGGGGGTGCCATCGACCGCGAGGTTCCCGCCGATCTGCATCTCGTCGCCGTAGCCCGCTGTCTCAGGCGCTTCGACCCCGGTTATCTGGGGCTCGACCTGCTCGACGGTGACCGGGACCGTCGTCTCGCTGCCCAGGTACACCGACTGCCGGTCGGGGACGTACCGGACCGTCAGTTCGGCGGTTTCGAGCGAGAGGTCGGTGGGCCGATACTCGAGGGTGAACCCACCCTGGCCGTCGGTCTCCGCCAGCGCGGTGTCGTTCTCGATCGCGAACGCGAGGTCGTCGTTCGCGAGCGTCGAGCCGTCGGCCGTCCGGACCTCGCCGCCAGCGACGAGCGGGTCGAGAAACGAGATCGTCTCCGACTCGGGCTCGAGGACGAGTTCCGTCTCGACGAACTGCTCGTCGCGGACGGTTTCTTGCTCCGACTGGACCTCGGCGTTGGTCTCCTCGACGGCGCGGTCGGGCTCCGAGAGGTCGGCACCCGTCTCCGAGCTGATCTCGTCGTAGTTCTCCCGGACGGTCGCACTCGAGTCGTTGATCCGCTGGGAGAGCTCCTCGAGCTCCCGTGCGAGTTCGCGGGCGCGCTCGCCGTCGCCCTCGTCGCGGGCCTGCTCGTACTCGTCTCTGGTTTCGCGGTACTCCTCGACGTCGTCCGTGAGCTGCTCTTGCTCCTCGCGAGTCTCCTCGAAGGAGTCCCCCTGGCCGTCGCCCTCCGTCTCGCCCGCAACGTCGACGTACTGACCGAGGCGGTCGTTGTAATCGTCGCCGAGGTGTTCGCGGGCGAGGTCGTACTCTCCCTGGCTGAGTTCGATCGCGCTGTCGCCGAGCTGGCTCGAGAGCTGCTCGGCGAGCCACCCTTCCATCCCCTCGAGATCGCCGTCCTCCCCGTACTCGTCGGGGTTCTCGTGGCGCGGCGTGTCGTTGTCCTCGTCGTTCGTGAGCGTCACCGAAAGTTGGCCGCTGACGCCGAGTTCGGTGGGATTCTCGCTCGGCGCAGCGATGGCTCCCGTGGCGGCGGCGACCGAGAGCAGACAGCAGAGCGCGACGAGCGCGACCGCGAATCCACCGGAGCGGTACACACCACGGTGATTCGGCTACCGGAGCAAAAACCTGTTCTCTCGGCACTCACTCTCGGTCGCCAACCAGTAGCTTCAACAGGGCGCCGATGAATCTCGCGTGTATGTACGTCACGCGCCGGCTGTGGGCGGTCGTGGGCCTCATCGCCCTGCTCGTGGGCCTCGGCGTCGTCCTCGCTCGGCCGCTTCCGTTCGCGGGTGCGGCGCTGCTTGGCGCGTGGCTTCTCGGCCGCCAGTACCTGTTCGTCCGGGCCGTCGGCCGGACGGTCGACGGGCTGTCGGTCACGCAGACCCCCGCCCAGACCGGCGTGCGGACCGACGCGACGGTCCCGGTCACCCTCTCGGCGACCCTCGAGACCCCGTCCCGCCTCGCGCTCGCACTCGAGGCCGGACTCCCGACGGCGACGGTCGCCGAGGAGTCGGTCCTGACGGTCGCCCCCGGCGAAACCGGCAGCGACCGGACGGTCGACGTCCGGTGGCCCGTCGCGGGAACCCACCAGTTCGACTCCGCGACCCTTCACGCGACCGACGGCTTCTTCGGCGAACAGCTTCCCGTCGGCACGGAACCCGCGGTCACGGTCGAACCCCGAAGCCCGCGGGAACTCCACGTCGGCGCCGGTGGCGACCGCCTGGCGGTTGCCTACGGCGAACACGACGGCGGCCGCCTCGGCTCCGGAATCAACCCCGCCGAGGTCCGCGAGTACGTTCCCGGCGACACCGCCGATCGGATCGACTGGAAGGCGACGGCCCGGCTGGGGTCGCCACACGTCCGCGAGCGCGACCCGGATACCGACCGCCGGACGCTACTGGTCGTCGACCACCGCAGCCCGCTCGCGACGGGGCTCTCGGGGGAGACGAAACTCGAGTACCTCCGGAAGGTCGCCCTCTCGATCGCCGGCACCGCCCGGAACCTCGGCGATCCGATCGGCCTGCTCACCGTCGGCGACGGCGGGGTGACGAGCCGACTCGAGCCGTCGACGTCGCCGGACCGCTACACCAGTGTTCGCCGACAGCTCCTGGATCTCGAGGCCGACGACGAGGCGGAGCCGCCATCGCGGCAGGCCGGGAAACATCGCCAGCCGTCGCCGTCGGCGATCCGACGTTCGCTGGCCGATCTCGAGGGAGAAACCGACGCCTTCGCCGAAACCCTGCGACCGTTCTACGAGCACCACCGGAGCTACCGCGAGCGCACCGGGACGGAGCCGCTGTACGGCGCCGTCCGAACCACGCTCGCGCGGGGGCAATCGGGCGTCTGGACGGTGCTGTGTACCGACGATTCGAACCCGACGGAGCTTCGCGAAACCATCGAGGTGGCGCGCGCCAGCGGCGGCTCGGTGCTCGTCTTGCTCGCCCCGTCGGTGCTGTACGAACCGGGAGGGCTGGGGGCGCTCGAGGCCGCCTACGACGAATACCTCGCCTTCGAGGAACTCCGACGCGAGCTGAGTCGGCTGCCGCGGGTCACCGCCCTCGAGGTGGGGCCGGGCGACCGACTGGCGACGGTGCTCACCGGCGGTCGCGAGCGGCCACGGACAGAGGTGGTCGGCGGTGAGTGAGCGGACGTCCGGGAGCGAGGCGAGTAGGACGCAACGTTCCGAACCGCTCGAGGCGATCGACGGGGCGGCCGACCGGTGGCATCGGGACTCGGTGCTGATCGACGTCCGAGACGGACGCGGGTGGCCCGACCTGATCGCCGGATTTGCCCTCCTCGTCGTACTCGCGGTCGTCGGCGGCCCCCTCGGCGCACTCGTCGGGGTCGTCACGCTCGCCGCCTGGCACGTCCTCGGAACGCCCTACGCGATCGCGAGCGGGTTCGTGCTGCTCCCGGCCGCGTTCCCCGAGGGGATCGACCCCGTCTCGGTCGGGCTCGTGGCCGCGGGTTTTCTGGCGCTCGTGCTCGCACCCGCACTGGAAACGCCGGAGCCGGCCCGATTCGCCGCGGTCACGCTCGCGAGCGCGCTCGGACTCGGCGGACTGGCCTGGTCGCTCGCTCGAGACGCGCCGCTCTGGCTCGCCGGCGCGGTCCTGCTGGGCGCGATCGCGATTCTGGCGTACGGCCTCCACCGATACGAACTGGTCCGACTGGGGCTGGTGACCGACGACGCGACGATAACTGGCGAGACAACCTCCGAGGAGCTATGAGTACACCAGATTTCGACACCCCCGACGACCGGGCCACGGCCGACAGCGACGACACGGACCGCCTCGAACTCGCCGCAACCGTCGAGCTACTCGAGGCCGAGAACCGACGCCTGCGGGCCGAGTACGCCCGCGCGAAGCAAGCCCGATACCGACACACCGCCTACGGGCTAGCGGGACTCGGCGTCCTCGCCGCCGCCGGCGGTTTGCTGTTCCCCGACGGCCGGGAGGTGCTGTTCGCACTCGCCGCGACCGGTCTGTTCGGCGCGGTACTCACCTACTATCTCACCCCCGGACGGGTCGTCGCGGCGGACGTCGGCGAGCGCGTCTACGCCGCGCTGGCCGAAAACGAGGGCGCGATCGCCGCCGAACTCGGCCTCGCTGACGACCGGGTCTACGTTCCGCGAGCCGACGGCCCGGCGTCGCTGTTCGTCCCGCGCTACGCCGGCGCGACGCCGCCGGACGACGACCACGCCGGTCCCATCGTCGTCGACGACGACCACCGGGGGCTCGTGCTCGAGGCGAGCGGCGGCGAGCTGTTCGCCGAGTTCGAACGCAGCCTGGGTGGCCCGCTCGCCGAGACGCCGGCCGGGCTCGCGACCCAGCTCCGAGACGGGCTCACCGACGGCCTCGAAATCGTCGGGCGAGCCGAGCCCGACGTCGAGGACGACCGGGTCACGGTGGCCGTCTCCGACAGCGCCTTCGGCCCCGTCGATCGCTTCGACCACCCGGTCGCGTCGTTTCTCGCCGTCGGGTTCGCGACGGGGCTCGAGCGCCCGGTCGAGGTCACGGTCGACCGCGGCTACGACCGGGCGGACTGGCTCGTTACCTGTCGCTGGGAGAAACGATAGCGCCGAGAACGGTAGCGTCGAGGGACGGCTCTGTGCGAGAGACGACGGCCGAAATCCGCCGGCTACGCGGCGTCCCCGCCCTCCGCGGGCGTGATGGCCGCCTCCTCGGCCCCCGGCGGCTCGACCCCCTCGAGGAGGTCCTCGACGACGGCCGCCGGAGTAACGTCGCTGAGTTCGGCGTCGGTGCTCAACACGAGCCGGTGGATCAGAATCGGCCGTGCGACCGCCTTGACGTCGTCCGGGATCACGTACTCGCGGCCGTGGATCGCCGCCCGCGCCTTCGTCGTCTGGAGGAAGGCGAGCGTCGCCCGCGGAGAGGCTCCGTGGGTGACGTCCGGATGCCTTCGGCTCGCCTCGACGATGTCGAGTATGTACTCCCTGACCGGCTCGGCGACGTAGACGTCGGTAACCGCCTCGCGAGCCGCCCGCAATTCGTCGGCAGAGACAACCCGGTCGACCCGCTGTGGGCCGAGGCCGGGGTCGGTGTCGAAGCGCTCGAGCAGTTCGCGCTCGACCGCCCGGTCGGGAAGGTCGATGGTGAGCTTGAGCTGAAAGCGGTCGCGCTGTGCCTCGGGAAGTTCGAACACACCCTCCATTTCGATGGGGTTCTGAGTCGCGACGACCATGAACGGCTTCGGAAGGGCGAGCGTCTCGCCCTCGATAGTAACCTGGCGCTCCTGCATCGCCTCGAGCAGGGCGGCCTGTGTCTTCGGCGTCGCGCGGTTAATCTCGTCGGCGATGATCAGGTTGGTGAACACCGGCCCGCGCGTGAGTTCGAACTCCCCGACGTTCTCGCGGTAGACGTGGGTGCCGGTGATATCGGCCGGGAGGATGTCCGGCGTCATCTGGATGCGACGGTGTGAGAGCCCGCTCGCGCGGGCGAACAGCGTCGCGATCGTCGTCTTCGCGACGCCGGGGACGCCCTCGAGCAGAACGTGCCCACGGGTCAACAGCGCGATCGTGAGTCGTTCGATCGCCGTCTCGTTGCCGACCAGCACCTGACCGGTTTCCCGGCGGATCGTCTCGTACATCGCACTCGGGGCGGTCGACGGCTCGCCCGCGGCATCGTTCCTGCTCATTCGTCGTCACGTCGTTTCACACCGGGGCGGTTAAGCGCTGCTATCACGCGCTCGACCCGGTCGTCGTCCCACTCGGGGTGGCGGCGGCGGACGAACGCCCGCCGGTCGTCCTCGCTCATGCCGGGGCCGTCGGTCGCGGCTCGATCCGAGATCCGGTGGCGGATCGCCGCGGGAAGCCACTCGAGGGGCCGGAGCCGTCGCCGCGAGAGGGTCGCCAGGACTCCGATGCCGCCGCCGCCGAGGAGGACCTGCAGGAGCGGGAGTTCCCGCAGCGTCAGCGTTGCCGCCGCCAGCGGGGGGACCTCGCCGGCGTGTGAGAGATCGAAGAGGACGCGGTCAGCCGCGAGGTTCTCGAGGAACGGCCGGTTATCGGGCTGGTCGATCATGGCGTTGACCGCGATGCTCGGGTCGCCGACGACGACCACCTCGCCGTCGCCGACGGGTTCGGTCGTCGCCACCGGGTACGCCGTGAGGTCGTCGATTTCCGAGAGGTCGGTGTCGGTGTCGCCGAGGGAGGCGTAATCGCTGGTCGAGACGAGCACGGTCGCGCTCTCCGGTTCGACGGCCGTCGCGTAGTTCAGCGTGAGCTGGTCGACACCCTCGGTTCGCGTGTGGTTCTCGACGCCGGTCGCGACCGGCATCGCCGGCCCGCGGTAGTAGTGTCGGTCGTCGCGCAACAGCCCGCCGTCGGTCCGGGCCTGTGCCCCGACGGCCGTGAGTAGCTGGTTACCGCCGTCGCCGAAGTTCTCGAGGACGACGAGCGTGCCGCCGCGCTCGACGAACTCGCGGACGCGCTCCGAGTCGGCGGGCTCGTAGGGCTCCTCGGGCGCGATGACGAACGCGGTCGTGTTCGCGGCGTCGGCTCCCTCGTAGCGGTCGGTGTCGCGAACGACCTCGATCGCGGTGTCGGGGTCGTTCTCGAGCCCCTCGCGGAACTCCGTCGAGCCGTCCCAGGCGGGGTTGTAGAGGCCGAACGCGCTCGAGGAGGTGGCGGCGACGGCGCCCAGCGCGAGGACGGTCGTGATCGCCAGCGCGACGAGGAAGGCTCGCGGCCAGTCGACTCCCTCGCGGTGGGTGAGCCAGTCGCGGAGGGTCACGGACGGACACCTCCGGCGGCCGTTGTCCGAGCGGGGCCGACCGCGATCACCACGGCAGCACCTCCGGCGGCAGAATCTCGAGGATGCGCCTGACGACGACGACGGCGAAGCCGACGAGCCCGATGGCGATGAGCCACGTCAGCCGGCGCCGCCAGGTGGGTGTCACCGCGATGGGGGCTGTCAGCTCCGTCACGACGAGCAGCCCGATTAACGAGAGCACGAAGAACAGTTCGTACGAAAGGGAACCCAGCAGCGAGAGGAGCAACACCGTCGCTAGCATCCAGGCGAGTTGGCCGTGGACGAACCGCATCCGCCGCCGGGTCATCGGTTCGAGGTGGTCGCCGGGAGTACCTAAAGCCAGCGCACTTGACACGCGAGTCGGCTGGCACCCGGATCGGCCGTGCGTCTCCGGCGAACTGGCCGCAGATCACCCCCACATCACCGATCGGTCGCCGACGCGGGGCTGGAGGGGGGACGAGCGGAGTCGGCGTCGTCACGCTCGAGGCGGCCGTGGGCGAGCGTGAACGTGCGTTCGAACGCTGGCTCGAGTGCGGGATCGTGGCTGATCGCGACGAGAGCGACGTCGGTCCCCTCCTGGACCGAGCGGAGCAGGGAGATCACCCGGTCGGTGGTCGCCGGGTCGAGTTGTCCCGTCGGCTCGTCGGCCAGGATCACGGTCGGTCGGTTGGCGAGCGCCCGCGCGATGGCGACGCGCTGTTTTTCCCCGCCGCTTATCGTCGCCGGATACCGGTCGGCGAGTCCGCCGATCTCGAGGGTGTCGAACAGTTCCTCGAGCCAGTCCTCGTCGCCGTCTCGGGCGTGGGTCTGGGGGAGCCGGGCGTTCTCCCACGCCGAGAGATCGGGGACGAGCTTGAAGTCCTGGAAGACGAAGCCGAGTTCGTCCCGTCGCAGCCGCGCCCGCTTGCGCTCCGACAGCGAACTCGCGTCGGTCCCGTCGATCACGATGCGGCCCTCCTCGGGCGCTTCGAGCAATCCCAGCACCGAGAACAGCGTCGACTTGCCGGCGCCGCTGGCACCCCGGATCAGGGTGCGCGAGCCGGCCGGAACTGACAGCGAAACGCCCTCGAGAACGCTCCGCTCGCCGCGGCGCACGGAGAGATCGGTCGCCTCGAGTACCGGCGGTGTCATGACTTCCCGGTTGTGCGTCCCGGATGTTAAGTCTCGCTCTCCGACCGGTCGCCGGCGGTTCGCCGCGGCTCCGTCCCGGCGGCGCGCTCTGCGGGTTCGAACAGGGCGGCCGGCGACTCCCGAACGAGCGAGCGTGTCGCGACGAGCGCGCTAACGATCGTAAGGGCAACCCCACCGACGACGATTCCGACTGCGAGGGCGGGCGCCGGTCGCGGCTCGAGGGCGATTCCGAAGACGGTGAGCCGACCCGCGACGGACAGTGCCTCGAGGATCGCCGTCGCGAGGACGAGCGCGAGCACCGAGGCCGCGAGACCGATCCGGAGGGCGTCCGCGAGCACCAGTCCGATGATCCGTCGAGGCGTCGCGCCGGTCGCCCGGTAGATTCCGAGCGAGCGCCGCCGACCCCGGACCCCTCGCGTGAGGACGGCGCTGATCGCACCGATGGCGGTTAGCGAGGCGAGACCGGCAAGCGCCGCGAGGAGCACGTAAAGGTTGCCGACCGCGTACTCGATCGCCGTTCCGACGCCGCCGCCGTCGTCGTAGTGACCGCTCGCCGCCAGCGCCCCTGTCAGTCGGTCGTCGCCCGCGACGTCGTACTCGTGGGTCGCGATCGTGCTGCCGTCCGAACGGACCGTCACGCCGTACTCCCCCGGCGGCCGCTGGGGCAGTGTGGTCTGCACCTGCGTCGTCTCGCCGGCGGCGAGCGTCACCGTCTCAGCCGTACTCGTCTCCGGCCCCGATAGTTCGATGCGTTCCTCGATCGGCCGGTCCCACGGATTGGTGAGTTCGACCACGAACGTGGGCCTGCTGTGGATCCCCGGCGTGCTCGGCTCGAGGCGCGTCTGCGCGAGCAGCGTCGGGTCCGCGTCCGCAGAGATCGTCACGGCTTCGATGAGTTCGCGATCCCCGACCCGAGCAGTGACGTTTGCAGTTCCCGTCTCCTCGGGAAGCGCGAGCCAGGCGTATCCGTCCGCGTCGGTCGTCGCCGCCTCCGCACCGCTCGTCACGGTCGCGTTCTCGACCGGTTCGCCCGTGGCGTCGACCAGCGCGACCCGGGTCGTCTCCCCCGGCGGGGCCGTCTCGGCGAGCGCGGCGAACTCGAGGGGCGGCTCCGACGCCACCGTCGTCGTCCGGGTGAACGACTCGACGCCGATTTCGTACTCGCCGGACTCAAGGCCCGGAAGCTCGATCGTCTCCGTGGTTCGCGCCCCCGGTTCGACCGGGAGCGTGTGTTCGACCGCTTCGCCGTCGACCGTCGTTCGAATCGTCCGCTCAGCGGGTTCGTCGGCGGGGTTCCAGAGGGTGACCGAAACGGGAACCGGCTCGCCGGGTTCGACGTGGTCCGGAACGTCCGCCTCGACCAGCACCGCCGAGAGCTCTCCGGTGTCTGTGTCCGGAACGGAGGCGTTCGTCCGGATCAGGTTGACCTCGCCGGCACCGACCGTCGAGAGGTGACGAGCGGTCGACAGCGAGACGAGTAGCTGGTGATCCTCGAGCGTGCCTGTCTCCGAGACGCCGACCACTTCGACCCGGCTAAACGCCGCCTCGGTGCTGCCGCCAACGACGAGTTCGTCGCCGGGCTCGAGATCGAGCGTCTCGGCGAGAGAAACACCGACGACCGCGTCAGAGCGGTTTTCGGGCGGCTGCCCCTCGACGAGCGTCGCGTTCGTAACCGCCGCGAACGAGTCGAACTCGACGCCGCGGGCGAGATAGGACTCGCCGTCGTGGCTGGCGAACAGCAGGATCTCCGGGCTCGCCGCGGTGTCCTCGTCGACGGCGCCGGCGTAACTCTCCGGAACGGAGCTCTCGACCGGATGCGGCGATCCGGGTTCGGTGATCGTCGTCTCGTCGGTCGTTAACGCGGCGCCGACGGCCGCGAGCGAGCCGACCAACAGGACGATGACAGCGAACACCGACAGCGTCGCCGCGGCCGGAACGACGGTTCGCCCCTCGAGCAACGACGGTGCGAGCAATCCGCGAACGCGCGCGTAGAGCCCGGAGCCTCTCGAGCGACCGCGCGACTGCGTCTCGCCGACGCGTGCCGGCGAAACGGTCGTCGCCCGCCGACCGGCGAGATAGCCGCTCGCGACGCCGATGGCGACGAGAACCGCGAGCATCGCGGCGAGCAACAGCGCCGCCTCCCCGGTTACGCGAACCGACAGCGTCGTCGGCAGTCCGAACAGGATCGCCAGGTTGACCGCGACGTTCGGCACGACGACGCCGAGCGCGTAGCCGAGGGCGACCCCCGCACCGGCGAGAACACCCCCACGAATCGCGAACAGCAGCCGAACCCGCCGCGGCGGCCCCCCGGTCGCCCTGATCACCTGGATCGTTCGTGCCCGCTCGCGGATCGTCGTCCGGACGACGCTCGAGATCGTGACGCCGACGACGACGCCCGCGGCGGCGACACCGACCCAGAGGAGGTCGATCACCGACTCCGTCCCCCCGGCGAAGAAGGCGAGCGCGCCCACGAGCGGGGTTCCGGTGTCCCCGACGGCGTCCTCGCTCGCTGGTTCGACGACGAGGGCAGCCGTCGGACCGACCGCGTCGATCGTCTCCGGCGTCGTCCGCACCCACGTGTCCGGCACGGAACCGCTCGAGACGCCGGGTGAAACCATCACTGACGTCGTCCCGTCGGTTCCCTCGAGGTGCCACAGTTCGTCCCCGGTCGTCGGGCCGACGGCACCCTCTCGGTGGCCCGGAAGAGCGGTGCCGTCGGTGGTCGTTTCGGGAACACCGACGACTGTATGCGTCGAACCGTCGGGCGCCTTCGCCTCGGCGAGCGGGAGCACCGTCGCGTTCTCCCCGGCTACGGCGTGGGCCTGCTCGAGGGAGTCGTACTCGGCGACGGTCGCGTTCGTCTCGAAGTCGGCCGCGAGCGATCGCGTCTGGTCGCCCGCGGTCACCGCGAGGAGGGTTGCGCCGACGAGCAGAGCAACCGCGAGGGCGACGACCACGACGGCGAGGCGGTCCCGTCGTGACCAGCGGGTGACGAGGAGGCTGCGATAGGTCATGTGCGGCGGTGAGGTCGCATCGGTCGACCGGGAGGTGCCGAGTGCTCCGCGTTCACGTTCACGTGACAGATCAGGTGGGTGGGCCATAGTCGTTGCGACGTCGCTCGTTCGGCACCCGCGTCGGTTGGCGAGACGAGCGAAACCGCGTCGCGCGCTTCGCGTCCTTTTTCCGCCTCGAGAGCCAACCGCGGGCCATGAGCGACGTACTGGCGGAGTTTCGTGCGGGGGAGCGACCCGACGACGTTGGACTCTATCTGGCGGACTCCTTCGTCGAGGACGACCGCCTCGAGCGCTTCGGCGAGCGCGTGGACGGCGGCGTGTTGATGGTCGTCGACGGCGAGAGCGGGCGCAACGCCTTCGAGGTGGCGACGGGGACCGAAGCGATGCAGTTCGCCGGGTCGGCGATGCAACGCGAGGGCGAGATCGACGGGGATCTCACCGGCGGCACCTGCCCCGACGCGGACGAGGCGGGCGACCACGAGGTACAGTTCGTCTTCGCGTTCGCCGAAGAGCAGAACGAGGAGGTGGGCGGCATCTACGAGGAGGGCGACGTGATCCACGCCTACGCCCAGTGTACCTGCGGAACGGCCTACTCGGATCGGTGGGTCGTGACTGAGCGCTAGAACCTGTCACACGGACACAACGCTGATGGTCGACGAGTTCGTTCTGCGCCGTAGACATCTCGATGGTCGACAAAGACGGCGTCCGCCGGGCGTACGACGAGATTGCAGCGAGCTACGCCGAACACCGATCGGGAGGCGGTCCCGGCGTCGCGGTTCTCGAACGGTTTCTCGAGTCGGTTCCCGAAACAGCCCGCGTTCTCGATGCGGGCTGTGGACAGGGAGCCCCGGTGCTGACAGGGCTGTCGAAGTCGACAGCGACCGCGGTCGGTCTCGATTTCTCGGGCGAACAGCTCCGGCTGGCGACGGAGAGCGCACCCAGGGCCGAACTCGCTCAGGGCGACATGACGTCGCTCCCGTTCGAGGACGGCGCGTTCGACGCGGTCGTCGCCTCCTGGTCGCTGATACACGTCCCCCTCGAGGGCCACCGGGCGGTGATCGACGAGTTCGCTCGCGTGGTGAAGCCTGGCGGACGCCTTCTGGTCTGTGAGGGAACGAACGAGTGGTGCGGCGAGAATCCCGACTGGCTCGATACCGGCGTCCGAATGCAGTGGAACATCGCCGGTGCGGAGACGACCCACGAGCAGTTGCTGGAGGCGGGGTTCACCGTCGAGGACCGGTGGGGAATCCCCGAGGAACTCGAGTCGGACCCGAGCGACGTCGACCTCGACGACCTGGACGACGAGGAGCAGCCGTGGACGTTCTTCGCGGCCCGACTCGAGTCCTGACCGCGAACGCGGTCCGCGCTCTCGCCGCGCTCGACCGACAAGCAGGTTTTTCCCCCTCTGTGGGGTAGCCCAGCCCAATGAGTTCCTTCGAGACCCCACAGGAGACCGGACGTGGATTCGGCCTCTCGAGTCGCGAGGCGAAGGTGATCGGCGGCGCGAGTGCCCTGATGGCGATCAACGTCGCGCTGATGTACGTCTTCGTCGTCACGCCGCTCGCGACGGTCAACAGCTACCTGTTCGCGTTTCCGATCGTCGGCGTTCTGATCTACGGTGCGGCGATCATGGCCGGCGAACTGATCGCCGAACGCGGCGTCGAGACCGGCGACATGGGCATCGCCTTCGTCGGCATGGTGATCCTCCAGCTCGCGTTCGGAATCTTCGGCGCGGGAGTGCTCTCGTTTGCGACGCGGGAGAGCCAGCCGTTCATCCTCGGCGTGACCGCGATCGTGGTCGCCCTGCTCACTGCCCTGATTTCGGGGTACGTCTACGCCCGATCGATCACCTTCGAACACTGGGGACGGTTCGCGAACTATTCGTTCGTCGGCGGGATCGTCGCGATCGCAATCGGGACGTTCTTTACCCCGGTTTTGTTCGTCGGCTTTTTGTTCATCTTCCTCGGTTTCATGCTCCGACTCGGGTGGGAGATCTGGAAGGTCCGCGACCACAGAAACGCCTCCGTCGCCCTCCAGACGATCGGCGTCTACATCGCCGTGGCCGGCGTGTTCGTCCACGTCCTTCAGCTCGTGATGCGGGCGCTTGCACGACGGTAGCGCGACGGTCTCGTTTCGGTAGTCGCCGCGCTCGAGCCGACGTCTCACAACGTGAGTAGGTCAGAAATATGTATAAATCCCTAACCCACCGTTCACCGTTGTTCCGTGCATGTCCCCGCGTACACGGCGATTACTCCTGCTGTTCGGAGTCGTTGCGTTAGTGGCGGTTGCAGGGTGTGCAGACGATCTGGGTGGCCCAGATAACAGCGTCGAAGAGGAAGGCGGCGAACTCGAGGAAACTCCGCAAGCCGACGACACTGCAAACGACTCGAGCGAGGAGGACGAGACGGACGATACTGACGGTGAGACAGCGAACGATTCTGACGATGGGACAGCAAACGATACCGGCGATGATGCCGACGACGATTCGGCCATCGTCATAAACAACACCGACGACACGGACGACGATTCGGACGATAGCGTGAGTGATGACGGCGGGGCCGCAGGCGACGATAGCGGGTCCGAAAGCGGCAATGACGGAGCCGCAAGTGACGACGGAGCTGACAGCGATGATAGCTCCGGTTCGGATAGCGCTGGCGACGGAAGTGACGACGGCAATGGTGATGACGGAGCTGGCGATGGTGACCAGAGCGACGAGGCCGACGACGAGCCGACCGAACCCGATCAGTCGCTGCTGACGCTCACCGTCGTCGACGAGGACGACGAGCCGATCGAGGGCGTCGACGTCTACGGTCTGGGCGAGGAACACGAGGCGGACATCCCGCTCGTGTTCGAGGGCGAAACCGAC
The DNA here is from genome assembly GCF_059736515.1 of Natrononativus sp. DTA114. Classification (NCBI taxonomy): domain Archaea; kingdom Methanobacteriati; phylum Methanobacteriota; class Halobacteria; order Halobacteriales; family Natrialbaceae; genus Natrononativus; species Natrononativus sp. DTA114. The sequence goes on along the minus strand of NZ_JCASSN010000003.1, from coordinate 188,871 downwards.
GAGGACGGCCAGTACACCGACGTCATCTACGAGAACGAGTACACGGTCGACCTCGACCACGAGGCGTACAACGCGACGACGTTCGAGCACAGCCACGACGGCGAACTCGAGGTGACGGTCACGCTCGAGTCCGAGGGCGAGGAAACGGGCGAACTCGAGTTCGAGGTGCTTGAGTCCCAGTGGGGCGGCGGAGCTGAGGGCGCCGTGATCGAAGGCGAACGCGAGGAGCCAGGCGAGGACGGCGAGCCGATCACGTTCACCACCGAGGCCGACAGCGGCGGGATGGCGTCCGTCGACGTGCCCTACGGCACGTACGACGTGGAGATAAGCGGCGGCGGCTACGAGTCGACCGAGGGCCAGGTCGAACACCGGGACTACAGCGACGACGAAATCGAGCCGGTTCCCGAACTGTTCGAGGTCAACCCCATTCCGCCGGAGTACGACATCACCGTGACCGTCGTCGACGAGGACGGCGAGCCGATCGAGGGCGTCGATATCGAGGGTATCAGCCAGCCCATCTACGCCGAGCAGAACGACACGTTCGAGGTGACAGGGGTCAACGGCTCGACGACGATCACCACTCTCGGCGAGAGTACGGTGACGCTGAACGTGACTCCCACCGAAACCGACCACGAGTCCGAAACCGTCGAGATGAGCCTCCGTCAGGACGAAGAGATCACGGTCGAACTCGAGTCCAGCGAGGACGACTGAGCGGTCGCGGTTCGCTTCGGGAGGATCGGTTCCTGTTTTCGATCGGTACACAGCGAGAGAGTCCGCCGCTGACGGCGGTGAAGATGGTATCCGCGGATAACTCCGATGCGAGCGGGGCTACGCTGCGTCGTCGTTTTCGCTCGCCGGCTCCGCGACCACCGTCTGGAACGCCTCGAGGATCACCTGCTTCGTCACCGCGCCGCGGGTGGTCCAGTGGTGGGCGTAGTCGAGCATATCGTCGTAGATGTCGGGTTTACAGCCCGCGGCCTTGGGGTGGCCGCCGCCGTTGACCAGCCCCGCGACTTCGTGACAGCGGTCGAATTCGTCGGTGCCGCGAATGGAGGCGCTGCCGGCGGGTTTGACGACCACGGAGGCGTCGGCCCCCTGCTCGCGCATCGCTTCGGCGACCTCGTTCTGCGAACAGCGCCCGTAGGTGATCCCGACGGTGTACTCGCCGACGTCGCGAAGCTCCGCCCGCGACACCGCCTGCTCGATCAGCGCGTTCTTCTCGATCCGGCGCTCCTCGAGGAACGCCTCGACCCACTCCGGGAGGTCCGCGCCGTACTCGCGGACGACTTCGACGTACTCGGCGGGGTCGGTCCAGTAGGCGTAATCCGCGAGGTCGTCGCTACGGGGATCTTCGCGCAGCCAGAGGTCGTGGTCGCGGGTGACCGCGGCGAGGTCGCCATACTTGTCGTCGAACTCGTACTCGAGCGAGCGGTAGACGACGTCCGCAGTGCACTCCTCGTCCGAGTCGCCGACGACGAGGTCGACGCCCGCCTCGCGGACCGCCGCGGCGACGTCGTCGTCCCACTGGTGGTGGTCGTACCACGCGACGGAGTCGGCGACCTCGAGCGCGGCCGCGAGTTCGTCCTCGACGTACGAAAAGCGGTCGGGACAGAGATCACAGACGTAGAGATCGATTCCGTCCTCGCCGAACTCGGCAACGCGCTCGATGGCGTCCTCGAGGTCGTGCGGGCTCGCGGGGAGCAACGCGACACGGTGCGGGGTCGGCTCGGGGTCCTCGAGCGCCGCGTCCTCGCCGTCGTCATCGGCGGAGGCGACCTCCTCGGTGTCGCCTTCGCTGGGCTTGGGAACGGCCCGCACGTCGTCGTACGCCTCGCGGAGCAACGCGACGCAGGCCAGTCCGTCGGCGTCGGTGTCGGCGACGACGGCGGCCTCGGCGCCCTCGAGGGCCGCCGCCGCTTCCTGATCTTCGAGATCCTCCTCGACCGTATCGGGCAGGAAGAAGCCGGTCCCCGGCAGAACGGACTTGCGGGCGACCGGAAGGTCGGTACTCGAGATGAGATCCTCGTACATACCCTTCCTGCGTAGCGCGCCGGCAAGTAACCGCCGGTCGAACGCCGGGATTCAGACCGCCGCGGCGCTCTCGTCCGTCTGCAGTTGGCGAACCGTCAGGACGGGAACCGGCGACGTGCGAACGACCCGTTCGGCGACGCTGCCGAGCAGGAGGCGGTTCTCGCCGTGGCGGCCGCGAGTGCCGGTGACGATCAGGTCGGCGCCGTGTTCGCGGGCGTACTCACAGATTTCGGGCGCGGGGCGGCCCTCCCGGACGGCCGTCGTGATACCGGGACCCGCCCGGTCCTCGACGGTGGCGAGGGCGGCGTCGGCGTGGGTCTCGAGGGCGACGCGCAGTTCCTCGCGGAGCTGTTCGGGCGAGGCGTCGACTTCGCCGGCGTCGACGACCGAGAGCGCGTGGACGTCGGCGTCGAACCGGGCGGCCAGGTCGAGTGCGACGTCGATCGCCCGGCGGACGCTCTGGGAGCCGTCGGTCGCGACGACGATCGTATCGAACATGCGCTGAATTGACCGCGTGGGGGTATAAATTCTCACGGATCCGGAAGCCGGGGCCCGCACCGCCGGGTCGGTTTCGAAGCCGGCGCTGAAAGGGCCTCGAGTGCACCATCGGGGGGTGGATTTTTCACGTCCGCCCGCACATCACCCCCTATGGACGCCAGTGACTCCGTCGATACCGTTCTCGCCCCGGTCGACGGAAGCGAAGAGTCCGCCGTCGCCGCCGAGTACGCCGTCACCGTCGCAGACCGCTACGACGCCTCGTTGCACGTGCTGTTCGTCCTCGGCCGCGGCATCATCGAAGGGATGAACGCCGGCACCGTCGACGAAGACGAGGTCGCCGAAAGCTCGAAACAGTTCCTCGACGACGTCGCGGCGCTTGCCGACGACTACGACGTCCCGCTCTCGACGGCCGTCGCCCACGGCTTCTCCCCGCAACGAAAGACCCGCCACCCCGGCAGCGTCGTCCTCGACGCCGCCGACACCGCCGGCGCGGACTTCATCGTCATCCCGCGCGAACCGATGACCGACCCGACCGCCGAGGTGCTCGAGAAGGCCGCCGAGTACGTCCTCTCCTATGCGAGCCAGCCGGTGTTGTCGGTATGAGTCCGCGAGGGGTGCGGGTCGAGAAATGACGGCCGACGACGCGAGTGACTCCGAGGACGAGGTGGTGCGGGCGCTGAAAGCCCAGCTGTTCGATCTCCCCACAGTGTTGCGGTTCAGCGCCATCGCCCTGGTGCTGGTGGGGTTCCTGGGAGCGCTCGAGACGGGCGTCTCGCCCGTCGGTGCGGACTCGACGTTCAGCCTACTCTTCTATCTCGGTATCGTCTGCGCGGTGGTGTCGATCTATCTGGCGATGTACCGACAGCGGCCCGGCGAAACCGTCGACACGGACGGAGACGCCTGAACGGACGCTTTCGCCGAAACCGGCTACTGGCCGGCTGCGAGGGTCTGGAGGTACTGATTCTCGACGACCGCAGTTCCGTCGGTCGCGCGGTTGTACCGGCTGAACACCTCCCTGAGATCGTCCAGGAGGCGCTCCGTTTCGGCCGAATCGAGTGTTTCCAGCGCTGTGATCGTCGGGCCGAAGTGGGTGGTGAACACCTCGACTGCGTGGTCGACCGACCGATAGTACTGGAGCGCCGTCCGGCGTTCGCTCTCGAGCGCCCGATTCTCCGAGCCGAGTAACGCCTCGAGTCCGTCCTCCGTCCCCCATCGAAGGGGCGATTCGACGCCGGGCGGCGGGGGAACGTACCGGGCGTGTGCGGCGAACCAGTCCCCGCTCCAGCCATCGGGGACCGGACTCGCCAGACCGATCGTGCCGCCGGGCTTGCAAACCCGCTGCAGTTCGCTCGCCGCCCGCTCCTGGTCGGGTGCGAACTGCACCCCGTACACCGAGAGGACGGCGTCGAAGCTGTCGTCGGGAAACGGCAGGTCCTGGGCATCGCCGACGCGAAAGTCGATGTCGAAGCCGACGGCGCTCGCTCGCATCTCGGCGCGCTCGATCAGCGCCGGCACGTAGTCGAGCCCCGCCACGTCGCAGTATCGTCTCGCCGCGACGAGCGCCGCAGTGCCGCTCCCGCAGGCCACGTCCAGTACGCGTTCGCCCGGGTGCGGATCGACGGCGTCGCAAAGCGCCTCCGCCATGACGACGTTCTGCCGGGCGATCTCGTTGAAATCGCCCGTCGACCAGGTTTCCTGCTGCCGCCTGGTGACCTCACCGTGGTCGGCTGGCTGTGTATCGTTGGTCATTGTACTCACGGAATCGTGTGCTCGAGGCCCACATCGACCGGGAAACACCGAACGCGACGAGTCGCAGCTCTCCTCTGCTTCGAGGCCGGCGGACGCTCGATTCCCCCTTCGTGCCCGGGTGTGATAGATCTTGACACAAAACGGCGGACAGCTACCGAGGTTCTCGGGTACGGGGCAGTACGCGACACCTCGTACCCTGCAAGTTCGACTGGCCGGTGTCGACGGCTCGATCCGCCTACTCGAGTCGGATCGACATCTCCTGTTCGAAGCTCTCGGCGCCGGAGATCTCGAAGCCGACCCGCTCGTAGAGGGCGATCGCGGGACCGTTCCAGCGCTCGACGGTGAGCCAGACGTGCTCGATGCCCCGGTCGCTGGCGTGGCCGAGCAGCGTCTCGAGGAGCTGGGTACCGATGCCGGCCTGCTGGTAGGCCTGGAGGACGAAGATCGCGAGTTCCCACTCGATCTCGCCCAGGTCCTCGACCGACGCGGGGTCGTCGGTGTCCGGAACCAGGGTCGCGTGGCCGACGACGGTTCCGGACGCTTCGTCGCGGGCGACGACGTTGACCCCGTCGGCCAGAATGGGCTCGAGCCACTCCCGGATGCGCCCCTCGCCGGTCGGTGGAATTCCCTGTGCGCGGTCGGCGGGGTCGAACTGGACGTACATCCCGGCGAGATCGCCGGCGCCCGTAGCCTGGGAGTCCGCGAGCACTTCGATCTCGATCGACCGACCCTCTGCGTCCTCGAAGCCGATCGGCGGTGCCGGAAACGGCCCCGAGCACTCGTCGGGGTAGACGCGCGTTCCGGGCATGGTTATCGGATCAGCTTGACGGTCGTCGTCGCGTTCAACAGGACGAACTCGGTGATCCCCCCGAGTCGGATCTTCCCCATCGGGCTTTCGGTTCCCCCGCCGATCACGAGTTGGTCGAACTGCCCGCCCTCTGCGAAGTCGACTAGCGCGCTGCCGGGGTCGCCCGCGAGCTGTGTCACCTCGGCATCGATCCCGGCCTCCGAGAGGAGTTTCTCCGCCTGGTGGGCCATCTCCTCCGGTGTGCGATCGGCCTCGGGTTTCTCGATAACGGCGACGGTGAGATCGTCGCCCGCCTCGCGCGTCCGATCGATCGTTCGGCGGAGCGCCTTCATCGACTCGTCGCTGCCGCCGAGTCCCAGCAACACGTTCATACCCCCTCTGGGTACCGCCGGCGGAAAATGATTGCGCCGGTTCGACCGCTCGAGCGGGTAGCGAACCGCGGATGAACGCCGCCGGGTGACGAACTCGCACACGTCCGGTGGGACGACGGGATTAAGGCCGAGCAGTTGCTACATTCGAAGAATGAGTAACTCGGCGCTCGACGTCGTGGAGTTCCTGCTCACGACGAGCGTCTATTCGGACGATCGATCGCTGGACGAAAACGACCTTCCGCCGACCGTTCGACGGGTCTTCTGGACCGGCGCCTCGAGCGACGACGACGGCGACGAGAGCGGTGACGACGGCCAGAGCGGTGACGACGGCCAGAGCGGTGGCTCCCGCAGGCGGCGCCACCGCGGTGGAATCCACCGGCCGCTGTCGGCGACGAACTCGACGGCGCGGGCGGCGACGGGCGTCGATCGCCCGTGGAACGCCGTCTCGGAGCTCATGTTCACCGACAGGGACGAGTTCTCCGGAACCATCTCGCTTACCCAGCAGGAGCTGGCCGAGCGATGGTTCCTCGAGCGCGCCGGCGACGAGCGGCTGCTCGAGAATCCGACACTCGCGAAACACTTCGAGGACCGCGAGGGCGTGGGCGTCGACTACGAGGAAGCCAGGGAGCGCAACCGCCCCATCCAGGCCGACCGGGTCTGGATCGACGGCCTGCTCGAGGAGTACTTCGACGGCGAGGACGACGAGGAGATGCTCGACCTGGTCGACGTGCGCGCTCCCGAGGAGGTCGACATCTCGCTCGACGATATCGTGCTGACGCCGGGCCAGGAGGCCGAGATCGAGAAGATCGCGAAGGCGATCGAACACCGCGACTACCTCGCCCAGATCGGCCTGCGCGAGATCGGCAAACTGCTGTTCGTCGGCCCGCCGGGGACCGGGAAGACGTCCACGGCCCAGGCGCTGGCACGGGACATGGACCTCCCGTTCGTCGAGGTCAAACTGTCGATGATCACCTCCCAGTATCTAGGCGAAACCGCCAAGAACGTCGACAAGACGTTCGAGGTCGCGAAGCGACTCTCGCCGTGTATCCTCTTCATCGACGAGTTCGACTTCGTCGCCAAAACGCGCCGGAGCGACGAGCACGCCGCGCTCAAGCGCGCGGTGAACACGCTGCTCAAGGCCGTCGACAACATCTCGCTGATCCAGGACGACGTGCTCCTGATCGGCGCGACCAACCACCCCGATCAGCTAGACGCCGCCGCCTGGCGGCGGTTCGACGAGATCGTCAACTTCCCCAAACCCGACTCGGGGATGCGCGCGGACATCCTCGAGGTGATCACCCGCGCGATGGACATCGACGAGTTCGACCCCTACGCCATCGCCGAGGCCACCGAAGGGCTCACCGGCAGCGACCTCCGGATGGTCATGCGGGAGGCAGTGCTCGAGGCGCTCACCGAAAATAGGCGCGTCCTGACCCAGGACGACCTGCTCGAGGCCGTTGCCGACTTCGAGGAGCGGGACAACCTGAAGAACATGGACATGATCGAGGGCGACCACGACGCGCTGGTCGCGGGCGGCGACCTCGGGAAGGCCAGCGACGGCGGTCACAGCCACGACCACTCACACGACCACGATCACTGAGCCGACTCGACTCGAGAGCGTCGGCACGGCTGGGCGGTGAGGCTCCACCGATCCCTCTATTTTCGATCGGTAACGGGCACCGAGGACGGAGAGCCGATCGAGGATTCCGACTGGGTCACCGAACTTCCCGAGAACGTCTTCGAACGGGCACTCGCGAAATGGGTGCTACACCGAGAGTGCGTTCTCGGGTAGAGACGTAGCTCGTCCACCGGCCGGGGCTCGAGCTACGGCTCGTACCGGGAGACGTCGTCGACGCGCGGCGCGCCGACCGCGAGCACCGTCGCGCTCTCGTCTGCGCCCTCCGGAACGAACGCCCGGTGTGGATTTCCGGGTTCGACCGCGAAGAACTGACCCTCGTCGACGGCGAACGTTTCGTCCGGAGTTTCGACGCGGATCGCCCCGCTCGAGACGAAGAACGCCTCCTCCTGATCCTCGTGGGCGTGGTACATGAGCGGAATCTGCGCTCCCGGTGGTGCGTCGAACACGTTCACGCCGACGTTTTCGAACGCCACGGCGTCGCTGATCGAGCGGCATTCGCGACCGTTGGCCGCCATCGGTTCGATGTCATCGGGATCGACGACGTGATATCCCATACTCGATGGGCGCGTCTCCCGCCGCATAATCGTACTGGCCGCGAGATCGCAGCCGGGAGTTACTGGTAGAAGTAGCCCGCCGAGGAGACGACGTCGTTGCCGTCGTCGTCCTCGATCTTCTCTAAGGCGTTCTCGAAGTCCGTCTGCTCGACCGTCGTGCGGTCGTTGCGGATGGCGAACATCCCCGCTTCGGTAGTGACGCTCTCGATTTCGGCGCCGGAGTAGCCGTCGGTTTCGTCGGCCAGGGCGTCGAAGCTGACAGCGTCGTCGACGCTCATCCCGCGGGTGTGGATCTGGAAGATCTGCTCGCGGCCGTCGCGGTCGGGTTCGGGCACCTCGATGAGGCGGTCGAACCGGCCGGGTCGGAGGATGGCCCGGTCGAGCATGTCGAAACGGTTCGTGGCGGCGATGATGCGGATCTCGCCGCGGGCTTCGAAGCCGTCCATCTCGCTCAGGAGTTGCATCATCGTTCGCTGGACCTCGGCGTCCCCGCTGGTTTTCGACTCCGTTCGCGTGGCCGCGATGGCGTCGATCTCGTCGATGAAGATGATGGCGGGTTCGCGCTCACGGGCCATCTCGAAGAGATCCCGCACCAGTCGGGAGCCCTCGCCGATGAACTTACGGACGAGTTCCGAGCCGGCCATCTTGATGAAGGTGGCGTCGGTCTGGTTGGCGACGGCCTTGGCCAGCATCGTCTTGCCGGTTCCGGGCGGCCCGTAGAGCAACACGCCGCTCGGGGGTTCGATACCGACGTCTTCGAACAGTTCGGGCTGGGCTAGGGGCTGTTCGACGGCCTCGCGGACCTCGCGGACCTGCTCGTCGATGCCGCCGATGTCGGTGTAGTCGACCTGCGGGCGCTCGGTGATCTCCATCGTCTGCGCGCGAGCGTCGGTCTCGGCGGTGAGCAACTTCTGGATGCCGAAGGAGTCGTTGACCGCGACGCGGTCGCCCGCGTCGAGACGGTCGGCCATCCGCGGGGAGACCTCCGTGAGGACCTCCTGGTTGTTGCCGTGTTGTTTGACGATGACCTCGCCGTCGATCATGTCCTCGACGGTCGCGATGTACAGCGAGGAACTCTTGAGGCACTCGTTTTCTCGCTCGATACGGTCGACTTTCTCCTGGAGGCGTGTGCGGCGTTCCCGGGCGGACTCGAGTTGCTGTGAGAGCTGCGTGTGAACGTCAGTGATGTCCGAGAAGTGATCACGTAACGCCTCGAGCCGCTGTTCACCCGTGAGATCCGGATCGATCTCACGGCGGGGCCGGTCGGGAAGAGACGGGCTTCGAGACATCTGCTGTACGCCGATTAGATGTCCACGATAAATGTGCCTTTGGGTTGCGGTCGTCTCTATCGTCACCCCTGTAACGGGCAGTTACCCGATGCAGAGTGGCCGTACAGCAAAAAAGAGGGCTACCCCAGCAGCGCCTCGAGCTCTTCGAGACGGTCGCCGTAGGTCGCGAGCGCGCGGTCGATCGGCGCCGAGGTGCTCATGTCGATGCCGGCGATCCGGAGCAACTCGAGGGGGTACTCTCGCGAGCCCCGGCGCAGGAACTCCAGGTAGTCCTCCGCAGCATCGGCGCCGTTTGCGAGGACGTCCTCGGAGATGGCGAGCGCAGCGGAGATGCCGGTCGCGTACTGGTAGACGTAGAAGGCCCGATAGAAGTGCGGGATGCGCATCCATTCGCGGGCGATCCGATCGTCGGCGTTCGCCGGCTCGTAGTAGGCCGACTTCAGATCGTGGTAGAGTTCGTCGAGACGGTCGGCGGTGAGCGGCTCGCCCGCCTCCTCGAGTTCGTGCGCCTCGTGCTCGAACTCCGCGAACAGCGTCTGGCGGTAGAGCGTCGAGCGCACGCGCTCGGCGAACTCGTTGAGCACCGCCTTACGGAGGGCGGGCTCTTCGACGGTCTCGAGGAGGTGGTTCGTCAGCAGCGCCTCGTTGACGGTGCTGGCGACCTCGGCGACGAAGATCTCGTAGCCGGAGTAGACGTACGGCTGGCTCTCCGTCGCGAGTTCGGAGTGCATCGAGTGGCCGAGTTCGTGAGCCAGCGTGTACATCGAGGAGACGTCGTCCTGGTAGTTCATCAGGATGAACGGCTGGGTGTCGTAGGTGCCCCCGGAGTACGCGCCGGCGCGCTTGCCCTCGTTCTCGTAGACGTCGACCCACCGCGACTCGAGGCCCTCCGCGACGCGGGACTGGTACTCCTCGCCCAGCGGGGCGACGGCCTCGACGACGTACTTGGCGGCGTCGTCGTACTCGATCTCGGGGCCCTCGTCGCCGGTCAGCGGCATGTAGAGGTCCCACATCTCGAGTTCGTCGACGCCGAGGGCGTCCCGCTTGAGTTCGGCGTGCGTGTGGAGGTGCTCGAGGTTATCGTTGACGCTCTCGACGAGGGTATCGTAGACTGACACCGGCACGTTCGGGCCGTCGAGGGCGGCCTCGCGGGCGGTATCGTAGTTGCGCGCCTGAGCCAGCTTCACGTCGGCCTTGACGCTGTTCTTGTACGTCGAGGCGACCGTGTTGCGCATCGACTCCCACTCGTCGAAGTAGCCCTCGTAGACCCGCTGGCGGAACTCGCGGTCGGTGCGCTTGAGCAGGTTCGTGAGGTTGCTCTGGGTGATCTCGACGGGCTCTCCGTCGGGGTCCTCGACAGTGGGGAACGTCATGTCCGCGTTCGAGAGCATGTTGTAGACGTCGCCGGTTGCCCCCGTGACTTCGCCCAGATCCGCGAGCAGCGCCTCGACCTCCGCCGAGCGGGTGTGAGGTTTCATCCGCAATACGTCGTCGACGTAGTGGTCGTACAGCTCGAGATCCGGCGCCTCCTCGACCATCTCGTCGAACTCCCCGCGGGTCAGCGTCTGGAGTTCGGGATCGATGAAGGAGGCCGCCGACTGGGCGTCCGCCGCGAGCGACTGCGCGCGGGCGCTCATCGCCTGGTACTCCTGGTTCGTCGTGTCCTCGTCGCTTCGCATCCGGGCGTAGGAGGCGACCATCGACACCTCGCGCATCAGCTGGTCGCGCAACTCGAGGATCGTCAGCAGCGTCTCGCCGTCGTCCGTCGCCTGGCCCTCGTAGGCAGCGAGGTCCTCGATCCGCTCTGTGGTCTCCTCGTAGGCGGCCTCCCAGTCCTCGTCGGTCGCGTAGATGCTCTCGAGATCCCAGGTGTACTGTTCGTCAATCTCGGAGCGGTCCGGAACGGAACTCATAGCCGCCGTTTCGGAACGTAGCTGGTAAAGGTTGCCGAACCGGCGCGATGCGGGCAGACCTGAGCGCTTTTCTCCCCGCCGTGTGAGGGTGAGACATGCACGAGTCTACGGAGACGACTGGCGGCGGGGAGACCCTCGAGCGCGCGCTCGGGGCCGCATGGCACGACGACCGAGCCTGGGACCTGCTCACCGAACTGACCCAGCTCGAGAGCCGGATGGGCGGCTCGCCGGGCGAGCGCCGGGCCGCAGAGTTCGTCCGGGAAGCGTTCGCCGACGCGGGGGTACGGGAGCCGACGCTCGAGGAGTTCTCGATGAGCCACTGGGAGCGCGGCACCACCGAGTTCGCCGTCACCGAACCCGTCGAACGCTCCTTCGAGGCGATCGCGCTCCCCTACAGCGCCGCGGGCGACGTGGAGGGGCCGCTGGTCGACGTCGGCTACGGCACCCCCGAAGAGATCGAAGAGGCGGGCGAGGCGGTGCGGGGAGCGATCGTCGTCGCGAGCACCACGACGCCGCCAGGCCAGCGGTTCGTCCACCGGATGGAGAAGTTCGGCCACGCCGCCGCGGCGGGCGCGGAGGCGTTCGTCTTCGCGAACCACGTCCCCGGGCAGCTTCCACCCACGGGCTCGCTGAAGTTCGACGGGGAGGCCGCGATGCCCGGCGTCGGCGTCAGCGCCGAAACCCACGACTGGCTCACCGAGTACGCCGAACAGGGCGGCCGCGCCCGCCTGCGCGTCGACGCGACGACGGAAGCGGGCTCGAGCCAGAACGTCGTCGGGAGCCTCGGCCCCGACACCGCCGACGAAATCGTCGTCCTCGCGCACTACGACGGCCACGACATCGCCGAAGGTGCGCTGGACAACGGCTGCGGAATCGCCACGGTGGCCGGGGCCGCCGCGATTCTTTCGGCGGTCGAGGACGACCTCGAGTGCCGGGTCCGGGTCGCCGGCGTCGGCTGCGAGGAGGTCGGTCTGATGGGTGCCGCCGCGCTCGCCGCGGAGAGCGACCTCGAGTCCGTCCGCGCCGTGGTCAACGTCGACGGCGCGGGGCGGTTCCGGAACCTGCAGGCGTACAGCCACAGCGCCGGCGAACTCGAGACGCTGGCGAGCGAGGTGACCCAGGAGTTCGGCCAGCCGGTGGTCCACGAACTCGACCCCCACCCCTTCAGCGACCACTGGCCGTTCCTCCGGGAGGGTGTCCCGTCGCTGCAACTCCACAGCGAACCCCCGGCGGGCGGCGAGCGCGGCCGCGGCTGGGGACACACGGCGGCGGACACTCGAGACAAGGTCGACCCCCGAAACCTGCGCGAGCACGCGATGCTCACCGCGCTGCTGGTCCGAGAGCTAAGCGGGCGCGACGTCCCGCGGATCGACGGCGACGAACTGCGCGAGGCGTTCGAGGAACAGGATTACGAGCCGGGAATGCGGGCCTCTGAGATCTGGCCTGAGGCCTGGGAGTAACGAGCCACGGAAGAGCCCAGTATCGGAGACGACGCTGTGAAAGACGAGGCGCGACTGTGGTACGAACCGAGGGGCGATCAACGCGGAATGCGAAATACTCTGTCAAAGTAAATTACATGTTAGTCCAGTGTAAAGAAGCGCGGTACTCTCTCGTCCTCTCAGCGCCACTTTTCGTGCAGTTCTACTGCTGTGCGAAACGCAATCTCTTCATCGTCATCGCCCTCGGCGACGTTTCTGTGTAACGCAAACCCCTCGACGTTCGCATCACGAAACACGACTGTGGGGTACATGTCGGTTCTAATGAAGCCGTTAGAGCCAACGCGGTGTGGTTCGATCTCGTTTTCAGCTTGCTTGTGATATTCTTTATCCGAGTCCATCGAGTCTTTCGCGTCTTCAACGGATTCAAATATTTCGACGCCAACGCCGATCCATTCGTCATCTCGTCTGAAATACCGCCGTACCTCCGTCTCAAACTCCTCTTCCTTATCGAGATTCCAGTCGTCTCCCGGTAACTCCTCACGTTCGAGCAGGAGGTCCGCAGGTTCAGCGTCAATTGGATTGGCGTCGTCTCCCTCGGTTGCATGCTCCCGAGTAGAGGAAGCGGTACACCCGCTCCCGAGAAGCGAGCACAGACCTGCGAGAGACGCAAGGAGTGGGCGGCGGTTCATATAATCAATATCTCGACAGGTCCTAAATATCTTGTGTCAACACTCTATTCGCAGACTCTGTTCCGGGTAGTTCGGTGCGGATCACGGGAGATCATCGCCGATTTTCTGCGGCGACGGCGGCCCGAACGACTCGAGCGACCCCGAGCGTCGCGAGAAAGGTTCCCGCCAGCGTGAGTCCCACGAAAAAGAGGAGTCCGAACCCCGTCGCGGCCGGTTCGGGGTGGGCGATCATCGGCGTAGCGAGTCGGTAACCGCCGAGGACCACGAGCAACCCCGCGGCGATGCGAGCCGACGCCCGCCAGTAGGTGCCGTACTCCTCCGGAGAGAGTTCCATGGCGACGACTGTGCAGTCAGCCTACAAAAACGCTGTTACCGCCCCTCGAGTTCGTCGGCGAGGGTTTCGGCAACGACCAGCGAGATTCCCTCCGAAACGTATCGAAAGCCGAGGAGGACGCCGAGCAGCCCGATTACAACCCCGACGATAGCACCCTCGAGGCCGTAGCTGTCGTACAGGAGTCCGGCGACGAGCCACGGCGTTGCGGCCGCGATCGCGCCGCCGGTCATGAGCGCCGCGGCGTCCCAGAACGTGTTCGTCTCGACCATACCGGACGAACTCGAGGGGTCGCCGAAAACATTCCGAAATTGATCTGTTTGAGACGACCGACTCACCGAACCCCGTCTCGGAGCTGTCCGGCGACTCGAGCCCCGGTCGCCCGCTCGAGTCGACGCTCCTCGAACACCTCGCGCGCGCTTGCGGCGGCCGCCTCGTCGACGCGAAACGCGGGGTCCGGATACTCGACGTGCGCCAGAACGAGCGGCTCCGGGGGCGCCGGGGCGACCCCCTCGTGGCCCGGCAGCGGGTCGGACTCGAGGACGCGGTCGATCTTCGCGGGCGGTTCCGCGCCCGCGCCGACGTCCCGAGCCAGCGAGACGAGTCGGCGAACGAGTTCGCGCGAAAAGCCCGGTGCCGAAACGGTGACGACGAGGTAGTCGCCGTCGCGGGCCGCCTCGAGACTCGGCTCTCGCTCGGTGTTGCGGTCGTCCGGCGTGAGGTTGTGAAAGTCGTGGGGGCCGGAGAGCGCCTCGAGGGCTTCACGAAAACGGTCGTCGTCGACGGGACCGGCTTCGGCGGCAGCCGGTTTCGTCCCCGTACGTGGCGCGTAGAGGTGGTAGACGTACTCCCGACGCAGTGCGTGGTGGGTCGCGTGAAAGTCGTCGGGGGCGTCGGCCGCCGCCCACGCGCGGATTTCGGCGGGGAGTTCGGCGTTCAGCGCCCGCGGGGTGAGCCAGTCGGGGGCCTCGAGGCCGATGGTCTGGGCGAGTGCGGAGACGCCGGCGTCGGTTCGGCCCGCCGCGGCGTACCCGACGGGGCGGTGGGCGTCCGGAGCGAGTACCTCGAGTCGACGGAGGGCGTCGAAGATCGCGTCCTCGACGGTGGGGACGTCGGGCTGGCGCTGGTAGCCGTAGTAGCTCGAGCCGTCGTAGGCGATCCGAAACGCGCGCCGGGGCATCGTTTCGACGCAGGCGGTGACGGGTGTTATACCGTTCGCTGTTTCCTCGAGCGCCACACCGCTCGAGTTCGAATTTGTGACGGACTCTCCGACCCCCTGTACGGCCTGCATACTCCGGGGGTGTGGCCTTCCCCACGAACGGTGGATGTGGGGCTATGACGGAGACAACCGAGCGTGATCCCGACCCCCATGATACCGTGCGGAACGTGGTGTTCGTCGTCCTCGATACGGCACGGGCGACGAGCGTCGATCGGCGGACGATGCCGACGCTCACCGCCCTCGCCGACGAAGGGACGGCGTTCGACCGCGCGTTCGCGACCGCACCCTGGACGCTCCCCTCTCACGCATCGATCTTCACCGGCACCTACCCCACCGAACACGGCACCCACGGCGGCCACACCTTTCTGAACGACTCCCTGCGGACGCTGCCGGAGGCGTTCGCCGACGCCGGCTACGAAACCGTCGGCGTCTCGAACAACACCTGGATCACCGAGGAGTTCGGGTTCGACCGCGGATTCGATGAACTGCGACGGGGTTGGCAGTACATCCAGTCTGACACCGACATGGGAACCGTCGTCCGGGGCGAGGATTTACGGGAGAAGCTCGAGGCCGCCCGCGACCGGCTGTTCGACGGAAACCCCGTGGTCAACGCGGCCAACGTCCTCTACAGCGAACTCCTCCAGCCGGCGGGCGACGACGGCGCCGACCGGACGACCGGCTGGGTGCGCGACTGGCTCACGGCTCGCACCAGTGAGCGGCCGTTTTTCCTGTTCTGTAACTACATCGAACCCCACGTCCAGTACGATCCACCACAGGCGTATGCAGACCGGTTCCTCCCCGAGGGCGCGAGCTACGAGGAGGCAATCTCGATCCGCCAGGACCCCCGTGCGTACGACGTCGGCGACTACGAGGTCACCGACCGGGAGTTCGCGCTCCTCCGGGGCCTGTACCAGGCCGAGCTCGCCTACGTCGACGACCAGATAAAGCGCCTGCGAGTCGCCCTCGAGGACGCCGGCGAGTGGGAGGACACCCTGCTGGTGGTCTGTGGCGACCACGGCGAACACGTCGGCGAACACGGCTTCTTCGGCCACCAGTACAACCTGTACGACACCCTCCTCCACGTGCCGCTGGTGCTCCACGGCGGCCCGTTTACCGGCGGCGGCCGACGGAACGACCTCGCCCAGTTGCTCGACCTCCCCGACACGCTACTCGAGGCGGCCGGCGTCAGCGACCACGAACTCGCCGCACAGAGCCACGGCCGGTCGCTGTGTCCGGGTTCGACGGCCGAGTCACGGGACGCCGTCTTCGCCGAGTACGTCTCCCCGCAGCCCTCGATCGAGCGCCTCGAGGCGCGCTTCGGCGAGATTCCCGACCGGGTCCGGGCGTTCGACCGCCGGCTCCGCGCGATCCGCACGGACGAGTACAAGTACGTCGTCGGCGACGACGGCTTCGAACGGCTCCACCGCCTCGTGACCGATCCCCGGGAACGGGTCGACGTCTCGAGCGAGGAACCCGATCGGGCGGCCGAACTGGCGGCCAGGCTGGAGGGGCAGTTCGAGGGGCTCGAGGCCGCCGACGGCGCGGAGACGGTGTCGATGCGCGACTCGACGAAGGAGCGATTGGCGGATCTCGGGTATCTGTAGGGTCGGCCGCCGTAGACTCGTTCAGTGCTCGAAACGATCGATCCGACTCCACGGGGTCCGGATCAGTGCTGAACGGGAAACGCGATTTCGGTCGTCGCCTTGTACTCGGTTATTTCGCCGTCCTCGACGTTTGCGGTCCAGTTTTCGACCCTGATTCCCGAAATGTCGTCGACCGTCTGACTGGCCTCGCGGAACGCTTCGTGAGCCGCTTCTTCCCACGATTCTTCCGACGTTCCCATTACGCGAATTACTTTGACTGCCGTCATAGCACCTGTCGTACACTAGATCCGTTCTTAGTCCTTTTTCACGGCCGGCTGTCGATCAGGTGCAACGACAGGTCCGGTCAACGGTCGCCGACTCGAGCGCGTGGTCTGACGACCTACGGGCGAGGAAACGAGCCTGCGGACGAGGAAGTTCGTGGAGACTCACTCGAGCGTCTTCGGCACCCACTTCCGGTTCGGATCGTCGGTGTCGTTCATCCACGCCACCAGCCGGTCGGCCATCTCGCGGCGAATCCCCTCGTACTCGGGGTGGTCGATCAGGTTGTGGAGTTCGGCGGGATCGGCCTCGAGGTCGTACAGTTCGTTGATATCCGGGCCGTTGTAGACGAACTTGTACCGCTCGGTGCGGACCATCCGCTGGCTGTAGAGGCCGAACTCCTCGCCGTGGTACTGGGCGAACGTCGAGTCGGGCCACTCCTCCGGGCTGCCCCCCTCGAGCAGCGGAACCAGGCTCCGCGCGTCGACGGAGTCCGGGATCGAGACGTCGGCCATCTCGAGGAACGTCGGCGCGAGGTCGTGGAGGTGGACGGGGGCGTCGCAGGTCGTTCCGGGCTCGACGACGCCCGGCCAGCGAACCTGCAAGGGGATGTGGTAGGTCTCATCGTACATCAGCGGCCCCTTGTTGAACTGGCGGTGACTCCCGGTGAAGTCGCCGTGATCCGAGGCGTGGACGACCGCGGTTTCGTCGGCGAGGCCGAGTTCCTCGAGGGCCTCGAGGATCTGGCCGAACTGGTCGTCGATCAGGCTGACGAACCCCCAGTACTTCGCGACGGCCTCGGCCCAGGTGTCCCAGTCGAAGTCGGCCACCCCGCGGTAGGAGAGGAACTGCTCGTGGACCGCCGGCTTGCCGTCGTAGGTTTCGGCGTACGTCTCCCAGGGCTCGATTTCGGCGGGGTCGTACATCGAGGCGTAGGGCTCGGGGACGACGTAGGGGTGGTGCGGGCCGTAGAAGTCCGCCCGGTGGAAAAAGGGCGTCTCGGGGTCAGGGCGGTCGCCCTCGGCGTGAGCCTCGAGGGCGTCGATCGTCCGTTCTGCGAGGAAGTACGCCCGTGTCGCCTCGACGCTAACGGGGGTTTTCGCGGCGACGAGCGTTCCCTCCTCGGGGTCGTCGTGGGTGTAGATCGCGTTCTCGAGGTCCGCCTCCACCGGTTCGCCCAGTTCCTCGCGGTACTCGCGAAAGGCGGTGTCGATGTCGTCGTGGTGCTTGTCGCTGCCGCCGAGGTACTCGAAGCCGAAGTCCTCGGGGACCTGGTCGCGGCCGACGTGCCACTTGCCGGTGTAGGTGAGGTCGTAGCCGGCGTCGGCCAGACGTTCCGAAAAGGTCGGCAGCCCCGGCGGGAGGTTCGCCTGGATCGCGTCCTCCTCGTGGCAGTTGTTCAACATCCCGTGATTGTGGGGAAACTGCCCGGTCAGCAGCGACGCCCGCGCGCTCGTACAGATGCTGATCGGGGTGGAGGCGGCCGTAAAGCGCATCCCCGCACTCGAGAGTCGATCGAACGCCGGCGTCTCGACGGGCGGCCCGTCGGGTGCGGTGCAGTCGTACCGTTCCTGATCGGTGAGCACGAGCAGGACGTTCGGGCGGGAGTCTCCCATCGTCGGTCGTACGGTCGCTCGCCGGTTAACGTTGCGCGTGGCGACCGTTCCACTCGCCCGGTTCGACTCGGACGCGGTCGCCGTCGACGACGGTCACGACGTGGTCGTGGACCGGGAACGAGACGGATCCCGCTCGCACCCCGGCGGAACGGGACGGCGCGAACAGCGATTCGAGCGCTTCGGGGTCGACGCGGTCGTACAGCGGTTCGACCTCGAGCGGATCACAGTCCGCAACCGTCGCGACAGCGTCGACGACCACGCAGATCAGCGAGTCGTCGCGGCCCGGATCGTACCGGGTTTCGTACCTGTCGTCATCTGCCGAGTCAGCGTCGTCTAACTGTTCGGTAGCGGCCTTCGGCTGGGATGGTCGCTCCGGGCCAGCGTCCGGCGTGAGTTCGGACGGTTCCTCGCCGCCATCGAACGGGGGCCGCGGGCTCTCCCGTTCGCCTCCGTTGCCGCTATCGGCCATCAGCGCACCACCCTGAGGAGGGGACCAAACACCTGGTTGCACTTCCACGAAACTCGAGAGGGGGAGTTCGTCATAAACGTACATACTGTATGAGAGCGGATCATGTGACGGTAGCGCGTCTACATAGAACGGATTCAAACGATGCCGCCGGCGTATCCGCTGGCAATCACGGGGGGTCGAGGTCGGCGGCGACCGTGCTACCGACCAGCCGCGAGAGGCCACGGCGGATACGCCGGGAGATCGCACGCTGACTCACGCCGAACTCCGTCGCGAGTTCGGTCTGGGTCACGCCCTGTGGCTCCTCGAAGTAGCCCCGGTCGTACGCGAGCCGGATCGTCTCCCGCTGGTTGTCGGTCAGCGGATAGCCGTCATCGAGTGCAGTTTCGCTGGGCGTATAGATCCGGTTGAGTTCGACCGGAACGTCGTGTTCGTGGCAGTAGCGCTGGAACGAGCGGGCCTGCTCGCGCTCGCCGAACCGGAGTTCGAACCGCCAGCCGTCGACCGTGCCGCGTCCGTTGAGGATCGTCGCGCCGATGCGGGTGATGCCGCGGACGAACCCCTCGACCTCGCTGTTCCACTGCGCCCGGTAAAGGTGATCGTCGGCGGCCTCCGAGATCAGTTCGAGCGATAGCACCGCCGCCCGCTCGAGGAGTCGTCGCTCGAACGCCTCGAAATCGTGGCAGTTCCGGACCCAGAAGAACGGGAGAACGCCCTCCTCGGTCGGGACGATCCGCTCGAGTTCGATGCGGACGGAGGGCTCCGCCTCGATCGCCATGCCAAGGGGGAACTCGACGAGTGGAAGGCGAAAGTCGGCGATCGTTGCCATACGGGCGCTACCACAGCGCCTTATAAAAAGGACCCGCGTTCCACGGTCCCGCGTTACTCGTCGAAGTCGTCGGAGGTCGGCTGCTCGGCGTCGCCGGGGAACTCGGACACCGGCACCTGGACCTGCTCGCCGCTTTCCATCTCCTTTATCGTCACCTCGTCGTTCTCGAGGTCGCGTTCGCCGACGATCACCGTCGTCTCGGCGTTGATCGAGTCGGCGTACTCGAGCTGGGCGCCGAAGGAGCGTCCGGCGACATCCGTCTCGACGACGTGGCCGCGTTCGCGCAACTCGCGGGTGATCCGCGCGGCCTCCGCCCGCGTGTCGCCGACCGAGAGCACGTAGTAGTCGGTCGTCACGGCCTCTTCGGGCCAGACGTCCGCCCGCTGGCACAGTAGCGAGAGGGTGGCGTACCCCGGCGCGACGCCCACCGCGGGCGTGGGCTGGCCGCCGTAGCTCTCGATGAGGTCGTCGTAGCGGCCGCCGCCAAAGATCGACCGGGAGACCTCGCCGGTCGAATCGAAGCACTCGAAGACGATACCGGTGTAGTAGTCGAGCCCGCGAGCGGTCTCGAGTGAGATCGTACAGTACTCCCGCGCGCCGAAGTCCTCCGCGGCGGCGAGGACGTTCTCGAGGTTCTCGACGGCCGCCGTGACTCGCTCGGTGTCGGCGAACGCCTCGACGGCCTCGAGGTCGCCGGTCGCGATCAGGTCGTCGAACTCGGCCGCCTGGTCGGCGGAGAGTCCCGCGTCGGTCAGCAGGCCGTGGTACTCCGCGGTCTCGAGCTTCTCGGATTTGTCGACGGCCCGGATCGCGGCCTCGGTGTCGACGTCGGCGTCGTAGCTCTCGAGGACGCCCCCCAGGAGGTCGCGGTGGGAGACCCGGAACTCGAAGTGTTCGCCGGTGAGGCCCAGATTGGTGAGCGCGTCGGCCGCCCACGCCAGGATTTCGGCGTCGGCCTCGGGTTCCGAAGAGCCGAAGATGTCGACGTTGGTTTGGTAGAACTCGCGCTGGCGGCCCTGCTGGACCTGCTCGTAGCGCCAGAACGGTCGGGTCGAGAACCACTTGATCGGCTTCGAGAGCGCCTGCTGTTTGGCGACGACCATCCGTGCGACTGTGGGGGTGAGCTCGGGAGTGAGGGTAACGTGGCGGCCGCCTTTGTCCTCGAAGGCGTACAGCTCCTCGACGATGTCGTCGCCGCTCTTGTCCGTCCACATCTCCGCTCGCTCCAGGGCGGGGGTGCCGATTTCGCGGAAGCCGTAGCTTCGGGCGGTGTCCTCCAGCGTATCGACTGTGGCCCGCCGCGCGGCCATCTCGCCGGGGTAGAAGTCGCGAAAGCCCTTGATCCGGTCGTACATGGGCCCCCATTGGGTCACGTCGCACTTCTATGCTCCGTTCGATTTCGGCGACCGAATTCGATCGCCGTCGCCGTTCAACTCGTCAGCCGCTCGTACAGCCGATAGTCCTCCTCTTCGAGGCCGAGCACGAGCATAATTCCGACGTAGACAAGACAGCCGATCGCTCCACCGATCACTGCGAGCGCGACCGGTGGCAGCTCCTGGGGAAGCAGGGACGTTCGCAGCAGCGACAGCCCGAATAGCGTTACGGTCGCCGCAGCGATCGGCTTCAGGTACGCCAGCGAGTACGGCTGGTAGCGCTCGAGAACCCAAATTTCGATGAGACGCAGACAGTTGACGAACGCGAGCGTCGTCGCCGAGGCGATGGCGGCGCCGATGAACCCGTACTCGAGGATGAGGATGTAGTTCGCGACGACGTTGAGCGTTCCCAGGATCCATCGGTTGATCATCACGACGTACTGGTGGTCGGTCATCATGAGCATGTAGCCGCTCGGTCCGACCGCGTTTCGGGTGAGCTGTGCGAGGACGAACAGCGAGAGAACGGCGGTCCCGGCGACGAACTCCGGACCGAAGATGCCGAGCACCTCCTCGCGAAAGACGAAGATGACGACTGCGGGAAGGAGGCTCAACGAGAAGCTCCACCGCGTCACCGTGCTGAACATCGTCTGGAGTTCGTCGCGGCTCTCGCGGGCGTGCAGTTTCGACGCGACCGGCGGGAAGAGCTGGTTCAGACCCGTAAGCGGCAACCCGAGGACCGTCGCGATCGAGATGGCGATCGCGTACACCGCGACCTCGACGTCACCGAGGAAAAACCCCACCATCAGTCGGTCGACCTGGGTGTACAGAAGTGCACCCGCCGCCGTCAGCGTGAGCGGAACCGAGTAGTTGTAGAACCGAAAGAGTTCGTCGCGATCCCTGAGAAGCGTCAGTGAAACGGTGATCTTTCGGAAGAAGATCGTGACGGCGACGACCAGCGCGAGTCCGGCGGCAAACGCGACAGCCCCACTGACACCGACGATCGAGGCACCGACGGCGAGAGCGACACCGACCGAGGTCACGTTCAGTACCGGGACGAGAACGTCGACAATCCCGATGTGATACTGGGCGTTTTCGTACGCCCGGAACACGTTCGCGACGACCTGTGTCAGGACCTGTAGCGGCAGGAAGACGGAAAATATCTTGAGAATCGCGGCGAACAGCGGGTTCTGGAGAGTGTAGTCGTTGATCGTCTCCGCGGTAAGAAAGAGCGTCGTCGCCACGAGCAGACTTCCGACGATCGCCGTGAACGCGGCGGTGCCGATGAACTTCCCCTGCGTTCGCCGATCGTCCTCGAACTCCGGGACGAACTTCATTATCGATTCGGTTGTCCCGAACCGGGCGAACACGCCCGCGATCGAAGTGATGGTCTGGGCGTAGGCGAACACGCCGTAGGCTGCGGCTCCCAGTGTCCGCGTGATGAGCAACTGGAGAGCGAAGTTGGCGACCGTGCTTATCCCTTTTCCGACCGCGAAGATGAGTGCGCCGTCGCTGACGATGTCCAGCGAGCTTTCCCCGTCGGCGTGTTCCGTGACCTCTTCTTCGGCCGTCTCTACCGGGTTACTCCCATCGGGCATTGTACTCGAGCGTGCTCACCGAAGGTAACCCAGCGATTCGAGCCGCTCTTCGACGTCTTCAGTCGTGTCACCCATCCCGAGATTCGCACCGACGTCGGAGAGTTCGTCGAAGGCCTGTGAGACGACGCCGTGAGCGTTCGGTTCGCGGACGATCGAGCGCTGGGCGTCGAGGATTTCGACGGTTGCCTCGTCGTCGGCGTGGCTGGTGTGCTTTAGAACCGAGTCCCCGTCGTTCCGGTAAACTGCCCGCCACGCACCGATGTAGTCCTCTTTGTCGACGTTTTCGGGGAGTATATCTCCGGGTTCGGGAACCCGGTAGGTCGACGCGAGAACCGTTTCCTTTTCGGGAACGAACGACGCGTCGGATTCCGCCCGGAGCACCGACCGGACGACGTTGGGGAACTCCACCAGCGAGGCGACCTCGTCGACACGTTCGCCCGCCGTCTGTCCCGGCTCCTTGACGAGCAACGGAACGTGCGTCTGGCACTCGTGAATACCCCAGCTGTGATCCGACAGCCGGATTCCCGGCGACACCTGGCTGTACTCACCGAACGCCTCGCCGTGGTCGCTCGTGACCACGACGAGGGTATCGTCGAGCGCGCCCCCCTGTGCCAGCGTGCTGAACAGCTCCTCCACCGCGGCGTCCGCCTGGCGGATACACTCGTCGTACAGGTACTCGAGCGCCTCGAGCGCCCACCAGTCACCGTTCGTAAGCAGGTGGTGTGCGGGGATGTCCTGAAACCGGTCGTGAACGGCGCGGAGTTCGTCGTCGTCCAGCATATGAAACTCCGGGAGGGCGCGGTACGGATAGTGCGCGTCCATCAGGTTGAGACACGCAGCCCACTGGCCGGACTGGCGTTCCTGCCAGTCGAAGAAGTGCTGGATGTACCGTTCGCCGCTCTCGCGCTCCGGATCGTGAGACGACCCCGGCGTGAACCGGTGTTCGAGCCCGTTGAGAATCGAGCGGAGCGGGTGGGGGTGGTTGAGCGACTCCTGGAGGTAGC
Organism: Natrononativus sp. DTA114; assembly: GCF_059736515.1. Classification (NCBI taxonomy): domain Archaea; kingdom Methanobacteriati; phylum Methanobacteriota; class Halobacteria; order Halobacteriales; family Natrialbaceae; genus Natrononativus; species Natrononativus sp. DTA114. Next base: position 165,596 of record NZ_JCASSN010000003.1, on the reverse strand, counting down.
GTCGAGGAGTTACCTCCCCGTCGATCTCCATCGGATCGAGCCCCGACTGAAAGCGGCGGTACCGACTCGGTCCGACGGTCGTATCGAACTGATCGTCGAGATTCGACGCCATCGTAATCACCGCGTTCGGCGTGAACAGTCCGGTCGAATAGTCGAACTCCTCGGCGAGTTCGGTCCAGATACTCGTCGCAGGATCGTGCTGGGACTCGTGCTCGACGACGTTGTGCTCTTCGACGTGGTATCCCGAGAAGATGCTGACGTGACTGGCGATACTGTGAATGCTGGGAGCGCGCGCCTGCTCGTACACCGTCGCCTCCTCTGCGAGCGACTCGAGGGCGGGGGTCGTGTCCCGCGGATGGTCGTGAAGGCTGGTATTCTTCGCCCGCACGCTATCCAGAATAACAAGAAGAACGTTCGGAAGAGCCATAGCGGTTCTACAACAAACAGTCGGTATAAGTGTGTCGGAGCCCGTCGAATAGGAGTATTTACCGCTACCACGCGATCGTGATAGTGAAAACGAACTACTCGAGTGACGTTTCCGTCTCTGAGACGGGAGCGTACCGATTCCGGTCTTCGGACTCCTCGCCCGCGTCGGCCGTCAGCCGCCGGTGCGTTCGCACGAGCGTGGCGACCGCGATCGACAGCCCCGAGAGCCAGAGAGCGATGCCGAGGGCGGTTGCCACAACGCCGGGCACGAACCCGGGGTGAACCCACCCTTCGACCAGCGCAACGCCGGCGGCGTACACGCAGGCTGCGCTCCCGAGTCCGAGCAGCCGTCTTCCGGCGCCGGGACGCAGCTCGTCTGCCTCCTCGTAGTCGGGGTGAAACGCCCGCAAAAGCGTGAAGCCGGCGAGAACGAACGCGCCGCTGAGCCAGTGCCAGCCACCGGAGTCAGTAAGCGGTATCGCGGCGGTGATCCCCTCGACGAGGAAGTAGAATCCGGCCCACCCCCGCACCAGTCGACGGGCACTGTCACGGACCCCGTCCGAGAACACCCGATCGTGATTGACGTAGTAGAAACCAAGCGCGACGCAGGTCAGTGACAGACCACCGAGAACGCTCGCGACGAATCGGCCTACGACGCCGTCAGCCGACAGCAAAGCCACGACGAAAAACCCGGCGAGAACAGCACCGAGGCCGAACGACGCGAGCACTCGCCGCTGGAGAAACCCGTTCATTACTGCCGACTATCACGAACCCGTCAAAATAGATCGCGGTCGAGACAACGCGTACTGGAACTCGAGGAAACGGTCGAACGCGTGACTCAGCGGACGTCGGTTACGCGTGTCTGTTCGTGGTCCGGAAACAGTTCGGCGACCGCGCGCTCACCGTCCTCGGCAGCAATCCGTGCCCGAAGCTCCGCCTCGTAGTCGGCGCGGGTGATCTCCTCGCTCGGGCCGGCGGTAACGTCGAGTGTGGCGTCGACGAGGCGGTCGACCGCGTTTCGCCCGAAGCCCGACAGCGGCGCGATGTAGTTGACGCCGTGTCGGTCCTCGAGGCTCTGAGCCTGGGCTCGAGACACCGTCGGCACCCGGTCGTCCCGGCGGGTGCCGTCGGCGACGGCGTCGAACCCGTTTGCGGCGACCGTCTCGAGGGCGTGCTGGTGGACCAGCTGAATCCCGTTGCGGGGAAAGCCGTCCTCGCGGATCCGTTCGGTGGCCTCGGCGGCGACCTCGGGGTCGAGTGCGAGCCGTTCGAAGTCGAAGCCGGCCGTTTCGGCGGTCTCACGGGCGTGTTTCCAGTCGTCGGTGATCCCGAAGTGGGCCGTAACGAGCGTGACGTCGTAGAACTCGTCGAGCAGCAACGCTGCGAGCGTCGAATCTTTCCCACCGCTGTACAGCAGTCCCAGCCGCATCACCGGCGCTGAATGTCGAAGCTCTTCTTTTCGGGCTGGAGCTCTTTGAGAAGACTCTTCATCTGTGCGTCGTCGATCTTCCCCTGAATGCGGCCGCTCTGGGCCAGCGCGACGACCTGACGTTCGACCTGCTCGCCGAACTGCTGTTTGCTCATTTTGACCGTATTGAGCCGCTTTCTGGCGTCGTCGGTGAGGTACTGTCGAAGGATCGCCTGTTTCTGGGCGTCGGCCTGCTGTTTGGCCGCTTCCTGGGCCTCCTCGTTCTGTTGCTGGCCGGCCTGATCCTGGAGCTGTTCCATCTTCTTCCGGCGCAGTTCCTCCAGTTCGTCCTCGTCGGGAGCGTCGCTCATGAATCAGTGTTGTCTGTGCCAGGGGAAAATGATTACGGACCGTGCCCTCGCTCGGTGCAGAAACCGCGAATACGACCGCGAACGTCGAAAAAACGTCTTAGGCGTAGCGCTCGAGTTCCGGGCGGTCGAGCTCTTCGAGAACGTTGCCGGCGGTTTCGTCGAGAAGGCTGCGCCCCTCGGCGGTGATACGTCGTCCCTCACCCTCTGCAGTCTCGACGAGGTCCTCTTCCTCGAGCTGCTGGAGGATGGTCCGGATGACGTTTCGCGAGCCGTCGGCCCGGCGGTCGGGGACGGACTGGTAGCGGGTCGAACCGCTCTTACCGCCGCCGTACTCGGTTGCCAGCCGGCTCACACCGACGGGGCCGGTGTCGGCGACCTTGCGCAGCAGACTTGCCGCACGGATCGCCCAGAAGTTCTCCTGTTCGGGTGGGAGTTCGCGGTCGACACCGGTCTTGGTGAACTGTGCCCAGTCGGGCTCCTCGAGTCGGTCCTCGAAGTCGTCAGCGAGCGCCTCGATGAGGGCGTCCGCCGGAACGTCGTACATCGTAGCCATTGGCGGTTGGTTCCCTTCGGCGGCATTTAAGGCCATCGTTGTCCACTCGCGGGCGTGGCGCCGTCTGCCCGGACAGCACGACGACCGGTTCGCTTTTCGCCCTCGACTCGAGAGGATGAGTATGGACGAACGCGCCGCCCTGGCGCTGCTTTCGAGCGAACTCGAGCCGGTTGGCGACGATGCGGCCGTCATCGACGGCCTCGTGGTTACGATCGACATGCTCCACGAGCGGACCGACTTTCCGGTCGGAACGAGCCGCTATACGGCCGGCTGGCGGTCGGTCGGCGCCTCCCTCTCGGATGTCGCCGCGATGGGTGCCGAGGCGACCGCCGCCGTCGCCGCCTACGCGGCCCCCGAGTTCGACGAGGACGAACTGCTGGCGTTCGTTCGTGGCGCCCGGGACGTCTGCGAGCGCGTCGGTTCGCGCTACGTCGGGGGAGACCTGGACGGTCACGACGAGTTCACCGTCGCCTCGACGGCGCTCGGTCGCGTCGACGACCCGGTCCACCGCTCGGGCGCTCGCGTCGGCGACCGCGTCTGCGTCACGGGCACGCTCGGCCGGAGCGCAGCAGCCCTCGAGCTGTTCGAACACGCCAGCGAAACCGGCGACGAGGCCGCTCGAGAGCGGGCGAACGAACTGTTTCGGTTCGAGCCACGCGTGACAGCCGGTCGAGCGCTGGCCCCCCACGCGAGCGCGATGATGGACTCGAGCGACGGACTCGCCCGGTCGCTCCACCAGCTTTCGGAGGCGAGTGGCTGCGGGTTCGCCATCCGAGCAGAGCGGGTGCCGGTCGCCGAGTCGCTCTCGAAACTCGCCGACGAGAAGCGGGCGCTCGAGCGGGCACTGACGTTCGGTGAGGACTTCGAACTCGTCTGTACGATCCCCGAATCGGCGCTCGAAGCCGCACGCGGAGCGGTTTCGGAGCCGCTTGCGGTGCTCGGCGAGGTAGTCGAAGACGGTGTGACGCTCGACGGCGAGGCGCTCGCGGATCGCGGGTATACTCACGGTGACTCCTGATCCCGGCGAGCCGGGACCTCGGAGTTAGCCGACGATTGCGATCGGAACCGGCATGAAACAGAGGATTCCGAGCGCGAACGTGACGAGTCCGAGAAGGAACCGACCGGTCCCCAGCCGGTCGTCGTTGACGGGCCGTGCGGGACCGACGGCTGCGATGAGCGCCGCGAACAGCCCCCAGAACACCCAGATGAACACCGAGTTACCGCTCTCGCCGCCGACGTAGTAGAGATACGCCGCCAGGCCGAAGAGGACGCCGGGAACGAGGGCGGCCACCGTCTCCTGGCGGTCGCCGGCCATCGCCCGGAGGATGTGGCCGCCGTCGAGCTGTCCGACGGGGATCAGGTTGAGAAACGTGATGAACATCCCGACCCAGCCGCCGATGACGACCGGGTTGACCGCCGTCGCGGGGTCGTCGCGGTACAGCGGCTGATCGACGACGGCAGCGAGGAACTCGAGCAGCGGCGGATACCCCAGCCGGATCTGGATCGAATCGGGGCTGTCGACGAGCCCCGGCGGCGCGGTCACCGGCTGCATGTGGAGGCCGATTACCGTGACGACGACGGTCGCGACCAGCCCCGCGAGCGGCCCCGCGACGCCGATGTCGAACAGCGCCTTCCGGTCGGGCATCCGACCTTTCATCTTGATCACCGCGCCCATCGTCCCGATCAGCGTCGGCACCGGCAGGAAGTACGGCAACGAGGCGTCCACCTTGTGATAGCGGCTCATCACGTAGTGGCCCATCTCGTGGACGCCCAGCACGCCGAGAATTGCCACCGTAAACGGCCACGCTTCGAGGACGGCACCGGTGGGGTCCTCGAGCGGGTTGACGTAGTACCACTGGGCACCGGCGAACAGCGTCGAGGCCACCGTCGCCAGAAACAGGACGACGTTGGTCCAGGGGATTCCGTCGACGCCGACGTCGATCGGTTCCGCGACGAGGACGTACTCGCCCCGTTGGGCGGTGAGTTCTACCTCGTAGCCGGCCTCGCGAAACGCCGGCCAGAGTTCGTGCATCATCGCCTCCGGGGAGCGACGCGGGTCGCCGTAGTACAGCAGTTGCTCGCCGTCGGTACGGGTCTCGTAGACGGCGAAGACCGACTCGATCAGGTCGCGAGGAGGGCCATCAGTGTCCACAGCTCCCGTATTCCGGGAACCGCCGTCGCTCGAGCGGGTCGACCGCTCCGCATCATCCATCATCGGTGGTTCGGTACCGGGCGGTATAAATCGACTGCCGTGGCTCGAGTCGAAGTGAGAATCGGGGAACGTGCCGGGTGGCGTGGGGGGTACGCGCCGGCACAGTATCGAGACGCCTCCCGGATGCGTGAAGGGGAGCACGCACCGACGTGGCGTCGACTGCGACGTGGAGTTGAGTGGAGTGTCGTCGATGGCGACAGGGTTAGGCGTGGTCGACGCGCCAGGTTGTCGCGCTCGTGTACGACCACTTCTCGATCTCGAGATCGGTCGCGGACTCGGAGAGTTTGACCATGAGCGCGCCGATTTCTTTGGGGGAGAGTCCGACATCGTCGGCGATGAACTTACCTTTGAAGTAGAGCTCACCGTCGTCGACGCGGTTGCGCAGGTAGCGCTTGAGGCGGCGTTCTTTGCTTTCCGTGGAGGGTTGGGCTGTCGTGCTCATCGACAACTACCCCTATCAGCCGGGATATGTTATAAAGGAAGGATGCTTTGGAGTTTTTCGATTGTCTTCAAGAACGGGAGATCTATCCGACGTTTTATCTCGATTTACCCAACCCTTTACGAGGGGTCCATATCTCCGTAGAAGTTTTAAAATCGAATCTAAGGCCGTAACTAGAGAAGCCCACATCTCGCGCCCATGAGCCGTCGACGTACCACGCCGACTCTATGTTCCAAGCCCATGCCATTAGAGATAAACGAAAAGAAACGTGTCAGGACTGCTGGTGGACCCAGAACTCCTCGTCAACCGTCACCTCTTTTTTGAACAGCGGTACCTCGTCCTTCAGCCGGTTAATGCCGTCCTCGACCGTCCGAAACGCCTCTTCGCGGTGGCCGGCCAGGACGACGACGAACACGATGTCCTCGCCGTCGCGCACGACGCCGGTCCGGTGGTGGAGTTCCACCGCGTAAACGCCGTCTCGGGCCTCGAGGTCCGCTTTCAACGCCGCCATCCGCTCGTCGGCGACTCCCTCGTACTTCTCGAACTCGAGGTACTCCGTGCGCGCGTCGTCGGCCGCGTCCTTCGCTCGTACGCGGCCCGTGAACGTCGCGATCGCACCCGACCGATCTGCGTCGGGTGACGCTTTCACCCTGGCGACCAGCGACTCGAGCGTCTCGTAGGGTTCAGTCTCGAGGAGGGCGTCGACGACCGCGTCGTAGTCGAGATCCGCGGGGTCGGCGGCAGTCGCGAGAACGTGGGCGTTCCCGGCGTCGGTCTCGGGGCCGACCGCGACGGCGGGGTAGCGAAGCGAGGGAACGCCGACGACGACCGCGAACGAGCAGTCGACGGCGAGATCCGCCAGCGCGTCGGTGACCGAGATGCCGGTCCCGCAGGCGGTCCAGTCGCCGTCGACGCCGAGATCGTAGGTGACGTCGCCGCCGGGTGTCATCCCGTCGTCGCGAAGCGCCGCTCGCCCGTCGGCGATCGTTGCGTCGTAGCGGACGACGCCGACGCGCCCGCGTGCCGAGAGTCGATCGACGAACTGGCCGACGGTGCGCTCGAGGCCGTCGTCGTCTACACCCCTGTCGAGGACGCCGAGTACGTACATAGCTGGAACGTGGTCGGCTCGAGGTTTGTAGCTATCGCCGCGGTCGCCGCCGGAATCGGCGTTGGCAACCCTTAAGATTGCAACCCGGTTAGACCGCGGTAGCATGAAAGTGGTCGTCTCCATCGGTGGGAGTGTGCTCGTCCCCGAACCGGGTTCGCATCGGGTCGAATCACACGCCGCCGTCGTCGAAGATCTCGTTTCGGATGGCTGTCGCGTCGGTGCCGTCGTGGGGGGCGGCGGCGTCGCCCGCGACTACATCGGTGCCGCTCGCGACCTCGGCGCAAACGAGATCGAACTCGATCAGATCGGAATCGACGTCACGCGCCTCAACGCCCGCCTGCTCATCGCCGCGCTGGGCGAGGACGCGGTGACTGCGCCCGTCCGAGACTACGAAACCGCCGGTGACGCGCTCCGGCAGGGTGACGTCTGCGTGATGGGTGGCGTCGCCCCCGCACAGACCACCGACGCCGTCGGCGCCGCCCTCGCGGAGTACGTCAACGCCGACCTGCTCGTCTACGCCACGAGCGTCCCCGGCGTCTACAGCGACGACCCCAACGAGACCGAGGACGCGACGAAGTACGACGATCTCTCGGCGACCGAACTCGTCGACGTTATCGCGGGCCTCGAGATGAACGCCGGCGCCTCCGCACCCGTCGACCTGCTGGCGGCGAAGATCATCGAGCGCTCGGGAATGCGAACCATCGTCCTCGACGGCACCGACCCCGATCGCATCGCCCGCGCGGTTCGCCACGGCGACCACGAGGGAACGGACGTCGTACCGGAGGACGTCGGCGCCGAGCCGACCTACTGGGCCAGCGATGAGCACTGAGGAAACCGCGGGCGACGGCGAAGCGAACGGGAACGCGGACGCAGAGAGTCCGTACACGCTCCAGGCAGAACGAGAGTCCGGGGAGGGTGGCCACCACGTCTTCTGGGCCGACGAGGTTGCGGATCGCGTCGAAGCGCGCGACCCCGAGGAACCCATCGTCATCAAGGGCGGCATCTCGCCCTCCGGGGTTCCTCACCTGGGGAACATGAACGAGATCATGCGCGGCTACTACGTCGCCGAAGTGTTGCGCGAGCGCGGCCACGAGGTCCGGCAGGTGTTCACCGCCGACGACCGCGATCCGCTCCGTAAACTACCCCGCACGCTGTGTGACCTCGAGGGCACCCTCGTCGATCTGGGCGAGGTCAACGCGGGCGCGCTCGGGCGCAATCTCGGCTCGCCGTACACCGACATCCCCGATCCCTTCGGCTGCTGTGACTCCTACGGCGATCACTTCTCGCAGATCATCCAGGACAGCGCCGACGCCCTCGAGGTGCCCATCGACCTCGTCTCGACCACGGAACTGTACGAGAGCGGCGATCTGGATCCGGTGACGAGACACGTCCTCGAGAACCGGGAGACCGCCCGCGAGGTCCTCTCGAAGTACCAGGACAAGGTCGACGAGCAGTACGTCCCGTTCAACCCGATCTGTGCGGAGTGTGGCAAGGTCACCGAGACGATTACGGGAATCGATCTCGAGGCCGAAACCGTCGACTACCGCTGTACCGACATGGAGGCCGGCGACAGGACCATCGACGGCTGCGGCCACGAGGGGACCGCCACCTTCCGCGACGGAAAGATGCCCTGGCGGTTCGAGTGGCCCGGCCAATGGCAGGTGCTGGGCGTCGACTTCGAACCCTTCGGTAAGGACCACGCCGAGGGCTCCTGGCCGAGCGGCCAGGACGTCGCCCGCAACGTCCTCGGCATCGAGCCGCCGGTGCCGATGGTCTACGAGTGGTTCACCCTGGACGGCGAACCGTTCTCGTCCTCCGAGGGGAACGTGATCCTCGTCTCGGAGGTGCTCGAGTTGCTCGAGCCCGAGGTACTCCGGTACTTCTTCGCGAAGGACCCCGCGAAAGCGCGGGACTTCAGCGTCGAGCGCCTCGACCTGCTGGTCGACGAGTTCGACCGCTTCGAGGCGATCTACTTCGGCGAGGTGGAGGCGAGCGAGGACGAAAAGGCGTTCGCCGAGCGCGTCTATCCGTTGGTCGTGGAGGAACCGAGGCAGGAACGCATCCGCCTGCCCTACACCTTCGCTGCGGTGCTGGGGATGACCGACGACCCGGCTCTGCGCGAGGAGATCGCCCGGCGAGAGGGCCACGTTCCGGAGGGCGCACCGGAGTGGGCGATCGAGGGCGCCCTCGAGCGGGTCGAACGCGCCCGCAACTGGGCCAGACGGACCGAAAACGAGTTCGACTACGAACTCAAGCGAGCGGAGATACCCGACCACGAGTTCGACGAACCGACGGAGGCGGCGCTGGCCGACCTCGCGGCGTTCATCGAGGCGGGCCACGGCCCCGAGGAGATCCAGGGCGAGATCTACGAGGCCGCAAAGCGCCACGACGTCGACATCGGCGACTTCTTCGGCGCGGGCTACCGGCTGTTTTTCGACGAGAGCCAGGGGCCAAAGCTCGGCCCGTTCCTCGCGAAGGTCGACCGGGAGTTCGTCGTCGCTCGCCTGCGTCGCGAGCAGTAAGGCGTCGACCCCGAAACCCGTGTCATCGGGCGGTTCGGAGTCGACCACCCCAGACAAAAGCCCTTTGAGAGCGCCCGACCGAAGAGAGAGTAATGGAGTATGGGTCCCCCGTCTCAGTCACCCCCGCGTTCGTCGACGCCTTCGCGTCGAGTACGCTCACCTGGATCCTCGTCGGAATCGTCGCTTACTGGCTCGTAATCGTCACGCTCCGCAACAACGGCTTCCTCCCGAGCTACGTCGGCACGCAGGGGCCGATCCTGACGATCCACACGAAGCGTGGTAAGGCGTTCCTGGACTCGCTGTCCCGCCCGAAGCGGTTCTGGCGCGCCTGGGCGAACATGGGCGTCGGCATCGCCATCGTCGTGATGGGGAGCATGTTCGTCTTCCTCCTGGTGTCGGCGTACGCCGCCCTCTCGACACCGCAGCCCTCGACGGTCCAGCAGCCCCGGAACGTGCTTGTCATCCCCGGCGTCAACGATTTTCTCCCGCTGTCGGCCACTCCGGGAATCGTCTTCGGCCTGCTCGTCGGGCTGGTCGTCCACGAGGGCGGTCACGGTCTGCTCTGTCGCGTCGAGGACATCGAGATCGAATCGATGGGGGTCGCCATGCTCGCGTTGCTTCCGATCGGCGCGTTCGTCGAGCCCGACCAGGAGAGCAACAAGAAGGCCTCGAGGGGCGCCCAGACCCGAATGTTCGCCGCGGGAGTGACGTTCAATTTCGTCGTCACGCTGATCGCGTTCGCGCTGCTGTTCGGCCCCATCGCCGGCGCGATCACGCTCGCCCCCGGCGCGGCCGTCGGCGGCGTCGCTCCGGACTCGCCCGCCGCGGACGCCGGCCTCGAACCCAACGATCGGATCACCGCCATCGACGGCACGCCCGTCGAGGACAACGACGACCTGAGCGAGCGCCTCGAGGCCACCGACGGCGAGGAGGTGACCGTCGAGCGCAACGGTGACGACGAGATCACGTTCCAGCGCTCCGCGGTCGTCCGGGCGGCGATCGAAGATGGACCCTCGGGCGTCGCCGTCGGCGACTCGATCGTCGCCGTCGACGGCCAGTCGGTGGCGACCGAGCGCGGTTTCTTCGACGCCGTCGGCGACGAGGAGGTCGTCGAACTCACCCTCGAGCGCGCTGACGGCGAACAGGCCACCACTGAAGTGCCGATCGGTGCCGCCGTCGACGTCGAGGACGGCCCGCTCTCTGAGGCGGGTGCACCGGCGGGTGAGACGCTCGTCATCACCGAGTACGACGGCGAGCGCATCCAGTCGTGGGGAGACCTCGAGAGCCAGTTGCAGGCCTCGAGCCCCGACGAGGAGGTGACCGTCGCCGGCTACCTCGACGGCGAGCGCGTCGAGTACCAGGTCACGCTGGGCGAGCACCCCCAGACCGGCACCGGCTACCTCGGCATCCTCGGCAGCTCCGGTGTCTCCGGCTTCTCGATCGCCGACATCGGCGTTCAGCTCTACCCCGCAGAGGAGTACCTCGTCATCCTCGGCGGCGAGGGCGACGGCCAGTTCGGGGCAGTAACGGACACCTACCTCGGGAAGATCGGCCTCGTGCTCTTCCTGCCGATTATCGCCGTCATCGGCCTGCTTCCGTTCAACTTCGCCGGCTTTACCGGCGGGATACAGAACTTCTACGAGGTGCAGGGGTCGCTGGGCGTTCTCGGCGAACCGGTCGTCTTCTTGCTCGCGAACCTGCTGTTCTGGACTGGCTGGATCAACGTCCAACTGGGCTTCTTCAACTGCATCCCCGCGTTCCCGCTCGACGGGGGCCACATCCTCCGGACGAGTACGGAGGCGGTCGTCTCGAGGCTCCCCATCGACGCCACCCGCGGCATGGTCCGGACCGTGACGACTTCGGTCGGACTGGCGATGCTCGCGAGTTTCCTGTTGATGCTGTTCGGTCCGCAGTTGCTCGCGGGCTGAGACGGTCTACAGTAACTTGTTCCCGGCGACCGCGAGAGGGTTGTCGTCGCTTCGGGGCCGACGTGATAGCCCGTACTAACCGGACGGAAGGTCAGCCCTCGTACTCGAGGCCGTGGCGGCTGTAGAACTCCTCGGGCGTCTCCTCGATGCGCTCGAACTCGGTGTCGAAGTAGTAGTCGTGGTGGCGGATCAGCTGTTCGACGATCCAGGCGCTGAACTCCTCGTTGAACTGCCACTCGCCCTCGAGGTCCGGGATCTCGAAGCGCTCGTCGGTCGAGAAGGCGGCGTAGACGTGAAAGAACCCCAGAATAACGTCGGCGAAGTCGTGGGCCTTCTCGGCGCCGGATTCGCGTCGTTCGGCGAGTTCCTCGGCGCCGGCGTCAGTGAGTTCGAAGTACTTCCGATCGGGTTCGTCCTCGCGTTCGATCCGTTCGGCCCAACCCTTCTCCTCGAACTTGTAGAGGATGGGGTAGACGGAGCCGTACGACGGTTCCCAGTGGCCACCACTGATGTCACGGATCTCCTTTAAGATCTCGTACCCGTAGCGCGGCTTCTCTTCTAACAACTCGAGGACGAGATAGGCGATGAGTCCTTTCGGCGGCCCACTTTTCCGCATGGTAGTCGTGATTCAAACGGGCGTACATAAAGGGTTTCGGTCGCCCGCACGCTCCGTGATGCCATGTCGCGACCCGAGACGACCGAAATCTGTCGATTCGCCTGAATCCCGCCGCCGTCCGACGAGGGAAAACCGTTCCTTATTCACCGCTCCGGCCGAACCCGCGTCTATGGACAGACGCAGACCCCCACAGACCGAGGAAGGCTGGTACGTGCTCCACGACTTCCGCACAGTCGACTGGGACGCCTGGCGGGACGCTCCCGAGCGCCGCCGGTCGCGGGCGATCGAAGACGGTGTCGACTATCTCGGCGCCTGCGAACGACTCGCGGACGCCGACGAAGGCGGTTCGGCGACGTTCGCCGTGCTGGGCCACAAGGCGGATCTGCTGGTCCTGCATCTCCGGCCGTCGCTCGAGGATCTCGACGTGCTCGAGCGCCGGTTCGAACACACCGCCCTCGCCGAGTTCACCGAACGCGTCGACTCGTATCTCTCGGTGACGGAGGTCTCGGGCTACATGTCCGAGGACTACTTCGACGACGAGTCGGAGGTCGAGGACACGGGGATGGCTCGCTACATCGAGTCCCGGTTGAAACCCGAGATCCCCGACTCGGAGTACGTCAGCTTCTACCCGATGGACAAACGCCGCGGCGACGAGCACAACTGGTACGATCTCTCCTTCGAGGAGCGATCCGAGTACATGTCCGGCCACGGCGAGATCGGCAAGGGGTACGCCGGCCGGGTCACCCAGATCATCTCGGGCAGCGTCGGCCTGGACGACTACGAGTGGGGGATCACCCTCTTCGCCGACGACCCCACCGACATCAAGGAACTGCTGTACGAGATGCGCTTCGATCCCTCGAGTTCGCGCTTCGGCGAGTTCGGCCGGTTCCTCTTCGGCCGCCGGTTCGCCCCCGAGAACCTCGGGGCGTACCTCGCTGGCGAACAGGTCCCGAAGGAGGCCGCCAACGGCCCGCACGGCGGTCACGGCAGCGGCCACCCACACGCCGATGAAACGTCGGATGGGCATCCACACGGTGACTCGAGCGGCCACCACGATCACGCACACGGTGGCGATGACGAGGAAGCCGGCGGAGACGACGGCGACGGCATCCGCGGCGAACTCGAGGAGATGGGCGTCTACGGCGGGAAACCCCACGGCGAGGACGGCCACGCGGTCGTGCTCTACTCCGCGGCCGACCCCGACGAACTGTTCGAGGAGGTCGACGGCCTGCGGACGAACTTCGACCACTACGACAGCCACGTGAAGACGGCCGTCTACGGAAGCGAGGGCGACGGCGACGAAACCGCCGTCGTCAGTCTCTGGGAAACCGAGCGGGCGGCGACCACAGCTGCGGGCTTCCTCGCCGACCTCCCGGATATCGTCCGGCAAGCGGGGGATGACGAGGACGACTCCTGGGGAACGATGGGGATGTTCTACACCATCAAACCCGACTACCGCGAGGACTTCGTCGGCACCTTCGAGGAGGTCGGTGAGGCGCTCGAGGGAATGGACGGCCACCGGAAGACGACGCTGCTCGTCAACCGCGAGGACGAGAACGACACGTTCATCGCCAGCCGCTGGGACTCCCGCGAGGACGCGATGGCGTTCTTCCGCAGCGACGCGTTCTCCGAGACCGTCGAGTGGGGCCGAGACGTTCTCGCCGATCGGCCGCGACACGTGTTCCTCGCCTAATCCGCCGCGGCTCTTCTCAGAGCGGCCCCGACTCGCCCGGATCGTAAAACAAGTAGCCTGCGACGCCGGCGAGGCCGACTGCGAGCGTGATGAACGGCCAGTTGCCGGCGTCACGGTCGGTGACGGCCGCGTGGATTGTTACGCAGATCGCAAACCCGATGTGAGCGATCAGCGTCGCCGCGAGAAACGTCGAGAGATCCATTGGTTCGTTCGAGAGTTTCGAGGAATCGGTCTTAGGGGTTTCGTCCGGTCCCGAGGGAAAAGTACTCGAAGCTCCCGGTTCGGACTCTAGACGGTGAACAGACGCGCGTTCCTCGCTTCCGTCCCGACGATTCTGCTCGCGGGCTGTGCCACCTGGGTCGGGCTCGCCGAGCGAGACGAGATCGCCGAAAAACGCGTGATCGTCGGGAGCGGCGACTCGAGTGAGACGCTCGTCCGCCAGCGCTACGACGGCGACAGGCCGTACTTCGACGGCGAGGTCCACGAGCCGTTCGACGAATTTGCGGCCGACGACCCCCTCGAGGTCTCGGACGAACTCGACGGCGAACTCCGGTCGATAGACGCGGACGTCAGCTACAGGATCCGGGGCTGTGACGCGGGGACTCGAGGCAAGGGCGACTGTCGGGAGGCGGTCCTCGTCCGCGATGACTTCAACGACATCGACGTCGGCGATATCGTCGACCTCCGCTACGGGGATCCCGGTGCGGGTGTCATTTCGGTACACCGCCGGCGCGAGAACCGGTAATCAATAACCGACCGACGGTCCATGGCCGGGAGAGCGGGTCGGCGCAATTTGCGCCGACCCGCTCGACCCGGGGAAGGGCAGGCCGCTCACCGAATTGTACCGCGAGCAGCCGTCGGCTGCGAGCGGGCCGACGACCGATGCGGAAGGCGCTCGCTGAGCGACTGTAGCGGAGGGAGGAGTGATTTTGGTCCAGCTTTTGCCGAACGTCACGCGCCAGCGCCAGTATTGCTGGCGCTGGCGCGGTACGAGTGCAGCGCAAAAGGTGGGTGCCTATAAATCGTGGTCCGGGTCGTCCTCGACCGCCCGCTTGAGCGAGTCGCGGCGGGATTTGGCGTCGCGGGCGGTCGCCTCGAGCAGGAACTCGTTTTTCGCGGAGACGGCGTCGCCGGCGGCCTCGAGCTCGTTGGGGCCGAGTTCGGTGGGATCGCGCTCGACGAAGTCGACGGCGAGTTTGTCCTTCTTGCCGGAGTACTCGACGGCACCGACGACGATGCGCTCGAAGACGGGGTTGTCGGGTTCGTCGATGACGAACAGGTCACTTCCCTTGTACTCCTCGGTGCCGCTGATCGACCCGAAGTAGTCTTCGACGGTGGCTTCCATGTCGGGGATTCGGTCCTCGAGGTGCTCACCACGGCGCATCTTGTACTCCTTCATGGCTCCAGAATACACGGGGGAGTGTTTACCTCTTTTCATAGCTGACGGTCGGTGAGAGCGAGAGAGTCCCGTGGGGCGAGGTGTCTCAGCCGCGAGATAGTATCGACCGGGTGACGTTACCGCAGCGACTGGCGCTCGCGCTCGCCCAGGTACCCCCTTCGACACTCCGGACAGATGTCGCCCGGACGAAGCGATCCCCGGTCACCGGGTGCGAGAAACGAACACTGCGGACAGAAGAATTCGGTCGGCACGCCGTCTCTGGAATCGGACTCGCCGGGCAGCGGTGCAGAGCGGGCGCTCGCGATGCCGGTGTCCGGTTCCGACGACGCGGGATGGCCGCCTTCGGATTCCGTCTCCCCGTCGGGGGTTTCGGCGTCGACGAACGCGGTGTCGGAACTCGAGTCGAGCAGTTCGGCACCCTCCTCCGGGGCGGGTTCGTACGTCTCATCGTCGGCCGTCGGCTCGTCGTCGACCGTCGATCCGTCGTCGGCCGTTGGCCCCTCGTCTGGCCAGGCGGCCGGTTCGTCGTCGGCGCCGACCGGCGGACCGACGTCCTCGGAGTCGGGCCACTCGCCGTGGTTCCGGTCGCCGTCGGGTTCAGCGGTTTCCTCGAGAATCTCCCCGTCGTCGGTGATCGGCTCGCCGTTCTCGTCGGTCGGAAGCTCGAGGTCGTCTTCCTCCTCGGGGGCGGGAGTCGCGTCGGGAGTGTCATCGACCGGCGGCTCTGCGGCGGTGTCGGCCGGCGACGCCGCCTCTGCAGTCGTCTCGGTGGCTGGTTCGGGTGCTGTTTCGGCGTCGGTAGCGGGTGCTGCGGGTGTGCTCGCGGCCGTCCCGGAGGAGAGGCTGGTCACCTCGGTGTTCTCGCTGATGAGGTGGCGATCACCACAGCGCGAACACTCCTCGTACTCCGTGACGGTCACGACGACCTCACTGCCCCGTTCTTCGCGCTCGCGTTCGACCTCGGCCTCGCCGTAGTCGTGTCCGAGCAGCGAACATCGCAGGACCATTGTCCCATCGTACCAATCCACGGCATAAAAAACGTACCGCAACCGGCGGCGAGCGGGAACGACAAACGTCAAATCATGGCTCGTCGAATACGTACCCGAATGAGAGCGAAGCGAGAGTACCGAAGCCGGGAGCCGACGGAGGTGGCGGTACTCGATGCGCTCGTTAACCGCGTCGACGACGGGATGACCGTGTTCGAACTGCGGGCGGCCGTCGAGGTCGATATCGACGAACTCGAGGACGCCCTCGCGACGCTCAAAGCGGACGATCTCATCATCGTCGAAGCGGAGACGAGCGAGACAGTGATCAAACCCGCGGATCGCGTCGTTCCCGACGAACCGGTCCCGGAGGACGACGAGTCGCTGAGAGAGTGGATTCGAAAGCGAATCCCGTTCTGAGGCTCGTCACGCACGGCAGCCAGTGAGCCAGTTCGGATCACGGACATCGAAACGCCTGTCACCTTCCCACACCTCGAACCATCCATGAGCGTCATCGAGTCGCTGCACGCAGATCACGGCGCGACGTTCGGCGAGCGCGCCGGCCGAACGGTCGTCGAACACTACGGGCGGCCCGAGCGCGCCCACCGCGCGGTTCGAAACGGGGTGGGGTTGCTCGAGTGTGCCTACGGCGTGATCGTCGTGGAAGGCGACGACCGGGTGGAGTACGTCGACAACGTGGTCTCGAACCGCGTTCCCGGCGAGGACGGCGAGGGCTGTTACGCCCTCGTCCTCGACCCGCAGGGCCGAATCGAGACCGAACTCTACGTCTACAACGCCGACGAACGGCTGTTGCTGTTCACGCCGCCGGACCGTGCCGACGACCTCGCCGCCGACTGGTCCGAGAAGGTGTTCATCCAGGACGTCGAGATCCGCGTCGCGACCGACGAGTTCGCTATCTTCGGAATCCACGGGCCGAAGGCGACCGAGAAGATCGCGAGCGTCCTCAATAAGGCCGCCTCGCCCGACCGGCGGTTCTCGTTCGTCCGCGGCACCATGGGCGACGAGGGCGTGAGCGTCATCCGCACCGACGCGCTGGCCGGCGAGGAGAGCTACGAGGTCGTCTGCGCCGCCGCCGACGCGGAGGCCGTCTACGACACCCTGCTGAACCACGGCCTCAACGCCGCTCACTTCGGCTACCGCACCTGGGATACGCTCACCCTCGAGGCCGGTTCCCCCCTGTTCGAAACCGAACTCGAGGGCCGGATTCCGAACGTCCTCGGTCTCCGCAACGCGCTCGACTTCGAGAAGGGATGTTACGTCGGCCAGGAGGTCGTCTCCCGGGTCGAGAACCGGGGCCAGCCGAGCCGGCGGCTCGTGGGGCTCACGCTCGAGAACGGGGAGTCAGAGGGCGCGGCTCCAGAACCAGGTGCAGCCGTCTTCGCCGGCGACTCGGCCGTCGGCGAGGTCACGCGCGCAGAGGAGAGCCCGCTGCTCGAGACGCCCATCGCGCTCGCGGTCGTGGAGTACGGACTCGAGGCTGAGGAGGTGACGGTTCGCGTCAGCGGGGAAGAGGTACCGGCACAGCGGACGGACCTGCCGTTCGTGGAGGGCACCGACCGGTCGGCGAGACTGCCGCAGTATCCCTAACCACGTCTACGTTCGGTCTGAACGGGTCGCGATCGGTGTCGTTTTGGCACGTAAATCGAGACGTGGAATGGATGGTCAGTACAGGCGGTGCAGGTAACGCTGCGGAAGAGCACCAAGCGCTGCACCCGCGAGCGACCAGCGGGAGCGAGCGGCCTTTTTAGCGTAGATTTTTGCAAGCGGTTCGAGCGACCGTAGGGAGCGAGGACCCGCAGTAAAAAGGTACGTTTGCAGAGCGCACTTTGCAAAGCAGTTGCCATTATCCGCCGGTCGCCTCCGTAAAATCTCGAGACCAAGAACTGGCCGGGCACAGCGTAAAGGTCGCAGACGGTGGCGAGTGGAGGTATGGACTCGAGTACGGACTTCGACGAACTCGTCACGCACATTCGCACCCAGTCCAAGGAAGCGCCGGGGTCGGACACCGATCGGGTGACGGTCCGGTCGTACGACACTCTCGAGGTCGAGACGCTGACGGACCTGCTCGGCGCGCTCTCCGAACAGCCGCCGGATCCGGCCGACCTCGTGTTCTTCCTGTCGCCAACGAACGTCGATCAGGTGCTCGAGGGCGAGGAACTCGAGGGAAGAGACGACCTCGAGGAGGCGATCGGCCATCCGGTACAGACGGACGAGGGGATGCCCGACGACACGATCCTGCTGCTCGACCCGAACGCGATCGAGGGCGAGGAGATCGTCGCGCCGAAATGGGTCGCCTGCGGGACCGTCGGGAAAGCCGACTGAGACGGCTACGACCGAGAGAGCATCGCCTTCAGGTGCTCGAGGGAAAGCGCCGACGTGGGCCGGTCCATGTGGACGCCGATCTCGCCCGAGGCGGCCCGCAGCCCGACTCGTTGAACGGGTTCGGGCAGCGAGTACGCCCGGCGCAGCCAGTGGCCGAGTTCGATCTCGCGCGCGAGATCGTCGCGCCAGGCGTGCTCGTAGGCTGCGAGCGTCGTCGGGCGGTCGGGGTCGATCTCGCGCACGGCGTGGTCGGCGCAGGCCATCCCGTAGAGGATGCCCCCGCCGGTGAACGGCTTCGTCTGGGCGGCCGCGTCGCCGATCAGAAAGCCGCGCCGGCTCGTTATCCGATCCGGGGGGCCGATCGGAATCGCGCCCGAGCAGCGGTGGGAGACCTCGATCTCGTAGCCGTCGATCAACTCCTCGAAGTGTCTGTTCACGTGGACGCCCGGCGGGGCCGCCAGCCCGTACTCGACGCCGGCCTCGTGGCGTGGGATGCGCCAGGCGAAAAAGCGGGGCGCGGTGAGGTGGACGTCGACGAAGTCCTGGTCGTCGGGTTCCTCGGAGAAGGCGAGCACCCCGTGGAGCAGTTCCCCGGGGTCCGGAAGCGAGAGCGCGGCGCGGGTCCTCGAGCGCGGGCCGTCACACCCCGCAACCATCTTCGCCTCGTGGGTTTCGGTGCCGTCGGGTCCCTTCGCGGTAACCTCGACGCGGTCGCGGTGCTCTACCACCTCGGTGACGGTGTGTTCGTCGCGGACATCCGCGCCCGCCTCGCGGGCGAGTTCCGCGAGGTGTTTGTCGAGGCCCACGCGGTCAATGACGTTCGAGACGACCTCGCGCTTGTAGAACGGGTAGGTGTCGCGCTCGCCATCACCGTTCTTGTGGGGACCGCCGACGTGAAACCGTGCGCCGTACACCTCGTTCTGGAACAGCTCCTCGCGGGCACCCTCGCCCGTATACTCCCAGATGTCCGTGCTGACGTGGCCCGAACAGGCCAGTGGCTGGCCGATCTCGCCCTGCTCGAGGGCGAGCACGTCGTAGCCGGCTTCGGCCGCCCGTCGTGAGAAGCGCGCCCCGGCGGGACCGACGCCCACGACGACGAAATCGTGCATACACCCCCGTCTCGCTCGGGAAGTAAGAAACTCTCGAGTGCGCATCGCTGCGGTTACTCACGAAATATACATAAGCGGTCTAACCGTTCATCGTGAACCCTCGTCGATCGGATGGCGGGGCCGAACGATCGGCCCATCCGCGTCGAAGCCGACCGTGGCGACGACGCCGAAGACGTCCTCGAGCAGCGCCTCGGTGACGACCTCGCCCGGCGGCCCCCAGTCGTAGACCTCGCCGTCTTTGAGCGCGATCAGGTTGTCCGCGTAGCGGGCGGCCTGGCCGACGTCGTGGAGGACGATGCCGACGGTGACGCTGGACTCGGCGTTGAGCGTCTCGAGCACCTCGAGCACGCGCAGTTGGTGGTGGAGGTCGAGGTAGGTCGTCGGCTCGTCGAGCAGGAGGACGTCGGTCTCCTGGGCGAGCACCATCGCGATCCAGACGAGCTGTTTCTGACCGCCGCTCAGGTTGCTCACGTCCTCGTCACGGAGGTGGTCGACCCCCGCGAGGTCGATGGCGCGCTCGACGGCCGCGCGGTCGTCGGCGTCGACCGCGTCGAAGAAGCCGCGGTGGGGGTAGCGGCCGTAGTAGATCAGCTCCTCGACGCCGAGGCTGCCCGGCGACTCGTGCTCTTGGGAGAGCAGGCCGACCCGGCGGGCGAACGCCTTGTTTCCGAACGTCTCGACGTCGCTGCCGTCGAGGTAGATCGTCCCCGTTTCGGGCTCGAGCTGGCGCGCCAGCGCCTTCAACAGCGTCGACTTCCCGCTGCCGTTGGGGCCGACCAGCGCCGTCATCTCGCCGGCGGGGAGGTCGATCCGATCGACGTCCGCGACCGGCTCCTCGGTCGTCGGGTAGCCGATCTCGAGGGATTCCCCCACGAGCTGGCTCGCGTCATCGGCGTCGGGGGTCGGTTCCGCACCCTCGATCGGCCCGTCCGTGGCGGGGGCCGGGGCTGGCTCGTCGGTCGAGCGGTCAGGGCGGTCGTCGGTCGATGATTTCTGTCGGAATCGGCTCGAGCGGTCGGTCATAGCTCACCCAGCTGTTGTCGTTTTCGCATGAGATAGAGGAAGTACGGCCCGCCGATGAGTCCGGTGAGGATCCCGACCGGGAGCTGGTTGGGGCTGTCGAACAGGACCTGCATCCCGAGGCGAGCGCCGACGTCGGCCGCGACGAGTAGCGCGGGGCCGGCGAACAGGCAGCCGACCAGCAGCCGCCGGTAGTCGCTGCCGACGATCGTCCGGACGACGTGCGGGACGATGAGACCGACGAAACCGACGACGCCGGCCACCGCGATCGAGGCCGCGGCGGCGAGGATCGCCACCGCCGAGAGGCCGAACCGGACCCGTTCGACGGACATTCCGAGGGCTCCCGCTGTCCGCTCGCCCAGCAGCAGAACGTTCAGCTGCCTCGAGCCCGCGAGCGCGAGCGCCATCGCGAGGACGGTCCACGGGAAGACGAGCCGGACGCTGCCCCAGTCGGCGCCGGTGAGCGAGCCGGTGGTCCACGCGACGGCGGACTGGACGGTCGAGATGTCCTCGGCGAAGAGGTAGAGCGCGGTCTGCAGCGAGGTGCAGATGGTGGCGACGATCACCCCGGCGAGGACGAGTCTGACGGGACTCGTTCCGCCCTTCCAGGCGATGGCGTAGACGACGACGAACGCGGCGGCGCCGCCGAGGGCCGCCGTCACGGGCAACAGCGCCGCCATCCCGGAGAAGACGACGAGCGTCAGCAGGATCGCCAGTCCCGCACCCGAGGAAACCCCGAGGATGTACGGACTCGCGAGTTCGTTCCGGGTGACCGCCTGGAAGATGGCACCCGAGACGGCGAGGTTCATCCCGACGAAGACGCCAGCGAGCACCCGCGGGAGGCGGATGTTCCAGACGATGTTCGTCTGCGTCGCCAGGTTCGGCAGCCGGTAGCTCTCGGGGACGAACAACACCGTCCGCATGAACTCCTCGCCGAGCAGGAACGACAGCAACACCCGCTCGTCGTACCAGACGTCGGCGTCGAGGACGGCGTACCACGCCTCGCCGATCGTCATCGTGTACGTTCCGAAACTCACCTGGACGACCAATGAGACGAGGACGACGCCGACGCTCGCGAGCGCGAGGCCGGCGAGACTCGAGTCGACCCAGGCGAATCGCCCCGATTCCCGGCCGACGGTGGGTCCCCGGCCGCCCGACAGCCCATCGAACATGCTCACGCGCCGTCCGTGGCGATTTCGGCGACGCGCTCGCGATCGAACAGTTCGTCCTCGAACCGGTCGGAGTAGAGTTCGCGCGCGGTGCGTTCGGTGACGAACAGGTTGTAGATCGGACCCTGGTAGACCGGGCCGCCGCGGAAGACCCGCTCGTTTTTCACCGCGGCGAGGTCGCTCGCGACCGCGTGGTCGCGCATGTACGCGAGGACGGTCTCTTCGAACTCCGCACGGCTCTTGTCCTCGTGGCCGCGCAGGAAGATAGCGTCGGGGTCGACCTCGAGCATCGTCTCGTAGTCGATCGTCCCCCGATCGCTCGTGCTCAGCCCCTCGATACCGGTCTCGGCGAGCGCGTCGCTGACGCCGAGGTCGCGGAAGTGTTTCGTGCTCGCACCCTCGTCGCCGAGCAGCGCCGGGTAGAACGCCTCGGGTTCGTCCGCACCCTCCCACGCCAGAAGGCCGTTCGGCCGCTCGGAGTCGGCGGGGAGCGACGACTCCACGTCCGCGAGGAACTCCTCGTGGAGGTCGGCGAACGCCTCGTACCGGTCGGTGCGATCGAACACTTCGGCCACCTTCTCGAACGCCTCGTACAGCGTGTAGTACTCGTAGTCGTGCCACTCGTCGGTCCGTCGGAAGATCGTGTTACCGACGAACGGCGCCACCTCTTCCCCGAGTTCTTCGACGTCGCTCGCCTCGAGGCCGAACGAGGCGTTGTGCTCGAGCCAGTTCGGGTCGACGAGGTGGACGTCGACGTCGAGTTCGTAGAACAGCTCCCTGTCGACGCCGTCGTTCCACAGCGGCGTCGGTTCCTCGGGGTACGGAACCTCGAGTTCGTCGTAGTAGAACGTGTGGAACCGATCGGGTTCGCCGACCGCCTGCAGGCCGTCGCCGACGCCGAGGGCGACGCCCATGTCCGCGTAGTCGCTCTCGTAGGCGAGCCACCGCTCGGGCACCGCCTCGAACGCCGTGTCACCGACCGGTACCATCGAAACGGTGTACGATCCGTCGTCGTCGTTTTCGGACTCAACGGCGTCGGGGTCGTCAGTGTCGGAGCCGTTCTCGGTGTCTTCGGGGTTCGTCTCCCCCTCGCGGTCGGTACCGCTCACACAGCCAGCCAGGGCGCCAGCGAGTGCCGCACTCGAGGCTAGCACCCGGCGTCTCGTCGGTGCTCTCGGTCGCATACCTTTTAGGCTCACCTAATAGTTGAAAAGCTCGTTGATTTAGGCCGGCCTAAATAGCGGGGGCGGCCAGACGGGTAACTGACACGGAACGTGGCCCGCGCTACGGGCTTGCACCGACGGTACAAACCATCGTCGGAGACCGCCCCGTGGAGCGAACGCAGAATCGGCCGGAACCGATCGGGGCGACCTACTCGTCCACGAGCAGATCCATCGCGCGCTCGAAATCACCGTCGAAGCGCTCGAGCAGCGCCCGCACCTCCGCGCGCACCTCGTCGGTGACGACGACGTGGACCATCCCCTCGTCGGGCTGGCCGTAAACCACGCTCGCACCCTCGGGTGCGGCGACGATCGCGGGGAGGACCGCGAGGTCCTCCTCGCCGTCGACGAGGATCGTGGTGGGATCGTCGCGCTCTATGGCTTCCCGGAGCGCCACCAGCAGCGCCTCGGTCAACTCGGCCGGCGGGTTGTTCACCTCGAGGTTCACCCCATCTGTCACCGCGCGTTCGATCTCTTCGTCCACCCTCGTTCGCTTGGTGCGGCCGTCGACGAGCGCGACGTCCGGCTCGCGGCCGGCCTCGAGAAAGTGGTAAGTAACGACGTCGCCGACGGCGATCAGCGGCCCCGCGACGGACTCGAGCAGCGTCTCGGCGTCGGTCTCGATCGGCCCCATCGGCTCCTTGAGTTCGTGGCGGAGCTCGTCGGGGAGAGAAAGCAGCGGCTGGTCGTCCCCGGTGCGGTCGGGCACGGAGTCTCGAGCCACGTCAGCGGACTTTGAGCGCGTACGCGCCCGGCTCGGTCACCTGCATCTCGGTGGCGATCTCGCTGTTCTCTGGGTGGGCGATGACGACGTAGCCGGCCCAGTCTTCGGTCAGCGACGAGGAGTTACAGGAGTCACAGGTGTCGTTGTCGGGATCGTTCACCCGGTGGCACTCCCGACAGACGAGGCGATTGCTTGCCATCGTCACTCACCCGCCGTGGCTTCGCGCTTTCGGCGCTCGTCCTCGAGCCACTGGTGTTTGCCGAGACCTGGTTGTTTCGCCGTGAGCCCGATCTTCGAGTCCCGCGGGTTGCGCTCGTCGATGCTCTTGGTGACGATTCGCGCGCGGACGGCGTCGTCGACGCCGAGCGTGCGGTTGGACTCGTTCGAGGCGAGCTGCTGGTTCTCGCCGTCGAAGGCAAGATACTCGTCGGAGATCTGGGAGACGTGCAGCAGTCCGTCGACGGGGCCGATGCCGACGAAGGCGCCGAATTCGACGACCTCGACGACAGTGCCGTCGACGACCTCCTGCATCTCCGGATCGAACGTCACCGCATCGAACTCCGCCTCGTAGTAGACGCCCGGCCGGTTCGGCAGGACCGTCCCCTCACCGATATCGTGGACATCGGTGACGGAGACGACGCTTCCCACCTCCTCGTCCATCCGTCCCTCGAGTTTGTCCTGGAGCAGTCGCTTCACGAGCAGCGGCGAGACGTCGCCGAGCTCCTTTGGGGGCACTTCCACCGTATCCTTTAGTCTGACCCGTTTGTACATCTATGGTTGAGTGATCGTCAACTTGTTTCTCCCGCGTAATGCAATTACCGGTACGTTCGCGTCGCGTACCCGGTCGCCGAGCGGGCGGTCGTTCGTGACGACGTAGTCGGTCTCGCCCGCGCGAGCGAGTTCGACCAGGGCGTCGTCTGCGTACGATTCGTCCGTCTCGACCACGAGACAGCGATCGGTCGCCAGCTCGTGGCCGACCGCGGCTGCGGTCCCCTCGTTCCCGCCGCCGTCAGCGAGCCGTCGAAGCTCGTCGACGACCGGACGGGGCGTGATCGCTTCGAACGCGCCGGATCGCGGTTCGTCACCGCGAGACGATTCCGGTGCGCGCGGTGCACCGCCGAGGAGCCGCTCGAGTTCGTCGAACAGCCGCACGTCGAGTTCGACCGGCATCATGAGCGCGCTCGTATCGAGGGCGACCCGCGTCGTCATCTATTCGGTGAGCGTTCCGAGCCCGATCAGTCGCCAGCGCGCACCGATGCGGCGGTTGACCGCGATCTTCGCGCCGGGTTCGGCACAGACCGGGCGTTTGAGTTTCACCTCACACTCGCCCTCGCGCGCGCTGGTGACCGCGCCGACGGTCGTCGACGTGCCGACGGTCATCATCAGCGGCTCGCCGGTGCTAATCTCGTCGACCGTCTCGCCGCCCTCCGCACCGACGATGCGCTCTAGCAGGTCGACCTCCATCGTAAACGCCTCCCACGTTGGGGGAAGCGAACCTGGCGGGCCGGCGACCCGGCCGGCGAGGGCGTCACCCTTCGTCAGCGCAGGGTCGAGTCCGGTGCCGACGCCGATTAGGCCGCCGGGCGTGACGGTGTCGACGTTCTCGCTGCCGGCCTGCAGCGAGCGGACGGTCGTCTCGATCGGAACGTACTCGGACTGGCCGCCCTCCTCGACCTGGCGGCCGGGACGGACCTCGAGTTCGTCGTCGACCGAGAGCTGACCCTGGATGAGGCTCCCGCCGAGCACCCCGCCGGTGAGGTTCTCGTAGGTCGTTCCCGGCTTGTTGATGTCGAAGCTCCGGGCGACGTGCATCCGCGGGTCCGTGTCCGGATCGCGCTCGGGCGTCGGAATCTCGTCCTCGATCGCCGCCATCAGGAGATCGATGTTGACGTTCTGACCCGCGCTGATGGGAACGACGGGCGCGTCTTCGGCGACGGTCCCGGCGACGAACTCCTGGATCTCCTCGTAGTTCTCCCGCGCCCGGTCCGGGCTGACGAGGTCGACTTTGTTCTGGGCGATGACGATGTTCTCGATGCCGATGAGGTCGAGCGCCATCAGGTGCTCTTCGGTCTGGGGCTGTGGCACCGACTCCGAGGCCGACACCACGAGCACTGCGCCGTCCATCAGCGCCGCACCCGAGAGCATCGTCGCCATCAGGGTCTCGTGACCCGGGGCGTCGACGAACGAGACGGTCCGAACGGGCTCGCTTTCGCTCCCGTCCGGACACTCCTCCTCTACGGTGTAACATTCGGGCTCGTCCACGCCGGGACAGCGACGGAACGTCGCGTCCGCATACCCCAGCCGGATGGAGATGCCGCGTTTCATCTCCTCAGAGTGCTGGTCCGTCCACGACCCACTGAGCGCCTGCACCAGTGTCGTCTTGCCGTGGTCGACGTGGCCGACGAGTCCGATGTTCACCTCCGGTTGTCGATTTCCTGCCATAAGCGGTGAGTAATCTTGAATAGAGGTTCCGCCGTGCGCTTGATAAACCTACTGTTCTGGGGGCGTTTCGGAGGTCACGACCGTCAGTGCCGGCGGGGAGGTTTCACGGGTCGAGACGGTTCGACAGGACCGCCGACGCCGATCGGTCACATCGGTTACAGAAATCGGTTTGAGCGAACGTTTTAGCCACCTGACGTACTGGATGTTCGTATGAGCAGATCCGACGCCTCGAGCGACTCCACTATCCTCGAGTGCACCGACTGTCTCGATCCGGCGGAGGCGTTCGCGCTGATCGGCAACGAGACGCGACTGGCGATCCTCGAGGCGCTGTGGGCCGCCGAGGAGCGTCCCGTGGCGTTCTCCGAACTCCGTCGCGAGGTCGGGATGCGCGATTCGGCACAGTTCAACTACCACCTTCAGAAGCTGACCGGGCACTTCGTGACCCAGCGGGAGGGGGGCTACGACTTCAAGCACGCCGGCGAGAAGGTCGTCCGCTCGGTGATCGCGGGCTCGTTCAACGAGCACCCCACGCTCGAGCCGTTTCCCGTCCAGGGCGGCTGCGTCGGCTGCGGCGGCCCCCTCCAGGCGACCTACGCGGACGAACACCTCACCATCGAGTGTGCGGACTGCGGCCAGCGCCACGGCGAGTACTCGTTCCCGCCGGGCGGGCTGAACGACCGCACCGCCGAGGAGATCGCCGACGCCTTCGACCAGCGGGTTCGTCACCTCCACTGTCTGGCCGCCGACGGCGTCTGCCCCGAGTGCAGCGGCCGGATGGAGACCCGCCTGGTCGAGGAGGGCGAGTGCTGTCTCGGCGTCTCGGTCCGCGTCGACCACGACTGCGTCCAGTGCGGTCACAGCCTCTGTTCTGCCGTGGGTCTGCGCCTCCTCGATCACTCCGCGGTCGTCAGCTTCCACCGCGAGCGCGGCGTCCACCTGGACGAACGCCCCTACTGGACGCTCCCCTGGTGCGTCTCCGATCAGTACACGACCGTTCTCGAGCACGATCCGATCCGTCTCGAGGTCACCATCCCGCTCGCGGGCGACGAACTCCGCGTGCGGATGGACGAATCGCTCGCAGTACTCGAGACACACAGCGTCTGAGCGACCCACCTTCCAGTTTTCGGATAGGTAACGATACGCGGCCAACCCGCCGACGTGGGCGTACTGAACCGATCTTCAGTAAAATCGGTTACTGAAATGTTTTTCAGATTATGTTTATCCCCGTCGGGAGCCTCCGTTCACCTGAGAACCCATGCAGCAACCTACTCACCCGCCGACGGTTCGAATCGACCCCACGGGGAGCTACCTCGAGGAGGGAGTGATCGCCGTCGCCACGATGGTTGTCTTGTCGCTGGCGCTTGCGGGCGCGTACGTGGCAGCCACGGGCCTGGGGATCGGACACCCCCTCGCCGTTCCCGTCGCGCTGCTCGTCGGCTTCGTGATCGCCGTCGGCATTCCCGTCGGTGTAACTGTGGCCGTCCGCCGCGCCCGCGCCAGGTTCACCAACCGACAGAGCCGACGCCGCCGCCGTGATGCACGACCCGTGCGACCGGATACGCGGCTCACTCGGCGGTAACCCCGAAGCACCACTCGTTTTCTGCCGCCGGCTCCACGACCGCGTTACCGAGGACTCGTCGCCGTCAGGGGCACGGTTCGACCGCCTCGAGGTAGCCTGTCGACGTCTCCTCGAGCGCGTTCTCCTCGAGGCTCATACAACCGATGGTGTGAGTAGTGGCGTGGTACTCGTGTTCAACGATCGCTCAGCGCACCAGTACTGCTCCCTGGTTGGGTATCGAACGGCGACCTTTTCTTCCCGCCGGCGCTACCTTCGATCGTGTCTGAGTTCGCCTTCGAACTCGCGCTGTGTGGGGTTCTCGAGCAGCGACGGGAGGGTATCGTCGCCCGCCAGCTCGGCGGCAGCGTCGCGAACCCCGGCGGGCGGATCCTCGACGTCGTCTGCGTCGAGCCGGGTCCCGAGTTCGACGAGCGGCTGCAGTTGAGCGGCGAGTCGATTCCCGACGCCGCGATCGAGTCGGCTGTCGGCCCCGGCCGATTTCGCTACTGGAAGGACGCCTTCGACTGCCACCCCGACCGCGCCCGACGGGCCACCGAGCGCGCCGCGGAGATCGGGTTTTTCGAATCCCAGCCGCGAAACGGTCGGGAGTACGTCCGCCAGGTCGCCCGCTACCCCGACTGGTACGGCTCGATTACGGGGATCGAGAACAAGCCCGACCTGGGGCGGCCGGGCGACCTCGAGTCCCAGCTCCGAACCGACGTCAGCCTCGGTCTCGTCGACGAGGCGATCCTCGCGACCGAGAGCTACGTCACCCGCGCCCACCTCAATCGCATTCCCGACGAGGTCGGCGTCTGGCGAGTCCACCGCGAGGGTGAATCGGTGACCGAGATCGAGGTCCTGCGGGAGCCGGCGCCCCTCTCGGTCGCCGGACCCGGCATCGAACCCCTCGAATACCGGCCCGGTCGAACCGAGATCGCGGTCGTCTCGAGCGCCCGGAAAGCCCGCGCCCGCCGCCGACTGGCCGAACGAGCATACGGGAAGGGGTGGCGTACCTACGAGTTCCCGGAGTGCGGCGCCTGCGAGTCGGCCGTCGATGCTGACGCAACGGTCCCCTTTTGCTCCTGGAAGGAGCGGATCGTCGACCCAGCGTCGGAGTGTGGGCCCGCCTGCGGCGGCCACGAGCCAGCGGAATCCGTCGACGTGGATCTCGAGGCCGAACGCCAACGACACACGCCGTGGCTCGCCGACCCCGACGGAAAGCGCCGCCGCCAGTCGGGACTCGACCGGTTTTCCTGACCCGCGGCGTCCCGCCGACCTACAGCGTATACGTTTCGCCGTCGACCGCCAGCGGCTCCTCGAACGCCTCCTCGACGGGGTAGAAGTGAGCGGCGTGAACCAGCCGCGTCCGGGTCGCGTTCAGTTCGTCGGCCAGCGCGAGGGCGCCCTCGCGAGTCATGTGTTTCGTGCCGAAGGTGCGGGGGACGCCCTCGTCGTTCTCGTGGCGGCCGCCGATCGGGTGGTACTCCGCGAGGCTCGCGGGGACGATGGCATCGGCCAGGAAGAGGTCCGGGTCGGCCAGCACCTCGCGCGACCGGTCGGGAACGTCGTAGCTCGTATCGCCCGAGAGCGACAGCTTCGCGCCCGTTTCGGGATCCTCGATCGCGAGCCCGTAACAGACGAGCGGCGGGTGATCGACCGGAACGAGGGTGACGTCGAACCCGCAGATTCGGGCGGGCTCGAGCGGCGGCGTCGGGCGAACCGTCACCGCATCGAGGTAGTAGTAATCCGAGGTGACGGTATCGGCGACGCTCTCGCCCGTTTTCGGGTCGATCTCGTCGGCGGCGTACACCTCGAGTTCGTCGAAGACACGGAACGCGTTGCCGAGGCCGTCGAGGTGGTCGAAGTGGACGTGCGTAATGATCGCCGCCTCCGGCAGCGGTGGTTCGTCGCGGAGGAACTGGTACCGGAAGTCAGGGCTGGCGTCGATCAGCAGCGACTCGCCGGTGCGCTCGTTCTCGACGTGGACCGAAAAGCGCGTGCGCTCGACGCCCCGCTCCCGGGCCGCCTCGCAGGTTTCACAGGAACAGCCGACCGTCGGGGTGCCGGTCGTGTCGCCGGTTCCCAGGAGCGTGACGCGCATGCTCACGCCTCCTCCCGCTCGCAGACCGGTGCGAGCCCCGTCCGGTCGCTGGCCGCCGGTCGCCCGGCGTCGGCGGCCGGTGATGATCCGCTCATTGCCAGTCGATTCGGACGCCGGCGATAAGGCTGTTTCCCGCCGACGCGAGCACCGCGGTCGAAGCCGACCTCGAGTCACTACGCCCGACGACCTCTCAGTGGCTGAGACTGACCGGCGGACACTTTATTCATCCCGTCCAACAGGTAATTGCCGGGGAACGACCCGCGGCGACTGCGCGTCCGAGGTGGTCTAATGTCAAGATCGCCCCGGTACGGGGAGATACGTGGTTCAACTCCCGTCCTCGGACCTTCGTTTTCGATCGATACCGCGCCCCTCGAGAGCCCTGCATCCAGCCCACATATCGCGGGCGTCGCACCGGTATTCCACGAACGCGACCGGTAGGAACCCGATACCCTCACGTACTCTGTGAATACTTTATTCCCACACTCTCCTGTCTCCGTTACAGTCAATGTCACAACAAACTGCGACGATCGGGGAGTTGTCTCACGAGCCGATCGCCACGGAGCAGGTCCGGACTGTCCGGGAGACGCAGTCGGGCCACGGGATGACCGTCCTCGAGACGATCCGTGGAATCGAACGCGACCGGTGGAACGCGGTCGTCGATCGTTCGAGTCGGGGCAGCGTCTTCCACCGCCACGAGTGGCTCGAGGCGATCGAAGCCGGGATCGGACTCGACCCGAAACACCTCGTCCTCACCAAGGACGGCAATCCGATCGGCGTGGTGCCGAACTTCGTCGTCGGCATGGAGGGAACACCGTTTCGACGGCTGGTATCGACGCACCCGGGTTTCGGCGGACCGCTGTTTACCACCGACGTCAAGAAATCGCTCTCGCTCGTCACGGACACGGTGCCGCGTCTCTGCCGGGGTCGAACGGTCGCCCACGAGATTCGCGTCTGTAACCCGAACTACCTGCGGTACAACGCCCACCTCGAGTCCGCCGGCTACCGGCCAACCCGGATGGGTGGCCGGTTCGTCCTCGATCTCACCCGCGACTACGAGACGATCCTGGCCGGGATGAGCAAGAGTCGCCGGAAGGATATCCGGCGCGGTCGGAAGGTCGACCACGAGATCGTCGAGGAGGAGCTCACCGCCGAGAGCATCGAGCGGTTCTACCGCGTCTACGAGGAGCACACGGAACGACTCGAGGGCGAGACGTTCCCGCTCGAGTTCTTCGAGCACCTCCGGACGATGGAGTCGCGAGTGCTGTTGCTCTCGCTGTACGTCGACGGCGAGTACGCCGGCGGGTTTCTCGAGCTCCTCGACGACGAGCAGTCGTCGGTACACGGCTTTCTCGCCGCGGTCCCGCCCGAGTACTTCGAGGACCACGCCTCGGAGATCCTGTACGATTACGTGCTCCGGTGGGCGATCGAGAACGGCTACGAGAGCTACGATTTCGGCGGCTCGGGCGCGAA
Organism: Natrononativus sp. DTA114; assembly: GCF_059736515.1. Lineage (NCBI taxonomy): Archaea > Methanobacteriati > Methanobacteriota > Halobacteria > Halobacteriales > Natrialbaceae > Natrononativus > Natrononativus sp. DTA114. The sequence goes on along the minus strand of NZ_JCASSN010000003.1, from coordinate 134,782 downwards.
CTTCGAGAGCGGCGTCTTCCGCTACAAGGAAGGGTTCGGCGGTGACCTCGTCCCGAACGTCTACTGGGAGCGGGGCTGTAGTCCGCTCTGGAAGCCGATCGAGGCGGGCCGGTCGTTCTACCTTCGTCACCTGGCGTAGTCGAATCCACCGACCCCGCTTCCTGCCTCGAGCGCGTCGAGACGACCCGCGTCGCTCGCGTTCTCGAGGTGGTTCGGTCACCGACAGTTTTCGGTTCGAAACGTGTAATTCGAGGAAGATTTATCGGATATCATCTATAACGTATACAGATGCTACCGATGGCATCCGATACGGGTTCGCGGGCGTCGGCACGAATCGATGACCGCGAGCGAAACCGGGGTGCCCGGTGATGATCCGATGGAAGCTCGTGCTGGTGGGAGCGAGCGCACAGGTGGCCGCGATGGTCGTCGTCGTGACCGTCCTCCAGGGAGAGATCGGTGCGCCGCTCGTCGCCACCGGGCTCGCCGGCGGGATCGTCGCCGGCATCGTGACGACGAAGGCGGACGACGGCTGGATCGACGGTGCGCTCGCGGGGCTGTTCGGTGCGCCCCTGTTCGCGGTCGGGTACGCCGCTGCCGTCACGTCGTACGCGTACGTCACTGGCGCCCATCTGACCGACGGGCCGCTCGGGATCGACCTGTTCGTCGGCAGTTCGCTCCTCTTCGTCGCGGCGTTCGTGTTCTTCGTCGGGCCGCTGTGTTCGGCTCCCGGCGCCCTCGGCGGCTATCTGGGCGGGAGAGTCAGCGACTGAGCCGGCTCACTGGAGCAGCGCCAGCGTCTCCCGAACGTCGACGACGCCGCTGGCGACGACGAGAATCCCCCAGACCGCGATGCCGAGGGCGATCACGCCCGCGAGCGCGAACAGGTTCGAGGCGTACGGAACCGCGAACAGCACTGCGAGCCCCATCCCCACGGAGATCCCCGTGGTGAGGCCGGCGACCCGGAGAATTCGACGGAGATCGAGCGAGAGTTCGAGGTGCATCACGTAGACGTTGACGAGCGTGTAGATCCCGAAGGTGACGACGGTCGCGATAGCGGCGCCGGTGACGCCGTAGAGCGGGATCAGCGCGACGTTGAGCCCCACGTTGGCGATGGAGGTGCCACCCTTTGCGATCGCCCGCGACGTCGCTCGTCCGAGGTAGTCGAGGCTCTGGGTCGTCACGTCGGTGATCGCAGCGAAGACGACGAACACGCCGAGGACCTGTAACACCGGCGCGGCACCGGCGTAGTCGGCGCCGAACACCAGCGTGACCGCCGGCTCGGCGACGAGGATCATGCCGACGGCCGCGGGGACGTACAGCACGAGGACGCACTGGAGGGTGTTCTCGTAGATCCGGGCGGCTCGAGCGAGTTCGTCGGTGGCTTTCTGCTCGCCGTATGTCGGCGACACGGAGAAGCCGAGCGAGCCGGCGGGGACGAGTACGAACTCGGTGATCTGCTTGCCGAGGACGTAGTAGCTGACGGCGATCGGGTTGAGGAAGAAGGCGACCAGCACCGTGTCGATCTGTTTGTCGAGGATGTTCGCGCTGTGGGAGGCCGTCAGCGGCACGCTGTACTTCAGCAGACGGTTGCGAAGCGAGCGGCTACCGCCGGTGTCCTCGAACGTCGTGTAAAAGCGGGTGTAGAGCAGCCAGAGGCCGACGATCGTCGCCAGCAGACCGCCGACGACGTAGCCGAAGACGGCACCCACGACGCCGAAGCCGAGTGCGGTGAGCCCGATCACGAACACCAGCCGACCGAGGCTGTTTATCACCGTCAGGGCCGAGCTCAGCCGGACGCGGTTGAACCCCTGAAAGAGCGTCGTCGTGTAGGAGTACATCGAATTGAAGCCGAGGTAGACGGCCCCCAGGACGAGCAGCGAGGTGAGCTCGGGCGTCTCGAGGACGGTCGCGATGAGTTCGCTGGCGCCGACGAGGATCGTGGCGACGAGCGCGAAGAGGACGAGCCGGTAGGTGAGCGAGGTCCGCAGCAGGAAGGGGACGGAACCGCTATCGGTCTCCTTGTGCTCTGCGACGTAGCGCGCCGCCGACCGACCGATGCCGAGGTCAGCGCCCAGCTGGGCGACCGAGACGATCGCGAGCAGCAGAAACAGGAGGCCGTACTCGTCGGGGGAGAGCAGCCAGCGGGCGAGTACGAGCATGAGCAGCCCGTTGGCGATCGCCGTGACCAGACGGGCGCCGAGCGCCGCCTTGAACCCCTCGACGATCCGCTCAACGGTGTCCATGGCCACCAGACGTGCGTGACGGCGTCGATCGCCGGCGCGTCCACTCGAGCGATGCGCGATCACGACGGCCCGGCGCCGGACGGGCGACCGCGTCCCGGCGGGAGCGGGCGGGCGCGAGAGACGGGTGGGGGAGACGGAGAGCCTTCACTGGTGTTTCACAGCCGAAACGCGCGGATTGTTATGTGCGACGTACCGGCCGCTAGCCGGAGCCGTGTCGGCTCTCGAGTCGGCTCTGCCGGCGCAAAAGGGGGCCGCTGACCGCTAGCACCCCTCGTCCGAGCGAGTTCGCCGGTAGCCGGCAGTGAACGACCGGTAGCGACGGACACGGAGCGGGGTAACTGGGAGATAACAAACGTGGAATAATTCATAGGAGCGCGTATGAACATCGGGCTGTACCACGACGCCGTCGGCACTCGTCACGCCGGCGGCATCGCGGTGTACATCCAGCAGATGGCCGCAGAGCTCGCGGCGACGAACGACGTCTACGTCTACACGCAGGAGGGGGAGACCACCGAGCTGCTCGGCGAGGCCGACGTGGCCCTCGTCGAAACGCCGTCGTTTGCCGATCAGATCCCGCCGGTCGTCGACGGGGTGACGCCCCTCGGTCGCCAGGACCGCAGTAAGCTCTGGATGGCGCTCTGGGCGGCTCGTAACGGCATCGTCGAGCACATCGACGAGCACGTGGACGTCCTCCTGACGTTCCAGTTTCTCGACGATCTGCTCCTCTCCCGGCTGGTCGAGCCGCCGACGGTGTACGAGTACCACAGCCTCGAGAACGTCGGCGTCGGGGCGACGCTTCGCGAGCGGTTCTCCGGAACGGAGTGCGTCCTCGCCAACGCCGACGACACCGCCCGCCGGATCAGTGAACAGTTCGGCTACGAGGTCGATGAGGTGGTCTACCCCGGCGTCGACGCCGACCGCTTCCACCCGGAGGGGGACCGGGCGTTCTCGAGCGACGAGCCGACGATCCTGTTCGTCGGTCGGCTGGTCGAATCGAAGGGGATTTTCGACCTGCTAGCCGCCGTTCGAACCCTCGAGAAGCCGGTGCAGCTTCGCCTGGTCGGGACGGGGGAGACCGACCGCGTCGAGACGGCGTGTCGGGAGATGGGCCTGGAGGACCGCGTCACCATCGAGGGAGAGGTCCCGCACGTCGACTTGCCGCAGTACTACCGGGCCGCGGACGTGTTCTGTCTCCCGACGCACGCCGAGAGCTTCGGAATGGTCAACGTCGAGGCGATGGCGTGTGGAACCCCCGTCGTCACGACCGATCTCGAGGGGATCCGGACGTACGTCGACAACGGTGACAACGGACTGCTCGCCGCCGTCGGCGATCCGATCGATCTCGCGGACAAGCTCGACCTTCTGCTCTCCGCTCCAGGGCGGCGAGCGGAGATGGGGAAACGGGGGCGCGAGCGAGCGCAGCAGTTCACCTGGCGCGAGCAGGCGAGTCGCTTAGAGCGCGTGTGTGCCGCCGTAGTCGGCGACGATCCCCTCGAGGACGGCCATCGAGGCCGCGTCTCGAGCCCGGCACTAAACTGAGAACCGAGCTCGGGTCGGCTCACATCTCCAGGATCGAAAAGGAGAGTCGTCGGCGCGTAGATGGCCATTCGACCGCCGCCGGCGGCTACCGGTCGGCGGAGACGTACAGTCCGATCGCCCAGTGTTGATCCGAGAGGACGCTCTGACCGAAGCCGACGTTACCGTCGACGGCGCACAGCCAGCCGGCCCCCGTGTACCACGGATCGACGTGGTGCATCGCTCCGGAGTTCCAGCCGAAACGGTCGCCGGTCCCGGAGAGAAGCGGCTGCTCGAGTGCCTCTCGGTCCGTGTACGTCGTCGGCGAGAGCTCGGTTATCTCGAACGCCCGCACCGCGCCGCCGTAGCGCTCGGCGCAGTCCTGGTAGAAGACGAGGATTCGGTCGTCCCGCACGATGGGGCGGCCGGCCGGCCGCGTCGCGGACGGGCGACGGTCGACGACGGGGTTGCCCTCGTGAGGCGTCCAGTCGTCGGCCACGAGCGAGTCGCTGTAGTAAACGTGGAGCCGGTTGGCGTAGACGGAGTCGCCGACGATCGCCCACCAGCGATCGTTCCACCGGAAGACGACGGTGTCGTCGGTGCCGTGGTCGCTCGAGACCGGCGTCGCAACGGGCTCCCACCGTGTCGGAAACTCGACCGCCTCGTAGAGGGTGACTGTCGTCCCCTCGGGGCCGCCCTCCTCGGGAACCATGTAGTGGGTCCCCTCCCACTCGAACACGTACGGGAAGGAGAGGTGTTCGCCGGTGTTCAACACGACGCCCTGGTACTCCCAGCGGCGCCCGCCGTCCGGACTCGTCGCGTGGCCGATCACCGCATCCGGCGTCGCGGACTGGTTGAACACCTCGAAGAACATGTGCCACTCCCCCGCGGCCGTCACGTAGAGAAACGGGTCCGCCACGAAGTCGACCGCGCCGTAGTCGGTGACGTCGCCCGCGGTCAACACCGGATTGATGATCCCCGGAGCCGGCTCGAGCGCCAGCGGTTCGTCGGGCGTCTCGGGATAGGGGTAGATCGGGGTCGTCTCCCCGCCGTGGACGGATTCCGGCGAGCCTCGAGCGGTGGGCGAGTCGGTCACCCCGATCACCGACCCGGCCCGTCGCCTGATCGTCGGGAACGCGTGATGGGCGAGTTGACCACCTCGCCAGGCGAACCGGCGGACGTGGGGGACGCGTCTGGCCGTCAGCCTGGCCCGGTCGAACAGTCGTGAAGCGGTTACTGTCATCGCCTCGCGGTTGTCTCGAGTCGGCTATTGTTATCGAGTGGCTGACCGTCACGACCGCGGAGTAGTCCGTCCCTTCCGTCGCCGGACGACGCCTCGGGCCGTCCCCCGCGTACCGACGCGGCGAACCGAACTCCCCGTCACGGTGATTGTCACTCGAGTTGAACGTGGCAGAACAGCTATACGAGCTGCACGAACAGTGCAGGTATGGCCAGGCTTCGAGCGCTTCTCTTCGGCTCGAAACTGAAGACGGGCGCGACCGTGGTGGTGCTCCTGATCGGCCTCCTCGGCGGCGCGTTCGCGGTCGGCGTTCTCGGCGTACCGGCGATAGAAGGGCTCGAGAACACGTTCGGCGAGGTCACCGACGAGACGACCACCGTCGAGACTGATCTCGTGGTGTCGAACCCGAATCCGGTCGGTGTGAGCAGCGAGGACGTCTCCGTCTCCTACCGACTCGCGATGAACGACGTCGAGATGGCCGAGGGCGAAGCCAGCGACGTCTCGGTCGGGGCCGGAACCTCGAGGGTGCCGCTTTCGACCGAACTGGACAACGAGGCGATCCCGGCGTGGTGGGTGAGCCACGTCGACCGGGGCGAGCGGACGACGGTGACCGTCGACGCCACGGTGCGCTCCGACCGGCTGAACCGGGAGAGCGACGTGACCCACGAATACGACCTCGAGACGGACGTCATCGGCGAGTTCAACTCGACCGAAACGCGGCCCGTAAACGCAAACCAGCCGCTGGTCGACGATCCGGTCCTCTACATCAACGAAACCACCGGCGAGTGGGGCGAGGTCAGCGAGTCCGAGACGCCGATCGAGACGACGTTCGTCGTCCACAACCCGAACACCGAGCCGTACGCGATCACCGAACTCGGCTACGAGATTACGATGAACGACGTCGACGTCGGGGAGGGGGCGACCCACGGGGAGCACGTGATCGCCGGCGGGGCGACCGAGTCAGTCGAGGCGACCACCGCGATCGACGCTACTACCCTCGACGAGTGGTGGGTGACCCACCTCGACGAGGAGATCCACGGCCACCAGGTCACCGAACTCCGGATCGAGTTCTACGCGGTCCTCGAGCTTCCGACGGGCGAGGCAATCACCGTTCCGCTGGACGAGCTAACGTACGAGGAACGCCTCGAGACGGACGTCTTCGAGGAGGGGCTGCACTCGGATCGGGACGGGACGGAAGCCGGTGACGACGCCGCGGTGGACGATGGCAGCGACGGAAACGACCGGGAGAATACTGATCGAGATGCGGACGATGACGACGACCGCGGGGACGACGCGGCAGACGGCGATGACGCGGCAAGCGGCGGTGACGCAGACGATGACGGTACAGACGACAGCGATGACGGCAGCACCGACGAGGACGCGGACGACGGCCTCCCGTTGCCGTCGCTCGAGAGCACGCGGTAGCCACCTCGAGAAAGAAACCGCTCCGACGACCGACCGCTCTCAGTTGTAGACGCCCATCGCCTCGATCTGCTCCTGGTAGCGGTTTCGGATCGTGACCTCGGTGACCTGCGCGACGTCGGCGACCTCGCGCTGAGTCTTCTTCTCGTTACACAGCAGCGAGCCGGCGTAGATCGCCGCCGCGGCGTAGCCGGTCGGCGACTTCCCCGAGAGCAGTCCCTGCTCGGTCGTCACGTCGATGATCTCGTTGGCTTTCGACTGGACCTCCTCGGGGAGGTCGAGTTCCGAACAAAAGCGGGGCACGTACTTCTTCGGGTCGACGGGCTCCATCTCGAGGCTGAGTTCCTGGGCGATGTAGCGGTAGGTGCGCCCGATCTCCTTGCGGTCGACCCGCGAGACGGCCGACACCTCCTCGAGACTCCGGGGAATGCCCTCCATCCGGCAGGCCGCATAGAGGGTGCTGGTCGCGACGCCCTCAATCGAGCGACCGCGGATGAGGTCCTCCTCGAGCGCGCGCCGGTAGAGCACCGACGCCACCTCCCGGACCGACCGGGGGACGCCCAGCGCGCTCGCCATCCGGTCGGTCTCCGAAAGGGCGAACTGCAGGTTTCGCTCGCCCGCGTCCTTGGTCCGGATGCGCTCTTGCCACTTGCGCAGTCGGCGCATCTGGCTGCGCTTGTCCGAGGAGATCGATCGCCCGTAGGCGTCCTTGTTCTTCCAGTCGATGGTGGTCGTCAGCCCCTTGTCGTGCATCGTCTGGGTCGTCGGCGCGCCCACGCGGGACTTGCTCTGGCGTTCGGCGTGGTTGAACGCGCGCCACTCCGGCCCGTGGTCGATGGTGTCCTCCTCGAGAATCAGTCCGCAGTCCTCACAGCTGAGTTCGCTGCCGTCGGCGCTCCTGGTGATCGTACTCGACTGACACTCGGGACAGCGCGTCACCCCTTTCTCGTCGTCAGTCCGTTGTTTCGCGTCCGCGGTGCGTGTTTTTTCCCGAGTGTGGCGCGTCATTGGTGTAGAGAAAGTATCCGGAAAGGGATAAACGCTGTGAGCCAACCTGGCAACCACGCCACATAGTCACACCCCTACTACTCGTCGAGCCCCTCGGCAATCGACGCCAGGCTGTCCGACGGCGGCTCCCGGGCGGTGTAGACCGCCGACTCCCCCGGTTTCCGAAGTCCGTAGAGAAATCCCGAGACGACGACGTCGACGAGGACCGAGCCTCCCGCGCGGACGCCCTGCTCGGACACCCACGTCGACAGTCGGTCGACGCCCTCGCGCGGATCGCGGGCCACAGCGGGCGTCTCGTAGACACCCGGGATCGAGAGCTCCTCGCCGGTCAGCGCCCGTTCGACGCGGGCGTACAGCTCCTCGCTCCCGAGGACGACGCGGACGACCTCGTCGACGTCGAACCGCTCGCGGTCCTCGGCGGGAATCTCGAGTTTGTACCCCGTGGTGGTTTCCGTGAGCGTCGCCCGAACGGTGTGGACCGACGGGTGGTCGCTCGAAACGCGATCTGCCATGAAGGGAGGCGTGTTACTCGTCGTCCTCGCCGAGCAGCTCCTCGACGGAGCTGTCGCCGCGGGCGGTGATCGAGGTGTTGATCTGGGCGGTGGTGTCGGAAATTTCGCGACCGCGGACCGTGATGCGGCGGCGCTCGCCGTCGCGCTGGGGCTTGTAACCCGTCTGGCGCTCCTTCATCAGGACCTGCTGGAGGTTCGCGCCGGCGACGGTGGCGTTGAGCGGGCGGCCGGCGTCGTCGGAGCCGCCGGTGATCTCGAGCGTGTAGCCGTCGAGACCGACCGCGCTGCCGTCGACGTCGTCGCCGATCGATTTGCCGATGAACCGGTTCGCGTCCTGCTCTTCCGCCTCGAGCTGGTGTGAGGCCCCCGAATCGGGGTCGCCTACGACGATAGTGAAACTTGCCATGGGCGGGAAAAAACGGTCGGCGGTCAAAAATACGTCGATCGACCTTTTTTACCGAGGGCGTCGCGATCGACGGCCGTCGATCGCTCGACCCCCGGCAAAAAATCTCGACCAAACAAACGCCACTCGCTCGGCGCGGCCTCGCTCGTGGTCGGAATGCTGGAGACGCCTGCCCTTCCCCGCTGAGCGGAAGCGAAGCTTCCGCGATGCTCGGGAGAGTGTGCTCTCCCGTGGAGTCGTTCGGTCCGTCACCGTGTGACGGACGCGAACTCCCGGCCACGGTGTTTGGGACTGTGCGCAGCGAGGGACCCGAATTCGGCCTCGAATCCTCATCGCCGAGCGAGAGCACCGTTGTTCGGTTTCCGATCACCGTCGGACCCGCACCTGAACAGATCCCTTTGGGCGGGAGGGCAGCGCGGGCGTCTGCGTCAACTCCGTCTCGAGCGGGTCATAGTAGCGGCCGCTACGGTGGATCGCCACCAGCGAGGACGACCGGGTCCCCGCGACTCAAGTAGTGTCATCGCCTACGTCCGCTCGTGAGCATCGAACCTGAATCACTCGAGGCGCGCCTCCGCGAATCCTTCGGCGGAACCGACGGCCAGGCCCGCGTCGTCGCACGCCAGGCGGCCGACCTCGACGATTCGGGGCGGTACGCCGACGATATCGGAAGCGAGTTGACGAACGGGGTCGTCCTCGAGGAACTCGCCGACGCCCCCGACGGCGAACCGGCAGATCGGTGGAACTGGTGGATGAGCTCGCTCGAGCTCGCCTTCGGCGGCTACGAGCGCTTCGGCGTACAGCGGTATCGCCGGTAGCCAGGAGACGCGACCCCCTCGAGATCGCCGTCTGTGTCGTGTTGTGATCTCACAAACTGCAGAAAGAGTTTCGAAGCGAAACACCTTTTGAACCCCCTGACTAACTAGTCAGTTAGTGACCGATCCCGATACTCGCGAATCGATTATGACCGCCACGTACGAGGCGCTCTGTGAGCACGGCTACACGGATCTCACCGCACAGAACATCGCCGACCGTACCGAGAAGAGCAAATCCCTCCTGTTCTACCACTACGACTCCAAGGAGGACCTCGTCGCCGACTTCATCGAGTACCTCTTAGAGCGGTTCGACGAGCGCGTCGAGGAGAGTCGCGACCGCCCGCCGGTCGAGCGGCTGGCGACGTTCGTCGACTGGTTCCTCTACAGCCCCGACGACGCCGAACGCACCTCGTTTCACACCGCGATGCTCGAGCTGCGGACCCAGGCGCCGTACAACGAGCGCTACCGCGAACAGCTTCGAAAGAGCGACGACCGACTCCGCGGAACCCTCGAGGAGATTCTCGAGGCGGGAATCGAAGCCGGCGACTTTCGCGACCACGAGACGACCGAGATGGCCGCGCTGCTGATCGCCGCCTTCGACGGTGCCCGCATCCGCCAACTCACGATCGACCGCGACGCCTACCTCGAGCAGGTCCGTTCGGCCGCGACCGCCGAGATCATCGACGACCTGCTGGTCGGCGAGACGACGCTCCCCCGCGACCTCGAGCCGGCCGACGGGAGCGATCGAGAGGAAACCGCTGCCGACGACGGGGGAGAGCGGGCGACCGACGGTGAGGGGGCGTCCGCAGCGGCAGAGCCGGACGGTGACGTCACCGAATGAGCGAGAAGACCGATCGCTCGGTCAACGTTACCGACGGCGAACTGTTCACCCCGCTGATGGTGCTGTCGGCACCCATCGTCCTCTCGCAGATGCTCCAGGTGGGCTACAACCTCGCCGACACCTACTGGGTCGGTCGCCTGGGCAGCGACGCGGTCGCCGCGCTCTCGTACTCCTGGGCGATCGTCTTCCTGATGGTCAGCGTCGGCGGCGGGCTGACCGTCGCCGGTACGGTGCTCGTCTCCCAGTACAAGGGCGCGAAGGATTTTACCCAGTCCCACCACGTCGCGGGTCAGACGCTCTCGTTCGTCACGCTCGTGGCGCTCGCGTTCGCCGCCGCCGGCTACGTGCTCTCGCCGTGGATGATCCGGCTGGTCGGCGCCGAACCCGGTTCGGACGCCTACGTCTACGCCGTCTCCTACACCAGAATCGTCTTCCTCGGCGTGAGCTTCATGTTCTGGTTTTTCATCTTCGACGCCCTCTCGAGGGGCTGGGGCGATACCCGAACCCCGCTGTACCTGATGGGGATCAGCGTCCTGCTGAACGTCGTCCTCGATCCGTTCCTGATCCTCGGCTTCAGCGAGAACCCCGTCTTCGCCTGGATCGGCGCGACGAGCCTCGAGACCTCGCTGTACGCCGCGACCGGCTTCGACGGCTACGGCGTCGAGGGCGCCGCCATCGCGACCGTCTTCTCCCGCGGCGTGGCTGCGATCACCGGGATGTACCTGCTCTTTTCCGGCCGGGTGGGTCTCGAACCCTCGCTCTCCGATCTGTGGCTCAAACGCGAGACCGTCGGGAAGATCCTCGACATCGGCGCACCGGTGGCGACCGAACAGGGCTTTCGGGCGTTCGGAATCACCGTCCTCACCGCGCTGATCGCCCTCGCCGGCACCGAGGCCGTCGCCGCATACGGGATCGTCAACCGGCTCTCCTCGCTGATGTTCCTGCCGGCGCTGGGGCTGGCCCGCGGCACCGAAACCGTCGTCGGTCAGAACTTGGGGGCCGAGCAGGTCGACCGGGCCAGGCGGGCGGTCAAACTCAGCTCGATCGTCATCGTGGCCGTCTTCGCCGTCGTCGTCGCCGTCGCCTACCCGCTCGCCCACGAGATCACCGCCTTCTTCATCGAGGGCGAGGACTCGAGTCAGGTGGTCGAGTACGGGGCCGCCTTCATCCTGATCGCCGGCCCCTCCTACGTCTTCCTGGGGGTGTTCCAGATGCTGCTGGGCGGACTCCGGGGCAGCGGCTCGACGCGGGCCGCGATGGTGCTCTCGATCCAGGAGCTGTGGGTGTTCCGCATCCCCGTCGCTGCCGTCGGGATCATCTACTTCGACATGGGCGTCCACGGCGTCTGGTACGCCATCGCCCTCTCCTACGTCCTCTCGGCGATCACAACCGCCGCCTGGTTCCTCCGCGGGACCTGGACCGAGAACGTCGTCACCGACGACGCTCCCACCCCGACCCCCGGTGATTGAGATGTCCGAAAACGGCAGCCTCGACGAACTCGAGCCCGGCCCCGCCGCGTCGTCCGCGGTTAGCGCGGCCGTCTCAGCGGCGCTCACGCCGTCCGACCGGTCGCTTTCGGTCGCGCTCTGTCGGGCCGGCGCCGACCGCGCTCGAGCGGCGCTCGCGGATCTCGAAACCGCGGCGACGGACACGACGCTCGACCGCACGACGATCGCACGACTCAAGTACGCATCCGTCATTGCAGTTCGACAGGAGGAGAACGGATGAGCGAGTCGACGCGTCCGCTGTGGCCCGCCTACCCGCTGTCGGCACTGGTCGCCGGCGCTGGCCACTGTTATCTGGGCTACTGGAAGCGCGGGGCGATCTGGTTTCTCCTGTACGTGCTCGCGCTCGGCTTTCTGAGCGCGCGCTCGCTGTCAGGCGCGTTCGACCCCGGTTCGCCGTTCGTCGTGACGGCACTCCAGTTCGAATCGGTGAGCTACGCCGACGTGGCGGTCCCGCTCGCGGTCGTCCTCGTCTGCCTGCTCGACGTCTACCTGCTCGGACTGGCCGACCGCCGCGGATCGAACCGATGAACGGAACCGTCTCGAGACGAAGCCGAGAACGATGAACCTCGAGTTCTGCGGCGGGGCCGGCGAGATCGGTCGCAGCGCGGTCCTGATCGACGACTCGCTGCTGCTGGATTTCGGGATGGATTCCGGAAACCCGCCGCAGTTCCCGGTGGGCGACGTCAACCCCGACGCCGTGGTGGTCAGCCACGGCCACCTCGACCACGTCGGCTCGCTGCCGACCCTGTTGTCGGGCGACGCCCGGCCGCCGGTCCACTGGACGCCGCCGACGCGCGACCTCGCGATGGTACTCGCGCGGGACACCCTGAACCTCCACGGCGTCTCGTCGAGCGGAGCGAGACGAGGCTCGCGGCGTCTTCGACGACGCGGCGGAACGTACAACTGTCCGTTCACCGAGGCAGAACTCGCCCGCCTCACGCAGGTCTCCGAAACCCACGCCTACGACGAGACGTTCACCGCCGCGGGTTACGAGGTGACGTTCTTCGACGCGGGCCACATCCCGGGCAGCGCCCACGTCCTCGTCGACGACGGCGACACCCGGCTCCTGTACACGGGCGACTTCCACACCGAGGACCAGGCACTCGTCGCCGGAACGACGGCCCGTCCCGACGCCGATGTCGTGATCTGTGAGAGCACCTACGCCGATACGACCCGCCGGCCCCGCGCGGAGATCGAGCGGGAGTTCGCCGAGAGCGTGAAAACGACCCTCTGGGAGGGCGGCACCGTCGTCGTCCCCGCCTTCGCCATCGGCCGCACCCAGGAGATGCTCTGCCTCTGCGAGCGGTACGACCTCGAGTGTTACGTCGACGGGATGGGCAAACGCGTCACCGAACTGTTCTTGCGCCCGCGCAACCGCGAGTTCCTGCGCGACCCCGAGCTGCTGCGGCGGGCGAAGGGCAACGCCCGGTTTGTCGACGGCCGGGACGGCCAGCGAAAGCGGATTGCCGAACAGAACACCGTCATCGTCACGACCAGCGGGATGCTTCACGGCGGCCCCGCGATGACGTACATTCCCGAGATCCGCGACCGGCCGGTGAACAAGATCGCCCTGACGGGCTACCAGGTCGAGGGCACCCCCGGTCGAGAGCTCCTCGAGACCGGCAGCGCCGAGATCGACGGCCGGGTGATGCCGGTCAGCGCCCAGGTCGAGGCGTACGATTTTTCGGCGCACGCCGACCGACGCGGATTACTGGCGTTTCTCGAGTCCTACCGCGATTCGACGGTGGCGGTCGTCCACGGCGACCGCTGTGGGGAGTTCGCGGGAGAACTTCGAGAGGAGGGGGTCGATGCAACCGCACCGGACCTCGGCGAAACGATTACGCTCCGGAACTGAGGCCATCGTCGCTCGCGAGGCGTCCCGTTCGGAGACCGGTCGAGAGGAAGAGACGATGCGCCGACGGAACGGGCGAGGCGAACGACCGACGGAGGACGGGACACTGAGAGCATCCCCCTTTAGAAGTGACGTGCTGATCACGACTGTCGACGGACTCGTCGAGAATCGGGAAGTGACAGCACGCTCGCCCAGAACCGTTAACTAACCGCGAAACGTTCTTTTCCAGAACAGCAATGGATCTCGACCCGCGCACCGAAACCCAACTACAACTGTACTGCGATGCCCGCAACCGCGCCATCCGCGACATCCTCGACGAGGCGGGTACGCTCCACGTGACGGAACTGGCAGACCGACTCGTGGCCCGCGACGTGACGATGGTCAACTCGACGACCTACGACGAAAAACTCGAGCGGGTACACATCGAACTCCATCACAAGCGACTCCCGAAGTTAGCCGAGTCCGATCTGATCGAGTACGACCCGGACGCGAACCGCGTCAGCCGGAACCCATCACCAGCGTCCACCGTGGACTGGCGGGACGAGCGGGATCTCGAGGGGCTGCTAACACAGATCGCGGACGATCACTTGGACGACGAGGGCGATATCGGCGTGATCGAGGGGCTCGAGTCGGCGTTCGAGTACGCACGGAAGCTGGCCGGCGAGGCCGAAGAGGAGCTGTTCACGATCTACGTCAGCACCGACCTCCTCGAAGACGAGTGCGTCCGTCACGGCGAAACGGCACTCGACCGCGGCGTGGAAATCTACATCGGCTCGCAGAACGAAACCGTTCGCGAGCGCTGTCGAGAGGGGCTCCCAGGGGCGACCGTCTGGGAACCCCAGCTCGACTGGCTGAACACGCCGGCGTATCCGCGAGTAGGCCGGCTCGTCCTCGCGGACCGACGGGCGGTGATGCTGTCCGTCCTCGAGGAGCCGCCGACCGGAGAGGACCCGCCCGAGGAGACGGCACTCGTCGGCGACGGTGTCGACAACCCCCTGGTCGTCCTCGTGCGCGAACTGCTGGGACCACGACTGGACCACCTCGATTACCAGAGCACCGACTTTCGAAGCGAACTCCCATCCAGACAATGACCGACAACGACATCGACGACGCAACGGAGACCGACGACCCGACACGGAGTGAGAGCATCGTCTACGAAATCGACTCGAGCGAGCGCCCCAGCGGGGCCGTCGTCCGTGCCGTCTCGACGCTGACAGACACGCCCGTCCTCGACCTGGATCCGCTGTACGACGTGATCGATCCCGAGCACCTGGATGGAACGATCGACGGTCCGAACGGCGGCGGTGCCGTCGAGGAGCGTTCCGTTACGTTCCGGTTCAACGGGTGTCGAGTGACCGTGAACCGGGACGCGGTTCGCGTTGAAGATCTCGAGTGAAGGAGGGGGGCGGCGCTGCTCGACGCGGGACGGAGCCGGGAACGAATCGGAAAGAGCTCGAGACGGTTCTATTCGGTTCGGCGGTCCTCGAGCGCCTGTCCGACGCGCGAGCGAGTGTCGACTCGCTTCTCGCCGATCGTTGCGCCGACCATGGCGCCGAGGGCGGCGCCAGTGCTGGCGGCGTTGCGGCTGAAGAGGCCACCGGCGGCGGCACCGACGGCGGCGCCGATCGCGGCGTGACGGGCACGACTCAGAACACGGTCGAGACGAACGGGTCCCATAGTGGTATCGATTGGTTACGGAGCCGTATAAACACCGTTGTCTTCGCTCCGACGGAGTGAATCTCGACGCGGACTCGACCACCGACGACGGGTGGTCCGCCGACGCCACGAACGCCTATGATCGTGGCCGTCGTCGAGCGCATATGACGGCTGACTCCGAGGATTTCGAGCTGAGCGACGCCGAAGCGGACGCGCTCCACGACCTCCAGGTCGGTATCGAGTACGTTTACCGGGCGTACGGCGACCTGCTCTCGTTCCACCACGAACTCGGTCACGCGATGGACCGGATGGCCGACGCGGAAGACCGCCTCCGCGAGGCGGGTCACGAGGAGTGGGCCGACGACCTGCGCGACGACCACCTCCCCGCGGGCGCGATCAGCGACCAGTGGACGTTCGAACTCGTCGAGGAGTTCTCGGAGGCGTTTCTCGAGGACGTCGCCGCCTTCGAGGCGGACGTGCGCGACGAACTGGCGGACGGCCTCGATCACGTGAGCGAGCGCCGACAGAAACGGCGGCTGCGCGAGCGGGCGGAGCGCGAACGCGATCCGTGAGGTAACGCTTTGCCGCCGGTCGGCGTAGCGCCCGCTATGACCGACCGGTACGACGTCATCGTCGTCGGCATCGGCGGGATGGGGAGCGCGACGGTCGCCGAACTCGCCGACCGCGGGGTCGACGTGCTCGGCCTCGAGCGCTACGACGTCCCCCACGCCTACGGCTCCTCCCACGGCATCACGCGGATCATCCGCCTGGCGTACTACGAGCACCCGAGCTACGTTCCACTGTTGCGGCGGGCCTACGAGCGGTGGGACGACCTCGAGGCCGCCCACGACCGCCGCCTGCTGTACCGGACGGGATCGGTCGACGCGGGGCCGGCCGACGACCCGCTCGTCGAGGGCTCCGAGCGGTCGTGCGTGGAACACGACCTCGAGTACGAGCGCCTGACCGCGACCGAGATCGGCGAGCGGTTTCCGGGCTACGACCTCCCCGAAGCCTACGAGGGGATCTACCAGCCCGAGGGGGGCTTTCTCGTCCCCGAGCAGTGTATCGTCGCCCACGTCGAACGCGCCCACGAGCGGGGGGCGACGATCCGGGCGCGAGAGCGGGTCCTCGAGTGGTCGGAAACCGGCGATGGCGTCCGGGTCGAAACCGATCGGGGGAGCTACGAGGCCGACTCGCTGGTGGTCACCGCGGGCGCCTGGACGGGGAGATTCGTCCCCGAACTCGCGGACGTGCTGGTACCCGAGCGGCAGGTGTTGGCGTGGCTCCAGCCGACGGAACCCGCACGGTTCACCCCCGAGACCCACCCCGTCTGGAACCTGCAGGTTCCCGAGGGACGGTTCTACGGTTTTCCCGTCTTCGAGGTTCCCGGCTTCAAGTTCGGCAGGTACCACCACCGTGAGGAGGTCGTCGATCCGGAGACGATGAACCGCGAGCCGACCCAGGAGGACGAACGCGTGCTTCGGGCGTTCGCCGAGCGCTACTTCCCGACGGGGGCGGGGCCGACGATGCGACTGCAGACCTGCCTCTTTACGAACACGCCCGACGAGCACTTTGTCGTCGACACGCTACCAGACCAGCCACAGGTCGCCGTCGGCGCCGGCTTCTCGGGACACGGCTTCAAGTTCGCCAGCGTGATCGGCGAGGCCCTCGCCGACCTGGCGCTCGAGGGTGACACCGACCTCGAGATCGGGATGTTCGCCCTCGATCGGTTCACCGCCTAGTCGACGCCGCAAACCGCTTCACCGCGCCCTGTGCCGCCCGATGTCGCCGGTTCGACAACTCAGCCACAGTGTTCGACCGCCGGGTCGGATCGAGTGACGGCAGCGAGTACGCGGTGGATCGCGTCGACATCGCGAACCACGATTCGTCCGTCGTCGTGATCGTACTCGAGTGCGCCCGCACTCTCGAGTTTGGGCAGGTGAACGTGGTGGAGTTCGATCTCGAGCTTCGAGGCCGATAGCGAGCGATCCGTCGGATTCGGGTCCGACGAGAGACGGTCGGCGAGTGCGTCGACTGCGATGGCGTTCGCATCGCACTCGTACAGGAGTCGGACGATGTGCTGGCGCGTCGAGTGTGCTAGCACGTCGAACGCGGTGGTGTGTGGTGGACCCGCCATTGAAACTGCGTCGGACCGCTGGACAGTTGCAACCTGTGGTGGTCATAACAACGGGTTTATTTGCGAAACTCATTCGGATTCCGACAGCAATTCGTGGCGAGAACGGCTACTCGAGTCGATTCGGGGGAGTTATCGGTAGTCGGCCGGCGAGAGTAGCGACGTTCGAAGCACCTTGTCCGCACCCCGCTTGATCCGCTTTGAGGTCGCCTGCTGGGAAATTCCAAGCTCAGCAGCGATTTCGGAGAGATCCGTCTCCCGCGGGACTTTGAAGTACCCCTTCCGGACGGCGAGGACGAGCGCCTCCCGCTGATCCGGCGTCAGTTCGAACGCCCGGCCGGCCCGCGATGCCTCGGTGAGCGTGTAGACGCGGCCGACGCGGATCGAGATTCCGTGGTCGGTACAGACGTTGTAGAACTGTCCCAGGAGATCGTGGGACGGAAACCGCACCCGGAAGTTCCACTGACTGGCGTCCGTGTCGTCGTCGCTGTACGCCTCGAGGACGACCGCACTGGTCTCGACGAGCGCCTCGAGCAGGCCGACGCCGTCGTTGTGCCAGTCGACGCGATAGAGTGCGCTGTCCTCGATCCGGTCGAACTGCGTTATCGCGTCGATATGTGGGTCGGAGAGCGCCCGCTCTTCGAACGCCTCGAGGTCGTCGCCCGTCGCCCAGAAGTACGGAATCATCGCTGAATTCGTCGGAACGATCTCCTCTAGCGAGATCGAAACGTCGCCGTTCGCCGTCAGCGTGGAGCCGAACAGGAATTCGTCCGTCGGAACCGAGAACTCGACGATGACGCTCATAACGGGTATAGGTTGCGCGGACGTTTGACGGTTGGCCCACGGGGTCGTGACGTATCACGATTCCAAGGTGCCACGGCTGCGGATGCTGTCGATACTCGGCGGGAGGCGTCGCGACCGTGGAGCCGGCGAGCGGGGAAGACGCAGCGCTCGAGACGACGGCTCTCGGGGGCGAGACGCGAAAAAACGGTGGGGACGAACGCGGTCAGTCGTCGGCGGTCGCGGCGCCGGAGTCCTCGGCCTGGTCTTTCGTCCAGGAGAGTTTGCCGCCGGCGGCGAGGATATCGCGCTCGCGCTCGGAGGCCTTGAGCTGGGCCGTGATCTCGTAGTCGTCGTTGATGCGGACGGTGAACTCCTCCTGGCCGCTCGTGACGGCCTCGCGAACGTCGTCGACGATCTCGATCTCGTCGCCCTGATCGATGTTCTCGTAGGCCTCCTCGTCGATCGTCAGCGGGACGATCCCGAAGTTGAAGAGGTTCGCGCGGTGGATCCGGGCGAAGCTCTGGGCGAGAACGCCCTCGATCCCGAGGTACATCGGACAGAGCGCGGCGTGCTCGCGGCTCGAGCCCTGGCCGTAGTTCTCGCCGGCGACGAGGAAGCCGCCGTCGGCTTCCAGCGCGCGCTCGGCGAACGTCTCGTCGACGCGGCTGAGGGTGAACTCACTCAGTTTCGGAACGTTCGACCGGTACATCAGGATGTCCTGGGTCGCGGGGATGATGTGGTCGGTCGTGATGTTGTCTTTCATCTTGAGCAGGGCCTCACCCTGCATCTCGGAATCGATGCCGTCGCGCAGCGGCACGTCGCCGATGTTCGGGCCCTTGATCAGTTCGTCGTCGACGGCCTCCTCGGGGCTGATGAGGTCGGTCTTCGACCCGGTGTACTCCTCGGGGAGTTCGACGCCGGGGTCCTCGAGGTCGCCGAGTTCCTCGGCGAGATTCCGCGGATCGATGATTTCGCCTTTGAGCGCCGCGGCGGCGGCGACCTCCGGCGAGCAGAGGTAGACGTTGTCGTCCTCGATGCCCGAGCGACCCTCGAAGTTGCGGTTGAATGTGCGCAGCGAGACCGAATCGGAGGCGGGCACGTGGCCGATCCCGATACAGGCGCCGCAGGTCGCCTCGGAGAAATTGACGCCGGCGGCCATCATCTCGGCGACCCAGCCCTCGCGGGCGAGCATCTCGGAGGCCTGTTTGGAGCCGGGTGCGACGATCGTCTCGGTCTCCATCGAGGTTTCACGCCCCTCGAGCATCTTCGCGACCGGCAGGATGTCCTCGTAGCCGCCGTTCGTACAGGAGCCGACGATGACCTGCTCGACGGACTCGCCTTCGACCTCGCTGACGGGGACGACGTTGTCCGGCATCGAGGGTTTGGCGATCAGCGGCTCGAGCTCTCCGAGATCGACGACGATCTGGTCGTCGTACTCGGCGTCGTCGTCGGGCTGGAGCTCGACGTACTCGTCGCCGCGGCCGACGCGATCGAGGTAGTCCTCGGTCTGATCGTCGGTGCCGAAGATCGAGGTGGTCGCGCCGAGTTCAGTGCCCATATTGGTGATCGTCATCCGCTCCGGTGCCGTAAGCGTCTCTGCACCGGGGCCGGTGTACTCGAGGATCTTGCCGACGCCGCCCTTCACGCTCAGGCGACGCAGCATCTCGAGGATGACGTCCTTGGCGGTGGCCCACTCGGGAAGTTCGCCTTCCAGCCGCACTTCGACGACTTCGGGCATCTCGATGTAGTAGGGGGCGCCGCCCATCGCGACGGTGACGTCGATCCCGCCCGCGCCGATGGCGAGCTGGCCGAGGCCGCCGGGCGTCGGGGTGTGGCTGTCCGAACCCAGCAGCGTCTTGCCGGGCGCGGCGAAGTTCTCGCGGTGGACGTTGTGACAGATACCGTTGCCGGGGCGAGAGAAGTGAGCGCCGTAGGTGCCGGCAGCAGAGCGCAGGAAGCGGTGGTCGTCGGTGTTCTTGAAGTCGAACTGGTAGGTCTGGTGGTCGCAGTACTGGGCGGCGACCTCGGTCTGGACCTCGTCCAGTCCCATCGCCTCGAACTGGAGCCAGACCATCGTCCCGGTCGTGTCCTGTGTCAGTACCTGGTCGATCTCGATCCCGATCTCCTCACCGGTCTCGAGTTCGCCCTCGACGAGGTGGTCGTCGAGGATTTTCTCGGTAAGCGTTTGTCCCATAGCACCCCGAATATCGGCCGCCCCGAGTGATAAATCCAGCGTGTTCTGTCGGGGAAGACCATGTACATTTCGCCCGGAACGGACGTTTTCGCGCAAGTTTTGCGCGGTAGTCGAACAGACGGGCACCGGCCTCGAGCCGGCGTTCGGCCACCCAGGTCGCGAAGCGTGAGCGACGTCGCCGGACCGCTCGAACGCGATACGTTTTTCTCGGTCCCACGGTCTTCTCGAAGCATGTACCGTTCCGGCGCCTTCGTCGCCGACCACGTCTCGCCGACCACGGACGACCAGATCCAGCCCAACGGCGTCGACCTCACCCTCGACGTCGTCTTCGACCAGCTCGAGCCCGGCCGCATCACCGCCGACGAGAAGGAGATCGGCGACCGGATCGCCCGCCCGCTCGAGCAACTCGATCGGAAAGCCCCCGACACCTACTATCTTCCGGAGGGTGCGTACATCGCCCGCTACCGCGAGCGGATCGTGATTCCGGAGGACCACGTCGGCTTCGTCTACCCCCGATCGTCGCTCATGCGTAACTCCTGTATGCTCAACACCGCCGTCTGGGACGCTGGCTACGAGGGTCGCGGCGAGGGGCTGTTGCAGGTCCACCACGACATCGAACTCGAGCGCGGCGCCAGAATCGCTCAGTTGGTGTTCGCCGACGCCGACCACGAGGAGGTCTACGACGGGAGCTACCAGGGCGAGAACCTGGACTGAGATCAGCACTCGGAGGCGTTGTCCCGGGCGCTCGAGCGCGGGGGTCGCCAGTGCGACGCGATCTCGAGTCGTACGTAATTCCGAGTTACTCTCCGCCTATACGGAACGTGCAAGCACGAGACTATTTTGGCTGGTCGGCGGACCTGGCGTATGGTCGTCGCATCACTCGTCGTGTTCCTGGTCAGCTTGCTCATCGGTGCAGTCGGCATCTACGTCGGTGCGCGCGTGATCGTCGGCGCCGGCGACTACGATCACGCGATCGTCACCGCGTTACTCGGGGCGATCGTGTGGGCAATCGTCGGCTTCTTCGTCGGGTGGATCCCGCTGCTGGGGCCCCTGCTCGCCCTGCTCGCGTACATCGCGATTATCAACCTCCGCTACCCGGCGGGGTGGACCGCCGCCGCGATGATCGCCCTCGTCGCGTGGGTGACGGTGCTGATCGCGCTGTACGCGCTCGCGGCCGTCGGCCTCACCGAGTTCGGCGCGGTCGGCGTCCCCGGCGTCTAATCCGCTCTCGGCCGCCGCGGGAGAGCGGCGAGTCAACAGCTACTTATCGGATTCCTTGAAAGAGGACGCGTATGTCCTCCAGAACCGACCGACGGACAGCCGGCGTCGGCGCGATAGCGGGCGTCGCCGCCTACGTGCTCGGCTACCTCGTTACCTACGTCAGCCAACGCGGCGCCGTCGACGACCGACTCGAGACGTTCAATTTCGTCACCGCGCTGTTCGGCGGCGAGCCGATTCCCTCCTGGCAGGCGGTCGGCTGGCTATTCTACAACGCCCACTTCGTCGCCACCGAACTCCCGGCGCTGGGCGGCACGCGAACGGAGAACTTCGTCGCGAGCGCCGATGGCGGATGGCTCGCGCTTCTGTACCTGCTCCCGCCGCTTGCGCTGCTCGGGGCGGGGTTCGTCATCGCGTCGTACTCGAGGGGCGACGCACTCGAGAGCGCCGGCCTCGAGGGCGCTCTCGTCGTCCTCGGCTACCTGCCGCTCGCCGCCCTCGGCGTCGTCGTCTTCGGCTACGCGATCGGCGACGGAACGGTCGCCCCGGACCCGATCACTGCGGTGTTGCTCGCCGGCGTCGTCTACCCGCTCGTCTTCGGCGGCGGTGGCGGTGCCCTCGCCGCCGTCGTCGGTCGTCACTGATCGCCGCCACTCGCCGACGGCTTCTCGGCACTGACACGGTGAGTCGTGTTCCACTCGAGATCGGCCGGTTCGCGTACCGTTTTCCTTCTCGCCTGCGTAAGCCAATTCATGATGGCGACGACCCACGCGTTCGCCGGCCTCGCGGTCGTCGCCCCGCTCGCGTACGTCGCACCCGAGTACGCCACGCCGCTCGCCGTCGGCGCGCTCCTCGGCGGGATCGCCCCCGACGTCGACCTCGTCGCCGGCCACCGCCGGACGCTACACTTTCCCGTCCTCGGCATGCTTCCGGCCGTTCTCGGTATCGGCGTCGCCCTGGCGGTCGCCTCGAGTGCGACTGTCGCCCTCGCGGCGTTCCTGGTCGCGGCGTGGCTCCACGCCGCGGGCGACGCGCTCGGCGGGGGCCTCGAGATGGACCCCTGGCGGAACCCCACCGAACGGGCCGTCTACGACCACCTTCGTGGCAGGTGGATTCGCCCCAGACGCTGGATCCGCTACGACGGCGCCCCCGAGGACGCGGTCCTCGCCGTCGTTCTCGCCGCCCCTGCCCTGATCGTGTTCGAAGGATCCCTCGTCGCGGTGATTCTCGGTGGGCTCGCCCTCTCGGTCGGCTACGCGCTGTTCCGGCGGCGGATCGCCGAGTGGGCGCCCGCGTGGCTCGAGTAGGCTACTCGAGCGTGTAGCCCCCGATCCGGGAGACGGCGTACCGGTAAGAGAGGAGCGGCGCGAGCGCGAGCGGCAGGAACGCGAGCCAGCCGACGAGTCGGACCGCGCTGGCGTCGACCGCCGGCAGTCCGACGAGGCCGGTGAGCCACGAGAGCGCGGCGGCGAGCGGTGCCAGCGCCGGCTCGTAGCTCAGCACCGACAGCGCGGCGGCGAGGACGAGAACGGCGAGGGAGTAGAGCGCAGCAGCGGTCTTGCTCGGGACGACCACCGACCGGTTGCGGGTCACGGAAACGTGTCCGAAGCGGGGAAAGGCGACGCCGACCCCCGTCGCCAGCGCGGGGGCGGCGACGACCCCGACGACGGTCGCGAGGAGCACCCCGGCGACGTCGGCCGTCGAAAGCGGGCTGAACCCGGCTGCGAGGCCCACGAGGACCAGTGCGGGCGGCAGAACGGCGACGACAGCCACGAGAAGTCGCCCTCGGACGACCGCTCGAGCGGCCGCCGGCACCGACAGCGTCGTCGGCAGCGTCGCCCCCTGCTCGCCGAGTGGGTTCAGCGTGAACGCCATCCCGGCCGCCCAGACGACGTAGGCGAGCACCAGCGGCGGCACCCACGCCGGCACGGTGCCGGTCGCCTGGAGCGACGCGAGCGTCTGGCGGGCGGGTTCGATCGCAAAAAATGCCGGGTAGAGCAGAAATACCAGTCGAACGGGCGAGCGGACGGTTCGTCGCCAGACCGTGATCGCGACGCTGCGGGTCCGACGGCCGGTAACGGGTGCGAGCAGTCGCTCGAGTCTCGAGGCGCTCGTTCCAACGGCGTCGTCGGTCGTCGACCGCGGTCGGTCCGAGAGCCAGTGGTAGGCTGCGACTCGGGGTGCGACTGCGAGCGTGGCCGCGAGGAACGCGAGGGAGAATCCGAGACCCGTGGCGGCGACGGCCGGCGTCGGCGCGAAGCCGGGAGCGGCGAGGACCAGGAGATCGGCGAGCCAGCTTACTGGCCAGTACTGGAGCGGACCGTAGAGGGCGGCGAACACCGAGTCGACCCGTCCGGTGACGAAAACGCCGACGTAGGCGACCGCCAACCCGATCGCGAGCGGCGTTTTGATCCGGACGATCGGCTCGTAGCGAGTCGCGAGGTGTCTGATCGCCACGCCGAGAACGAAGCCCGCGGGAACGGCGAGACTCACCACGAGCGGTCCGACGAGCGCGAGTGCGACGAGCACGCCCGGCGACGCCGCCCCGACCGCGAACGCGCCACCGACGCAGAGGAGAGGGACGGCGAGCCAGCAACAGAGGGTGAGCGCTTCGGCGAGCAGCTTTCCGGAGACGAGATCACGGATCGGGACCGTCGAAAGCAGCAGTGGGGCGGGTTCGAGGTCGGCGATTTTGGCGAACGTTCGAACGGAGACGACGACGGTGAGTACCACCCAGAGGAGCCCGACGATTCCGCGGCCGACCGAGAGCATCGAGGGCTCGACGATCGTCGGGTCCGCCCGAATGCGCCGACCCAGGACGTACGCGCCGACACTTCCGCCGGCGGTGAACACCGTCGCCATCGTCACCAACAGGAGTGTCGCGATCGCCTCGCGCGGCGTTTCGACGATCGAGCGAACGGTGCGGTGAAGCTCCCCGCGTGCGACGCGACGGCTCACCGCAGTCGACCCGGGAAGTCGGGCGGTGAATCGGTCCCTGCTCATCGAGTGCTCACCGCTCGGGTCGAACGGACGGCGCGGGGCCACACGGCGGCGACGGCGGGCGATCGGAGGACCATAGCCGGTCGTTCTCCCTCGAGACAAAACCCTGTATCGGTCCTGTCACGAGCGTGCCCGGTTCGCCGCTGGAGCGAGTCGCAAGGCTGATACCGGCCGTCTTCGACGTGGCTCGTATGCTCGAGCACCTGACCCACGTCGTCGCACGCACCACACATCTGGTGTTTGCGGCCCTCTGGGCCGGTAGCGTGGTCTACGTCGCTCTGGTCGTGCTGCCGCTCGCCCGGGACGGCGCGTTCAACACGACGAAACCCCTCGAGACGCTCTCGAGCAAACTGACCACGATATCTCGGGTGAGCGCCGTCGTCCTGTTGCTGACCGGTGGTCACCTGGCCGGCACGGGCTACAGCATCGGCGGCGGCACCGGTCCGGATCTGTTCACGTCGCCGAACGGCCAGCTCGTCGTGTTCATGGTCGTTCTCTGGCTCGCACTGGCCGCGCTGGTCGAGATCGGCGCGAGCCGGTTCGAGTCCGGACTCAACGGGAAGAAACTCCGCGAACCTGCACACGACGCGTTGCCGATGTTCCGGGCGGCGGCGGTCGTCGCGATCGGGCTACTCGTCGTCGCCGGGCTGATCACTACGAACGCCGCGGGACTGCTCTGAGCGACCGATTGTCTGGAATGCACCAACATATTCGCAGGCGCACATTGTACCGCACCGAAGTTCTCAGAATTGAATATTGTCGGGAAAGATACTTAGCCGATTACTGTAACGTGAAGGCATGGTGATCAGGGGCAAGGACGTGGCCGTCTCGCTGCTCGTGGTGGGAACCGCGGCTGCAGCCGGATACGCCCTCCAGTCCGGGCGTGCACGCGACGTGAGTGCGCGCTCGAGCGCCGACATCGGCGCCCGAATCGTCGAAGAGATACCCCAGAACGCGACCGTCGTTGACGCCTCGAGCGACCGCCTCCGGACGATTCCGGGCGCGCGACGGGCGATCGACCGGGCGATTCGCAACGACGCGCGCGAGGAGTGGGAACACGTGACCCTCGAGCGCGACGGTGCGTGGGACGTCGTCGACGTGGTTCGACGGTCGCTCCCCTACCACGACGACGACGACGGCACCTACAACGGCGTCTACGTTCGCTACGACGACCGCGTCGTCGTCGTCGACGCGATCGGCTGGGCGCGGGTCCAGGAGCCACTCCAGTAACTCGAGCGCGTGTCGGCCGCTGCAGATGTAACGTGGTGCTATCGGTGAGTAGCCCTCGCTGTGGGTCGGCGACTACGACTCCGCACACCGGTGCTCGATCCGTTCGTGGGCGACCGGCTCCCCCAGCGGACCGTCGGGCCCGACCGGCTGTTCGAGGTAGTAGACGGTCAGTTGCGCAGTTCCCTCAGGGGCGCTCTCACAGAGAGACGCCGCTAACGGTTCGTAGCGCGTCTCGTCCGCGTACCGCATCTCCGTGAGATAGCGATGCCAGAGCACCGTCGGGTAGGCGTCCGCGGCGTCCGGCGGCGGCCCACGGTCGACCGCCCCGCCACGGAGCACGTCGGTCGAGTCCGCGGGGCCGGTCGCCTCGGCGACGTACCAGCGGTTCGCGTCCGGCGGGTTCGGGGCGAACATCGCCCAGCTGTACTCGTCGGGGGCGACCTCGAGCGAATCCGGCGAGTCGACGACCCCGATCACGGCCGCCTGCCAGAGCAGTACCGCGACGAGAAAGCAGGCGACAACGACCGACCCCAGCCGTCGACCCAGTCGCCGAACCCCCGGTGGGAGAGAGACAGACGCGGCTGGTCCCGGGAGCGCGGTCGGATCGGGGAGTCGGCCAGCGAGCGACGCTGGCGCGCGCTCGAGGGCGGCGGTTTCGACTCGGTTCCAGACTCGCGGCGGGAGGAACAACAGCAGGCCGGCCGTCATGACGAACGGAAACAGCCCGAGCCGCATCGTCACCGCCATCCCGAGGTGGGCGGCGACGAACGCGGCGGCGAGGGCGATCCGGAGTCGACCCGTGAGCACGAGGAGGAGCGGCGACGCGGCGAGGAGGGCGATCCAGAGCCAGTTTATCGCGACGAGCAGCGGCGGGAGGTCTGCGAGGAACGGGCCGAGGAGGACGATGTGAGCCTTGAGGTGGAAGATCTGCCGGACTGCGGTGCCGTCCATCCACGCCTCGCTCTGGAACTTGAAGATCGCGTTCGTCGCGTAGATGACGACGAAGTACAGCAGCGTCGCCGCCCCGCTGACGGCCAGAACGGTCTCGCTGCGGGGACGTCCGCGCCGAGTGGCATCGAGCGACCACCGGGCGCCGAGTGGAAGAAAGAGTCCGAGAAACAGAAACGACAGCAGGATCGTATCGCCGCCGTTGAGCACGTAGGGGTTCCGGGCGTGCAGCGAGGCGAGCAGGACGAACGAGACGGCCGTCGCGAGCCGGGTTCGATACCCCACGAGCAGACAGCAGGCGACGACCGCGGCGAGGGCGAACAGGAACGCCTGAGCCCACGCCGACCCGGAGAGGGCGTGGATCGAAAGCGACGCGAGCGAGGGAAACAGTTCAGCGTGGACCGAGCGCGGGAAAACCCCCGCATCGGTGTAGAACGTGCGGAGCCCCGGCACGCGGTAGACCGCCAGATCCGCCAGGACCAGCAGTCCCAGGGCGATGCGAAACGCGGCGAGCGCCCGCGGATCGATCCCGAGCCGCGAACGGAGGAGAGATCGGAGTCGCGTGGCGGTCGCTTGGCGATCCGTGCGCTCGAGCGACGCTCCTGTGGAACCCGACATCCGCTGCTATGGCTGATTCGATTATAATCAATCTGATAAATATCTTCTCCCTCGAGGCCGCCGATGGCGAGAATCACGACGACCGATCGGACGCGTCGAACCACAACCACTACCTCACCCCCCGCCGCATCTCCGCGCATGAGACTGGGCGTCATCGGACTCGGACGGATGGGACAGATCGTGACGCGGCGGGTGCTCGAGGCGGGCCACGAGGTCGTCGCCTTCGACCTCGAGGCCGAGGCGGTCGCCACGGCTGCCGACGCGGGGGCCGAGCCGGCGGAATCGATCGCCGATCTGGCGGACCGACTGGGCGAGGAGAAACGCATCTGGCTGATGGTCCCCGCGGGCGCGCCGGTCGACGCGACGCTCGAGGAACTCGAGGCCCACCTCGACGGCGATGACGTGGTCGTCGACGGCGGCAACTCCTACTTCCAAGACACCGTTCGCCGCGCCGAGTCCTGCCCCGCGGCCTACCTCGACTGCGGGACCTCCGGCGGGCCTGCGGGTGCGGAACTGGGCTTCTCGCTGATGGTCGGCGGTCCCGAGGACGCCTACGACGAGTTGACTCCCGCGTTCGACGCGGTCGCCACCGGCCCCGACGGCCACGCCAACATGGGCGAGTCGGGGTCGGGCCACTACGTCAAGATGGTCCACAACGGCGTCGAGTACGCGCTGATGCAGGCCTACGGGGAAGGGTTCGAACTGCTCCACGAGGGCCGGTACGACCTAGATCTCGAGGCCGTTGCGGGCGTCTGGAACAACGGCGCGGTGATCCGGTCGTGGCTGCTCGAACTCTGCGAGGAGGCGTTCCGCGAGGAGGGGAGCGACCTCGGGGATGTCGCGGATCGGATCGAAGGGGGCTCGACGGGCACCTGGACGGTCCAGGAGGGGCTCGAGCAGGAGGTGCCGGTGCCGCTGATCTACACGGCGCTTTCCGAACGGTTCGGCTCGCGGGCGGACGACGGCCGGTTCTCGCGGCGACTCGCCAACCGACTGCGCTACGGCTTCGGTCGCCACGAGGTCCCGCGGCGGGAGTGATCGCGCCGGCTCCTCGAGGCGTCGGCGTCCGGAAGCGGGCGACGACGAGTCGGAACACCGAAGCGTGAGAACGAAGATTCGGCGGACGTGAACGTACTGGTCATCCTGGGCCAC
This sequence comes from Natrononativus sp. DTA114, assembly GCF_059736515.1. NCBI lineage: Archaea > Methanobacteriati > Methanobacteriota > Halobacteria > Halobacteriales > Natrialbaceae > Natrononativus > Natrononativus sp. DTA114. The sequence continues at coordinate 106,493 of NZ_JCASSN010000003.1, read as the reverse complement.
CCCCGCACCGACAGCCTGTGTGGTGGGCTGGCGGAAGCGTACGCCGAAGGCGCACGCGAGGCCGGCCTCGAGGTTCGGGAACTCGCGCTCGGGGAGTGCGAGTTCGACCGCGACGTCCACGCCGAGTGTCCGAGCGACCAGGCCCTCGAGCCGGATCTCGCGGCGGCCGAGCGGGACCTCGAGTGGGCCGACCACCTCGTCTTCGTCTACCCGAACTGGTGGGCGACGATGCCCGCCGTGTTGAAGGGGTTTTTCGACCGGTTGTTTCGTCCGGGCTTCGCCTTCTCGATGTACGAGGAGGGCGAGGGCGCGGGCCACGAGAAGCTGCTGTCGGAGAAGACGGCGGAGCTGGTCGTGACGATGGACATGCCGCCGTGGGTGTACCAGTGGATCTACCGTCAGCCGGGAACCAACGCGATCAAGCGCGGCACCCTGGGGTACGCGGGAATCGAAACCACGCGCGTCACCGAGTTCGGGCCCGTCGAGGACTCGACGCCCGAGGAGCGCGAGGGGTGGCTCGAGCGGGCCGAAGAGCTGGGCCGGCGCCTCGAGAGCGGCCCGTGGTCCGACCGACAGCGGGTGGTGGATCGAGCGACGACCTGGATCGGTGCCCTCCGCCTGCAGTTCTACCCGATGGCGTGGATCGCCTACACCGTCGGGGCGCTCGCCGCCGCCGGCTCGGGAGTGTTCACCTCGGCCGTCTACTGGCTGGGGTTCGCGTTCCTGTTCTGTCTCGAGGCTGCCACCGTGTTGAGCAACGAGTACGCCGACTACGAGACCGACCGGCAGAACACGTTCGCGGGGCCGTTTACGGGCGGCTCTCGAGTGCTGGTCGAGGGTGACCTCTCGTTCGGGGACCTCAGGCGGGGAATCGGCATCGCGCTGGGGCTCGCGGGTGCGTTCGGGGCTGGTGTTCTCGCGATAGGGGCCGGTTCGCTGCCGGCGATGGCAGGTGCGATAGTGGTCCTGTCGGTGCTCGCACTCGGCTACACGCTTCCGCCGCTGAAGCTGGCCTACCGAACCCTCGGGGAGTTCGACGTTGCGATCACCCACAGCATCGGCGTGTTGCTCTGTGGCTACCTCTTCCTCGGCGGCGGCTTGCTCGAGGCGGAGCCGTGGCTGCTCGGTCTCCCGTTCTTGCTCTCGATTCTCCCCTCGATCACGCTGGCGGGCGTCCCCGACTACGCCGCCGACCGCGCCGCCGGCAAGAAGACGCTCGCGGTCCGGTTCGGGGTCGGCGGCGCGGCCGCGGTCGCCGCCGGGACCGCTCTGCTCGCCGCCGCCGTCGGGAGCCTCTGGCAGCTCCTGGGAATCGTCGACGCCTACGGGCCGGCGATCTACCTCGGAATCCCGCACGCGCTGGTGATCGTCTGGCTGTTGCGGACGCGACTCGACCTCGAGGCGCCGGGGCGAATCGACGTGCTAATGGTGGCGTCGCTGAGCTACATCGTCTGGTTCGGCGTCATCCCGCTGGTCGGCCTGCTGTGACCGCCCCGACGGCGCGATCGACTCCCACAGCCGCGACCCGCACGACGACCGAAAGGCAATACAGTTAAACCACCACACCCAAATCCCTCGCATATGGACTACAGCCAGATGGGGCTCATTCTCGGACTCGTGATGACCCTGGGGGCCGTGGCCCTCCACTATCTCAAGGGGACGCCCTGGACCCCCCGCGAGGACATCACACAGGAGGTCCTCGAGCACCGCGCCAGCACCGTGCCCGAGACCGACTTCCCCGAACCGATGAACCGCGCCATCGGCGGCGGCGGCGCCGTCGCGGTCGGCGGCGGGGAAGCCGGCGGCGAACTTGAGGAGGGCGAAGACGGGGACGGCGGTGCCGCCGCGGGTCCCGGCGACATCCCCGAAGACGAGATCGAACACTACGAGATCGAGTTCGTCAAGGAGGGCGCGACGATCGAGGTCGCGAACAACGAACCGCTGCTCGACGCCGGCGAGGACGAGGGCTGGGACCTCCCCTACGCCTGCCGACAGGGCCAGTGCGTCTCCTGCGGTGGCAAAATCTCCGGCGACGCGAACGAACTCGTCGAGCACGACGACCAGCAGATGCTCGACGAAAACGAGATGGGCGACGGCTACGTGCTCACCTGCGTCGCCTACCCCCGCGGCGAGTTCTCCATCGAAACCAGCGAGACGCCGTAATCCGGGTTCGTGCGGATCGTATCACAACGTTGATTTTCCGCCCTCGCTTCGAACGACCCAGTGAGCGACGAGCCCCGCGACTCGAGTGAGGAGCCCGCCAGCGGCGACCTCGAGTCGTCACCCGACGACCCACCCGGTCGCGGCGAAGCAGACGATAACCCTCGAGACTCGATCACCGAGGGGAGTCTCGTCCGGCCGCTGTTTCACCTCGCCTGGCCGATCGTCGTCATCCAGTTGCTGCAGGTCACCTACAACGTCGTCGACACGCTGTATCTGGGCCGGCTCTCGGCAGAGGCCGTGGGCGCGATCAGCCTCGCCTTCCCGCTGATCTTCCTGCTGATCGCCGTCGCCGGCGGCTTCACCACCGCAGGAGCGATCCTCGTCGCCCAGTACACCGGCGCGAAGGGAGATCAGTCGGCCGGGCTGGTCGCCGGTCAGACCCTCTCGTTCGTCGCCGCGCTCTCGGTCGTTATCGGCATCGGGGGCTACTTCTACACCCGACCGGCCCTCGAACTCCTGCCGAGCGACGCCGACACCGCCGCCACGGTGATCCCGCTGGCGGCCGACTACATGGAGATCATCTTCCTCGGCATCCCGTTGATGTTCGGCTTCTTCGTCTTCTCGGCGCTGATGCGCGGGTACGGCGACACCCGAACGCCGATGCTCGTGATGGTCGTCTCCGTCGTGATCAACGTCCTCCTCGATCCCTTCTTCATCTTCGGCTTCGCCGAGAACCCGCTGTTCGGCTGGCTCGGACTCCGGGGACTCGAGGCCTCGCTGTTCGCCGCGACGGGCTTTACCGGCTGGGGGATCGAGGGGGCCGCGCTCGCGACCATCGTCGCCCGCGGCGCCGCGACGGCGCTCGGGATCTGGGTGCTGTTCGGAACCGCCCACGGGCCGGCGGTCACCGTCGAACACCTCCGGCCCGACCTCGAGTTCATCGAGGATATCGTCCGCCTGGGTCTCCCGAGCACGGTCGAACAGACCACGAGCGCGATGGCGATGATCACGCTGACCGCAATGATCGTCACGTTCTCGCCGCCGGTCGTCGCCGCCTACGGACTCGGCAACCGGCTCATCTCGCTCGTCTTCCTGCCCGCGATGGGGTTAGGCCGGGCGATTGACACGATGGTCGGCCAGAACCTCGGCGCGGACCGCAGCGACCGGGCGGCGCGGGCGGTCTGGCTCGCCGCCTCGACGGGCGCCGGCGTGATGCTGGTGGTCGCGGTGATCGCCGCGGTGTTCACCGAACCGATCGTGAGCGCCTTCCTCGGGGACGTTCCCGATGCCCCGGCGACGATCGCCTACGGCGTCGAGTACGTCCGCATCCGCTCGGTGGAGTTCGCCTTCATCGGCGTCTCCCAGGTGATCCTGGGCGCGTTCCGCGGCGCCGGCAACACGAAGACCGCGATGGTGATCTCGATGCTCACGCTCTGGGTCGGCCGGGTCGCGAGCGTCGGTTATCTCGTGTTCGTCGCCGACTGGGGAGCGACCGGCGTCTGGGTCGGGATGGCGCTCGGCAACGTCCTCGGGGCGATCGTCGGCGTGGCGTGGTTCACCCGCGGCACCTGGAAGGAGGCGTATATCGACGACCCCGAACCCGCTGCGGGTGTCGGGAGCGCCGAGGACTGAGTAACGGCTGTTTTCGAGGCCGGATGCGGGTCACAACCGTTATACCGCTGTTCGCGTAAGGAAGACTCGAGGGCGTGTAGCTCAGTGGACAGAGTTCTTGGTTCCGGACCAAGATGTCGCGGGTTCAAATCCCGTCGCGCCCGCTATTCTGCGACGAACGGACGTGAGGAGCGAATAGCGAACCGCGTGGGATTTGAATCAGGGAGTGGAGCGAAGCGGAACGACCGTGGTTCACAATCCCGTCGCGCCCGTTTTCCGGTGAACGGCAGTGAGCCGTGAAAACGGCAAGCGGGATTTGACGTAGACCGAGGTTCTGCGCGAAGCGCAGGTTCTCTGGCGGAGTTCACGGTTCCGTCGCGCCCGCTATTCTGCGACTCGCTCCGGATCCAACAGCCGGCGCTGCCCCGTGTATCACACCGCGGCAGTCGAGCGCGACCGAATTCATGATTCTCTTACACGGAGTCCAGCCCGTCGGGCGAATCCCTCGAGAGTCAACAACTACGAGCGCGGTGAGAACCCGTTTCGACACCTCGGGCGACTCCCCACTGCACTGTACATTCGGGTATCCTGATCATCGCATCGCCCCTACGAGGTCAAAAGCCGATAGGTGTGCGACGACCGGGGTCCACCCCACGCTCGGAAGGAACGCTTCTCCCGATCCAACCTCACGGAAATCGGAATCGGTCCGCGTAGGCCCATATCCCGTCTATGCCTCGAGACACCGATGGCGACGCCGGCGGCCCTCAGGACCGGCTCCGCGACTACTTCGCAACCGCCCGGAGTGGTGACGCCGAACGGAGGGAACGCAGCTGGCGCTCCGACGCAGCACGTTCGGCGGGGTGTGTTAACCCGATACGTCCGGGCTGTTCGTCTGCGTTCTCACTCGATCACGAGGAGGAGTGTGAACATACCGACGAGCCCGATGGTGATACCGCCGACGAAGTAGGGGCGTCCCCAGCGTGGCAGGTCGGCTCCGGCGGCCATTCCCGCGGGAATGTACTCTGCGAACACGAGGTAGAGAAGGGCACCGGCAGCGAACCCGAAACTCACTGGCAAGAGCGTCTCGACGCTGGCGGCCAGTTGGTAAGCGGCCACGGCGCCGAGAGGTTGGGGAAGACCAGAGAGGACCGCCCAGCCGACCACTTTCCACCGATCCATCCCGTAGGCGATGAGCGGAATCGCAATTGCCAGCCCCTCGGGGACGTTGATTATCGAAATCGCGAGCGTCATGTAGACGACCAGTGTCGATACCGGGACGTCGCCGAGGACGACCGCCGTCTCGTGGCCGAGGTCGGCAAACGCAACCCCGACGGCGATCCCCTCCGGAACGCTGTGCAGCGTCAGGACACCGATCGCTAACGCGACCGTCCGAGAATCGACTGTCGACGGCTGGTGGGCAGGGAACTCCCACTCCGCGATCACGTGATCGGCGACGAACACGAACATGGCACCCGCAAGACAGCCGCCGAGTACGTGAGTCCATTTTCCGTTGGCCACTCCCTCGGCGAGCAGGCCGCCCGTCGACGCAGTGAGCAGGACACCGGCTGCCAGCCCCCACAGCACGACCAGCCATCGATCCGTAATCTCACGAACGAGAAAGAACGGGAGCACACCGAGCCCGGTTGCGAGTCCAGTGACGAGTCCCGCAGTGAACACGAGAACCAATTCGTCCGTGACGACCATCGATCGATACTCGCGGTTCGACCGCCAAATATCCCGCAGAAACTGGACTGGGTTCGTTACCGCGCGCTACCTGGCTCGAGCGGTGCCGTCGAGCGAGTATCTGCAAAAGCGGGGCGAACCCGGGCGGCTCCTGTCCGGCATTCCCAAGACGACCCGCTCATCGTCGGCGCACGCGTCAGCTAAGCCACTTATTCGAGGACACCCGCCACAGTTGCGCCGACCACGTATCTGAACGACATTGTCGTTTCACTGATGATCGTCACGCACCCCGACAGGCCCGCCACCCCCGAACAGGAAGCGTCTCGAGGCCGGCGCCGAGTCACTGGCGTGTTCGTGACTCCGGTCAGAGGTGTCTAATTGCTCATGCCGCCACCCATCTACGACTGCGGTGTGGATCGGGAGTTGGAGCGACCGTAGGTCAAGTTCCGCCAGGCCGGCGAGCGGTGAACCGCTACGCTCGGAAAGCTGCAACCGCTGTGAGACGGGGAGAACGTTATTAGGCTGACTTCGCTAGCAGTAGCTGTGGAGTCCCCGTTCGACGTTCTACATATCGACTCTGATGCGGACGAGGCGGAGATCGAACGCGCGTACAGGCGGCGAGTGAAGGAGGCCCACCCGGACCACGGTGGCTCGGCGGCGGAGTTCCAGCTGGTTCAGGCGGCCTACGAACAGCTCGCGTCGGGAGAGACGGCTGCGCTCCGCGCCGAGAGCCGCGTGGCCGACGAGCCCGAACCGGAGTCGATCGCGCGCGTCGAGTACCTGAACTACGAGGCGTTCGACGACTACGGCTGGCGGCTCGAGGACGACGACCTATTCGAGAAGGCTGCCGAGGAGGAGTTCGACCCGGTGGACTACGGTCGACTGGCCGTCGAGCCGGGGGAGACCCTGCTCGAGGCTGCCGAGCGGTGTGGATTCTCCTGGCCGTTCGCCTGTCGCGGCGGCGCGTGTGCGAACTGCGCGGTCGCGGTCGTCGAGGGCGAGTTGACGACGCCGGTCAACCACGTTCTCCCGCCGGAGATGACCGACCGGGGGATAAGGCTCTCCTGCGTCGGCGCACCGATCGTGGACGATCTGAAGGTCGTGTACAACATCAAGCACCTGCCGTCGCTCGACGAGTTGCGACTCCCTCCACGACCGTTCGAGCAGGCGCAACTCGACGACTGACCCGCCCTCCGGTGACCGTCTCACGCCCGATTCGGGCGCAGGCGATCAGTCGCCGATCACGACCGGTCCCTTCGGGTGGCTCCGGGAAACCCGCATCGGGCAGCGATCCGGTGCCTGTTCGGGATCCGAAGAGAGCATGTACTGGGGCCACTCGCGGTCGCCCTCGACGCCCCAGTCGCCCAGATCGGCGTGGGGACAGACGCCGTCGTACGCCTCGAGCCGATTCTGGATGGTTTCGCGTGCGTGTTGTCCGGCCTCGGTATCCGCGGTGATCCCCTCGAACAGCGTCCGGGGCTGGAAGGTGATCTCGAGACCGACCGGGCAGTATCGGCTCTTGCGGGTGTCGTAGAACGGCGCCCGACACGTCGGAAACATGGGTTCGCCGCCGAAGCAGAACTCCCAGCGTTCGTCGTCGGGATCGGTCGGGATCTCCGCGGGCCAGGGTTCGGGGTCGTGGGCGTGGAGGACCTGGAGGACGTGCCAGAGCGCCTCGTGGTACTCGGCTTCCGAGAGCGGCTGTTCGGGCGGTTTGAAGAAGGTGACCAGCGAGGCCTGCTCGCGGTGGTCCCGGTAGGTGTCGAGGTACTCGAGGAGCGTTTCCCCGAGCGAAAACAGGGCGTCCTTCTCGGTCATCGACGAACAGCAGGTGTAGAGCGGGTCGCCGTTTCGAACTGACTCAGCGCCGAAGTAACAGGGAAACGGGCTGCCGTCTCGGCCGCCGAGAAGCCCCGCCGTGAACGTCTCGTAGTGGTCGACGACCCACGCCGGCATCCGTCCGGAGTCGACGCGGCGGGCGATGGTCTCCTGGTCCATCAACACCTCGACGCCGGGTTCGTTCATGATCCGGGGTCGGGGCCGGATCGAACTATGTGTTTCGCCTTACGGGCGGATCAACGCCGTCGCTGCTATCTCGAACGCGCTCAGCAGCCCTCTACCGAGTCGCCGACCGCGACCGTCCCGCTCTCGAGGATGCGCGCTCGCAGTCCGCCGCGGTGGACAAGCGCCTCGCGGACTCCGCGTTTCTCGAGGTGGGACTCGAGGTACGAACAGGGTTCGCAGAGTTCGGTCCCGAGACAGCGGGCCTCCCCGAGGCGGAACTTGCGGTCAACCAGGTGGTTGAGCGCGACCCCCGCCGTCGTCACGTTCCGGCGGTGGCTACCGCCGCCGAGGGCGAGGTCGTAGTCCTGGCTGACGCGCTCGAGGGTTTCGGCTTCGATCAGGGTCACGTCGCTCCCGTCCCGGTCGGTAAACGTCCCCTCCTCGAGGAAGTAGCGGTCGCCCTCGAGACCGCGGCCGGCGACCGCCCTGGCGCTGTCGACGGCGTCGACCGGGGCACCCTGTTCCGACGCGAGGTGAATCGCCGTGATACGACCGATTGCCATACGGGGCACTCACGCCGGAGGGGCGATAGCGGTTTCGCCGAAGCGCTGACTGTTACTGTGGATGCGGTACTACCGGCACCCGTGAACGTCGGGTTCGCCGACCCGTAGGTCACAGTTACCGCCCGGTAGTCGGCACATATCTACATACGTTACAATCATCGGATCGTATACGTGGCCGTCACACGACGGTGGATTCCGCCGGCGCGAGACGGATTCCAGCGACCCGACGGGCCTGGGGCAGTTCTCGGACGGCCATCGAGAGACAACTATGTTCAGGAGACACGAACCAGAGACGTATCTCGCGGTCGCCGGCGCGCTCGTACTCGTCCTCGCCAGTATCGCTGCAACGGGAGCCCTCACGGGGACTACAGCGGCGAGCGTTCCCGACGGGCCGTCCGCCCACGCGACCACGAGCGATCCCGGCGACCGAAACGTAACGATCGAGGACGAGTACGTGGAGCCGGTCCCAGAGGAGGGTGACACCTACTTCGAGGCAGCGGACCCCGACGGAAACTGGGTCAGCTACATCAATCCGCGCGACCGCTACCGGAGCCCGTACCTCGGGGACGGTTCCGGGAAGATCTGCGTCACCCTGTTGAACGAGGAGGGTGAGCACGTCGTCGGCGAGAGCGTCCCCGGAACGACGGCGACGGTACCGACCGGCGAGAGTCTCGAGTGGCACCCCGACGCGGACCCGATGGTCGTCGAGTTCCCGTTGACAGAGCACTACGATCGGCCGCTCGACTCCGATCAGTTCGGGACGACCGACGACCTTCCGCAGGGTGACGGCTACCTCGACTCCCACTGCATCGAGATCCACGGGATACCCGAGGACGGCACCGTCGAGTACGGCGAGGTCGAAATCGACGGCGAGTACGCCGACTGGATCGAGGTCGTCGGCTACGTCCAGCAGACTCACGAGGCGTGGGATACGGACGTCGATCCGATCGAGGACGCGGTCCCCTACGAGGAGGCCGGCGGCTGGACCTATCACCCCGACGGCTCGCACGGCCAGGCCGTGGTCGTCCTCCAGCTCGATCCGCCCGACGATGCCTACCCCGACACGAACGGTACTGACGACACCACCGATGAGACGGACGATACGGCCGCCGACCATGGAACGGAGGGGGACGACGGCGCAGCTGACGACGGTCAGGACGGCGAACAGATGCAGGACGACGGCGACACTTCGTCGGCTTCTGAAAGCGACCGCTCGCCCGGATTCGGCGTCCTGGTCGCGATTCTCGCACTCGGCGGTATCGCGGTTCTGCGGGCGCGTCAGTGAGGCCTCGAGTCTATTCGGAGTCGCTCGATTCGTCGGTCGAGATATCGATGTGGTGGGGCTCCTCGCGGCTCTCGGTACTCCCGCCGCCAACCGGAATCTTGGTCTGGATGCGGTTCGCGACGGACTCGACCCGGTCCAGCAGCGTTTTGACCTCCTCCGCGAACTCGTCGACCGTCCGTTCGACGTGGTACACGCGCTGGGCGGGAATCCGCCGGACGATGTCGCGGCCCTGATCGTCGGTTCCGGTCTTGATGATCCAGTGGTCCTGGAAATAGGCGATCTGTTCGTTCGGCACCGTTCGTTCCGTGGTTTCGCCGTCTGGACTCTCGTAGACGATCGTCGCCTCGCCGATGTCCTCCTCGAGTTCGTACTCGTTGTCTCCCATGGTCACAGACACGTTCTGTGTCCGGGTAGCCACTGTGCTTGCTATTCGAAACCGCGGTGTAGTAGGCGGTAAAACGGGTTACGTCCGGCCACAGCTAAGCGGCCGGCCTCGACTCCGGTGACGAAGCTGGCCGCCGATGATCGTGGCCGGTCTGCACTGACTTTCAACGACACTGGAGGACCTCGAGTTCAACCTCGGTAGACGGCGACCCCGAAGGCGACACACCATGCGAGCACCAGCCCGCCGCCGAGCGTCCCGAGGCTGTGTAGCTCCGACGGATAGACGACGGACACCAGCCCGAACACGCCGGCCAGGAAGATCGCCGCCCCGCCGGCGAACGGCCGGATCGACCGGTCGACGCTCGCCAGCGCGCTCAGCGAGACGATCACGAGCAGGTACATCGCGAGGCCGCCGTAGAACCAGCGCTGGGCGACCTCGTCGGAGAGCGTGATCTGCAGCCACTGGTAGTCGGCGGCGAGCCAGAGAAACGGGACCGCGAGCAGGGCGGTCAATCCGGCCGCCGGATAGCTGACCACCAGCAGTCCGGGAGGGAGGACGTCCTCACCGGCCGGGTGCAGCCGCACGAACGTTCCGAGGAGCACTGCCGCGATCAGAAAAATCCCGAAACCGACGAGCGGGGCCTCGAGCACGTAGGCCAGCGGCATCGTCGCCCCGAGCAGCCCCCCACCGAGAACGAGCACCGTCGACGGGCCGACCGCGGCGGTCGGTCGAACGAGCGACGCGAGCGCACAGGCGAGCATGAGAGTCATGAACGCGCCGGCGGCCACGCCGTTGATCGGCGTGATCTCGTCGAACAGCGACGGGAACCAGCCCGTAAACAGGTAGTAGCCTTCGTACAGCCACAGTGCGCCGAACACCGCGACGATGGCGCCGGCCACGACGTAGTAGCCGGCGAGCCCCGGCCGCTCCCGGAAGAGTCGCACTTTTTTAGAGACTGACACTGGTGTTCACTACCATAGGCAGACCGGTAAGCGATATATACATTCCTTTTTTGATGGGTGTCGGCCGGTCGCTACACAGCGGCGACTCGAACGGGGTAGACCAGCAGGCGCGAAAAATCGGGCAGCGAGCGAAGCGTGGCGGTGATTCCGCTGTCGACTCGAGAAAACGCAGAAAGCCTAGGCCGGGATTTGAACCCGGGCTCTCGTCCTTACCAAGGACGCGCTTTACCGCTAAGCTACCCAGGCACGCATGCTGTGATTGCCGCGAGTTGTCTTTATGGGTTTCGATTCCCGCCAGCGCGTGAGCCGGTGTGTCGTGGCGCCCTACGGGTCCGTCGCCGAGGTCGCCGTATCGGTCGGGGCGCCCTTACCGGGCGGCGTGCTCCTGTCGATCGGCTCGAGTGCGGGCACGCACTCCCCCGCGGGCGGAAAACCGGTGCCGACGGCGTCGGCAATCTCGTTCGCCGTAGCGATGAGGTCGGGCGTCGGCGTCGAGTCCACCGCGGCAGTGCCGGTGAGGACGGCGAGTTCGAGGACGTCCCGCTCCAGGTTCGAATCGAGCGCGATCGAATCCGCGTCCGGTTGTTCGCGGAGGGTCTGGTCCCGGCCGAACGCCTGGACGGTTCGGACGGCCTTGCCGGCGGCGTCGGTTCGAGCCAGCAGATAGAATCCGCGGGCGACCAGGATGTCGGCGGCGAGGATTTCGAGGTCGGCGTCAGCCGCCGTCTCGTCGCCGTCCCAGGGCTCGTCGTGCGAGAGCGTCCGCGTCAGACGCAGCCCCTCGTAGATGAGCTGGACGCCCGCTGCGTGGTGGGCGATCCCCTCGAGATTGCTATCCGGCCGATCGTCGGGGTCGAGAGCGGTGTCAGTCTCGGTGTCAGCACCGACGGCCGCCGCACTCTCGAGGACGAGAACGCCGGGAGCCATCGAGGCGCCGTCGAGGGTGGCTGCAATGACGTCGTGTAGGTGCGGCGGGTCGACGTCCGCGACGGCGTCGCGGGCGGCACGCCGACAGCAGTCGGCCCTGTCCATCAATGGAGGCTTACGGCGGGGTAGCCAAAGACCTTTGGAAACGCCGAAAGCACTCGAGACATGATCGAACGGGAGACGCGAGGCGAAATCCGGACGGTGACGATCAACCGGCCGGAGACCAGAAACGCGCTTACGACCGCGGGGCTCGAGGAACTCGAGGCGGCTATCGACGTGGCGACCGAACCCGTCCTCCTGCTCGAGGGAACCGGGACCGCCTTCTGTGCGGGCGCGGATCTGGACGAGGTCGCCAGCCTGGACGCCGATGGCGCGGCGGCGTTCGCGCGGCGGGGACAGCGGGTCGCACGGGCGCTCGAGACGTATCCGGGGACCGTCGTCGCCGGCATCGACGGCGCGGCTCGTGGCGGCGGTCTCGAACTCGCGCTGGCGTGTGACGTCCGCGTGGCGACGCCGCGGTCGACGTTCGGCGAGCCGGGCGTGACGTTCGGCCTGTTCGGTGCCTGGGGCGGCACCGTCCGGCTTCCGCGGGTGCTCGGGGAGGGGGACGCCCTCGAGTTCGCCCTCTCCGGACGGGTCGTCGACGCCGAGGAGGCGTTGCGGATGGGACTGGTCTCGCGAATAGTCGACGATCCGCGGCAGGTCGCCGAGGAGATCGCCAAAAACGCACCCGACGCTCTCGCGGTGTTGAAACGCCGGCTGCGCGACGATCGAGACCGGGAGAGCCAGGAACGACTCGAGGCCGAGGCGTTCGCCGAACTGGTCGTGGCCCACGCCGACGACGTCGCTGCACTGCACGAGTAGCAGCCCGAGATGTAGACGCGAGATATATCACCAGAAAAGATATATAGATCGACATTATAGGTAACGGTATGCCTCTCCCAGGATTCCCCGGTGGGATGGAAACGCTACTCGTACTTCTGATGACGGTCCCGGTAGTTCTCGGCGCGATTGGCGGACTGCTCTACCTCGTCACCGAGCGGCTGCAAAACGGCCGCGAGGACATCGAAGCGCTCGAGTCCCGCATCAATACCCTGGAGCGACGACTCGAGGAGAGCTAAAGCCGGATCACGAGAGCGGTTCCGGCGCCGGCGGCGATTCGCGTTTGTGAGCGCTCGACTCGTACATTCCGCGGACGGCCGCGACGGTTTCCTCGTCGACCTCGAGCAGCCGGCAGGTGGCCGCGACCGAGAGCGGGCCGTCGATGTGGGTCACGAGAATCGAATCCAACGTATCGTAGTCCATTCCCATCTCCGTTTCGTCGGTCTGGTCGTCCCAGAGCTCCGCCGTCGGCGTCTTCTCGACGAGGTCGTCGGGAACGCCGACGTGTCGGGCGAGCTGGCGAACCTGTTGTTTGTACAGGTTCCCGATCGGGTGGCAGTCGACGGCGCCGTCGCCGTACTTCGTGAAGTAGCCGACGGCGGCCTCGCTGCGGTTGCCCGTTCCTAACACGAGTCGGTTCTCGTGGTTAGCAACGAGATAATTGAGCACGCCACGCACCCGCGCACGGGCGTTCCCGACCGCGAGGTGGTCGCCCTCGGCTTCGGGGTAGGCCTCGAGCAGCGAGTCGATCACGGGTTCGATCTCGATCACGTCGAACGGCATCTCGAGGCTGCGTGCGACGCGTTCGGCGTCTCCCATGTTCGCCTCGCCGCTGACGCGAGCGGGGAGAACGAGCCCGTGGACGTTCTCGGGGCCGAGCGCCTCGACGGCGAGATGGGCGACGAGGGTGCTGTCGATTCCGCCGGAAAGGCCGAGAACGGCACCGTCGGCCCCCGCGGCATCCGTCCGGTCGCGAATGAAGTCGGTGATGTGTTCGCGCTGCAAGTCGAGTTCCGCCGCCGAAAAACGCAGGTCGAGCATTGGCGGCCACTAGAACGGGTGCGGTCAAATAGGCTCCCCCAGCGGCGAAAACGTGGACGTTCGTCCGGTTTCCAGGGAGTAGCCGAGTCGGAGCGCTACGTTCAAGTTTCGGCAGCCAGAAGAGTGGGTGCGAAGTGCGCCGGTGGTGAGCAACTCCGCTGGAGTTGGGATCCTCGGTGCGAACGCAGTGAGCGCCGGTGGTCCAGTGGCAGGACATGAGCTTCCCAAGCTCATAGCCCGGGTTCGACTCCCGGTCGGCGCATATCGCGAGGAACGAACGTGACGAGCGACTGCGCCAGCGGGCAGTCGAAGCACGCGAGTCGCACGCCCGGAACGCTCGAGCGGAGTGAGGGCGCAGCCCGGACCGTCTCGCCATCGGGTTCGTCCCGGTCGGTCTGGCGAACGGCTCGAGCGCCGCGGCTACGACTTCCGCTCGGAGACGGGTCTGGCGATTGTCGCGACGAAAACGGTGTGGACTCGATGGTCGCTGTCTCGACAGACGGACGAGAACAGCGTCCGGACGGCAGAGACGACCTCAGCTGTCGAGATAGCCGAGCGACTCGAGGCGCTTCTCGACTTCTTCCTGCGCCTCGGCCTCGTAGGTGTCGTCTTCGGTTTCGGCCTCGACGGCGGCCAGCACCTCCTCGAGCACGAACGCGATGTATTCGTCGGCGGTATCGAAGTCGGTTCGCGAGAGTCGGGACTCAACGCGCGAGAGAAGTTCCGGCGGGATCGTGACGGCGTTCTCCTGGTCGTGTGCCGGCGTGACATCCTGCTGTGAAGACATGCGTGATCGCTTGCCGCGTTTCGGTGGAGAGCACGTTATTATCTGGTGGGTAAAATCGGGAACCGGATTCATCGAACACCAACATTGACGGTACGCCACGATGGAGCGATCGGATAACGATGAGCGAGCAAGAAAGCGTCATACTGCTTACTGTCGACAGTCTGCGACTCGATTACTGCGGCTATGCTGGCGGAAAGCAGGGGGTTATGCCGACGCTCGAGAAGATGGCCGAGGAGGGCCTCGCCTTCGAGAACGCGATCGCGACCGGGCCGGCGACCCACGAGTCGGCGACGACGTTCATGACGGGCGAGCACGCCGTCGAGCGAGCAGAGACGACGGAGAACACGAAGTCCCAGATGCGAGAGCACATTCAGGCGCACCTCCGTTCTCGGCGAACGTTGCCCGAACGAATGAAAGACGCCGGCTACGAAACAGCCGGCTTCACGACGAATCCCTGGACCTCCCGGCACTTTGGGTTCAAATCCGGCTTCGATCATTTCGAGGACTTCATGGACGAGGACCTGTCGAAGGGGCTCATCGAGGAGGGGCGGCCGGACGATACAATCCGGAACACGGCCGTACAGGCGCTAAACTGGTGGCAGGGCCAGGACATGTTCATGTCCTGGGAGACGTTCTACGACGACGTCACGGCGTGGATCGAAGACGCCGACGAGCCGTACTTCCTGTGGGTGTTCCTGGTGGACCCTCACCTGCCGTACATCGCCGGCGACGGCTACCGCTCGCAGTCGAAGCTGATGACCTACCTCGCCAACATGTGGCTGTACGGTGGTCGACCCGAACTGCTCGACGACCGGATGCGCTCGGCGCTGCTCACCGCCTACGAGGATACCGTCCGGCACACGGACGCCTTCCTCGAGCAACTCATGGGTGATCTCGAGGGCGACGACGAGGACCCACTGGTCGTCTTCCACTCCGATCACGGCGAACTGTTTGGCGAACACGACCGCTACGGCCACGGCTGGTACCCACACGAGGAGCTCGTCCAGGTGCCGTTGGTCGTCGGCAACGGGCCGAACGACACCGTCTCGGAGCTGTTCTCCCTGCGTCGGCTACCGGAGCTCGTCGAAACGCTGAGCGAGGGCGGCGACTACCGGGACCTCACGGAGCCCTGGGTCGTCACCCGGAACCGGGACCCGATCACGTCGGTTCGGGGAGAGAACTGGAAGTACACCAGAAAGGCGGATGGCAGCGAGAACCTCCACGCGTTGCCGGGAGACGAGAACGAAACCCTGGACAACGAGGAGCTCCTGGAGACGGGCCGACAGCTGGTCGACGACTGGGAGGAAGCGAAACGCGAGCGAGAACGGATCGTCCGTGCGGTCGACGACACCGACCTCGCCCAGCGTGCCTGAGCCGTAGACGGGACCGGTGGCCGCCGGCCGAACTCGCCGTCAGGTGTGCCACGCGGGTGAATCAATGGAGAGGGCGACGGGCAAGGAGCGACGTTTCTGTACGTTATTTATAAATATACTATATTCTTATCCGGTCGTGAACTTATAGCTAGGATTTGGACAGGTCAATGGCTACAGTCGCGCTGCGTTGACTATCATCTCGATTGAGATGACACGCCGTTCGACACGTCGCAGGTTTCTCGCGACCGCCGGGGTCGCTACCGCCGCAGCGACGATACCGATCGCGGGCAGTGCGGGCGCGAGCACGACTCGAAGCGACGGAGTCGTCGTCTTCGTCTACGACGACGGCCCGATCGAAGATTACACCCAGGCGTTTCCCGCCCACCAGGCGTTCGACGCCCCCGCCAGCACCGGCATCGTCACCGAGTGGATCGGTCGCGAGGACTTCATGGGGACGGACTGGATGGACCTCGAGCACCTCCACGAACTCGAAGAGGCCGGCTGGGAGATCCTCTCACACACCACCGAACACACAGCGCTGGGAACGTTCGAACTCACCAGAGACGCCGCGTCCGGTGACGACCGGATCTACGTCGAGCACAACCGCCACGGCTACTTCCGCGGGAAGGACCTCGAGGTCACCGACGGGGACACCACCGTCCGTCGGACCGTTACCGACTACGGGAACGACGGCGAGTACGGACACTACATCGAATTCGATGAATCCCTGGACGAGTCGTTCCGGGCCGAGGAGACCGTCGAGCGCTATCCGGAAGACCATATGCGGGAGTTTCTCTTCGAATCGAAACGCGAACTCGAGTCCTACGGCTTCGACGTCGACGGCATCCTCTGTCCGTACGATAGCTGCGACGAGTGGACCCTCGAGTTCCTCGGTGACTACTACGACGCCAACGCCAACGCCAACCCCGGCTCGATGTACAACGATCCGGACGACTACGCCCCCCTCGAGACCAACCGGGATTACTTCATCGAGTTTACGACCCCGGAAGCGGTTCGAGCGGACCTCGAGGAAGTCGCACAACGAGGCGGGCTGGGCGTGATCGGCGCGCACACGTTCAAAGAGGAGGTGACCGAAGAGCGCATCTACGAGACCCTCCAGTGGGTCGACGACCTCGGCCTCGAGGTGCTCACCCTCCGCGAGGCCGCCGCCCGCTTCGGCGGAATGGGGCGTGGTTCCACGCCGGGGCCGGTCCCGAACCCGCAGCTCGATCCGAACCCTGACCTCACGCCGTCGCGGAACCCTTTCACCGGCTGGCGCTGGTTCGGCGGCCGGTCCGATACCGTCACCTGGCCGTCCCGGCTCTACTCCGGGCTGTTCCGTCGGTGGTAGTGGCCGTCACGGCGGCGAGTTAAGCAGCTCCCAAACGAGCGTTACGTCGACGCCAACAAACGATTACTGTAGTGATAAATAAATACTGTTCTCAAATAACATTGGCAGAGACAGTAATGGAGGAAAACACATCACGCCGACACGTCCTCAAAACGGTCGGTGCAGGGGGGGCTACGCTGACACTTCCAGCCGTCGGCGCCACGGCGGCGGACGCCGGCGCAGTCGTCTTCGTCTACGACGACGGCCCGATCGAAGATTACACCCAGGCGTTTCCCGCCCACCAGGCGTTCGACGCCCCCGCCAGCACCGGCATCGTCACCGAGTGGATCGGTCGCGAGGACTTCATGGGCACGGACTGGATGGACCTCGAGCACCTCCGCGAACTCGAAGAGGCCGGCTGGGAGATCCTCTCGCACACCACCGAACACACCGCTCTCGGGACCTTCGAACTGACTCGGGACGCGACCCCCGGGGACGACCGGATCTACGTCGAGCACAACCGCCACGGCTACTTCCGCGGGAAGGACCTCGAGGTCACCGACGGGGACACCACCGTCCGTCGGACCGTCACCGGCTACGGCAGCGACGATATCGGCCGCTATATCGACCTCGACGCCTCGCTCGGAGAGTCGTTCCGGGCCGAGGAGACCGTCGAGCGCTATCCGGAAGACCGTATGCGGGAGTTTCTCTTCGAGTCGAAACGCGAACTCGAGTCCTACGGCTTCGACGTCGACGGCATCCTCTGTCCGTACGATAGCTGTGACGAGTGGACCCTCGAGTTCCTCGGCGACTACTACGACGCCAACGCCAACGCCAACCCCGGCTCGATGTACAACGATCCGGACGACTACGCCCCCCTCGAGACCAACCGGGATTACTTCATCGAGTTCACCACGCCCGGGCAGGTTCGGGCCGACCTCGAGGAGGTCGCACAACGAGACGGGCTGGGCGTGATCGGCGCGCACACGTTCAAAGAGGAGGTGACCGAAGAGCGCATCCACGAGACCCTCCAGTGGGTCGACGACCTCGGTCTCGAGGTGCTCACCCTCCGCGAGGCGGGCGCTCGCTACGGTCAGCGCCAATCGAACCCGGATCAGCCGTACCTGTTCGGCGAATTCAGAGAGTTCATCCGTCGGGTGTTCAACCGTGGTCAGCTCTCGTGGCCGACCGGCGGCCGGATCTAACCGGGCGGCTCAGAGCGTTCCCCGGAGCCGAACCGCGTTGTCCGTAATCTCCTCGATACTCCCTTCGTCCAGTGGATGGGCATCGACAGTGACGTCTCCCCAGCCGAGTTTCGTCTGGATCGTCTCGAGGAAACTCGGATCGGGCAGAACGTAGCCACGGCCGTCCGACACCTCGACGAGCCGGCCGACGGTCGTTCCGTCCACGTTCAGCACGCGTTTTCCCTCGTCGGCTTCGGTGAGTGTCGTGTCAGTCATCGGTACGTTCGAAAGTGTTTCGTGGACCGCCCGAGCGAGTCGTGTTTCTCGAGTGTGGGGGCCGCCCGAGCGAGTTTCGGCGCCGGACACGTGACGGGAGTGCGGTCAGACCGGGCATAAACCGGCGAAATCGTTTTGCGACCTCATTGGCAGTTTCTCCAGTTTCAGCAGCGACTATCCACGGTTTCTTTGGTTTCAGCGAGGGTAACCAGTGATTGTCTCGGAACAGCAGTTCCCGACCGGCGCGATCAGACGTACGTATAGACTGTCCCAGTGAAACAGAAGGGTTATGATGGCAGTAACGTAGTGGCACACAACTCAATGAACGACGAACCAGTGTCGTTCGCCGCGTCGTTCGGCGATCCCCGTATTACCGAGCAGTTCTGTCGCCGGATCGTCGGCGATGGTGGCGACGTAACCCTCCTCGGCGTCGTCCACGACCACCCCGCCAGTATCGCCCGCGTCGAACGCGTCCTCGAAACTGCGCCGCCGGACGTACTCGCCCTCGAGTTGCCGCCGGCTGCCGTCCCGCTGTACCGGATGTACGCCCGCGACCGGGCGACTGTCCCGCGCTTTGGCGGCGAGATGAGCGCGGCGATTCGGGCGGTCGGCGACGCCGACGTCCGCGGAATCGATGCGCCGAGCTGGTCGTTCCTGCGGCAACTGCTCGCCAGACTCGTCGGTGATCGGGTCGCGCCGTCGACCGCCCGACGGCTTCTCTCGAGTTTCGGGAGTGCGACGCGAACTGCCGTCACCTGCCGGCTCGCGGCGACGCTCACCCACGCGACGTCGATGACCGTCGCCTACGACGATCCGATCGAGTACGACTGCGACCACGGTGACTCGCCTGAGCAACAGGCCGCGCACGAACGCGCACACGTCGCCGGCGTCCAGGCGCTGCTGTCGGGAGCCGACGCCAGCACGGTCGCCTATCGCGACGAAGCCAGAGAGCAGTGTATGATCGACCGTCTGGAGGCGGCCCGCACGGACGGGTCAGTCGTCGCCGTCGTCGGCATCGACCACCTCGACGCCCTCGAGACGGCGCTGTCGCCCTGACTCGCCGGCGTAGTCGATCACTGTCGCAGCGAGGAGATACAGTTCCAGCAGTACGTGAACGTCTGATCGGCCTCGTTTCGAGCCCCGCAGTGGACACACCGGATCGTCTCCCCGTCGAACTCGAGTGTCGACTCGAGTTCGGCCCGGTCGTCCTCCTCGGACTCTTCGTGGGGGCCGATGTACGGCTCCGATCCCGACGATGGCGAACCGAAGTGATTGTGTTCGGTGAGCGACGGGGCCGGCGTGCCGTCGCCGTCCTCACGGCGGACGTACATGTAGTACAGCACCAGGTGGAGAAGGGCAAACAACACCACGTATCCGATGAGCCAGCCCCAGAGCTCCATCGGTGTGAGATACGGTCTCAGCGCACTTGGTTATTCCCCGGAGTATCGGGATCTGAGACGGTCACGACGCCGAGAACGATGCCGGGCGGGGCGGGACGTGGCGGGGCTACCGGCGCGGAGACAGGTCGCGGCCGAACTCGTCGAACACCTCGAGGTCGTCGTCGAGTTCGTAGGCGAGGTGACGTTCTTCCTGGCGGTTCTCGCCGGCCTCCTCGAGCGGGGTCGCGACCTCCTCCCAGCCCGGTTTGATCTTCACGCTCTGGGCCGGCATGCCGACGACGATGTGGTGGGCCGGAACGTCGTTCTGCACGATCGCTCGGGCACCGACGATGGCGTTCTCGCCGATCCGGTTGCCCGCCCGGATCATCGAGTCGTAGGTGAGGCGGACGTCGTCCTCGACGATCGTGTGGTAGTTGCGAACCTCGGTCTGGTCGACGACGTCGTGGTCGTGGCTGTAGACGTGGACGCCGTCGGAGATCGATACCCGGTCGCCGATCGTTAGCTTCCCGCGGTCGTCCAGGTGGACGCCGTCGTGGACGACCGTGTTGTCGCCGACGACGATGTTGTGGCCGTAGGTGAACGTAACTCCCTTGAAGAAGCGGCAGTTCTCCCCGCACTCCTCGAAGAGGTGGTCGGCGAGCATCGCCCGAAAGCGCAGCGCGAACTCGACGTTGTCGGCGATCGGCAGGCTGTCGAACTGCCGCCAGAGCCACTGGAGGTGTTTCGATCGTCGAAAGCGCTCCTCGTCTTTTTCGGCGTAGTACTCGCTCTCGAGGGTGGTGTTGCACGGATCGTAGCTCTGCAATCGCACCCGCTCGGCGGGCGAAACGGACGCCCCGGACTGCCACCGCTCGTAGGCTTCCCGGTCGCCCGAGAGGTCGATCAGGACGTCCTCGACGACCGAACACGTGTCCTCGTCGCTCCTGAGTCGCTGGTCGACCTCCTCAACGAACGCACGCATTCCCGACTCGGCGTCCTCGGGCAGCGAGACGTACCGCTTGGTCATATGCCGACGTTACTTCGTCGGAGTGCATAGGCGTTCGGTTGTGCGTTCCGTTTGCCAGAATCGCCGCCAACGGCGGTGGTAACCTACGCGTACTGGTGTGGGTTCTGTTCGAACGAGCGACGACACTCCGTCGCCCCGCAGATCTCCGCCGACTCGCCGTCACTCTCGATCGTCTCTCCCTCGCCGCTCTCGAGTTCCGTGCCGCAGACAGCACACTGACTCATACGCACCGAACGACCACGATCTGGTGAATAACCATCAGGCCGGCAACTGACGGGCAATCTCGTCGAGTCAGCGCGGGGAGCGGGCGTCAAGATCGCCCGTGCTCCGGCGGGCGAGTGCGACGATCAGACAGGCAAGACCGAGGAGGAGCAGCATCTGAAGCGGCGCCAGCAGCAACACCGGAGCCAGCAGTTGTACGAGCGCCACCGCGAGAAGCGCTCCGAGCAAGAGCGTAATGTGGCGGAGTCGCGTCTCGAGCCGATCGAGTCGATCGTGGAGGGAACGGTCCATACCGCGGTTGTGTCAGTGTTCGTATTAATGCTGGCGAGATCACGAGCGGCGGCTCAGGTTCGGTCGCGGGGCAGAACCGGCCGGTTCCCACCTTTCGGGAACGTTCCGCACGCCCTAAGTCACCTCGCTCCCAAGCCTCGAGCATGCAGTACCAGCAACTCGGTGACTCCGACGTCGAGGTCAGCGAGGTCGGCTTCGGCGCGTGGGTCGTCGGCACCGACTGGTGGGGGGACCGCTCGGAGGACGACGCCCTCGAGATGATCCAGTACGCCGTCGATCAGGGAATCACCTACTTCGATACCGGTGACGTCTACGGCCACGGCCGCAGCGAGGAGCTCATCGGCCAGGCCCTCGCCGAGGTCCGCGACGAGGTCACGATCGCCACCAAGGTCGGCTACGACTTCTACAACAATCCGCAGGCGGGCCACGGCGAACTGCCGAAGGAGATGGACCCCGACTATCTGCGGGAGGCCGTCGAGAAGAGCACAGAGCGCCTCGACGTCGACACCATCGACGTCCTCCAACTCCACAACGCGAACGTCGAGGAGATCACTCCGGACGTACTGGAGCTCCTCGACGAACTCGAGGAGGAGGGGCTGATCCGCGCCCGCGGGCTCGCGCTCGGTCCCTCCATCGGCTGGCTCGCGGAGGGCGACCTCGCCATCGAGGAGGAGTTCGACTCCCTCCAGCTGGTGTGGAACGTCTTGGAGCAGGAGGTCGGGAACCACTTCCTCGAGACGATCGGTCGAACGGGCTCGAGTACGAGCCTCATCCCCCGCGTGCCACACTCCTCGGGGATTCTGAACGAGCAGGTCACCCCGGAGACCGAACTCGACGCGGGCGACCACCGCGGCTTCCGCCCCGACGAGTGGTACGAGACGGGCTGGGAGAAACTCGAGGCGCTGCGTTTCCTCGAGCGCAGCGGTGAGCGAACGATGGGACAGGCGTCCATCGCCTGGCTGCTATCCCACGAACCGGTCGCCTCAGTCACCCCCACATTCCGAACGAAAGCCGACATCGACGAGTGGGCTGGCGCGAGCGACGTTCCCAAGCTCTCCGACGAGGAGCTGACTCGAGTCGCCGAACTGTACGCCAACGGCTTCGACATCGACCGCGACGACGGAATGGACAGCCTGCGATCGTCGGTCGACGGCGCGGACATCGAGGCGGCGGGGCTGGACAAGCTCGCCGCGGACTGAGCCGCCGGGACGCAGTTCGGCGAGGGTGTCCGTCCCCCGTGTTTGATAATCGTCGTCGTGGTGCGTATCCCGATGGCGCCCGACCGCCGACACCGCCCGACGAGGCGAGACGAACCCGGACGCACCGTACCGCCCGCTCCCGCGACCCCCATCGGGAGCGGCCCACCGCCGTCTCACCGGACCGCTCCGGAGGTGGGGAGATGAGCGAATCCAACCCGGTCCGCCTCGCGGCCCGGGCCGTCGAGCTGTACCGGCGCGGCGGCGTCTCCGAGGTGACTCGCGGCGTGAAGGACTTTGGGAGGGTGCGACTCGCTGCCGCGCGAACCGCCGAGTACCAGCGGCGCCGAACCGACAACGCGGAGCGGTGGGCGTTCGTCGAGTCCCACCTCGAAGCGGACGACACCACGCTGATCGACATCGGTTGCGCGGAGGGGTACCTCACGGCGAGAGCCGCCGACTACGGGTTGGTTGCCACCGGCCTCGATATGGATGAGACGCATCTGGAGGACGCCCGCCGGCAGTTCGGGACGAAAGAGCGCCTCTCGTTTATGAACTGGACGCTCACGCCGGACACGATCGAGGACCTTCCGCCTCACGACGTGACGCTGTTTTTCACCGTTCACCACCACTGGGTCCGCAACTACGGCCGGGAGGCCGCCGCCGACATGTTTCGAACCCTCGCGGCAAAGTCCAACACGGTGTTCTACGAACCGCCCGGCTCAGTCGCACTGCCCGACACCGACACCGATCTCGACCCGGCCAGAAGCGCCGACCACTACAGCGCACTGATACGCGATCACTTCGGCGACGCCGTCTCGATACGCGGGTCGACGACGGTGTCGTACATGGGCCTCGAGGGCCGGTCCGACCCGCTGTTCGCGCTCGACACGTCGTCCTACGATGGGGACGACGGCGCGGAGAGGCGGTCACCGCGGGGACTGACGGACCTGCTCGCCGCGACGGCTCGCGCCGGCTCCCCCCTCGACCGATCCTGACGGCGCCGCGAGGGTAGACTTATGTAGCTGATAGAACAGACTGCGCTGTATGCAATCCCCGTGGGAGGAAATTTCACACGTAACGAAGGTCGATCCGGCGAAGCCGCTGCCGTCCGGCCTCGAGGTGCTCGAGGGGACCGACCTGATCCTCGTCGGCGGCTCCGACGGCGTGACCGCGGCGAACACGCTCGAGGCGGTGCGGGCGATCGACGATTCGTTCCCCGAACTGCCGGTGTTCCAGGAGCCCTACCACCCGGACCACGTCTCGCGGGAAACGATCGACGCGGTCGACCGCCTCTCTGTGCCCGCCGTCTACAACGGCGATCGGGACCACTTCGTCGGCAAGCACGTCGACCTCTTCACGG
This sequence comes from Natrononativus sp. DTA114, assembly GCF_059736515.1. Classification (NCBI taxonomy): domain Archaea; kingdom Methanobacteriati; phylum Methanobacteriota; class Halobacteria; order Halobacteriales; family Natrialbaceae; genus Natrononativus; species Natrononativus sp. DTA114. The sequence continues at coordinate 82,559 of NZ_JCASSN010000003.1, read as the reverse complement.
AAGTCGGGAAGAAGCCCGACGACCTGCTCGGCTCGAGCCTGCCGCTCGTCGGCGACGTGATCGCCTCGAAGGGCGAGGAAGTCGTCGCCGAGATCGCCGAGAAGCTGGTGGGAGAGGGGTACGTCGTCCAGCACCTCGAATCGCGGGCGGCGACCGTCTCGGGCGTCGAGGAGCGCTACACCCCCGAGCAGGTCGCCGGCGCGGCCCTGGCCACGGAATCGTTCTACGGCTTTCCGATCTTCTACATCGAGTACTCCGGCACCTACGGCGGGACGGCCGACGTCGAGGCGGCGGCGACCTACCTCGAGGACACGACGCTATTCTACGGCGGCGGCATCGACAGCGCCGAAAAAGCGACCGAGGTGCTCGAGGCCGGCGCGGACGCCGTGGTCGTCGGCGACTGCTTCCACGACGATCCGGAGCGGTTCAGGAAGACGATCCCTGCGACCGTCTGACACCGACTCGCCGACGGTCGCTACGACACGCGCGACGGTTGCCTACGACAGCGCCCGCTCGACCGCGTTCGCTACCCCTCGAGCCTTCTCCGCGAGTTTCTCCGATACCAGCCCGTCGGCAACGGCTGCCTCGAGTTCCGCCTCGTCGACGATCTCGACCGAGCCGTCGGGCCGCCGAATCACGTCGACGTAGAGGTCGACGTAGCGGGCGCAGTCGGGGAACAGCTCGACCGGCGTGCAGACGTTGACGTAGGTCCCCTTCGCTTCACCCGACGAATCGCGGTACGTAGTGGGGTACCACCACCGGCCCTCGCGGAGCTTCGTCACCGCCACGTCGCCGTCTTCTTTTGGGATGTCGAGGGCGTCGTACGTGCCCCCGCCGCGCATGGAGCGCTCGAGGGTGACGTTCCCCTCGCCGTCCCACTCCGTAAGCTCGCCGCGGCCCAGCGTGATGAGGCGGCCGTCGGGTTTCCCGTGGCCGAGCGCGATCCGATCACCGCGCTGGGGGCCGAACTGGCGGGCGACGGCGGTGAACGGGAACTCGCGGTCGTCCCCGTCGGCGGTCGGGTCGACGACGGCCTCCGCGAAGTCGACCGCCGCGCTCGCGGCCCGGTCGGCGGCCTTTGTCCGGTGGTGGCCGGGAATCGTCGTCTCGACCGCCCGCCGCTGGTCGTCGAGGGCGAACCGGGACTCGCGGCCGAACCAGAGCCACGCCGTCGCCGCCGGCGCTGTGAGCCGGCCCGGCTCGTCGGGGTCGTCAGCGCCATCGACGGGGTCGTCAGCGCCATCGAGTTCGTCCTCGAGCGCCCGCGCCCGGTCGCTCGCCCGCTCGAGCGCGTCGCCCATCGCCTCGAGATCGGCGTCGCGAGCGGCGCGTTGCCAGCGAACGCCCCACCCTTCCGGAACGTCGACCGAGAGCAGGTCGGTCATGCCGACGAGTTCGGCCCCGCGGTCGCCCGAGATGGCAGCCGAGACGCCGCTGCGGGCACGAGAGAGGGTCACGAGTCCGCCGCCGACCTCGAGTTCCGGGACGACCAGCGGCCGGTCGTCGTCCCACGGCGGCGCCGGGTCGTGGACCTGTACGCGGTAGCGGTTTCCGGCATCGACGTAGCCGTCGGCGTCGTCGTACCTGAGATAACCGCGCCGGCCCTCGCCCAGATCGACGACCGCACCGCTGCCGCCGCCGGCCTCGAGCACCTCGCCGTCGAAGACCGCTCTCTTCGGGACCTCCGCCTCCCAGCGAAACGCGTCGAGGGCGAGGCTCTCGAGTTCGCTCGCGACCGCATCGACCGCATCAGGTTCGCCGGAGACGGCGACACCCAGCCGGTCTCGCGTCGTCTCGACGGCGACCGCAGCGGGGTCGGCGGGAAACGCGGCGTCGAACCGGTCGCGGATCGGCTCGGAGGCCTGGACGATCTCGAATCCCCGTTCGCGAAGGAGGTGCGTGAGCGCCGTCGTGTAGATGCCACGAACCCGCACCGCGGGCGCCGAGTCGTCCGGTGCGGTCGTCGGAGCGTCGTCCCCGGTCATCGAAGCGTCTCCCGGTCGGCCGCAAAGCGAACTCGGTCGTGGATCGTCGGCCCCAGCGTGAGTTCGACGTACCCCTCGCTGAGCACGCGGCCGTCCTCGACGTACACGCCCCAGCTATCGAAGCGGAGCCACCCGCGCATCTCCCCGCCGTGGGTCGTGATGTCGGCGGACTCGACGGCGTGTTCGGGAAACTCGCTGCTCGAGTGGGCCATCGCCATATCGGAGTAGACCGTATCGTGGTCGTCGAAGAACGACTCGAGGGCCGCGGCGTCCGCGGAAACGGCCTCGACGACGGCCGCCGAGGCCGTCTTCAGTTCCTCGAGAGAGAGCCCCTGGTCGCGAAGCGCCTGCTGGGTACGCTGATCGAAGTGCATACGGCCTCTTGGCGTGCGATCCCTTTGTGGATTCCGAGTTCGGAGATCAGTCGTCGGCGGGGACCGAACCGGTCCAGTTCGCCCGAGAATCGGTGGGCGTGGTGTCGTCGACGGTCGGCTCTTCTGGCGTCGGGTCCTCGAGAGTCGGGTCGGGTCGGGTTTCTGTTCGTTTGGCTGTTCGGTTCGTCTCCGTTCGCTCCTCGTCGTCGGCGGACGGCGGGGCCGAATAGAGGATACCGCGGCTTGAACTGTACATCGCTTACCCCGGACTGGAAACTGTGAGGTCTTAACTTCCCCCCTTAAACATGTAGTGATATTTAATACCATACTAGGACTGGGGGCCGCGTCACCGCCGAACCTATTTCTAAAGTGGAAGGTGTAAGGGGCGTATGTCACGCCGGCGCGATCCGATCGAACGATCAGCCGAAGAGTCGGCTGACCTGTACGACGTCTCGACGTGGGAGCCGCGGACGGCCGTCGACCGATTCGCCTACGGGCTCTACTGGGGTATCAACGCCGGGCTGCACGTTATCGTGCTGCTCGTCGCGTTGATGATAACGCTGCTGTTGCTGGTCTCGCCGGCGCTCATCGTCGCCGAAGATCCGGTGATCAGCCTCTTCTTCGGCCTCTCGATCGTTCCCGCGCTGTTGCTTGCGGGCTACATCTGGTACGCCGATATCACGACGAACGAACCGGTGAGGCTGCTCGTGTCCACGTTTCTGCTCGCCATGCTGTTCGCGACGTTCGCGGCGGTGTTCAACGATATCGGCCGGATGGCGTTCGAGACGGCCACCCTCGTCGGTGCGGCGCTGTTTTTCTACCTGATCGTCGGTCCGGTCGAAGAGACCGTGAAGCTCCTCGCGGTTCGCGTCTTCGCCTACCGGAGCGAGTCGTTCGACGCCGTCATCGACGGCGCGGTCTACGGTGCCGTCGCCGGTCTCGGGTTCGCAGCGATCGAGAACGTGCTGTACATCGCCCGTCACGTCGCGGAGATCGATTCGGGGACGAGTCTGCTGGCCGCTGCAACCGGTATTACGACCGCTCGCGCGCTCGCGGGACCGGGACACGTCATCTACTCGGCGATCGCCGGCTACTACCTGGGGTTGGCGAAGTTCAACCCGCAGTACGCGGGCCCGCTGATCGTCAAGGGACTGCTCATCGCCTCGGTGATCCACGGCACCTACAACCTCACCGTCGGGATCGCGCCCACGTATCTGGCGGCGACCTACCCCATCAGCGGCGACGTCGCCTTCGTCGGCTACGTCATCGCCTTCGACCTTGCGATCGGCTACTATCTCTACCGGAAGATCACGCGCTACCGCCGGACCTACCGCGCGGTCAGAACCGACGCCGAGAACGCCGATCTCGCGCCCGAACGAACCGAGTTCGAGCCGTCACAGCGCTGACGTCGGGTTTCGTGGCTACGCGTCTGCCAGCCAGAGCCGGACGATGTGGCCGCCCTCGACCCGGTAGATCCCGATCGTTTCGGTCGTCTGCTCGTCGTCGATCAGGACCCGTTCGTGGAGCACGACCGTCTCGCCGACCGTAATTCGAGATTCGACCTCGCAGCGAAGCGACGGATACTCCTCGAACAGCGCTCCGTACTCGTCACGAATCGCCTCGCGTCCGGCCGCAACCGGCTCGGAACCGCCCAACGGTGCGATCACGGCGTCGGGTGCAAATGAGTCGACGAACCGATCGAGATCGCCGTCGTTGTACGCGTCTAGCTGGTGATCGACCACGGCAGCGGGCCTCGAGTCTGTCGAATGATCTGTCACAGCGCAGTCGTCTCTCCCGACTCGTATCAATCTGCCGACGGGACAGATGGCGCGTGGGCTTCGAGCAACCGCTCGACGTACTTCGCGAGCACGTCGACCTCGAGGTGGACCGGATCGCCGGGCTCCTTTTCGGAGAGCGTCGTCAGCTCGTAGGTCGTCGGGATGATCGCGACGGTCACCCGCCCCGTTTCGGCGGTTTCACGGCCCTCCTCGAGATCGGCCACCGTGAGACTGATCCCGTCGAGCGTGATCGACCCCTTCTCGACCACGTAGCGGTCGTACCCTTCGGGGAGTTCGAACTCGAAGAACCAGTCACCTCCCGGATCATCGCCGGTCGGTTGTTCCGAGGCGCGCGACGCCTCGTTCTCTTCAACCGACTCGACCCCGCTCACCGTCGCCACTGCGTCGACGTGGCCCTGGACGACGTGACCGTCGAAGCGGCCGTCGGCGGGCATCGCTCGCTCGAGGTTGACCGCCTCGCCCTCCGAGAGTTTCCCGAGGTAGGTCCGCTCGACGGTCTCGGTGGCGAGAAACACTTCGAACCACGCCCCTTCTTCGAACCGCTCGACGGTGAGACAGACGCCACTGACGCTGATGCTCTGGCCGTGCTCGAGTCCGCGTGCGACCTCGTCCGCCCCGATTCGGAGGCGCAACCCGTCCTCGGTCTGCGATCTGCCGACGATCTCGCCCGTCTCCTCGACGATCCCCGTAAACATACTCGAGGGTCGGGCCGTCGAACGCAAAGACGTTCCGATGCCGAAACGCGTTCCAGATTCGGGACGGCGAGCCACCGCGTTTTTCTCGTCGTGGGCCGACTCTCCAGCAATGGCAGGCATCATCGACACGATCAAACTCGGGGGCGTCCTCGTATTCGCGATTCCCGCGGCGCTGGCGGGCCTCGAGATTGCGCTCGTCCGCGGCGAGACGCTTATCGGCGGAGCACTGATCGGACTCGCCGTCGCGCTCGTGCTCGTCCAGCGGTATCTGACGCTGCCGACGGACGTTCCGGGACTGCTGGTCAAACGCGTCACCGGAACCTCGAGCAAGGAGCCGGAAGAGAAGACCGACTAATCGACCAGCGCTGTGGGCTCAAGCGACCGCGAAAGCCCCCCCAGCCGGCGCGGGCGTTCTCGTGGCCCGTCTCCTGTCTCCGAACCCTCCTCGTCAACCGCCGGCCCGCACGCGAACACGTCCGCGAGGCGGATTTCGTGGTCAGGAGCGTCGACGGCGACATCGAGTCGGAACACACGTCCCGACTCGATCGACTCCCCGCCGACCGGCCGCTCGGCCGGCTCGAGGCCGATTCCCGCGGCGCGGGTCGAGATGCCCTCGTCGAAGCCGAACGCCCGGATTTCGGCCTCGAGGTCGGCCTCGACGGTTCCCACAGCGGCCGCCTCCGCGGTCAGCAGCGAGCGGGCCGACCGCAGCGCGTTCGTGAGCGCGACGTGCGCGCGGCGCTCGGGGCCGCCCTCGCCGTCGACGACGACCGTTCTTGCGACGTATCCGTGGTAGCCCCCGGGTTCGCGAGCGGTCGTCTCGAGGACGATCGGCTGTCCCGTCCCCAGCGGCGTCTCGCCGGTGGGTTGGCCGTCAGAACCGCGTCCAGCCGCGATCCGCGTCGAGCCGGTCGGAATCCCGTCTGCAGCGACGATGCCGGCCTCGAGTTCGCGCCGAAGCCGGCCCAGGGTCAGCGCCTCGCCACCGACCGCCAGCGACCCACCGGCCGTCCGCTCGGCGTCGACGAGGGTAGCCGCCGCTCGACGGATTCCCGCCGCCGCCGCGGTCTGGGCGGCCTCGAGTCGGCCGAACTCTCCCTCGGTTTTCGATGTCCGCGCCCGCTCGAGAGCGCCCGTCGATGAGAGCGAAAGACCCGCATTTTCGAGGTAGAGCGCCGCGTCGTGGGGGATCGTGCGCGGCGTCAGCGCGGTTCCCAGCCGTTCCTCGTTCAGGTCCTGGAGCAGCCGCTCTATCGGGTGCGACGAGTCGTGGAGCGTCGCCGTTTCGGTCGAGCGGACGTGCCAGCGGTCGCCGTCGAACGCGACGGCGTAGTACGCTTCTTCGAGGCGATTCGGGGGATTCGAGAGACAGTAGCGGATCGTCGGCTCGAGTCCGGGGCCGACGTGGACGAACAGGTCGGCGTCGCGGGCCTCGAAGGCGTCTCGAAGCGAGCGCTGGAGGTGGTCTCGCCGACCGGTCACGGCGCTCCGGCTTCGGGCTCGGGCTCGACCGGCTGGGGTGCCTGGGCTTGCTCGAGCAGTTCCTCCAGGGTGTCCTCAGTCCGGCGGTTGTGGAGCAGGACGTCGATCGGAAGCGTAGGTGCCCCGTCGACGACGTTCTCGAGGAGGACGAGCCGTTCGCGGGCGCGGGACATGCCGACGTAGAAGACCCGGCGCTCGTTGTCGGTGAGGACGGGAACCGGCGAGGTCGTCTTGGTGAACTCCTCACAGCCCTCGACGTCGGTCGGGTCGTCGACCGTGGCGACCATCTGCTCGACGACCTTCTCAGTGAGGTCGGTGGCAACGAAGACGTGGTCGGCCTCGCGACCCTTCGCGGAGTGGATGGTCCCGACGCGGACGCGGTCGGTTTCCATGCCCGCGTACTCGCCGATGGCGAAGTAGGCCTGGATGGTCTTTTTCTGGAAGTTCGTCACCTTCCGAACCATGTCCGACGCCGACGCCGGGCCGGGCATGAACGGCGCGTGGTCGCGGATCACGTCGGCAGGGATCGTGAGTTCCTCCAGGTCGTCGACGTCGGCCTCTTCCTTGCGGTCGTCGATGGTGTCGAAGAGGTCGTTTCGCTCGTTGGTGCCGAAGGCGGACTCCATGAGCATATCCGCGAGTCTGCGGGCCTGCAACCCGTCGACGTCCTCGCCCTCGTCGATCGCCTCGACGGCCCGGACGTACTGGGTGAGGCGGTCGGTCCACATCCGCTGGTCGGTGAGCGCGGTGAACGGCACCCCCTCGGTGATGAACTCGTCGATGAACTGGAACATCTGGTAGCGCGCCCGGAACAGGAGCATGATCGTTCCGTCGTCCTCGACGAGCGTGCGACGGACCATCCGGACGAGATCGAGCATCGACGGCCCGGAGTAAGCCTCGACCGCCCCGCCTTCCTTGCGCGGCTTGAGGTCTTTGTCCTGGCGCTCGTCGATGTGGCGGATCTCCTGGTTGACCGCGTTCAGCACGTTCGAGGGGAGTCGGTAGGAGTTGGGGAGGATGATGTCCTCGTCGACCTGCTCGTCGAGCAGGAGTCGGGGATCGGCGCCCTGCCAGGAGTAGACGACCTGGTCGTCGTCGCCCGCGATGAGGACCTGCTCCATGTGGGGTTTCCACTCCTGATAGACGTCGTACTGCAGGGTCGTGATGTCCTGAAACTCGTCGATCACCAGGTAGTCGACGCTCGGGAGCAGCGAGCGCTGTTTGACCCGCTCGAGCATGTCCGCGAAGCCGATCTTCCCCTCGCGACCCTTGTAGGCGCGCCACCCTCGAATGGCCTCGGGGACATCGATTCGATCGTCGTCGCTCGGCCAGGTCGGCGTGTACTTGTTCCCCTCCTGGGCGTTGGGGTCAATTTCGGGCGGGAGGCGGACCTCCTCGTCGTTCCACTGGAAGGGGACGTCGTACCAGTCGGCGACTTCGCGGTTCGTTCGCTGGAGCCACTGGCTGGTCGCGATCACCTTGTTCCCGATCGTCGTCGATCGGGCGGTGCGTCGACCCGCGCCGCTGTACTCGTCTTCGAACTCGAGGCCGAACTCGTCGCAGAACTCCTCTTTGTCCTTCTCACCGATGACGTCGCCGCGAGAGAGATCCAGCAGATCGTACGCCTTGGCGTGCATCGTACAGACGTTGCCCTGCAGGGCACGCGGGCTCTCGTCTATTCGGTCGGCGAGGCGCTCTCGGATCTCCTGGGCCGCTGCTCGCGTGTACGAGACGACGAGAATGTCCCGGAACGTGACGTCTTCCTGGTCGAGAATGTCTTCGACGTGGTCGAGAAGCGCCGTCGTCTTACCGCTTCCCGGCCCACCGAATAGCCGGGTAACCTGCGTCTCCGTGGTAGCCATTATCCCTGTTCAGGGACGCGATACGCATAAGTGACGTGGGTTTCGTGTCGGAAAAGATGCGGACGTGGTTACCCCCGATTCGATCTGGCCGTCCTGACCTCGGCGCCGTCTCGAATCTTGTCCGGACAGGCCGGACAGACCCGAGGGTCGTCGATACCGGACGGTGCAAACACGCGGACGTACGCCTCCGTTACGAAGCCACCGCAGTTCTGACAGGTCGGCATTGAACTCTCTGCCGCCTAGTTAGAAATAATGAATAATAGTCGTATCGACACGACGGCCCGGGTTCGGGTGAGAGCTACCGTGGATCCCACCCACAGACGTTACACGACGCCGCCGCGGTGTCGTGGAGGCCGCCACAGTCCGGACACTGCTTTTTGTTATAGTTTCGATCCCACCCTGGTTGCTCTACTGTGTGGCCGCGGTCCGCCAGGAACTGGTCGAACTCCTCGTCGCCGGCACCGTTGGGTGAGGATGCCATAGGTGTGCTATGGCACACCACGGTAATAAAGTGTTGGGTCTTGACAGCCGCTGCCACATCCACGGTGACCGACTCGTTTCCCGCCCGACCCGCGAACTTTTCTCACTCACGCACGAACGGACGCGTATGAGCGACCTGCGCCTCGATGCGACGCAACTCGACCGCTACTCGAGACACGTCATTATGGACGAGGTCGGTCCGGAGGGACAGAAACGGCTGCTCGAGGGGCGGGTGCTGGTCGTCGGCGCCGGCGGTCTGGGCTCGCCCGCGATCCAGTATCTCGCGGCGGCGGGCGTCGGCGTGGGAATCGTCGACGACGACGTCGTCGAGCGCTCGAACCTCCAGCGCCAGATCGTCCACGGCGACGACGACGTCGGCCGGGCGAAAGTCGACAGCGCCGCCGACTACGTCCGCCGACTCAACCCCGACGTCGACGTCGAGACGTACGAAACCCGGCTCACGCCCGACACCGTCGAAGAGCTGGTCGCGGACTACGACGTCGTCCTCGACGCCAGCGACAACTTCGCCACCCGGTACCTGCTCAACGACCACTGCGTGCTCACCGGCACGCCGCTCTCCCACGGCGCCATCTACCGCTTCGAAGGACAGGTGACGACGTTCGAGAACGGCGGGTTAGACGGGAGCCGCGAACCGAACGGCCCCTGCTACCGCTGTCTCTTCCCCGAAGCGCCCGAACCCGGAACAGTGCCGGACTGTGCGACGACCGGCGTCCTCGGCGTCCTCCCGGGTACCGTCGGCTGCGTTCAGGCGACGGAAGTCGTCAAACTGCTGCTCGAGGCCGGCGACTCGCTCGAGGGGCGACTCCTCATGTACGACGCGATGGGGATGACCTTCGAGACGGTCGAGATCCGGCAGAATCCGGCCTGTCCCGTCTGCGGCGACGACCCCGCGATCGACTCCGTTCGAGACGTTTCCTACGAGGAAACCTGCTCGATCTCGGCCGACTGATCACCCCCGCGACGGGTGCAGAGCTCGCATCAGAACACCGATACGCCCGTGGTTCGAATCGGCGATTCGATGGCTCCGCTCGCGACTCTCGAGAACGCCACGATCGAAACGAAAGAGCGCAAGATCAGAAACGTCACCGTCGAGATCCACGACGGTTGGGTGATGATCGAGGAGGGCGAGGAGATGTGGGTACCGCGTAACCGCGTGATCGACGTCGTCCGCTGATCCGGCTCACCCGAGGACGACCGATTCGCGTTCGAACTCGCCCCGCTCCTCTCGCCAGCGCCAGGACCGGACGAGCGGCGGCGTTTCGTCCGCCAACGCCGACAGCGAGACGATCACGTACGATCGATCGGGCCACGCCGCCGCCTGGGTATCGGTTTCCGACGGTCCCGGCGGCCCCCGCGGGTGGGAGTGGTAGAAGCCGACGATCCCCTCGCCGCGTCCCTCGAGTCGCTCGAACAGTTCGAGCTGCTGCTCGGGATCGATCCGATACCGACTCTCGGGCGTCTCGGCGACGTTTTCGGCGGGGTACGCCGACGTGACGCGGCTCTCTGCGGAAGCGAACTCGCCGCCGAGGATCCCACAGACCTCTTCCGGAGCCCCCGCCCGAGCCAGTCCGACGATCTCCTCGCGGATCGAACGAGGGAGCGCCAGCCGGGGCGAAGCGTCGCTCACGCGCCGTCGGACCGCGTACTCGAGGCCGGTCGCGGCTCGCTACCCGCCCGCTCGAGGTCGGCGAGCGGAACCGCGACCGCCGGCGGCGGCGCGTCGAACCGGTCCGGGCTGACGATTCCGGCGAGTGCCTCGAGGGTGTCCACGAGGCGCGGCCCCGGCCGGTTGAGGTAGTGGTGGCCGTCCATCGCCCAGACGCGACCCTCGCGGACGGCGGTGAGCGCCTCCCACCCCGCCCGCTCGGTGAGATCCGACAGGTTTTCGGCCGTTTGCTCGAGGCCGAACCCGCAGGGCGCGACGATCACGACCTCGGGGTCGTACTCGCAGATTTCGGCCCACTCGCGGGGACGGGAGCGCTCGCCGGGGTCGGCCAGCCCGTACTCCCCGCCGGCCCAGGAGACGAGTTCGGCCGTCCAGTGGCCCGCCAGCATGACGGGATCGGTCCAGTCGAAGATCGCCACGCTGGGACGGTCTTCGGCGTCGACGTCGGCCGTCCGATCGCGGATCGCGTCGATTCGAGCCTCGAGCTCCTCCCGAACCTCTCGAGCGCGCCCCTCGCGGTCCGTCGCCCGCCCGATTCGCTCGAGGTCCTCGAGCACGTCCGAAACGGTGTGGGGATCGGTCGTGAGCAGCCGCGGATCGGCGTCGATCTCGTCGAGGGCGCGCTCGATCACGATCTCGTCGACCGCACAGACGTCACACATTCCCTGGGTGACGACCAGCTCCGGCTCGAGTCGCTCGAGGAGGGCCGTTTTCACGTCGTAGACGCCCTCGTCGGCGGCCGCCTCGAGCACCTGTCGGTCGATCTCGGCGCTCTCGGCGCTCGCGTCGACCCGCGAGCGAGTAACGGCGGGGAGGTCCGCGACGCCCGGCGGGTAATCGCACTCGTGGGAGACGCCGACGGGCTCGATCCCGAGCGCGGCGACGAGTTCGGTCGCCGAGGGCAGCGTCGTGACGGTTCGCATGGCTGGTCGTTAGAGTGCCAGCGACAAAAACGGCGCCGTCGCTCAGGGACGGTCGTGTACGTCGCCGGGTCCGCCGGTTTCGTCGTCCTCGTCCGCGTCGGCAGGCCCGTCAACATCGTCGAACTCCTCGGAACGACCCGCGTCATCGAGTGTGTCCGTTCGACCGTCTACGCCGAACTCGTCGACCCCCTTGTCGCTCTCGAGCTCCTCGACCTCGTCACCGATCTCGAGATCGGCGGGCTCCGGGTCGGACGCCTCCTCGAGCGGTTCGTCGCCCGATTCGATCTCGATAACGATCCCCTCCTCGGTTTCCCTGCGGCCGAGGGCACGCCCGAGCGACCGTTCGGTTTCCTCGCTGACTTCCCAGAGGAACCGCATCAGCCGATCGGCGTCTGCGCCGAGGTCGGCCTCGAGCTGGCTCCGCGAGAGCTGGTCGATGCTGCGGGCGCCCTCCGGGTGAAGGTACTGGAACGGGTGGTCCGGCGGCACCTCCCGGAGGTCGACGTCGAACGACCACAGGTACGGGACGGCCTGGAGCGCGTAGCCGTGTGGCTTGGGCGCTTTGCGGCCCGCCGCGGTCAACGCGATCGTAATCGCGGTCGACTCGGCGTCACTGTCGTAGTAGACGCCCGGCAGCTTCGGAATCGAGAATTTCATGCAGTCGGGTACAGCCCCTCGAGGGGTGAGCCTACCCCCGGCACATCCAGTCCCGTTTTCAGGGGGGCCACACCGTGTCAGCGAATCGGAGTGGAACCGGCTGGCGGCTGAACGATAACTGTCGGTCGCGCGAGCGGCCCCGCTACAGCCCGTAGAGGTCGCCGAACTTCTCGTCGACGTACTCGAGGAAGTACTCCGCCGTCAGCGGCTCGCCGGTGGCGACCTCGACTAACTCCTCGGTGGGATAGCGCTGGCCGTGGCGGTGGACGTTCTCTTCCATCCACTCGCGAAGCGGCGCGAACTCACCCTGCCGGATGAGGTCGTCGACGTCCGCCTCGAGATCCTCGCGCATCGCGGCGTCGAGCTGGGCCGCCAGCACGCTGCCGACGGTGTAGTGCTGGAAGGCGGCGAAGTTGTACGACCAGTGGATGTCCTGCAGGGCGCCCTCCGCGTCGGTCTCGGGAACGACGCCGAGGTAGTCCTCCATCTTCCCGTTCCAGACGTCGGGGATCTCCGACACCTCGAGGTCGCCCTCGACGAACGCGCGATCGATCTCACACCGGAGGATGATGTGGAGGTGGTAGGTGAGTTCGTCCGCTTCCACCCGGATGAGGTTCTCGGGGTAGATCCGGTTGACCGCCGCGTAGGCCTCGTCGACGGTGACGTCCTCGAGTCGCGGGAAGTGCTCCTTCATCGTCGGCAGGAAGAACTCCCAGAACGGCTTCGTGCGTCCGACGTGGTTCTCCCAGAATCGGGACTGGGATTCGTGGACGCCGCTCGAGAGCGACTCGCCCAGCGGCGAGCCGTACTCGTCCTTTCGCAGCCCGAGCTGGTAGCTCGCGTGGCCGAACTCGTGGATCGTCGCCGTCAGCGCGTCGATCGGGTCCTCCTCTTTGAACCGGGTGGTGATCCGGGCGTCGTACTGCGTGCCGGACATGAACGGGTGGGGTGCGGTGTCGAGGCGGCCGTGCTCGCGGTCGTACCCCAGGAGATCGACGGCCTCCTCACAGAGCGCGCGCTGGTCGTCCTCGTCGTAGCTGCCGGTAAAGGGCGACGGAAGCTCGTCCCCGCTCTCGCGAATGTCGTCGATCAGCGGCACGAGGTGTTCGCGGAGGTCGTCGAAGATCCCCTCGACGGTTGCAAGCGGGAGGTGAGGCTCGCGGTCCTCGAACATCACCTCGTAGGGGTTGGCGTCCGGTTCGATGTGGCCGGCGCGCTCGGTCTGGAGGGCACGAAGGCGCTCGAGAGAGGGCGCGAAGGCGTCGAAGTCGTCCTCGCCCTTCGCCTCCTTCCACGTCTGCTGGCTCTCGGACTGGTGTTCGGAGAGTTCCGAGACGAGTTCCGGCGGTACGTTCACCGCCCGCTCGTAACTCCGGCGGATCTCGCGGACGACCGCGGCCCGCTCGTCGGTGAGCTCCGTCGATTCCAGCTCCTCGAGCAGCTCGCCGATCTCGTCGTCAGTCAGCAGGTCGTGGCGCGCAGAGGAGAGCGCGGCGGACTGCTTCGCGCGGGCGGGTGAACCGCCTTCGGGCATCATCACCTGCTGGTCCCACCCCAGCACCATCCCCGCGTGACCGAGGTAGACGATCTGTTCGTAGCGGTCGGTCAGCTCCTCGTAGGCGTCGACCGGCCCGGTGTCGGTTTCGTCAACGGTTGCCATACATCGATTCGAAACTGGAACGATAATGAAGGTTCGGGTGCCGGCGCTCGAGTGGGTCAGTCCGGGGCGCGAAAAGGGGGTGACGAACCGTCGAATCGGCGGCGGTTACTCGAGGTCGTACAGCTCGCCGTACTTCGATTTCGCGTACTCGAGGAAGTAGTCGGCCGTGTAGGACTCGCCGGTAGCCTCCTCGACGAGGTCGGGCGTGGTGTACAGCTTGCCGTAAGCGTGGACGTGTTCGCGCAGCCAACCGTTGAGATCGTCGAACTCGCCTTCGCGGGTGCGGTCGTCGAGGTCGCCGAGGTCCTCTTCGGCCGCGTCGTACAGCTGCGCCGCCAGCACGGAGCCCAGCGAGTACGTTGGGAAGTAGCCGAAGGAGCCGTGACTCCAGTGGATATCCTGGAGTGCACCCTCCGCGTCTGTCTCGGGACGGACCCCGAGGTACTCCTCGTACTTGTCGTTCCAGACCTCCGGGACGTCCTCGACGTCGAGGTCGCCGCTGATCAGGTCGCGCTCGATCTCGAAGCGGATCACGATGTGGAGGTGGTAGGTGAGTTCGTCCGCCTCCACGCGGATGAGATTGTCGTCGTACACCTGGTTCGCGGCCTCGAAGGCTTCCGCGGGGGAGACGTCCTCGAGTTCCGAGAACTGCTCGCGAGCCGTCGGGAGGAAAAACTCCCAGAACGGCCGTGAGCGGCCGACGTGGTTCTCCCAGAGCCGGGACTGCGATTCGTGGACGGTGAGGTCGCGGGACTCCCCCAACGGCGTGCCGTAGTGCTCGTCGGGGAGCCCCAGGGTGTAGTTGGCGTGGCCGAACTCGTGGATGGTCGACGTGATCGACCCCAGCAAGTCGGACTCGTCGAAGCGGGTCGTCACCCGGGCGTCGAACTGCGTCCCCGAGGAGAAGGGGTGGGGAGCGGTGTCCAGGCGCCCCCGGCCCCAGTCGTAGCCGAGCGCGTCGAGGACGTCCCGCGCGAGCGCCTCCTGGTCGTCGTCGTCGAAGGTGCCCGAGAAGGCGTCGGTGGCGAGGTCCGCGTCACTCTCGTCGATCGCCTCGATCAGCGGGACGAGTTCGTCTCGCAGGCGCTCGAGCACCCGATCGGCCGTCTCGAGGTCGAGGTACGGTTCGTAGTCGGCAAAGAGCACCGCGTAGGGATCCGCGTCGGGGTCGATGTGCTCGGCGTACTCGCGTTTGAGTTCGACGAGTTTCTCGAGGGTCGGCGCGAACGTCTCCCAGTCGTCTTCTTCTCTCGCCTCCATCCAGGTAGGGTGGGCGTTGGCGGTCGTCTCCGAGATCTCCTCGACGAGCTCCCCCGGGACGCTCGTCGCCCGATCGTACTGGCGTCGGATCTCGCGGACGACGGCGGTTTGCTCCTGTGTGAGCTCTCCGGATTCGAGCTCCTCGAGCAGCGCACCCGTCTCGTCGGCGGTCAGCAGTTCGTGGCTGAGCGACGACAGCGTCGAAAGCTGTTTCGCACGCGCGGGCGTCCCGTCCTCTGGCATGACGACCTCCTGGTCCCAGCGCAGGATTCCGGCGGCGTTGCCGACGTTCGAGATGCGCTCGACGCGCTCGAGAAGTTGCTCGTAGGCGTCCCCCTCCGTGGCGGCCTGTTCCGTAGACATCGATCCGAAGTACATGAGGGGGGCCTATCAACGTCGTGGTTCCGGCCGTCGCACTGGGGACGTGGGACCCACGACGGGGCCCCAAGAGATCGCAGCCGTCGGGACTGGCGGTTCGGAGAATGCAAGCAACGAACTGTTTATCAGCATCAGTGAACGTCAGGATACAATGGTCGTTGCCTCACTCGTCGTCTTCGTCGTGAGCCTGCTCATCGGCGCGCTCGGCATCTTCCTCGGTGCCAAGTTCGTCGTCGGCGTCGAAGATTACACCTACGCGATCGGCACCGCCCTCATCGGCGCGATCGTCTGGGCGGTCGTCGGTTTCTTCCTCGGATGGATCCCGCTGCTGGGGCCGCTCCTGGTGTTCATCGCGTATCTGGCGGTGATCAACGCCCGCTACCCCGGCGGCTGGGTCGAGGCGCTCACGATCACCGTCGTCGCCTGGCTGTCGGTGCTCGTCGTCCTCTACGTCCTCGCGCTCGCGAACGTCACCGGGTTCGAGGCCGCCGGCGTCCCCGGCGTCTGAGACGGGATTTACCGGCGACGAACGGGACAGAACTATTGCGTGCAAGACCGTAGCATACGGTACGATGGGATTTTTCGAAACGGTCGGCAGAAAGGTCGAGGAGTTCAAACAGGAGGCCCAGCGAGCGGCCGAAGACGACGCGACCCACGTCTGTGCGGACTGCGGCGAGGGGTTCTACACGCCACAGGAATCCTGTCCGGAGTGTGGGAGCGACGACGTGCGCGCGACTGACTGACCGACTGCAAACCACTGACCGACCGCAAACCGGCGGCTCGGATCGTCGTCCCACAGCAGCGACCGGCTACCCCAGCCAGCTCTCCGCCGTCCGCCGATAGATCCGTTCGCAGCGCTCGAGCACTTCGATCGAGACGCTCTCGGTTTTCGTGTGCGCTTCGCCGGGTTCCGAGGCGCCACAGATCACGCACGCCGTCCCCGCCTGGGCGAGCCAGCCGGCGTCGGTCGCGTGGGGTTTCGTCACGTGTTGGGGCGTCCCCGACTGGGCGGCGTCGGCCGCCTCGAGCACCGCCGTGGCGAACGCCTCGTCGTCACACCGCATCGGAGGCAGGTCCTGGTCGACCTGCCACTCGACGCCGTCGATCGATTCGACCCGCTGGAGGTCCGCGCGTTCGCCGGGGACGGTTCGCTCGTCGACGGTGATCGTACAGCGATCGGGGACGACGTTGATCGCCGATCCCCCCTCGATCTCGGTGACGACGACGCTCCCGGAGAGCGGTTCTCCCAGCACCTCGACGGTCGGCACCTCGAGTCCCCGCACCTCGTCGATGGCCTCGGTCGCCCGGTAGATGGCGTTCTCGCCGGCTTCGGGCTCGCTGGCGTGGCAGGCCGTCCCGCGGGCGGTGATCGTACTGCCGCGGCGACCCCGGTGGGCGACGACGACGTCCGTCACGCCGGGACCGGAGTAGTTCGTCGAACCCTCGGCGACGATGGCGTGCTCGGGAGCGAAGCCGTTCTCGATGGCGTGGCGGGCGCCGACCCCGCCGATCTCCTCGCCGACGAAACTCGCGAAGACGAGTTCGCCCGCGGGCTCGGCGTCGCCGGACCCTGCCTCGCTGCTCGAGGCGCGCGGCACCTCGCTGTCCCGGAAGGCGACTGCGGCAGCCGCGACTGCCCCCTTCATGTCGGCCGCGCCACGCCCGTACAGGCGGCCGTCGCGCTCCTCGATGACGTATTCCTCGTCATCGATCTGAGTGGGGTCCGGCGGCACCACGTCGTGGTGGCCGACGAGCGCCAGTTGCGGACCGGAGCCCTTGCGGGCGATCACGTTGCCGACGGCGTCGCGGCTCACCGCCGCCGTCGTTTCGCGGCGCAGCCACGCCTCGAGGGCGTCGCCGGCCGCCGTCTCGTCGTCGTGACTCGGAATCGCGACGAGGTCGCGCGCGAGATTCAGGACGGTCATATGGAGCCGAGTTCGGCCCCCACCGAGTTGGATGCATCGACACCGGCAGGCCGTTCCGAGCGGGCGACGTTGACGATCCAGGGAACCGCCTGCCGAGGCGGACGACGATCCCCTACAACCTTATGTGAGTCAGCGAGAATTACAAGCGATGTCCGACTGGTGTATCGACGACCTCGTTCTTCTGCACCTTCGGGAGTGCCCGACGGATCGCAACTACGATCGAACGAGCGTCGGGATCGCGTCGGTGCTCAGACTGGGCGAGTCGATGGCCGTCCGCGTCTCGTTGCTCTCCGCGCTGACGGCGCTCGAACACGACGGATACCTCGAGACGTCGACGGCGTCGGTCGATGGGCTGGCTGGCGACCGGACGGTGTACCATCTGACCGACGTCGGGCGGCGGCGAGCGACCGAGCTTCATGACCGGGCTATCGACGAACCCATCCGGGTCCACGTCGACGGGAGTCGGCGGGACCACCGTCTGGGAGCGCTGCCGGAGCGCTACGATCTCTCGGTGGTCGACGCCCTGTCGATGCGCTCGCCCGACGGCGACCTCTATCTCGAGGGAGCGCTCGAGCCCGCGTTCGTCGGTCGAGGGGACGAACTGGAGCGACTGACTGACCTGTTCTCGACGGTTCGAACGGGCCGGACACGAGTCGCCGCGATCACCGGAGAAGCCGGTATTGGAAAGACGGCGCTCGTCGACCGACTGCTCGCCGAGGCGCGTTCGACCGACGTCGACGTCCTGGTCGGGCGCTGCCGGCGAGAGGGGGGAATACCGTACCAGCCACTCAGAGAGGCGTTCGACGAGGCCGCCGACGGGCGTTCCGCCGGACCGATGCCGTTCGACACCGACCGACCCGCCCCCAGCACGGCCGAGATGTACGAAACCCAGATCACGGCCCTGTTTTCCGAGACCATCGCCTGGCTGCGAGAGCGCGCCGCGGCGCGCCCGCACCTCCTCGTCCTCGAGGACCTGCAGTGGGCCGACGCCGCCACCCTCGAGCTACTGGCCTACGTTCGCGATCGGCTCGAAACCGCGCCGGTCTACGTGGTCTGGAGCTGTCGGTCGACGCCGCTTCGAACCGACGACCGGTTGACGGCCCTGCTCGACGGCGTCACCCGAATCGAACTCGGCCCCCTCGAGCGACCGGCCGTCACCGATCTCATCGAGCGACACGTCGGCCGCCGCGGCGTTCCCGCGTCGTTCATCGATGCCGTCATCGAGCGGACTGGCGGGAATCCGCTGTTCGCCATCGAGACGGTGACGGCGCTGCTCGAGGCGGGAACGCTCGATCCCGACCACGACAGCTATCCGAACGACTGCGAGGAGATCGACCTTCCCGAGGCGGTTCGAACGACGCTCCGCCGCCGGCTCGAGTATCTGGATTCGGACACATGGGCCGTTCTCGAACGGGGTGCCGTCCTCGGTGACCACGTTCCCATCGCCGTTCTGGCTGCGACGAGCGACCGGTCCGAGCCACAGCTTCGCGAGCACGTCGCCGTCCTGGTCGAGGGAGACGTCTGGCGCCGCGAGGGTGATACCGTCCGGTTCGTAAGCGAGGGGCTTCGCTCGACCGTCTACGAGGGGATCGATCGATCCCGACGGCGACGACTGCACCGGCAGATCGCCACCGCGATAGACGAGGGAACGACGACACAGCCACACGCTTCGGTCGCCCACCACGCGCGGCGGGGCGGTGAGGACGCACTGGCTCTCGATCACCTGCTGGCCGCAGGCGAGGCTGCCAGAGGCGTCTACGCCTACGACACGGCGATCGAACGCTACGAGGATGCGCTGGCGCTCGCCAGGGCGACGGACCGCGAAACGGTCGTCCTCGAGACACTGGAGGCGCTCGGGGACATCTACTACACCCGCGGCGAGTACGAGGCGGCGGACAGGCGGTTCCGGTTCGTTCGAGAGCAGACGACCGAGCCCGAACGGGTTCGGCGGACCTACCGGTACCAGGCCCGAATGCGCTTCGAACGCGGCGAATACGACGCCACCGAACGCTACGCGACGGCGGGACTGGCCGTCGGAAACGAGACCGTGACGAGCGAGCGGTGCTGGCTCCAGGACTATCTGGCCGGCTCGCAGATGAAACGCGGTCGACTCGAGGCGGCTATCGACGGCTTTCGGACCCAGCGAACCCTCGCCGCCCGGATCGACGACCCGCTGTTACTGGGGCGGGCCTACCAGAACCTCGGCACCTGCTACCAGCGCCGCGGAGCGGTATCGCGTGCCGTCGAAAGCCTCGAGCGCGGCGTCGATTTGCTCGAGGAAGCCGGTGACGATCGCGAACTCGCGCGGTGTCTGAACGACCTCGCGATCACGTACGAGGCGGCCGGAGCCTACGATGGCGCGACCGCTACTCTCGAACGCTGTCACGAGTTGGCCGAGGCGACCGGAAACGTTCGGCCGGCGTTTCTCGCGCTCAACAACCTCGGCGCGTTCGCGCAGTTTCGCGGCGAGTGGGACGAAGCGCGCGGCTACTGCGAGCGAGTCCGGTCGCTGGCCGACCGCGTCGACAACCAGGAGTACGCGGCGTTCGCCGCAACGAACGCGGGGATCATCGCGGGGGCTGTCGGAACACTCGACGCCGCAGTCGAGGAAATCGATCGAGGCCTCGAGTGGACCCGCGAGCACGACCAGCAGTACCTCCTCGTCCAGCAACTGCTCACCCGCGGCTCCCTTCTGTGGCTTCGAGCGGCGTTCGATCCCGCCGAACGCGCGATCCGAGAGGCTCTCGAGATCGCCCGGGCACGGGAGTTCAAACAGTGGGCCATCGCGGGCGAACGCGACCTCGGTGTGATCCGACGCGAGCGCGGGGCGCTCGAGGAAGCCCTCGAGATCCAGCGACACGCGCTGGGGCGTGCCGAAGGGGCCGGGAACGACCGACAGCTCGCCGAACACCGCTGGCAGCTCGGCGAAACCCTGGTGCGGGCCGGCCGCCCGGACGACGCGCTCGAACAGGCCCGCAGCGTCGAGGCCGAACTCCCGCCGAGCTACCGGGTCGGCCGCCTCCAGACGACCGTCACCCGCGGCGCAGCCCACCGCGCCCGCGGCGAGTTCGACGCCGCACGGAGAGCGCTCGAGGCGGTTCTCGAAGAGCCCGAGCCGCGCTCGACGGAAATGACGCTTCGGACGCGTCGGGAGCTGGGGTTCATCGCCGTCGAACGCGGCGCCGCGTCGGCCGCACGAACGCAGTTCGAGGCCGGTCGGACGCTCGCGGCGGCCGCCGGAGCGACGCTCTACGAACGGCTGTTCGACGAACGTCTCGAGACGCTCGAACAACCGCGGATCGAGTCGAACTGACGCGGGCGCTCGAACGCGGGGTGGCCGGCTACGCCGGGCGCTCGAGAAAGACCGTAAACCGAGCCCCGCCGAGCGGCGAGTCGCCGACCTCGAGACGGCCGCCGTAGCTCTCGGCGATCCGCGCCGCGAGGTAGGTCCCGAGTCCCGTTCCGCCGCTGTCGGTCGCCGCCTCACCTCGCTCGAGAATCCGGGTTCGCCGATCGCCCGGAATCCCGTCGCCGTCGTCGTCGACTGCGACCGCGATCATCCCGTCGTCGTCGACCACGGAGAGACGGACGACCGACCCGTTCGAGTGGACCAGCGCGTTCTCGAGGAGGTTCGCGAACAGTTCGGTGAGCAACGGCCCGCCGACGACTCGCGTCTCGGCGTCGACCGCGGCCTCGACGTGGAACTCCCGTTGCTCCGCGAGGTCCGCGTGACGGTCGACGCTCGCGGTGACGACGGTCGAAAGTTCCACCGGACGGTGTGTCTCCGCGTCGTTCAGCCGGCGCAGCGTGCGAACGTTCTCGACGAGATCCATCGCCTCTTTGACCCCGTTGTGGGCGTAAGACAGGTACTCTCGCTGGCTGTCGTCGAGGTCGGACTCCGACAACAACTCGAGGTAGCCGTCGGTGATCGTGAGCTTGTTTCCGAGGTCGTGACGCAACAGCGAGTGGAGAAACGTCGCCCACTCCTCGGCTTCCGTGCGTTCGCTGATGTCCGTCGCAACGCAGACGATACCGTCGACCGTCCCCCCCTCCCCGCGGAGGACCGACGCCGACAGGCTCGTCGGAAGCTCCTCGCCGTCGGCGGTCACCAGGTAGCTCTCGAGGTCGGTGACGCGGCCCTCCCGCAACAGAAGTTCGAAGAGCGTCCCCGAGGTGAGCATCGTCGAGAGGTCGGTGTTGCAGTCGCCCTCGGCGAGGACGTAATCGATCGGCTTCCCCACGAGGTCGTCCCGGCTGTAGCCGAGTAGGTCCTCGGCCGCCGCGTTGACCATCCGAATCTCGCCGTCGGGGCCGAGTTTCAACAGCACGTCGGCCATCGTGTTCATCACGTTCTCGAGGTCGGTCGTCCGCTGGCGAATCCGTTCGGCGAGTTCGCGCCGTGAGAGAATCGTCAGCCCGTCACCGTCGTCGAACCCAGATTCGTCCATCTACCAGCCTGCTACCGGCGGACAGTAAATAACAACAGTGGCCGAATCCGGTGGGCACAGTTGCACGTGACTACCGCAGCCTTATACCCGCCCCCACAGTTGCACGTGACTACCGCAGCCTTATACCCGCCCCTATCGAATCATCGGGCATGAACGTCGTGCCGGATACGAGCGTGGTCATCGACGGCCGCGTCGCGGCTGCGATCGAAGACGGGCAGTTCGAGGGAGCGACGGTTTCGGTTCCCGAAGCGGTCGTCGCAGAGCTCGAAGCACAGGCCAACGACGGCCACGACAGCGGCTGGGACGGCCTCTCGGAGCTCAAGCGGCTCGCGGACCTCGCCGACGAGGGCGCCATCTCCCTCGAGTACGTCGGCGAGCGTCCCGACGCCATCGAGCGCGGTCACGCCGCCGAAGGCGAGATCGACGCCCTCATTCGGGATGTGGCGGAGGAGCTCGGGGCCACGTTCCTCACGAGCGACATCGTC
The DNA here is from genome assembly GCF_059736515.1 of Natrononativus sp. DTA114. Classification (NCBI taxonomy): domain Archaea; kingdom Methanobacteriati; phylum Methanobacteriota; class Halobacteria; order Halobacteriales; family Natrialbaceae; genus Natrononativus; species Natrononativus sp. DTA114. The sequence goes on along the minus strand of NZ_JCASSN010000003.1, from coordinate 60,459 downwards.
CAGGCGGAGGTCGCCCAGGCGAAGGGTCTCGACGTCGAGTACGTCTCACCGGAGGTTCGGGAGGTTGGCGCGCTCGCGCTCGAGGACTACTTCGACGAGCTGACGATGAGCGTCCACCTGAAGACGGACACGGTCCCGATGGCCAAGCGGGGCGAACTCGGCGATATGCGCTACGAGGAAATCGCCGAGGAGCCCCTCTCCGAGGCGGAGGTCGACGAACTGGCTCGCGAGGTCGTCGACGGCGCCAAGGAGGCCACGGGCGGCTTCATCGAACTCTCCGAGCCCGGGATGAAGATCGTCCAGTTCAGAGATTACCGGATCGCCATCGCGCGACCCCCCTTCTCGGACGGGATCGAGATCACCGCCGTCAGGCCGATCGCCCAGACCGACATGGAGGACTACGAGCACGCCGACGAACTCAAAGAGCGGCTGCTCGAGCGCCAGCGCGGCGTCCTGATTTCGGGCTCGCCAGGGGCGGGGAAGTCGACCTTCGCCCAGGCGGTCGCGCGCTACCTGAACGACCACGAGTACGCCGTCAAGACGATGGAGAAACCGCGAGACCTCCAGGTCGGGCCGGAGATCACCCAGTACACGGAGCTGGGCGGCCAGATGGAGAAAACCGCGGACGCACTGTTGATGGTCCGCCCCGATTACACCATCTACGACGAGGTCAGAAAGACCGACGACTTCGAGGTGTTCGCCGACATGCGCCTGGCCGGCGTCGGCATGATCGGCGTCGTCCACGCGACCCGTCCGATCGACGCCCTCCAGCGGCTGGTCGGTCGCGTCGAACTCGGGATGATCCCCCAGGTGGTCGACACCGTCATCTACATCGACGCCGGGGAGGTGGCGAAGGTCTACGACGTGAAAACGGAGGTCAAGGTGCCCGCGGGGCTCACCGAGGAAGACCTGGCCCGGCCGGTGATCCAGGTCACCGAGTTCGAAACCGGCGTGCCCGAGTACGAGATCTACACGTTCAACCGCCAGGTCGTCACCGTCCCGCTGAAAGACGAGGAGGGCGGTCCCGGAAGCGAGTCCGGCGTCGACCGCATCGCCAAGACCGAGATCGAACGCGAGATCCGCTCGATCGCCCACGGCTACGTCGACGTCGAACTCAAAAGCCAGAACCGCGCGGTGGTTTACGTCGACGAGGACGACATCTCGAGCGTGATCGGCAAGGGCGGGGGCCGGATCACCGACGTCGAGAACCGCCTGGGGATCGACATCGACGTCCGCACCCACGACGAGAACCCACACCACGGGACGAGCGGCGGCGCCTCGGCCCAGTCGGGCGGCGGCCAGCCGACGGGCCAGGTCGTCACCCCGGAGATCACCTCGCGACACATCGTGATCCCCCTCGACAGCCACCACGGCGAAACCGTCGAGGTGCAGGCGGCGGGCGACTACCTCTTTACGGCCACCGTGAGCCGCGGAGGAGAGATTCAGGTTTCGAGAGGGAGTGCCATCGCCGACGAGCTAGAGCGAGCGATCGACCGAAAGGACACGGTGACGGTCGTCCCCTCCTGAGAAGACGTCCCGTGAGAGAGGCGGCGAAACCGCCCCAGAAACGCGAACAGCGGCCCCTGAACGAACCCGGGGAGGTCAGCGAGCCACCGTCTGGTGCAGGTTCGGTGACGGGTGGTGAGCGAAGCGGACTCGAGCGGAACAGTGCGCCTTCAAGGTCCGAGCCTCGAGTCGAACCGACCGTCGACAGGCGCGGGTCGGGACTAGTTTTCTGTCGCCGAGGCGCCGAACATGTCGGTGTTTCGCCACCAGAACAACCCCCACGAGAGGAGAAAGCCGGCGACCATCGCGATCATGTCGGTGACGATCGACGGCAAGTCGGCGTCGGCGACGGCCAGCAGCGCCATCGAGGCGCCGAGAATCGCCCCGAGGAGGACGAACGTTACGTCGGCCGCGATGTGCTGGCGCGACCGCTCCCAGTACTCCTGGCGGTCCTCGTCGTACCAGAACCCGATGTAGATGAGAACGGGCGACATTGCGGCGATGATCGTCACGACCTGATACGCATCCGGTAGTCCCAGCGGAAACAGTACGAGCCAGTTGAGCAGGTTCGCAACGATCGAGGCGAGGACCAGTCCGATCAGCAACCAGCCCCAGCGAGGAATCGACTCCGTGTCCATACGGCGACTCGAGGTCCGCAAAAAATAACTGTGCCGTTCTCTTCGTCACTCCGCACAGCAGGCGTCCTTGCTCGCTGACTCCTCGACGCCGCTGCCGTCCGCCGTCATCGGTTCCTCGATCCGGTACAGACTCTGTCTCGCGTCCGCAAAGTAGATGTTCTCGTCAACGATCCCGATCTCGCCGAGGCGTTCGAGGGCGTACCGAACCGTTCGGGCCGACAGCATCGACTCCTCGACGATCTGTTTCTGTGTGAGCGGACCGTCGTACTCGAGCACTTTGAATACGAGTTTCGCGCTCGGTGGCAGGTCCGAAATCTCCTCCCCATCAGTCTCTACCATGTTACGAATCGAAAATCCCCAGCAGTATAAAAGTTGAGCCTTACGAGCCGACATGCGGGCAATAAGATCCACGCAAAAATGAGCAGAATATTGGCCTTACAGACCCCATACAGGAAGACCAGGGCACGTATTGACCAGTCAGTCAGACAGCCGCTCTCGCTCGAAATTGGCGGATCCAAACGATGAAACGAGAGCGCCGCAAGCCGGGTGGCCGATCAGATTTTCTCCCAGGCGTTGGGATCGTCCGGATCGGGGAGCGTCTCCGGGGACTCGTCGTCCGATCCGGCGTCGGCCGTCGAACCGCCGTCGCCCGGTCCGTCAGACTGCCCGCCGATCTCGATCGACGGCCAGGCCGTCTCCTCCCAGGCCCCGCGCTCGCTGAAGTAGTACACCACCTCGTCGTTGACGACCGCGAATAGCCCGCGTCGGCGGTCGTGAACGACTCGTTCACCCGAATCGATCGCGACGTCGACGACGTCCTCCAGGCTATCGAGTTCGACCTGATGGTCGCCGATCCACATCGGTATCGTGCCGTTCGAGATCCACTCCGCATACCGCCGTTTGTGGACCGACTGCCGTGCCTGCTCGGGGTCGACGTCCGACCGGCCGTGGACGGCCGCCGCCGCGCCGAACGCGGAAACCGCGACGACCAGCAGGAGCGCAATGGTCGAAACGTCCGGACCCTCAGTCACCTCAGTGTGGACGGTTTCGGTGTGCGACTGCGAGTCGGCGAGGGCCTGATCCTCGAGCCAGTAGGCCTCGCCGGTCGTCTCGAGCGGCGTCGTCGCGGCGAGTTCGCCGTCGTACTCGTCGCTTTCGTACTCGACGAGCAACGCGAGCGAGAGGTCGACCGAGCCGACGCCGTCGAGGTCGCGCTCGACGTCGTGTTTGCGCTCGATGACCGATTCGACGTCGACGTCCATCTCGGCGGTCGCCGTCCCGCCTTCGACCGCCACCTGCTGACGGTCGACTGTCGCCGCTTCCTCCCAGAACACCTCGCCGCCCCGGGTCGCCTCGAGGCGAACCTCGAGTTCGTGGGTGACGGTCGCGTTCTCGGCGGGGACGGTCGTCTCCGGGGAGACGGTCAGGACGGGCGTATCGTTCAACAGGTAGACGGCGTTGTCCTCGAGTTCGGTTCCCTCCTCCCAGAGACCGTCCTGGACGACGATCGCGCTCGTCTGCGTCTCCGTGGTTACCTCGTCGCCGACCTCCTCCGGAACGGTCGTCGTCTCGGGCGTCGCGGCGACCCACCCGGCACCGACGACTGCGAGGACGCCGATCGCGACCAGGACGATCAACACCGTCCGGCCGTGGTTCGCGAGCAGCAAGTCGAGACGCGAGCTCTCGATCACGAGCGAACCACGCTCCGGCAGTCGAATCCGCCCACCGCCCCGTCCCGTCGAGGTCGGTGCCGGCCCCCATCGTTCCACACGTCGCTTGCGAGTCCGCTCATCAGTTTCGCTAAGACAATACGTTTATCAATCATAACAGTACTGGTTGATTCCGCCATCATGGGCGCCACTGCCGCAGTTTTCGCTCGAGTCGCGTCGACCACGGGACGTGAGAGCCAGTGTGTCGAAGCCGGAGGTCACCCGTTCCGAAAAGGGTAGCGAGAACGCCAGTAACGATGCCGACCAGCACCCCGTTCACCGCACCGATCGCGACCAACGGGTGCAGTCCGTGTAGCCACGAGAGCACCGACGGCGGTAACACGAGCAGATACCGCGACTCCTCGACGTGACGAACCGTCTCCCCGCTCGAGTCCGGTGCTGAAAGCGTCACCGCCGCCGCCCCCGTCCCGCGACTGGCGACGGTGACGTGGCTCGGATCGACCGCGACGCCACCGCTGGCCGGCTCGAGGACCGCGACGACCGGGACGAAGCCGGCGTTGTCGATGGCGTGCTCGAGTTCGGTCGTTTCGCCGGGGGCGACGACCTGGGGGTCGTCCGTGGGACTGTCCGTGGCGACGAGTTCGTACTCGTAGACGCCCGCGGGAACGACCATCGCCGCGGTCGCGAGCGTCACGAGGACGAGCAGGACGGCGACGAGCGCGGTGCGAAAGGCGAGTACGTTCCGCCTCGAGGTCGGCCTGCGCGGGTGGCGCGACGCCCCTCCCGACCGATCCAGCAGCGCGCCGATACCGAGCAGCGCGACGCCGACGCCGACCAGCAGCGCTCCCAGGTTGTCGCCCTCGAGGGCGGTCGTCATTCCGGCTGCAGTCGAAACCGAGCCGACGGCCGTTTCGACACCGCCCTGGACGCCCATAAGCGCCGTTCCGAGGTGCGGGATCGTCACGACCTCGCCGTTTACCTGCAACGCGATAGCGACGATCTGGCCGTCCGTTACCGGTGGCTCGCCGCCGTCCTGATCGGTGAACGGGTTCGCGTCGCCGTGCGTGACGTACCCCTCGTCGGTTTCACCGACGATGCGATGGGTCGTGAGCCCGCCGTCGTGGAGTTCCTGTGCGTCGAAGACGACGACGTCACCCTCGCCGACGTCGCCGGCGACGGCGCTCGGAACCGCGATGAAGCCGTCGCCGGCGTCCATCGTCGGCTCCATGCTCCCCGTGGCGACGTAGCCGAGCAGAATCGGCTGACCGAGGAGTTGGCCCAGCAGCAACGAGAGGATTACGACCGCGAGGAGGACAGCACCCGCTCGCTCGAGTATCGTGCGGGTCGTCATCCGGAAGTCCCCGTCTCAGTCATCGATGCTGGTTCCCCTGCAGTTCGATCCGACCCGTCGACCGTGAATCGGTCGATCTCGAGCCGAGTACCCCACCCACGGGACCGTTTCGTCCGTTCTGGGTCGCCAACCAGTCTAAATCTTGTGGCCGTTCTCGCCGCCATCCGCGCGGACTCGTCGCCAGCAGGATCACCGCCGGCGGGCGACACCCACGGCGAACAGCAGCGTGAGCATCGCCGGCGGCGCGACCGCCACTGCTGTCGAACTCATCAGTTCGCGGCTCCCGGCCGACAGCAGCGGGTCGCTGACCCGTACTTCCCCGGCCTCGAGCCCGCTGATCGCCACCTGGTACGTTCCTTCCCCCGCGAGCGGGCGCTCGAGGATCACCGTCCGCTCCTCGCCCGGCTCGAGCGAGAGCGCCTGCGTCTCGAGGACCACCCCGCCGATCGAGAGCTCCACGAGGACCTCCCCCGGCTCGTCGCCGTGGTTCTCGAACGTCGCCGTCGCCACGACCGACTCGCCGGGGCGGATGGTCTCGGACTCGAGAGCCGCGTCCTCGACCGTGACGTTCGCGCCGTCGGTCGGCTCCGCCACCGTCACCGTCTCGGTGTGATTGCCGATCCCCACCTCGTAGCTGCCCGCGAAGTCCATCTGCCGCTCGAAAGTGACGCGCTCGGTTTCGCCGGGGCCGACCACCACAGCCATTCGGTCGACCACCACGCCGTCGACGGTGAGTTCGGGCCGCGCCGTCGCGGTCCGCTCGCCGGTGTTCTCGTAGGTCGCGGTCACCGAGAGAGTGCCGCCGGCCTCGAGTTCTGTGTCGGAGAAGTCGACCGAAACGGGCTCGAGAGTCACTTTCTCCTTCACTCGGTCGTCGTCGCGCTCGTCATCAGCGTACTCGACCGTGAACGTGATCTCCTCGCGCGCGTCTGAGACGAGGTGGGTGTCGACCGCGACCCCGATCGAGATCGGTTCGCCGGGGGTGGGCTCGAGCGGGCTCGAGCCGTCTACTGGCGTTCCGGATTCGTCGTAGAGGGTGAGGCCGGGGACGTCGTGTGAGAGCCAGATCCGTTCGATACTGTCGCCGGTCGCGGTGACCGTGAACACGTCGTCCGCCGTGGTTACGGCGTCGTCGTTGAGGCGGTCGAGTTTGAGCTCGAGGTCGCCGTTTTCGGTGGTGGCGTACTCGCCGTTGGGGCCGGAATGGGGCTCGAGGACCACCGCGTCGTCGTACACCTCGTTCTCGGCGACAGCCGTCGCTAAAAGAACCGGCGCGGACAGCGTACAGAGGACAATACCGACGGCGAGCGCGGCCCTCGAAATTATCCTTTTCGATTGTGCAGATAGCACTGCTGATTGATCAGAAACGCCCAAGTCTAATGCGAGCGATCGGCAGCTCACGGCGAGTTCGTATTGTTCCGGACTCCTACGACTCCTCGACCGCGGTCGCTTCGATGACTACGTACTCGGGAAAGTTCTCGTCGTTGTCACGGAGATCGAACCCAATGGTGACGTCCAGGGTACCGCTGTTGCCGGAAATCGGCGTCTCCCCCCCGTCGAATTCGAAGTACATCGGCTCCGGAGCGTCGACTAAGTCGGTTCCTTGGTCGTCTTCGATCGCGATATCGACCGAGTTTGTGCCGTCGTTCGTGATCGTGAGAGCGTCCTCGAACCTTGTCACGGCGTTCTTGTTGAGCTGACTCGTCTCGAATTGAATCTGGTCGCCGTTACTCCCTTGGAGTTCACCGCTGATCTGGAGGCCAAGTAGTGCATTGCCGTCACCGGTCGTCTCAATGTCGACGTCTCTTTGAGCTTCTACGCTACTAAACGCACCCGTCCCGAGCGCAGCTCCGCCGCCAGCGACGATCGTTCCCAGTCCGAGCAACACATTGCGTCTGTTCATTCTCATTGGTATGGTCTCCGTACGATCCACGCCGGCAACCGTATGCGATGGTTACCGGGTGTCTCTTACTCGAGTAAAAGAACGTCACCCCCTTTGTATTATGTTGCCAGAACGTCTGAACGGTCGGCCATACCGTCGTTCAAGCCCGCCCTGAACGCCTCGATGAACGGTCCGACCCGTCAAGAAACGCCTGAAACACCGTCTATCGTGTCATGAGACACCACACGGCGGCGATAAAGATTATGTATCACCGATTCGTATTCTCTTTCAGGACTATCTCTCGAATGGCAACGACAAGCGAGAGCCGATCGCGGCGGGGGGAAATTTTTGATCTTCTCAGTAACCACCGTCGCCGGTACGCGATTCACTACTGCAAGCGCGAGGACGAGGCCGTGACGCTGGGGGATCTGGCCGAACACGTCGCCGCGTGGGAGCTCGACAAAGAGGTTCAGGAGTTGACCTCCGCGGAGCGCAAGCGCGTGTACACTTCTTTGCAGCAGACACATCTGCCGACGCTCGAGCGTGCGGGGATGGTGGTTTTCGACAACCGGACGATCGAGTTGACGGAAGATGCGGACGAGCTTGAGGTCTATCTAGACGTGGTTCCGGGGGATTCGATTCCGTGGGGTGTGTACTACCTCGGACTTTCTGCTCTTGGGTTCGTTGTAATAGGAGGGCTTTGGATCAGTTGGATCCCTGTAAAAACGGTCCCAGAGTTGGGATGGATGGGTATCGTTGTTACGCTGTTTGCAGTATCAGCAGTAATCCACGTAGTACAGAACCGGCAGATGCGTCTTGGAAAGATGGAACAGCCCCCATAGTTGATGTCAAGGAAAATAACAAGTATTGCAATTGCACTGGTTTTGTTTGGAGTAGTTATACTGTTAGGCCCGACATTTGGATTTTCCACCGTAGCAAGCGACCGCGGAGTGTCTGTTTCTGTTGCCGAAAACGATCAAGCATTTGTGGCTCTAGTAGAGCAGGATTTTGATGAATTACCGAATAATGAATTTGTCGAAGTGGCAACTATAGAAAATAACTTGGATCAGGATTTGGAAGTCGAGTATACGATTTCGGTAAACGATAGAGCAGAAGTTAGCTTTGGAGGTGATCAAGGAGTATCAGTCAGTGGAGACATTGTCATAAGTGATGCAGAAAGTATCGAAGTAGATTGCGGCCCAGGAAATAACGATATAGTAATATTGACTGTGAATATTGAGCATGCTTCAGATAGTTATGTGACGATCGAAAATGCTGAAATGACGCTCATTTTTGATTGTGAAGATGGAGGAACGACCGAGCCAGGAAGTTCAAGTAGTTTTGAACAGTTTGAGGCAGAGGCAAGCGGGAATATCCAAGAGATAGAAACTACGTTCGAAACCACAGGGACATATGACATAAATATTAACATAATGGATGAAGATGAAGCATCCGTTGGGTCACAATCTTTTGAAGCGGTACCGGCAGGAAATACGAGAACTGAAATTATAGACGTCGATAATACGAGACCAGTCACTGTTGAAGTCATCGTTCGTGAGTCCGATGGCTCTGAAAGAGAGACCTGCAAAGGAAATCTAGAAGGTAACAAGGACAGAATCAGCATTGCAAACGGTAGTTTGGACTGTAGTTGATACGTTCTCCGGCTTCTACGAATCCCATAGAAGGTCGAATAAGATTCAGAAAAAGTATAGAGCCGTATCTGTCTTCAAATGAACGTCGATCTCCACTCTTCTAAGTTAGCTCAATCAATGCGAACCCCTTTTGCCCACTCATAACAGACACCCGACTATGGCGACCAATACGATCAGCGACCGACACGAGCACGTCCGCTCGATCGGCGTGACCGCGCTCGCCGCCCTCCTCGGGGTCGGCACCGCGTTCGTCTCCTCGATGCTGACCGCGGACGCGGCGACGTTCGACGCGGCCGCTCGAGAGACGACCGCCTACCTGATCGTCTTCGCAGTGATCGCCCTCGAGATTCTCGTCATCAAGAACTCGGGGCTGTACACCGAAGACGAGTTCGGCATCAAGCACTACCTGTTTCTGACGTTCATGACCTTCTCGCTGTGGTTCGTGACGTGGGGAATCTTGCTCACCTCCCAGGCGGGGGCGTAACCGATGGCGGACGACAGCATCGCCGTCGTGGATCTGGACCGCTGCCAGCCCGACCGGTGTAACTACGAGTGCAAGAACTACTGCCCGCCGAATCGAACGGGCAAGGAGTGTATCACCCTCCGCGGCGAGGAGACCGCGGAGGGCCAGCCCGATCAGGTGCGGATCTCCGAGGAGATCTGTCTGGGCGAAACCTGCGGGATCTGCGTCGAGAAGTGTCCCTTCGACGCCATCGAGATCATCAACCTCCCCCAGGAACTCACCGAGGACCCCGCCCACCGCTACGGCGAGAACGCGTTCTCGCTGTACGGACTGCCGGCCCCCCAGGAGGGGAAAGTGACGGGTATCCTCGGACCGAACGGGATCGGGAAGACCACCGCGGTTCGCATCCTGGCCGGTGAACTCGAGCCCAACCTCGGCCGCTTTGCGGACCCGCCGGGGTGGGACGCAGTCGAGGAGGCCTACCGCGGCACCGAGATACAGAACTACATCTCCGACGTGCGCGAGGGGGCCGTGACGGTCGCCAGAAAGCCCCAGTACGTCGACCAGATTCCCGAGCAGTTCGACGGCAACACCCGCGAACTGCTCGAGCGGACGAACGAACGCGGCGCGCTCGAGTCGCTGGTCGAGCGGCTCTCGATCGGTCCCGTGATGGACCAGGAGATCGACAACCTCTCCGGCGGGGAGCTCCAGCGGGTCGCCCTCGCTGCCACCCTCGCCCGTGACACGGACTTCTACTTCCTGGACGAGATTACCCCCTATCTGGACATCGGCCAGCGAGTCACGGCGGCCCGGCTGATCCGCGATCTCGCCGAAGAGCAGGGGAAGTCGATGCTGGTCGTCGAACACGACCTGGCGGTGCTTGACTTACTCGCCGACACCCTCCACGTCGCCTACGGAGAACCCGGCGCCTACGGTGTCATCACGGCCCCCAAGTCCGTCCGTAACGGCATCAACGAGTACCTCAAGGGCTACCTCGAGAACGAGAACATGCGGATCCGGCCGAACCCGATCCAGTTCGAAGAGCACGCCCCGCGGGCGGTCGACCGCGGCGAAACGCTCGTCGAGTACCCCGACCTCACCAAGAGCTACGGCGACGGCGAGTTCAGCCTCGAAATCGAGGGCGGCGAGATCCGCAAGAACGAGGTGCTGGGTATCGTCGGCCCCAACGGGATCGGGAAGTCCACCTTCGCGAGGCTGCTGACCGGCGATCTCGAACCGGATGCTGGAGACGCCGATCTGGACCTCGAGATTTCGTACAAACCCCAGTACGTCACCATCGACCAGCAGATGCGCGTCGACGCCTTCCTCGCGTCGATCACGGACCAGTTCGGCTCTTCGTACTGGAACACCGAGATTGCGGGGCCGCTCCAGTTAGAGCGCATCATGGAGCAGAACCTCTCCGACCTCTCCGGTGGGGAGCGCCAGCGGGTCGCCATCGCGGCCTGCCTCTCCGATTCGGCGGATCTCTACTTGCTCGACGAGCCGTCGGCCCACCTGGACGTCGAACAGCGGGTGCAGGCCACCCGCGCCATCCGCCGCTACGCCGAACAGCAGGACGCGACGGTGCTCGTGATCGACCACGACATCTACATGATCGACCTGCTGGCCGACCGACTCATGGTGTTCGACGGCGAGCCTGCAGTCCACGGTCGTGCAGGCACACCCCAGTCGATGCGCGACGGGATGAACGACTTCCTCTCGAACCTCGAGATCACGTTCCGGCGGGACGAGCGGACCTCCCGTCCACGGATCAACAAGCCCGACTCCCAACTCGACAGCGAGCAGAAGCGCGAGGGCGAGTACTACTACGCGCCGTAGCGAACCGTTCTGTCACTCGGCTGTAACCATCTTCTTGAGGGAGACGCCCATCACTAGTCGTGAATGTATGGACTGGGCTCGTCCTCACCGGGGTGACGTTCGATGACGATCACCTTCGGCGTCGCGGATGACGGATCGGGTCTCGAGGTAGTCGACCCGATAGAGCGCCGCCGCTGTCGCGTTCGGACCGGAACTCCCGTGGATCCGACACCGGCGTCGGCGTCGGCGTTCGCCGCACCCGTCGACCGTGCAAGTCGCGTCTCCGTGGACGAACTCGTGTTCGAGGGAATCACCACCGCTCGAGTTCGGGACGCGAACGGAGCGGTCGTGGCCACCGTCCGGCACGAGGCGGCGCTGGAGCTACCGGATGCGACCCGAACGGTCGAGCTGAGCGCGCCGATGAAGCTATACGTGCGCTCGAGCGGCGGGGGTCAGCTGGTCGCGGAGTCCGATCGGCTACGTCTCGAGTTCGACGAGCGCACCGAGGTCGCACTCGGCGCGCGCTCGTATCACACCCGGCCGGCGACGACGATCACGACGACGCGCGATCTCGACGACGTTCTCGTCGCGCTGTCGGCGCTCGGCTCCGCGCTGAAGACGACGACGTGCGAGCGGTCGTTTCCGACGCTGCGCGGCCACCCGCCGGCGATCGAACTCGGTGACCAGCTGTCCGTTCCGGCCGACGCGACGGCGCCTGACACCGGTGTCAGAATCGCCGTTCCGCCGACGCTCTCGGCCGCGTACGCCGCTGCGCCACTCGCGTACTATCTGGGTGCGACCCTCGAGACGGCCGCGTCTCCGCGGATCGATACCGATCGGGGGGTCGTTCGCGATCTCCCCGCGGACCCGGGCCGCGCGTTCGAGCGGGCGATCGAACGGACGTTAAAGCAGGTGTTCGTCATGGACTGTCTGACCCGCTCGGAGGGGCCACACCAACTCGCGCTGGCCGAGCGGCGAGCCGTCGAGGCCGACATCGATCTGGACTTCGGGGCGCTGTACGACCGGCCGCTTTCCCGACAACTCGAGGCGTACCTCTCCGTTCCGTACGAACGGGTCGAACACGTCGTTCCGCGCTGGCAACACACCACCTTCGTCGAACCGACGGCCGAGCGGATCGTGGCGCTCCCGTACGTCGTCAACGATCTCAGCCTCGTTCGCGCGCACTGGGGGCCGTCCGGCGACGCGCCGAGCGGATCGGAGAGTGCTCGAGCGACGGCGGCGGAGTTGGGGGGCGACACGGCTCCACCGCCGCTGTTCGAGCTTCCGACGACGACGTCACTCGAGCGAACGTGGTTCGGCGAGGGGATCCCGGTCGGCGCGACGAAGGGGTTCGTCGGCGCGTACCGCAACCGGCTCTCCGCCGGATCGGACGGCCCGATCGAGGTCGCCGTGGTGTGCAACGACCGCGCCGTCGACCGGTCGATGGATGAAGAGGCGGCGGTCACGAGCAGCGCGTACGACGCGCACGCCGACGTCCCCTTCGAGGTAACCGTGTACGCCGATACCTCGATGGCGGCGCTTCACGCGGTGCTGGAGTCGGATCTCGACTTCCTTCACTACGTGGGCCACGTCGACGAGGAGGGGTTCCGGTGTCGCGACGGAGCGCTCGACGCGACCGCCCTCGAGACGGTCGGCGTGGACGCGTTTCTGTTGAACGCGTGTCGGTCCTACGAACAGGGACGGGCACTGATCGACGCGGGGAGCGTCGGGGGCGTCGTCACTATCGACGAAGTCGTCGACAGCAGCGCGATGCGGATGGGGTACTCGATGGCGCGCCTGCTGGAACTCGGGTTTCCGCTCCGAGCGGCGCTCGCGATCGCCCGCCGCGACTGTCTGATCGGCGCCCGGTACGTCGTCGTCGGCGACGGAACGGCGGACGTCTTCCAGGAGCAAAGTGGCCTTCCGACGCTCTGTTCAGTTCGTCGGGACGGCGACCGGTACGAGGTCTCGATTCGGACGTATCTCCCTCGAGAGGGCGGAATGGGGACCACCGCCCATCCGTTCGTCGAAGACGCCGACGAGCACTACCTCGCCCCGGGAACGATACTAACGGTCCAGTTGTCGGAGCCCGAACTCGTGACGCTTCTCGAGCGCTACCGGACGGCGCTTCGGCTCGACGGGCGACTCGTCTGGGAACCTGACGCGCTCGCCTGAACGGTCGCGGGTGCGACGGACGCCGTCACGGCCCGTGATACGCGGAGGCCATTCCGGCCGCCGCCGTTCCCGCCGTCAACAGCAACAACACCGCGGCGAACAGAACGCCGCTCGCTCTCGGGTGCGATGCCAGATACGTGGTTATCGTTCGCGCGGTCATAATTGTAGTGTCACGTTCGAGAGATGTTCGCCGTCGGGGGGTCGCTACCACGGACGGCGAGCCGTCGAACGACCCAGACGTCACAGCGGCGGCCCTTTGACATCCACACCCTACGCGAGAGTAAGCCGTGAGTACCGCAGGAGAGACACCGAACGGAAGCAGCGACGCAGGGACGTGACACGCAGACCAACTATCGTTCGGGACAGTTCACCTCACGAGATATACTTTTATTACCATTGTCGGCGATTACCGAAAGAGATCATTATCGATCGAACGATCATATTATGACAGGGGAACTCCGATGAGCAGGGACGTGCTCTCGCCCGAGAGCGGCCGACGGACCGCTCTCGTCCACGCGCTTCGATCACAAACGAACCGATCGACGTGTCTCGAGTCGCTGTTTGGTTGCGGTACTGTAGGGGACCCGCTTCTCGTCGTCTCGCACGATCGGCCCGCCGAACGGTTCGTCGACGACTGGGTCGGCGCTGTCGGCCCGTGGCCGGCGGACGCGACGCTCGTCGTCGTCGGCGAAACTACGCGGTCGACGGCGACCGTCGCACCGGGTTCGAAACGGTGTCACTCGGTCGGCCCGTCCGTTCACGCCGTCGAGCAGCGAGACGACCTGTCGTCGCTCTCCGCCGTTCTCGACACCATCCTCGAGGAGCGGCACCACGACGACTCGGGAGGATCGCCCGTCGTGTACGTCGACTCACTCTGTGAACTCCGCTCGTCTACGGACCTCGAGGCGGCGGTCGGCTTCGTTCGCGGCCTCCGAGAGCGACTCCGCACAGCGGGGGCAACCGGCTACTTCGTTCTCGACGACGACGCCGACGAGTTGACGATCGCGTCGTTCGCCTCGGCGCTCGATCACGTTATCGGCGTGGACAGCGACGGACAAACGACCGTTCCCACGCTACCCGGTGTCAGGCGCGTCTCCGAAGGTTCGATCACGATCGACCGCCCTCTCGACGAGGTGTTTGCCGTCCTCAGTTCCTCCCGCCGACGACAGGTGCTTGCCGACCTGGAACGGGCGTCAGGACCGGTTGCCGTCGCCGATCTCGCGTTCGACGTCGCCGCCCGAGAGGCAGCGTCGGGGGACCCGTCGTCGAAGCTTCTGGCGCAAGTCCACGCGGATCTCCATCATGTCCAGATTCCCAGACTCGAGGACCACGGCTTCGTCGCGGTCCGCCGCGGGGAGAGAACGGTAGAACCGTTGGCGGCTATCGACGACCTCTCGCCGTTTCTCGCGGTGGCGGCCGACCTCGAGAGCGGGAAGTGAGCGGCGCTGCCGTCGGTGCGCGCGAAGGCAGGGGTGAGCCGACACGCGGACGGATGAGCCGACATGCGGACGTGTTCGTCGCGGCGAGACATCTCGATTCACTCCGTCGTGTGAGCCAGCGCGAGGAGTCCGCCGACCACCAGACTCAGTCCCGGTAGCGCGAAACCGAACGCGGTCGCCGAAACCGCCGGATCGCCGGCGGCCCCGACGGCCGCGCCGACGACCGCGGCGATCGAACCAAGGAGGACCGCGCCGACGGCGATCGGCCGAACGGACTCCCTCGAAAGCCCCGACGAGGACTCGTCGACCCGCTCGAGCGGGTCGACCAGGCGCCACTCGGGGGCGCGGTCGTCCTCGAGGCGAAGGGAGTCGCTCAGCGACGCGAGCATCGCGTTTCCGGCGGTTCGAACGGAGAGCGACCACCAGTCCCGCGATCGCTCGGCCTCCTCGCCGATGTCGGTGCGAACGAGGTAGATGGGCTCATCGACCAGGTGGCCGATCGAGGCGGCCTCGTAGCCGACGTCCTCGACGATCCGTGCGAGCAGGAACTCCTCGGACCACGGAATCGGCTTCTCGAGGTCGAACGCTTCCCGCTCGCCGTGTGGCAGTTCGACCGTGAGCCGAACCGTCGTCGCGTCGAGGGACTCGAGATCCGTGACCCGGCCCTCGACGTACCCTTCGGGCGTCGTCCGGAGGTGGACCCGACCGAGTTCGTCGCCGAGTCGCTCGGCAGGGTCGTCGGCTGGCTCGAGTGAGCCCCCGCTCCGGTCGGCGTCGCCGCGGCGCTCGTCGGTTCGTTGCCAGCGGCGGGGCCTCGACTCCTCGCGTTCGATCTCGATTTCGATATCGCCGGCGTCGTCGTCCCGGTCGGTCACGGAACCACCGCCGGGCGCCACCGGCGCGAGCGAGGGCGTCGCTGCTGGCCGACTGCTCGTGGTCGACTGGTAGCTGTCCGGGTCACGTCCGGTCGTCTGGAGGTACGGTGTCCCGGCATTAAGTGGTTGCCGCCGCCGCGGACAAGGCGACGGCGGGGGGACGCACTGAAACGGTCTCGAGCGCTCAACTCACGTGACGCTGGCAGCTCCCACAGAGGTTCTCCTCTTTGATGTCGACCTCGCGAACCGTCGGCGAGAAGTTCATCACGCAGCGCTGGTTGTCGCAGTGCTCTAGGCCGTAGGTGTGGCCGATCTCGTGGACGATTTCCTTGCGCACGCGGTCCTCGAAGATGTCCGCGGCGCTCTTGTTCGAGAACCCCCCATCGGAGGAGGTCTGGAGCCGATAGGTCGAAACGACGCTGCCGCTGCCGTCGAGGTACGCGAGTCCGAACACGTAGTTTCGCCGGCGGTAGAACAGATCGTGAGGGGTGATCGCGATGTTCTTGTCGCCTCGGCCGACGCGCTCTGCGAGCTGGATGAACGTCTCGGCGCAGTACTGGTTGCGCCCGGAATCGTACGCACCGCTGGGGATCGACTGTGAGTCGTTGACGACGACGTCACAGTCGTACACCGATCGCAACGCGGCGGAGCCCGCCCGCTTGACCTCTGCGGGGACGTTGCCGACCGGTACGATATCGACGAGCATAGCAACCTCTATGCCGGCCCCCGGCATAAACGTCCCGCCGTGGGGCACTCTCGTCGGACACTCGAGGCAATCTGTGATTATCTGGAGGGGTACGAACGGGTCGTCGAGATCGGTATCGGACGACGGCCCGAGGTCGCGGCGGCGCTGACGAAACGCGGGGTTTCCGTCACCGCAACAGACGTTCACCCCCGCGACGTTCCCGATGGAGTCCGGTTCGTCGTCGACGACGTTGTCGAACCGGCCCTCGAGCACTACGAGGGCGCCGACGCCCTCTTCGCACGGAACCTTCCGCCGGAGCTTCACCGGCCGGCGCTCGAGGTCGCCGGACGCGTCGACGCCGACTTCCTGTTTACCACCCTCGGCGGAGATCAACCGGCGGTGCCGGTTCGCCGCGAAACCCTTCCGGGGGAGACGCTGTACGTCGCCGCGCCGTGAGCGCCGGCCGGGAGCCGCGCCGTCACCATCCCGCGAGAGAACCCGGCGGACTTTACTCCCGGTGGTACCGTATCCCGCGTATGAACGTCGACGCCGTAGTTCTCGACATCGACGGAGTGCTCGTGGACGTCGCCGACTCCTACCGGCGTGCGATCCTCGAGTCCGTCGAGCGCTTGCACGACCGGACGATCCGCCGCGAAGACATCCAGCGGTTCAAAGACGCAGGCGGGTTCAACAACGACTGGGAGCTCACTTACGCCGCCGCCCTCTA
Source organism: Natrononativus sp. DTA114 (assembly GCF_059736515.1). Lineage (NCBI taxonomy): Archaea > Methanobacteriati > Methanobacteriota > Halobacteria > Halobacteriales > Natrialbaceae > Natrononativus > Natrononativus sp. DTA114. The sequence continues at coordinate 43,578 of NZ_JCASSN010000003.1, read as the reverse complement.
CGTGCTCGCAACGGGCGAGGGCTACCGCGGCTCGATCGAGCTGTTCACGGACGAGATCGCCGCGAAAGGCGGCGGGCTCGAGGCCGCCCAGGCCGTCGTCCGCGAGGAACTCGGCGCCCAGGCGCTCCAGCGGATTCGTAACCGATGGGATCGCGAGGCGCTCCGGGACGTCTTCCAGCAGTTGTACCTCGGCGCCGACCTCTACCGCGGGCTCGAGGGCGGCGAGCCCGACCTCGAGACGCGGGGATTCATCCACGACGAGCCGGTGATCCTCGAGGCCGAAACCGTCGAGCGACTCACCGAGAACTACGACGTGGGCGTGCTGACCGGACGCCCGGAGCCGGAGGCGGAGATCGCCCTCGAGCGGGTCGGCCTCGGCGACGCGATCGCCGTCGAGCACCGCTTCACGATGGACGACTGGGAAGAGGGGAAGCCACACCCGCGGGCGCTCACGACCCTCGCCGAGCGGTTCGGCGCGGAGACCGTCGCGTTCGTCGGCGACACGCTGGACGACGTGCGAACGGCGGTCAACGCGGCGGAAGCAGACCCGGACCGCGAGTACCGCGGGATCGGCGTGCTGACGGGCGGACTAACCGGCGAGGAGGGGCGTCGAAAGTACGACGCCGAAGGAGCCGCGGCGGTCCTCGAGTCGGTGAACGACCTGCCGGCACTGCTCGCGAAGTAGCGGAGGTTTCGACGGTGAGGGCGATACCGGCCACCCGGCGAGTGCGCCCGCCCGTTTTTTAGTCGCCATCGGTGTAGCTCGCTATCACGACACATGCGCGACGAATTCACCCGAAGCGGTGACGACCTGCCGGGCGAGCCGACGTCGCCGTGGCTCGCGACGACGCCCGACGCGGGCTACCCCGCACTCGAGGAGACGCTCGGCGTCGACGTCGCCGTCGTGGGCGCGGGGATCGCCGGCCTCTCGACGGCGATCCAGTTGCGCGAGCGCGGAAAAACGGTGGCCGTCCTCGAGCGCGACCGGGTCGCCGCAGGCGTTACCGGGAAGACGACGGCGAAGCTGACGAGCCAGCACGGGCTGTGTTACGACCACCTGCGACGGGAGTTCGGCGTCCGGGAAGCGCAGTGGTACGCCGAGGTGAACGAGGCCTCGATCGACGAAGTCGAGCGGCGAATCGAGGATCTGGAGATCGATTGCGGGTTCGAGCGCCAGCCCTCCTACCTCTACAGCGACAGCCCCGACGAGATCGAACGCGAGGCCGACGCGGCACAGCGGGCGGGCCTCGAGGCCTCGCTCGTTCGCTCCGTCCCCCCGTTCGAGCGAGCGAGCGCGGCCGTCCGGTTCGACGACCAGGCCTGGTTTCACCCCCGAAAGTACCTGCTCGCCGTTGCGGAGGAACTGTACGAGGACGAGGGGGCGCGAATCTACGAACACACGCGAGTCACCGACGTTTCCGGCGGGACACCCTGTCGCGTGCGGACCGAAGACGGCGGGGTGCAGGCGGATCACGTCGTGCTCGCGACCGGCTTTCCGATCCTCGATCGGGCGGGTTACTTCACCCGGATGTACCCGAAACGCTCCTACGTCCTGGGGGTTCGTCTCGACGGCGACCCGCCGGAGGGGATGTACTACCGCCCGGGCGATCCCTACCGCTCGGTGCGAACCCACCGCGACGAGAACGGTACCCTCCTCCTGGTCGGCGGCGAGAACCACAAGACAGGACAGGGCGGCTCGACGAAGGAGCGCTACCGCCGGCTCGCCCGCTGGGCGCGCGAGCGCTTTCCCGTCGCCTCGATCGACTACCGGTGGTCGACCCAGGACTACCGGACGGCCGACAGGGTGCCCTTCGTCGGCCGCGCCGGCCCCGGCGCCGAGAACGTCTACGTCGCCACCGGCTTTCGGGGCTGGGGGATGACCAACGGCACCGCAGCGGGCCGGCTGCTCGCCGATAAAATCGCCGGCACCGACCGCCCGGAACTCGAGCTGTTCGACCCGCTGCGGTTCACGCCGAAGACCTCGTTCTCGAAGACCGTCACCGAGAACGCCGACGCCGCGAGCCAGTTCGCCACAGACTGGCTTCGGACTCTGCTGGGACCGGACCTCGAGTCGCTCGACCCCGGCGAGGGGCGGGTGTTCCGCGAGGGCACCCACCCCATCGCGGCCGCCCGCGACGACGACGGCGACCTCCACACGGTGTCGGCGGTCTGTACCCACACCTACTGTCTGGTCGACTGGAACGACGCCGAGTGCACCTGGGACTGTCCCTGTCACGGCTCGCGGTTCGACCCCGACGGGACGCTGCTCGAGGGGCCGGCGACCGAGGACCTCCCGCGACGAGAGTGAGCAGAGTCATACGGACTACTGTACGTCATTTCCGGCGCGGCCGTGAGCCGACCTGCGATTGCGCCGGTAAATCGTTACAGCAGACCGTATCAGACGTAGCCGTCGATATCGACGTCGATAGTTTTCGGGACGCCGGCTTCCTCGTCGGTGATCCTGACGAGCAGCGAGTGCGTCGCGAGATCGTCGTCGACGCCGAGCAGCGGCGCATCGACGCCGACCTCGAGTCGAATCCCACCGTCGATTCGCGCGATCGATTTCAGTTCGAGGTCGGGTTCTGACTGCATTCCGGTCTGGACGAGAACGACGTACGAGTCGTCGAACTCGGTTTCGTCGAGGAACTCGACGACCGCCTCGAGATCCGCGAGTTCGCCGGTCGCGGTTTCCACGTCCGCGAAACGGGTGTGAGAGACCGCCTGCGAGGGGAGTCCGCCCGTGTCTGTGGCGTCCGGAGCGAGCACGTCTCGCTCGAAATAGCGCGTGCGGACGGAGACACCGGCCGGCGTCGACGGGAAGCGATACCGGTTCCACCCGAGGTAGCCACCGCCGAGTCCGACCGCAGCCCCGAGGAGAAACTGGCGACGGTTCATGGCAACGCGTTAGCTACCCCGACGTATAGCTCCGTTGCCAGGTAAAAGATCGATTGTAGTTTCGGGAACCTACCCAGACACTCGCCCCAATCCGGGGTACTCGACGACGATCCCGTCGACCCCCGCCGCCGCGAGTTGGTCGAACTGCACCCAGGTGTCGATCGTCCAGACGTTCACCGCGCGACCCTCACCGTGGGCGATCTCGAGCAGGTCGATCTCCGGCTGGCCGGCCGGTACGTTGCCGTAGGGATCGCCGACGAGCGCCGTTCCAGTGATCGCGTTTCGCGGCGGGTGGATCGCCTCGCAGTCGTGGCGGCGGGCCACCTCGAGACCCGCCTCGAGATCGTGGTAGCAGAGTGGCGCGGCGGGATACTCGGGGGCGACCTCGCGGGCGGCCGCGATTGCACCCTCACAGAACGACGAGAAGAGGATCTCGCCGCCGAAGGCGTCGCAGGTCGCGACGACGCGCTCGAGAAACGGTGCCCACACCGTCCGCCGGTCGGCGCGGTCGGCCTCGGGAAGCGCCTCGCCGGGACGGAGGCCGGTCGCGCCCGGACTCTTGAGTTCGACGTTGACGCCCACGGAGTCGGGGAGCGCCTCGAAGAACGCCTCGAGCGTCGGCACCGGCTCCCCGCTCTCGAGGACGCTCAGCTCCGAGAGCGTCTCGAGAGCGGTCTCTCGAACCAGTCCCTCGCCGTCGGTCACGGGACGGCCGTCGCGGTCGCCGTCGAGGCGGTCGTCGTGGAAGACGACCGGCGTTCCGCAGGCGGCGGGCTGGACGTCGATCTCGAGCATCCCGGTTTCGCCACGGGTGGCGGCGAACTCGGCCGCGGCGACGGTGTTCTCGGGAACAACACCCGCGTAGCCGCGGTGGGCGATGACGGTCGGCTCGGACATTACGTCGGTAGAGGAATCGCGCCAAGTTGTGTGTTCCTGTCCGCACGTTCCGCGTCCGCGCTACCCGGCCGCATTGACAGCACAGGCTCAACGGTAATACGCCCGGGCGACGAAGGGAGTGTATGACCGAACCGACGCTCGAGTCGATCGAGGCCGACCTCGAGCGGGCGAGTGAACTCGAAACCGACGCGGCGCTCGAGGTGCTCCGGGACGCCCGCGAGCGACTCCGCGGACTCGAAGACGTCGACGAGAGTCGCCGTGAGGAGCTGTCCCACCGGATCGAGCAGCGGCTCCGGGAGGTGAGCGAACGGGACGCCTACGGCGGCGATCTCGGGGCGGCGATGAACCCGGAGGACGACGACGCCCCGTGACATCGGTGGCTCAGTCCGACCGGGAGTACTCGCCCGCGTTCGAGCCCTCTGTCGACGAGGAGGCCGCCGCCTCCTCGTACGGCCGGAGCCGAGGAATCCACCGCGGGACGTGCGCACAGTACTGACTGTAGCGATCGCCGTACGTTCGCTCGAGTCGTTTCTCCTCGAAGCCGTTGACGAGCAGGAAGAAGGCCGTCCAGAGCAGGCCCGCGTAGCCGACGACCGCCGTCGAGTCGAGCCAGAGTCCCGCCCCGAGGACGTAGCAGACGATGCCGACGAGCATCGGGTTCCGGAGGTGGGCGAAAACCCCCTCGACGACCAGCAGCCGTCGGCCGACGATCGGAATCGGCGCGCTCGCACCGGCGGCGACCAGCGCGGTCAACGCGAGCGTATACCAGACCACGCCGAGTCCCATCAGGAGTGCACCGATGACCGACACCGGAAACGCGCTCCCGAACAGTAGCTCGTCGAGGCCGAGCGGCGAGAGCGTCATCTGCGCCAGCACGAACGGAACGACGGCGGCGAGGACGACCGGAACGCCGACCGTGAACGCGCCGACTCTCGCGATGACGCGCAGGGAGGTCATCGCCGGTGCTACCCACCCGGGAGGCATAAATGGGCTGGTGTCGCTGCAGGCTCAACTCCCTTATCCGAAGCCGTTGGACGAGATCGTATGCACGACTATCCGCGCGGAATGGCACACGTCGGCATCACGGTCCCTGATATCGACGCGGCGATGGAGTGGTACGAGGACGTTCTCGGATTCGAGCCGGTGATGGGGCCGCTCGAGATCGACCACGGCGACGAGCACATCGGGCGGCTCTGTGCGGACGTCCTCGGCGAGTTCGACACCGTCAGAATCGGTCACATGGCGACGGGCAACCAGCTCGGCTTCGAACTGTTCGAGTTCGACGCGGACCGCGGCGAGAACGATCCCGATCCCAGAGAGTCCGGCTACTTCCATATCTGCGTGATCGATCCCGAAATCGAGGCGCTGGCCGAGGAGATCGACGATTCGGGCGGCGAGCACCACACCGAGATCTGGAAGCTGTTTCCGGATCAGGAGTACCGGATGACCTACTGCAAGGATCCCTGGGGGAACCTCCTCGAGATCTACACGCACAGCCACGAGCGAATCTACGCGAATCAGGGCGACTACTGACGGTCGCGGCGACGACGGAAGAGACAGCAGCCGGCGGCCGATACCACCGCGTTCCACCCCATTTATTCTCCCCCCGTCCGCAGGTACGGGTATGCGAATTGCACTAATCGGCGGCACCGGCGACATCGGGCAGGGACTCGCGCTGCGCTGGGCGTTCGATACGAACCACGAGATCCTGATCGGCTCCCGGGACCCCGAGAAGGCCCGGACGATGGCCGAGGAGTACGAGACGGAACTCGACAGCCGCGGCCTCGAGCGGACGGTCAAGGGCTTCACCAACGAGATGGCCGCGGACCGGGCCGACGTCGTCGTCCTCGCCGTCCCGCCGTATCACGTCGGCGACACCGTCGAGGCAATTTCCGAGAAACTCGACGAGGAAACGATCCTCGTCACCCCCGCTGTCGGTATGAAAGGCGACGAGGACGGCCTCCACTACCACCCGCCGTCGGCGGGGAGCGTCACCGCGCTGGTCGATCAGCGCGCCCCCGACGGCGTCCCCGTGATCGGCGCCTTCCAGAACCTCGCGGCCGACCGACTCGCGAACCTCGACGTCGACCTCGAACTCGACACCCTCCTGGTCGGCGACGACTCGGACGCAAAAGAAACCGTCCGACTGCTTGCGGAGGGGATCGAGGGGCTGCGCGCCCTCGATGCCGGCCCGATCGCGAACGCTGCCGAGGTCGAGAGCGTCACGCCGCTGGTCATCAACATCGCCCGATACAACGACGACCTGCACGACGTCGGCGTGACGTTCCACTGAACACGAAAGCAGAAGATTTAGCGTCGGCTGGTCGCAACCAGTTGTAGATGAGCGACGGTGTCACGGTGTTGGTAATCGACGACAAGCAAGCGCTTGCGGACGCGTACTCGACTATTATCGACCTGGAAACGGAGTACGAGACGATCACCGCCTACTCCGGGTCCGAGGGACTGTCCCTGATCGACGAGGACGTCGACGTTCTGCTCGTCGACCGGAACATGCCCGATATCAACGGCGAAGACCTCGTCACGAGCGCCCGGGCCGACGGATTCGATCCGCGAATCGTGCTGGTGTCGGGCAGTCGTTCCGCCGAGGACGCTCCCTCGATCGAGTACGACGCCTACCTGCTCAAAACTGGAAACAACTACGACGAGGTCCTCGAGACGCTCACCCGCGTCGTCGACGGTGGCGAGCCGTCGGGAGCCTGACTCACTGGAACGCTTCGGGAATCGTCACGCGAAAGCGCGCTCCTCGCGGCTCGGCGTCTTCGACTGAGATGGTGCCGTCGTATCGCTGGACCGTCGTCTCGACGAGGTACAGTCCGAGTCCGGTGCCGTCGCTTTCGATCCCCTTCTCGCCGCGCCCGAACACGCGCTCTTTTCGTTCGTCGGAGATCCCCGGCCCGTCGTCTTCGATGGTCACCGTCACTTCCCCGCGATCTCGCGTATACGCCACCTCGACGGTGGGTTCGTCACGGTCGGAGTGAGAGACGGCGTTGTTGAACAGATTGACGAATACCGACGAGAGCATCTCGTCGGCTTCGACGGCGAGTTCGGCGGGCACGTCCTCGATCCCGGTGACGGTGAGTGCGGGGTTTTTCGCCCGCGCCTTCTCGGCTTCGCTCTCGAGGATCGGCCGGAGCGGGATCGGCTCGAGCGGCAGATCGTCCGAGGAGTTGACCTCCGTAACGAGGTTGCCGATCGTTTCGGTCAGTCGGACCGTCTCGTCGGCTGCCGTCACCATGTAGTCGAGGCCGGGGTTCTCCTCCTCGAGTTCCATCTCTAAGATGTCTCCCCAGCGGATGATGACGTCCATCTCGTTTCTGATGTCGTGGCGGATGACCCGGTTGAGCGTCATCAGGTTCTGGCGTTTCTCCTCGAGTTCGTCCGCCCGGGCCTGGGCGTCGAGTTCGGCCTGCTTTCGCTCGGTGATGTTGATGTGGGCGACGACGACGAAGCGGTCGCCCATGCTCTCGAAGGAGGAACTGCGCATGAGGAACCAGCGTTTCTCGTCGGGCGCGTGACACGGGTACTCGAACGTAAACAGTTCCTCGTCCTCCGCGATCACTCGACGGATGCCAGCGGCCGCCTGCGTTGCGTACTCGTCGTCGGTGGCGTCACAGACCTCGAGATAGTTCACCCCGACGGTGCTCGCCTGAATCGCGATATCGTTGTCGCGACCGAACTCACGCCAGGAGCGATTCGTCTGGACGATCTCGCCGGACGTGTCCAGAATCGCGACGTTGATCGGTAACGAGTCGAGCGTCCGTTCGTAGATCGCCTCGAGGGGACGCTCACCGAAACGCGAGTCGGCCATGCCTCTCCGTTATTCAGTGGAAATACATAAATTCGGGCCTTTCTGTATCAACGACCCGACCGCCAACGACCCGACCGGGTCGTCGACTCAGTCGCCCTCGGCGTGGCTCTCGGCCGCCGACTCCACCGCGTCGATCACGGCACCGGGATCGGAGATCGGTTTCTCGAAGTAGTGGTCGTACTCGAGGGAGCGGAACGCCTCGTTTTGTTCGTGAGCGGAGACGACGATGACGGCGCAGTCGCTCCCGTTCTCTCTGAGCGTGCACAACACCTCGCCGCCGCTCACGTCGGGAAGTCCCCGATCGAGGAGGACGACATCGACGGTGTCGTCGAACTGCTCGAGGGCGTCGGCACCCGACGTCGCCGTTCGGACGACGAACCGGTCGCCGAACCAGTAGATGTAGGCGTCGGCGAGCGAGCGTCTGTCCTCGACGACGAGGACCGTCGCCTTCGCTTCACCGGTCGGGCTGGTCGTCGTCGACGCTTGCCTGGATCCCTGCGGGGATGATCTGTGTTCGGGTTCTGGACTATCGCGAACGGCGTCATTGCGTCGTTCGCTCATATGCGGATACCACCATCTACCGAATCGAGAAATAAAACGGTTATTCCAGTCCTTCAGAATGTGATGCTGCTGGCTTGAATGACCAAGGGTTCGCTTCGCAGAACGGAGGGGGACCGCGCCGGATTCGCGTCTGCAGTGAGCGGGCGATCCCGCTACGCGCCGGCGGACTCGAGGGCGTCCTCTAAGTCCTCCCGCTGGGTGACGCCGACGAAGCGCTCGACGACGCCGTCGTCGTTCTCGATAATCAGCGTCGGCAGCGACCGCACCTGGTACTCGTTGGCGATATCCTGCTGTTCGTCGACGTTTACCTTCTCGACGCTGAACCTGCCCTCCCAGTCCTCCTCGAGTTCCTCGAGGATCGGATCCTGGGTCTTACAGGGGCCACACCAGTCCGCATAGAAGTCCTTGAGCGTAACAGTCATGCCGTTCATCGATAGTTTCCGCCGGTCGCGCATAAGGGTTTCCCACCCGTGTCCGTTTGCCGCCAGTCCGGAGCCGAGGCTGCCGGTCGGGATCGACGCGCGGGCGGTTCGAGAATCGACTTTCGTCGAAAGCTTTAGTTCGAGGGCAACACAAGGGCGGGTATGGACAAAGGACAGAACACCGGCGGGCTGATGTCCAGTGCCGGACTCGTCCGGTACTTCGACGCCGAGGACTCGAATGCGATCCGTATCGACCCGAAGACGGTCATCGCGTTCGGCGTTCTGATGGGACTGCTCGTTCAGTTACTGACGTTCGTCTCATAATCCCGCCGCCGAACGGTCTCGGTATCGGGCACCGACAGCCACGGGTTTCTCTCGCGCAATTCAACGGGCTGCCACCCGCAGCGATGCGTCGCGAACTTTTTCCTGTCGCCCTACATACCCCGACACATGACACTGGTTGCGGGCGTCATCGCCGTCCAGGGGAACGTCGCGGAGCACGTCGCCGCGATCGAACGCGCGGCAACGGACCAGGGCCGAGAGCTCGAGGTGCGCGAGATACGCGAGTCGGGGATCGTTCCGGACTGCGATCTGCTCGCGGTGCCCGGCGGCGAGTCGACGACCATCTCGCGGCTGCTCCACGAGGACGGTATCGCCCCGGAGATCCGCGAGCACGTGGACGCGGGAAAACCCCTCCTCGCGACCTGTGCAGGACTGATCGTCGCCGCCGGCGACGCCGGAGACGACCGCGTCGACACCCTGGACCTGATCGACGTCACCGTCGAGCGCAACGCCTTCGGTCGCCAGAAGGATAGCTTCGAGGCGCTCCTCCAGATCGACGGTCTCGAGCAGCCGTTCCCCGCGGTGTTCATCCGTGCGCCGGTGATCGACTCGGTCGGCGACGCCGAAATCCTCGCGTCAGTCGAGGGCCGCCCGGTCGCCGTCCGCGACGGGCCGATCGTCGCGACGTCGTTCCACCCGGAACTCACCGACGACAGCCGCCTGCACGAACTGGCCTTGTTCGCCCCGGAGACACCGGGAACCGAACCGGCCGCTCTCGAGTAACGGAGCCTGGGCGACCGGCTGCGTTCGGTGACGGAACCGGATTCGGCGTGCGATGACCTCGCAGTGTACAGACTTTTCTCACTCGCTCGCATGAGTCGGCGTATGAACGCAGCCATCGATTCGGTGCGCGTGGCGGGCACCCCACAGGGACCGGTGCCGGTACTCGTTCTCTCCGTCGACGGGGAGGACGACGTCGTGCCGATCTTCATCGGCTTTCAGGAGGCGACGAGCATCGCCCAGGGCCTCGAGGCCGAGGACATCGGACGGCCGATGACGCACGACCTCCTGCTCGACGTGATGGAGGAACTCGGCGGCCGGATCGACCGCGTGGTCGTCAGCGAGATCGAAGAGACCGCCGAGGGCGGCACCTACATCGCCGACCTCCACGTCGAGACGCCGCGGGATTCGGTCGTGATCGACGCCCGCCCGAGCGACTCGCTCGCGCTAGCGGCCCGGACGAACGCCCCGATCGAGGTCACCGAATCGGTGTTCGAGAGCGGCCGAGACGACAGCGAGAAGTTCGACGAGCTAGAAGACATCCGTGACGTCCCGAGTGAACTGTAGATGACGAACACCGACCAGACCCACGAGCCACACGCCGATGAGACGCTCGCCGCCCTCTTCGACGTGATCGAAGACCGCAAAGAGATGCTGCCCGAGGACTCCTACACCGCTTCGCTGTTCACCCACGAAAAAGGGGAGAACGCCGTCCTCGAGAAACTCGGCGAGGAGACGACCGAACTCGTCCTCGCCGCGAAAGACGACGACCACGAGGAGATCGCCCACGAGAGCGCCGACATCGTCTATCACCTGCTCGTCCTGCTCTCGATGAAGGGGCTGGATCTCGAGGACCTCCGCGAGGAGCTCGAGGCGCGCCGATAGCTGCACCGCTCAGGGATTGATAAGCCCGCCGACAGCGCCGGCGATCGCGCTCTCTACGGCCATGAGCATCGCGATGACGACGGCGATCGCGAACACACCGAGCCCGGCGAGCGGGCCGATGGGGCCGAGCGAAAGGCCGACGATGCCGACGGCGACAGCGAGGATCAGACCGCCGATGATCCCGCCGAGCGCCCCGGCGAGCAGGCCGTGCCAGGCGCCGCTGATGAGTCCTCCACCCGCGAGTGCGCCCGCCAGAAAGCCGCCGACGAGACCGGCGGTGAGCTGGCCCAGTCCCGGCAGGGCGATGCCGAAGATGCTGATCACCAACGCCGCCACGAAGCCGATACCGACAGCGCGCCAGTTTGTCATACGCAGTCGAACGACACGGATCGCTAAAAGTACACTCCACGTACGGGACGACCACTTATTATGGGGCTGTTCGGAGCCCCGCGGATTCGAGACGGAGTGCTCGGGGGCGTCACGAGAACTGTTGGCGCCCCCGGTGACAAAGCGTGGTCTTTTATGATCCGGTACCCTACCCGCAGCCATGATTTTCGAAGACCTTCCGACCACGCCCACGTCGGAAGAGCTGATCGACAAGGCGTTCTCGCGGGCGGCGCGGGCAGGCAACGCCCAGTGGGGCCTCGACGCCCAGCAGTCGATGCTGCAGACGGCGGCGAACATCATCTCCGATAATCTCGAGAACGTCGTCACGGCGTGGCCCGACTTCGAGTACGAGGACGACGTCCACCCCTTCTACTACGAGCTCGCGGACGCGATCGTCGACGTCGACAGGCTCCGACAGAGCCTCTCCGAGGTGATGTGGGCCAGCCGCAAGGCCCGCGAGATCCACGAGGAGTACCAGCCGCGACTGCGCAAGACGGACGTCGACACCGCCCGCAAACACCGCAAGCAGGCGTTCGCCCGACTCGCGGACATCGTCGAACAGATCGACGACGAACTGCTGTACATCAACCAGTCCCGAAACGACCTGCGAGACCTGCCGGAGATCGACCCCGAGGAGCCGACGATCGTCGTCGCCGGCTACCCCAACGTCGGCAAGTCGTCGTTCGTCAACGACGTCACCAACGCCCGCGGAGAGACCGCCTCCTACCCGTTCACGACGAAGGGGATCGGCCTCGGCCACTTCGAACACGACCACATCCGCTACCAGATCGTCGACACGCCGGGACTGCTCGACCGCAAGCCCGAGGAACGAAACGAGATCGAATCACAGGCCGTCAGCGCCCTCGAGCATCTGGGCGACTGCGTGCTCGTCCTGCTCGATCCGAGCGGCGAGTGTGGCTACCCGCTCGAGTCACAGCTCGAGCTTCGCGACGCCATCGAGGCGCAGTTCGAAGACGAACCCGTGTTCACTGTCGCGAACAAGATCGACCGCCGCGAGCGCTGGACGGCCGAGGTCGACGCCGACTACGAGATGAGCGTCGAAACCGGCGAGAACGTCGAGAAAGTGCTCGAGGCGGCGGTCGAGGCGATCGATTACGAGCCCGAACTCCCCTTCGAGGGGTAGCGTCCCGGGCTGCCGATCGAGTAACACGGCCGGCAGGAGCCGGCGTTAACGTTCGACCATGTTGACGTACCGAATCTCGACCGTGACGTCCTCGTAGCCGTCCTGCGCGATACGCGCGTGTAAGGCGTCGGCGAGCTCCTGATCGATCTCACCGGGCGGGCCGCCGATGGTGACGACCACCCGCTCCGGCCCTCGCAGCGGATAGTCGTCGTCCATCTGGGTCTCGAGCGAGAGGAAGACGTAGTCGTCGTAGGCCTCGTCCTCGAGGACGAGCTGTGCCTCCTCCCGCGCGTCCTCCTCGAAGGAGGCGTTCACGTAGGAGTTGTAGGTGATCCCGCCGAGCAACACCGAAAAGAGCAGCACGATCAGGGCGAGACCGACGACCCGCTTTCGAACGCGCTCCTGGGTCGGGCCGAGTTCGAACAGGTTCTCGGGGCGGTAGCCGGCGTACCACAGCGTCAACAGTCCGGCGAGGTTCACCGAGAGCACGTTGACGAAGACGAGCGCCGTCGAGCCGATGGCAGCGGACGGCGCGCCCCAGGCGATGGCGATCCCTGCCGCGGCAGCCGGCGGGATGAGCGCCGCGGCGATCATCACGCCGACCAGGGCGACCGAGATTCCCGTCGAGATGCTCACGATCCCGGCGACGCCCGCGCCGAGGGCGACAGCGAGCGAGAGCAAGTCCGGTGCGAGGCGTTCTGATATTTCGTCGACCTCGGCGATGTTTAATCCGGGTGGAACGATGTTCGTCATCCTGACGGTCCAGGCGAACACCGCCGCTGCGGCGATCGCGATCACCACCCCGAACAGCTGGTACTTCATGCTCTCGACGAACAGCTCCTCGTCGTCGATCACCGAGCCGACGCTCGCCCCCAGGGCCGGGCCGATCAGCGGTGCGATCACCATCGAGCCGACGACGACCGCAGGCGAGTCGAGCAACAGACCGGCGGTCGCGACGATCGCACTGACGACCGTCATCGTCGTGTAGATGCCGAACGTCGGCGTCAGCGACTCCGCCTCCGCCTGAAGCTCCTGTCTCGAGATCCGATCGGATTCGACGTCACCGTTGTCGTACTGCTCTTTCAGCGCGTCGAACTTCCGCGAGATCACCGTCTCCGCGTCGACGACGACGGTGTAGGCGTCCTCCTCGATCCCCCCCTCGTGAAGCGAGTCGAGAACCGATTCGACGGCCGCCGCTGGCAGGGGGAAGTAGACGACCCCCGTGTACTCCCGCCCGCTCGTCTCGTCGGTAACGACGTAGTCGATTTCCTGATCCTCGAGCGTCTCGAGGATCGTCTCACGAGCCCCCGTCGGAATCATCAGCTGTACGAGCCGCACTGACGGAACCGAAGACGGCCACCGTTATAACTGCAGGGAAGCCGACACCGAGACGACATCGCGACGATAGCAACAACTGCAACGGGTTACACACTGCTCACAGCGAGGCGGCCAGCACTGGCGAGTTTCCGCCAGTACCGGCCCCTGGGTCGTGAGCAGGTGTACACTGTCAGTGGTTACGATGGCGGGTCAAAAAGACAGCAGCGGGATGCGTGGTCGAGCGGCTTACTCGTCGTCGCCGTCGTCGAGTTCTTCGTCGGTCTGGGCACCCTCGAGGGTGAGCGTGAGCTCGCCGCCGTCTTCGTCGACGGTGACCTCTTCGCCCTCGACGGGTTCGAAGTCGTTCGGTGCCTGGGGTTCCGCGGAGACCTCGTAGGTGGTTGCCTCGATCGAACCACGGAGATCCGTCTCGGCTGCTCCCTCCTGAATGTCGGGGCCGCTGAGCTCCCAGGTCCGGTTTTCGTCTTCGTTGTACACCGAGATGATCACGCCCGTCGAGATCGACTCGCCGTCTTCGTTCTCGAGGAGGATCGTCAGCGTCTGCTGGTCTTCTTCCTCGTCGTCGGCACCGTTAGCATCGTCGGCGCCGTTGGCGTCGTCGGTCTCGTTCCCGGCGTCGTCGTCGGTCTCGTTCCCGGCGTCGTCGGTGGCGTCATCGTCATCGCCATCGTCGCCAGTACACCCTGCAACCGCGATGGAGGCTACTGTCAGCAATCCAGCACCGAACTTCCGGCGGGTTAAGGACGGATCCATACACGACTAGTTGAGGAAAATGGTAATAAGACTTTATATGTTCGTGTACAGATCCGTGTGATTGGTTCCCATTCCTGAACGAACGTTCGGAAAAGTGTGTGGTATTAACATACAGTACCGTTTTTGCCGGCTTTCGTCCCGTCGTCGCTCGAGGACCTCGTCGACCTTATTACATCGCCCACGCGTACTGTTCGACCATGTTCGATACCCGCCCGGATCGCGAGAGCGAGGTCGTCCTCGTCGGTCGCTCGAACGTCGGCAAGTCGACGCTCATGCGCGAGCTCACCGGTCACAGCTTCGACACCGGCGGCAAACCCGGTGTGACCCGCAGTCCGAACCACTACGACTGGGCCGCCGAGGACTTCGTCATCACCGACCTCCCCGGCTTCGGCTTCATGAGCGGCGTCGACCGCGACCGCCAGGAGCAGATCAAGACCGACATCGTCCAGTATCTCGAGGAACACGCCGGACAGATCCTCGTCGGCGTCGTCGTCGTCGACGGCAAGAGCGTCGTCGACATCATCGACCGCCACTCCGGCCCCGACTCGATTCCCTACGACGTCGAGATGTTCCACTTCCTGCAGGAACTCGAGATTCCGACGGTCGTCGCGGTCAACAAGATGGACAAGGTCGACGACCGCGACGAGCGACTCGACGAGCTCTGTGACCGACTCGGGCTCTACCCGCCCTGGAAGCAGTGGCAGGACACCATCGCGCCGATCACCGCCAAGCGCGGCCAGATCGGGTCGCTGAACGAAGCGGTCCGGACGCACCTCCACGATCAGCAGCGGGACGATCTGTTCAAATTTTTCTAAGCCACCTTTTGCGCTGCGGTCTGTCGCGGTCGCGCTCACGCGACCGGACGTCCCTCGGCAAAAGCTGGACCAAAAGCACTCCTCCTTCCGTTCGCTCCCTTCGGTCGCTCACATCGGTCGTCGGTCCGCTCGCTCCCTACGGTCGCTTACGGTAAGGTTCAGAAAGAAGCCAGCCTTTCCCCGGGTTACACGGCTCTCGCGGTGCTCGAGCCGTGCGCCCGGCCGCTCGAGTCTTCCGTGTACGCCCGGCCGCTCGAACCTCTCCGTGTTTACCCGCCCGTCTCGTCACGCCGCCGGCAGTGGCTTCTTGAATCCGTCCGTGGTCGTCTCGGGTATGGTCGAACCCGGAACGATCGCGATCTGTCACTACACCGGCCGACTCGTCGACGGCGACGAGACGGGCGAGCCGTTCGATACGACCGACGTCGACCGCGCGATGGAGGCGGGGATCTACCACGACAACCGCGACTACAAACCCGTCCAGATCCGCGTCGGCGAGAGCGACGTCGTCCCCGGCGTCGATCGAATGCTGCGGGATCTCGAGGCCGACCCCGATGAGTTACCGGTCGAGACGACGGCGCGACTCGAGCCCGAAGACGCCTTCGGCGAACACGACGAGTCGCTGGTCGTCGAGATTCCGCTCACGGAGTTCGAGACGACAGACGGACCGCTCGAGCCCGAGACGCCGGTCGAAACCGACGACGGACGAACCGGCTGGATCACCGCCGTCGACGGCGACGCCGCGACCGTCGACTTCAACCACGAACTCGCCGGAATCCCGGTCGAGATCGAGTTGAGGCTGCTCGAGGTGCGCGAGGAGCGGACGAAGAGCGAGTGACGTGTCCGGGTGCCCCCGTCACGGCGTCGAGCTCTCTCCCCGTCGCGTGCAGCGCCGGACTCCCGGTTAAATGAACCGCGAACCCTCGTTTAACAACCCTCACTCACGGAGCCCCTGGTACGGCCTCGATGACCGACTCGGATCCGACGACCGACGGCGGGCGGAGTCCGCTCGCACTCTTTCGCAACCTCGAGTTCGTCGCGTTAGCCTCAGTGCGGTTCGTCAGCGGCATGGCGTTCGCGACGATCATCATTGCGCTCGCCCTCTACGCGGACCTCTTTAACGCGTCGGGAACCGTCGCCGGCCTGTTCGGCACCGCCTACGCCGCCGTCCGGCTGGTGCTGGTGCTCCCGCTCGGCCGCAAGATCGACCTCGGCAACTCGAAACGGTACCTGTTGCTCGGACTCGTCCTCAACATGCTGTTGCTGCTCGGGCTCACCTTCGTCCAGAGCATCGAACAGGTGATCTTCCTTCGCGGGTTCCAGGCCGTCGGCTCGATCATGCTCTGGGTGACGGGCGTCGCCGTCGTCGGCGAAATCGCGCCCGACGACGGTCGCGGCATGTGGATCGGCACGTACAACCAGGTGCGGTCGATCGCGAGCCTCCTCGGCGATATCGTCGGCGGCGCCCTCCTCTTCGTCTACGGGTTCGGGACGACCTACGCGGTGTTGATCGGACTCACGTTCCTGTCGACCGTGGCGGTCTACACCTTCGTCCGAGACGATCCCGGTACCCGCGCCGACCCGGACGAATCGACGGGCGTCGAGACGCTCCTCCGGTTGCTCAAACGGCGAGTGATCATGGCGCTCGTCGTCTTCCGGTTCTCCTTTAGCTTCGGCAAGATGGCGGTGATCATCTTCCTCCCGATCTACGCCCGGACCGAGTTCGGCATGAACGCGCTTCTCATCGGCGGCATCCTCGCCGGCGGGAAGCTAACGAAGGGGATCGCCCAGGGGTACGTCGGCGAGTTCTCCGATCGCGTGGGAGGCGAGGAGTGGTTCATCTTCGGCGGCACGGTCAGCTACGCGCTCGGCACCGCGCTGATTCCGGCCGCCGCGTACGCATCCCTGGTGCTCGATCCGGTCACCCTCGCCGGGGGCGGGCGGGAGGTCACGCTCGTCCCGGCGTTCTTCCTCCTGTTCGTTGCGTACGGGATCCTGGGACTCGCGGACAGTCTGCGGCTGCCGACGAGCATGTCGCTGTTCGTCAGGGAGGGAGAGTACTACGACTCCGTCGCCGGGAGCCTCTCGCTCAGATCCGTCTCCTGGCAGGTCGGCGCGATCGTCGGGCCGCTTGCGGTCGGATTCATGTTCGACCACGTCTCCTTCCTCGGCGGCTTCTGGCTCGCCGCGGGGTTCATGGTCTTCGCGGGGGTGATCTTCCTCGCGCTGTTCGAAGCCGAGGCGGCCCCCGACGCCGTCCCCGTCTCCTCCACCGACGATTGACCGGGGGGAACGCCCGCACTAACAGTCCTCGAGGACCGTCACGTCGACGCCGTGGTACAGGTAGGCGTTGTTGCCGTAGCCGTCCTGATTCCACGGGAACCGGTCATCCTCGAGCGTGAGTAGTCCGCCCTCGGCGTGGGCGACCTCGCGTGGCTGGCTCCGGCCGTGTTCGTCGGTCGCCCGAGAGACGAGCGTGTACTCCCCCGATGTCGGGTCCCAGCAGTAGCGGAACTGCCGCCAGCCGTAGGGGCCGAGATCCTCGCCGAAGAACTCGGCGTCGGCCCACGTCTCGCCGCCGTCGGTCGACACCTCGACGCGCTCGACCCGGTCGTCGCCCGCCCAGGCGACGCCGACGACCTCGATCCGACCGTCACCCTCCCGCGGTGAGACCGTCGCGTTCTCGCCAGGGTAGCCGATGAGCGACTTCACGAACTGGTCGTAGAGGTAGGGCGCGTACTCGAGTTCGCCGGCCGCTTCGGCGTCCATCTGCGCCTGCGTGTCGAACTCCGTGATCGACTCGCGTTCGTCGGGTTCCTGGCCCGCCGCGAGCATCCGGTACGAATCGTGTTGCCACTCGACGTAGTCCGCCCACGCCTCGCCGCCGTGCATCTTCTCGAGCACCGCCATCTCGGCGACCCACTTCACGCAGTTGTTGCCGAACCAGCCGGGGACGACGAGCCGAACGGGGGAGCCGTGATCCGGCGTCAACGGCTCGCCGTTCATCTCGTAGGCGAGGAGACAGTCCTCGAGGACCTTCTCCATCGGGATCGAGCGAGCGTAGACGTCCTCGCCGTCGGGATGTTCGCCCCCGGCGACCATGAGCCAGGTGCCCTCCGAGGTGTCCACCCCGGCGTCCTCGAGCACCGCCGACAGCGGGGTGCCGGTCCAGACAGTGGTGCCGACGGCCCCGGTCGTCCACTGTATACCGTCGACCGCGGGTTCGAAGGCCGCGCGGCCGTTGCCCGCACACTGCATCGTATGGGCGACGGACTCCGTCGGGAACGCCTCACGGAGCGCCGCCATCTCGAAGGTGACGGGGTCATCGAGGCCGAGTCCCCGAAGTTCGATCGACCACGCCTCGGCGTCGATCGCCGGCGTCGGGTAGTGGTTGCGGACGTAGTGTTCGGTGCGTTGCGTGCGGGCGGTCGCGAACGTCTCGCGGGAGACCGCCTCGGCGTTTTCGGGCTCGTACTCGAGCACTCGCAGCCCTGGATAGCGTTCCTGGAACGGCTCCTCCGCGTCCGCCGCGTATGGCTCCGGTGAGCCGTCGGTGCCGCCGCTCGAGGAGACGCCGCGGCCGGCGATGGCGACGCCGGCGAGGGCACCGGAGGCCATGAGAAACCGGCGGCGGTCGAGCAGCCGGCGGCGCGCGACGTCCGTCGACCGCCCAGGTCGGTCTGCGTCCGTCGAGCTAAGGTTCGGTGACATATCGGGAATAACCATCGGTATTTCGCCGACCGAGGACAAGGAACCGGTAGCGGAAGAGCCCGCCGGTAGCGGTGGCGGAGGCTTCTCGATCCCCTACTCGAGGGTCCGCTCCATCCGCACACATTCGAGTACCACCCCGCCGGTCGACTCGTGGTCGACCGCCTCGAGCCGCCGCCAGCCGTGGTGCTCGTAGAAGCCAACGGCGTTCTTCGAGGCGACGAGGGTGAGCCCCTCGAGGCTCGCCTCGCGGGCCGTCTCCTCGAGGTGCCTGAGAAGGGCGCGACCGACGCCCCGGCCGGCGTGGTCGGGGTGGACGTAGACGGCCTGCACCTCGCGCTCGTCACGCTGGAGGTGGCCGAAGCCGGCAATGCGGTCGTCTCGCGTCGCGACGACGAAGTGCGCGTCGGGGTCGTCGGTCGGGTAGCCCTCGGGGTTCATCCCCGCCGCCCAGGCGTCGACTTGCTCGGCGTCGTAGGCCGCCGCTCCCAGTTCGCGGATCGCTGCGACGTGAACGGAGACGAGGTCGTCGCCGTCGTCGGCTCGAGCGGACCGGATCGTGACCATAGCGAAGGGATGGCCGCGACGTTCAGGAACGTATCGGTCGTGCAGATCGACCTGTCGAACCGCCGAATCAGCTCCCGGCACCGGCGCTACCGACTGTTCCGTTCTCAGACGACCCGGTTATGAAGTTCGTCGCCGACCTCGAGCCGACTCACGTTCTCGCGGACGATCTCGCCCACGTCGCGGTAGTAGTCGCGGGTGTAGGCCGCGCAGTGGGGCGTGACGATCACCTCGTCCATCCCCCACAGCGGCGACTCCTCGGGCAGCGGTTCGGTCTCGAAGACGTCCAGCGCTGCCCCCGCGAGTTGCCCGGTCTCGAGGGCGTCGATCAGCGCGGCTTCGTCGACGAGTCCCCCACGGCCGACGTTGACGAAGGAGGCGTCGTCGCGCATGGCGTCGAACGTCGCGGCGTCGAAGAAGTGGTGGGTCTCGTCGGTCAACGGCAGCGTCGAGACGACGAACTCGGCGTCTTCGAGAGCCGTCTCGAGGTCCTCGGTCGCGTACACGTCCTCGAAACCCGGCACCGCCTCCGCCGAGCGGCGAACGCCGACCATCCGGACGCCGAGAGCGCCGACCACCTCTGCGACGCCCCGGCCGAGGGTTCCGGTGCCGACAACGCAGGCGGTGGTGCCGGGGAGCGTGAACGCCTCGTCCCAGGCCGGCCGCTCCCACCGGCGCTCCTGCTGGTTCGCGCCGTGGCGGTGCAGGCGCCGGGAGAAGGCGAGCAGGTAGCCCGCGACCGTCTCGCCGACGGTCCGGTCGTGGATCCCCGTGCTGTTGGTCAGAACGACGCCCCGCTCGTCGAACGTCTCGAGCGGGAACCGGTCGATCCCCGCCTGGATCGAGTGAACCCACGCGAGCTCGGCGAACGCATCGCGGTGTGCGAGGGTGACGACGGCGTCGCAGGCGTCGATTTCGTCGTCGGAGATCACGTCCACGCCGACCGGCAGATCGGTGAGCGAGTCGGCGAGTTCGGCCGGCGGGAACACCGCCGAGACGGAGTCGTGAACGCCGAGGCGCTGGATCGTCTGCTTCATGGCTGGCGCTACGCAGGAGTCGGTGTTGAACCTTCGCCCCGGCAGAAGGGCGGCTCGGGAAAAAGCCTCGTCACAAGGGGCTCAGTGGGGGTAACTGCTCGTCACCGCCGCCCGCTCCGGGGTACGGCCGCGGGCGGTTTCCGTCTGTCGTTTCAGCGCTCCCGCCAGCGCTCGAGGTCCCGCAACTCGTCGGCGACCCCCTCGACGTCCGCCGACTCGAGCGGGCCGCGCTCGGTAACGACCGCCGAGACGCAGTCGGCGGGCGTCACGTCGAAAGTGGGGTTCGCGACGTCGACGGGTGCGTCGCCGTCGTACACCGCCGTTCTCGAGCCCGACTCGAGGCTGTACTCCTCGCGGGCGGAGACTTTGTCGGTCGCGGTGACAACCGACACCGGAATCCCCTCGCGGGCGGCCGCGACCGCCAGCCCGCGGCTCCCGGCCTTGTTCACCACCGAGCCCTCCGGGAGGACGGTATCCGCGCCGATGACGACCCGGTCGATCTCTTCCCGGGCGAGCAAGTGGGCCGCCGCCGCGTCGGTGTGCAGCGTGACGGGAAGGCCGTCGGCAAGCGTCTCGGCCACGTCCACGCCCTCGCGACCGGGCCGAGATTCGGCGACGTACAGCCGGGAGAGGTCGCTCGCTCGGAGCGCCTCGAGCACCGTTCCCGACCGCGAGAGCGTCATGGCGGTTCCCGAGAGTCGCTTCGCTGCTTCGCTGGCCGCGGTTTCGTCGGCCTCGAGCGCTCGCTCGATTCCCGAGACGGTCGACTCGATGACGGCCGCCGCGTCCGGATTCGTATCGCCTCTTTCATCCCCTCCGGCGGTTGCCATCGCCCGGTTGACCCGGTTTCGGAGGACCGCCATCGACGGCCGAGCCTCGAGCAGCCGACCCGCGAGGGCGGTGAGTTCGTCCCACTCCTCGTCGACCGCTCCCGCCTCGGCGTCGGGGTCGTGGCTCTCTCGTTCGGCAACCAGCAGCCCCGCCCGGTCGCGAATGACCTCGAGCGCCCGTACCGACAGATATGCGGCCCCGTGTTCGTCATCGGCGGCGATCGACCGCACCGTCGGCGCGACGCGCTCGTAGGCCTCCCAGAGCCTCGGGACGGTGTCGTACTCCGTGAGCATCGCCGACGGCGGGACCCACTCGAGGGTGTCGTGTTCCTCGCTGAGGTCGACCTCGCGGGAGTCGCAGTCGAACAGATATGGGTGGACGACCCACTCGCGCTCGAGGTCGGGATCGCTCACGCGGACGGCTCGACTCGAGCGGACGAGCGAGACCGCATTTGCGAGCCCCGTCTCCTCTTCGATCTCCCGGCGGATCTGCTCGTCCGGCTCCCCCTCGGCGAAGCCGGAGACGCCGCCCCACCGCCCGGCGTAGCTTCCGACGGCGTCGCTCCGGCGCAACAGGAGCACCTCGCCGCGATTCCGGAGAAAGGCAGTGACGACGTGCGTCTCATCGTCCCCGTCCGCCTCGGTCGCACTCGAGTCCGCTCCCGACTCGTCCATGCTCGAGACGACGACCGAGAGGCGGGAATCGTTTTCGGACCGGCGGGATCGCCGGTGACGGTGCGCTTTTGACCCCGCTGGCCGACTCTCGAGTATGGAGCTACACGCAGTGGCGGACCTCCCGGAGATCCGCCCCGGCGACGACCTCGCCGCGCTGATCGCGGCCCGGGCGGATCTCGAAGACGGCGACGTCCTGACCGTCGCGAGCACGGTCGTCTCGAAGGCGGAGGACAGGGCGTTCGATCTGGCCGACTTCCCGGCGAGTCCGCGCGCCCGAGAGATCGCAACCCGGCTCGAGGAACTCACCGACGACGAGAAGGACCCGCGGTTCGCCCAGGCGGTACTCGAGGAGAGCACCGAACTCCTGATGGACGCCCCGTTCCTGCTCACCGAGACGCGGTTCGGCCACGTCTGCGTGAACGCGGGGATCGACCGCTCGAACGTCCCCGACCACGACCTGCTGCTGTTGCC
The DNA here is from genome assembly GCF_059736515.1 of Natrononativus sp. DTA114. Classification (NCBI taxonomy): domain Archaea; kingdom Methanobacteriati; phylum Methanobacteriota; class Halobacteria; order Halobacteriales; family Natrialbaceae; genus Natrononativus; species Natrononativus sp. DTA114. The sequence continues at coordinate 21,305 of NZ_JCASSN010000003.1, read as the reverse complement.
GACGCGGCCGACCGAGAGCGCCGAACGGATCCGGAGCGGGCTCGCCGCCCACGGCTACGAGGACGTCGCCGTGATCGTCACCGACACCTGCGGGCGGCCGTTTCGCCACGGCCAGCGCGGAGTCGCCCTCGGCTGGGGAGGGATGCCCGCGAGCCGGGACTGGCGGGGCGAACACGACCGCGACGGTCGCGAACTCGGCGTCACCGTCCAGTCGGTGGTCGACGAACTCGCCTCCGCCGCGAACCTCGTGACCGGCGAGGGGGCCGACGGCACGCCCGCAGTGGTCGTCCGCGACTGGCGCTTCGGCGACCTCGAGGGCAGCGAGGAGCTGTTCCGGGAGGTCGAGACCGACTTCGTCCGCCACGCCCTCAGGGAGTGGGAGTACGAGCCATGACGGCGTCGGACTCGTTCACATGGGGGGTCGAACTCACCCCCGAACACCCACCCGACCGACTCGCGGCGCTGGCTGCCCGCGCCGAGCACGTCGGCTACGACGTCGCCTTCGCCAGCAGCCACTACTTCAACCGCGACCCGTTCGTCACCCTCTCGCGGATGGCCGACGCGACCGACGACATTCGACTGGGACCGGGGATCGTCAACCCCTACGAGAGCCACCCGGTGACGCTCGCGAGTCGCACCGCCACAATCGACGAGGTGAGCGACGGGCGTGCCGTTCTCGGAATCGGGGCGGGCGACCGCTCCGCGCTCGCGAACCTGGGGATCGAGCACGATCGGCCGCTCCGCCGGGTGCTCGAGTCCTTCTCGGTCGCCCGCGAGCTCTGGGCGGGCGAGACTGTCAATCACGACGGGACGTTCCGCGCAAGAGACGCCTCGCTCAACATGGAGCCGACCGAGATCCCGGTGTACGTCGGCGCCCAGGGACCGCACATGCTCCGGATGAGCGCGAAACACGCCGACGGGGTGCTGGTCAACGCCGCCCACCCCGACGACCTCGAGTGGGCCGCCGAGCAAGTGGCGGAGGGACTGGGCGAGCGCCCCGATGACCGCGGCCCCTTCGACGCGCTGGCGTTCGCGAGCGTGAGCGTCGCCGACGACGAAGCGGCCGCCCGCGAGGCCGCCCGTCCGCCGGTCGCCTTTATCGCCGGCGGGGCCGCAGAGCCGGTGCTCGAGCGTCACGACATCGACCGCGAGGCCGCTGGGGCGGTGAGCGAGGCGATCGAAGGGGGAGAGCTCGGTGAGGCGTTCGACCGGGTGACACCGGAGATGATCGACGCCTTCGCCGTCGCCGGCACGACCGAGACGGTTACGGAGCGGTTCGCGGCGATGGCCGACCACGTCGACGGCATCGTCGTCGGCTCGCCGCTGGGGCCGGACCTCGAGGACGCGATCGAGCGGGCGGGCGAGGCGCTCGCGGCGCTCGAGTAGGCGGTTCGCGTGGGAGAAAGGAAGATTACTCGAGGGAGACGAGACTCGTCGCCGCACCGAGCGTGAGATAGCCGAAGACGCCGAGGGAGAATACGATGAGAATCGTGCCGACGGCGACGAGCAGCGGCGCGAGGCCGTCGCCCATCGCGATGTCGGAGAAGTACTCGTTCATCTCGATGATGTTGTCCACGATGACGTTCAGCGGGACGGGTTCCATACGCGGGGGTTGTCACCCCGAGTACTTGGCCGTGCCGGTCGAGCGGGAGGAAAACGGTCTTCAGCGAGCCGACCGTAGCCCCGGGCGTGAGCGAGGACGCGACGCTCGAGGAGTTCCTGACCGAGGAGCCACCGGCGGCGGAAGTCGGCGAAGAGCACGACGAGACCGACTCCGACGAGGCGGTCGTCCCCGCGTCCCCGACCTACGGCTGGGGCGAGTACGTCTGCGCGGAGTGTGGCGACGCCGCGGAACGGGTCTGGATGCGCGAGAGCGGCGTCGTCTGTCCCGATTGTGTGGACTGGTGAGCCGAAACTCGCCGAACGACCGGCTCGCTGTACCGACCCCTCCCGAACATTTATAGCCCAGTCGGGACTCTGTACGGATGCAATGGCGAAAGGTACGGTTGCGTTCTTCAACGACACGGGCGGCTACGGATTCATTGAGACAGACGACGCGGACGACGACGTGTTCTTCCACATGGAAGACGTCGGCGGTCCCGACCTCGAGGAGGGCCAGGAGGTGGAGTTCGACATCGAGCAGGCCGACAAGGGCCCGCGCGCGACGAACGTCGAACGGCTATAGCAGGTTCGACTGCAGACACCGATTTTCCGATGGCCATCCGTCGAGCGGCGCCGCTGGTTCCCGTATCGCTGATTGCCGGCAGTGTGAGATATAACCGGTTCGACGTTGCAGGATTTCTATTGCGGGCGCTCGAGTGCGAGACCGGACACAGGCGCCGATGTTCGGCGGGGACGACACAAAACATATGTCAATCAGTCCCTGATGGCATACTAATGAGACGTGTGCTGAGAACGTTCCGCTGCACTGGCGTCACGCAATTTCATCAATGACCGACGCCAATCCGACATCACAGACGAGACGAGAGGACCGTTCCCCGCCGGTCGAGCCGCTTTCGGTCGACGACGTGGCAGCGCTCTCTGCGGAGGTCGAACGGAACGTCGGCGAGGTGATCGTCGGTCACGACGACGAGATCGAACACGTCGTGACGGCGATTCTCGCGCGCGGACACGTTCTGCTCGACGACGTCCCGGGCGTCGGCAAGACGATGCTCGCCCGATCGATCGCCACCTCGGTCGACTGCACGTTCCGGCGAGTGCAGTTCACGCCCGACCTGCTCCCCTCCGACATCACCGGCGTGAACGTCTTCAACCAGAAGAGCCGCGAGTTCGAGTTCCAGCCCGGTCCCGTCTTCGCCAACATGGTGCTCGGCGACGAGATCAACCGCGCGCCGCCGAAGACCCAGTCGGCGCTGCTCGAGGCGATGGAAGAACAGCAGGTCACCGTCGACGGGACGACCAGAGCGCTGCCGAACCCCTTTACGGTGATCGCGACCCAGAACGCGGTCGAACCGAACCGCACCTACGAGCTTCCGTTCGCCGAGGTCGACCGGTTCATGAAGAAACTCGAACTCGGCTACCCCGAGCCCGCCGAGGAGTCCGAGATGCTCGAGCGAACCGTCGGCCACCACCCGATCGAGGATCTCGAGCCGGTGACGGACCTCGAGACGCTCGTCTGCGCCCGAGAGACGGTCACGCAGGTGTTGGTCAAGGAGCCGGTTCGCGAGTACGCCACCAGACTGGTCGGCTACACCCGCGAGAACGCGACCATCGGCGCGAGTCCCCGCGGCACGATCGCCCTCCTGCGGGCGGCCCAGGCGCGGGCGGTTCTCGACGGCCGCGAGTACGTCATCCCCGACGACGTCCAGGCCGAGGCCCCGGTCGTCCTGAGCCACCGGATCAAGACCTCCTCGAGCGGCCGCGACCAGGACGGCGCCGCCGTCGTCGAGGACGCTCTGGAACGCGTGGGAGTGGACTGAGATGCGACTGACCAGACGGGGATGGGGCGTCGTCGGCGTCGTCGCGTTCTGTCTCCTGATGGGCGCGGTGTACGGTTCGCGGTCGTTGAACGCCGTGGTCGCCCCGCTGATCGTCGTGTTACTCGCGGCGTTCGTCACCGTCTACCGGGCCGAGAAGCCGCGGATCGATCGGCGCCCGCTCGAGGGCGGGTTCATCGGCGAAACCCGCACCGTCGGCCTCAGCCCGCGGGTCGCCGGTCCGACCGCCGCGGTCGTTCGCGACGCGGTCGGCGACGGCCTCTCCGCTCTCGACGGCGGGAACGTCGGCGAAACGACGCTCCACGACGGCGAACCCTACGAGTACGACGTTCGCCTCGAGTCCCGGGGCGAACGCGAGGTCGGCCCGCTCTCGGTCGCCGTCGGCGACCTGCTCGGACTCGCGGAGACGCGCTTTAGCTACGGCAGAACCAGTTCCGTGCTCGTCTACCCGCGAGTGTACGATCTCCACGGAGGAGCACGACACGACCTCCAGTTGCTGGCCGACGCGGTCCGCGACGCCGACCGCGAGGAGTTCGATCACCTCCGGGAGTACGCCCGCGGCGACTCCCTGCGGGACATCCACTGGAAGTCGGCGGCCAAACGGGCCGACGGCGAACTCGTCGTCAAGGAGTTCATCGCCGACGACGCCGTCGGAAACGCCGAGATCGCCGCCGAGTGCATTCCGGGGAAGGCGGACGAGATGGCCGCGGCCGTCGCCAGCATCGCCACCTATCTGCTCGAACTCGACATCGCCGTCGGTGTGAGCGTCTCCGAGGGCGCCAGGGCTCCCGATACGGGACAGCGCCACCACCACGATCTGCTGGCGCTGCTTGCGGTCGCCCGTGCGGGCGAGGTCGACGACCGGACGCGACGCCAGGCCGACATCCTGGTCCAGGCCGACGCGAACGGCGTCGTCGTCTGCGTCGACGAGTACGAGATTCCGTTCGAGCGGCTGTACGGCTCGAGTTCGCCGAAGCCCGCGGCCGCCGGTCGCTCGAAAGAGGCCGACAGGGAGGAGAAATCGCCGCCGCGGTCGGAGGTGGGCGCGTGAGCACCCCCGTCCGGGACCGAACGGTGTCGACGACCGTCGACGGCGTCATCGGGACCGACACGTTCCGGCTGCTGGCGCTGCTGGGCGTGCTCGTCCTGACGGCAGCGTACGTGAGCGTGCTCCAGGACGTGACCAGCGTCGTCGGCGGCACCCGGTCGCTGCTTCTGATCGTTCTCACGATGCTCGTCGCGGCGACGGTGCTCGCACACACGATCACGCCGCGAACCGCGACGGCGCTCGCAATCGCCGCGGGGGCGGTCGGCTTCGCGTACTACTTCAACACCACCGGTGCGGGAGCCCTCGTCGTCTTCTCGGCGGCCGACAAACTGCTGTCGGATACGATCGCCCTGGCGACCGGCCTGCCGCTGTTGCGGATGGTCGAAGCCGGCGTCTGGACACTCGGCTTCGCTCCGGCTCCGGTCTTTCTCTCGTGGTATCTCGCCCTCCGAGGGCGGTACACGCTGAGCGTCGTCGCCGGCGGCAGTGCGCTGCTCTTTCTCGTGCTCACCGGCGATTCGAGCGTCGGCATCACGCTGCTGGGCACCGTCGGCGCCGTCGCCGCCGTCGGCTTCGGCGAGCTCGAGCGCCGCGGCGGCTCGATCGTCCAGGTCGACCTGCTCGCGATCCTGTTCGCGCTGATGATCGTCCTCTCGATGTCGGTGACGCTGGTTCCCGGCGGGGCGAGCAACCCGACTCACCTGATCGAGGGTGAGGAGACCGACGGGACGCTCGAGGGCACGATCACCAGCGCCCCCGATCAGTCGGGGATCAGCGGCCAGGTCGATCTCTCACCGGAGGTCCGCTTTACCGCCACCGCGGAGGAAGAGACCTACTGGCGAACCGGCGTTTACGACCGGTTTACCGGCGACGAGTGGATCCGGTCCGGCCACGATACGCCGTACGACGGCGGGCTCGAGCGGCCGCCGGGCGAGTACGAAACCAACCGCCAGACGATCTACGTTCAGGATGACCTGAACGTAATGCCCGCAGCACCCCATCCGGTCGCCGTCGAGGGCGACGCTGCAGACCACACGGAGGTGAGCATGCACGGCCAGATCCGGCCGAGTACGCCGCTGATGGAGGGTGACGTCTACAACGTCGAGAGCGCCGTCGTCGAGCGCGATTCCGAGGCGTTGCGCGAGGCGGGAACCGACTACCCCGAGGAGGTGACCGATCACTATCTCCAGACGCCCGAGGGCACCTCGAGTGAGTTCGAAGCCGAGACGGCGGCGATCGTCGCCGACGCCGACAACCCCTACGACAAGGCCGACGCCATCGAGAGCCACCTGCGCTCCTCGAAGGGATACTCGCTCGATGTCGAACACCCGGGTGGCAACGTCGCCGAAGGGTTCCTCCTCGAGATGGACGAGGGCTACTGCGTCTACTTCGCGACGACGATGGTCCAGATGTTGCGGGCTGAAGACGTGCCCGCGCGCTACGCCGTCGGCTTCTCGAGTGGCCAGCAGGTCGACGACAACGAGTGGGTCGTCCGCGGACTCAACGCCCACGCATGGGTCGAGGTGTACTTCCCCGAGCACGGCTGGGTCACCTTCGAGCCGACCTCCGGCGACCGCGATAACGTCCACGAAGAGCGCCTCGAAGAGGCCCGCGAGGACGGCGAAGCGGACGTCGACGTAGACGGCAGCGAGGACGTTCCGCCGAGCGGCCTCGAGGAGGACGACGGCGAGAGCGACCCCGGAGAAGATCCCGGCAACGAGACGGAGAACGGTGAGACCAACGAGACCGAGAACGGCAGCGTGGGCGGTGAACCCAACGGCGGAGCGAACACCTCGCCGATCAACACGCCCCAGGACATCCCCGGGATCGAGGATCCCGGCTCCGTCGGCAACTTCACGCCTGACAACGAAACCGAGGGCGAGGACGGCGACGACGAGGAGTCGGTGACGCCCGCCGACGTCGCGATCGGACTCGCGCTGCTCGTCGGACTCGCCGCGGGTGCCCACCGAACCGGGCTGACCGCCCGCGCGAAACGCGAGGGGCGGCTCTACTGGCACGGATTCCGCGGGGAGCCCGCGGCCGACACCGAACGGGCCTACCGCAGACTCGAGATCCTGCTGGCCCGGGAGTACCGGCCGCGGCGTCGCTCGGAGTCGGTTCGCCAGTATCTCTCGGCGCTATCGGCCTACCGATCGCTCGACGACCGTGCGGTTCGCGTCGGCGAACTGTACGAACGCGCCGAGTACGGCGCTGGCGTCGATCGCGAGGAGGCAGAGGAGGCGGTCGAGGCGGTCAACAGTATGGTCCGTCGACGGCTCCCGCTCGTCGGTCGACGGTGGCAGTAGCCTGTCTTAAAATAAATCGACGGCCAGCCTGAGGGTCCCGATAGTGTTTAATATGCCCATTTCGTACCATCGGACGTAATGTCGGAAGTCTGCTCGACGTGCGGGCTGCCCCAAGAACTCTGCGTCTGTGAAGACGTCGCAAAGGGTCAGCAGCAACTCACCATCCGCATTGACGAGCGCAGATACGGTAAGGAGGTAACGATCATCGAAGGATTCGACCCGAAGGACGTCGATCTCGACAGCCTTTCGTCGGACCTGAAATCGAAGTTCGCCTGTGGCGGTACCGTCGAGGACAGCCACATCGAACTCCAGGGCAACCACACCGGCCGCATCGAGGATTTCCTCCGAGACCGCGGCTTCAACGTCGCCTGATCCGATGATCTGAGATCGCCTCCACACGGCGAGTTCTCGCCACCGACTATTTTTATGATCGAAACCCGCCCCAGCACTCGCGATCGGCGTGCGGACCACGGACCGGTGCTCTAGCGCAGACGTCAGAACGGCGCGTCCGGCCCGTCCGTCGACTCGGTTTCGCCGTCGCTCGAGGCCAGTTCGTACGTCTCCGCCCACTCGTCCAGCCCGCCGGCCATGCTCTCGACGGTGGCGTCGGCCGCCCCCTCGTAGGAGCCGATGAGACGGGCGGCCTGGACGCTCGCCTTTCCGTGCGGACAGACCGTGACGACCCGGTCTGCGTCCTCGAACTCCTCGATCCGGGCGGGGAGTTCGTTGAACGGGACGTTTTCACTGTCGGGAATGTGTCCCCGCTCGAAGCTCATCGAGTCGCGAATATCGACGATCCGGACGTCGGCGCCCGACTCGAGGAGGTCGGAGACGTCGTCGGTGGATATCTCGCCGTCCATGGGCGCGAGGTTGGGACGCGAGGCGAATAAGAACATCGGGACTGCGCGACGCCTGCCCCCTTACAGCAGGCCGTCCTCCTTCGCCAGCAACAGGCCGTCGATCGTCGCGTCGTTGGCCGGCCCCTCCCGGGCGCGCTCGAGTGCGTCTTCGACCGGCACCGGCCGGACCTCGATGAACTCGTTGCCGTCGAGGTCGCGCTCGCCCGGTTCGAGGCCGTCGGCGTAGACGATCGCCCGCTCGTGACGGAGCACTCCGGTCGCGACCCAGTACTCCTGGAGTACGGCGAGGCTCGAGGGGATAAGGCCGGTTTCCTCCTCGAGTTCGCGCGCGGCGGCCTCGGTGTAGGACTCGCCGTCCTCGACGATCCCCGCGGGGAGTTCGAGGTGGGTTTCGCGGATCGCGGGCCGGTACTGCTCGACGAAGATCACCTCGTCGTCGGTGCGGGCGACGATCACGACCGCCGGTGGCAGTTCGGCCCAGTAGTAACGCTTCTCGCTTCCATCGGGTTGTTCGACCAGGTCGTAGCCGCCGTCGTACCAGTCGGTTTCGTACTCGGTGACCGAGTCGCGGATCGGCCACCCCTCGGAGCCGTCGTCACTCATCTGTTTCGGACGACTCTGTGAGTTCGAGACGGTAGTAGCTACCGTCTTTCTCGATCCAGACCGTGTCGCTCTCGACGGCGTCGGCGTTCCAGATCTGGAACTCGCTGAACTCGTCGAACGGCGTGTGCGTGAACGACTCCTTGAACCCGAACCGGCCCTCCTCGTAGGAGTCGGAGGCGCCCTCCTCGAGCGCCTGAGTCGTGTACGGGAACCGGTTCTCCGAGATGTTCTCCGCGGCGATCGTTTCGGTGTCCCCGTCTACGTCATCGACCTCGTGGGCGACGACGTAGTGGGTGTCGCCGCCGCCGAGCAGCGAGGGCAGCGCTCCTAACGCGAGCAGGACGACGAGGGGGACGAGCAGGATCAGCAGGTACCGCGTTCGCATCGGCTAGAACTCGGGACCGGGGGCGCATACGCGTTTCGTGTGGGCAGCGGGGGCCGCCGAAGCCGCACCGTCGTCCTACAGCGACTCTCGGTAGAGCCGCCCGAACGCCTGTCGGCGGAGGGTCGCGACGGCGGCGTCCTCCTTCTCGTGAAACGTCGCGGCCACTGCCTCGCCGTCGGGACCCGCGTGCCAGACGACGCTGTCGACGTTCTCGTTGCCGACCGCGGTCACCTCGCCGTCGTAGCCCTCGAGCCAGCGTTCGTACTCCTCGCGCGTGCCGACGTGGACCTCGAGCAGGCTCGCAAAGAGGGCGTCGTGTGCGGTGTCGACGACGTCGTCGGATACCCGGTCGCCGTACTCCGCGCGGTCGAACTCCATCGCGCGCGCCGTCTCGCGGACGACAGTACTGGCCGCCGTCGCGACCGAATCGTACCGCTCGCGGGCGTCGTCGATCGAATCGGGTGCGAACGCTCCCACCGTGTGCATACTCGGCTCCTCGGTCGGCGGGCAGTTACGCGTTTTCGTTCCCGTCGGCGTCGCCCTCCCGGCGCTTCCGGGTGAGTTCCTGTGCTTCCTCGAGAACGCGGGCGGTCTCCTCGGTCATCGAGCCGCGACCGCCGTGGCGGCTCTGTCTGGCGATCTCGGTCTCGAGCGAGGGGGCGCCGCCGCCCTCAGTCGCGAACTCCGGTGTCTCGGTCTCGAGGGCGTACTCGCGGACGGTGTCTGCGAGCTCCTCGGGTCCCTGGTCGGACCACTCCGGCGCGTACTCCGCGAGCCACTCCTCGTGATCCGTGCGGCCGAGCGAGGCGGTGATCGCGAGGTGGTTCGCGAGGTGGACCGCGTCGGCCTGTTCGGCGTCACAGACCGGGCAGGCGTATCCCATGGGCGCCGTTACGGAGGCCAGCGGTAAAACGGCCACGTCCGGCCACGGAAAAAGCGGCTGCGGACGCAGGCCGAGCCCGTTCACCGCACAGGCCACTTACCCACCTATGGGCGACACACCAGACGAGGCGATCGCCGGTCGATCGGTCCCGCCGCGGCTGTTCCGCACGCTCGCGGCCGCCGAACGTCGACGCGTGCTGACAGTGCTCACCGAAACCGGCGGCCCGCTCGAGCGCGACGAGTTCGTCGACGCCGTCTCGAAGCGACTCGACAACGGGGCGTCCCGCGAGGAGCTTCGAGTCGACCTCACGCACGTCCACCTGCCCGCGCTCGCCGACGAGAGGCTCGTCGAGTGGGAGCCGGAGTCAGGAACGGTCGCGCCGACGGCGGCTAGCGCGGCGCTCGAGATCCTCGAGGAGTGAGCCCGGATCACCGCACCGCCCGAATCATGACGAGGGCGTCCTCACCGTCGTCGTAGTAGCCCGGAATCCGCCGCAGCGAGTCGAATCCGAACTCGCGGTAGAGCCGCTGTGCGGCGTCGTTCGACCGGCGGACCTCGAGTTTTACCGAGTGTGCCCCGCGACTGGCGAGAATCTCCAGGGTGCGGCCGAGCAGCGCCGACCCGATACCGCGCCCTCGCCGCCCGGGGTGGACTGCGATGTCCTTTATGTGGCCGATGTTTCGACCGTAGCTCGAGTTCAGGTCGGCGACGACGTAGCCCGCAATCTGGCCCGTCGGTTCGGTCGCGACCAGAAATCCGGGCTCGGCGAGGAACTGTTCGAACGCCTCGTAGGGCCAGGGCTGGGGAAACGAGGCGTCCTCTATCCGCATGATCGCCAGCAGGTCGGCACGTTCGGTCCGCCGGATAGTGAGTTCGTCACCCGGCTCCGCTGCAGGCGAGGTCACGTACACGACTAGCACGCTGAGATATAAAAGCGATATGCGTCGGTTCGTATACCGATACTGTCGGCTGTCCCTGTTTCCCGGCGGACCACAGAACGGGTCGCGAGCCCCGGAACTGACGACAGTACAGAGGGGGCACAGACGCTACAGGGGCTCGAGTCGAGCGATCTCCTCGTCGGACCAGTCGTAGTAGTGGCGGTCGGTCGTCTCGAGAACGGTCACACACTCGTTGTAGCGAGCGCGCGCCTCGTCGGCCAGCGGGTCGTCGGGGTTCTCCTCGATCCACTCGCGGAGATCCTCGAGCGCCTTCGGCGAGTAGGTGTCCATCCGGTCCTGGTGTCTGAGGATCTCGACCTTGCGCCCTTCCTGGCGCAGCGTTCGAACGAGCGCCCAGCCTGCGACGCCCCAGAAGGCGAGCAGCGTGAACGAGAGCACGGCGATCACTTCGCCGGTGAGCGCCATCAGTCGTCACCCCCCGGCACTTCGGCCGTCTCCGGGCGGCCGCCGCGGCCCTCGACGATCGACATGATCGCGTAGCCGATGATCGGGAACAGCACGATGACGAGCATACCGCCGATCATCTCGGGGCTGCCGAAGTTCTCGACGGCGAAGTACGCCATGATGAAGATCATTACGGCGGGGATGACGAACTTGATCACGGGGTTCCACCACTTCCCGACGTAGATCCCCGCGTTCTGGTTGACCGCGAGCAGGCGAAGCCGCTCGGGGCCGAGCACCCAGCCGATGATGCCGATGATCGCGAGCGTCGCCAGCGGCAGCCCCCAGTTGGCGAAGATGACGTCGAGGAAGTCGAGGATATCGACGGAGTAGGCGCTGGGCAGTCCGAGCAGCCAGATGCCGCCACAGACCGCGAGAACCGTCTGCGTGCGATCGAGTCGCGTCTCCTCGGCGACCGTCGTCACGCTCACCTCGGTGATGAGCAGCCCCGAGGTGTACGCCGCGAGGAAGAAGCCGCCGAAGAACATGATCGCGACGATTCCACCGAGGGGGATCTCGGGGAACACCTGCACGAGCGAGATGAACGTGAGCGCCGGCCCCTCGTCAGGAGCGACGCCGACCGCGAAGACGATCGGGAAGATCGCGAGCGCCGCGAGGACGCCGATGCTCGACTCGCCGATGGCGGTGAAGACGCCGCCACCGAGGGGGACGTCGTCGTACTCCCGGAGGTAGCTCCCGACGGTAAGGGCGATCCCCCAGCCGAGGCCGGTCGAGAACAGTGCCTGCCCGAGCGCGGCGATCCAGGTGTCGCTGTAGCCGAGGAACTCCCACTCGACCGTGAACGCGAACGCGAGGCCGTCGGTCGCTCCCGGCAGGGTGAGGCCGCGTATCGTCATGATGACGAGCGCGATCACCAGCGCGGGCACCGCGTAGACGACGACGCGTTCGACACCCCGTCGGATACCCAGGATGAGAACCGCCGCAATACTTCCCATCACCACCGTGTGCAGGCCGATGACGAGCGCCGAGTTCGCGAACATGGCGCTCATGAACGGTTCGGCCTCGAAACCGGGCTGAGTGAACGTAAACAGCAGCGAGTGGACCGCGTAGTAGAGGGTCCAGCCGATCACCGAGGAGTAGTACGACATCAGCGCGATGTTCACCAGCAAGACGACGACACCTAATCCGACCAGCCCGCCGGGTCCGACGACGTCGCGGAACGCGCCGATGACGCCCTTGTTCGTGTAGCGCCCGAGTGCGACCTCGGCCATCAGTCCCGGAACTGCGAGCAGCATCAGGAGGACGAAAAACGCAACGATGAACGCCCCGCCACCGTTGTCGCCCATCACGTACGGGAACCGCCAGATGTTCCCCGCGCCAACCATGGCGCCGATCATTGCCATCAGGAAACCGAACCGGGAACCCCACTCGGCTCGAGCCGTTTTCGCCTCTACGTCTGCCATCGTCGATCAGTTCAGTCTGTCAACAGCCAGCGTGGTATACGTTACCGTTCCTCCACGAGAGTTGACCAGTTAATCGACTGTTACTGACCCACGAGCCAGTTCCCTCCGAACCGCGCCGCTCGATTCGAGAACGGAACGACCCTGATAGTGACGGGAGAACGGCTTCACGGGCTCGAAACCTACCCCTCGAAGTGACCTCTCCAGTCGAACTCGAGTTCAAACTTCGCGACGGCCCCTGTGCGTTCATCACCGCCTCCGACGCTGCGGGGTGTACGATCCGCGGCGAGGAGGTCATCCACCGATCGGACGACACCCTCCTCGAGTACTTCACGGCGACCGGTGCGCCGCAAGACGCCGTCCTCGAGGCGTTCAGGGCCGACCCCCACGTCGAGAGCGTCCGTCCGCTCAGGACGACGGCCCAGGGCGATTTCTACCAGGTCGTCGTTACGGGCCCGTGCGTCGCAGCGACGCTCGCCGACACGGAGGCCGCCATCCGGTCCGCCGTCGCGGTCGACGGCGTCGCGACCGTCCTCGCCGACGTTCCGGTCCACGCCGACGCGAGCGACGTGATCGACACCTTCCTCGAGCGTCACCCGGCTGCGGAGCTCTCAGCGAAGCGCACTGCCAGCGGGCGGCTACCCGGCATCGCCGCGGCCGACGGGCCGGCGCTCCTGGACTCGCTGACCGACAAACAGCGACGCGCGCTCCGGACGGCCAGCGCGAGCGGCTACTTCGACTGGCCCCGCGAGAGTACGGCAGCGGAGTGTGCGACGGCCCTCGGCATCTCCCAGCCGACCTTCAGCCAGCACCTGCGACGCGCAGAACAGAAACTGGTCGACTCGCTGTTCGAGGCGACGGCGGGCGAGTGCATCTCCGCGGGCGACTAATGAGTATAGGCAGTGCGCTTAGGCGATCGAGACGGATACTGACAGTATCCCGTCGGGACGGGCCCGACGGCACACAGCTCGATCATGGCCCAGGCACGACCAGCAGTGACACGACAACGATTGAAAAGAACGGACGGCGGCTACGAACACGCCTCGCTCAGCACCGCGATCGTTCTCGAGATCGCGGATCGGTCCGGGAGAGCCGTTACCGATCTCCCGACGCTGTACGATACGATCAATCCGGAAGCACTCGACCGCATTGCCGTGAGCGGCGACGGTCACCCCGTTTCGATCTCCTTCGAGTACGCCGGCCATCGGGTCGACGTCACCGGCCGCGAGTTCGAACTCCGGCCGGCGGACGAGAACCGCTAACGGCCCCAACACCCCCTACTCGGCCGGAATCGCGCCGATATCGAACTCCTCGGTGAGCGACTTCAACTCGTCGAGGGCGTCCTGTTCTTCGCGCAGGTTCTCCTCGAGCAGATCGGCCGCCTCGTCCAGCCCCAACTGATCCGCCAGCGGAATGAGGTTGCCGTAGGCGGCGATCTCGTAGTGTTCGGTCTTCTCGGCGGCAGCCATGTTGTGGTAGTCGAGGACGTCCTGGTCGGGGTCGCTCTCGAGGAAACCTTCGTACTCTTCGATCAACCCTTTGATCCCCTCGCACTCCTCTTTCTCGGGTGGCTCGCCGAACAGGTCGAACACCTCTTCGAGTCGGTCGATGTGCCCCTGCGTTTCCTCGCGGTGCTCGGCGAACGCCTGGGCGATCTCCTCGCGGTCGGTGTGTTCCTCGAGCGTCTCGAGGGCTTCGAGGAGTTCGTGCTCCGCGTGATAGATGTCTTCGACGCCGTGCTCGAACAGATCCTGAATCGTGTCTGTGCTCATCGGTTCCACCGTCGCCCGCTTCACCAGACACCGACAAACAGGGTTGGCCTGCGACGGCAGGCACTCGCGTAATCGGGGGACGTGACGGCGATGCGAGTCGCTACTCGAGTTCGTCGTCGACTCTGTCCGCGTGTTTCTGCAGGTCGGCCGCGAGCATCCGGGCCTGCGTCGGCGTGAGCTGGAACTCCTCCATGTGGGCGGGCAGGTTCGTTTCGGTCATGTTGTCGAGTTCGCACTGGAGGCGAACGCAATCGGGGTCCTCTCGGTCGGCGGTCGCGTTGAGTACACCCTCGGCACGCTCCTCGAACTCGTGACCCGTCGCGACGGCGTCGACGAGATCGAGGGTCGTGTACGCGTTGACGCGCAACAGTCGGTCTGTCATTGCTCGAGGCAGGCCACGGAGATACTTGAGCGCCGCGGCTTCCGAACGCGCCGTTTCGGCGGCTTCGAATCGCGCTCAGTCATCCGACGTGATCGGGGTGCCGTCGGCCCGGGCGGGTGCCGTCGGCCCGGGCGGGTGCCGGACTGGCCTCGAGGTCGTCCTCCTCGGCGTAGGGGTACCAAGTCCGTTTCGTGTTGTGCATGAACGGGTCCTCGTAGCTCGTCTCCTCGGGTTCGATTAGCGCGGCCAGTTCCTCGTCGTCGCGGGCGGCGACGAACTCTCGAAAGCTCTCTGTGCCCGATCGTTCGGCCACGAAGTTCTCGAGCAGATTCTTGATCGCTCCCGGAACCTCGTCGACCGGGACCCGTTCTGTCACCCAGGAGGCGAACTGCGGGTTCTCGCCGAGGCCGCCGCCGAGGCCGATGTCGAGCGCCTCGACCGGCTCGCCGTTCTTGCGCGTCTTCATCCCGCGCAGCGAGACGTCGGCGATCTGAGGCTGGGCACAGGAGGCGGTACAGCCCGAGAGGTGGATGTGGAAGTCCTCGACGCCCTCGGGGAGGGAGACGTTCTCGACCAGCCAGCGCGAGAAGCGCACCTGGCGGTTCTTCGTCTCCACGATCGAGAGTGAACAGAACTCGGTGCCGGTGCAGGCGATCGAACCGCGCTGGAACGGATGGGGGTCGGGGCTGTACCGGTCGAAAACGTCGTGGGCGAGCAGGTCATCGACAGCCTCCTCGGGAACGTCGGTCAGGATAATATTCTGGCGCTGGGTGAGGCGCACCTCGCCGGAGCCGTACTCCTCGGCCAGGTCGGCGATCTCGAGGGTTTCCTCGGCGCCGATCCGGCCGACGAGGACGTTCAGCCCGACGTAGTCGTTCCCGTCGGCCTGCTCGTGGACGCCGACGTGATCGTGCTTGCCGTCGGCCTCGCCCGCGTTGTAGCTGTACGCCGATCGGAGGTCCTCACCGGCGGTCTCGAGTTCGAACTCGACGTACTCCTCCTGAAGCACCCGCCGAACTTTCTCGGGACCCCACTCGTCGACGAGGAACTTGATCCGGGCGTTGTAGCGGTTCTCCCGGTCGCCGTGGTCCCGGAACAGCGCCGAGATGCCGGCGGCGACGTCGACCGCTCGCTCGGGGGTGACGAAGACGTCGATGTTCCGGGCGAAGCGTGGCTCGTTCCGAGCCAGGCCGCCGCCGACGCGGACGTTGTAGCCAGTTACCGTCTCGCCGTCTACCTCCTTCTCGGCCGGTTCGAACGCCAGGTCGTTGATGTCGCCCTGGCCGCAGCCCTCGTCACAGCCCGTCACCGACACCTTCCACTTCCGGGGCAGGTTCGAGTGCGCGTCGTTTCGCTTGAACCGATCGTGAAGGTCGTGGGCCAGCGAGAGCGCGTCGACGTGCTCGTGTCTGTCCTTGCCGGCGACCGGACAGCCGACGATGTTGCGCCAGGAGTCCCCGCAAGCCTGAACCGTCGAGAGGCCGACGGACTCGAGGCGCTCAAAGATCTCGGGGACCTCCTCGAGACGAATCCAGTGCAGCTGGATCGCTTGCCTGGTCGTCACGTCGATCCAGCCGTTGCCGAACTCGGGGTTTTCCGCGGGACCGGTCGAGAACTCCCGCGCGATCTCGCCGATCTCGCGGAGCTGTCCCGGCTCGAGGACCCCGTTCGGCGGGCCGATCCGCATCATGAAGTAGCTCTCCTGGCCGGCGCGCTGGTGGTACAGTCCGTACCACTTGAACCGCTCGAACCAGGCGTCTTTCTCGTCGTCGGGGATCGACTCCCAGCCGGCGTCGGCGATGCGTTCGATCTCGGCCCGGATATCGGTGCCGTAGAGTTCGTCCTTCCACTGCTCGACGTCGCTTGGCATTCTTGTCCGCCGCTACGGACGACACCCATAAACCGCCGCGCGTCGCGTCAGTTCTCCCCACCTCTCGGTCCTCCCGGCCGTATTTGCCGGCCCGGATCGAGCAACGATCAGACCGACCCCTCGAGCGTCGACTGGACGTTGTACGGCCCGTACGGGCTGAACTCGCCGTCGACGATCCGGCCGACCGGTAAGCGGTCGATCGTCTCCCGTTTCCCGCAGTCGAGACACTGCCCGATCGTTCCGGCGACGACCGTCGAGCCGTCGACGCCGACGTCGGTGAAACCCTCGAGCAGAACGTGTGCGGGCGCACACGCACAGAAGTCGCCCCGAGAGAGCGTCCAGACGTCGCTGACGCCTACCTCTCGACTGTCGTCGACGCTGATCCACGCCCCGTCGTCGAGCGTTCGCAGTGCGATTACCATGGCCTCGCTTCGGCCTGGGACGGCCTCCCTCCGTCGGCCCGTGCAATCGTTACCGGCCTCGAGACGCCCCCGACCGGAGAAATCGAACGACGGGAGTTGATTCGAGCCACGCGGTGCATCGGAGGTAGCGGCAACCGATTCCGGGAGGCTCGAGCCCGGGTAGGGTTTGCTCCCGTAGCGTCGCTTATGCGGCTCTCAGCGAAAGGGAGAGTAGATTCATGACCGACGCGAAACGGACCCGACTCGGCGCACGCCAGCACGTCTCGGCGGACGTCGCCCCCGAACTGTACACGGAGGAACGCGACCGATGACGGAGACTCCAGAGTCCGTCCCCGATCACAGCGGCGAGGACGAACGCGACGACGCCCACCTTAGAGAGGTCGAGGCCGGCGCCGGCTGTACCGAAATCTGGGAACACCTGGCCGAGCATCGCGAGGAGTGACGGCGGTGACGCGAAGCGCCCGCACCGCACGAGAGGGTTTTTGCCGTCGACCACCCTATTACGCACAATGACTGAGGAGTCTCCCGACGGCCGTACTCGAGACGGAACCGGTCGGGATCGCCCGATCCCGACGGACCGCGAGTCTCCCGTCGGCGCACCGGTTATCCGGGGTGACGAGTCGGTTACCGGGCGCCACGCCAGGGATGCGGTCCAGTTCGATCCGTCGGACCCGGAGAGTCTCGCCGAGGCGGCCGAGATCGTCCGCCAGTTCGCCGGCGGCACCGTCGACGACAACCTCTACATGCTCCGCGGTGCGGCCGCCTGTGCGGCGCTCGTCCGCGGCGAGGGCTCCTACAAAGCCGCAGCCGAGCGCGCGAGTCACAGCGCCGACGGCGAACCCGCCGAGGAGGTCACCGTCTCTTTCATCCGAAAGTGGGCGCGCGTTCACGATCTGCCGCGATCGGTACGCCGACAGGTCGCGCTCGGCCACATCGCCCCCTCCGCCGCAAAGCACATCGCTCGCGTCGGCGGAACGATGCGACTCCTGCTCGCGTGGGCAACGATCGACAACGATCTCACCGTCCGGGAAGTTCAGCGGACCGCAAGCGCCGTCAACGACGGCATTCCGATCGAGGACGCACTCGCTGAGCAAGGTATCAGACTCGGACAGTTCGAAATCACCCTCCCACAGGCGGCCTACCGCGACCTGCGACGGGAAGCCTCGCTCGAAGGCCTCGAGCCTGGCGAAATCGTCGCCGACGCGCTCGCGGAGTACTTCGAGTAACGCCGACTACGGCCGGGAGAGGAACGTTTCTGCGGCTCGAGCCAGCCCCTCGCGAGCCGTACGTACCTCTTTCCAGTCGATCGACTCGTCGGGGAAGTGCGCCTGCTCGATATCGCCCGGGCCGAACACCACTGTTGGAATGCCCGCTGCCACGTAGTGACGGCTGTCCGCACCGTAGGTCGCTCCTTTCGGTGTCGTTCTCTCGAGACCCGTCGCCGCCATCGCTCGCTGGACCGCCCGGACGACCGGCGCGTCGGGATCGGTTTCGGCCGCCTCGAACTGGATCGAAAACCGCTCGAACGTCGGCGGATGGGCCTCGAGCCACTCGTCCGCTGCGACGACCGTTTCGAGGCGCTGTTGGAACTCCCGTTCGACCGACTCGACGGATTCGCCGGGCGCAACCCCGATCCGGATCTCCGCGACGAGTTCGTCCGGTACCGACGAGGCCCACCGTCCCGCCTCGACGGTGCCGAAATTTACCGGCCAGGGGTTCGGGAACTCCTCGTACAGCGGGTGGGTGACCCGCTTCGCGCGCTCGGCCTCGAGATCCAGAAACGCCCGTCGGATCCGCTCGAAGTGCGGAAGAACCGACTCGCCGCGCCAGCGGGTCGCCGCGTGGGCCGCCCGTCCCTCGAGTCGAAGCCGTTTCATCACACTGCCTTCCGTCGCCGTCACGGGTCGGAGCGAGGTCGGTTCGGCGACGATCGCCGCGTCTCGCTCGAAGGGGTACGGGTTCGACAGCGCCGCGGCGGCCGCACCGATCCCGCCCTCTTCCTCACCCGCAACGCTCTCGACGACCAGCCGTCCGTCGAGGTCGCGGTCGCCCGCCGCGACCTGCCGGGCCGCGAACACGCACGCGGCCAGCCCCGACTTCATGTCTGCCACGCCGCGAGCCGTCACGCGGTCGTTCGCCTCGTCCCAGCGAGGCTCGAACGGGTCGCCGCTCCAGCCACGGCCCGCCGGCACCACGTCGACGTGACCGTTCAACACGAGCGTCGGCCCGGCCGCGGGGTCGCCGAACTCGAGGACACCCCCCACGCTCGGCCGGTCGGCCGCATCGATTTCCGCCGGATCGTCCGGAAACGATGGATGGCCAGCCAGCAACTCCGGATCGGCCTCCCACTCGTAGGTCTCGAAGCCGAACGACTCGAGGCGTTCACGAATCCACGCCTGTGCCTCGGCCTCCGCACCGGCCGTCGTTTCGAATCGACAGAGTTGCTCGACGAACAAGCGCAGTTCCTCGTCCAGGGAATCACCCGGTTTCGGCTGTGTCATAGGCGTACTCTCGAGTGACGCCACTAAAACACCGCTGAAGAAAGAAACGTTTAACCGCGACTCCCCAAAAGATGGTAGTACAGGGCCGGTAGCTCAGTCCGGCAGAGCGTCTGGCTTTTAACCAGACGGTCGCGTGTTCAAATCGCGCCCGGCCCGCTTCTCGCCGCGAGCACATTCGCGAGCGGCGAGCATCGGAACCGGTGGGATTTGAACGCAGGGAGGTCGCGCGCAACGGAGTGAGCACGTCCGACCGTGTGTTCAAATCGCGCCCGGCCCGCCTCTGCGAGGAACGAACGTGACGAGCGAAGCGACCAACGATTTGAAAGGGACCAGAAAGCGCAACGAAGCAAGCGATTCTGAGCGGGGTTCACGGTCACGCCCGGCCCACAGACACTAAAAGCGACGGCTCGAGAGACAGAGAGCGTCCGCTCGAACCGAGACGCCAGCGATAAAATTCGACTACTGGCCGCGATTAGCCCCGAACCGGCATGAACGCCAGTCCGGCGATCAGAGACACCGTTACCAGCGACAGCACGACAACCCACCAGAGGCCGTGGATCTGCTCGTTGTACTCCTCGACATCCGCATGTTGCTGCTCGAAGCTGTCGACATCTTCGGTCAGGTACGCTTGTCCCTCCGACGGGATGTAGACGCCGAACTCCTCGCCGTCGATCGTCACGGTCTGGCCGCTCTCGAGGTCGTGCTCGGTGATCTCCTCGCCCTCGTACTCGATGGTGACCGTTTCAGCCGAGAGGTCGGTCACTTCACCTTCGACGACCTCCTCGCTTTCGGCATCGAAGAATTCGATCGAGTCACCGACCTCGTAGGTCTGGCCGTCGATCTCGTCGAAGTCCTGGATCGGGATCGCAGTGAGTTCGTCGTCGCCATCGTCGACGATGACGTACTGGCCATCCTCGAACTCCTCGACCTGATACTCGTCCTCGTCGTAATCCTCGATGAGGGTGAACGATTCAGGCTGAGCTTCCTCGTCCTCCGGGGACTCGGTGTCGTCCTCAGCTTCCTCGCCGTTCTCGGCTTCCTCACCGTTCTCGGCTTCCTCGCCGTTCTCGGCTTCCTCACCGTTCTCGGCTTCCTCGCCGTTCTCGGCTTCCTCGCCGTTCTCGGCTTCCTCACCGTTCTCGGCTTCCTCACCGTTCTCGGCTTCCTCGCCGTTTTCTTCGGTTTCGTTCTCCTCGTCTTCAGCCTCGTCGGGCTGGTTTATCATCACCGTGTACTCGGTCCCTTCCTCCTCGAGTTGGACCGTGTCACCATCGCTCCACTCGGCCTCGAGGATCGCAGAGTCGTTGACGAACTCGAGCGTGCCGCCCTCAGCGGTCAGCTCGGAGACGTTGTACGTGCGGTCGTTCACCGTAAAATCGTCGCCGACCTCGAGTTGGTGGTCGGCGTCCGCCTCGTCGATCGTCACTTCTGGAGACTCCGCGGTCGCGATCACGCCGTACGCGCCCGCAGCGACGACCAGGAACAGGACGGTATAGATGGCCCCTGCTCGAAATTGCATGTGTGAGGCGTAGTCCGCGCGTCGTATAACGGTTACTAAGTTCTCGAGCCCAGCATCGAGCGCCGTCTTCCCGCGGTATCGAGAATCGAGCGTTCGTACTGCTCGTCCGAGCCGGAGAACGGGTACTCGAAACGACAAACGGAGTCGAATACGTTTCAGAAGTTATCGCGTGGTCCGAACCGGCGAAGGGCAACGGTCGACCGGCGAGAGCCATCGCTCGCGAGGACAGATCGTAGGTAAAAGCCAAGGGCCGGATTTGAACCGGCGGTGGGCGGCTCTGCAGGCCGCTGCGTTCGGCCGGACTCTGCCACCTTGGCGCGACTCGAGGTAGTTACTGCTGGCGTTTAAGCATAGCGGTACGCCCCGATGGAGCGCGGTTGCTCTTCGGGTGTGGTGTAATGGCCCCTGGGTGGCGGTCGCGGTGTGGTGTGGCTGTGGTGCGTCCGCTGTGGGGCGTGAAAGTGTAGTATGAGTG
>NZ_JCASSN010000002.1:0-376375 GCF_059736515.1 Natrononativus sp. DTA114 | reverse complement strand
GTAACTTGGTCCGTTCGGTGACGACGGTCGCGTCGACCGATCGAGCGTCACCGAACTATCATGGCTCACATCAGATCCCATCTTGACGGCGGACCGCAGGGGTGGGATCCTCATCTCCTTCGGACTATTTCCTAGGTTTTCTGGGGTACTTAACCCCTTCGAACCGTTCGTCCGAGACGACCGGGCGAGTTGAACGCCCGGTCAATCACGCGTTCTTTGCGTTTGCATCCGAGTGCCCTCGTACACTTAAGGGCGTCGGTCGCGTTCTCGCCGGAAACCGTGTCCGGCGACGCGTTTGCGTTCCAACCTGAACGGCCGTTCGCATATAAGGCCGTCGGATCGGACCGACGCCGAGTGCTCGAGGGGGATGCGTACCTGCCTCCGTGCCGGAAACCGGCCGGAGGGAACGTGGCTGCGTGCGCCACGTCGTTCGCATTAGATACGAGGAGAGGGTAAGTATAAAAGACCGTCGAACGAGATGACTACCGAAACCCGCTACCATGGTACGGTTTTCCATCGGCCAATCACTCGAGTGACAGTAATAAATGACCGAGCCGCCGCTCGCGGTGAAGTGGTATCGCGCGGGCGGAGGCCGACCGGTCATCCCGCCCCTCGTGGGCGTGGTCTGGTCGAATGATACCCGCGCACTCGTACTCGAGCGTACACGCGTAAGAACCTGTTTTTCCGAATCGGCCCAGCAGTAGCCGGGGAAACGTCTGTACCGAACACTCTTGTAGCTGCCGAGACGCCATGGTAACCGATCCAGTCTGCGGAGCCGACGTGAACCCACAGGACACCGAACAGCAGTCCGAACAGGACGGCGAAATGTACTACTTCTGCTCGCTCGACTGTCGCGAAGAGTTCGTCGAGAACACCGGCGAGTATACGTAAGCGCTGGTCGGGCACTAACTTCGTTGGCATCCCCGGTGGGCCGATTTCTGACCAGTCGCTACTCCGATCATCCACCGACGCCGATATATCGCTGGCGAGAGAAGCGAGAACCGAATGGTCAGGGATCGTCTCGATTCCGAGGAGGCCCCATCGGCTCCGGAGATCTGCGCTGCACTCGAGGATCCCGACTGCCGTGAGATCATCCGCCAGCTCGAGGAGCCGCTGACGGTCGCCGAGCTCACGGAGCGGTGCGATATCGCTCAGTCGACGCTGTACCGAAAGCTCGAGGTTCTCACCGACGCGACGCTGCTCGAGGAATCGACGGAAATCCGGCGTGACGGCCACCACGCCACCAGATACTCGCTCGCCTTCGAAACGGTCGAACTCGCCCTCGAGGACGACCGGACGCTGTCGGTGACCGTCGAACGGCCAGTTCGGACGGCCGACGAGCGACTGGCGGAGCTGTGGTCGGAGGTGCGAAAGGAGACATGATCGGACAATCCACGACAGGACTGGAGGTAACGGTCGCACTCGCCGTCGTAAAGACGCTCGTCCTCATCGTCGGGGGCGTGATCACCTACTTCGCGTACAAGGCGTATCGACGAACGCGACAGCGGGCGCTCGGCCTGCTGACGCTCGGGTTCGGAATCGTCACGCTCGGGTTCGTACTCGCTGGCGTGTTACACCAGTTGCTCCAGGTCGAGCTAGCCCTGGGGATCTTACTGGAGAGTCTGCTCGTCCTCCTCGGGTTCGCGATCATCGCCTACTCGCTGTACGCACAGTGAACGTGTGATCGGTTCCGCGGCTCGTGGATGGGGTTGAGAGGAAATCGCGCCTCTCAACCCTCGAATCCGGCGTCGTCCATCGTCTTCTCGAACTCCGCCGAGTCCATCGCCGACTCGTAGACGATCGCGGTCAGCATCCCGCCGGGGTAGCGCCCCTCGTTCGTGACGTGATTGACCTTGTGGCAGTGTGCCGGGTAGATGCCCGGCTCCGCATCGGCCTCGAACTCGAGAGTGTAGCGCTCGGCCGGGGCGACGTTGATCACGTCCTCCTCGTACTGTGCTGACTCGGGAATCTGTCCGCCGTCTTTCTCGACCACCCGGAACCGGTGGCCGTGCGTGTGGAACGGGTGAGCCTCGTAGCCCGCGTTGACGACGTGGAGGCGCACGGTGTCGCCCTCGCTGACGATCAGCGGCGTCCCCAGTTCGGGGTGGAACGTCGACGGGGCACTCCGACCGTTGATCGTGTACAGGTTCGAGGAGCGATCGGCGGGATCGTAGTTCGCGTCGCCCCCCGCGTTCTGCTCGTGCAGGCGCGTGTCCCAGTCGCGGATGGTGAAGAAGTACTCCCGGTCCGGCGGCTGGTAGTCCTCGGGGTCGACCCGGAGGATGCCGTACATCCCCATATCGAGGTGGTTGTGCGTCTGGAAGTGGCAGTGATAGAAGTGCGTCCCCGGCACGTCGCCCTCGAGGGTGTACGTGTGGCTCTCGTCGGGGTCAACCTGCAACATGGTCGTCGCGGGAGAGCCGTCGTCCTTCCAGGATTTGCCGACAGCGTGGACGTGAACCGTGTGCGGCCGGTTGTGCCCCGTGTTCTCGTAGGTGAGTTCGAACGTTTCGCCCTCGTTCAGCCGATAGATCGGGCCGGGAACGCTCGGCTCGAGGTCGTCGGCCTCCCAGGCCCACACCTCGGGCAACTCGAGCGGCCCACCCGAGGCCCCCTCGGTGACGACTTCGTGACGGGCGGGGACGGTCCGGAGGGTGGACTCGTGGCCCTGGTCTGCGAGGTCGACCACCTGTGGCGGGGCGGTGTACGGGTAGTCTGTCAGCGGCCCGTTCTCAGTCGCTCCGTCGTCAGTTGCACCGTGGTCGGTTGCGCCAGCCTCGTCGGCGGTCGGGGCGACACAGCCCGCGAGGAGGCCAACGGCACTCACCCCGGCCGTCGTAAGAACCGTTCGGCGTCGAACCCCAGGTCCGGTCGGCGTGGATGTCGTCATAGTACGGTTGAAGATTCGAACAGGAACCTAACAGTTTGCTACGCTGATTCCCGGACCGTGGGAACGAAAACGAAGAAGCATACATCCGTGGAGACACAGAGACTGTAAGGGATGGATCCGAGCACGCACACCAGACGGCGCGTCCTCCGCTGGGCAACGGCGGGCGTCGTCGGCGGTTTCGCAGGCTGTCTGGGCGACGATAGCGAGGAGCAGTACTACGATGGGGAGGCGTTCGTCGACGACGAACCGGAGTACGACGGGCGCCTCGAGAGCGTGGACCATCCGGGCACCGTCGACTGGACCGCCCAGGAGGTGGTTACGGTCGCCGTCGGCACCGGGCGGGAGGGAATGGGGTTCGCACCGCGGGCCATCCGAATCGACGCGGGAACGACCGTCGTCTGGGAGTGGACCGGCGACGGCGGCCGCCACGACGTGGTCGATATCGACGGCGCCTTCGACAGTGGCCAGAGCGCGGCCGAGGGCCACACGTTCGAGTACACGTTCGACGAGAAGGGTACGTACACCTACGTCTGTACGCCACACGAGCACCGGGGGATGGTTGGCGGCGTCGACGTCCGGTGAACGGCTGTGGTTCACCCTCGCTTGCGGGTGAAACCGAGGGAAGTGGGCCGTCGACGGTTCCCAGAACGTGGGAATCCGAGGGAACCATATATCGTCTCCCACCCAACTGCCGTTATAGATGACACTGAACGACGGCGTCTCGAGACGAACGGTCGTGAAGCTGGCGGGGATCGCGGCAGTCCCGGTCACCATCGCCGGCTGTACGGGCGACGATGGTGACGGTGGTGACGACGGCACCGACGCCGAGTACGTCGACGACGAGGCGGACTACGACGGCTGGCTCGATGACACCCCGAACTACGAGGGAACGCTCGATCTCACCGGCGAGGACGAGGTGACGGTGATGGTCGGAGCCGGCAGCGACAACTTCCGGTTCGATCCGGCAGCGGTCCGGATCGACGAGGGAACGACCGTCGTCTGGGAGTGGACCGGCAACGGCGGCGGCCACAACGTCGTCGACACCGACGACGCGTTCGAAAGCGAGATGGAAACCGCCGAGGGCGAAACCTTCGAGAACACGTTCGACGAAACGGGCGTCTACACCTACGTCTGTACGCCACACGAGAACCAGGAGATGAAAGGCGCGGTCGACGTGGTCTGAAGGGGCTCTCGAGTCCGATTCCGGACTCACGAACGACGGTCGAAAAACGATTTTCGCGGAACCGTTACCGGTTGAGCGTGTGAATCGCGTGGCCCAGCGCGTTCTCGGCGGCTTCCATCACCGACTCGGCGAGCGTCGGGTGGGCGTGGATCGTCGCGGCGACGTCCTCGAGGGTCGCCCCCAACTCGATCGCCAGGCCGAGTTCGGCGATCAGTTCCGACGCCTCGGGTCCGACGATCTGTGCGCCCAGGATGAACCCGGCGTCGGCGTCGGCGACGATCTTGACGAAGCCGTCGCTGTGGCCCGTCGTCAGCGCGCGCCCGCTCGCCTGGAACGGGAACTTGCCGGTCGTCGTCTCGAAGCCCATCTCTTCTGCTTCGGACTCGGTGAGCCCGACGGTACCGATCTCGGGTTCGGTGAACACGGCGGCGGGCATCGCCTGATAATCGATCGCCGACGGCTCCCCGGCGATCACTTCGGCGGCGACCTGCCCCTCCATCGAGCCCTTGTGGGCGAGCATCGGCTCGCCGGCGACGTCGCCCACGGCGAAGATGTGCTCGACGTTCGACCGTGCCCGATCGTCGGTCTGGATGAACCCGCGGTCGTCGGTCTCGACGCCCGCCGCCTCGAGGTCGAGCGTGTCCGACACCGGGGCGCGACCGACGGCGACGAGCACCTTCTCGGCGTCGAGTTCGAGCGTCTCTTCGGCCTCGAGTTCGGCCTCGCCGCCGTCGGTCGCGGCCGCCGCCTCGGCGACGACGCGGATGCCGGCATCCGTTTCCTCCCACTCCGAGGCGCTGTAGCCGAAGTGGAAGTCGATGCCGAGTTCCTTCGCGTGTTTCTTGACCGGGCGCGCGAGGTCGGTCTCGTAACCGGGGAGGACGTCCTCGAGCATCTCGATCACCGTCACGTCGGTGCCGAGCTTGGCGAAGACGCCGGCGAGTTCCATCCCGATGTAGCCCGCGCCGACGACGACCAGGGAGTCCGGCACCGAATCGAGGGCGAGCGCCTGCCGGGAGTTGAGCACGGGCTCGTCGTCGTAGGAGAAGTTGGGGATCTCGATGGGACTCGAGCCGGTCGCCACGATGGCGTGTTCGAACTCGACGGATTCGGAGCCCTGGCCCTCGCCGCCGTGGGAGATCCGGGCCGTGTTCTCGTCGGCGAAGGTAGCGGTTCCCTCCATGAGGTTGACGCCGTTGGCCTTACAGAGCTTCTCGACGCCGCCGGTGAGCTGGTCGACGACGCCGTCCTTCCAGTTGACCATCTGGGAGAGGTCGACGGCGGGGTCGGCGTGGATCCCCATCTCTTCGGCGTTGCCCGCATCGTGGGCCAGCCCGCTCGCCGTAATCAGCGCCTTCGATGGGATGCAGCCGTGGTTCAGACAGGTGCCCCCGTAGGCCTCCTTTTCGACGAGCGTTACGTCCAGATCGAGCTGTCCGGCGCGGATCGCGGCCACGTAGCCCGCGGGTCCGGCGCCGATGACGAGCACGTCCGTTCCGGTTGCGATGTCTCCAACGACCATTTATTCGAGTAGTAGCAGTTCGGGGTTTTCGAGGTACTCCATCACCTTGTTCGTAAACGCTGCGCCTTCCGCACCGTCGATCAGCCGGTGGTCGAACGACAGCGACAGGGTCATGATCGAGCGCGGTTCGATCGACTCGTTACCCTCGTCGTCGGTGACGACGCGGGGTTTGCGCTTGATCTCGCCAACCGCGAGGATGCCGGCTTCGGGGTAGTTGAGGATCGGGGTGGCGTACTCGCCGCCGATGCCGCCGATGTTCGTGATCGTGAACGTCGACCCCCGGAGTTCGTCCGGCGAGATCGAGCGCTCGCGGGCCTTCTGGACCAGCTCGTTCATCTCCGAGGAGAGCTGAAGCATCCCCTTGTGATCCGCGTCGTCGACGACGGGAACCATCAGCCCGGCGTCGGTTGCCGCCGCGACGCCGATGTTGTAGTAGTTGCGATGGACGATCTCCTCGTTCTCGTCGTCGATCATCGCGTTCATCTCGGGGTACTCCTTCAGCGCCGCGATGACCGCCTTCATGATGAACGGCATGTAGGTCAGCCGGATGCCCTGCTCCTCGGCGACGGGCTTGAGCTCCTCGCGGGTCTCGACGAGTTTCGTCACGTCGACCTCGTCGTGGTGAGTGACGTGCGGGGCGGTGTACTTCGAGCGCTGCATCGCGTCGGCGATGGTCTTGCGGACCCCCTTGAACGGCTCACGGGTTTCCCGCGGACCGGTCTCGCCGGTCGCCGCCGCGGCGACGTCGGCCTCTTGGGCGCGCTGCTGGGCCTCGGCGTACTCCGTCACCGCCTCGGGCGTGACGAACGCCTCGCCGTCGCGCTCCTCGCTCGCGGGCACCGCGTTGATGTCGATTCCCTGTTCCTTCGCGAGTTGGCGCGTCGCGGGAGCCGCGAGCGTCTTCTCGCGGTCTGCGGACTCGACCGACGACGGGGTGGCCGTCCCGGCAGCCCCGCCGGCGGTTCCGGCCGCGGCGTCAGCCCCGCCCGTGTCTTCGGTCGGTTCCGCGGGGGCCGCCTCGGCGGCCTCGGCGTCTGCGGGTTCGCTCGAGGCGCCCTCGGCTGCGGCCTGGACGTCGCCCTCGGTGATCCGGCCGCCGGGACCGCTTCCCTGCACGCTCGAGAGGTCGACGCCCTCCTCGCGGGCGAGTTTTCGCACGCGCGGGGGTGCGAAGACACGTCCTTCGGGGGTCGAGACCTCCTCCGTCTCGGAGACGCCGCCCTCGGCGTCGGCGGGTTCGTCGACGCCCTCGGGTTCGCTCGCACGCTCCTGTTCGGCCTCGGTCTCTTCTTCGACCGGTTCGCCCTCGACGTCGAACGTGATAATCACGTTGCCGACGGGCACCATCTCGCCCTCCTCGGCGAGGATCTCGCGGACGGTGCCGTTGACCGGCGAGGGAACCTCGACGAGCGCCTTGTCGGTTTCGACCTCGGCGACCGGCTGATCCTCCGAAACCTCGTCGCCCTCCTCGACGAGCCAGGAGACCAGTTCGCCCTCGGCGACCCCCTCGCCGACGTCGGGCAGTTTGAACTCGCGGACCATGTTAGAAGTCCATCGCCTCCCGGATTCCCGTCTCGATGCGGGCCGGCTCGGGCAGGTAGTAGTCCTCGAGCGCGTACAGCGGGAACGGCGTGTCGAAGCCGCTGATGCGCTTGATCGGTGCCTCCTGGTAGGCCAGCGCCTCCTCCTGGATCGTCGCGGTGATCTCGGCGCCCATCCCGCCCGTTTTGGGGGCCTCGTGGACGACCGCGCCGCGACCGGTCTTCTTGAACGACTCGACGATGGTGTCGACGTCCAGCGGCGACACCGTCCGGAGGTCGACGACTTCGACGTCGATCTCACCCTCCAGGTTTTCGGCGGCCTCGATCGTCGGCCGGGTCATCGCGCCGTAGGTGAACACAGAGATGTCTGAACCCTCGCGGCGGACGGCCGCCTCGCCGAGGGGGACCTCGTAGGAGTCGTTCGGGACCTCCTCGCGGAACGCCCGGTAGATGAGTTTGGGCTCGAGGAAGATCACCGGGTCCGGCGAGCGGATCGCGCTGGCGAGCATTCCCTTCGCGTCGTAGGGGGTCGAGGGGATCGCGACCGTGAGTCCGGGCTGGTGGACGAACATCGCCTCGGTCGATTCGGAGTGGTGTTCCGGTGCGCGAATGCCGCCGCCGTAGGGCGCCCGAACGACCAGCGGACACGTGAATCGTCCGCGCGAGCGCGTGCGAAGTCGCGCCGCGTGGGAAACGATCTGGTCGAATGCGGGGTAGATGAAGCCCATGAACTGCATCTCGGCGACCGGACGCAGGCCGTAGGCGGCCATTCCGATCGCGGTGCCGGCGATGCCGGCCTCCGCGAGCGGCGTGTCGATGACGCGATCCTCGCCGAACTCGTCGTAGAGCCCCTCGGTCGCGCGGAACACGCCGCCGTTCTTCCCGACGTCCTCGCCCATCACGAGCACGTCGTCGTCACGTTCCATCTCCCCGTGCAGTCCGTCGCGGACCGCCTGTACCAGCGTCAGGTTTTCAGATTCTGCAGCCATTGTTAGTCCTCCAGAAGCGCCTCGTCGCCGTACTGTTCGCGAACCGATTCGAACCACTCGAGCTGTTCCTGGAGCCGTCGTGGCATTCCCTCGTAGACGTGCGCGAAGATTTCCTCCGGATCGGGGCGCTCGACCTGCTCCGCCGCGTCGATGGCGTCCGCAACCTCGCCTTCGATCCGACTCTCGATGGTGTCGACGCGCTCGTCGTCGAGGATTCCCTGCTCGCGCAGGAACGTCTCCATCCGCGGGATGGGGTCCTTCTGCTTCCAGCGCTCGACCTCCTCGTCGTCCCGGTAGACCGAGGGGTCGTCCGCGGTCGTATGGGCGCCGAAGCGGTACTGGACCGCCTCGATCAGCGTCGGACGGAGTTCGTCCTCGTCAGGATTTTTCGCCTTCTCGATGGCGTCGCGGGTGACTTTGTACACCGCGAGCGGGTCCATTCCGTCGACCTGAACGCCCTCGAAGCCGTACGCTTCGGCCTTCTGGGCGATCGTCTCGCTCGCCGTCTGGCGCTCTCGAGGAACCGAGATCGCCCACTGGTTGTTGTTACAGAAGAAGACGTTCGGCGTGTCGAAGACGCCCGCGAAGTTGAGTCCCTCGTGGAAGTCGCCCTCGCTCGTCGCGCCGTCACCGAAGTAACAGAGGAACGCCTTGTTCTCGTCTTTCAGCTTCGAAGCCCACGCCGACCCCGTCGCGTGTGGGATCTGGGTCGCGATCGGCACTGCGACGGTGAAGATGTTGGCGTCTTCGGGGATGGCGTTGCCCTGCTCGTGTCCCATCCAGTACAGCAGCGTCCGCTTGAGCGAGAGGCCGCGGACGAGTCCCGCGCCGTGCTCCCGATAACTCGGGAACAGCCAGTCCTCCTCGTCGAGTGCGTGGGCGCTGCCGATCTGTGCGCCCTCCTGGCCCGACAACGGCGGGTAGGTCCCCATCCGACCCTGGCGCTGGAGACTCACCGCGCGCTGGTCGAAGTGGCGAGCCAGACGCATCTGCTCGTAGATCTCTACGAACTCGTCTTCGGAGAGATCCGGCACCTCCGCGTCCTCGAGAACGCGGCCGGCGTCGTCGAGAACCTGTACTCGGTCCCGGGGGTCGTGCTGAAGCGTGCTCACGTGTATACCCACCTTCGCATACCCTAACGGTCTATCGCTCGCGTTAAAGGATTTTCGTAAAAGGTTTACTATCGTCGGGATTCTTGCCACCCGTTAGCAGGGTTTTGCGGGAAGGGGGCGTCAAATCGAACAATCGTCCGTATAAACGGAAGGAAACGGGCTAACAGATCGAAACATCACGAATTATGGCCCAATACTGGACGGACGGTCGCAGTGTCATCACCACCCATACTCAGGCCAGCCACCAGAAACAGCCAGACACCGACGACCAGTCGCGGTGACGGCCGTCGTTCAGGCTGCGGTGCGTGCGCGCTCGCGAGCCTCCTCAAGAGTCCGCCCCTCCCGCAAGAGCGCGTCGACGAATAGCTCCCCCGCTTTGTACGACGACCGGACCATCGGTCCGCTGGCACAGTAGAGAAAGTCGAGTTCCTCCTCGGCGACACGTCGCCAGGTCTCGTACTTGTCCGGGTGGTCATACCGTTTCACGTCGAGGTGGCTGCGCGAGGGCTGGAGGTACTGTCCCAGGGTGACGATGTCGACGCCGTGCTCGCGCAGGTCCGCGAGCGTCTGGTACACCTCGTGGTCGTACTCGCCGTGGCCGAGCATGATCGACGATTTGGTGTGGATATCGGACTCGCGGTCGACCTGTGCGAGCACGCCCAGACTCTGGTCGTAGCCGGCGCGGCGGTCACGGACGGGAAACTGCAACCGCTCGACGGTTTCGATGTTGTGGGCGATGACGTCAGGCTGGGCGTCGATAATCTTTCGAACGAGACGTTCTTCACCCTGGAAGTCGGGGATCAGAACTTCGACCAGGGTCCCGGGGTGGCGACGTTTGATCTCCCGAATCGTTTCGGCGAAGTGACCCGCCCCCTGGTCGGGAAGGTCGTCGCGGTCGACGCTCGTGAGCACGACGTAGTCGAGGCCGATTTCGGCGACCGCGCTCGCGACGTTTGCCGGCTCTTCGGGGTCCAGGGGCTCCATCCCACCGGTTTCGACGTCACAGAAGTTACAGCCGCGAGAGCAGCGGTGGCCCATCAGCATGAACGTCGCGGTGCCGCCGCCGTCGTCGCCGCGGCCGCTCCAGCACTCCCCCAGATTCGGACAGTTGGCCTCCTCGCAGACGGTGTTGAGATCGTGCTCGCGCAGCGTCTCCCGAATGCCAGTGAACTCCCGACCCGACGGCGGTCGCATCTTCAACCAATCGGGTTTTCGCGAGCGACTCATACACTACCCCTGGGGACCGTCGGTGAAAAATCGTGGTGGTTTCATGCCCTCGACTATGCCAGCGGTACTCTACCACGAAACAGACAGACATATATAATAGATGGCCATTGTCGTAGCTAACATATCGTATGATAGACGTGTCGCGCGAGGAGATCACGAGTGGTTCGATCCCAAAGGCGTTGCTCGTCCTCGCCGCGCCGTTGTTGCTCCAGAACCTCGTTCAAATACTCCAACAACTCGTCGATATCTTCTGGCTCGGACGACACAGCAGCGACGCCGTCGCCGCCGTCGGGCTCAACTTTCCGCTGACCGGGTTGCTCGTCTCCGCTGCTATCGGTATCGGAGTCGGTACCCAGGTGCTCGTCTCACAGCGTGTCGGCGCCGACGACCTCGAGGGTAGCCGACGAGCAGCAGTCAACGGCACGATCGTCGGCGTCGTCGTTGGCGGCCTCATCGGCGTTTTGACGTTCCTCTTCGCCCGGGACATCATCGGACTGTTCGGAACCGAGGCCCACGTCGCGGAGATGGCCGCCAGCTACCTCGCCGTCTACGCGCTCGTACTTCCCATTCTCACGGCGAGTGACACCCTCGAGGCCGGCTTCGTCGGGTGGGGTGACTCTCGGGCGGCGCTGTACATCAACCTCCTCGCGGTCGGGCTCAACATCATCCTCGACCCGTTCCTGATCTTCGGCTGGGGGCCGTTCCCCGAGATGGGGGTCGCTGGCGCCGCCCTCGCGACCGGCCTCGGCTACACCGGCGGCCTGCTGCTCGCGATCGGAATGGCCGTCTCCGGACGTGACGGGTTCGTTATCGACCGCGAGGTGCTCACCTTCGACACCGACGACGTGCGCGAGATCGTCGACATCGGCTGGCCGAACGCGGGCCAGTACTTCGCCAGCCAGTCCGTCCGGGTCGTGATCATCGCCATCGTCGCCGTCGTCGGCGGTGCCCCCGCGGTCGCGGCGTACGCGATCGGCGCCCGCGTCGCAAGCGTGGCGTTCATCCCGGCGATCGGACTCCAGCAGGCCGCCCAGAGCGTCGTCGGGCAGAACCTCGGCGCCGACGCTCCCGAGCGGGCGCGGCGAACGACCTGGGTCGGCGTCGGAATCGCCGTCGGCGCCCTCTCGATCGTTGGGGCGGTTCAGTGGCTCATTCCGGAGACGCTGACGTTCGTGTTCGTCCCCGACGCCAGCGGCCAGGAACTCGAGTACACCGTGCTCTACCTCGAGATCCTCGCCTACGGCTACTGGGCTCTCGGCGCGAGCTACCTCTTCCAGGCTGGGTTCAACGGCGCGCGGCGAACGAGGACGAGCCTCGTCGCCACTCTGCTGCAATACTGGGGAGTCCGTTTGCCGATCGCCGCAGTCGGTATCTACCTCCTCGGGATGGACGTGTCGGCCGTTTTCTGGGCCGTCACGCTGTCGAACGTCGCCGTCGCGGTCGGGCTGGGCTGGTACTACTGGTACGAGACGTCGAACGGGATGAACGCCCGGGCGGCGAACGCGACGGCGAGCGCGAGCGATTGATCGGGTGCGGCTCGAGCGATGCGGTTGCGTCGGCTTCCGGCGCGAAACCGCCCTGAGCCACGACAGCTTTACGGGGACGTGCGATATACTCGAAGTCGATGACATCCGGATCGACGCCTGGCTGGCTTCACCTCACGGACGACGAAACCGTCGTCTGGGAGAGTCGTCCGCATCCGATCACGATGGGGGCGGGGCTTCCCGTGGGGATCGGCCTCGTTCTGGTCGGGTTTCTGCTAGCCGGGTGGGGCGCGACGGGGGATGGAATCAGTGCGGTGACGATCGTGGGGGTGCTCGTCGCACTCGGCGGCGCAGCCGTCGCGTTCGCACAGTACATCGTCTGGACGAATACGCGGTACGTGCTCACGTCCGAAGAGCTCTACAAGAAACACGGCGTCGTTTCCCGGGACGTCACCCAGTTTCGCCTCGACCGTATCCAGAACACGAGTTTGCGACAGAGCGCGATCGGACGACTGCTGGGGTACGGCGACCTAACCGTATACACGGCAGGGTCGGGTGAACCGGAGCTGACGTTCGAGCGCGTCCCGCGTCCGGAACGAGCGAGCAGCGCTCTCAACACACAACTCGGTGGGACAGTCGAACGTTCCAGAAGCTATCCCTGATCCGAATCGGGTAGAATCGCTTTTTACGGTGTGTCGACAACGAGGTGGCATGTATCCGGATCCGGCCGCGATCGTCCCCCTGCTTGCGGTGCTCTTTGCAGTGACGCTCTCCCGGTATTATCACATCAGGCGCGGGATCGAATCGGAATCACCACAGGTCATACGAAATGCCCAGCGGGTGCTCCCGACCTACCGACTCCTCTATCGGCTCCTCACGGTTGCCGTCGTCGGTACGTTCGGGTACATGCTCCTGTTTCACATGGTTCTGTCGCCGAGCGCGCCGGTCAACGAGTTGGCGCTGGTGCTGATCTGTTTTCTCCTCGCGTTGCACTTCACGCTGCACCAGCGGATCGACGACGGTGACCTCGCCACCGACTCGATACCCGGTGATCACTGATAGCTACGTTCACAACACGCGGAAACACAAACAATAATCGTGCAAGACGTAGGCGGTGAAACAATCGTCACACTATATCCGAGATGGGTGGACGTACGAGTAGTAGTATACCGATATTACTTGGTAATAGATTGAACTACCGCGCGAGAGCAAGTGTCTGTGGCAAGAGTTCGCATCCAGGTATAGATCGTTTGTAAAACAGAAACAATATATTGACGTTCAGAAATTGTTGACGGATAATATCTCCGGGTCCGGAAAAGATCCAGTGGAGGGTTCCAATAGTAATACGCACCACTATCCCGCTCAACCGTTAGAAAACGGCCGGTGGGAGGTAATTGTCAACATAGGTGGAAATCCGGTGATTCGTTAATTATTTATCTTCCTGTCCGCAACCGGGATTGTCAATGCGTGACAACAAACAAGGGTTAACCCGCCGCGAATGGATGCGAATCGTTGGCATTGGTGCAGCCGCCGGAACGACCTCCATTGCAGGGTGTCTGGGTGACGACGAGAACGGGGACGATAGTGAAGGGAGCGACGACGGCGACGACGGCAACGGCCGCGACGACGACGTCGACTACGACACGTACATCAGAGCCGACTCGACTGACGCCGTGACGATGTATATCCCGGAGAACGCGGACAACAATACCAACCTGCGTTACTCGCTGCTTCTCGACGGTGCCTACGCCATCACCGAGGACCGCGAGATCTTCGGGCTCTGGCTCGAGGACGTCGAGGACCAGGGCGACGCACAGACGTACGTCGCGACCGTCCGCGACAACCTCGAGTGGGGTGCCGGCTACGGCCAGATGACGGCCGAGGACTGGGTGTATCACATTCAGGAGATCGACCAGGGCGGCTGGGCCGGCTCCGTCGACGCCGGCGACTGGGCGGAGATCGAAGTCGAGCAACTCAGCGAGTTCGAGTTCGAGATCCGACTGCCCGAGCCGAACGCGGACTTCCTGTTCGAGCCCGTGCTGTGGGGCAAGTACGTCCTGCCACAGGGGCTCATCGAGCAGTACGCCGAGGACGAGGATCTCGAGGGAATCCAGCAGGACGAGGAGGTCCAGCAGATGGCCTACGCCGGAAACCTCGGTCCGTACAGCTGGGGGGAGTGGGACCGCGAGGCCGCCTTCCGGACGACCCGCAACGAGGACTACTACATGCAGGAGGTCGACGACCTGCCGGATGACTGGGGCGAGCCGCCGCACTTCGAGGAGTACGTCTTCCAGGTTATCGACGAGGAGAGTACCCGGAT
Source organism: Natrononativus sp. DTA114 (assembly GCF_059736515.1). Lineage (NCBI taxonomy): Archaea > Methanobacteriati > Methanobacteriota > Halobacteria > Halobacteriales > Natrialbaceae > Natrononativus > Natrononativus sp. DTA114. The sequence goes on along the minus strand of NZ_JCASSN010000002.1, from coordinate 362,107 downwards.
TCAGGCGCTCCAGCAGGGAGAGGTCACGCAGGCCGGCATCCCGTCGGACCGCGTCGAGGACTTCGAGGGTCACGAGGACGTCGACGTCTATCAGATCCCGCAGCCGTACCTCTCGATCATGGCGTACAACCAGCGCGCAAACGGGTGGGAGCCGCTGCGCACCCGCGAGGTGCGCCAGGCGCTCTCGATGGCCGTCGACAAGCAGGTCATCACCGAGGAGATCCAGCGGGGCTACGCCGAGAGCTCCTCGACGTTCCAGCCGGAGTGGTCCGAGTGGTACGACGAGAGCCAGGTTACCGACTTCGGGATCGGCGACACCTACGACCACGACGAGGCTCGCTCGATGCTCGAGGAGCACCTTCCGAGCGACTACGGCTACGACGGCGACGAACTGATCGGGCCGGAGGGTGACCAGGTCGAACTGACGCTGGTCTACAGCGCCGGTGGCGGTGCGACCGAGGACATCGCCGAGTGGGTCCGCCAGGAGTACCGCGGGATCGGTATCGAGGTCGCGCTCACCTCCCTGCAGTTCAACCGGATGCAGGAGGAGTATCTCATGAGCACGCCGACCGTCGAGGAGCCGGACTGGACCACTCCCTCGCCGTTTAACCCGGCGCCCCGCGAGCAGTCCGAAAGCTCTTCGGACTGGGATCTGCTGTCGGGTATCGGCTTCAACACCTACCCGTTCGCCCCGGGCGGAACCGACGCCTTCTGGCACGAGCAGGCGAGTACGAACTTCTACGGCTACGTGCCGGAAGAGGACGTGCAGTCGATGTACCAGGAGCTTCGAACGACGCCCGACGACCAGTTCGACGAACGTCAGGCGATCTTCGGCGAGATCCTCGGCATCCTGAGCGAGGACCAGCCGGTGAACTTCCTCTCGATGTCCGACGACATCATCGGCTACCAGAACTACATCGAGGGACAGGTCGAGGAGTACGGTGGAAACTGGGACAGCCTCCAGCGGTTCCGCGCGACGGAGTAACGACCGGTTCGTGGACATCGGACGACCCCACACCGATTCAGCCATCTTTCTTACCGGACTGTACGGGACGGGCGAACGATGTTATTCCGATGTCCAATCAGATCGAATAGTATAACCGATGGGGGGACAGGGTACGAATCGTACCGAACAGTGATGTTAAATCAACTTCCCTTCGGGGAAGCGATGTGCAGACCGACGACAGCAACAACGAAACCACACGACTATGAAAGGATACGTACTTAAACGAACGGCGTGGGCTGCCGTTGCAACCTGGGTGATCGTGAGCATCACGTTCATCTTGATGTATATTACGCCCGACGCCGGCGCTGCGGAGATCGCGTTCTCGTCGATTCAGGCGGGGCAGGATCCGGACGCCGCGGTCGAGCAGTACGAGATGGCCCGCGGTCTCGACCGACCGTTTCACGAACAGTATATCGACTTTATGGCATCGATCTTCACCGGGGACTGGGGCTGGTCGTATTACCAATCACGCCCCGTAATGGACGCGATTCTCGGTTCGCTCCCGTACTCGATGATGTACGGAATTCCGGCCGTCATCATCTCGACGATTCTCGGGATCGTGATCGGCCTCTACTCCGCGACCCACCAGTACACGAAATCCGACTACGCGGCGACGTTCGTCGCGTTCTTTGGAATTTCCGTGCCGAACTTCTGGCTGGCGATCATCCTGCTAGTGGTCTTTGCGGTCCACCTCGGATGGGTTCCCATTCTCTTCGATCCGAACGCGGCGAAGGTCGACGGCAGCTTCGCGCTGGCCGGCATCTTCAGCTGGGAGAACATCAGGCAGCTGATTCTGCCCATCTTCGTTCTCACGACGAGTTCGATCGCGGGACTGATGCGGTACTCCCGTGCGGAGGCACTCGAGTACGTCGAGGCGGAGTTCGTCAAGACGGCGAAGGCGAAGGGCGTCGACGACCGCCGGATCCTCTACAAGCACATCCTCCGGCCTGCGTCGGTTCCGATTGCAACGATTCTGGTCGGCGACCTGCTCAGTATCATCTTCGTCGCCTCGTATCTGATCGAAGTCGTGTTCCAGATCCCGGGGCTCGGAATGCTCAGCTACAACGCAATTATCAATCAGGATCCCGCCCTGGTCATGGGGACCGTACTGGTGCCGACGTTCGTCGCGATTATCGGCAACCTCGCACAGGACCTCGCCTACACGGTGCTTGATCCACGAATCGACTACGGTGATCGGTAATGGCTGCTGAAGACACACCTGACATACATCAGGGAACGACGGATCGGACGTTCGAGAACCTCAACTGGGACGAAGTCGACGGCAACCGCACGCGGTTTACCCGGTGGGCGATCGCCTGGTACGTCACGATGGGGATCTACCTGCTACTCGTCAGCTACGATCTCTACTGGCGATACGTCGTCGGCGACGGCCCGGCCGAGTTCCCCGTGTTCGGGACGGTCGGCGCCGTCCAGTGGCTCTACATTCCGACGCTGCTGGCGATGGTCTTCTTCGTCGTGGTTCCGATGTACCAGAACCCGCGGATGTCCAGACACTACTGGAACGAGTTCAAAAAGAACACGGCTGCCGTTCTGAGCCTGTTCTGGCTCGCAGCCATGTTCGTCATCGGCTTCATCGGGTCCCGCGTGTACTCGGCACCGGAACTCGTGCCGCTCAACCAGTACCAGCCGCCGGTGTACGCGAGCGTCGACAGCAGCGTGCCGATTAGCTGCGTCGGCGAGGAGTCGGGCGGCCAGTGTCACGGCTCCTGGGCACACCCACTCGGGACGACCGATCAGGGGAAAGACATCCTGATGAGTGTCGTCCACGGGATGGAGGTCTCCATGCAGGTCGGACTGATCGGAACGACGATCATCATCCTCATGGCGAGCATCGTCGGCCTGGCGGCGGCCTACTTCGGCGGCTGGACCGACGAGATCCTGATGCGCTACGTCGACATTCAGATCACGTTCCCGACGTTCTTCCTCTACCTGCTGATCGTGTTCCTGTTCGAGCCGACCCTGTTCTCGATGATCATCATCTTCGGGGTCTTCGGCTGGGGCGGAATCGCGCGTATCGTTCGCTCCGAGGCGCTTCAGCGCCGCGAGGAACAGTACGTGCAGGCGGCGAAGAACGCCGGTGCCAGCGGGCGGTGGACGATGCGTCGGCACCTGCTGCCGAACGTCTCGAACAGCGTCATCACGGCCGCGACGTTGATGATCCCCTCGCTCATCCTGTTCGAGGCGGCGCTCGCGTTCCTCGGACTCGGCGATCCGACCATCGACTCCTGGGGCGAACTGATCGCCCGCGGTCGCACCGACCTCGACAGGGCCTGGTGGATCTCCACCCTTCCGGGGATCTTCCTGTTCCTGACGATCCTCGCGTTCAACTTCGTCGGTGACGCGATGCGCGACGCACTCGACCCGCGCTCGATGGGGGGTGAGGAGTGATGGGGCGCCCCCATCCTCGCCGACGTGCGGCCGACCGAACCGGACGACCGACCAGCGACCGAAGCCGCTCGAGCGGTTTCACCGAAGGTGTTACCGATGAGTACTGAGCAACGACCGCTGCTGCGCGTCAGAAACCTGCACACCCAGTTCGACACCAAAGCCGGCACCGTCAGAGCCGTCGACGGGATCGACTTCGACGTCTATCCCGGCGAAACCGTCTGTATCGTCGGCGAGAGTGGGTCCGGAAAGACCGTCGCGAGTGAATCGATCACGCGACTGTTCAAGAGCCCGCCCGGATCGATCCCAGAGGGGTCGATCGAGTTCGACGGGCGGGAGGTGACGGAGATGAACGACGACGAACTGCTCGACCTGCGTGGCGGCGATATCAGCCACGTCTTCCAGAACCCACAGGGTGCACTCAACCCCGTCTACACCGTCGGCTGGCAGGTCAGAGAAGCGATCACCGAACACAACGACGTCACCCAGGAGGAGGCGACCGAACGGGCGGTCGAACTGTTCAGCCGCGTCGGCATTCCCGACGCCAGCAACCGGCTGAACGACTACCCTCACGAGTTCTCCGGCGGGATGAAACAGCGCGTAATGATCGCGATGGCCCTGGCCGGCGAACCGGACCTGCTGATCGCCGACGAGCCGACGACGGCGCTCGACGTGACGATCCAGGCCCAGATCCTCCGGCTACTCCGGGAGATCCAGGAAGAACACGATATGGCGATCATCTTCATCACCCACGACCTCGGCGTCGTCGCCGAGATCGCCGACCGCGTCGTCGTCATGTACGCGGGGAAGGTCATGGAGACCGCCGACGTCTTCGATCTGTTCGAAGAGCCCGCCCACCCCTACACGCAGGCGCTCCTCGAGTGTCTGCCCAGTCGCGGCTCGGTCGCCGGCATCAGCGGTACGCTACCGAGCGTCGTCGATCCGCCGGCCGGCTGTCGGTTCCACGAGCGCTGTCCGCACGCACTCGACAAGTGCAAACAGGGCGACCAGCCGCCGCAGTACGACTTCGACCGCCACCAGGGGCACACGGTCTCGTGTGTCTACTACGAGCCGGGTGCCGATCCGTCGCCGGTCCTCGAGTCCCGACCGACCGAGACCGTCGCAGACGGCGGGTCAACCCGGCCGACCGACGCCGCCCGAGGAGGTGAGGGCGAATGAGCGGTAACCGGGGCGAACCGGTGCTCTCGGTTCGCAACCTCACGAAACACTACCCGATCACCTCGGGAATGCTAAAGAGCGAAGTCGGCACCGTCAAAGCCGTCGACGGGATCGACTTCGACGTATACGAGGGCGAAACGTTCGGCATCGTCGGCGAGTCCGGTTGTGGGAAGTCGACCGCCGCGACCTCGATGATCCGACTCGAGGAGCCGACCGACGGCGAGGTGCTGTATCGCGGCGAGAACATCGTCGACTACGACGCAGAACAGCTCACGCGCTTCCGGCGGGAGCTCCAGATGATCTTCCAGGACCCCGATTCAAGTTTCGATCCCCGGATGAGCATCGGCGACTCGCTGGCCGAACCGCTCACGGTCCAGGGACTGACCGATCGGGAGCATCGAAACGAGATCATCGACGACCTGCTGCGACGCATCGACCTCTCCCCGGAGGACAAAGAACGGTATCCCCACGAGTTCTCCGGCGGCCAGAAGCAGCGACTCGGGATCGCTCGCGCGCTCTCGGTCAACCCGGACGTGATCGTCGCCGACGAGCCGGTGTCGGCGCTCGACGTCTCGATCCAGTCGGAGATTCTGGCACTGCTCCGGGAACTCCAGGACGCGTTCGGCCTGACGATGGTCGTCATCAGTCACAACCTGAGCGTCGTCCGGTCGATCTGTGACCGGGTGGCCGTAATGTACCTCGGCGAGATCGTCGAGAAGGGGCCCACCGAGGAAGTGTTCAACAACCCTCAACACCCCTACACGCGTGCGCTCATCTCCTCGATCCCGACGCCAGACCCGACCCAGCGGGGAATGGGAGTCGAGCTCAAAGGCGACGTGCCGAGTCCGTCGAATCCACCGAGCGGCTGTCGGTTCCACACGCGCTGTCCGGAGGTCATCCAGCCCGAGGAGATCGACCTCGAGCAACGCGAGTGGCGTCGCGTTCTCGACTTCCGCCAGCACGTCGAGGAAACCGGTATCGACCTCGAGGGCGTTCGCGAGGTCGTCGCCGCCCACGAGGGCCACAGCCTCGAGGACGACATCGAGGACCTCGATCTACCGGCCGATCGCCTCGCAGCCGAGATCCGCCGCGACTTCGAACTCGAGGAAACCCTCTCACAGCAGCGAGCCGAGGACACGCTCGAGGAAGCCGTCCAGCAGCTCATCGCCGAGAACCGCGAGGTGGCGATCGAGACGCTTCAGGGACTGTTCACGACGCCGTGTGAGGAACAGACGCCGACGCTGCAGTCGGTCGCGTCGGACCACGTCGCCTCCTGTCTCCTGCACACGGAGGGACACGCCGAGAGCGGCGACCAGCAGCAGTCGCTTTACACCAGAAGCGACTGATAGCTCGCTGAAACTCGTTTTCGACGGCATCGATCGACAGTGGTCGGGCCAGCGCCCTCGAGAGTCCGACCCGGCGGTCGGGCGGCGACAGAAACGCCTTTCACCGGGGGCTCCCCGTATCCGTGTGATGGAGGTCGCCGAGGTTCTCCCCGACTTTGCGGACGCCTTCCCCTTCGAGGAGTTCAACCGGATGCAACGCGAGGCGCTGCCCGCCTTGCTCGAGTACGACGAGAACGTGGTCGCGAGCGCGCCGACGGCCTCGGGCAAGACCGCACTGGCCGAGCTGGCGATCTGTAACGCGCTGGCCGACGGCGGCACCGCGCTCTTTCTCGCCCCGCTGCGGGCGCTGACAAACGAGAAGGAGGCCGACTGGGACCGCTTCGAGGAGCTGGGGTACTCGGTGTACGTCGTCACCGGCGAGCGCGATCTGAACCCGCGGCGCGCGCGGCGCGCGGACATCCTCGTGATGACGCCCGAGAAACTCGACTCGGCGACCCGAAAACACGACTCCCCGCGGTACGACTTCGTGACCGACGTCGACGTCTGCGTGATCGACGAGGTCCACTTGCTCGACGCGGATCGACGGGGATCGGTGCTCGAGGTGACGATCTCTCGGCTTCGGCGGCTCTGTGCTCCCCGCGTGGTCGCCCTCTCGGCGACGATGCCGAACGTCGACGACGTGGCCGCCTGGCTCGACGCCGGACCGGAAACGACCCTCGAGTTCGGCGACGAGTACCGTCCCGTCGATCTGAACGCGGGGGTCAAGACGTACACCCACGGCGAGAACACCTTCGCCGACAAGTACCGGCGGCTGTACCGCGCGCTCGACCTCGCGGAACCGCACCTGCGCGAGGACGGCCAGGCGCTGGTGTTCGTCGCCTCGAGACAGGACACGGTGCAGGCGGCGAAGAAGGCCCGGGACGAGATCGCAGAGCGCGACATTCCGATGGGGGCCCGCGGGGAGTACGATTTTCACACCGAAGCGAAACGACTCGAGAACTCGACCCTGCGGAAATCGGTCCTCGACGGCGTCGCCTTCCACCACGCCGGGCTGTCGAAGAGCGACAAGGACCTCGTCGAGGAGTGGTTCAAAGACGGGACGATCGAACTGCTGTTCTCGACGTCGACGCTCGCCTGGGGGGTGAACCTGCCCGCTCGCTGCGTCATCATCCGGGACACGAAGTACCACGACCCGCTCGAGGGCGAGGTCGACATGAGTCCGCTCGACATACTCCAGATGCTCGGGCGGGCGGGACGGCCGGGGTACGACGACGTCGGCTACGGCTGGGTCGTCTGTGACACCCGCGAGGCCGACAAGTACCGGCGGCTGCTGCGCGACGGCAAGGAGATCGAGTCGCGGCTGGCAGAGAGCCTCGAGACCCACCTCAACGCCGAGATCGCGATGGGAACGATCACCGATCTCGAGGACGTGATGGACTGGCTCGAGACCACCTTCTACTACGTGCGCGGCCAGTCTCGCCCCGAGGAGTACGACTTCCCCAATCTGAAACGGAACGTCCGGGACACCCTCGAGGGGTTGGTCGACCGCGGCTTCGTCGAGACCGGCGAGAACCTCTCGATCGAGGCGACGCCGCGGGGGGTGCTCGCCTCGACGTACTACCTCAGGCTGACGACGGCCGCCCGCTTCGCGGATCTCTGCGAACGCGAGTCCGTCGACACCGCCGCCGTCCTCGAAACCGTCGCCCGCGCCGAGGAGTTCGACTCCGTCTCCGCCCGCCAGGCCGAACGCGACGCGATCAGTTCGGTGCTCGTCGGCCAGGAGACCGGCGACCTCGAGGCGGGTCAGCGAAAGGTGCTCGCGATCCTCCGCAGTGCGGCCAACGGAACGGTGCCGGGCGAACTCAGAAGCGACGCCTGGGTAATCCGCCAGAACGCCACCCGACTGCTGTCGGCGCTGGGTGCCTTCCTCGAGCGGTTTGCGGACCCTCACGCGGCGAACCTCGCCCGGCGCGTCGAGGCGCGGGTCGAAAACGGCGTCGCCGAGGACGCGGTCGGACTCACGGCGATCGACGGGGTCGGCCCCGGCCGGGCGAGCAAACTCTCGAAGGAGGGGCTGGCGACCCCCGGCGACGTCGTCGACGCCGGTATTTCGGGGCTGATCGACGCCGGACTCTCGGAGGGCGTCGCCGAACAGGTGTACGAAGGCGCTCAGTCGCTCCCGGCGATCGAGTTCGACTGGGGCGCGTTCCCCGAGCGCATCGCGACCGGGAAGAACGACGTTCGCGAGGTCACCGTCACGAACGTCGGCGAACCCGCTCAAGCGGGGATCCGGGTCACCGTCAACGGGGTCGAAATGACGACCTCGAGTCGGTACCTTCGAGACGTCGAGACGGTTCCAGTCGGCGTCTTCGGTGCCAACGAGGACGAACTCGAGTACACCGTTAGCGTCACGTTCCCGGAGGAGCCGTTGCTCCCGGTTGCGGAGACGCGAACGGTCGACGTCACGTAGGCGGTGCCCGCGGCAGTCGACCGCCGGCGCTACGAATCGTCGGCCGCGCGGTCGACGTTTCGACACTCGATCCGCGCGCCGCCGGACTCGCTCGCGGTGACGACGCAGTCCCAGTCGTAGGCGGCTGCGAGGTGGGCGACGAACGTGAGCCCCAGCCCGATTCCGTCCGGCGCGGTGGTGTAGCCGGGTTCGAAGACCTCATCGCGTTTCGGTTCCGGAATCCCGTCACCGTCGTCCGCGACGTAGAACCCGCCCTCGAGGTCGCCGACGCGAACGGTTACGTCCGTGCCGCCGCGCTCGACGGTGTCATCCTGAGTCTCCGAAGAAGGGGCCGTGGAACCGTGTTTCACGGCATTTTTGAACAGGTTCTCGAGCAGGTGATGAAGATGGATCGAGTCGGCTCGAACCGTCCGTTCGGTTTCGATCTCGAGGGACGCCCCGTTCTGTCGCACGTCCTCCCAGGCCTCCTCGGCGACGTCCGCCAGCGAAACCGGTGTCCCCTCGACGGTCGCCTCCGTGCTTCGGGCGGTGATGAGGAGGACGTCGATCATCTCCTCGATGCGCTCGAGCGCCCGTTCGACCTCCTCGGTGGCTCGCTCGTCGCCGTCGGTCGCCGGTCGGACGTACGCCTGTGCGATCGAAAGGGGGTTGCGCAACTCGTGTGCGAGCATCCGTGACACACTCTCCAGGCGGTCGTTTTGTCGCTGTATCGACCGTTTGTGCTCCTCGGCCTCGCGTGCGCGAGTAATGGCACGAGCTTCGTTCAACCCGACGGCGAGGCCAGCGACGCCACCGACGCCGGTCACGAGTGCGGCCGTCCAGAGCGGATTCCGGTTGTCGACGGCGGGGTTGACGGCGACGAGGCCGTAGACGACGCTCATCGCGACGAGTCCGCCGAGACACCACCCCGCGATTCGCCAGTACGTCTCGGGGTGAAGATCGGTTTCAGGGAGCCGATAGCCACCGTACAGTATGGCGAGGCCGGGACCGCCCACGAGAGTGAAGTCGATGAGTGCGGCCGTGAGCGGCTGTCCCGTCGCGGTGTTGATGAGAACGCGTCCAGCGGCGTACGCGATGTATAGCTCGCCGAGGAGCGTAATGGCGCGCCGGCCGTCGACTCTCGAGGCGACGAGCGACCAGTAATTCATTATTCCGTGACCGTGGGCGCATGGATCACGGGATCCGCCTTAGGTGTATAGCTGCATTCGTGATATGTCGCCCGCTGAAAGAACCGAAACGAAGGCTGGCGCCGAGCGGGCGGGCGCCCCGCGACCCGAAAGTAGCGTAGGGACTGCTACAGTCGAGCCGGTCCGACCACCGCGGATCGGGGGCCGTCGCGGTAGCGGACGTATTCAGGGCCAGGAAAGAAACGGCCGGCCGTAGAACGGCGACCCAGGTCCTCGAGTGCAATCGATACGCGGATAGATCCGACGGCGCTGGGCGCTGCCACCGGGACAGTGTGGGCGGTAAGCGTCGCCGCCCTCGGAATTGCCGCCCGATATGGTCGGGGGACGCCTGGCGAAGTTTGCTCGCAACGGTCTACGCCGGCTACGACGAACACGTCACGGTCGGCGTCGCGTGGGCCGTCGTCGACGGCTTCGTCGGCGGCTACCTGTTCGGTCGGCTGTACAACGCCTTCACCCGCCGCTGAGCCACGTCACTTACTCGACGAGTCCAACCACCGCCTCACGAAGCGCCGCCGGCGAGTCGACCACGTCGTCGGCCGGCGAGTAATCGACTCCCTCGTGGGGATCGATCCGGTAAGCGACGACCGTCGTTCCCGCCCGCGCGGCCGACTCGATACCGTGGCCGGAGTCCTCGACGGCCACGCACGCCTCCGGCGTGACGCCGACCTCGCCCGCCGCGTACTCGAAGACGTCCGGCGCGGGTTTGCCGTCACCGTCGACCTCCTCCGCGCTCACGACCTCGTCGAACGCCCCGTCGAGGTCGAAGCGCTCGAGGACGATGTCGATCCACTCGTGGGGCGACGAGGAGACGACCGCGACCGGCACGCCCCGCGAGTCGAGTTCCTCGAGCAGGTCCCGGAACCCCGGAAGCAACGAGACCTTCTCCGAATACAGCTCCCGAGCGGCGTCGTCGAAGATGTCGATGAACTCCTCGCGGGAGACGGCAGCGTCGTACTCGGCCTCGAGGTAGTCGTAGATTTCGCGGTAGTTCATTCCCGTAATCTCGGCGACCGCGACGTCGTCGTCGGGGACCACCGTCGGAAGGATCGCCTCTCGCTCGAGTTCGACCCAGTAGTCCTCGCTGTCGACGATCACACCGTCCATATCGAACAACACAGCAGTCATTGCTCGAGGCTATTCGCGCGACGGGTATAGCCGTTCGGCCGTCGACACTCGCTGTCCCGGCGCGGGAACCGGTCGTCAGCGAGCGACCTCGCCGCGGCGTTCGTGTTCCATCTCGCGAGCGACCTGATCAGCGACGTCGGCACCGAACTCCCGCTCGAGCAGCCACAGCGCGAGGTCGATCCCCGAGGTGACGCCGCCGGCCGTGACGACGTCCCCGTCGTCGACCACCCGCGCGTCGACGACGTCGGCGACCGCCCGCAGGTCCTCGACCGCGTCGTGGTGGGTGATCGCCGGCCGCCCCTCGAGAACGCCGGCCTCGGCGAGCACCATCGCGCCCGTACAGACGGAGGCGACGGTCGTCCCGTCGGCGTGCAGACCGGCGACCCGCTCGGCGAGCGCGCCGTCGTCGACGACCCGACGAACCCCGCCGTCGGTGCTCGTCCAGCCGCCACCGGGAACGATCAGCAGGTCGGGGTCGCCGAGAACCCCGTCGGGCTCGACTCGTAGACCGTGACTCGCCCGAACCAGTTCCGCGGGCTCGAGGGTCACCAGCCGAACGTCGATCGAACCGCCAGCACGAGCGCCGTTCGCGAGGACTTCGAAGGGACCGATCGCGTCGAGTTCGTCGAAGCCGTCGAAGAGGACGATTTCAGCCGTAACGTCTGCCATACCCCCTCCCTGGAGCGCGGGACGCAAACGTGTTTCGCGGGGTCGGAGCGGGGACGCCACCGACGCAGGAGCGGCCTCGAGTTTAAATACCGTGAGGCGGCCAGACGTCCCATGACCGACGACAGCCTCCGCGTGCTCGCGGGCGACTGCACCGTGATCGCCGACGGCGCCAACCGCGAGGAGTATCGCGGCCGCGTCACGACCCTCGTCAAGCCCGACAACACCGTCCTCGTCCACGACGTCGACGGCTACCAGCCGGTCGCGTGGCTCACCCGCGCGGATAGCGTCTCGAGCGCCCGCGACGACGGCTTCACCCTGGTCGCAAAGAAGGACACCCAGACGCTCCGGATCGCCGCCCACGACCAGGACGGGTTCGCCGCCTATCCAGCGACCGCCGCCGGCACACCCGTTGGCAACTGCGCGACCGACGGCTGCTCGGGCGTCCTCGTCCGGTCGAACGGCGTCCACTGCGTCGACTGCGACGACCGCTACGGCGTCCCCACCGACGCGACCATCCGCGAGGATCGGTGCGAGTGCGGACTGCCGCGGATGCGCGTCGAGCGCGGACTCGCCTTTCACGTCTGTCTCGACCGGCGCTGTGAATCCCTGGACGAGGCTGTCCGCGAAGCGTTCGACCGCGAGTGGGGCTGTCCGAACTGCGACGGTGACCTGCGGATCCTCCGCCGCGGCGGGCTCATCGCCGGCTGCGAGGACTACCCGGCCTGCGAAACCGGCTTCGTCATCCCCGCGGGCGTGATCAACGGCGAGTGTCGCTGCGGCCTCCCGAGTTTCGAGACGCCTCGAGGGAGTCGCTGTCTCGACGCGACCTGTGATCGAGCGGTCGAGGAGCCACCCGCTGCGGCCGAGCCCTGAGCCGTGCGATCCGCAGGCGCTTTGTGCCGCGCGGTCCAGCCACGGGTATGGAACTCGAGGGACGGTTCGACGACGGCGTCGTTCGCGTCGGCGGCGACGCCCGCCAGCGCTATCACGACTCGCGGGGGTACGGCTACCCCCTCGAGGGCAACGAGATCGCGCTCGCCCCCGTCGAGGCGGCACACCTGCTCTACCGCGGAGATCTCGAGGCGGTGGTCGACGGCGACGCCCGACTCGGCTTTCGGGAGTTCCTCGCCCGCGAACCGGGTTCGGATTTCGGCGTCCGATTTCTCGTCTACGCGGATCTGCGCTCGCGGGGCTTCTATCTCTCGCCCGCGGTCGAACCGTGGCTCACCGACCCGCCCGAAACCGATTTCGCCGTCTTCCCCCGCGGCAAGGGACCCGGCGGCGGCGAGGTCGAGTACGCCCTGACCGTCGTCGGCGAGCGAGCCGACCTGCCGGCGAGCGACCTCGCGGCCGGCGTGCTCGCCGTCGTCGACGAGGAGAGCGAGATCACCTACTTCGACGTCGACCGCAGGGAGATCACCGGCGAGAGTGCCACCGACCTGCCGACGGCGGTCGACGCCGACCTGCTCGCCGACCGCGTCATCGTCTGGGAGCCGCCGCTGTCGCTGTACGAGCGAACCTTCTACGGCCAGCCTCTCGAGGGTCGTGAGTACGAGGAGCCGACGTTGCAGTGTTCGCTGCTCGAGGCGGCCTACCTCGCCGAGCGGGGGGCGCTCGACCTCGAGCCTGAGGTGGTCCGTGGACGCGGCCGGGCGGTCGAGGGCGAGCGCTTCGACCGCCGGCTTCGCGTCTACGAGCGGCTTCGAGAGGACGGGGTCGTCCCGAAGACCGGCTACAAGTTCGGCGCGGATTTTCGGACCTACGCGACCGTCGACTCCGTCGAAGACCTGGGCCACTCCGAACTCCTGATCCGGGTACTCCCTCCGGGCCACGTCTTCGAGCCGCGCGATCTGGCTCTGGACGTTCGACTCGCCCACGGCGTCCGGAAGACGATAGTGTTCGCGCTGGTCGGCGGCGAGGACGCGGCGATCGAGTATCTGGCGGTCGAGCGGCTGACGCCGTAGGCCGCCTCGAGCGGCTGCTCCTCAATCGGCCGCCTCGAGCAACGTGTTTCCGAGGACGACCTCCGTGCCGGCGAGTCCGACCGAACAGAACAGGGTACGGTCGTCCGCCGACGCTCGGCCGAGTTCCGGATTCTCGAGCACGGCGGCGAGTTCGGCCATCCGCTCCCGATCGGCGCCGGAAACGACGAACGGCCGATCGTAGCCGTCGACCTGCGCGAGCGAGTCGGTGACGATGGCGTCGGCGTCGCCGACGGTCTCGAGAGGGAGTTCGTGTGCGTCCTCGAACTTCGGCCCGATCGAGGTGACGTGAGCGCCCGGTTCGAGCCAGTCCGGATCGAACACCGGCTCGGTGCTGGTGGTCGCACAGATGAGTACGTCAGCCCCGCTGACGGCGGTTTCGGCGTCCTCGACGGCCGCGAGGTCGGGGGCGACTCGAGGCCCCACCTCGCTGGCGAACGCCTCGCGGCTCTCGGGAGTCGGGCTGTAGACGCGAGCTGTCTCGAAGTCCCGAACCGCACACGCCGATTCGACCTGCGTACGGGCCTGGTTGCCGGCTCCGAGCACGCCGAGGGTTCGGGCGTCCTCCGGGGCGAGGGCGTCGACGGCGACGCCGCCGATGGCACCGGTCCGCCACCGGCCGATCGCGTGGCCGACGAACAACCCCTCGAACGCGCCGGTGCTGGCGTCGAAGACGGCGACGAGTTGCTGGTGATCGTCGCTCGAGTCGGGGTAGGTGTCGTACACCCGGAAGCCGACGGCGTTCGTCGGACCCGTCGCCGCGCCGACGGTGAAGACGAGCGACCCCTCGCCGGCCTCGACCGACCAGCGGGGCGGGCCTCGAGCGTTCCCGCGGCGTGTTCCTCGAAGGCGCGCTTCATCGCCGTCACGGCGTCGGCTGGCTCGAGCAGGTCGCGAACGTCGTCGTCGGTGTATATTCTCGGGGTCATACAACCGCCTTCGGCGGCCACCGACGTAGCCGTTCGCTGAAACTCGTTTCAGTGAGTCGGGGGCCGGAAGCGAAACTTTTTGCGCGAGGGGGCGCGAATCCGGGGTAATGACCGGAGACGACGCGAGCGAGAGGTCCGAGGAACCGCAGACGGACGGGGGAGCGACGGGCGCAGACGAGGTCGCTCTCGATCCCTGGGGGTCCTCGAGCGTCTCCGACTACCGCAAGCTGTTCGAGGAGTTCGGCATCGAGGAGTTCGACGAGATTCTCCCTGAAGTCCCTGCCCCGCACTACCTGATGCGCCGCGGGGTGATCTTCGGCCACCGGGACTACCGCCCCGTCGCCGAGGCGATGCGCGACGGCGAGCCGTTCGCGGCCCTCTCGGGGTTCATGCCGACCGGCGACCCCCACATCGGTCACAAGCTGGTGTTCGACGAGATCATCTGGCACCAGCAGCGGGGCGGGGACGCCTACGCGCTGATCGCGGATCTGGAGGCCCACTCCGCCCGCGGGCTCTCCTGGGACGAGATCGACGAGCACAGCCGGAACTACCTGCTCTCGCTGCTGGCGCTCGGTTTCGACCCCGAGGAAGGCGAACTCTACCGCCAGTCGACCAACCGGGAGGTCCAGGACCTCGCCTTCGAACTCGGCATCGAAGCCAACTTCTCGGAGCTGGGGGCGATCTACGGCTTCGACGGCGAGACCGATGTCTCGCACATGCAGTCGGTGGTGACCCAGATGGCCGATATTCTGTACCCCCAGCTCGAGGAGCCAAAACCCACCGTGATCCCCGTCGGTCCCGACCAGGACCCCCACGTCAGGCTAGCCCGCGATCTGGCCTCGCGGATGCGCGCCTTCGGCGTGACGACCGCCTACGCGAGCTTCGAGGCGACCGACGCCGAACTCGTCCACCTCGCGGCCGCCTACGAAGCCCGTGAGGAGTATGCTGAGGATGCAGAGACCCCCCGTTGTGAGGAGGCTGCGGCGTGGCTCGCCGAGGAGATCGAGCCCGACGCGCCGGCGCTCGAGTCCGCGATCGACAAACTCGAGAACGCCGGCATGGAGCCGCTTCGCCCGCGCACCCGCTTCCTCGATCGGCGCGCGGGCGCGGACGCCTTCAAGGGGTTGATCGAGGCGATCGACGGCGAGAAGCGCGTCTTCGAGGAGCACGTCGACGTCTTCGACCTCGAGCGGGAGGAAGCCGCGGAACTCGCTCGGGAGGTCGAACTCGAGTACGGCGGCTACGGCTTCCTCCCGCCGTCGTCGATCTACCACCGCTTCATGACCGGCCTGACGGGTGGAAAAATGTCCTCGTCGATCCCCGCCTCTCACATCTCCCTGCTCGACGACCCCGAGGAGGGCTACGAGAAGGTCAAGTCGGCGACCACCGGCGGCCGCGAGACGGCCGAACTCCAGCGCGAACTCGGCGGCCGGGCCGACGAGTGTCCCGTCTACGAACTGTACGCCTACCTGCTCGCGGGCGACGACGACGAGTTCGCGAAACTCGTCTACGACGAGTGCGTCGGCGGCGACCGGCTCTGTGGCGACTGCAAGGAGCAGGCCGCGGTGTTGATGCGAGAGTTTTTGACGGAGCACCAGGAGAAACGCGAGGAAGTAGCGGAGTTACTCGAG
This sequence comes from Natrononativus sp. DTA114, assembly GCF_059736515.1. Lineage (NCBI taxonomy): Archaea > Methanobacteriati > Methanobacteriota > Halobacteria > Halobacteriales > Natrialbaceae > Natrononativus > Natrononativus sp. DTA114. The sequence goes on along the minus strand of NZ_JCASSN010000002.1, from coordinate 346,177 downwards.
GCCGCGGAGATCGAACTCGAGTCGCCGCGGCGCTGAGATCCTGGATTACGAAGAATCGTACCGGTCATCGGCGGTGCTGACGACGATTTCGCCGGGAACGTCGCCCGCCTCGTCTCGTATCCGTAATAGCGTTGAATGAACAGTGAAGTCGTCCGTTCCGGAACCGGGCGAGTCGATCGACAACTCAACACGTAGTCTGTTCGCTTCGGTTTCAACCGAGCGAATACCGGCATCCTCGTCGCTCGATCCGCCGTACTGTACGACAGCGAGCGACGACTCGTCGAGGTCGGTTTCTTCGATAAACGAACTGATTCGATCCTCGTCGGTCGATACACTGGCGTCTACAGCGTCTCGAGTGGAAAGAACGGTGCCGTACAGCGTCGTCTCGGACCATCGCTCAGAGAGGCCATCCACGAGAATACCCTCCTCCTTGCTGTATTCCGTCTCTACCGTAATCGTATCCGGTGTTTCCACCGATGAGTCGGTGAGATACTGCCCCAGACAGCCACTTAGCGCAGCACACGAAAGTGCGACGCCCGTCAGATAGCGTCTTCTCTGCATACAGAACAGTGCGCTCGTTGATACTTCAAACTTGTCTCAAATATCATATTAATTTTTTTACTTTTTTACTTTTTTGGTTCGAGCGATTCGACGAGACGAACGTCTCGAGAGCGATAGCTCAGTATCGGCCGACGTCGTCGCCGAACTCCCTGTTGAGGAACGCGCCGAGCGCGCCGCCGACGAGCGCGAAGCCGACGGTGTAGAGCGCGCCGACGAAGAACAGCAACACGAGCAGGCCGCCGAAAAACGCCGGTCCGGCACCCATCGCGGCGAATCCGAGCATGAACGTGCCGAAGGCGATCGCCGCGAACACGGTTACGATGGCCGCGAGCACCCCCGCGACGAGGCCGGCCAGCACGCCCGCGGCGACGTTCCGGCCCTCGAGGTAGCCCGCGACGAGGCCGCCGAACAGCGGCGCGAACGGGACGACCGAGAACAGCAGGAGCGTCACGAGCGCGCCGACCAGCCCGTTGACGAGCGTCGACCGCTCCTTTCTCGAGCCACCGGCTCGAGTCCGGTCGGGCTCTCGAGAGGGAGTCGGATCGGCGTCGTCGGTGCCCAGCGGTTCGGTCTCCGGCCTGCCGCGGTCGCGAGTGGTAGTATCTTCCCTGACTGGCGTCGTGCGACGGTCGACACCGGGCTGGACGTCGGGGTCGTCGTCGCCGGAATCCGCGGGTGGCATAGCCGCACGTACGGGAGCATCACGGAAGTAGCTCGCTGTCGACCTGTGCAAGGGCGACGGCCGCCGACGAGTCTGTCTCGAGATCGCACCGCCCGCGTGGCACACTCCCACAAGGTTTTTCTCGAGCCCCGGCGAGTCTCGAGTATGGCATCCGAATCCCACGGCCGTGCCAGGACCGTCAGCCAGCCGCCGCAGTCGCGTTCGGGATTCGGCTTTTTCGGGTTTTGAAGGGGACTCCGTGGAGCCTCGAACGTCCACACCGGACTCGAGGCGAAACCGACCGCGTCGTTCGCCGCCTGCGACCCTGAGCGGCGTCGCAGCCAGTATCGGAACCGCTAACTGACCGACACGCAGCCATACGAACAAGCGAATGCAACTGCCACAACCACAGGTCGCGGTCATGGAGACCGCGAGCGCAGACGAGGCCCGGTCCGTCGAGGCCCTCGCTGCGGCGACCGACCTCCCCCCCGAAACCGTCACCGGCGCGGTGTTCGAACTCGAGGAGGCCGGCCTGGTCGCCGTGGACGAGCGCGTCGACGAAACGATCACCCTCACCGAGGAGGGCGAGGAGTACGCCGAAGACGGCCTGCCGGAAGTTCGACTGTACGAGGCCGCCCTCGGGGTCGGCGCCGACGAGGAGGCCGTCTCGATGGGGCAGGTGATCGGCTCGTCGGGGCTCGGCGGCCCGCAGGTCGACATCGCGCTCTCGAACTACGCCCGGAAGGGGTACGGCGCGATCGACAGCGGCGAGCTCACCGCCGACCCCGACGCCGACCCAGCCACAGATTCGGAGGCGACGGCGCTCGAGACGCTCGCGGGGGGCGGCGACGCCTCCGGGATCGACGCGGAAACGGTCGATCAACTCGAGCGCCGCGGGCTCGTCGCACGAAAAGAGGCCACGACGCGGGAAGTGACGCTCACAGAGTCGGGTGTGACAGAGCTGATGGCGGGGCTCGAGACCGCCGAAACCGTCGGCCAGCTCACCCCCGAACTGCTCACGAGTGGTGAGTGGGCGGACGTCGAGTTCGCCGAGTACAACGTCGAGGCCGACGCCGAGGAGGTAAGCGGCGGGAAGGTCCACATCCTCCGCCAGACCGCAGACCGCGTGAAGGACGTCCTCGTCGGAATGGGCTTTCAGGAGATGGAAGGCCCCCACGTCGACGCGGACTTCTGGATCAACGACTGCCTGTTCATGCCCCAGGACCACCCCGCGAGAACGCACTGGGACCGGTTCGCCCTCGAGCACCCGACCCACATCGACCACCTCCCCGAGGACCTGGTCGAGCGCGTCGAACGCGCTCACCGCGAGGGCGTCGGCGCGGACGGCGAGGGCTACCACTCGCCGTGGGACGAGGAGTTCGCGCGGGCGCTGGCGCTGCGCGGGCACACGACCTCGCTATCGGCGCGCTACCTCTCGGGAACCGAGATCGGCGAGATCGAGCCGCCGGCGCGGTTCTTCAGCGTCGAGAAGGTGTACCGCAACGACACGCTGGACCCGACCCATTTACTGGAGTTCTTCCAGATCGAGGGGTGGGTGATGGCCGAGGAGCTCTCGGTGCGAGATCTGATGGGCACGTTCGAGGAGTTCTACGCCCAGTTCGGGATTCACGACATCAAGTTCAAACCCCACTACAATCCCTACACGGAGCCGAGCTTCGAGCTGTTCGGCACCCATCCGACCACCGGCGACCTCGTCGAGATCGGTAACTCGGGTATCTTCCGCGAGGAGATGCTCGAGCCCCTCGGGGTCGACTGCGACGTGATGGCCTGGGGGCTCGCCCTCGAGCGACTGCTCATGCTGATGTACGGCTTCGAGGACATCCGTGACATCCACGGCACGCTCTGCGATCTTGAACTGCTGCGGGAAACGGAGGTGACCTACTGATGCCAACCGTCGACATCGACCCCGAGGAACTGCGCGGGCTGACCGGCCACGACGAGAAGGGCGACGAGGAGCTGATCGACGACCTGTTCGCGCTCGGCCTCGAGTACGAGGGCGAGACCGAAGCGGGCGCGTTCGAACTCGAGTTCGCGCCCGACCGCCTGGACCGACTCTCGGTGGAAGGCGTCGCCCGCTCGCTTCGCTACCAGTACGGCGACTCCCGCGGCGTCTACGTGCCAAACACCAACTCGCCGGAGTGGACCATCGTCGTCGACGACTCGGTGCCCGACGAACGCCCGTACGTAACCGGTGCGGTGATCCGCGACGTGGACCTGGACGAGGAGAGCCTCGACTCGCTGATCCAGCTGCAGGAGAAACTCCACGCGACGATGGGGCGAAAGCGTGCAAAGGGCGCGATCGGCATCCACGATCTGACGATGCTCAAAGGCAGTGCTGCTACAGCGGGCAACCCGACCATCGAGTACGTCGGCGTCGAACCCGACGGGGACCGGTTCGTCCCGCTCGATTCGGACGCCGAGTTGACGCCCGCGGAGGTGCTCGAGAGCCACCAGACCGGGAAAACGTACGCCGACCTCGTGCGCGGCTACGAGCGCTACCCGGCGATCTACGACGACCTCGGGCTGTTCTCGTTCCCGCCGGTGATCAACGGCCGCCGGACGGAGGTCTCGACGGAGTCGCGGGACCTGTTCGTGGAGATGACCGGCACCGACCAGTGGACGATCGACAAGATGTTGAACATCGTCTGCTACGCGCTCTCCGCGCGCGGAGGAACCATCGAGGAAGTCACCGTGGAGTACCCCGACAGCGAGTCCGCCGGGGGCGAACTCGTCCGCCCGAATCTCTCGACGAAGACCAAGACCGTGACCCACGACCGCGTCGAGACGCTGCTCGGGGTCGACTTCGATCCCGAGGAGGTTGTCGACCTCGCCGAGCGGTCGGGGCTCGATGCCGAAATCGTCGAAACCGACGACGGCGAGGCGGCCTACGAGGTGACGATTCCGCCATACCGCGTCGACGTGCTCCACCCCCTCGACCTGATCGACGACCTCGGGCGCGCCTACGGCTTCAACGACCTCGAGCCGCGCTACCCCGACGTCGGCACCGTCGGCGGCCGCCACGAGCGCAGTCGCCTCGAGGACGCCGCGCGCACGGCGCTCGTGGGCCTCGGGTTCGAGGACATGCTAAACTTCCACATGATCAACGAGGCGGAGAACTTCGACCGCCTCGAGCTCGCTCCCGACGAGGAGGCCTACGGCACGGGTGAGCCGGCGACGATCAAGGAACCCTACAGCGAGGACTACACCATGCTGCGGACGTGGGTGCTCCCCTCGCTGCTGATGGTCCTCGAGCGGAACACCCACCGCGCCTACCCGCAGCACCTCGCGGAGATCGGGTTCGCGGCGCGAATCGACGAGTCCGAGAACACCGGCGTCGGCGAGAGCCGACACGTCTCGGCCGCACTGGCGAGCAACGATGCGGCCTACGAGGACGCGAAGGCGCGACTCCAGGCGCTGGCGCGGAACTTCGGCGTCGACCTCGAGACCCCCGCCGCGGAGCACCCGACGTTCATTTCGGGTCGAACGGCGGCGGTCGTGATCGACGGTGAGGAGGTCGGGATCATCGGCGAGGTCCACCCGAAAGTGCTCGTCGAGCACGACCTCGAGGTACCGGTGGCGGCGTTCGAGTTCGATCTCGAGGCGCTGCAGTAGACTCGAACGGTTTTTTTGGTGCAGATTTTTATGCGAGTGGGGAGCGAGCATGGCGAGCGAAACCCGAGCGGAGAAGGTGCGCGGTCGAGTTCGATCTCGAGGCGGTGCGGTAACCGATAGCCGATCCAATCATGGCCTCGGAGTCCGCTCATTATAGCCCGCTCTAGTCGTTCTACCGCGAGCGAAGCGAGCGGGCCGACGACTGATGTGGAGAGCGCGTAGCGCTCGAAACGGAAAGAGGAGTGTCTTCGTGAGCGTAGCGAACGAAGGCTCGGAAGTCGCAGCCAGCGAGGGATCGGTGATCCCTCGAGCAGTCGGCGCGAAGCGCCGACAACCACGAACGAAGTGAGCAGGAACGTCTTCCGGTGCTTTTGCTCGAGCTTTTACCGAGGGACGTCGGACTGTACGGCAGCGTCGCTGCCGTACAGTCCGACAGACCGCAGAGTAAAAGGTCGGTCTTTAGAACTCGTGCTCGACTTCCTCTTTGTCCGCCTTCTGAATGATTATCTTGCCATCTCGGACACGAACGAAGACCTCGTCGCCGATATCCATGCCCGCGACTTCCAGTTCGTCCTCGTGGAGGTTGAGGTGGACGTTGTGATAGTTGCCGTCTTCGTCTTTCGCACCGCTTGGACTCAACTTCTTTTTCCGTACCATCGCGGGATTCTACCACGACCTTCGCCGTAGGATATACTTAAGTGTTTTCTACGTCACAAGCCGTGAGGGTCACTCCCACAGAAACCGGAGTAGCCGCTGACAGCGTCACCAGCGGCACGGACATCCATGAAATGGTGTAACGTGTGTACTTAAAGATACCGACGCAGTCGGTCGGTTTTGGGGGATATCTTTATGTCGGACTATGTGCTGAATTGGCATGGAGGCGAAAATCATGGTACGTGAAGATGGTAAGCGAAACTTCGCACTGCGCGAATCGAACGGCGACGAATCGAGCGTGTTCTCGGGTAACACGCCGAGGCAGGCCGCGCTGAAGGCGGCCCGCCGACTCGACCCCGGTTCCAGCGAGGACGACGCCGACAGAGTCGAACTCAGACTTCGCGAGAAGGGGACCCAGAAGGTTCACATCTACGACGGCTGGGCCTGGGAAGAAACCGCACCTGACGACAAACCCGACTGGATGCCGGGCGACATCACCGAGGCGAACGTTTCGAAGAAAGGGATCGAACACCTAGACGAGTGAGTCGCAATCGCGACTCTTTTTCAGCGACCGTTCGGTAGCGATGCACAGGGGCCGGATTCGCGTCAGCGCCGGTCGGTCCAGCACCACCCTCAGCACGGAATGCTGTCACTCTCGACGCGCTTTTCCGGGAGAGGGTTGTACGGAGCGTAATGACCGCCGTTACACTCGGACCCACGGGCACCTACTCGCATCGAGCGGCCCGCGCGGTGGCCGACGACATCGAGTTCCGCCAGTCGGTGACCGAGATCGTCGCCGCCGTCGCCGACGGCGAGTACGACCGCGGCATCGTCCCCATCGAGAACAGCATCGAGGGCAGCGTCACGGAAAGCCTCGACGCCGTCGCCGAGTACGACGTCGCTGTGGTCCGGGAGGTCGTCACCCCGATCAGACACGCCCTGCTCGCACAGGGGTCGGAGATCGAGACGATCGCCAGCCACTCGCAGGCGCTCGCCCAGTGTCGCAACTACCTCGAGGCGGAGTACCCCGACGCCAGCCTCGAGGCGGTCACGAGCACGGCCCGCGGCGTCGAGCGCGCCCGCGGGGACCCCTCGGTCGCGGGGATCGGCCACCCCGGCAACGCGGGCGACGAGCTCGAGGTGCTCGCGGCCGATATCCAGGACCAGACGTCGAACGCGACGCGGTTTTTCGTCCTCGCACCCGTCGAGGAGCGGTCGGACGCCGGCGGGAAGACCTCGCTCATCGTCTACCCCGACGCGAACTACCCCGGACTGCTGCTCGAACTGCTCGAGCCCTTCGCAGAGCGGGACATCAACCTGACCCGCGTCGAGTCCCGACCCAGCGGCGAGCGCCTCGGCGACTACGTGTTCCACATCGACGTCGCTGCCGGCCTCTACGAGCAGCGGACCCGGGACGCGATCGCTGACCTCGAGGAGATCGCCGAACTAGGCTGGGTGCGACGGCTGGGATCGTACGACACCGAGCACGTCGTCGAGTAAGGGGAGTGGGTTCTGTCGTCTTCTGCCGGGCAGATTTTATTTCGCTCGAACGCGTAGCCCCGAGTATGCGACGAAATCCGTTCGACGAACTCGAGGAGATGCTCGACCGCTTCGGCCGACAGCTAGAGGACGGGATGGGCGGCGGTGCCGGCTTTCCGCCAGCGGAGTCGGTGGCCGTCGACGTCGCCGACACCGGTGACGCGTACGTCGTCACCGCCGACCTGCCGGGGTACGAGACCGACGAGATCGAACTCACGCTGCTCGAGGGCGCGCTGAAGCTCGAGGCCGACAGGACCGAGGAGAGAATCGACGAGGATCGCGAGTACGTCCGCCGAGAGCGCAGTCGGCAGTCGGTGAGCCGACGGCTTCGACTGCCCGAACCGGTCGACGAGGAAGGCGTCTCCGCTCAGTACAACAACGGCGTGTTGACGGTGACGCTGCCGAAGGTCGAAGGCGTCGACGACTCGAAGCGGATCGATATCGACTGAGCGCAGGGACCACCGCGCCGGTGATTGCTACGAGTCCGATCGTGGTCGGGGCGGGCGCGGGGGTTACCGTCAGTTATCCGTAGCCCTGTTACTCGTTTTCTCACGCGGCGGCTCGCTGCGTTTCGAGCCAGTCATCGAACGCCTCCTCCTCGAGGACCGTCACGGTAAAGCGCATTCCCGAGTGGCCGTGGCCGCAGTACTCCGCACAGTACCCGCGGTAGTCGCCGGGTTCGGTCGGCGTCGTTCGGATCGCGTGTTTCTCGCCGGGGATGGCCAGTTGCTTGAGCCCCAGGCCGGGAACGTGAAACGAGTGGAGGACGTCGGTGGAGGTGATCGTCAGGCGGACGGGTCGGTCCGCCGGCACGACCAGTTCGTCGGTCGTTCGGACGCCCTCGTCCTCGTACTCGAAGTGAAACTCGAAGGCTTCGGCCTCGACCGTGACCTCGAGCGGGTCCTCGTCCCCGTCGGCGTCGCCCGTGAGTGCCGGATCAGCAAGGGCGGTTCCCGCGACAACGCCGACGACGCAGAGCAGAATTATCGAGAGGAGGAGCCAGGCTGCCTCGAGGCCGTGAGCGCGGGGCGAGGAGAGCTGGGCAGGTCCCTCGACGGAGCGTCGGCTCCAGACCACGTAGCAGAGGGCAGCCTCGACGGTCACGACGACGGCGAGCGCGAGCAGCGTCAGCCGGCGGTTCACGCTTCCGAGCAACTCGGCGGTCGTGCTGGCGTCCGCAGGCGAGGAGCCCATCGCCAGGACCAGCCACTCGAGGGGAGGAAGGTCGGGGACCATCGGTAACACTCTTTCAGGCTCGAGCGACAAGAACCGTCGAGACGCATTCGGTATCTAACACGTCTGAGAGCCGCCGAACGCGAGCGGCGTCGGCTCAGTACCGGCGCTCGAGGATCGTGCCCGACTCGCCGACGGCGACCTCCGGCGTTCGCGAGGTACCGAGAGTAACCGAGTGGAGGTCGTTACCGGTGTCGATCGACTCGAGTTCGCGCCAGCCGTCGAAGTTACGCTCGTAGACGGTGCCGGAAGCGCTCACGGCCAATCCGTCGTAGCGATCGCGGACGATCGCCGAGAGGGGCTGCTCGCCGACGACCGTTCTCGACCAGACGCCGCCGTCGTAGCGGTAGATGACGCCGTTACCGCCGGCAACGGAGACGTGTCCCGAGTCGACCGCGGCCACGTCGTAAAAGTTGACGCTCGCATCCTCGATGCCGATCCGCTGCCAGCTTTCGCCGCCGTCGGCGGACTCGTAGACCCCGCCGTCCGTATCGCAGAGGAAGGCGTACTCGAGGGGTGTGACGTCGAGGGCGGCGACGCTCGAGCCGCTCGTCGGTTCGATCGCGTCGGCCCACTCGACGCTGCTGCCGTCGCGTCGGCCGCGAACGACGAGTCCGGAGCTGTTGACCAGAAAGAGCCGTTCGCTCCCGGAGAGGCCGCCGACGGCGACCGCCTCCCAGGAACTCGTCAGCCCGTTGGGCGCGGTGAAGTCGGCGGCGCGGTCTGAGACGACGTCGTAGGCCCCGAGTGCGCCGCTGTCGCCGGCGAACCAGACCGTTCGGCCGTTGCCAGTCACGTCGACCGACCGGAGTTCGTTCTGGGCGCCGGCGGGGCCGTCCGGGAGATGCATCGACCAGCCGTCGCCTCCGCGGCCGAGGACGATACCGTCTTCGCCGACGGCGTAGGCGCCCTCTCGCGTCGCGACGACGTCACGGAGCGTCGCGTCGGTGGGTGCGTCGACGAGCACCCACCGGCCGCCGGGGTCGTTCAGGCAACCGGCGCCGAGCGTTCCGGCGGCTGCACCAGCGGCGAGAAGCCGCCTGCGGGTGAGTTGCCGATCGGTCATTCGCGCGCCTCCCCCGGCGGCGTGAACGCACCGGGTGCGGAGCTTCGCTTGAGGATCGTGGCGATCCGGATGACGTACGCAAAGAGGATCGCAAGCGGGCAGAACGCGACCGCGAGCGCCAGGCTCACGAGGAGGAGCAACGGCCCCTCGTGGGCGACCGGCGGGTAGCCGCTCGCGTAGATCATGATCACGAGCGTCGAGGTCAACAGCGCGGCGGTGCCGCTGTAGGTGATCTGTCTCGAGAGGCGCGCGAGTTCCTGCTGGAGGTAGATCGCCGTGAAGTACTGGCGCGTCGCGTCGACGACGACGTACAGTTCCCGAAGCTCCGAGAGTAGCGTCCGGACCGGATCCGAGAGCTCCGCGTCGAACCGGCGACTCAGCCGCCGGGCTTCGTTCGCGTCGCGGGCGTAGTCCCGGTCCATCGTCGGCAACACGACGTCGAACACCGACTCGGGACGCTCGTTGAGCCGGTCGCAGAGCGTTTCGGCGTGGTCGCCGGTCCGGGTAGCGTAGGCACAGACCGCCTCGAGCGCGGGCGAGCGGTCGGCGGCGTCGGTTCGCTCGCAGCGGGCGGCGAGCGTGTCCGCCCGGTCGCCGAGGGTGCCGGCGAGGCGGGCGAAGAACGGGGCCGGTTCGGTTGGGCTGACGCCGCTGCCCGGCGTCTGGGACTCGACGCGTCTGCGGAACTCCCGGACGTCGTCGATGCGCTCGCTGAGCCGGTCGGGCGTGCCGAACAGCCGGGAAACGATGAGCTGGTTGACCGAGACGACGATGGGGATAAACGAGAACAATCCCGCGATCATCGTCGAGAACATCGTCGTGACGAACCGGCTCTCGCGGACGCCGATGACGTCGCTCACGCCGAGGACGATCGCGATCCCGAACACGCCGACGACGAACCCGGCGACGATCAGCCGGCGGTCGCCCTCGAGAAAGAGCCACCGCCAGGTTCGAGAGCGGCGCTCGTCGTCGCCGAGGTAGTGGCGGCCGATGCGGACGCCGGCGACGAGGAGTTTGCCGCCGATGACGAGAAACGCGTAGGTGAGGCGAAACGCGTAGATGGCGAGCGAGCGGCCGAGTCCCGACGGTGCGTCGTCGGTCGTCGACTCCTCGGCGGAGTCGGTGTCTCCGACAGCTGTCGAGTCCGTCGGCGGGGGATCGATCGCGGACGGGTCGTCGCCACTGGCCGTCCGTTCGTCAGCGTCGGGGTGCTGGTCGTGGTCATCAGTCGTCGAATCGTCGGGGAGCGAGTCGTCGGTCGTCGAATCGTCGGGGGTGTCGGGCATGGATCGTGAAGTCAATAGCGGGGTTGTTCAGCCGAGGACGGGAACGTACTCGAGGGCGTAGATCGCTGCGAGGAGTGCACACAGGATGAGAGCGACTCGCCGGAGAATGGCGGTCCGTGCGGTGACGATGCGCGAGCGCTCGCGGGGGTGGTAGCCGAGCGACCACAGCGTCGCGATCGCGCCGAGGTTGATCGCGAGTACGTTGAGGACGACGACGACGAGCGAGCCAACGGCGATCGGCAGGGCGTTCCAGGCGATCGCGACGCCGGCGACGCCAATGGGTGGCATGATCGCCGCGGCGATCATCACGCCGATGAGGTCGGTCATGCCGCTGGTCGCCATCGCCAGTCCCCCGGCGATTCCCGCACAGACCGCCACGGTCACCAGCAGTGAGGGTGGGAGGCCGTAGCTGCCGAGTTGCAGGCTCGTCTCGATCTCGACCGCTCTGGTGATCACCGCCGAGGCCCGCGAGAGCGCGGCGAAACCGAACGCGCTCACGAACGCGACCGCGATGCCGATTCCCTGGAGTTTCACGCCACGGGCGAACAGCCTCCGTTCGTCGAGCACCGTCGCGACGCTCGAGCCCATCGCCGGACCGAGAAGCGGGGCGATCACCATCGCGCCGACGAGGACCGCCAGCGAGTCGAGCAGGACGCCCGCGGTCGCGACGACCGCGCTGATCGCGGTCATGGCGGTGAAGATCATCAGCGGCGGCAGCTGTGCGGTCGCCTTCGAGTACAGCTCGCTCCGGGAGATCCGGTCGAACGAGAGCCATCGAGAGTCGACATCCGTAGACTCCTTGCCGTGGACCGCCATCGACTCCGAGACGACCACGGAGAGATCGCCGCTGATCCCCGTCAGCTCCTCCTCGACTGGCTCGACGAGCGGCGTCGGCGTCGGGACGAGAACCGTTCGCGACTCGCCTTCAGTGTGGTCGGTCGCGCTGTACTCGAGGTCGTAGCTCTCGAGGACGCCCGTCGCCTCCTCGACGCTCTGGCGGGACGATGCGAGCACCGTCAGCAGTCGCATATCCGATCGGCTCATGATGGGAGTGGCAGTCGGCTACCGGGGACGTGGGCGGTCACAGTAACGAGACCTCGTCTGGCGCGGGGGTCGTCTCGTCGGGGAACGCCCGGTCGCTCAGAGCCGCGACGAGCGCCCGCGTCGTCTCGAGGCGGTCCTCGTGCGTGCCGCGACACGACGTTGCACACTGGCCGACGAGGCCGTGTGGCCCCTCCGCGTACGTCAACTGTCCGCCGCAGTCGGGACAGTGCGGGTCGACGTGGGCGGCCATCCACGCGACGTCGAACCCTTCGCGGGTGAGCCGGTCGGCGAGGGCGTACCAGACGATTTCGTCCCACTCTTCGCGGCCGCTCGCCGCCCGCTTGAGCGAGAGGAGCGCGAGCGATGCGCGGCGGTAGAGTTCGTCGTTTGGCTCGGCGTGTCGCCGGTGACACCGGCGAAAGTACGTCGAGATCCCCCGTCTCGAGGAACGCCGATCACCCGTCGTCAGCGGTCCCTCGAGGCTCGCGTCCGGGGTGAGGTCGTCGTTCTCCGGGGCTCGTTCGGGCCGGCCCTGTTCGTCGTGGTGTCTCTCGCGCGAGAGAGACGCGCCGCTAATCGGACAGAACGCGTGTTTGCCAATCATCTGAGATCAGGCGACCGGACCTGAGAGCGGTCGGCCGGTCGGCCACCCCCGCTATGCCATGGCGAGATATAAGCTGCCAGGATACTGAGAATATCTAAGACAAACTCGAAACCGTCTTAGGTGCCCCTACTGGCCGTTTTGTATAGATTTGTTAGGGTTGTCGACAGTTTATCAGTCGGCCGTTCGTAGCCCGGGTGCATCATGGTACGAGATACCCTCGACGAACTCGATGCCCTGGACCTCGAGTCGTGGCACTGGTACGTTCTGGTCGGCTATCCCGTCCTGAGCCTCCTCGGAATCGTGTTCATCGGCCGCCTCACCGACGGCGGCTCGGTCATGGCGTCCAGTCTCGGCAGCGTCGCCCTGTTGATCCTGCTGACGGCGATCGGCGTCGTCTCGCTTCCGGCGCTCGACCGCGACGCGACAGTCGTCAGCGACCTGTCCGACGAGTGGCAGCCCGACGCCCGCGCCTACGTCGGCGCGGCGATCGCGGCGCCGCTGTTGCTCGGCGGCCTCGCCGGGCTCGCCGGCCTCGCGCTCGCGATGACGATCCTGACGTTTCTGGTCGCGACGGTCGCCGTCTGCGTCGTCTACCTCTACAACCGTCACCAACAGATCGGGCTGCTGACTCGCTGACGCCGCCGCGGTATTCCTTAGAAACTCTAGAGATCGTCGATATTTATATATCCACGGCTAATGGTAATTGGTGTTGGTTAGCCCGGACGACGCGCTCCGGCGCGGATGACCTCCCGGCCTACCAGCGTCGCCGCCGCCGATCGGTCACCACCCCGCTGACGCCCGCTTCTCCATCATGTTCACAGCACACCCGTTCGTAGACGCCGTCTTCGCGCTCCCCTGGTCCGCCGGGGCGGCAGTCGTCCTCGAGCGAGCGCTCGACGTTCCCTCGAGCGGCGGCGTCGGACTCGCCGCGCGGCTCCTCGGGCTCCTCGGTTCGATCCTCCTCGGGATCGTCCGCGGACTGTTCATCGCCCTCGAGATGGCCTGGGACTCCTGGTGGGCGCTCGTCCTCGGCTTTACGGTTACCGGCGTGATCCAGGAGTTCGTCTCCGAGGAGGGGCTCACCGACTACCTCGGCGACGACGGCTGGCGCGAGATCGGCTACGGGACGCTGTTCGGCGCCTCCTCCTCGAGTTGTTCGTTCTCCGCGGTGGCGACGACGCGCTCGCTGTTCACCAAGGGAGCCTCGCCGGCGGCCAGTCTCGGGGCGTTCCAGTTCGCGGCGACCGATCTCGTCCTCGAACTCGCCCTCGTAATGTTGATCCTGCTCGGTTGGCAGTTCGTCGCGGCCGAAATCGTCGGCGGCCTCGCCGCCATCGCCGTCATCGCGGTTGTCTACCGGCGGTTCGTCCCAGAGACGTGGGTCGAAGCCGCCCGCGAACACGCGCGAGCGCTCGAGGAGCCCGAATGTGCGACCTGCGGAATGGCCGCCGAGCCGGGCGGCGAGGACACGATCGGCCAGCAGTTCGACGGCGAGCGACACTACTTCTGCTGTGGCGGCTGTCTCGGTGCGTACGACCCCGACGACGATCGGGAGACGGTCACCGCCGGCCCGGCGCTCCTCTCGCCGGACCGCTGGCGGAAGGCGACGGCGAACACCATCCGTGAGTGGGACATGCTCTGGCGAGACATCGTCCTCGGCTTCCTGATCGCCGGCCTGCTGGCGGCGGTCGTTCCCGCCTCGTGGTGGGCGACGCTGTTCGGCGTCGGCGGCGACACCGGCGTGACCCAGGTCCTCTGGCACGTCCTGATCGGGACGACCGTCGGCGTCCTGACGTTTCTCTGTTCGGTCGGCAACATCCCCTTCGCGGTCGTTCTCTGGCAGAACGGCGTCTCCTTCGGCGCGGTGCTCGCGTTCGTCTTCGCCGACCTTCTCATCCTCCCGCTGGTCAACACCTACCGCCGCTACTACGGCACCCGGATGGCCGGCGTGATCTTCGTCACGTTCTTCCTCGCGGCCGTCGCCGGCGGCCTCGTCGTCCACCTCGTCTTCACCGCGCTCGGCCTCGTCCCCCCCGTCGATGCCGCCGGCGGCTCCGTCACCGGGACCTACACCGTCGTCCTGAACCTCTTCGCGCTGCCGATCCTGGCCGGCCAGGTGCTCGTCACCACGGAACCCGACCGGCGTCGACGGCTCGCCGACCGGCTCGCCCCGGCCGTCGCCGGCATCGTCTATCACGTCTATGCGCTCCTGCGGCGGCTCGCCCGCCTGCTCGAGTCCCGTGGCCTGAACTGAGAACACACCGCCCCGAGCGATCGTCGATACGACAGCCTCCCCTTCACTATGTCCACCGACACACCTCACGCCGACGCGAAACCGGGACCAACCGGTCTCGTCCTCGTCGGCTCGCTCGTAGCGTTCCACGGCTTACTCCGGCTGGCCGAACGAACGCTCCCGGAGTTTCTAGCGACACAGGGAGCGGGGCCGGTCGTCGCCGGCCTCGTCGCCACGGTCGGCCTGGCGGTCGGCGTCGGTGCCCGGTACGCAGACACGACGACGGTCAGGCCCGCGGCGGTCGCCCTGGGTTCGACGGCACTCGCCGCGGTCGGGCTGCTGCTGTGGGCGGGCGCGCCCTCGCTCGACGCCCTGCTCGGCACCCCGCTGACGCCGGTGGGCTGGATCGTCGCCGGCGCTTCCCTCCTGGCGCTGTGGACCGCACTCGCCTCCGGGACGCCGTTCGGGGCCGACGGCAGCGGGCTCGCGCAGGACGGCCCGCTCTCCGGTCGAGGAAGGTCACCGGCCGCCGCCGAGAACAGAGACGGTGGCTGCCACTGGCTCGAGGGGCACCGAACCCGCACCGTCGCGGGCGCTCTCGGCACCGGGGGCGCAGCCGCGCTCGCGACGGCGGCCTTCACCGGGGGCGACACCGTCGAAACCGGCTTCGCGCTCGTCGCCGCCCTGGGCGTTGCCGCCGGCCTCGTGGCCGTCATCGCGCGGGCAGTCGTCGGACGGGGCACTCTCATCACCGCCCCCTCGGCTGCCGTCTCGAGCCCGCCGCTCACGCTCGAGGGGGTCCGCGAGGCCTACGCCGACCTCCCCGACGACGTCCGCCTGACGGTCCTCGGCGACGGGCTGGTCCGGTCGGCGACCGCGCTCTCGTCGCTGTTTCTCGTCCTGGTCGTCGTCGGCTACCACGGCGTCGCGCTCTCGGTCGGGGTCGTCACCCTCCCGCCGCTCGCCGTCTTCGGATTGCTCGTGCTCGCGGAAGCCGCCGGCGCGCTCTGTGGCACGCTCGCCCGGCCGGCGCTCGAGCGGGCGGCCGTCGACCGCTGGTGGCTCCGGGTCGGCGGACTCACTGCCGTCGCGCTCGTCCCCCTGGCGGTCGTCGCCGCGCCGCCGAACGTGGTCGTCCTCGCCGCTCTGTTCGTCCTGTTCGGGGCCAGAACGGCGATTCGACCGCTTCGCCCGACGCTCGGCGGCCGATCGCCACACAGGCAGGACGACCCCGCCGCCGTGTCCCGGGGGTCGGAAACCGCGACTCGCGTCGAAACGGTCGTCCGCGGGATCGAGGTCGGCCTCGTTCCGGCGCCGCTCGTCGGCGGCGTCCTCTACGCGATCAGCCCCGTCGCGGCGTTCGCCCTCGCCACGACCGTCGGTTTGCTCGGGGTTCGAGAACTCCTGCGAACGCGGCGGTGATCCGATGGGACGACTGCCTCGCGAACCCCGTGTGGCCGCCGCCGGAACCGACGCGCGGCGACTCGCGCGGCGCCACCTCTGGTTCGCCCTGGTGATGGGGCTGTGGGGCGGCCTCGACGCGCTGTTCCTGCGGCTCGCGCTGGTCACCCCCGACGCCGGGCTCTGGTCAGTCCGAACGTACGACGCGTTCTTTACGTCCCACGGGCTGACCATGTTGTTCCTGTTCGCCACGCCCGCTGTCTGGGGGTTCGCCTACGCGGCCGTCCCGCCGTCGGTCGGCGCCGGCAGGATCGCGTTCCCTCGGCTCGCTCGAGTCGGGTTCTGGCTACTCGTGCCGGCGGCGGTCGGAATTCGCTCCGGCGCGATCGGAACCGTGCTCGGTATCGCCGGACTCGCCCCCGTCGCGACCGGCTGGACGCTGTACCCGCCGCTCAGCGTGGAGATGTCGAACCCGGCGGTCGATCTCCTGCTCGCCGGGCTGTTGCTCGTCGTTCTCGCCACGGTGTGTGCGGCGACGAGCCTCCTCGCGACCGTCGTCCGCCGCCGCTCGGTCGAGCCGCTCGAGATCGACGTCTTCAGCTGGTCGGTCGCGACGGCGGCGGCGATGGCGACCCTCTCGTTTCCCGTCCTCGCGCTCGCGGTCGTGCTCCTGGGCGCGGACCGGAACCTCGGAACCGGGTTCTTCGCGACCTCGGGCGTTGGACCGATCGGCTGGCAGAACCTGTTCTGGTTCTTCGCTCATCCGCTGGTCTACGTCCTCGTGCTCCCGCCGATGGGGATCGTGAGCCGGGTTCTCGCGCAGTTTTCGGGCCGCGGGCTGATCGGGCGGCGCTCGGCAGTCTACTCCACGCTCGCGATCGGCGTGCTGGCGTTCACCGTCTGGGGCCATCACATGTTCACCACGGGGATGAACCCGCACGCTCGCCTGGCGTTCATGTCCGTCACGCTCGCCGTCTCCCTGCCCAGTGCGGCGAAGCTGTTCACCTGGCTCGCCACGCTCTGGCGGGGTGCGATCAGGCTCACCGTTCCGATGCAGTGTTCGATCGCCGCGGTCGCCTTCTTCGTCGTCGGCGGCGCGACCGGCGTCCTGCTGGCGGCGGTCCCGATCAACCTGCTGTACAACGGGACCCACTACGTCGTCGCTCACTTCCATCTGATGCTCGCGGGGTTCGTCGGGTTCGCGCTCCTGTCGGGAGTCTACTACTGGCTGCCGGTGCTCACCGGCCGCTGGTACGACAGACGCCTCGCCCGTCTCCACGTCTGGCTCACCGCCGCGGGCGTCGCGCTGGCGTTCGGCGCGCTGCTCGGACTCGGCCTCGTCGGCCTCCCCCGCCGGGCCGCGACCTATCCCGCGGCCTACGCCCCGGGACATCAGCTCGCAACCGTCGGCGCGCTCCTCGTCGCCGCCGGACAGCTCGTTTTCGTCTGGCTGCTCGTCCGGACGATCCGGTCGGGACCACCCGCAGACGAGCCGTGGTCGCTCGAGGCGGCCGCTTCCTGTTGCGAAACGAACGATTCCGAACGACCCTGAACTCGGTTCAACGAACGACCGTTTCCGCCGTCGTCGAGACGCTCGTGTCGCGTCCGGATCCGGCCGGGAGCGGGTTCGACTCCCGCACGCGACGCCCGCTGCAACGGTCTGGGAACGTCACCACCATTTGTGATTTCCGATCACAATATCCGTTCGAAATTCCGGTTCTCTCACCACCACAACCACCCATGACAGAAACCACCGACGTCGCGCTGATGTTGCTACAGCTAGTCGCACTGACGATTCCGCCGGTCGTCGTGTTGATCCAGATGCTCAAACGGTCCGAAAACCTCGGCTGGCAGCTTCGAAAGCTGAGTTTCGGGCTCGTCCTCGCGAGCATCGTGCTCCTGCTCGGTGCTGCGATCGCCCTTCTGACGTACTTCATTACGGCGCTCACGCTGCCGGCGACGATGTACGTCGCACTCGTGCTCGTGCTGGCCGGGCTCTGCCCGTTCGCCGCCTTCGTCGGCGTTCTCTACCGCGAACATCGCGAGGAGCACGGACCGTAACTGTCTCGCCGCGTCCGGACGGGCCGGGAGCGGGTTCGACCCCCGCACGCGGTTTCGGCGGAATCTCCGCCGATGTCACCGCATGAGCTGGCAACCCACGATCGACGACCCTGCGGATCCGAGTACCGAAACGGTGCGAACGCCACGGCCGTTGACCAGCCTGACGGGATTCAAGCGCGATCAGCTGTTCACCATCCAGCTGCTCGCCGATCAGAACCCGAACGGGCTGGTCATCAAGGAGCGACTCGATCGCTACTACGACGACGAGGTCAATCAGGGCCGGCTCTACCAGAACCTGGGCGACCTCGTCGACGACGGCTACGTCGAGAAACGGCCGCTGGACGGACGCACCAACGCCTACCGACTGAGCAGCCGTGCCGCCAGACGACTCGCCGAACACCACGAGTGGGAACGGCGCTGTCTCCGGCGTCGCGACGAGTAAGCGCCGAATACGGTCGTTCACAGTGCCAGCCGCATTCTTCCTCCCGAAACGCACCGACGAGACCCCCAATGACACAGACCACACCATCATCCATCTGGTCCGAGTATCGCCTCGATTTCCCGCGGCAGTTCGCCGAAGAGACGCTGCGGACGCTTTCGGCGCCCGACAACGGCCGAAACCGTCTGCTCCGACCACAGCACATCCAGCAGTTCACCGTCCCCCTCGAGCGCGACGACGGCCGCCTCGAGCTGTTCGACGGCGTCCGCGTCCACCACGACGACACTCGCGGGACGCCGTTCGGCCCCCATCGGTACCACCCCGCGCTCGACGCTGACACCTGCGTCGGGCTCGCAACTGCACTGACCTGGACGGCGGCACTCGCGGACGCCCCTTTCGGCGGCGCCGCCGGCGGCATCAGGGTCGATCCAGCGGCGCTCTCTCGCGCTGAGAAACGCCGCCTGACGAACGCGTACGTCGACCGCGTCGCCGCCGTCGAAGACGACATCCACGCGCCCGACGCCGGCACCGACGCCGGAACGATGGCACAGCTCACACACTGCGGCAGTCGGGCCGCCGGTCGATCGCGCGTCGACACCGTCGGAAATCCCGCGGCCGTCGGCGGTCCCGACGCCGCCGGAACGATCGCCGGCCGCAGCCTCACACTGGCCGCCGCGGAAGTCCTCGGCGCCGAGGGTCGCTCGCTCCAGGACGCGACGGTCGCCATCTACGGCCACGGCGACGTCGGGACGGCCGCCGCGGACGCGTTCGACGATCGGGGTGCGAGCGTCGTCGCCGCCTGTGATCGTCGCGGTCCAGTCGACACGCCGGCGGATCTCGCGGTCGAAGGCGACGAGCCGAAGGCGACCAGCTGCGACGGCGGTTCTCCACATCCCGACGCCGTCCTCGAGCGAGACGTCGACGTGCTGGTGCTCGCTGCCCCCCAGACGACGCTAACCGCCGAGAACGCCGACACCGTCGCCGCCGACGCGGTGGTCGAGGGAACCTACGGCGGGATCACCCCCGGCGCCCAGAACCGGCTCACCGATCGAGACGTCGCGGTCGTTCCCGACGTGCTCGCCAACGTCGGCAGCGTCGTCGCCGGCGCTCTCGAGTGGAATCACGACGGCAGTTTCGGCGACCTCAGCGAGGCGCGACTCGAGAACGAGATCGGCTACGCGGTCGTCGACGCTTGGGAATCCGTCCGGGCCAGCCGGGCGTCCCAGGGTGGAAGCTGGCGCGAGGCCGCCTACTCGGTCGCGCTCTCCCGCGTCGCCGCCGCCCACGAGGTGGTTCGATGACGGCCGCTCTCGAGGAGGTCGCCGACGCGCTGCGGTCGCTCGCCGACGACGCCCGGCGCTCGATTGCGTACCTCCTGGAAAGTCTCAGGGACGGCTCGAGCAACGACGAGGACGATCAAGACGAAGAGGATGAGGACGATCCAGACGAAGACGACGAAGACACCGATCACCGCATCGTCCCGGACGGTGGCTGGGAGGTCGTCGACGCGCCGACCGACCGGGCACTCCACGGCGTCGCGTCGACTGCCCGCGGGCCGTACGCCTGCGGCGAGGGTGGAATCATACTCGCCCGCCGGGACGGCGAGTGGTCGGTCGTCGCCGAGCGCGGCCCCGGTGTCGCTGCGAACACGCTCCGGTCGATCGACGCCACTGACGACGGCGAGCGGGTCTGGTTCGCCGGCGACAGCGGCGCGCTCGGCGTCTACGACGTCACGGCCGACCGGATCAGTGACTACTCGGCGCCGATGGAGAAGACGAGCACCTGGGAGGCGGTCACCGTCGCCGGTCCGGCCGGGACCGAACGGATCCGGATCGCCAACGGCTCCGGCGAGGTGCTCGACGCCGCCTGTGAGGACGGCTGTCCCGCCTGGGGCGAGGTCGTCGAACCGGGCGGCGGGTCGACCATCGCGGGGCTGACGACCGACGGCGACGCGTTCTACGCCATCGACACGAGCGGCGGCGTCTACCGCACCGACGGCGAGTGGGAGCGCATCGGCATCCGAAACGCCGAGGTAGACTTCCACGACGTCGCCGCGACCGAGGAGACGATCCTGGTCGCCGGCAGCGACGGGATCGCCTACCAGTACGACCCCGTCTGTGAGAACTGGACGCCGCTACACGTCGGTGAAGGGGCGCTCCAGGCGATCACCGCAGACGGCGACGCTCCGCTCGCCGCCGCGACCGGTGGCCGACTCTACGAGGGGGCGACCGGCGTCCGCTGGGAACCGATCGAAACCGGAACCGAACAGTCGCTGTCCGATCTCGCAGTTCTCGCCCGGGACGGACCGTCGGTCGCCGTCGGCGCCGGCGGTACCGTCCTCGAGCGACCGGCCGACGCCTCGAGCGACTCGAGTTGACTCCATCGTTCTCGCCGTACTGTACCGATCCCCGATCAGCAGCGGTTCAATCCAGTAACTATGTCGATAGAGACACCCACGATAGCCGATCGTATAGACCTCGAAACCGTCCCGCTCGTCGCGACCGGCATCTACGGCCTGGTCGCCTTCCTCTGGCTGGTCCTACTCTCGGGTTCGCTTCCGATGGCGGGCGGCGTCGACGCCCCGATGACCGCCCCCGGCGTCCCCGAACTGATGGGGACGACAAACGGCCTCTACGGCGTCGTCACCTACCTCCTCATGTGGGGAACGATGATGATGGCGATGATGCTCCCCTCGATGGTGCCGGCCGTTCGTCGCTACCGCGAGGAGCTCTGTGGTCCGCGTCGTCGGACGGTGACCGCGCTCGCGGTCTTCCTCGGCACGTACGCCGCCGCCTGGACGGTCGCCGGCGCCGTCCCGCTGGCCGTCGACGCCGTGTTCGGCATCTACGACAGCGCGATGGCCACCGGCTCGCTGCTCGTCGGCGGACTGCTGGTGCTGGCCGGCGCCTACCAGCTCACGCCGCTGAAACGGCGGCTGCTGGCTCACTGCCGGGCCTGTCACACCGTCTCCGATCGCCCCGACCTCGCCGAGGCCGTCCGGAACGGCCTCGTACACGCCGTCGGCTGTATCGGCTGCACCTGGGCGCTGTTCGCGCTCATGGTCGGCCTGGGCTCGATGAACACGCTCGTCATGCTCGGGCTGACCCTGCTCGTCTCCCTCGAGCGCCTCGCCGACCGCGGCGCAAACAGCAGCATCGCCTCGGGCATCGTCCTCCTCGTCGCTGGCGCCCTCACGATTGCAGTTGGCGGCCCCCTCGTTCCCTGATCTCCAATGATCGACTACGAACTCACCGTCGAGGGAATCGGGTGTATCGGCTGCGAACAGTTGATCGAACGCACGCTCGAGGAACGGACGATCGTCGAGAGCGCCGCAGCGGACGCCGACGACGGAACGGTCGCCGTCTCGGCCGCCCCCGACTCGGCGGCTGAACTAATCGGGACCGTCCGATCGATCGGCTACACCGTCTGTGACTGTGACCCGATGTCCCCCTGATTCACGATGACTACCGACTACGAACTCACCCTTGACGGAATGAGCTGTATCGGCTGCGAACAGTTGATCGAACGTACGCTCGCGAAACGCAGCATCGTCAGAAGCACGGCGGCGGACGCCGACACCGGAACGGTCGTCGTCGGCGCCGCTCCGAACTCGCAGGCAGAGCTCATCGAAACCGTCCGCTCGGTCGGCTACATCGTCCGTGACTGCGATCCGATCGCTCCCTGATACTGTCGGACAGAACTACTCGAAGAGCAGTCGCGCGAGCGCTACCGTCTTCGGCGGCGACGGCAACACTTTTTCGACCACCTTCTCATTGCCTTCTATCCGACGGTATGAATTACCGATCACCGTCGCGACGGGAGCGACAGTCGGCACCCGGCGCGGAATCCGCGAGTTCCCCGCTCGAGCGATGCGGTGATGCGAGACTTACCCGATCTGTCGTATAGAAAGGTATAGAAGCGCGTCCCGTCCACAGATAGTATATAATGAGTGACGCGGGATACGATCACGCGGCGGTCGAGCGACGCTGGCAGGAAGCGTGGGACGAGGCGGACGTCTACCGAACGCCCGACGACGTCGAGGACCCGACGTACGTCCTCGGGATGTACCCCTATCCCTCGGGCAAACTGCACATGGGTCACGTCCGCAACTACACGATCACGGACGCCTACGCCCGGTTCCGACGGATGCGCGGCGACGACGTGCTCCACCCGATGGGGTGGGACGCCTTCGGCCTCCCCGCCGAAAACGCGGCCAAAGACCGCGACACGAACCCGCGCGACTGGACGTTCGACTGCATCGAGACGATGCGCGGCCAGATGGAGTCGATGGGCTTTGGCTACGACTGGGACCGCGAGATCGCCACCTGTACACCGGAGTACTACCGGTGGAACCAGTGGCTCTTCTCGCGGTTTCACGACGAGGGGCTGGTCGAACGCCGCGACGCCGAAGTGAACTGGTGTCCCCACTGCGAGACCGTCCTCGCCGACGAACAGGTCGAGGGCGAGGCCGAACTGTGTTGGCGCTGCGATACGCCCGTCGAGCAGCGCGAACTCGAGCAGTGGTTCCTGCGGATCACCGAGTACGCCGACGAACTGTTGGAAGCGATCGACGACCTCGAGGGATGGCCCAACTCGGTGCGCCAGATGCAGCGCAACTGGATCGGCCGCCAGGAGGGGACCGAACTCGACTTTTCGATCTCCGGCCACGGCTCCGTCAGGGCGTTCACCACCCGCGTCGACACCATCTACGGTGCGACCTTCTTCGCGCTCGCGCCGGATCACCCGATCAGCGAGGCACTGGCCGAAGAAGACGAGGACGTGAGCCACTTCGTCGCGGAGGTGGCCGACCCCGAGGGCGACGAGCCCAACGGCGTCGCGACCGACCTGACCGCGACCAACCCGGCCACGGACGAGGAGATTCCCGTCTTCGTCGCCGACTTCGTCCTCTCCGACGTCGGCACGGGCGCGCTGATGGGCGTCCCCGGCCACGACGACCGCGACCACGCCTTCGCGACGAAGATGGGCGTCGACATCACCCCCGTCGTCGCCCCGGAACCCGACGAGTGGGACGGCGACTCCGTTCCCGACGCTCCGGACGTGAGCGAGGGTGCGTACACCGACGACGGCGTGCTCGTGAACTCCGGGGAGTACTCGGGCCTCGAGAGCGAGGCGGCTCGCGACCGCCTCACCGACGACGTCGAGAGCGCCGCGTGGGCCACCCAGTACCAGCTGCGCGACTGGGGGATCTCCCGCCAGCGCTACTGGGGGACGCCGATCCCGGTGGTTCACTGCGAGGACTGCGGGCCCGTCGTCGTCCCCGCCGAGGACCTGCCCGTCGAGTTGCCGGCGTTCATCAACACCACCGGCAACCCGCTGGACGCCGCCGATGAGTGGAAGGAGACGACCTGTCCGGACTGCGGCGGCTCCGCCACCCGCGAAACCGACACGATGGACACCTTCGTCGACTCCTCGTGGTACTTCCTGCGGTACGTCTCGCCTGATCTCGAGGACGCTCCCTTCGACCTCGAGCGGGCGAACGACTGGATGCCGGTCGACCAGTACGTCGGCGGCATCGAGCACGCCGTGATGCACCTGCTGTACGCCCGCTTTTTCACCAAGGTGCTGGCGGACCACGAGGGACTGGCACACCGCGAGCCCTTTACGAACCTGCTCGCGCAGGGGATGGTCCAGCTCGACGGCGAGAAGATGTCGAAGTCGGTGGGTAACACCGTCTCGCCACAGCGGATCGTCGAGGAGTACGGCGCAGACACTGCCCGGCTCTTCATCATGCAGGCCGCCCAGCCCGAGCGCGCCTTCGAGTGGAGCGAGGAGGGCGTCCGCTCGACGAACGCCTACCTGGGCCGTCTGGCGGAGCTGATCGCGGAATTCAGCGAGAACGAGCCCGACGGCGCGGACGGCGCCGTCGCGAGCTACGTCGACGCCGAAATCGACGCGACGATCGCCATCGCGGCTGCGGAGTACGACGAGCTGACGTTCAACACCGCGCTGCGGGAAACCCAGGACCTCACGCGCACGCTGCGTCAGTACGCCGACTACACCGAGCCACACGCCGAAACCCTCGAGCGCGGCCTGTCGGCAGTCGTGCGCCTGCTCGCTCCCGTCGCACCGCACATCGCCGAGGAACTGTACGACGACCTCGGCAACGACGGGTTCGTCGTCGACGCCGACTGGCCCGCAGCCAGAATCGACCGCGATGCCGTCGAGAAGCGGCGCAAACTGGTCGAGAACACCCGCGAGGACGTCCGCCAGATCGTCGACGTCGCCGGCATCGAGGACCCCAAGGGGATCGACGTCGTCGTCGCGCCCGACTGGAAGTACGACGCCCTCGAGATCGCCGTCGAGAGCGACGCACCGAACCTGATCGGCGAACTCATGGGCGAGTCGCACATCCGCGAGCAGGGCGACGCCGCCGCGAGCTACGGCCAGGATCTGCAGGCCGAACGTGAGGCGCTGTCGATGACGCTGTCGCCAGCGGAGGAGTACGAGGCGCTCGAGGCCGCCGCCTGGCTGCTCGAGCGGGAGTTCGACGCGCCAGTCAGCGTCGTCCGCGCCGCGGCGGTCGACGAGAAGGTCCTGAAGAACGCCGAACCCGGTCGGCCGGCGATCGAGATCGAAGACTGAGACGGTCTGTTGTAACGATTTACCGATGCAACCGCAGAACGGGTCGCGGTTGTCGCGGAAATGACTCACAACAATCCCTCCGAACGCTCGGGACGCTTTCCGCTGAGCAAGTGCGAGTCACCGTGCGTGACAGTGTCGATCGACAACTGTTGCCACACCACTTATTCGCGTTCCGCGCGTACGAACGGGTATGAGTCGTGCGAACACGGCGGCCGGGGAGGACGAGGAGTCGCTTCCGAGGGAGGCGCTCCGAACAGTCACACCGCCGTACAGCGGTCGGATCAATCCCGAGATGGACGTCATCGGCTGGGTGATCTTTCTCGGACTGGTCGTTCTCCTCCTGCCGCTGCTTCCCGTCGCCATCGCGCTGTGGCTGCTCGTTCGCCTCCTCGACCGGCTCAGCGGTGGCTCGGACTGACCGGCGAGTTCGTCACTCGCTTTCAACGGGTTCGGAGAGCTCCGCTCGGAAGTCCTCGTCACCGAGGCCGTCCATCGTCGTCGAGAGGGCCGTCCGTATGGATTCGATCTCCTCGACCAGCCCCTGGTACTCCTCGTTTCGCTCGAGTTCCCCCACGTTCGTGCGAGCCTCGAGGTCGGCGCGCTTCGAGGAGAGCGACAGCAACCGCTGGATCTGCTCGTCGTACGTCGACCGACGCAGCAGTTGTTCGACGGTGTCGTACAACGTCTCCGGGTCGGAAACCGGCTTGACGACGTAGCTGTCGTAACCGAGATCGAGCACGTCGAAATCGGGCTCGAGCGCAGAAACCATGGCGACCCGACAGTCGTAGCCGTGCTCGCGGATCTCGGCGAGGATCTCCTCTCCAGAGCCGTCGGGGAGTCGTCGGTCGAGCAGTGCCACGTCCAGCGACTCGTCGAGAGACTCCAGTGCGGTCGCCCGGTCGTAGGCGAGACGGACCGTATACCGTTCGCGAAGCCAGTTCGCGAACTGCTCTGCGATCGCCGTCTCGTCCTCGACGACGAGGACGGTCAACTCCTCCGTCACCGGGACCACCGCAACGGCGCTCGGCGCGCGAGATCGATCGTCGACGTCCGGTCGTCCGTGACGGTCGACTGGTGGCCTCGACGGGGCAGATCCGGCGGGCCACGGCCGTTCCTGTCTGTCCGGTAACTCGGGCCCTTCGCTAGAGATGTCGGCATCCTCGTATCGTATCCTCGTGTCCTCGGGTGGAATCTGTCTGTGGGAAGCGTGCCGACAGCTGTCTGATCTATCGGCACGGCGTGCGTCGCCTTCGTCTATTTCAGCCAGTGGGTTAAAGGAAACAGTTCGACACCTAGGGGGATTATATACTGTGCATCACAGCGTCAGCGTCCTCGCCGGCCACGCATCACCGTTTCCGACAGCAGGTTCGTCAGTCCGCGTCGGAGTCGGCCGTTGAGCGCCGCACTCGAGACGCCGATCTCCTCGGCGAGTTCTTCGAGCGTGATCTCCCGTGGTCGTTCGAAGTAGCCGCGTTCGAACGCGAGAATCAGCGTCTCCCGCTGGTTGCTCGTGAGCCCGTACGGGAGTTCGGCGTGTGTACGTTGCTCTGTTTTGAGACTCTCCAGCCTGGGTGAGACGTCGAGTTCCTCGGTCAGACGTTGGAACTCTTCGAGCGCCGCCTGGTCTGCAAACCGGAGCTCGAACCGCCACTCCTCGCTGGTACCGACCGCCTCGAGCAGCGTCGCATCGATTTCGGCGAGCACGCTCGCGAACTCGCTCCTGGCGGTGTTCCACTCGACGCGGTACAGCACGCCGTTCTCGAGGTGGTCGACGATCCGAAGAGCCTCGATGGCGGGTTCGTGCTCGACGCCGCGTCTGAACTCGGTCTGATCGTCGTCGTCCCAGACGAAGAAAAACGGTAAGCTACCCTGATCTGTCGGCACGACGCTCTCGAACTGCACCGTCAGTTCGGAGTCGCCTGCGAGTGCACGTCCGAGGGCAAACGCCCGGGCGGGGATCGAACAGGCTGCGACGATACTCACTGTACCCATCACTCAGAACGGGCAGACGGATAGTAGTACCCATAATTAAATAATTTATTCCGATGAAAGAACGCCCCCGCTGAAGAGACTGCAGCGACTACTCGAGGCCGAGGAGATCGAACGGAGAGCCGTTCTCGTGGTCGCTCGCGTGCGTGTAGACGACGTGTGCGGCGGCGACGTCCTGGATCGCCAGCCCCGTCGAATCGAAGATCGTGACGCCGGTGTCGGCGGTCCGACCCTCCTTCTCGCCGACGACGATCTGGCCGATCTCGCCGTAGATGTCGTCGTCCGTGATGACGCCCTCGTTGTACGGGACGTTCACCTCGCCGGAGTGGGTGCACTGTGCGTGGTCGTCGATGACGACGGTCGCCGCTTTCAGGAGTTCGTCGGCGAGTTCCTGTTTCCCCTCGGCGTCGGCGCCCATCGCGTTGATGTGCGTGTGGGAAGCGACGTCCTCGCGACCGACGATCGGCTCTTCGACCGGCGTCACCGTCGAGAGCACGTCACAGTGGCCTGCCTCCGAGATCGAGCCAGCGCGGACGTCGAACTCGTCGCCGTAGGCGTCGATGAACCGTTCGACGCGCTCCTCATCGAGATCGCTCACGACGACCTTTTCGATCGGGCGGATCTGGCTGATGGCGTCGAGCTGTGTGTACGACTGGACCCCCGCGCCCACGATACCCAGGCTGGTCGCGTCCTCGACGGCGAGGTAATCGGTGGCGACGGCCGCCGCGGCGCCCGTTCGCTTCATTGTGAGTTCGGTTCCGTCCATCACCGCGAGCGGGAACGCGGTTTCGGGGTCGGAGTAGATCATCGTCCCCATCACGGTCGGCAGGTCGTGATCGCGCGGGTTGTCCGGGTGGACGTTGACCCACTTCAGGCCGGCGGCGTCCCAGTCGCCCGCGTCGAGGTAGGCGGGCATCGACCGGAAGTCGCCGTTGTACTGCGGCAGATCGATATAGGACTTTGCGGGCATCTGTGCGTCACCGTGTTCGTAGGCCGCGAAGGCGTCTTCGACCGCGCGAACGACGTCGGCCATTTTGGCGTTCGCATCGACGTCCCCGCTGTCGAGAAGCAGCGTTTGCATAGCCGCGAATATTGCGGGACCCCACTTAGTTCATGCTAAAGGCGCGTTGGCGGCGAACGGAATCCACAGCGACTTATTCTGGGCCGGTATACGGAGGTACTATCACTCGTGCGTTTGCTACAACTCTCGATCGACGACGATCGCCGGGAGCAAGTTCGAGAGAGCTGTGACTCGCTCGGACTCGAGTGTTTCCTCGTCGATGCCGACGACGGCGGCGCGATCGCGTACGTTCCGGTGCCGACTGGCGCGGTCGACGGTGTGTTGCGCGAACTCCGGGAGGAGGGGCTCGACGAGGAAACCTACGTCGGACTCATCAACATGGAGGGAGGGATCGGCGTCGAGGCCGACGAGATTTCCGGCCGGTTCGCTGAAGGGCCGAAGGGGAGACGGGGGATCACCCACCGCGAACTCCGCGCGAAGGTCCAGGACCTCAAGCCGGGACGGCTCTCGTACACGACGTTCGCGGCACTCGCGGGCGCCGTCGCCGCCGCGGGCCTCCTGCTCAATTCGGCGATCATCATCGTCGGCGCGATGGTGATCGCGCCGTTCGCCGGCTCGCTGCTCGCCGGCAGCGTCGGCACCGTCGTGGACGACGACGAGATGGTCGTCGACAGCCTCCTCACCCAGGTCGTGGGGCTGTTCGCGGCGTACGTCAGCGCGCTCCTCGTCGCCCTCCTGGTCCAGTGGACCGGCTCCGTCCCCGCCTCGGTGATCGTCTCGCGGATCGACCAGATCATGCTGTTCCAGACGCCGAACGTGCTCGCGATCACCATCGCGGTCTGTGCGGGCGCCGCCGGCGCGTTCGCGCTGGCGGAAGACCTCTCGACGGCCGTCGCCGGCGTCGCCGTCGCAGCGGCGATCGTCCCCTCGGCTGCGACCTCGGCGATCGGCCTCGCCTGGTGGCGTCCGCAGATCGCCCTCGGCGCGCTCGTCCTCCTGCTCGTCAACGTCGTCTGCATCAACCTCACCGCCTACGTCGGTTTCTACGTCCTCGGCTACCGAACCGCCCTGCTCGACACTGTCCGCGACGATCTCTCGCTGTCGGTTCGGACCGGTGCGTACGCCTTCGCGACCGGTGTGTTCGTTCTCGTCGTCGTGCTGACGGTGTTCATGACCGCCCAGCACATCGCCTTCGAGAGCAGCGCCAAGTCGGAGATCGAGGCCACGCTCGAGGAACCCGAGTACGAGGAACTCGACCTCGTCTCGGTCTCCACGGAGTACACGAGCCGCGGCGTCTTCTCGAGCGATCAACTGGTGACGGTAACCGTCGCGAAGCCGGCCGACGTGGAGAATCCGGGTCTCGAGTACACCGTCCGAGATCGAATCCTCGCCGCGACCGGCGAGGAGGTCACCGTCGAGGTTCAGTTCGTCGAGTACTCCCAGGCCGGGTGGGAGTCGTCGGACGACAGTCTCGATCTCGTCGAGGACGAGACGCGGGGACTCGAGCCGGTAGGTGGGAACGGGGCTCGAATCGCGGCGTAGCCGTCGCTGCGTGGGACGCGTCGCCAAAAATCGGAAATGAGTCGTCGACCGGTACGGGTTGGACGGCAGGTGGCGCGGTTTCACCGCGCCTCGCGGGTCACGATGTTCCCCGCTCGACTTTCCGAGATCCTGCGGATCTCGCGACTCACGGGCGCGAAGCGCCCGTTCGCATACTCGAGGTTCTCACTTCACTTCGTTCGCTCCGAACTGCGCCTGGCTCACGGCTGGCGCCGTTCGCCTTCTCGAGGTGCGGCGTTACCGCACCTCGCCTACATCGCGCCGCCCATTCCACCCATACCGCCCATGCCGCCCATGCCGCCACCCATGCCGCCGCCTGGTGGCATCTCCTCGTCGTCGTCGTCGCCGGTCTTGCCGCCCTTGAGTTCGCCGGCGGCGATCACGTCGTCGATGCGCAGCAGCATGACCGCGGCCTCGGTGGCGCTCTCGATGGCCTGGCTCTTGACGCGCAGGGGCTCGTAGACGCCCTCACCGCCCATATCGATGGTGTCGCCGGTGTAGGCGTCCAGTCCGGCAGCGGTGTCGCCGCCGTCGTGGGCGCTGCGAAGCTCCACGAGTGAGTCGATGGGGTCGAGTCCAGCGTTCTCCGCGAGGGTGCGGGGAACGACCTCGAGGGCGTCCGCGAAGGCCTCGATCGCGAGTTGCTCGCGGCCGCCGACGGAGTCGGCGTAGTCGCGCAGGGCGAGGCTGAGTTCGACCTCGGGCGCGCCGCCGCCGGCGAGCACCTGGCCGTCCTCGATGGTCGTGCGAACCACGCCGAGCGAGTCCTCGATGGCGC
The DNA here is from genome assembly GCF_059736515.1 of Natrononativus sp. DTA114. NCBI lineage: Archaea > Methanobacteriati > Methanobacteriota > Halobacteria > Halobacteriales > Natrialbaceae > Natrononativus > Natrononativus sp. DTA114. The sequence continues at coordinate 315,811 of NZ_JCASSN010000002.1, read as the reverse complement.
GATCGACCTCGTCGATGACGTGCTCGGTGCCGCCCCGCAGGATCAGCGTGACCGCCTTCGCGTCCTCGACGTCCTCGACGAAGATGCGCTGGTCGCCCGCGATGTCCTTCTGGGCGACGCTGCCGGCGAAGCCGAGGTCGTCTTCGGTGATGTCCTCGACGTTCGAGACCGCGCGGGCGCCCGTCGAACGGGCCAGGCGCTTGGCGTCGGAGGATTTGACGCGGCGAACCGCGATGATGCCCTCCTGGGCCAGGTAGTGCTGGGCCATGTCGTCGATGCCGCCGTCGACGAAGACGACGTCAGCGCCGACGTCGACGAGGTGGTCGACCATCTCCTTGAGCTGGGCCTCCTCCTGCTCTAAGAACTCCTGGAGCTGGTCGGGGTCGGTGACGTTGACTTCGGCGTCGATCTCGGTCTCCTTGATCTCGAGGGCGTCGTCGACGATGGCGACATTCGCGTCCTCGGCGAAGTACGGCATGTTCTCGGAGACGCGCTCCTTGTCGACGATGACGCCCTCGACGAGTTCGGAGTTGTCGATGCTGCCGCCGACGACCTTCTCGACTTTGACGTTGTCCGTGTCGATGCCCTCCTCGTCGGCGACCGTCTGAACCGCGCGAACGACGAGGTCCGCGAGCAGGTCGCGGGCGTTCTCGGCGCCCTTGCCGGTCATCGCCGTGGCGGCGATCTGGTGGAGGATCTCGTCGTCGTCCTCGCCGACGTCGATGGCGATCTCCTCGAGGGTTTCCGTGGCCTTCTCGGCGGCCTGGCGGTAGCCCTGGGCGAGCGTGGTGGCGTGGATGTCCTGCTCCAAGAGTTCCTCGGCGCGCTTGAGCAGTTCACCGCTGACGACGACGGCGCTCGTGGTGCCGTCGCCGACCTCGTCCTCCTGGGTTTCGGCGACTTCGACGATCATGTTCGCCGCCGGGTGGTCGATGTCCATCTCCGAGAGGATGGTGACGCCGTCGTTGGTGACGACGACCCCGCCCGAGGAGTCGACGAGCATCTTGTCCATCCCCTTGGGGCCGAGTGTGGTGCGTACGGCCTCCGCGACCGCCTTCCCGGCCGTGATGTTCATCGACTGTGCGTCTTTGCCGGAGGTTCGCTGGCTGTCCTCCGAGAGAACGATAAGGGGCTGGTTGCCCATCTGTTGTGCCATAGTCAGTAGAGGGATTGATTGGTATTCTACATAAATCCTTCGGTATGCGCCACGGTAAACCGCAACACGCGAGCGGGTTCGGTGATTTGGTAGACGGTACCAACGGGTTTTTTATACGTGTGACGCTCGAGAAGGAGATCGATCGCGGCGAGAAAGCGGAGACAGCGGGGTGCGGAGCTACCGGCGAGTCAGGACTGGCCGCCGGGGAACCGGTGGTACTGCATCCCCTGGTGTTTCATCTCGTTGTGTCGTTCCTCGAGGAATGAGTAGACGGTACCGTGGGGAGCGCCGTCCAGGAGCATCTCCGCGGCCGTACGGGCGGCGTCGACCTGGGGCGGCGTGCCGATGATCCCCAGCGTCGAACCGTAAATGACGACCGACGCGCCGGAGAGCTCTTCCATGAGCTCGCGGGTCCGACCGCCCTCGCCAATGAGCCGTCCCTTCTGTCGTTTCATGTCGTTCTTGTTTCTCGAGGCGGCGTCGATGTCGACCAGATCGAACAGCATCATGTCGTCGGCCAGAAGCGCCATGGCGTCCTCGGGCGCGAATCCGCGCCCGATCGCACGAACGATCTCGGGACCTTTCAGCCCGCGAACGGGGTCGCCGACGGTTTCGACGGCGACGGAGCCGTTCTCGGAGTCGATATCGAGTCGCACTTCGGCTTCCGCCTCGATCTCGCGCATCGTCTCGCCACCCTCGCCGATGAGAACGCCGATGCGGTCCTGCGGAATCTTCACGTGCTGCATGCCCTGAACTACTTCCTCAGGAGTGTTAAGCCCTTGGTCCGCAGGATCAGGGTGAGAATCTCACTCGAGGACCGACCGAAACCGGACCGTCTCCGAGCGGGTGTCCAGGATCCCGACAGTGCGGTGGTCGTCCTCGATCGTCGGGAACTGTGCCCCGGGGTTGACGAGGGTGGTCCGACCGATCTGCTCGCGCTCACGTCGGTGGTGGTGCCCGTAGCAGACGTAGTCGTAGGTCTCGCTCTCCGCGAGTGCACGGACTTCCGCCAGCGACTCGCCGTGGAGCACCGCGAGCGAGAGCCCGTCGAACTCGAGGTCGGCGAACCGGCCGTGGAGTTCGCTTTCGGTTCCGAGGTCGGCGAACGCGGCCTCGAGGCCCGACACCTCGCCGTCGTTGTTGCCGAGGACGCCGTGGAGTTCGAACCCCTCGAACAGCGCGATCACGGGCGGGGCGACGAAGTCCCCGCAGTGGACGACGATCTCGACGCCCTCCTCCTCGAAGATCTCGACGGCTCGCCTGGTCGCCTCGACGTTGTCGTGGGTGTCCGCGATGAGACCGAGCTGCATGGGGTTCGACGCGTTCTCGGGGACAAAGAGTGTTCTGGCGAGGGGCGCAACGAGTCGGACCACCGGGCGTGCCGGAGGCGTCGATCCGACGGTTCAGTGCGCCGCCGGCACGATGTTCAGGTTCGACTGGAAGCGGTTGTCCGGATCGTAGGTCGCCTTCACCGCCGATAGCCGGTCGTAGGTTTCGTCGCCGTAGACCGCTCGAGCCAGCGCCTCGCCCTCCTCGCCGAAGCCGGGGAAGTTGAGGTAGACGCCGCCCGTGGTGAGCGCGCGCAGGTCGGCCCACGCCTCCCGCACCCAGGCGACGTTCGCGTCGTCGGCGGCGGGGTCCTCCCAGATGCCGTCGATGCTCAGCATGTACTCGACGTCGCGGTGGCTGTACGCGGTCGCCTGCTCGTCGACGTCGGCGATGGCCCCGCCCATGTGCCGGAGGATCATGAGGACACGCGGGTGCGGGCGCTCGCGTCCGTGCTCGGCCATGCGGTCGACGAACTCGTCGGTGAGCTCCTCGACGTTGGTGGACTTCCAGTAGTAGCGATCGCCCTCGGGCACCGCCGCGTCGAGGGCGCTCTGGGCGACGACGTACGGCATCCTGGCGCTCAGATCCATCGCGGGTTCGGCGAGTTCCTGGAGCGGTTTCAGCGCTTCCGCGGCCTCCTCCTGGGGACCCGCGTACAGCCCAGAGGCGAGGACGACGGGTTCGTCGTGATGCTCTTCGGGGAGGTCCGGCAGGCGCGGAACGCCCCAGATGGCGACCATGCTCGAGACCTCGTCGGGCGCCGTCTCGGTGTACTCGCGCCACGCGTGTATGACGTTTTCCGCGTCCTCGAGGTCGTAGGCGGTGGTCACCTGCAACACCTCCGGGCCGATCGGGTACAGGTCGAACTCGAAGGAGGTGGCGACGCCGAAGTTGCCGCCCCCGCCCCGGAGCGCCCAGAACAGATCCTCGTGTTTGTCCTCGCTGGCGGTCAGGAACTCGCCGTCGGCGGTGACGACGTCGACCGAGCGGAGCGCGTCACAGCTCAGCCCGTACTTTCGGCGGAGCTGGCCGACCCCGCCCCCGAGGGTGAGCCCCGCCACGCCGGTCTCCGAAACCTCGCCGCCGGGCGTCGCCAGCTCGAACACCTGCGTCTCCCAGTCCACATCCGCCCAGGTCGCTCCGCCGCCGACGCGAACGGTTCCCGCGTCCGGATCGGCCCGCACGGAGTCGAGGTCCCGGAGGTCGATCACGACGCCGTCGTCGCAGACGGCCGTCCCCGCGACGTTGTGACCACCGCTCCGGACCGACAGCGGGAGGTCGTGCTCGCCGACGAAGTTCACCGCCGCGATGACGTCGCCGACCCCCGCGGCGCGGACGATCGCCGACGGGTATCGGTCGATCATTCCGTTCCAGACCGCGCGGGTGTCGTCGTACCGGGGGTCGTCCGGGAGGACGAGCATCCCCCGAAGTCCGAGTCGCAGTTCTTCTACCGCCGCCGCGGGCAGTTCTATCGGTTGCTTCGCTCTCGTCTCTTCCATGTGGGAGCGTACCACACCATTCATCATAATTGAATGTGGAAAGCACCCTGAACTGGGCCGGCGAGAGAAACGGCGAGAAGCCCCCTCGAGGGGCGTTCATTACGGGATACGCGGGACGCCCGCGGCCTCGAGCGCCGCCCGCCGCTCCGCCACGGAGAGCCGGTAGGGCTCGAGTTCCGCTGCGAGTTCCCCCAGCGCCTCCCGTCGGTGCTGGTGAGTCGTCAGGAACTCGGTGATCCGATCGATCGCGACCTCCTTGAGTTCGCCGCTGAGCAGCGACCCGGAGCGGTACTCGCGCTCGAGGTCGACGAGGCGGTCGTCGTCCGGTTCGAAGAAGAATCGAAGATACTGAAACGGCACGTCGACGGCGGGATCGCCGCCTTTCTCGCGGTGTTCCTCGAGCGTCGCCCGCCCGCCGCTGTAGGCGTGCGTGCGAATCGTTTCCGCGACGGTTTCGGGATCGTCGGTGAGTTCGATCGATGGAGCGTCGCCGGAGGAGCTCATCTTTCCCGGCCCCTCGAGACTCGGCAGGAACCGACCGAGCAACGCGCCCGGCTTGTCGACCGGCAGGGCCTCCTTCGCCGCCACGTCGCGGCAGACCCGGACGTGCGGGTCCTGGTCGACGGCGATCGGAACCAGCGTGGGCTGGCGACCGGCGACCAGTTGCGGGAGCAGGAGGTGCGTCGCCTGTACCGCCGGGTAGAACTGCAGGCCGACGGTCTCCTGTGCGCCGTAGACCGCCTCGACGGTCGCGGGCGTGAGGTGTTTCGCGAGGCGCACCGCGAGCGGGTAGATCACGTCCGCGTCGGCGGTGTCGACCACGATCCGGGTGCGCTCGGGGTCGAACCCGACCGCGAGGACGTCGCGGAGGTTATCTCGTGCGTGCTCGCCGATCGACTCGAAGCGCTGGTCCTTCGCGAGGAACTTCTCGTCGTCCGACAGCGGAACGTACACCGTCGCTCCCGTGGCCGCTTGCAGTCGCTTCGCGAGGTACAGCGGGAGTACGTGACCGAGATGCATCGGCCCCGAGGGGCCGCGGCCGGTGACGATCGCGTGGGGATCGCCCGCCTCGCTCGCCTCGAGGTAGCGATCCACGTCCCGGCCGGCGTAGAAGGTTCGCCGGCGGAGCAGCGGGTGGTCCGGCAGGCGGGCGATCTGGTCGTCCGTGAGCGGGTCGGCGCCGAAGCGCTCGAGGAGCCTTTCGTACTCGACCTCGCCGGAGACGGCGTAGGGAGTGACGGTGAACCCGTCGTCCCCGTGGATTTCGGCGCTTGCGGATTGCGAGTCGTGATTCCGGTCGGTCGGCTGCGATTCTGTCGTCGTGTCGTCCGTGTTCGTCATCGTACTGGTGAAACTGTGGCGTAGCTGGTCGGCGATACCGAACGGAGAACGAAGGGAGCCGTCGCCGCCGCGTACGACGGGTTAGGCCGCGTCGGCCGCGGCGGCGACACTGTCCGCTCTCGAGGGCGACCGCAGACGCCAGGCGAGAGCGGCACTCATTACTCGCTCGTTTCGGCCGCGTGATGAAGAGCGTTTCGCCGGCTCAGGAGCAGTCGAGGGCGAGCCAGTCGTCGGGGTCGACGGAGGCCGCGCCGCGGGACGGAAATTCACCGGGTTCGTCCGCCCGGTAGACCCGCTCCTCCGTGAAGAAGTAGTGAGCGACCGACTCCGGCCCGTGTCGAACCATGGCGTGAGCCTCCCGAGCCACGATCTGCGCGAACACCGGCTCGTCTCGACCGACGATCTGAAACTGGCTCGTCCCGGTACCGTAGTAGAGATCCGCCACGAGAGCGTCGTCTTCAACTCGTCGTTCCGCGCCCGACTCGAGGGCCTCGTCGATCGCCGTCGCGATTGGTTCGGCCTCGAGCGAGGGATCGTCCGCCTCTATCCGACGGGCGTCCTCGACGGATTCGCCCGGCCAGAGTTCGAGCGCGTACTCGAAGTCCTCCAGCGACCAGACCCCGACGTCCGCACGGACCCCGTTCGATCGATCGCCGGTGGCGCCGATGCGGGCGGTGGGTTCGTCACCTGTATCGTCTGCGTCGTCTCCGCCCCACGTTGCCCGGGCGCGGGCGATCTCGAGGCGTAGCGCGGACGGCCGTGCGTTCTGACGGGTTACCTCTTCGGGACGCTCGAGAGCGTCGGCGGGACAGTCGACGAATTCGACTGACTCCGGGAGTTCGACGGCGTTCTCGTCGGGGATCGACGACGGGACGGGATCATCGACGCCATACGAGTCCCGATCGGCAGCCGGGGCGCCGTCCGAACTTTCGTTACAGCCGGCGAGGACGAGCGCGCCCGTCACAGCCAGGACCCGACGACGGCGCATAGCTACGAATTTCTCGAGTTCGGTAAAGATCTTGTGTCTGCTCGACTCCGACGTTCAGTGACGGCCCGAGCCGACCTCACGAGGGATGCTGGTGGCTGATCCGCTCCCCGACCGATCCGGGCACCGGCGTCCCGCAGTCGCCGCAGGTCCAGTGGCGGCGGGTCGTCCCGTCGCGAACGTCGAGATCCTGACGGTAGCGGATCGTCGCGCCGCAAACGCAGCGGTGGCTCGTGGGCAACATCGATCGGCCGTAGGGGCGCGAGGAGGATAAACCGTTTCCGTTCCGGTCAGTCCCGCGAGGGGTCGGGATCCGGATCGGTGACGAACTCGAGGAGGTCGTCGTCCTCGACCTCGAGCCCCTGTCGCCGGAAGAAGGAGGCGACGTTGTGGCAGTCGCGTTCCAGGAACTCGCGGCTGTTGGGGTGGTGGACGGTGACCGCCTGTCCGAGGTCGATCACCACGAGCTGGCCCTCGTGGAAGACGACGTTGTACTCGCTCAGGTCGCCGTGGATCAGCCCCGCCGCGTACAGGCGGCGCATGTACTCGCGCATGACCCCGTAGGCGGTTTGCGGGTTCTCGATGTGAACCTCGCCCAGCCGTTTGGCCCGCCCGTCCTCGTCGCCGATGTACTCCATGACGAGGACGTTGCGCTCCGCGGCGATCGGCTCCGGGGCGCGCACGCCGGCTTTGCGCGCGCGTTTCAAGTTCGCGAGTTCCTTTTTGACCCAGGCGAGCACGACGTCCTTCTTCTTGCCGCCGAGCCCCTCGAAGCGGGGGTCACCCTCCAGATACTCGCGCATCTGCCGGAAGTTCGAGGCGTTGATCCGGTAGACCTTCACCGCGACCTCGCGGTCGTCGCCCAGCGCGTGGTAGACGTTTGCCTCCTTGCCCGTCGAAATCGGCCCGCCGAAGGCCTCGACGTGGCCGTCCTGGACGAGTTTGTACAGCGCCGCGAAGGTGGCGTCGTCGAACACCGACTGTTCGACTTTGAACTGATCTGCGTCCTTGATCCGGGCTTCGAACTGCTCGAACTCGCGATCCCGCTTGCGGGCGATGCGGTCGGCCTCTGTGTCGGAGACGTCGATCTCCTCCCACTCGTCGCCCGGGACGTCAGTCTCCTCGAGGTCGACCAGTTCGAACTCCGATCCCGTATCCATCTGGTCGCATCTACGGTGTGCGAGCGGGTAAAGACTGGGTATCGCGTTCGCCCTCCTCGGTGAGCGCCGCAGGCGCGGCGGGAGTGGACCGACGAGGCGCTTTTGGCGCTTCCCGCAGTACCGTCCGTATGGATCGACGGCTCGAGCGGACCGAGACGAGGTGTGAGCGATGACCCGCCACGACGTCACCCTCGAGTGGCCCGACGGACGCAGCCGAACCGTCACCGTCGAGCCGCCCGAGACGGTGCTCGAGGCTGCCCTCCGGGAGGGCGTCCGGCTTCCCTACGACTGCCGAAAGGGGACCTGTACGACCTGCGCCGGTCGAGTTCTCGCAGTCGAGGACGACTCGCTCGCCGTTTCGGACGCCGTCGACTACCGACGGCCGCCGAAGGCGCTCGAGGCGAACGACCTGGCCGACGGGTACGCCCTGCTGTGTATCGCCCTGCCGCGGGCCGACTGTCGCATCGCGGTCGGGCCGATGATCCGCAGCGAACTCGGGGACAGTCCGTGGGGCCGGTGAGCCGACGGGCCTTCAACGGTGTTGGCGCGCCCCACCGTCCAGGCAGCGGTCACGGCAGCCGCTGACGCGGACGACGAAACCCCCGTCACCCAGAAAGCAGACGCCAGCACTCGATCTCTCGCCCCTCGACAGCCCGACTCGTTCCGTCGACCGTCACGGTCTCGGACGCGGCTCGCTGAGGCTCGACACTGCTTCCGAAACGGTTATGCGATCGAATTCGAGGGACGTCGTAGGGCCTCGCCGTTATGGGTAGTAGCAGAACGGTTCACCGCCCGCCTGGAACCAGCATTTCTCCACACCGACCGAGCCGTCCGTAGCCAGGGCAGGATCGACCGACAGGAGTACGAGTGTTACAACCGCCATCAGTATCAGGAGTTTTCGGTTCATGGTGGTACCATGGTGCGAACGCACCACAATGACAATCAAACATCAAATATAATATAACTACCGATGATCATCACCGGTGGGAAGGCGACAATAACGTACTCGTATTGTCCACCAGCGCGCGATTTCTTCGTCAGTCGATGTCCTTCGTCAGTCGATGCCGTAGCACTGGGTCAAACGCCGCTGCACAGGGAACCGTCGCGTCCTCGCATGCAGGCGTCCATTACGTCGGTCGTTGCCGAGCGCTCGAGCGAATGAAACGCCGAAATCGGATCGGGTACGCCGTCGTCCACGCAAACGGAGTCTTTTACGCCGGTCGATGACAACACCACCACGATGCCATCCGCTGCCGAGGAGAACCCGTATCTTCGGGATCCACCCACGGAGTTCGAACCAGTGGCCGACTGTACGGAAACCGCCGCCCGCGAAGAAGTCGAGCTCCTGCGCGAGGCGATCCGCGAGCACGATCGGCGCTACTACGTCGAGAACGACCCCGTAATCGCCGACCGGACTTACGACGCGCTGTTCTCGCGGCTGCAGGAACTCGAGGAGGCCTTCGATCTCTCCCACCCCGACAGTCCCACCCGGTCCGTCGGTGGGGAACCGCTCGAGGCGTTCGAAACCGTCGAACACGTCGCGCCGATGCTCTCGATTTCGCAGTCGGGGGAGGCGAGCGACGTTCGGGAGTTCGACGAGCGGGTGCGGCGGGAACTCGAGGGGGCGGGTCACGACGAGATCGAGTACGTCTGCGAACCCAAGTTCGACGGCGTCTCATTGGCGTTCGTCTACGAGGACGGCAGCCTCGAGCGGGCGGTCACTCGCGGCGACGGCCGGGAGGGCGACGACGTCACGCGAAACGCCCGGACAATCGGCTCCGTTCCCCAGCGGCTCCACGACGACCCGCCCGACTTCTTCGCCGTCCGGGGGGAGGTGTACATGCCCAAGGACGCCTTCCAGGCGCACAACCGCGAGCGCCTCGAGCGCGGCGAGGAGCCGTTCGCGAACCCCCGTAACGCGACCGCGGGGACGATCCGGCAGCTCGATCCCGCAGTCGTCGCCGAGCGGCCCCTCGAGGTCTTTTACTTCGACGTGCTCGAGGCGAGCGAACTCGAGGACACCCACAGCGACGAGCTCGCGACGTTTCCCAGCTACGGCCTGCGGACCAACGACCGGGTCGAGCGCGTCTCGGACATCGAGGATGCACTCGACTATCGCGACCGACTACTCGCAGAGCGCGACGACCTCCCCTACGAGATCGACGGCGTCGTGATCAAGGTCGACTCCCGTACGGCCCGCGAGGAACTCGGCCGCACCGCCCGCCACGACCGGTGGGCGTTCGCCTACAAGTTCCCCGCACGAGCGGAGGTGACGCCGATCGTCGACGTGGCGGTTCAGGTCGGGCGGACCGGGAGGGTGACCCCCGTCGCCTTGCTCGAACCCGTCGACGTCGGCGGGGTAACGGTGTCGCGGGCGAGCCTGCACAACCCCGACGAGATCGAGGCGAAGAACGTCAATATCGGCGACACCGTGCGCGTCCAGCGCGCGGGCGACGTCATCCCCTACGTCGAGGAGGTCGTCGAGAAGGGCAGCGAGGGCCACTACGAACTGCCCGAGCACTGTCCGGTCTGTGAGAGCCCGCTCGAGCGCGACGGGCCGATCGCCTACTGTACCGGGGGGCTGGCCTGTGACGCCCAGCTTCGGCGGTCGATCGAGTACTACGCGGGCGACGGCGGCCTCGACCTCGAGGGGCTGGGCGAGAAGAGCGTCCGCCAGCTCGTCGAGGCCGGGCTCCTCGAGTCGATCGCCGACCTCTACGAACTCGAACGCGAGGAGCTGACGGCCCTCGAGGGGTGGGGCGAAACGAGCGCGGAGAACCTGCTCGGCGAACTCGAGGCGAGCCGGCAGCCCCCGCTTTCGGACTTCATCTCCGCGCTCGGAGTCCCCCACGTGGGACCGGCGACGGCCCGCGAACTCGCCCGTGAGTTCGGCAGCTTCGCCGCGTTTCGAGCGGCCGCCGAGGAGCGCCCCGACGAACTCGAGGACGTCGACGAGATCGGCGAAACCGTCGCGGAGACGATCCACGACTTCTTCACGAGCGAGGCCAACGCCGCGGCCGTCGACGCGATTCTCGAGTACGTGTCGCCACAGGAGCGGGCGGCCGAAGAAGCGGGTGGCGACGCGCTCGAGGGGCAGACGTTCGTCTTCACGGGCTCGCTGTCGGGGATGACCCGCGGGGAGGCCCAGGAACTCGTCGAGAGCCACGGTGCGAACGCGACGGGAAGCGTCTCGGGGAACACCGACTACCTCGTCGCCGGGGAGAGCCCGGGGGCGACGAAGCTCGAGGCGGCCGACGAACGCGGTGTGACGGTTCTCGAGGACGACGAGTTCGCGGCCCTGCTCGAGGACCACGGGATCGACGTCGAGAGCGAGTAGGTGACGGCGCTACCGGCCGCCGGGAACGGGTCGTGTGAGCCGTCTCTCGGCGACCGGGACCGGCGGTGCGAACAGGCCGTCGGTTCTGGCTGCCGGTGACGCACAGCCCTCGAGCCAGCCGAGGACGTCGTTCGCCCGGAGTTTGTGCCGGGATGGCAGCTCGTGGAGGTGCGTCCGGTTCGGCAGCAGTCGCTGGTCGAGTTCGTACCGCTCGAACATCTCGTCGCGGTCGGGCCACGCCCGCGGCGAGCGGGCGAAGGGAGCCTTCTCCCGAAGAAAGCCCTGGACCGCGTTGGCCGTCTGGGACTCGAAGGGACGGTCCGGCGGCGTATGGCGCAGGATGTCGTCGTCGAGGCGCTTGATCGCCTCGAGGAACGTCTCGGTGCTGTGGTGTTCCGGCGGGGTCGTCAGGTGCCAGTCGAGCAGTTCGATGTCGGTGACCAGCATCGACTCGAGATAGTTGTCTGCGAGGTGTGTCCGGAACGGGATCGACGGCTGATTGGCGATTCCTGCACAGGTGAGTCGCGTGTGGACGTCGTGAGCGCGGTGGGCGTGGGTGTCGACTTCCTCCCGGATCGCGTCCATCACGAACGAGTGGGGGTCGTCGGGTCCCACCTCGGTGTGGCGAACGACCGTCTCGCTCTTCTCGCGATCGTAGCCGAACCGACTGGCGAGCACGTCCGCGGGGTCCGGGTTCGGCTCGAGCGGCGGCAGCGGCAGCGATTTTCCGAAGAAATCGAGCGCCTTGCGCTCGAGGAAGTGACCTCGGATGAGCGTATCACAGAGCAGGCCGTGATAGATCGTATCGACGTCCATCTCGGTGTCGTACCCTCCGTGGTGGACGTGCAGCGACTCCTTGATCCCCTGGGAGTACTCGACCTTTCCCGGTCCCGCGAACAGATACCGTTGGTCGGGTTCGAACACGGTCTGCGTGGCACCGTACTGGCGGGCCACCTTGCCGGCGAGTTCGATCTCGGGGTTCTCCCGGTAGCCAATCGTGAAGCACTTCTCGATCGACGGCACCTGCGAGAGAAGCACTCGGGAGTCGTAGCCCGCCGACAACAGGAGTCCGCGCGAGCCCGGATACTGACTGCGCCGCTCGATCGCGCGCCGCAGCCTGCGAGCGAGTTCGTCGACGTAGTCGAACTCCCTGGGATCGTAGACGAAGCGCTCGAGCGTCCCGGTTTCTTCGGCCGTCAGATAGCCGTCGAACGGCACGCGAGCGAGGTCGGTAAACAGGGTATTCTCGCCGAAGATCGTTCCGACGTGCATGAACTGCCGGAGCGATTCCCGGTCCACGTCGGGACGCGCTATCGTCCGTGCGACCGCCCCGGCGTCCGTCCCGAAGACCCTGGCACCGCTCGCGTCCGTGTAGAAACACTCCCACGACCGGATCGGGTCCGTGACGACGATCGTCTCCTCGGCGGTGTCGACCACCGCCACGTAAGAGCCGTTGAGGACGGAGAAGGCGTTCCGTCCGTACTCCTCGACCGCCTCGAGCAGCCACGAGGCGGCGTCTCGGTCCACCGAATCCGGCGAAAACGCCTCGCCCCAGACGAGACAGCAGCCGTCGTCGGTGTCGGCGACGGAGCTGCGTCCCGAAACGCCCAGGTGAGGGTCACGAACGCCGACGGTAACTGAGGGGCCCTCGAGAACGGCGTCGAACTCGTCCCGATTGCGGTGCCGAGAGAACCGTTCGCCCGCGCCGAAAACGCCGAATAGTTCGGTTTTCATTGGTATGTTCGATGCACCGGCCGAATCCGACCCGTCGAGTCTCGTTGCGTGCGGGCCGACCGGACCAGTGTCGACATCGCTACTGGCTAACGGCGCAGAGGGGGATAACTATGTCCGGAGTAAGCCGAACCGCCTGCAGTCCGGATCAGCGACCACTGTTTCACACGGTTCAAGGGGGCTGCAAACGTCGTTGAACTCGCGGTAATTGGGAGTGAGACGAGTGGATTCGGACCCTCCCACACCATCTCATGATCGGAGCGTAGAACGAACCCGGAACTCGAAACACGGGTCGAGCAGTCGATTACAGATCGAGCGTCCGGAACTGGAGATAGCCGAGGGCGACGGGGACGACGAGCCAGACGAGGAGGATCACGACGGCGAACCGGCCGGTGAGATAGAACGGCAGGCTGGCATCTCCGTAGAAGATGTCGACCTCTCTGGGGAACGGATCGGGGAAGAAACCGTGAATCGCGGCGTCGTACGCCTGGATCGGATTCAGTAACGGGTAAAACAGGTACCAGTCGGGAGCCGACCCGGACGGGACGACCTCACCGGTCAGGAGATAGTAGGCGACGAGCCGGAAGGAGTCGAAGACGAAATACAGGAAGACGAACACCCCGATGACGGCGCCGGCGGCCTTGCCCGTCGACGTCGTGAGCGAGGAGATGGCGACGCCGACGCCGACGAACACGGCCCCGAACAGCATCGAGAGCGCACCGAACGTGACGAAGTCGGCCACCTGCGGCTGGTCGTAGAACGCGACGACCACGAGAAACGCGACGAGCAACCCGGTAAACAGCGCCGTCCAGAGGACGAGCGTTCGCCCGACGAGTTTACCGACGACGACGTCGAGTCGGGAGTGGGGCAGCGAAAAGAGGATCTTCCCGGTTCCCGAATCGACCTCGCCCGCGATGGACTTGTAGCCGACGAGCAGTCCGATTATCGGGAGCAGCCACGTTACCGGCTCCTCGAGGAAGAGGATCAGCTGTACCGAAGACAGCCGCTGCCCCTCCTGGACGAGAACGTCGTCGAGATAGACGAAGAGAGCCGCCATCCCCCCGACGAACGCGACGAAAATCGTCGTCAGTAGCCACAGCACCTTCGAGCGGGCGGCGTCGTGGAAGTCCTTTCGTGCGATCGCGGCGACGCTGTCGAGATCGAGGTCGACGGCGGGGTCGTCTGACTCCCCGGTACTCATGGCTGAGCCCCCGCTGTGTACGAATGGAAGACGTCGTCGAGCGAGGCTTCTTCCGTCGAAAAGTCGCGCACCTCGAGGCCGTGTTCCTCGAGTTCGCGGAGGATGGCCGTCTTCGAGCCGTTACACTGAACGACGATCGTCGGCTCCCCACCGTCTTCGGCGGTGACCTCGGCGATGTCGGGGAGCGTTCGGACCGCAGAAAGCGCCTCCTCGTCGAGGCGGTCGACGGTCACCCGAAGCGTCGTCGTCGAGGAGACGGAGTCGCGAAGCCCGGAAACGGTGTCGATGGCGACCATCTCGCCATCCCGGAGGATGCCGACCCGGTCGCAGACGGATTCGACCTGCTCTAAGATGTGACTCGAGAAGAACACGGTCGCCCCTCGTTCGTTCTCCTCGCGGACGATCTCGCGCATCTCGCGGGCGCCGTTGGGGTCGAGGCCGGTCGAGGGCTCGTCGAGAATCAGGAGCTCCGGATCGCCGACCAGCGCCATCGCCAGCATCAATCGCTGGGCCATCCCCTTCGAGTAGCCGCCGGTTTTGTCGTCGATCGCGTCGACGAGGCCGACCCGCTCGAGCAGCCGTTCGGGGTCGTCGTCGACCCCCTTTGACTCCATGACGAACTCGAGGTGCTGGCGCGCGGTGAGGCGATCGTAGGTTTCGTACCCCTCGGGGAGAACGCCCGTTCGCTGGCGAATCTCCCGACTGTTCCGGTGGGCGTCGAGGCCAAGAACCGCCGCCCGGCCGCTGGTGGGGCGGACGAAGTCGAGGAGGACGTTGATCGTCGTCGACTTGCCGGCACCGTTCGGGCCGAGAAATCCGAACACTTCACCCGATTCGACGCGAAACGAGAGGTCATCCAGGGCGACCGTCCGACCGTACCGTTTCGTCAGTCCATCGACCCTGATCGCGGACATAGCTGTCTTCACTCACCGTCCGCCGATAAGGCTTGTCACCGCGAGACGGCCCGTCGCGGCTCGAGATCCACAAGATCGGGATGATCACCGGCTTCCGACCCGGTCAGGACGATTCGGTCCCGTCTGGCCTGCCACTGCGGATGACGAACGGCGACATGAACGGGAACCGTCTCGACCCCGAGGAGACGGGCGATGGCGAGTCGGTGGTGACCACGCTGCAGGACGACGCGACCGTCGCGCCCGATGCAGACGCGGATCTCACCCTTCGCCGGTGGAAGCCGCGGGTACGGATCGAACAGGGTCGGCGTCTCGAGTCGTCCACGACCGGAACGGCGTTCGCGGACGGATCGGTAGCCACGCGCCGCGACGTCGGCGTAGCAGGTTTCGAGCGCCGTCCAGAGCTCCGTCCCGCCGTCGGTCGCGACTCGCTCGAGCGGTGGCGCGGAGCCGACAGCCGGCGTCGACGGCTCCCGCGGCTGAACGGCGTCACCGAGCGTCGTCTCCGGCCACGGAACCCCGTCGACGGCGTGCTCGCGGTGGGCGCGAAAGACCGGGTGTGTCGCGAACGGGTTCGTCTCGCGATCCCAGCTGCCGCCGGTGATCGACTGGACGTGTGCCGGGGAGGCTACTGCGAGCGTCTCGCGCCACGGCTGCGCGAGTGTCTGCGTGATCGCGGACGGCTCGACCTCGAGCAGATCGGTCGGAGAGATCGGTGCCGCGTAGCGCCGGCCACAGGTGCGCCAGGTCAGATACCGGATCCGGGCGTCCAGACAGCCGGTTCGAAGTCGCTCGAGAGTCGGCCGGAGCCGAGAGCGGACTCGCCGGGTCGCCGATTTCCGCCCGCGGACGGTTGGCCGACTCATCGGCCGGCACCTCTCCCGGCGCCACCGGGTTTCGGTTGCGAGACGCGAGCGGTGACCGCACCCATGACCGAGCGGATCACGAACCGGTGAATAATTATTCAGTGGGTAACGCGTTCCCGTTCTGGCCCTGATTCGAGCCGATTCAGCGTCGATCGGCGATGCGTTGGCTTCGCCAGCCGAACGAGTCGAACACCGACTCGAGTTCCGCCGGATCGATCGTCGTTCCAGCGGTAACCGGTGGGCCGTTCCGGGGGAGACGAGCGAGCGCTCGCGTTTCTGGTAGCGGTCGCCGTCGCAGGTCGCGTAAACGAGCGTTACAAGGCTTCGATAGCCGACCTGACGGTCGACGAGTCAGCAGCGAACTCGTCGTTCACAACGGGTGTTACGGCTCGACTAACGAGATTCTACCGCGTTGGCCCCGAGTTTACGACCTATCCCACTGCTTAAACCGGCGAGAAATCGGTTTTCGACCGAGAAATTCGCAGATTCGATTCGTTCAAGGAACCCATACTAAACGGAGAGGAACGGATCGGAAGCGTCCGGAACGACTGACCCCGTTTATACGATACGGCGGTCCAGAGTGGAGTGCGTCGAAATCATGACATCCATGAAAGAACGTCTCGGCCGCTCGCTACCACAACGGCGTACGATTATCGCGATCACGCTCGCGTTAGTGATGATCGGACTCGCCGGCTGTGGTGGACCTGGCGGTGACGACGGTGTCGACGACGATGGAATCGATGACGAGGCTCCCGGAGAGGACGTAGACGACGGCGCTGCTGACGACGGCGTCGGTGACGACGCTGCCGATGACGGCGTCGGCGACGATGCTGCTGACGACGGCGTCGGCGACGACGACGCGGATGATGGCGTCGGCGACGATGACGCTGCTGACGACGGCGTCGGTGACGACGACGCGGATGACGGTGTCGGCGACGACGACAACGTCACTGACGACGACGACGGCGACAACGTCACTGACGACGAAGACGACGGTGTTGGCGACGACGACGGCGACGACGACATCTAATCGTCACCCGTCGACCGTCAGTATCACTGACCCGGTCGACGGCGTTTGACGGCCACGATGGCCACCGATTTTTTGCGCGTACTCGCTCGAGGAGCCCCGCGAACAGCGGACGACGGTTCCGGTGACGTCAGGCTGAAATCGCTCGGTTCCGTAACGCCTCTGATGAACGCAGCGGGGGTTCGTGAACGGGCGGGGTCGTTACCGCGCGAGCCCGGCGTCTACCAGTTCCGGGAGGGCGGCGCAACGCTGTACGTCGGGAAGGCCGTCGACCTGCGCTCGAGGGTGCGCTCCTACGCCGATCCGCGCAGCGCCCGCATCCGACGGATGGTCGACCGCGCCGACGGAATCGAGATCGCCGTCACCGACACCGAAACCCAGGCGCTGTTGCTCGAGGCCAACCTGATCAAGCGCCACCAGCCCCGGTACAACGTCCGACTCAAGGACGACAAGTCGTATCCGATGGTCCAGTTGACCGACCACGAGGCCCCGCGGATCGAAATCACCCGCGATCCTGACGGTGAAACGCAGGGTGGCCCGAGGGCGAGCGGGCCGACCGTCTACGGCCCGTTTACGAACATGGGGCGGGTCGAGACGGTCGTCAAGGCCCTCCGGGAGACCTACGGCGTCCGCGGCTGTTCGGACCACAAGTATTCGGGGCGGGACCGCCCCTGTCTCGACTACGAGATGGGGCTCTGTACCGCCCCCTGCACCCGCGAGATCGGCCTCGAGAGCTACCGGGAGGACGTGGCGGCGGTCGAGCGGTTCTTCGATGGCGAAACCGGGATTCTCGCGGATCCGCTGCGCCGGGAGATGGAGGCCGCCGCCCAGGCGCAGAACTTCGAGCGGGCGGCGAACCTCCGGGACCGCCTCGAGGCCGTCGAGAGCCTCCACGGCGAGGGCGGCGAGGCCGTCCAGACGACCGGCGGCGAGCACGTCGTCGACGTGCTCGGAGTCGCGATCGAGGGCGAGGACGCGACCGTCGCCCGCCTGCGCGCCGAGGGCGGCAAGCTGGTCGACCGGGAACGACACACGCTCGAGGGCTCCGACGCCGAAGACGCCGGCCCGCGCGGACGCGAAGGCGGCGTTCCCGCCGTCCTCGCCGCCTTCCTCGTCCAGTACTACGCCGAACGAACGCTGCCGGATGCCGTCCTGCTCTCGGAGCGACTGGAGGACGCGGAGGTCGAGACCTGGCTCGAGGCCGAAGGGGTGGCGGTGCGCGTGCCGGGCGCCGGCCGCGAGGCGAAGCTGGTCGACCTCGCGCTCAAGAACGCCCGCCGGAACGTCGGCCGTCGCGACGAGTGCGGGATGCTCGCCGACGCGCTCAGGCTCGACGCCGCGAGGCGACTCGAGGGGTTCGACGTGAGCCACGCCCACGGGAAATCGGCGGTGGGGAGCGACGTCACCTTCGTCGACGGCAGCGCCGAGAAGGCCGACTACCGGCGGAAGAAACTCGAGGACCGAAACGACGACTACGACAACATGCGCGCGCTGATCCGCTGGCGGGCGAAACGAGCCGTCGAGGGTCGCGACGACCGCCCCGACCCCGACCTGCTGGTGATCGACGGCGGCGAGGGACAGCTCGAGGCCGCCCGCGACGCCCTCGCCGAGGTGGGCTGGGACGTCCCCGCCGTCGCGCTGGCGAAAGCCGAGGAGACGGTGATCACCCCCGACAGGCAGTTCTCCTGGCCGCGGGACGCCCCCCACCTCCACCTCCTCCAGCGGGTGCGCGACGAGGCCCACCGCTTCGCCGTGCAGTACCACCAGACGATCCGCGACGACGTCTCGACGGTTCTGGACGACGTGCCGGGGATCGGTCCCGAGACCAGAAAGCGACTGCTGGGCCGGTTCGGCAGCGTCGAGAACGTGCGAGAGGCGAGTCTCGAGGACCTGCAGAGCGTGTCGGGGGTGGGGAAGAAAACGGCTAAGACGGTCAAAGAACGGTTGTGAGACAATATCAGTTCCCCAACTGCAATCGGTAGAGAACTGATTCAACGACTACGAGGAATCTGGTGACAATAATTTCCGAGCTTAGCAGTAGAAGTTATATTTCGACAACAATGGTGAAGTGTAAATGCACATCAATTGTCGCTTTATGGATATATATCTGTCCGAATCTCCAGACGAACGGTGATCGCAACCCTCACCGCGGGGATGCTAGCCGGATGCACTGGTGACGATAGCACCAATCGGTACGTCTGCCAGCGAACGCCGGTGGAGCACTTTGACAGCGACGAGATATCCTTAATCGAGTCTCAGCCAGGTGGACCCGAAAAGACCCAGGGTCACTTCGAAGTCGAGCCGGGAACCGTCGACCGCATCGAGGCGACGACCGGAACCGAGACGAGGTCGATCGATGTGGACGAGGACGAGGAGAGAGTCACACTCAATTGGGACCACGGCGAGACGGTCGAGAACCTGACCATCAGATACACCGCCTACCGAGACGACGAGGAACTCGGGCAGGGGACGATGCAAAACGACTGTGAGTGGGAGTAAAATACCCCCGAACATGGAGACAGCCATATGTCGCTCGCGAGCGTACTGAACATCGTGTCAAACGACGACCCGCTCGACGACCTGCTCGACGAACTCGACGCCCACAGCGACCTCGAGGCCGCGGCCCAGGCGCTGTCGATCCGCATGGAGAAACGCCGGTATGGCAAGCCGGTGACCATCGTCGAGGGGTTCGACCTCCCCGAGTCGGAACTCAAGCCGATCGCCTCGAGTCTCAAGAGCGCGCTCGGAACCGGCGGCACGATCCACGAGGGACGGATCGAGTTGCAGGGCGACCACCGCGACAGAGTCCCGGAACTGCTTCGCGAGCGCGGGTTCGACGTCGAGAGCTGACGGGTTCGCTCGACTCGAGCGAGCGCGTCTCCAACTCCCGTTTCGGTTCGACAACTCGAGTTGAGCGCACAATTTTGTCCCTCGATACCGTAGCACACAGCATGGAGATCAGACCGGCCACGGCCGACGACTGCGAGGCGATTCGCGAGGTCGCCCGCGAGACCTGGCACGACACCTACGATATTCCCGAGAACGTTATCGACGAGACCGTCGACGACTGGTACGCCGACGAGGAACTCGAGCGGGCGCTCTCGACCACCGGGACCGCGGTGCTCGTCGCCGAAGCGGACGGCGAGATCGTCGGCTTCACCCACGGCGTCGTCCAGGAGGACGAGGGTGACGTCTTGCGGATGTACGTCCACCCCGACCACCAGCGACGGGGGGTCGGGACGGCGCTTCACGACCGCCTGCGGGTGGCGCTCGAGGACTTCAACATGGAGCGCATGCGGGCGATCGACCTCGCCTCGAACGACGGCGGTCGCGAGTTCTACGAGGGGTTGGGGTTCGAGCAGACGGGTGACGGCGAGGTCGAAATGGGCGACGAAACCCACCGCGAAGTGGTGTACACGCTCGAACTGTAGCCGGGTGCGCTGAACGGAAGGCGGGGAAGAAACCGGTCGCAAACTCGGACTGTCTGGAGAGTAACGACCTCGTACCGTCGTGACCGTCGGTTTCGTGTGACGGTTTTCCTCGAGTGACCCTCACGCCGAGCGGTACGTCGTCCCTACCTGAACGGGCGGATTCGGAAGTCTGTATATAGCTATTTGGCGGACAGTCATCGCACGTTGTATGAACGTTCGTGACTTTACGTTCGAGGCGTACGACCGACTCATCGGCGCTGCCGTCGACTCCGGCTACGAGGTCCTCACGGTGGCGGACTTCCTGAAAGCCGACGCCCTCCCCGAGCGCTACCTCCTCCTGCGCCACGACGTCGACCGGCGGGTCGGCATCGCCCGCTCGATGGCCGAACTCGAGGCCAGCCACGGCGTGACCTCGACGTACTACTTCCGCACCTCGACCTTCGAGCCCGAGGTCGTGGCCGAGATGGCCGCGATGGGCCACGAGATCGGCTACCACTACGAGGACCTGGCTCGCGCCCGCGGCAACCGCCGGAAGGCCCACCGCCAGTTCGCGGCCAACCTCGAGTCCTTCCGCGAACACGCGACGATCGAGACGGCCTGTTCGCACGGGAGCCCGCTCTCCCGGCACCTCAACCTCGACATCTGGGAGGGACGACGCTCGCCGGCGGACTACGACCTGCTCGGCGAAGCCTACCTGGATATCGAAAAGGACGCCGAGGACCGCGACCTGCCAACGTACGTCTCCGATACGGGGCGCCGGTGGGGGACCGTCGACCCCGAGTTCGGTCTCGTCGAGACGACCGACGACTTCGTCGAGTTCCTCGAGACCGGCGACTGCCCCCGGCTGTACACGCTCGCCCACCCCGGGCGGTGGTCGCGCTCGCGACTCGAGTTCGTCGACCGGCTGGCCTGGGACGTCGCCGCAGAGACGGGAAAAGTGGCGGTGAAGCCGGCCCACTACGCCCAGCGGGGGGTCGCGGGTGCGGCAGGCGGGATGGTGGGCGCGGTCGGCACCACCGCCGCGGTCGCCGCGCGGATCGCGCAGGCGACGGCGCCTCGAGGGCGAGAGCGCTAACTAGAACTCCTCGGCCGGCGGCGCGATCCCCTCCTCCTCGCCGCCCGCGAGTTCGAACTCCTCGCGGACCTCCCGGATCCGGTCGCGGATGTCCGCCGCGAGTTCGAACTCGAGGTTGCTCGCCGCCTCCTCCATGCGCTCCTCGAGGTCGTCGATATAGCGGGCGGCCTCGTCGTCGTCCGCGAGGTCGCGACCGGAGATTTCGGTGGTGTCGGTCTTGCTCCCCGGCAGGTTGGTCTCGCCAACCTCCTTATCGATCGTCATCGGTTCGTAGCCGTGTTCCTCGTTGTACTCGCGCTGGATCTCGCGGCGGCGACGGGTCTCCTCGATCGCCGACTCCATCGCGTTCGATGGGTCGTCGGCGTAGAGGATCACCTCGCCGTTGACGTTTCGGGCCGCCCGCCCCATCGTCTGGACCAGCGTGGTCTCGGAGCGGAGAAAGCCCTCCTGGTCGGCGTCGAGGATCGCCACGAGCGAGACTTCGGGGATGTCCAGGCCCTCCCGCAGGAGGTTGATCCCGACGAGGACGTCGATCTCCCCTAACCGAAGGGAGCGGATGATCTCGTGGCGCTCGAGGGTGTCGGTCTCGTCGTGCATGTACTCCACCGCGATGCCGGCTTCCTCGAGGTACTCCGTCAGGTCCTCGGCCATCCGCTTGGTGAGCGTCGTCACGAGTGTGCGCTCGTCGCGGCCGATTCGGTCGTCGATCCGGTCCATCAGGTCGTCGATCTGGCCGCTGGCGGGCGACACCGACACCTCCGGGTCGACGAGGTGGGTCGGGCGAACGATCTGTTCGACGATCCGCTCGCTCTCCTCGCGCTCGTAATCGCCGGGAGTCGCCGAGACGTAGAGTGTCTGATCAGTCTTCTCCTCGAACTCCTCGAAGGTGAGCGGGCGGTTGTCGTAGGCGGTCGGGAGTCGGAAGCCGTTTTCGACCAGCGAGTCCTTGCGAGACTTGTCGCCCGCGTACTGCCCGCGAACCTGCGGGAGGGTGACGTGGGATTCGTCGACCACGGTGAGGAAGTCCTCGGGGAAGTAGTCGAGCAGGGTGTAGGGCGCCTCGCCTGATTCGCGGTCGGAGAGGTACAGCGAGTAGTTCTCGATGCCGGAACAGTAGCCCGTCTCCTGCATCATCTCGAGGTCGAATCTGGTTCGCTCCTCGATGCGCTGGGCGGCGACGAGGTCGCCCTTCCGCTCGAAGTAGCTGATTCGCGAGTCGAGGTCCTCGCGGATCTCGTCCATCGCCCGCTCGAGGCGCGTCTCCGGGATCGAGTAGTGCTCCGCGGGGTGGACGAGTACCGCCTGCTGCTCGCCTTTGGTCTCGCCCTCGAGCGGGTCCACCTTCACCATGCGGTCGATCTCGTCGCCCCAGAGTTCGACGCGAACGGCGTAGCGGCCGTACATCGGGAAGATCTCGAGGGTGTCACCCCGAACGCGGAACGTGCCGTTGGTGAAGTCGACGTCGTTGCGCTCGTAGTTCAGGTCCACGAGCCGTTTCAGCAGTTCGTCGCGGCCGACCTCCTCGCCGACCTCGAGTCGCATCGCCATGTCGACGTAGTTTCGCGGGTCGCCTAGCCCGTAGATCGCCGAGACCGAGGCGACGACGATCACGTCCTCTCGGGTCAGCAGCGACCGGGTGGCGCTGTGCCGAAGGCGGTCGATCTCGTCGTTGATCGAGGCGTCCTTGTCGATGTACGTGTCGGACTGCTCGACGTAGGCTTCGGGCTGGTAGTAGTCGTAGTAGGAGACGAAGTATTCCACCGCGTTGTTCGGAAAGAGGTTCCGGAACTCCTCGTACAGTTGCGCCGCGAGGGTCTTGTTGTGGGCGATGACCAGCGTCGGTTTCTGGATCTCCTCGACGACCCAGGAGACGGTGTTGGTCTTCCCCGACCCCGTCACCCCCAGGAGGGTCTGTCTGTCCATCCCCAACCGAAAGCCCTCGGCGAGCTGTTCGATGGCTTCGGGCTGATCGCCCGCGGGCTCGAAGGGCGCGTCGACCTCGAAGGGGTGGTCGACGTCCGGCCGATCCGGCTGGAGCGGACCGCGTGTATCGCTCATAGGTGAGCCACGGACCGGGGATACGTAAGCCGCTCGCCTGCCTGCGACGCGGCCAATTCGCCCGACCAGCCCCCTCGTCCCCGACAGCGCTTTCTCGCTCGAGTCGAAACGTACCGGTGACTTCCGATGCTCGTCGTCCACAACGAGGTCGATCCCGACTGCGCCTACCACTGCGACGCCCTCGCGGCGTACTTCCCCGCCGCCGCCCAGTACGACTACCCCGCGGGCGACCGCCCCGACCTCGAGGGTGTCGAGGGGGTCGTTCTCACGGGCAGCACGGCCGGCGTCTACGAGGCCGACGAACGCCCCTGGATCGACGAGCAGGCGGCGCTCGTCCGCGAGCTGATCGACCGCGGGATTCCGACGCTGGGCGTCTGTTTCGGCCACCAGCTCGTCAACAGCGCCCTCGGCGGCACCGTCGAGGACGTCGGGACGACCAGCGAACTCGTCTCCCTCGAACTCGCCGACGACCCGCTGTTCGAGGGCGTCGCGCCGGTAGTTCCCGCTGTCCACGGCGACGTCGTCACCGAGCCCGGACGGGGGCTCGAGGTGATCGCCAGCGCCGACTACTATCCGGCGTTTGCGACCCGCCACCGGGAGGCGCCGCTGTGGACCGTGCAGTTTCACCCCGAGTTCACGGCCGACTACCGGGACCGTCTCGCCGCCGACTTCGGCTGGTCGGAGACCGACCACGAGTTCGAGTCGGTGACCGCAGACCGCGTGTTCTCGAACTTCCGCTCGCTCGCTGCCGCCGGAGACGGACTTCGCTCGACCGGGGCCGAGGGCGACCGGTAGCGACCGGCTACCCGGGGAGCCGCGACTATCCAGCACGACTTTCCCCTCTACCAAGCGTTTTCACCCCAGTCGTAGTTGGGCCGAGTATGGCCGACGACCAGCACCTACAGCAGGCCCGAAGCGAACTCGAGGGAGCCGTCGAAACCGCCGACGACGACGTTCGCGACGCGCTCCGCGAGACCGCCGGGGCGTTCGCCGAACTCGCCGCGGGCGATCGGCAGGCGGACCACGCCGTCCTCGACGGCCACCTGAACACCCTCAGACAGGCTCGAGAGCGCTCGGACGCCGATACCGCGAACAGCATCGACCGGGCGCTCGAGCACGCCGAAACCTACCGGGAAGGTCTCGAGCAGGCCTGAGAGAGGAGCGCCGATCGTTCCTCGCGGCCGCGACGAGGCGGCTGCAAGGTAACCGTTTTCAAGTCGCTTCGTGGTATATCATGGCAGATGACTGGGAACGAGGGGACGACCTGGGAGTACGAGACGGTGCGCCCGCCTCGTGATCCGACGATGGAGGAGGCCGGCGACCCGAAGAAAGTCCTGAACGAACTCGGTGCCGAGGGCTGGGAGCTCATCGACACCATCGATTACAGCGGCGGCGGGACGAAGCTTCTCGTGTTCAAACGACCGGCGGACAACGAGACAGATGGGTAGCGACAGCGACGACCCCGGAACCGCGAACACGATGCGTGAACGGGCCGGCGAGAGCCGCCTCAAGTTCTGGTTTCTCCTGAAGGCGAACCGGCTGGTGCTCACGGGCGTGCTCTCGCTGGTCGTGTTCGTCCTCTTCATGGCCGGCACACTCCTCGAGCCGACGCTCTCGGAGATGCTCGAGGAGCGGGCGGTCATCGAGTCGATGTTCTCGACGATGCTCAGCGCGCTGATCACCGGGATCACGCTGGTGGTCACGATCAGTCAGCTGATCATCTCCCAGGAGAACGGTCCCGTCGGCGACCAGCGCCAGCGGATGAGCGAGGCGATGGACTTCCGCCAGTACATCAAGGACCTCACCGGCAAACCCGCACCAGCGGACCCCTCCGCGCTCCTGCGCGAACTCGTCGACACGACCGAACAGCGGGCGAACTCCCTCGAGGAGTCGATCAACGAACTCGAAAACGAGGACCTACGGGAGGAGGTCGACGAGTTCACCGAGAGCCTGACGGGCAACAGCGAGGCCGTTCGCGAACAACTCGAGAGCGAGCAGTTCGGTACGTTCAACGTCGTCAACGCCGCCCTCGATTACAACTACTCCTGGAAGATCTTCCAGATCGACCGCATCGAGGACGAGTACCAGGACGAACTCGAGGAGGAACAGTTCGAGGCGTTCGACGATCTCCGGGCGTCGCTCGCGATGTTCGGCCCCGCCCGCGAACACGTCAAGACGCTGTTCTTCCAGTGGGAGCTGATCGACCTGATGCGGCTCATCCTCTACGCCGGGATTCCCGCGCTCATCGTTGCGGGGGTGATGCTGACGTACGTCGACGAGACGACGGTACCCGGGACGACGCTGGGCGCCGAAAACCTGCTCTGGCTCGTCGGCATCGCGTTCACGATCACGCTCGTCCCGTTCCTGCTGCTGACGACGTACGTCACCCGGGTCGCGACCGTCGCGAAGCGCACTCTCGCGATCGGGCCGTTGATCCTGCGAGAATCACAGCGCTGATCGGTCGCCCACCTATTTCGGTTCCACCGCCTACTCCTCGAGACGATCCAGAATTGCGTCCTTGTCGTAGGACAACGTGAGCGACCGGGAGCGGCCGCGGCCCTCGATCTCGGCGTAATCGGCGTCTATCAGCGAGAGCTGATCGAGCTTGTTGACGATTTCCGAGTACCGAGTGTAGCCCAGCTCGGTGTCCTCGTGGAAGGCGTCGTACACGTCGCCGGCCTGCGCGCCGTCGTTCTCGGCGATCACGGTGAGGAGCGCGCGTTCGTTGTCGGTGAGCCCCGAGAGGCTCCGCGAGAGGTTGATGTATTTCGAGGTTTCGTAGGCCTTCTCGACGTCTTCCATCTCGACGACGCGACTGGCGCGCATCTCGGCGTTGAGCCCCGCCCGTCGAAGCAGGTCGATGCCAACCCGAAGGTCACCGCTGTCGGCGGTGAGGTCGGCGACGTGCTCCAGGACGCTCCGGGAGATGACGCCGTCGTGAAAGCCCCGTTCGACCCGCTCGCTCAGGATGCCGACGATCTCGGGCTGGTCGTACACCGGAAAGTAGACGTCTTCGGGTCGGAAGACGCTCTGGACCCGGGAGTCGAGTTCGTCGATCACCTCGAGTGCGGGGTCGGAGGAGACGACGATGACGCCGATCTTCGCGCCTGGGTGTTCCTCGTGGGCGCGAAGCAGCGAGTACAACGTATCGGAGGCCTCGTTCTCGTAGAAGAGGTAGTTGACGTCGTCCAGGGCGACGACGAGCACTCGGTCCTCCTCGATCAGCTTCTCGGCGATCTGGCCGAACAGCTTCTTGAAGGAGATTCCCGAGGAGGGCGGCTCGTAGTCGAAGGTTCCCTCGAACAGCCGGGAGAACACCGAATAACGGGTCGCGTTGACCTGACAGTTCACCCGGATCGTCCGGACGTCGCGGGTCTGGGCACCCACTTCGTCGAACAGCTTCTGAATAGAGGTCGTCTTCCCCGTCCCCGGCGGCCCGCGGACCATGACGTTGAGCGGGCGCGAACCCCTGACCGCGGGACGCAGCGCGTAGGTCAAGCTTTGCATCTGTGACTCCCGATGCTTGAACGTCTCGGGGACGTAGTCGATCTCGAAGACGTGTTCGTTCCTGAACACGGATTCGTCCCACGACAACATCCCCTCTTCGGGGTCACCTGCCATTACTTTCACCACGCTGTCGAAGCTACTTAGTTGTTTGCGCGTCTAGGAGTTTCGGCGCGTGCCGGTCGACCGCGAGGGCGACTCGAGCGGGACGTCGGCCGTCCGGAAGGAAGTGTCGAGGGCGACTCGAGTACCGACAGACCCGGTTTGGGCTGAAATCACTCTTTCAGTCTACAGAAGGCTTTCATAAACACCCCGACGACACAGTGTATGGTGCAGACGTCGCGAAGACGGGTGTTCCGACGCTGCGGTGTGGGTATCGCCGTCGCGATTGCCGGCTGCGTCGGCGACGGTAACGCTGGCGGCGAACGCGAAGACGACACCGCCAGAATCGCCGCGATACACGGAACGCTCGTGGAGGCGGCGCCAACGGGAGACGCCGTCGTCGACCACGACGACGGCCGAATCGTCGACGACGAGGTGATCCAGGAACTGCTCGACAGGGCCCGCGACCCCGACGGGCGAGCGGAGACGGTGACGATGAGCGGCGGGGAGTTCGAACGGGTCAGCGTCGACGAGACCGAGTTCGATCAAGAACGGCTGGCAACGACGGCAAGCACCCTCGAGGAACTGCCGCTCGTCGAGGACTCGCCACCGGGAGTGTACGTTCGGCACCCGGATCAGCTCGTCGCGGTCGGCTACGGCGGCGTCGACGACGAGTGACCACGGAGTCGGTCGAATCACGTCGTGGGCGGCCGTTCATCGCGGTGTTACCCGCCAACGCCGACCCGTTCGTAGATAACGCCGCCGAGACAGCCGACCGGCACCGCCACCCAGACGGTCCACGCGAACGCTCCAAAGCCCACGAGCAGGGCGAACGCCGGCCCGGCTGTGGGATCGGCGCCGGAAAGCGACGCCGCCGCGGTAGCGGTGAGGACGACGGCCAGCAGGGCAGTCGCGACCAGGTAGGCCAACAGCGTCGCCAGCAGACCGGCGACCGCACCGCGGTATGGAGTGTCCGCGGACAGGAGACGCCAGACGAGCGCAGCCGCGACGAACGCCGCCGGAACCACGAACGGAATCGCGTAGGCGGCGAAAACCACGAACGCCGGATCCGCGACCGTTACGGACGACCCGGCCGCGTCGAGACCGGCAGCGACGATCGCGAAGACGGCGGCGGCGACGACCGCGGCCGAGGCACCCGCGTAGCCGGCTCCGAGCGCGGCACGGTCAGCGCCCGGAAGACGGCCCGGACCAACCCGCTTGCACACGGTACTGAGACCGTCGAGGAACGTCGTCAGGTACATGCATACCTGTTAAATTTGTGACTTCATAGTCGTTTGGTCAGTCGAACTTCTCGAGCAACCGCTCGTAAAACGTCTCCTCGTCCACGCTGCCTGCGCCATCTCGCTCCTCGCCCGCCAGCTTCTCGACGATTAGCTCCGGCGTCGACCGGGCGAGGTGATCCGTCACCGGCGAGCGGTTGACCACGAGTTCGCCGTCGACGAGGCCGACCGCCTCGATGCCGTCAACCGCGACGTCGAACTCCGCGGTCTCGCGGATCTCCTCGGCGAGGTGCGAGACGAACACCGCCGTCGCCCCGTTTTCCGAAAGCGCCTCGAGAATCCCCGCGATGATCTTCGCCGAGGCGCCGGGTTCGGTGATGCTCTCGAGTTCGTCCACGAGCACCAGCGACTCCTCGCCGCCGTCTGCGAGGGCCGCGAACTCCCTGACCGTGGATTCGAACGCGCCCGCATCGAGGGTTCCCTGGGTCTTGGCGTGGTAGTGAAGCGCCTCGAACCGGCGCAGACGGACATCCTCGGCGGGGACCGGCAGCCCCATGTGCGCCAGGACGACCACAGCGGCGACCAGGTCTAGCGTCGAGGTCTTCCCGCCGCTGTTGACCCCCGACAGCAGGGTGACTCCCGAGACCTCGTAATCGACGGGGTCGATCGCCTCGAGCGGTTCCGAAAGGAGCGGCGACCGGCCACCCTCGATCGCGACGCCGGAATCGGGGTCGAAGGTCGGCATCGTACACTCGAAATCGCGGGCGAACCGGGAGATGGCGAGTTCGACGTCCAACTCGAGGGCGTCCCTGACCAGCCGCTCTGCGTCCTCGCGCTGGGCGGCGAGGTCGGCGGCGAGGTCGCGCTTGAGCCGGGCGGCGCGGCGCTCCTTCGCGGCCGACAGCTCCTCGCGCAGCCGTGAGATCGTCTCCTCGTCGTACTCGACGGGAAACGTCGGCTCGTCGGAGAAGGCCCGGCGAGCGAGGTCGTCCTCGCCGGCCTCGAGGGAGAGCGAGTCGACCAGGTGCTCGCGAGCGGCGTCGACGGCCGCGGCGTACTCGTCGGCGAGCTCCCGCGAGAGCAGCGAGTCGACCCCCGCGCCGCGTTCGACCAGCGAGAGCAGGTCAGCGCCCTCGATGGTGACGTCCTGCTCGCGGATCGCCTCGCGCAGCCGGTCGTTGGCGACGCTCGCGGCGGTTCCGGCGGTAGTCTCGAGGTCGTCGACCGCCACGGAGAGCCGGTCGAGTTCGTCGTCGCCCGCCACGGTGCCGTCGGCCGCGAGCCGCTCGAGGCCGTCCTCGAGGGCCTCGAGGTCGCAGTCGGCCTCGAGAGCCGCCGCGCGGTGGACCGTCGCCGCGGCCCGGATCGAGTCGCGGTTGCGAGCGAAGAAGGCGAGCGGGCGCTCGGGGACGATCTCCGCGGGGGACTCGAGGGCGTCCGGCCGAACCCGGACGTCGCCCTCGAGGTCGATCCCCGAGAACGCCTCGTCGATGGCGATCACGGTCGCGTAGCCCCGGGCGAGTTCGGCGAGTCCCTGGGCGTCCTCGACGATCTCGATGGAGAGTTCGGGGACCGCCTCGCGGGCTTCGCCGTAGCGCTCGGCGTCGGTCGTCGCCAGACAGCGGTCGCGCACGCGGACGTCGCCGGGACGCTCGAGCGGCTGGACCCCCTCGAGGGCCGCGAGCAGATCGGGTGTTGGCTCGCGTTCGACGGCCTCCCGCGCGAACGCCTGGGCTTCCTCGATGCGCGAGCGTCGGGCGCTCGGGTAGAACGTCTCGAGGCGCTGGGCACCGTAGCGGGTGACGGTTCGCTCCTGGCAGAGCCCGAGGACGGTGCGGTAGATCTCGCGGGCGCGGTCGGTCGCGAGGAAGCCGCCGGGGTCATCGTGCTCGCGGCGGATCGCGCCGCGGGCGATCCGGGCTGCCCGGCCCTGGCTGATCCCCGGTGCTCGCGCGAGCGTGGCGACGTCGCCCGCCCGCAGCGCCCGCTCGGGCTCCTCGAGTTCCGCGAGTGCGCGGGCGGTCTTCTCGCCGACGCCCGGAATCGACTCGAGTTTCATCGACTGTGGTATTACAGGCGACCGAGAAAAACTTCCCGCCCTCGAGACGGTCGGCCGACGACGAAAGCCCGTCGTCTGTCAGCTCCGACTGTCGACACCGAAGACGGAGCCGCGCCCCTCGAGGCGAGTGTGAGTGATTTATACCGGTCCGCCCGGAGTGTGTAGCTATGTGCGTACGTCGACGGTTTCCCGCCCCGCCGGCCGCCGAGAGCAGTGTCCCTCGAGGAGCGTGTCCGCATGGGCTATAGCGTCGAACAGGGGGTACTCGACCGCCTGGCGCTGTTTCGCGTCTACATCTACGGCCTCTGTATGGGGACCGCCGACGCCCTCCCCGGCGTCTCCGGGGGAACCGTCGCGCTGCTGCTCGGCTTCTACGGACGGCTGCTCGCCGCGATCACCGCGATCACTCCCGGCCGGATCACCGACGTCTGCCGCGGCTATGACCCCGCACGCCGGGGTCGGGCGAAAGAGGCGCTCACCGAGATCGATCTCCAGTTCCTGCTTCCGCTCGGCGTCGGAATGGTCACTGCGGTCGCGATCATCGCCGAACTCGTCACCATGCTGGCCGAAAGCCATCCGATCGCGCTCTCCGGCTTTTTCGCCGGGTTGATCGCCGCCTCAGCGGTCGCCCTCTATCGGAGCCTGACGGTCACGTCCGTCCTCGATGGAACGGCCGTCGTGACGGGAATCGGAATCGCGCTACTGATCGGAAGCGGCGTCATCGAAATCCCCGGCAGTGGACCCGTCGCGATCTTCATCGCCGGTATTTTCGCCATCAGCGCGATGATCCTCCCCGGGATATCGGGTGCGCTGATCCTCGTGTTGCTCGGCCAGTACATCCCGCTCACGGGGGAGCTGAGCGCGCTGACGAGCGCCGTGGCCGGGCTGGCCGGCGGCGGCTCACCGGCCGCGCTCGTCGACCCGGGAACGACCGTGGCACTGTTCGTCGTCGGCGGCTTCATCGGACTGCTCACCATCGCCCGTGTCGTCCGCCGGGCGCTCGCTCGCAACCGACGGCTGACGCTGCTCTTCCTGGTCAGCCTCATCGCCGGCTCGACGCCCGCGCCGCTTTTCAACATCGACCAGATGATCGACGGCGCGTTCACCTGGACGACCGAGGGCTACGTCGTCGCGGCCGCCTGGGGGCTCGTCGGCGCACTCGCGCTCTTCGCCCTCGACTACCTCGCTGGCGGATTCGACCCCGAGTGAAACTCACGCGCGCTTGCGCGTTCCAGCGTGGTCGTTATCCGACCGGCCCCCCTCTATCGGGTATGGGACTTACCAGATTCCTCGGCTCGAAGACGACGCGGTCGCTCACCGTCGTCTCCGTGCTACTCGAGGCGAAACGCGCGTTCGACCGGAACAACACGCCCCGCGCCGTGCTCCTGCTCGGCGTGGCGGTGCTGGCCTGGAAGTGGGCCCTGATCGGGATGGCCGCTCAGGGACTTCTGAAGGTGCTTCGGGTCGGCAGATAAACACCGCTCGTTTTCGACGCCCGTGGCGTGACCGTCTCGAGGCCGCTCACCGACTCGAGCAGCGGCTGACGGTGGGTCAGTTCTCCTCGCCGTAGTCGTACTCCTCCTCGGGGTCCTCGACGCCCTCGGTTCGCGAGCCGACCCAGGCGCCCAGCGAGAGGCCGTACACCAGGTGCGCGGCGTGAAACAGCGCGAGTTCGTCGGCGTCGAGTTCGATATCGAGCAACTCCTTCAGCATGAACTGGGAGCCGAAGGCCGACAGCCCCATCCCGTACACCGCCCCCCAGACCAGCCCCCGCTGCTCGGGTTCGATCGACCGCTCGGCGTCGAGCAGCGCGAACAGGCCGCCGAACACCGCTCCCGCGGAGACCCCGTAGAGGAGGTGGAGCACGAGCCCCGCGACCGGGTGGTCGTCTGCGTCGCCGCCGCTGACGTAGCGCGCCCAGAAGTTCGCCGACGGCGGCAGCGACCGGAGGATGGGGAGCCGAAAGGCCGTCATAATGAGCGTCGCCACGAGCCCCGCCTGGAGACCGCGAGCCGACGCGTAGGCGGCGTGCTCGAGTCGCGACCGACCCCTCCGAGCCGACGCTCCCGTCCGTGTACCCTCTGTCACCGTTCCGTCCGTCCCTCGCTCGCTCGAGCGTCCGAACATGCTCCGGGCGTACCACGAGAATCCCCTTAACTGTCCACGCTGCACCGGACGACAACGCGTTTTTGCCGGTGCACCACGAACGCCGGGTATGACCACGGTCGAGGCGAAACTCGAGGCTGCCCGCGACGACCTCGCGGCGCTGGACGGCGCGCTCGTCGCATTCTCCGGCGGCGTCGACTCGAGTGTCGTCGCGGCACTCGCCCGGGACGCCCTCGGCGAGGACGCCGTCGCCTGCACTGCAAAGAGCGAAACTCTCCCGGCGGCCGAACTCGAGGACGCCAGACGGGTGGCCGCGGAGATCGGCATCCGCCACGAGGTCGTCGCGTTCTCCGAACTCGACAGCGACGCGTTCGTCGAGAACGACGAGGATCGCTGCTATCACTGCCGGACGATGCGCCTCGGGAAGATGCTCGAGAAAGCCCGCGAACTCGGGATCGACACCGTCTGCGACGGCACCAACGCCGACGACCCCGGCGCGGGCCACCGGCCCGGCCTCCGAGCGGTCGAGGAACTCGAGATCGCCTCGCCGCTTTTGGCCCACGGGATCACGAAGGACGAAGTCCGGGAGATCGCCGACCGCTACGACCTCTCCGTGGCCGACAAGCCCGCGATGGCCTGTCTCTCCTCGCGGATCCCGACCGGCCTCTCGGTGACCGAGGAGCGACTCACGCGCATCGAACGCGCCGAGGCCCTGGTGCGCCAGTGGGGGTTCGAGGGATTCCGGGTGCGGGATCACGACGGGCTCGCACGCATCGAGATCGCGCCGGCGGAACTCGAGCGCGCCCTCGAGACGGAGTTCGTCGAAGCGATCCGCGATCCGCTCGCCGACCTCGGCTTCGATCACGTCACCCTCGACCTCCACGGCTACCGCACCGGCAGCGTCAGCCCCGCCGCCGGCGAGACGGCCGCGGACGAGCCGCTCGTCGAGGACGTCTTCAGCGCGGAGTACCCCTCACCCGAGGACTGAGCGCACTCGAGCCGACGCGACAGCCCCGGTGAGCCGAGAGCGAACCGCTCGAGCAGCGAAAGCCGAACCCGATCACTTCCGCCCGACCCACTTGAGGACGAGCAGCGTCCCCTCGAACAGCAGGATCATCGTGATCGCGACGAAGATGGGAGCCATCAGCGTCGGGTCCATCGTGAACATGAACGCGAGCCCCGCGAACGCGGCCCAGAAGTAGAGGCGCTTGTCCGCGAGCCAGCGGCGGGTCGTCACGCCCATCATCACCGCGAGGATGATGAAGAGCGGAATCTGGAAGACGACCGCGAGGAAGCCGGTAAGGGTGATGATCAGGTTGAACGTCTCGCCCAGCGCGTAGGCGATTTCGGCGCTCCCCTCGGAGTAGAAGGTGAAGTACCGAAAGAGGATCGGGAGGATGACGAGGAACGAAAACACCATCCCCATCCCGGCGAGGATCACGCTGGTGGGCACGGCCGCGAGGTAGTATTTCCGCTCGTTGGGGTAGAGTCCCGGCTTCATGAAGAGGTACGTCTGGTAGACCACCATCGGTAGAGCGGCCATGATCCCCAGCAGCGCGGCGACCTTGATCCGGGTCAGCCACAGCTCGAGCGGGTGGTAGACGTGAGGCGGGCGGAGTTCGCTCTCGGGGATGACGTGGGTCCAGATGATGTCAATCGCGGTGGTGGCCCACAGCAAGCCGAGGGCGGTGAACGCCGAGCCGACCAGGACGACGAGCGCGAGCCGCATAACCATCTCCTCGATGTGGTCGGCCAGGGGCATCTCCTGATCGTCCGGCGGCGTCGAGATACCGCCGATATCCTCGTCCGGGTCCGGGTAGGTTGGCTCCTGGGACGGCCCCTCGTTGTGGTCGCGGACGACGCCTTCGCCGTCGGTTTTCGCCTCCGGCGGCTCCTCACCCTCGTCGGGTGCGGGCGGGATGTCGTCGTCCGGCGCGGGCGGCAGGTCGTCCCGCTCGCGGGGGTTGTTCCGCTCGGCGGGCTCGATCGGTGGATCGTCGGCCGCTCCGTCGCCGTCCCCCGTTCTCTCGTCACCGCCGCCGTCTTCGCCGGACTCGGCCTCGTCGTGCTGAACCCCCGGTTCCGGAACGCTCGAGGGCTCTCGTTCCTCGGGCGGGCGCTGTGGGCCGTACACCGGCTCCTCGACACCGTCGCGATCCTCGTCGTCGACCTTCTCGAGGCCGCCCGTATCGGGCGATTCCTCGGCCTCCGCGTAGCGGTCGGCCGGCTCGAACGGGTCCTGTTCTCCGGGTTCGGGCTCGAGTGCCACGGGTTCGTCAGGATCGGCATCCGCGTCGTCGGACTCCGGATCCGCGTCGGACGCCGGCGGATCCTCCTCACCATCGTCGTCCGCTCCGGACGGCTCCTGCGGTTCGGTGTCGTCTTCGGTTCCGTCACCGTCCGCCGTGGCCGCCTCGGAGTTCTCCAGGTTCTCGGACGACTCGCGTGGCTCTTCGGGCCGGTCACTGTCGGCACCCTCCTCGGAGTCGTCCGGCATCTATCGGGATATAGATAGGCCACTCGTTATAGGCCTTTTTCTTATCGTCACCACGAGGGCATGCCCGCAGCCGGTTCGTGGGTGTCACAGCCAGCATTCACACGAAAGGTTGATAACTGGATGTAAGCTATCCACGAGCAGTCAATGAGTTCTGCCGTCGACGAGGATACCGCCCGCGCGATCAACAGCGGCCGGGAAACCATCGGCGCGCTCTTCTCGAGCGCACAGACGCACCTCCAGAAGGTGTTCATTATCTTCGTCATCGGCTTTATGGGGTCGTTCTACGCGCTCCGGATCTGGATCTGGGACTTCCTCGAAGCGACCGCGAAAGCCGAGATGGCCCAGCACACCGCCGAGGCGACCGATCTCATCACCCGGACGCCGTTCGAAGTGATACTGCTGCAGGCGAAGATCGGTATGGTCGTCGGCATCATCGTCGCGATTCCCGCCCTGCTCTACTACTCGCGGGACGCGCTTCGGCGCCGGGGCGTCCAGTCCGTCGTGCCGATCACGAAAACCTACCTCGCACTGTTCGCGCTGACCTCGATCACGCTCGCCGCGCTCGGTATCGTCTACGCCTACAGCATCTTCTTCCCCTACGTCTTCGAGTTCCTCGCCTCCAACGCGATCAATCTCGGCGTCAAACCCAGCTTCGGGATCACCGAATTCACCGAGTTCATCGCATTGCTGACGATCTCGTTCGGGCTCGCCGCCCAGCTCCCACTGTTCATGGGCGTGCTCGCGTACACCGAGATCGTTCCCTACGAGACGTTCCGGGACAAGTGGCGCCACGCCATCGTCGGCGTCACCGTTTTCGGCGCCCTGTTCTCTCCGCCGGACCCCTTTACGCTGATTATGTGGGCGATGCCGATGGTCGCCCTCTACGTGTTCAGCCTCGGGCTAGCGAAGGTCGTCACGAACATCCGACGCCGGGGTGCCGCCGAGGCCGCTGGCGGCACCGCACTGATCAAGCGGCGGCTGCTCCAGTTCGGCGGCGGACTCGCGATCGTCTTCGCCGCCGCAGCCGCGTTCATCCAGCTCGACGGCTTCCGCTACCTCGATCGAACGGTTCACTCGAGACTCGCCCCGCAGATCCCCTACTACCCCAGAGGGGCAACGCCGTACCGGGAGGCCGTTCAGAACACGGCAACCGCCTACGGCGAACTCGGCCCGCTCGTCATCGGCGCCTACGCGGCACTCGCGATCGGCGCCACGCTGCTTCTACTCTACACCCTGGCCGTCCTCCGCGGGCCGGTCTACCCGCGGGAGGCGGCGATCCGCACCGGCGATCCCGAGGAGATCGACCTCGAGGTGCTCGACGCCGACGCGATTGAGGCCGTCCCGCCCCAGGTGTTCCTCGCGATGGAAGAAGAGGAGGCGCTGGATCACGCCCGGACGGCGATGTACGACGACGACAAGGAGAAGGCCCAGGCGATCCTCGACCGCTACGACACCCTCCAGGCGAGCCAGCAAGCGGCGGGCGATGGCGAGGAGGGCGCCGCGGGTGGCGCCGCCGGCGCCGGGGCCGGCAGCGGGGCCGCTGCCGAGGAAGAGGAGGGAAGTTTCCTCTCGAGTACGGCCGCCGGAATGCTCGATCCGTTCACCGAAGAGGAGACGACCGAGGACGACATCGGCGGCTACGCCTACGACCTCGTCTTCATCCTGAACAGCCTGACTTCGAAGATGTTCCGCATCGTCGGGACGTTCCTCGTCGTGATGGCGGGGACGTTCTTCTGGCTCTACCAGGGAGGGGTTCGCGACGTGCTCGTCACGTTCCTCGACCGAATGCCCGAGGACGTCCTTCACGAGGTCGCGATCCGCAACGACGTCGATCCCGCGGGGATGAGTCTCGACGAACTCATCACCCAGATGGACATCGTCATCGCGCTCCACCCCGTCGAGGTGCTGATCTTCGCCGTGAAGGTGAGCGTGCTCGCGGGGGTCGTCGCCGTGCTCCCGCTGATCTGCTACTACGGCTGGCCCGCCGCCAGAGAGCGCGGGCTGGTGCGGGGTGACGAGCGCGTCTTCCTCGTCTGGGGCGGCACCCTCCTCGCCGGCTTCGCCGTCGGGACCTACCTCGGCTTCTTCTGGGTGGCCCCCGCGGTCATCTCCTACCTGGTCGCCGACGCGATCAACGCCGAGATGGTCGTCTCGTTCCGGATCAGGAGCTTCTTCTGGCTCGTGATCTTCACCACCGTCGGGATCGGCTTCCTGTTCAACATCATCGTCACGATGGCGCTGTTCCACGTCGGCGGCATCGTTAGCTACCGGACGATGCTCAGGGGATGGCGACCCGTCGTCGTCGGCATCTTCACCATCGCCGCGTTCGTCAGCCCGAAGGGAATCCTGACGATGATCCTCATGGCGATTCCGGTCGCCGTCACCTACGTCCTCGGTCTGGCGGTCCTCTACGTGCTCACCGGCGGCGGCCGGCTGTTCGGCGGCGGCCGCGGCGGCACCCCCGCCGACAGCGAGCCCGAATCCGAGCCCGGCGCAGTCGCCGAGTGAGACGGTCTGCTGTAACTGTTTACCGCTGCAAGCGCAGGACGAACGCGGCTGCAGCGGAAATGACTTACAGCAGACCGTATGACCACCCGGGCGGACCCGACAACCGACGAATTAAGGACGATACTGTCCGAACCGCTACCCATGCCCAAGATCAGCGTCGAAATCCCACAGGAACTGCTCGAGGACTTGGACGAACACGTCGGCGACGACGGCAAGTTCGTCAACCGGAGCGACGCCATCCGGGCCTCGGTCCGGAAGACCCTCGACCTCCTCGATGAGATCGACCAGCGCCACGACCGACTCGAGAACGGCGAGTAGCCGGCAGAGAGAGGTCGAAGCCGGGCGGACCGTTCAGTCGCGCTCGAGTCGCTGTGCGAACCCGAAGTGGGGCTTGACGTCCTCGACGCGAACCGTCACCGTCTCACCGACCTCGGTGGCGGGAACGAACAGCCGGAATCCATCCACGGAGGCGATGCCGTCGCCCTCGCTGCCGACGTCGACGATATCGACCTCGAGCTCCTGGCCTTCCTCGATCGGCGCAGTGAGTCTCCCCTTCCCGAGCAGATAGATCTCCGAGGATTCCTTCCGTGACGCTTTTGGACTGGTCGCCCGGACGTACTGGAACTCCTCGCCGATGTCCGCCCGGAGGTCGTCGACGTCCGGTCCCTCGAATACCTTCACGGCGAAGTTGCCGCCGGGACCCAGTAGGTCGAGGGCCGTTTCGAAGGCCATCCGCGCGAGGTGCAGCGAGCGGGCCTGGTCGAGGGAGTACTCCCCGGACATGTTCGGCGCCATGTCCGAGACGACGCAATCGACCTCGTTGCCGGCGATCTCGAGCACCCGCTCGCGGGTCCGATCCTGGGTCATGTCGCCGCGAACCGTCTCGATGCGGTCGTCGTACGACTCCTCGAAGTCCTTGATCCGCTGAAGGTCGACCGCGATCACGGTTCCCCGCGGGCCGACCTTCTCGGCGGCGACCTGGGTCCAGCCACCCGGCGCGGCACCCAGATCGACGACGGTATCCCCGCCCTCGATCAGGTTCTCGAGGTCGTCGAGCTGTTTCAGCTTGTAGGCCGCCCGACTCCGGTAGCCCTGCTGTTTGGCCCGGTTGTAGTAGTCGTCCTTTCGGCTCATTGGAGGCGGTAGCGCCTCGAGTCGGATACGCGTATCGTTCACCAGCGAGCCGACCAGCATCGGCGAATCGTCACGGTAGCCTCGTTCGAATCGCCGAACAGTCACACCGCCTCGAGACGGCGCTCTAGCTCCGCCTCCAGCCACGCCTCGAGTTCGTCGGCCGGTTCGTCGACGAACGCGACCGTCTTGTCGAAGAAGCCGGAGACCCCGAGGAGGCGGACGGCCTCGTAGATCGGCCGTCGCTCCTCGAACCCCGGCGGGAGGCTCCCCCGCTCGTCCCGGTAGCCGGCGTGCAGCGCCGCGACGAGTTGGTCGGAAGCGCGCTCGCGAAGCGAGTCGAACTGCTGGTCGCGAACCCGGACGAGGTCGCGAGCGGGGTCGCCGGCGTGGGCGATCTCCCAGTCGAGAAAGCCGATTTCGTCCCCCTGACGGAAGCAGTTGGCTCGCGCCGGATCGCCGTGAAGCAACGCGGCTGGCGCCGCCTCGAGTCGCTCTCGGTTCGACTCGACGGCTTCGATCACCCGGTCGAAGTGGTCGTCGAACCGGGTACAGGAGGCGATTTCCTCCATGTGCTGAATCGTGTCGACGAGGACGTCCGTCCAGGGGGCAGTCTCGAGTTCGAGCCCGTCGGTCCCACCGCCGACGACGTGGCCGTGGTCGTCGAATCGGTGGCCGTGGACCCGACCGAGGGCGGCGCCCACCTGCCGGGCCAGCGCGGTTCGCTCGTTCGGGTTCGCGTCCCCCCACAGGTGCAGGATCGACTCGCCCGAGACGGGTTCCGTCAGGAGGTACGAAACTGACCCCGTCGCGTCGCTCGCGAGGACGGTCGGCACTGGAACCGTCCGTCGGGCCTCGAGATAGGCGATCACCGCCCGTTCGCGGGCGATCCGGGAGCCGCTCCCGTCGGCCGCGACCTTCATGTACGCCGTGTCGCCGTCGGTGAACTCGACGGCGACCGTCCTGTTGGTATCGTTCCAGGAGGGACCGGCCTCGGTCACGGTGTCGACGGCACGGTCGGGGACGGCGTTCTCGAGGGCAGTCGCCAGGAGAGAGTCCATCGCTCGAGAACAACGTGTCAATCGGGGAAGGACCTTGCGATCCGGAGGACGATCACCGGCGCAGACAGTCTTCGGTCGCTTCACTTTCACCGCGTAACGGATGGCTTTTTGTACCGACCGTTCGTAGCCCGTCCTATATGTTCAAGGCCATCGTGAGCGCGGAAACACTCACCAGCGCGCTCGACTCGGTGAGCGTGCTGGTCGACGAGTGTAAGATTCACCTAGAGGATGACGGCCTCCAGATACGAGCCGTCGACCCCGCCAACGTCGGGATGGTCGACCTCTCGCTCGATGCGGCCGCCTTCGAGTCCTACGAGGCCGACGGCGGCCTGATCGGCGTCGATCTCTCGCGACTCGAGGATATCGCCGGCATGGCCGAATCTGGCCAGCTCATCCAGCTCGAACTCGACGAGGAAACTCGCAAGCTCCACATCCAGATCGAGGGCCTCGAGTACACCCTCGCGCTGATCGACCCCGACTCGATCCGCCAGGAGCCCGACATCCCCGAACTCGACCTGCCGGCGCGAGTCGTCCTCGAGGGGAAGGACGTCAACCGCTCGGTGAAGGCCGCCGACATGGTTTCCGATCACATCGCACTCGGCGTCGACGAGGCCGACGAGTCGTTCTACGTCGACGCGGAGGGTGACACCGACGACGTTCACCTCGAGTTGACCCGCGACGACCTGATCGATCTGCAGGCCGGCTCGGCCCACTCGCTGTTCAGCCTCGACTACCTGAAGGACATGAACAAGGCGATTCCCGGCGACGCGGAGGTCACGCTCGACCTCGGCGAGGAGTTCCCCATCAAGCTCTACTACGGCTTCGGTGAGGGGCAGGGCCAGGTCACCTACATGCTGGCGCCGCGCATCCAGAGCGACTGAGCCGCGTTACCGTCTTCTTCGTCCGTCTCGACTGCGATCACGGGCACTGCCTGCCGTCAGCGAACCGGCCGCTCTGTCGATCATTACTCGAACCGGCCGCTCTGTCGGCCGCTGCTCGAGTCGACCGCTCTATCGTGCGCGGAAAGAAACGCTACCAGTTCCTCGTTCACCCGGTCGTCGTCCTCGATGAAGAAGAGGTGCGAACCGCCCTCGAACGTCTCGAGACGGGCGTCAGGAATCTTCTCTGCGAGCAGTTCGCCGTTCGCGACGGGGACGACCCGGTCGTCGGCACCGTGTAATACCAGCGTCGGCGCTCGAATCCGCTCGAGGCGGTCGCTCACGTCGTGGCCGAGTACGGCCCCGGCCTGGGCCTCGCGTGCGGGGTCGCTCGCGTCCTGCTCGAGGCGCCACTCGATGATCCGATCCATCAGGTGAGGGTTTCGGTTGGTAAAGCGCTCGGTGAAGGCTGGGCGCATCCGGTGGCGGATGACCTCGCGCTCGCTCGCCCCCTTCGGCGCGGAGCCGATGTGTTCCATCGTCTCGTCCGGTATGGGAACGGCGTCCGGCCCGCCGTGGCTCGTACAGCACAGCGTCAGCGTCTTCGCGCGGGTGTACTCGAGGGCGTACCGCTGGGCGATCATCCCGCCCATGCTCGCGCCGACCACGTGGGCCTCGCGAACGCCCGCGTCCTCGAGGACGGCCTCGAGATCGGCCGCCATCTCGCCGATCGAGTAGCTGAACGGCCCCGCGAGCAGCGGCGTGCGGAGTTTGCCGGGGAGTTTCGGCACCAGCGGCGGGAGGCCGGCCTCGGACCGGCCCGTCCCGCGGTTGTCCGGGGCGATCACCTCGCGGTCAGGGGAGACGGCCTCGCGCTGCCACCGCCACATCCACCGCCCGTAGCCCAGCCCCTGCACGAAGACGACCGGTGTTTCCTCCCCATCGTGGTCATCGCGTTCGTAGTAGATCGACACGCCGTCGCTGGTCGCCCGTGGCATACCCCCACCGACGTGTCGAACCCCCTTGAAATCGAGCCTCGAGGCGGGTTCTCGAACCCTCGAATACAACGCCAGAAAACGGCCAACCGGTTTCTCGAGCGACAGTTTATCGGGGTAGCCCACGCAGTATCGCCCATGTCGACACCCATCGATTACGGAGCTCTCGAGGCGGGGCGCCACGTCAACTACTGGGAACTCGACCGGACGCTCCAGCGCGAACTTCGGCGGGTGTACACCGGCGAGGAGTTCGAGTGGGCCGAGTCGCGACTCGAGTCCTTCGGCGATCTCGTGGGCCATACCGT
Organism: Natrononativus sp. DTA114; assembly: GCF_059736515.1. NCBI lineage: Archaea > Methanobacteriati > Methanobacteriota > Halobacteria > Halobacteriales > Natrialbaceae > Natrononativus > Natrononativus sp. DTA114. The sequence continues at coordinate 274,317 of NZ_JCASSN010000002.1, read as the reverse complement.
CGCCGATAACGCCGACTACATCGACGATCACGGGCCAGAACTCGAGGCCTACAACAAACACGGCGAGGTTCAGAACCGGGTTCGCTACCCCGCCGAGCAGTACGAGAACGAACGTGCCGTCTACGAGTCGGGGATCGTCGCCGACGTCTTCGACGCGCCGCCAGGTCGCGAGGAGCCGATGCCGTTCTCGCACAATCTCGCGATGCAGTCCCTGCTGAGCTACGCCGACCCCGGCTTCGATTGCCCCGTCGCGATGACCGCGGGCGCGGCACTCGTCTTAGAGAAGTTCGGCGACGACGACCTCGAGCCCTCCCTCGAGGCGCTGACGAGCCGCGAGTACGACGACCTGATCGAGGGGGCGATGTTCCTGACCGAGAAGCAGGGCGGGAGCGACGTCGGTGCGGCCGAAACGCGCGCCGAGTGGGACGAGACCGAGGAGTGCTGGCGTCTCTGGGGCGAGAAGTGGTTCTGCTCCAATATCGACGCCGAGGGGACGCTCGCGCTCGCCCGAACCGAGGACGCCCCCGAGGGAACCGCGGGGCTCTCGATGTTCCTCGTGCCGCATTCGGATCTGGAAGACGGACCCGTGGCGAAAGGCGACCTGCTCGAGGACGGCCCGCTCTCCCCAGACGACCTCAACGACCAACTGTACCGGCGACTGAAGGACAAACTCGGCACCATCTCGGTGCCCACCGGCGAGGTCGAGTTCACGGGCACGAAAGCTCACCTCGTCGGCGAGAAAGAAAACGGCTTCAAACAGATGGCCGAGATGCTCAACCTCGAGCGGCTGTCGAACGCCGCCGCCTCCTGCGGGATCATCGGTCGGGTGCTCCTCGAGAGCAAGATCTACGCGGCCAACCGGGAGGCGTTCGGCGAGACGATCGACCAGTATCCGCTCATGCGGGCGGATCTGGTCGACATGGCCGTTTCCCACGAGGCCGTGACGGCGTACGTCCTCGAGGCCGCGCGGCTGTTCTCCGAGCGAGAGCGGGCCGAACGAGCGGGGGAAAAAGCCGACGACGCCTATCGCCTGATGCGCCTGCTGATCCCGATCGCGAAGCTCCGGACGGCGCGAATGGCCGTCGACACCGCCTCCTACGGGATGGAGATCCACGGCGGCAACGGCTACGTGAACGAGTTCGTCACCAATCGCCTCCTTCGGGACGCCCAGGTGCTGCCCATTTGGGAGGGGACCGAGAACGTCCTCTCGCTGGACGTCCTCCGGGCGCTCGAGCGCGAGGCCGCCCACGAACCGCTGTTCGAGGCGATCGAGGGCCGGCTGGCCGCGGTCGAGCATCCATCGCTCGCGGACGCCGCCACAACCGTCGAGGCCGAGTACCACGACCTCGCGGGCGCGCTCGCGACGCTCGCTGGCGCCGACGGCAACTACGCTCAACTCTCCGCAAAGCGCCTCGCTCACTACGTGTTCGACGTGTTTACCGCCGCCCTGCTGCTCGAGGAGGCCCAGGCGGAGATCGAGAGCGGAGACGGCCGACTGGCGCTGGTCGCCCGGCGGTTCGTCGCGACCGAACTCGAGGATCGGGCAGCCCGCGGGATCACGAGCGAGGACCGGTTCCCCCTCGAGCACTTCGAGGAAATCGTGCGGTACGCACCGGTCGAGCCAACCGAACTCGAGACCAGCGACTGAGAGGGGCGCGGATCGCCGTCCCGGCCACAGCGATCAGTCGCTCCGGCGGTGCAGCCGCATCTCCATCCCGTCGGCGGGGTGGACGGTCAGCGACCCACGAAGCGGGATCGGGCCGTCGGCACACCGCTCGAGGCGGAACTCCCTGGCGACGGTCGCGGCGATGATCGGCGCCTCGAGCATGGTAAAGCCCTTCCCGATGCAACTGCGGGGGCCGGCCCCGAACGGGAAGTAGGCATATGTCGGGTGGCCGGGCTCGAGCCAGCGGCCGGGGTCGAACCGGTCGGGGGCGTCGAAGTAACGCGGGTCTCGGTGGATCGCCCACTGGGGCAGCATGACGAACGAGCCCTCCGGGATCTCGTAGCCCGCGAGTTCGCCCCGCTCGTCGGCCTGCCGGAACATGACGTACACCGGTGGATAGAGCCGCATCGACTCTCGGAGGACGTTCCGCAGCGTCTCGAGTTCGCGAACCGCGGCGGCCGTCGGCGGCTCGTCCTTGAGGACGCGGTCGACCTCCTCGTGGACCGCCGACTCGGCGGCGGGGTTCGCCGAGAGCAGCGCCCAGGTGTAAGTGAGTACCAGCGCCGTCGTGTCGTGACCCGCGAGCAACATCGTCATGAGCTCGTCGCGAATCCCCGCTTCGTCGATCTCTCCGGCCTCCTTCGCGCGCAATAGCAGCGCCAGCAGGTCGGCGTCGCCGGGATCGATTCCGCGTGCGCGGCGCCTCGAGACCAGGTTGTCGACGACCTCCTCGAGTCTCGCGAGCGACCGGGTGAACTCCCGGTTCTCGGGCGTCGGCAGCCAGTCGGGAACCACCGCCCGCCGCGGGTCGGGTTCGAACCGGCTGCCGATCGGCTCGAGCAGCATCGCGGTTTTCTTCGCCAGTCCGACCGGGAGGTCGACGCCGAACATCGCCTCGACGATGATCTCGAGGGTGACGCGGGCCATCTCCCACTCGAGGTCCCTGACCTCGCCGTCCGCCCAGCGGTCGACCATCGCCGCCGCCCGGTCGGCCATCACGGGTGCCAGCCCGTCGATCCGGGCGGGGGCGAATGCCGGCCCCGCCAGCTGACGGCGCTCGCGCCAGAGCGCTCCCTCGCTCAACAACAGTCCCTCGCCGAGCAGGTCGCCGAACGCGTCGGTCTGAAAGTCGGGTTTCGAGTACCGGCGTTCCTCGCTCACGAGCACGCGTTCGACGCTGTCGGGCGAGGTCACCATGTACGTTCGCGTCGGTCCGAAATCGAACGCCGCGATATCCCCGTAGGCGTCTCGAACGGCGGTCACGAAACCGAACGGGTCGCGTGCGTACCGGGGGATCACCCCTACGACCGGCGCGCCGCGCGGGCCGGGGGGTCGGGCCGTCGCAGTCATAGGAACCGAAGGGCACGAGCGAGCAAGAGCGTTAGCCCGAACTGTGGTGGTTCGATCGCAGTTCAGGGGAGGGCGTCAGGTTAACGCGTACGCAGCCCAGACGAGGAGGAGGCCGAGCATCCCCGTCAGAACCCCCAGATAGGCGCCAATCGCCAGGGGAACGACCTCGAGAACCAGCAGCCCCGCGGCGAAGGCGAGAAACGAGAGTCCCATGCCGCCGGCGACGATCGTCACCGGCCAGTTGCGCGGCTCCGCCTCGGCGGGGCCGGCCGACTCGACTTCGTCGAGGACGCCCTCGAACAGCCGCGCCGCCTCGGGGGTGAACGCGAGCAGCGAGGGCGTACCGAACGACCGCGCGCCGGATCGGTACGAAACCCAGTAGCAGACGGTAGAGCCGAGTTCGAAGCGGCGGGCGTTCGTGATCGCCTCGAGCGGGACGGTTCCGGTCCGGTACTCGAGTTTCGGTTCGTCGGCGTCGATTCGTCCCCACGTCGTGAACCCCGAAACCGCGACGAGCGCGACGAACAGCGCGCCGATGAGAACGCCCAGCGCGCGAGGGGAGACGAGGACGAGCCCCGAGACGACGACCGAACCCATCACCGCCGCCGCGAGCAGCCGCGGAAGGGTGAACGCCGCTGCGTACCGCTCGGCGGTCGTCTCCTCGGGGTCGTCGGCGGGGTCCGGGAGGAACAGCGAAAGCGGCGGTCTGTAGTCGGAGTCCCCGAGCGCCGGCAGCACGTAGAGCAGCGAAACCGGACCGCCGACGAGAACGAGCAGCGCCACGAACGCGAGCGACGCGACATCACCGTCGCCGGCCGCCACGAGCGCACCGACGACGGTACTCGCGAGAACGGCCAGGGCGATGCCGCCGAGCGTCCCGATCCAGGCGTAGCAGACGGCACGAACGACGGCGGAGTTCGCCGCGTCGATCCGCCACTCCACAGTCCTGTCGGTCATTCGACTCGAGGTCGGTCGGGGTGCATCATAGGCGTTCCGGCGGGGGAAAGGGATGAGTTTCCGGCGGTGCGTTCACTCGAGCAGTTCGGCGGCTTCCTCCGCCTCCATCACGCCCTGTTCGACCGCGTTCAGCACGCGAAGGATCTCCGGATCGGGGCCGGGATCGCTCTCGCCGACCTCCTCGAGGGTAACCTTCCTCGAGTCGCCGATGAACTCCGCGAAGTCGACGCCGTCGGCGATCGCGGTCTCCTTCTTCACCCGGTAGTTGCCCCCGTCGGTCACGTAGAGGTCGCCCGGGTGGAAGAAGTACCAGTCCTCGCGGTCGAACCGGACGCCGATCCGGGGTTTCGCGCCGAAGTTCTGCGCGAAGTAGATGAGCGCCTCGACCTCCTCGCCGGTGAGATAGATCGGGTTTCCCGAACTCGATTTGGCCTCGATCGCGTAGAACTGCTCGCCGTCACCGGCGAGGACGTCCGGCAGTTCCCGATCCGTGGCCGCGCCGCTGGCGGGTGCCCGCATCACCGCGAAGCCGGCCTCGTCGAGTTTGTTGACGAGTTCGCGCTCGCGGCGGTCACCCTTCGCCTGAGACATGCCCGTAGCTCGCCGCCGGGTGGTAATAAACGGGGTGGAGTCGGCCGTCGGTTACAGCGCGAGCGCCGGGAGGAGTTCGACGGCGGCCGTCATCGCGGCCTCGAGCTCCTCGGGGAAGAACTCGAGGGCGAGGTAGAGAAGGGCGAACTGGAAGGCGTTGTAGAAGGCGTGGGCGGCGATCGGAGCGACGAGGTTCTCGGTGACGACGTAGAGGTAGCCGAAGATGATCGAGCCGACGAAGAGCGTGAGCATGATCGGGACGAGTGCGAGCGGATCCGCGGCACTGCCGTCGAGGGCCAGCCCGTAGGTCGGGATGTGGACCGCCGCGAAGATGACGCTGGTGGCGATAACGGCACCGATCGGGGTGAAAGCGGAGTACAGGCGCTTCTGGATCACGTTCCGGAACAGGAACTCCTCTGCGGGGGCGTTGAACAGGAAGACGATGACGAGCATGAGCAACACCATCGTCGAATCGTCGCCGATGAACTCGATAACCTGGTTGTCCGCCTCGGGCAGACCGAGCGCGGACGAGAGGACGCTGACGACGATCATGAGGACGAGCGCGGCGACGGTCGCGACGAGGGTGTAGGCCCACTCTCGAGCCGTCGGCGGACGGAGATCGAGATACGACCAGCCGTAGTTGCGGTAGTAGAGATAGGCTGCGCCGATAAGCACCATTCCGACGAAGTTCAATGCCATCATCGTGAGGATCGCCCCCCGTTCGGCGTCCGCCGGCGATTCGGCGAGCGTCGGATCGATGAACACTGCCGGAAGAACAGTGAACTGGGCGGCGACGAGCCCCCCGATAGCGAGCAGCAGTGCGACGAGCAGCGAGCGCGTGTAGGCGTCTCGTTGGAGAAGCGGGTCCATATCCTCGTTTACGTGAAGGAAGACCTTGGGCGTTCCTTTCACCGCGGCGTACTACCGGGTTCGAAACAGTCGGTCAGAAAGACGATCGCGAGAGGCACCTCTCGGAGCGCTCATCCGAGGAGATACCGGAGTTTCGGGTAGCGCTCGACGATCGAGAGCTCCTCGAGGTAGCGGTCGAGGCCGAGGATCCGACCCGCGGCGAAGGCCCCGAGCGCGAGGAACACCGCGGCGTAGACGAACTGGTCGTTGACCAGGCCGCCGGCGACGTCCCAGCTGCCGAAGTAGAACATCACCATCTGGATCGAGGCGCCCAGCGCAGCCAGGCGGACGAACACGCCGGCGATGAGCGCGATTCCGATCAGGAACTGCGTCCACGGGACGATCACGTCCACGGCGGCCATCATCGCGCCGCTCTCTGCCATCAGGCCGAAGAGCCCGCTGGCCGGACTCGCCGGATCGACGTTCGCGAGGTAGCCGTAGGCGCTGAACTCGCCCGTGAGCTTTCCGTAGCCCGCCGTGAGCATGACCCAGCCCATGATGAGCCGGAGACCGACGACCGCCCACGCGCTGAGCTGGTGGGGCGTTCCCTCGAGCGTTACGCCACCGAGACGGCTTTCCAATCTGTTTTGCGTAGTTGCTGCCATTGTCCTGTACCTCTACAGATTAACAGTGGACAGCCAGTCACGTATAACCGATAACTGATTCCCAGACGTCGGGAAACTGATCAAAACTGCAGGAAGGTTGTAAAGGAGGAGCGCTAGCAATAGACAGTCGTCAACCCCACGGCTGCGGGCGGCCCCCGCGAGTTACGTTCCGTGGTCCCACGAGCCCATGTACTCGCGCTGGACGTCGGTGAGCGCGTCGAACTCGACGCCCTCGGCGGTGAGTTTGATCTCGGCAATTTCTTTGTCGAGGTCGTCAGGAACGTCGTGGACGCCCGCATCGTACGCGTCACTGTTCTCGAGCATCTCCCGAACACAGACCGCCTGGACGCCGAAGCTCTGGTCCATCACCTCGACGGGGTGACCCAGCGAGATGGGGGCTGCGAGGTTGACCAGTCGTCCCTCGGCGATGACGTTGAGTCGGCGGCCGTCCTCGAGTTCGTACGCTTCGACGCCGTCGCGGGCCTCGTAGCGGTCGACCGCGAGATCGTCGAGGGCCTCGAGGTCGATCTCGATGTCGAAGTGGCCGGCGTTAGCCAGCAGGACGCCGTCTTTCATGGCCTCGAAGTGTTCCTCGACGACGACGTCGCGGTTGCCCGTCGTCGTGAGGAAGACGTCGCCGATCTCGGCGGCCTCGGCCATCGGCAGCACGTCGTATCCTTCCATGTGGGCCTCGAGCGCCCGCCGGGGCTCGACCTCGGTGACGATGACGTTCGCGTTCTGGCCCGAGGCCTTCCGGGCGACGCCCTTGCCGCAGTAGCCGAAGCCGGCGACGACGACGTTCTTGCCGGCCCACGAGAGGTTCGTGGTCATCGCGATCGAGGCCAGCGAAGATTCGCCGGTGCCGTGGACGTTGTCGAACAGCCGCTTCATCGGCGTGTCGTTCACCGCGAAGACGGGGTACTCGAGGGCGCCGTCCTCGTCCATCGCGCGCAGGCGGTGGACGCCCGTGGTGGTCTCCTCCGCCCCGCCGACGATCCCCTCGATCAGTTCGGGGTGGTCCTCGTGGATCGCGGCGACGAGGTCCATCCCGTCGTCGACCGTGATGGTCGGCTCGTGGGCGATGACGGCCTCGATGGCGGCGTAGTACCCCTCGTCGTCGACGCCGCGTTTGGCGTAGCTCGTGATGTTCTCGTGGGCCTCGAGCGCCGCGCTCACGTCGTCGTGGGTCGACAGCGGGTTACAGCCGGTCACCGCGACCTCGGCGCCGCCCTCCGCGAGCGTCTCGACCAGGATCGCCGTTTTCGCCTCGACGTGCATCGCCATCGCGATGCGCTCGCCCTCGAACGGTTGCTCGGCGACGAACTCCTCGCGCAGGTGCTCTAAGATCGGCATGTGCTGGCTCGCCCAGTCCATCTTGCGTCGGCCCTCCTCGCGAGCGGCCGCTACATCATCTAGCTGCTCGCTGATCGGCGGATACGCAGTCATGCGCGAATAGAGTGCGACGGAAGGGAAAACGCTACCGAAGCGACAGCGGTGGAGTATCCGATCCGTTCGAACCGGTTTCTCGAGCGGACTCGAGTCGATACAACGGTCCGACGACGGGAGCGTGCCTCTGACGGAAGCAAAAATCCGTCGCGCGAACGTGTCGAGTGGTTAGCTGTCGTTCGAGTCGTCGTCACCCGGCGGGCCGGCGTGTGCAGGCGGCCCTTGGCGGTCATCGTCTTCCTCGTCGCCGTCCTCCTCGTCGTCGCTATCGTCCGACGGACCGGCGTGGTCCGGCGGCCCCTGGTCGCCGGACGGACCGGCGTGTGCGGGCGCATTACCCGGGTTGTTCTCGAGGACGAAACTCGCCACCGAGAGTCCGAAGATGTCGTCAGATTCTCCGAGGTTGTTCGAAACGAACAGCGAGACCATGCCGCCGAAGGTCGACGCTTCGTACTCGTTATCCTCGGAATCGGATGCCGGCTCGAGGGTCGCATCCGCCGTTCCGGATGCGCCATCAGCGGTCGCCGTAACGGTCACGTTCACCGTTTCATTTGGGGCCGAAAACGAGGCCGTCCCGTTCTCGTCAGTCACGTTCTCATGTAAGCCCTCGTCGACGTATGAGGCGTTCTCGTCTGTCACCGAAATGTCGATTGTAGCGTTCTCGACTGAGCTATTGTTCGCACTAACAGTAACGGACGCATCGTCGGGCGTGACCTCGACGTCAAGGACCCCGGTTTCATCCGCAACAGCCATTCCGGGCAGTGCAATCACGGACAGTATCATTACGGCGGCAAGCAGCGCCGCCAGACGTTGGTCGTGTCTCATTCCACTCGAGATATTCAAGAAACAACGAATAAACCCCGCCGGCTGTTCCGGTCGTTTGCGAACGGTAATAGCGCCTCGAGAACCGTTTTGAGCGTTTATCGGAGCCGCAGATCGTTCAGAATCGCTCTTCGCTCGCCTACCGCTCAATCGTCGACCCGTTCGGCCAGCGCCGAGGCGCGCTCGCTCGCGCGCTCGAGCACCGTTCCCTCCTCGAGGGTCTGAACCTCCCGATCGCGCATCAGCACCTCGCCGTCACAGACGGTGTGGCGCACGTCAGCCGCCGCGGCCGCGTACGCGAGGTGGCTCACGAGGTCGTGGGCCGGCGTGAGGTGGGGTTTCTCGAGCTCGATCACCGCGAGGTCGGCGGGGGCGCCCGCGGCGAGGCGGCCCGACTCGAGGCCGAGCGCCGCGGCGCTTCCTCGAAACATCATCTCGACGACCGCCTCCGCCGGGACCGCGCTCGCGTCGTCGGCCGCGAGCTTGCCGAGCATGGCCGCGTCGCGGGCTTCGTCGAGCATCGAGAGGTCGTTGTTCGAGGCCGCGCCGTCGGTGCCGAGGCCGACGGTGACGCCGGCGTCGAGCAGGTCCTGAACGGGGGCCATCCCGCTGGCGAGTTTCATGTTCGAGGCGGGGCAGTGGATCACGCTCGCGCCGCTGTCGGCGAGCAGGTCGATTTCGGTTTCGTCGACGTGGACGCCGTGGGCGAGGAAGTCCTCGCTCTCGAGCATCCCCACCTCGAGGGCGTACTCGAGCGGGCGCATCCCGCGTTCTTCGACGATCGGCGAGACCTCCTCGGTCGTCTCGTTCGCGTGGTAGTGGACCGGCACGCCGATGTCGCGGGCCTGGGGGACGAACTCCTCGAGATACGCTTCGCCGACGGTGGTCAGCGAGTGAGGCATAAACGCCGTCGAAATCCGGCCGTCGGCCGCCCCGTCGAACTCCGCGGCAACCTCGAGGCTCTCTTCGGCGTCCGCACGCGCGGCTTCCCCGTCCTTTCCGATGGTAACGATTCCGTGTCCCAGGCGGGCGCGAACGCCGGCCTCCTCCACGACGCCGGCGATTTCGGGAACCTCGAAGTACATGTCCGCGAACGCGGTCGTCCCCGACTTGATCATCTCGAGGACGCCGAGTTCGGTCCCGACGCGGATATCCTCGGCCGTGAGCGCCCCCTCGGCCGGCCAGATATCCTCCCGGAGCCACGTCTCGAGGGGCTTGTCGTCGGCGTACCCCCGCAGCAGCGACATGGCAACGTGGCAGTGACCGTTGACGAACCCCGGCGTGACGAGCGAGTTCGAAGCGTCGAGTCGTTCGTCGGCGTCGCCCGCGAGGTCGGGGGCTATCTCGAGGATCTCACCCGTCTTCCGGTCGACCAGTACGTCCGCGCGTTCGATCGTCAGCTCCGGCAGGAGCAGCCGTCCGCCCGTGATCGCCAGCGTGCTCATGGCTCGAGGTTTCCGCTCCGGGGGCGTCAATCTGCCGTCTCCCGTCGCGGTCTCGGGGCTTCCGGTCCCCCGCGGACGGCTCCACCAGAGCTATTTCCCGACACCTCGTTGCGCCCGGCATGAACCCCGATCGGTCGCTCGCGACCGCCCAGCGCTCGCTTGCAGATTTCGAGGTCGAGTATCCCCTCGAGCCGGCGCTCACCGCCGGCTGTCCCGAGACGAGCACCGACGAGATGCAGTACCCCGTCGGCGTCGACTACGAGTACGACGACGTCGACCCCGCGCTGTTCGACGCGCCCCCGAAATCGGGTCTCGAGCGATGGCAGCCTCTCTTGCCGCCGCTCGCGCCCGAAACGCGCCTGGGCGAGGGAAACACGCCGCTGATCTCGGTGCCGGCGGTCGGCGACTGGCTGGGCCTCGACGAGCTGTACGTCAAAGACGAGAGTCAGAACCCCACCTGGAGCCACAAGGACCGGCTGAACCGGTGTACCGTCAGCGCCGCCGTTCGCGACGGGGCCGCGGGGGTCGTCGCCTCTTCGACCGGAAACCACGGGGCCGCCGCGGCCGCCTACGCCGCTCGCGCCGGCCTCCCCTGCGTCGTCTTCACCGCCTCGCAGACCCCGCCCGCGGTGCAGGCCTTTATCGAGCGCTACGGCGCGACCCTGCTCGCGGTCGACGACATCGAGGCCCGCCAGGACGCGGTCAACCGCCTGGCCGACGAGCACGGTTTTCACGCCGTCAGCTCTCGTACCCAGGTTCACACCGGCCACGCATGGGGGCCGGAGGGGTACAAGACGATCTCCTACGAGCTCTACTCCCAGTTCGGCGGGGCGGTGCCCGGCACGGTCGCGGTTCCCACCTGCTACGCCGAACTCCTGTACGGCGTCTGGAAGGGGTTTCGCGAGCTCGAGTCGCTGGGCGTCGCCGACCGGACACCGACGATCGTCGCCTGCGAACCCGGCGTTCGCGCCCCGCTACGCGAGGCCGTCGCCTCGGGAGCCGAAATCGCTCACGTCGAGTCCGAACCCACCGAGGCGTACTCGATCAAGGCGACCACGAGCAGCGTCCGCGGGCTGGCCGCGATCCGCGAGAGCGACGGGCTCGTCGTCGGCTTCAGCGAACCGGAACTCGAGGAGAGCCACCACCGTCTCGCGCGGAGCGGGCTCTGGCAGGAGGATTCGGGGGCCGCCGGCGTCGCGGGGTTGCAGGCGCTCTGCCGGCAGGCGTCGGCGGACGGCGGAAGCGGCCCCGTAGCGGTGGCCGCCGACGGCGAGCCGGTTTCGAACCCCGCCCTCGAGTCACCCGTCGTCGCGATCGCGACCTCGAGCGGGTTCAAGAACGGCCGGACTCACGAGGCGCCGCGGGTCGACCCCGAGTGGCCGGCGATCGAGGAGGCACTCACGGCCCACGGCGTTCTCGGAGACTGATTCGCGCCCGCCGTTTCAGACGGACGCCGACTCGCAGTCGAGTTCGTCGCCGAGGATCCGGTAGCGGTAGGAGCCGCTGTAGCCGCGCGACCACTTCTCGAGGTAGGGCCGACTCTCACAGAACATCCCGAACAGTTCGAGGGAGAACCCCGGATCGATCTCGGTTTCGACACCCTCGTACAGCACTCGCGATTTGACGTACGGGCCTCGAGTCGGGTGGTCGAGGTACTCCCGGCGGAGGTGACGCCTGACGATCTGATCGGTTCCCTCGAGGTCGAATCGGCGCAGGGTGGCCGGCGGTTCGTCCCCCATTCCTAGGAGACGTTGAGAACGAGGAGTGCCCCTGCACCCAGGACGAGGGCAATCCAGAGGGTGAAGACGATCGCGGCCTGCGTTCCATTCAGTTCGTCGCCGTCGAGGAACTCTCCAACGGACATTAGCCGATCGTTGGCAGCCAGCGGGATTAAGCAGCGAGTGGATTCCCGGCGGCTGGGAATCGACGTGAGAGCTATATCCGAACGGGCCCCGATGACCTCCCGTGACGGACTCTCACCCGGAATCGGCGACCTCCCTCGAGCGGTTTTTCACACCCGCTCGAGGCGACGGGTTTTATTGAGCCGTTCGGTCTATCGAATCGTGTGACTGATCCTCAGGTGACCGGCCGCGGCTGGCTCGCCGTCTCCACCCTCGCCGTTCTCGCAACGATCGCGACGGGGTTCGTCGCGGTGGCCGAGCGCGGAGAGCCCGCGGTGGCGGCCGGCGCCGCTCTCACCGCGCTCGCGGTGGTCGCCCTCTCGGTCGCCGTTCCCGACCGGCTCTCCGCGGCGTGGGCCGAACACCGACTGTACGTCTGGTTCGCGACCGGACTGTTCGGGCTCGGTTCGCTGTTCGGCGCGGTGCTCCTGTTCGCCGGCATCGACCTGACGGAGTTCTTCCTCGAGCTCATCGGCGACGAGCTCGGTATCGAGGACGGGGACGATCCGAGCGAGGAGTTCGAACTCGAGCTCTCGGCGACCTTCTTCATCCTCAACAACACCCCGCCGTTCCTGTTTGCGATCCTCGGCGCGCTCACGCTGGGGGTGTTCACCGCGCTCGTGATGGTGTTCAACGGCGTGCTCGTGGGCAACATCGCGCTCTCGATGGCGGGACTCGCGGGCGTCGGCTTCATCGTCGTCGGCCTCGTCCCCCACGGGATCTTCGAGCTTCCCGCCCTGTTCGTCGCCTCCGGCGTCGGCTTTCGGCTGGTCCACCGGTTCGTCGACCGCATCCGGGGCGCTCGCGAGTCGTTCCTCACGCGAGAGTATCTCGTGCGGACCGGTTGGCTCGTGCTGTTCGCGTGGCTGATCCTGGTCGTCGCGGCGTTCGTCGAGGCCTACGTCACCCCCGCGCTGCTCGAGGCGCTGATCGGCGGGAGCCTCGAGGAAGGGGCGTAAATCCCCCAGCAGGGTCAGGTCAGTAAATTGAATACTTCGGCCCCGGTACCGGAGGGCAGATGCAAACAGTTCGCCGCCTCCCCGCCGGAGTGACCGACGACTCGTTGCGGGTCGCGATCCTCGCCGGCCTCGCAACGGTGCCGTTCACCCTGCTGCTCTCTGAAGGGACGATGACGGTGGATGGTGGCGGATTCGACGTCAGCAGCTCGCTCGCGGGTGAACCCCTGCTGGTAGCCGCGGTGATCGTCGGCTACTACTACAGGGACCGAGAGCCCGGCAGCCGTCGCGCCGGAATCTGGACCGGGCTCGCGGGCTCGATCGCGGTCGTTCTCACCTCCCTGGTCAGCGCCATCACCGCGATCACGTCCGCGTCGCTGCAGACGGCGGCGCTCACGGTCGCGCTGGCGTCGGTTTCCATTCTCCTGGGGGTCGGAATACTCGCGCTGGTGACGATGGTCACGGCGCAGCTCACCGGGTGGGTGACGACGCGGCTCAGCAGCGACCACCGGTTTGCGGCGTCGGCGGATGCCACGGCAGATTCGCGCTGGTGGAACCGTCTCCTCGTCGCCTACGCGCTCGTCGCCCCGGTGGCGCTGGGGAGCCTGGCGGTCGAGCCCGACGGCGGGGTCGCGCTGGCGGCGTTTCTCGGCCTGCTGTTCGCGTTCGTCCCACTGGCGCCACTCACCTTCGTCGCGCTGTTCGTCGACTCGACGGCACCTCGAGAGCCCGAAACGGAGTGGGTCCCGACCGTCTGGGCGTACCTCTGTCCGCCGCTTACCGGCTTCGCGGTCGTCTACGCGGTGGCGTCGCTCGAAGGGGTGTATCGGCCGGGCGGTCCGGCGACGTTCGGGTTCGTCGGCGTTCTCTGGGCGGTCGTCGTCGTATATCTCCTCCAGCGGTACAGACACGCCACCTAGGGAGTCTCTCGGCGCTCGGTTCGGCCCTACCCGCGCACCCACGCCAGCGGCCGCAACACGATCGGCGTGTAGTCCTCGTGGGGGTCGTAGCGGGCGAACGCCAGACTGTTCGACATCACGCTGACGCTCGAGCCGGCCATCGCGAGCCCCGCCAGCGCGGGGTTGAGCAGGCCGAGCGACGCGATGGGGATCAGCGTCGTGTTGTAGATAAAGGCCCAGAACAGGTTCTGGCGAACCTTCGAGATGGTCGCCTCCGAAATCCGGACCGCCTTGAGGACGTCCGCGGGATCGTCGCGCATCAGCGTCACGTCAGCCGATTCGATGGCGACGTCGGTACCGGAGCCGATGGCGACGCCCACCTGCGCGGTCGTCAGCGCGGGCGCATCGTTCACCCCATCGCCAACCATCATCACTCGCTTGCCCGCCGCCTGCAGGTCCTCGACGTGATCGGCCTTGTCCTCGGGGAACACCTCCGCGCGGACGTTGGCCTCGTCGATACCGACGTCGCGGGCGACGGCTTTCGCCGTTCGCTCGTTGTCGCCGGTGAGCATCACGACCTCGAGGCCCCGTTCCCGAAGCGCGGCGACGGTTCGGCGGGCGCTCTCTCTGACCTCGTCGGCCACCGCGAGCACGCCGGCTAACTCGCCGTTGACGGCGACGAGGATCGCCGTCTTGCCGTCGCGCTCGAGCGCGGTAAGCGTCTCCTCGGCGGGCGACGGATCGATTCCAGCCTCCTCGAGCAGTTCCCGGCGGCCGACGAGCACGCTCCCGCGGTCGGTTTCCGCGCGGATGCCGTGGCCGGGGACGTTCTCGAACTCGTGGACCTCGCCGTACTCGACCCCGCGATCCTCGGCGCCCTCGACCACCGCGCGGGCGATCGGGTGTTCGGAACCGGATTCGGCGGCCGCGGCCGCGCCGAGGACGAACTCCGAGACGGGTTCCTCGGAAGCCGCTAGGGCGCCGCCGTCGGGAGCGGTCTCGGTGCCACCGTCGGCGACGACGCCGTCCTCGATGGTCACGACGTCGGTCAGCGTCATCTCGCCGTGGGTCAGGGTCCCGGTCTTGTCGAAGACGACGGTGTCGATGCCGCGGACCTGCTCGAGCACGTCGCCGCCCTTGAACAGCACGCCGTTGGTCGCGCTCAGCGTGGAGCCGACCATCGTTGCCGCCGGCGTCGCGAGCCCCAGCGCGCAGGGGCAGGCGATCAGCAGCGACGAGGCCAGCACGATCACGGAGAACTCGAGGACGGGTACCCCGGCGACGGGGCCACCGCCGACGGGTTCCCAGAGCGGCAGCGCGGAGACGAACGCCTCGAGTTGGGTCGGAAACGCGAACCAGAGGAGCGCCCAGAAGGTGGCGTTTGCGATCACCGCGGGGACGAAGTAGGCGCTCACCTTGTCGACCAGCCGCTGGATCTCGGGCTGGCGCGACTGGGCCTCCTTGACCCGCTCGACGATCTGCTGGATCGCCGTCTCGGAGCCGACCTTGGTGGCCTCGACGAGGAGGACGCCGTTCTCGTTGACCGTCGCCCCGACGACCTCGTCGCCTTCGCGCTTTTCGACCGGTACCGACTCCCCGGTGAGCATCGACTCGTCGACCGCGCTCTGGCCGTCGACGACGACGCCGTCGGTCGGAATTTTCTCGCCCGGTCGGATCTTCAGCACGTCGCCGACCGCGACGTCGGCGAGGGGGACCTGGCGCTCCTCGCCGTCTTCGACGAGGGTTGCTTCGTCCGCCTCCATCTCGAGCAGCTCCCGCAAGGCGTTGCCCGCCCGCGCCTTCGAGCGGACCTCGAGCCAGTTACCCAGCGTGATGAACCAGAGGATGAAGGCGACGGCCTCGAAGTAGAGCCCCTCGCTGGCGATGAGTCCGCCGAGAACGGCCGTGCTGTAGATGTACCCCGCGGCGGTGCCCATCGCGACCAGCGTATCCATGTTCGCCCGCCGGTTGTGCGAGAACGCGCGGTACGCACCGGCGATGAACTCCTTTCCGAGGGTGGCCATCAGAACGGTGGCGAGGACGAACTCGAGCCAGCCCGGCGGGTGAGCGATCGCCATCGGCACCGGCGAGGCGACGTCCGTCGCGCCGAACAGCATATCGACCATCATCGGCACGAACGGCAGCGTCAGCAGGCCGCCGCCGATCACCAGCCGGCGCTGGCGGGAGAGTTCCTTCTCCACTGCGCGCTCGCGCGGACTCTCGCCCTGGGTGTCGTCGGTCTCGTCGCGAACCGGCTCGTAGCCCGCCTCCTCGATAACGGCAGTGAGTTCCTCGAGCGAGACATCCGCCGGATTGTACCGGACCCGCGCCTCGTCGGAGGCGAAGTTCACGTCCGCCTCGATCACGCCGGGGTGGCTCTCGAGCGCCTCCGTCACCGTCCCCGAACAGGTCGAACACGACATCCCCAGCACCGTGATCGTCCGACTCTCGCCCGCCGCCTCGTAGCCCGCGTCCTCGATCGCGTCGTAGATCGCCGCGAGCGACGTCTTCTCGGGGTTGTACGCGACGGTCCCCTCGTCGGTCGCGTAGTTCGCACTCACGTCCTGGACACCCTCGAGTCCGCTAACGGCGTCTTCGACGCTCCCCGAACACGTCGAACACGACATGCCTGTTATCTCGAGGTGCGCCCGTCTGGTCGTCATGTCTGACTGTATGGGCTACAGATTCAAGCGCGTTGTCCTTCAGATTCTTCGATTCGTTCAGCGTGTCGTTTTGAAAGTAAAGTCGAGAGGGGTGAAAGCGACGGAGACCGGTACCCAGAGGTCGGTTACACGAACTGACACTGATGAAAAGACAGTTGCTACTACGCTCCCAATCACGGGTGTATGCGCATCGCCGTTCCCAACAAGGGCCGCCTGCACGAGCCGACGATCGACCTGTTAGAGCGCGCAGGGCTCCACCTCGAGAACGGTGCCGAGCGAAAGCTGTACGCCGAAACGGTCGACCCCGAGGTCACCGTGCTGTTCGCCCGGGCGGCGGACATTCCCGAGTACGTCGCCGACGGCGCCGCCGAGATGGGAATTACCGGACTGGATCAGGTCCACGAGGCCGGCGTCGGCAACGTCGAGGAACTGCTCGACCTCGACTTCGGCAAGTGCCGGCTCGTCCTCGCCGCCCCCGAAGACGGCGAGATCGATACCGTCGCCGATCTCGGCGGGAAAACCGTCGCGACGGAGTTCCCGACCGTCACCCGGAACTTCTTCGCCGACACCGGCATCGACCCCACGATCGTCGAGGTGACGGGCGCGACCGAACTCACGCCCCACGTCGAGATGGCCGACGCAATCGTCGACATTACGAGCACCGGAACCACGCTCAAGGTGAACCGGCTGAAGATCATCGACGAGGTGCTCTCGAGTTCGGTCCGGCTGTTCGCCCGCGAGGACGTTCTCGAGGAGCCGAAGGTCCGGGAGATCCGGACCGCCCTCTCCTCGGTGATCGCCGCTGACGGCAAGCGGTACCTGATGATGAACGTCCCCGCGAGCCGACTCGAGGAGGTCCGCGACGTGATCCCCGGCCTCGGCGGCCCGACGGTGATGGATATCGCCAACAACGGTGAGTCGGGCGGCTCACCGAGCAGTCAGAACGCGGCGCGTTCTGACGACGGCGGCGGCGAGAACGTCGCCGTTCACGCCGTCGTCGACGAACGCGACGTCTTCGAGACGATCACCGAGGTGAAACGCCGCGGCGCGAGCGGAATCCTGGTGACCGAAATCGAACGGCTCGTCGAGTGATCCGGCGGGTCCTGTAGCCGGTCGACAGCAAAATCAGGCGCCAATCTGCGGAGACCGCTACTGGTCGTCAGGATAACAGACTCAGAACCGTGACCAGCAGGAACAACGCGGTGATGATCGTGCCGAGTGCGACGCCGGAAATCGCGAGCGCGCCGACCGCGGACGCGGACAACAGGACCGTGCTAACGGCGGTCGCAGCCGCGTAGTGTGCGCTGTAATCGTTCGCCGACTTCCTCACCGGCTCGCTCCCGTTCGTCGTCTCGAGATACGGCTCGAACATCGCCAGCTGGTCGCTGGGCCAGACGATTCCGCGGGACTTGTTGTACTCGATAATTCCTTCTTTATCGAGTTTCGGGAGATGCGACTGGTAAAGGGCGATATACACGCGCTGGCGCTGCGAAGACGTCAGGTCATCGATGGTTGTCTCGTTCTCCTGTGCTGCCACGTACTCGGCGATGTCTCGCATTTCGACCGCACCGTCCGTCGAGAGGAGGAACGCGATCGCGTCGCGCCTGCGCTGGGTCTGGAGGATGTGAAACACGTCGTCGCGGGAGAGATCGACCGGATCTGGTTCCGCAGAATCGTCGATGGAGGGCGCGGTCACAGTGCCGGTAGGTCTATCGTCGGTGAGAGTCATGGTGCGTAATCCATCAGGGAAACCGGGATAAAATAAACCGGTTTGGTCGTTTCCATGGATTATACAGAATTTTATTCGGTTCGGGAAGAGTGACTGCGTCTGACATTTTTCGACGAACGTAAACGCTGCTTAAGCCTGGGAAATAATCAGTGGATATGATGAGTCACGTGTTGGTGAACTATCAAAGAAAATTCGAACCGAGCGGGGTTCTGTGTGGCGTTTTCCCGGCAACAGTCCACAAAAATCCACATTCAATCACCGTTTCACGGAGACCGTTTCACCGAAACAGTCGTTTTAAATAGATCGTATTGCGGAGGGAAACGGCGATAGTAATCGGCAACCGTTACCGACAGTTGGGCCGGTTAGACGGTTATTACGTTTCGATCCGCTGTACTATGTCGCTCATCCGGGGGCGGTTCCGAGCAGTCGCACGACGTTGAACACGGTAAAGCCGACCAGCGCAGCGACGGTGTAGTAGACGATGGAGATGAGCAGCGTGAGTTTGTAGCCGGTGTCGTAGACGATCAGAATCGCGGTATAGGCGACGCCGAGGGTCACCGGAACGACGACGAGCGGCCCCCACTGCTGGAGGAGAAGCGACGTGAGTCCGAGCGCCGGGGCGACGGTGAACGCGCGTCGCACTCGAACCTCACCGAGAACGTATCTCGCGGCGATGTGAAGGGTGATGCCGTAGAACGCGGTCGCGACCAGAAAGGTCCCGAGATACGCGAGCGGGCCACCCGCGGCCGGATCGATCCCTTCGGCCGTCACCTGTGCTCCGGTGAGGTCCATGCACGACCGTAGGGCCTCCCGCGGTTTGTGCCTGCCGAAACCGGCTCCAGCGGCTGTGGCAGCGCCTCGAGCGCGTCGCGACGAACGGCGAAAAATCGAGCCGCCTACTCGAGGAGACCGAGGTCCTCGAGGCGCGAGACGATCTTGTCGACGGCGTGTTCGGCGTCGACCGGCTTCTTCCCGCCGGTGATCACGAGCTTACCCGACCCGAACAGCAGGGCGACGACCTCGGGGTCGTCGAGTCGGTAGACGAGACCGGGGAACTGTTCGGGTTCGTACTCGATGTTTTCGAGGCCGAGGCCGATCGCGATCGCGTTCAGGTTGAGGTTGCGGCCCAGGTCGGCGCTGGTGACGATGTTCTGCACGACGATCTCGGGGTCCTCGTTCACCTGGATCTGGAGTTCGCGGAGTTTGTCGAAGACGATACGGAGGCTCTCGTGAACGTCGTCGGTACTCTTCGCACCGGTGCAGACGATCTTCCCCGATCGGAAGATCAGCGCGGCGGATTTGGGGTTCTGGGTCCGGTAAACCAGCCCGGGGAACTGCTCGGGATCGTAGTCGGCCCCCTCGAGGTCCATCGCGACGCTCTGCAGATCGAGTTCCTGTCCGATACCGGTCGATGCCACCACGTTTTCGATGTTGATGGTGTCCTTTGGATCCGTCATAAGTCGCTTAAAAAGACGTATTTAAGGTTTATAAAGCTTGGTACCGATGTCTGATCTATCCGGTTTCTAACCACAACTCGCGCGGCGGAATAGACCCGTTCGAACCCTCTCGCCGGCTCGAAGCCGAGTTTCGGCCGATCAAAGTCGACGGCGAAACGGTACGCTCATTGTCCGCCCACCGCGAGAAACGAGTGTGTATCTGCTCGAGTTCGGCGGCGAGGACGACGCGTTCGCAGCCTGTGAGGCGGCCAACGCCGCGACCGGCATCCGTCGGCTCGCTCCCGGTCTCGCAGTCGCCCGCGGGGTGGTTCCCGCGGGCGTTCGCGGACTCGCCTACACCCACCGTGCGAGCGACCTCGTCGGCTACGCCGATGCGAGCATCGAGAGCGCGCGGGCGACCCTCGAGGCCGCGAGCCTCGGCCGCGGGGGGACCGTCGCGGTGCGGGCAACCGACGTCCAGGGCTCGAGCGGCGTCAGTACCGGCGAGGCAGAGCGCGTCCTCGGACAGGTGCTCGTCGACCGCGGTTTCGCCGTCGACCTCGAGAACCCGGACCACGTGCTGCGAGTGGCGTTTTCGGCGGGCGAACTCGAGGAGGGCGGCGAGGTGCTCGAGGCGGCCGACGCCGTAGACACGGTGGTCGGCGAACCGGTCGACGCTTGCGCGCTGGGCTGGCTCGTCGCCGAGAGCGTCAGGGATTTCGGCACCCGGAAACCCACCGACAAACCCTTTTTCCAGCCGGGCAGCATGGACCCGCTGCTCGCCCGCGCGGTGACGAACATCGCCGGTGCGGCACCCGGACGAACGGTGCTCGACCCGATGTGTGGCACCGGCGGCGTCCTCGTCGAGGCCGGCCTGCTCGGTGCGGACGTAATTGGCACCGACGCCCAAGTGAAGATGACTCGCGGAGCACGGGAGAACCTCGAGCACTTCCTCGCTTCCGACGACCCCTCGCCGACCGGCGTTTCACGGGGGGGCTTCGACGTCGCCCGCGGCGACGCGACCCGCCTGCCCGTGCGAGCGGACGCCGTCGACGCCGTCGTCTTCGACGCCCCCTACGGCCGCCAGTCCAAGATCGCGACCCACCGCCTCGAGGATCTGGTCGCCGGCGCGCTCGCCGAGACGCGGCGGGTCGCCTCGCGCGCGGTCGTCGTCGCCAACCGATCCTGGGCCGCCGAGGCCCGAGAAGCGGGCTGGGAGCTCGAGGCGACCTTCGAGCGGCGGGTTCACCGGTCGCTCGTCCGACACGTGCTCGTCCTCGAGTGACAGGGTGGTGATTCTCAGCCCCGAAGCCGCGACAGCCAGCGGTCCGCTATGACCGCGAGGAATCCGGCGGTGATCGCGCCGAGCCAGGCCGCCAGTGCGACCGCGACGTCGGTATCCTCCTGTGAGATTCCGAGCGCGCCCCAGAGGACGAACGCTGCGAGCCAGGTTGCGAGCCCGAACCGCCAGACGTGTGCATACTCGAGGCGGTTCGATCGGAGGACGGCGAGCCCCACCAGAAGGCCGGGAACGAGGGCGAGGAGACTCAACTCGAGCGGGAGGAAGACGGCGTCGACGAAGATGCCGATCAGCGCGGCCGTCGGAACCGCAAGCAGGATCGTACAGCCGGCAATGATGCCGAGTTCCTCGAGTCGGTCCGCGAGTGCCATGCCGGCACCTCAAAGGTGAGCGAAAAGAGCCTGCCGGTTCGCGCTCCCTACTCGTCGACGGCGAGCGCCCGGTTTCGCAACCGCTCGCCCTCCTCGCTGTCGACCTCGAGGGTGGGTACCCCGGTCGGCTTCCCCTCTCCATCGACGGCGACGAACGTGAAACTCGAGGCGGTCGTCTCCTCGCGCTCGCCGGTGCGGGGCTCCTCGCGCCAGGCCCGCAGGGCGACGTGGACGCTCGTCCGTCCGGCGTCGTAGACGTAGGACTCGACGACCGCCGTATCGCCGATCCCGATGGGGCGTTTGAAGTCGAGTTCGTTCACCCGCGCGGTGACGCAGGTTTCGCCCGCGAAGCGCATCGCGGACATCGCGCCGACCTCGTCGAGCCACTTCATCAGATTGCCTCCGTGGAGCGTCTCGTTGTTGTTCGCGTGGTTGGGCTGGACCCGAAAGCGGTTCTCGATGTGGGTTTCGAGCAGCGTTGGCATGGCGAGGGGTCCAACGGACGGCGACTTAACTTCCGGCGCTCACTCGAGTTGCCTCGAGTTGCCGGCGAGCGAACCCGGCCGCGAGAATGACGCTGAGCACCAGAAACGTCACACCGGTCGCTCGGTCGCCGGCAGCGACACCTGGCGAGACCTCTGTCGCGAAAAAGCCGATGAATACCAGTGCGAACGCCGCGAACGCTCCTTTCCAGAGCGACGAGACGACCGACGGGCCGTATCGTCGAAGCACCACCTCGCCGATGAGCGAAGCACTGACGAAAAACCCAAGCAGCGTCCACGGCTCGAGCAGGGAGGCGCTCCCCCCGACGACGATATGCAGCACTCGAACCTGCGGCACGATCACGAACAGCGCCCACAACCGGTCGAACGCCGTGATCCGCGCTGCCATCTACGCGTCCCGACCCAGCTCCGCGAGGAGGTGCGAGACGTGAATCCGGTCGCTCGAGCCCTCTGTCATCTCAAATTCGATATCGGCCGCCAGCCGGTGGATTCGGGCGAGTTCGGCGCCCTGGTAGCGCTTTCGAGCGACCCGGAGAATCGCCTCGAGCACCTCGCCGCCGTCGAGCCCTTCGTCGACGAGCAGGTCGTCCAGCGTCTTGCGGGCGTCGGTGAACTCGCCGGCCTCGGCGTCGTCGAGCATCGACTCGATCTCCTCGTCGCGGCCGACGGAGCCGATGGTCTCGTAGGCCGCCTGCATCGTGATCTCACCCTCCCCCTCGGCGGTGGTCTGGGTCGCCAGGATCGCCCGCCGGAGGTCGCCGTTGGCGTAGCCCGCGATGAACTCGAGGCCGTCCGCCTCGTACTCGACGCCCTCGGATTCGACGATCCGCTCGAGAATGGTGACGGTTTCGGCGCTCGAGGGCGCGCGCAGCGAGACGGGGAAACACCGCGAGCGGATCGGCGGAATGAGCTTCGTCGGCTGGCGCGTGCCGATAATAAACTGGGTCGTCCGGTGGTGTTGTTCCATGATCCGGCGCAGCGCCTGCTGGAAGTCCTCGCGGACGTCCTCGGCGTTGTCGAGCAGGATCGTCTTGTAGTTGCCGGCGACCGGCGAGTAGCTCGCCGACTCCTTGAGGACGTGGTTGATCATGTCCCGCTTCGAGAGCGCAGAGCGCCCCCGCAGGAAGTGCTCGAACCGGGGGTCGTTCTTGATCTCGGTCTTCGTCCGGCCGAAGAAGTCGGCGACGTTGATCTCGATAAAGTCGTTGTCGGGGTCATCGTGGGCCGCTCGCGCGAGCGCCCGCGCTGCCGCGGTTTTCCCGCTGCCGGCCGGCCCCTGTAGAATGAGGTTGATCGGCTCCTCGACCGCCCGCAGGAGGTACGCGCGGGCGTCGTCCTGTGGCAGCTCCTCGAGGGCGGGCGCGTACGTCTCGGTCCACAGCGGCGCGTCCATCGCCGGTCGGTAGGGACGGCGGCGGTAAGAATCGGTCGGTTGGGTCGTCGCTACTCGGCCTCGCTCTGTTGGGTTTCGGGCACCGTTGCCTCGACGCGTTCACCGTCCTCCTCGGCGGCCGTCGCGTTGTCGGGATCGGTCGGATCGCCCTCGAAGAGGACCGCAATCACCGTCGCGTTCTCGGACGGCTCCTCGTCGAGGTCGACGGTGACGTTTTCGTACTGGCCGGGCTCGAGAGCCTCACTGGTGCCGAGGAGGTCGCCGTCCTCCTCGCCGACGCCGACGAAGCCGTCCTCGACGACCGAGGCGTTGACGACGACGGTCGACTCGTTCGCCTCGACGACGTCGACGCTCGCGGGCCCCGCGAACTCGAGGTCGATCGTCGTGAGGGCGCCGTCGTCCTGAGTGTAGACGCCGAGCGTCTGGTTACCGGGGTCGACGCCGGTCGTGTTCGTCTCGAAGCTCACCTCGCGGGTGTCGTCGGGTTCGAGTTCGAGGATCTGGCGCTCGAGGACCTGCCCGCCGAGGCGGAGTTCGACGTGTTGCTGGGCGGCGAACTCGTTCGGATTGCGGATCTCCGCTTCGATCCGGATCGTCTCGTTGGTCGTCGCCGTCGCCGGTGCGCTGATCGACTCGACGAGGAACGAGGTGCTCGTGTCGCCGTCCGCGCGGTCGGTCATCGTGACCGTCGCCGTGTCGCTGACCGGGTAGCCGTCCTCGGTGTACGGGAGATCCTCGTCTCCGTCGGTCTCCTCGTACATGTACGTCTGGTTGCCCGTCGTGTCCTGATGAACAGTTGCGGTTAGCTGGCCGAGTAGATCGAGGTCGTCCTCGGCGCTCTGGTTGATCGTGACGTTCTCGTGTGGCTCCGCCGAGGCGCCAAGATACTCGGAGACGGCGACGGTTTCACCGCTCCCGTCGGTGACGACGACGAAACCGCCATCGGAGACGGAAACCTCGGAGATCGTCACGCTGGTTCCGTCGCTCTGCTGGTCCTCGAACACGATCGACGCCTCCGGCTCCTCGTCGATCTCGGCGCCGAAGATCGTCGGTGCCTGGCCGACGACCACGCCCGCCGCCAGAACGACCAGAACGGCGAGCAGGACGGCGCCGAGCTGTTTGATCGTACCGAACTCGAATCTCGTACTCATCGTGGGGCTCTGCTGGGGCTGTCGCTACGTTAGACGGGCATCGATGTAAAACGTCGTTTTCGTTCCCTCGCTCGAGCCCGCGAGCAGAGCGGAGGTCAGCAACGGTCGCATGCCACAGCGACCGATCCGAAGCCGGTTTAGTCGCGGCACGCGGAGACACTGTCGATGTCATTGCGCGTGACGTTCCTGGGGACCAGCGGGGCCGTTCCGACGACCGAACGGAACCCGAGCAGCGTGTTCGTCGCTCGCGAGGGCGAGGAGTTGCTGTTCGACGCCGGTGAGGGAACCCAGCGCCAGATGATGCGGTTCGCGACCGGCTTTTCGATCACACAGCTGTTCGTCACGCACTGCCACGGGGACCACGTCCTCGGGATTCCCGGCCTGCTCCAGACGATGGACTTCAACGACCGCGAGGCGCCGCTCGCGATCCACACCCCGCGCGGCACGCGCCGACAACTGAAGGGGCTGGTCACCGCCCTCGGAAACCGCCCCTCGTTTCCGGTGCGGATCAACGAAGTCGGCGGCGGCGACGTCGCCTACCGCGCCGAGGAGTACGAGGTCCGCGCGTTCGACACCGACCACGACACCCGTTCGGTCGGCTACGCGCTCGTCGAGGACGACCGGAAAGGGCGGTTCGACCGCGAGCGCGCCGAGGAGCTCGGCGTTCCCGTCGGACCGAAGTTCTCGAGACTCCACGCGGGCGAGGCCGTCGAACTCGAGGACGGCACCGTCGTCCACCCGAACGAGGTCGTCGGTGAACCCCGTCCCGGCCGCTCGCTGGTCTATACGGGAGATACGCGCCCGACCGCGGCGACCGTCGAGGTCGTCGACGAGCCCGACCTGTTGATCCACGACGCGACGTTCGCCGACGACCGGGTCGACCGCGCCGCCCACACCGCCCACGCGACGGCCCGCCAGGCCGCCCGGATCGCCCGCGAAGCAGGTGCGAAGCGGCTCGCGCTGGTGCACCTCTCCTCGCGCTACGCCGGCGACGCGGGCGCCCACCTCGAGGAGGCTCGCGAGGCGTTCGGAGACGAGGTATTCGTCCCGGACGACGGGATGGAACTCGAGATACCGTATCCGAGCGCCGGCAACTGACCCGGGGGGCCGGGAATCCGCGTCGGATTTATACGCGTTCTTACCCTATAGCCCCCCGTGAGCACGCGAACGAGTGCACTCGACGCGGTCGTCTTCGGGGTCGACATCCAGAGCGGCGACGTGCGCGGTGACTCGCCCTCCTACGCTCTCGTCGTCTACGACGGCGACGACGAGGGACTCGAGCGCGACGTCGTCTCCCACCGAAAACTCCGGCGACTGATCCACGGCGCGGAGCCGGCGATCGTCGCCACGGACAACATGTACGAACTCGCGGCCGACAAGGACCAGCTGATCCACTTCCTCGGCTCGCTGCCCGACGAGACGACGCTCGTGCAGGTGACGGGGGCCGAACAGCCCGAGCCCCTCTCACGCGTCGCGAAACGCCACGGCATCCCCTACGCGAAGGAGCCGATGGCGGAAGCCGAGGCGGCAGCTCGTCTGGCGGCACACAACGTCGGCCACGAGGTATCCGCCTTCACGGACACCACGGAGGTCAAGGTCGCCCGTGGCCGTTCGACCGGTAAAGGCGGCTGGAGCGAGGACCGCTACACCCGGCGGATCCACGGCGCGGTCAAGCGCCAGGCGAGAGAGGTCGAATCCGAACTCGAGGCCCACAACCTCGCGTACGAGCGGGAAGTCCGGGAATCCTACGGCGGTTTCGCGAACGCGATCTTCACCGTCGAGGCGCGACCCGCGGACATCCCCGTCTCGAACCGCCGGTCGGGCGACGTCCGGATCGAGATCGAGCGCGAGCGCCGCGACGGCATCGAGTTCCAGCCGCTCGTGAAGCGACGGGACCACGTCGTCGTCGGGATCGATCCCGGCACGACGACCGCCGTCGCCGTCGTCAGCCTCGAGGGCGAGGTCCTGGACGTCTGGAGCTCTCGCACCAGCGACACCGCCGACGTGATCGAGTGGATCGTCGAGCGCGGCCGTCCGGTGATCGTCGCCGCGGACGTGACGCCGATGCCCGAAACGGTCGAGAAGTTCCGCCGGAGCTTCGACGCCGCCGGCTTTACGCCCGAGCGCGATCCCCCGATCGACGAGAAGCAACATCGCACGCGCGAGCACCCCTACGACGACGACCACCAGCGGGACGCGATGGCCGCGGCGCTGTACGCCTTCGACGCCCACGAGGACCAGTTCGAGCGGATCGCCCGCAAACTCCCGCCAGGGGTCGACCGCGACGAGGTGACGGCGCGGGTCGTCTCGAGCGAGGAGAGCGTCGAAGCCGTCCTCCGGGATCTCGCAGAATCCGACGAGAGCGAGGAAGAGGAGACGACCCACCAGCCCCGGGAACTCAGCCCTGAGGAGAAGCGGATCAAGCAACTCGAGCGCCAGGTCGACCGCCTCGAGGGCCACGTCGACACCCTCGAGGGGCGAGTCGACGAGCGCGACGAGGCGATCGAGGACCTCGAGGCAGAGCTCACCGTCACCCGCCAGGAGGAACGCCGAAAAGTCCGCAAGGACCGCGAGGTGACCCGCCTCGAGCGCAAGACGGAGGAACTCGAGCGCGAGCGCGACGAGGCCCGCGAGGCGGTCGCGGACCTCGAGCGGAAGGTCGAGCGGATGAAGGCGCTGTGGAAGCTCGATCACTCGAACTTCAGTGACGTCTCGGCGAAAAAGGAGGGGCTGGTGCCGGTGAAGGTCGTCGAAAAGTTCAGCAAGGGCGCGATCCGCGAGGCCGACGAACAGTACGGAATCGCGAGCGGCGACGTGGTCTACCTGCGCGACGCGAGCGGCGCGGGCCGCTCGACGGCGGAGTTACTCGCTGAGTTCGAACCCCGCGTGGTGTTGAAAAACGGTGGCGGGCTCTCGGAGATCGCCGACGCGATCCTGTTCGATCGCGAGATCCCCGTGGGACCGGCCGACGACGTCGCGATGCAGGAGGTCGACGAACTCGCGGTCGCCCGCGAGGACGACGTCGAGGCTGTGATCGACGACTGGCACGACTGCGCGGCCGAACGGCGGAAGGAGCAGAACGCTTCGATGGTCGACCGCCTCATCAGCGAACACCGAGCAGGTGACAACGAGGCCTGAGCGACGCTCGAGCGATCCGAAATTACGCCATCCCCCACGCCGCCAGCATCCCCGAGACGAGGGCTTTGACGACGAGACCGAGGCCGGCGAGGACGAACGCGAGGCCGGCTGCGACGAGAATATTCGCGTAGGCGATCAACGCGAGGCCGGCGAGGATAACGACCAGACCGACGATCCCGAGCGGCCCGAGGTTCTTGAGCATACCACCGCTGCACAGGCGAACGGAATAAACGCCGTGGTTTCGCCGCCGAATCGGTGCCGAGGGCTCGAGGTCGTCGTTCGGGGAAATCGGTAAAACATTAAACGCCTCGAGACCCAACGTCGGCCCATGAGCGACGACCAGGGTGGTCGGAAGAACCTCCGCATGCCGGACGACGACGAGGTTTTCGCGACCGTCACCAACATGCTCGGGGCGAATCGGGTGAAAGTACGCTGTGCCGACGGGGAAGAGCGCACCGCACGCATCCCCGGGAAGATGCAAAAGCGCATCTGGATCCGCGAGGACGACGTCGTGCTCGTCTCCCCCTGGGACTGGCAGGACGAGAAAGCCGACATCACCTGGCGCTACGAGAAGGCCGACGCCGACCAGCTCCGCCGTGAAGGCCACATTCAGTAGTCGACCGCCCGCTGCGACCCGTTTTTGAACGCTTTCTCCGTCAGTGCCAGCTTCCGACCGCCGTTTCGCCCGAGGTGGCGGTCAGCTAACCAGTCAACTGCTAAATTCTAAAAACCAATCGTTGATATTATGTGGGTCGTTGACAATCATCGAGCAGTGATGCGATGTCAGGAACGGACGACGTGACGGGGTCTGACGACCCGGTCCCCGACGAGTTCGCACAGTCGACGGACGATGGCCCGACGATTTCGTTCTACGGCGGGCGCGGGATGAGCGCGTTTCCGATCCTCTTTTTCATCGTCTGGGCGATCGCCCAGACCGCGCTCTGGCGGATCTCGGACACCGCCGGACTGGTCGCGGGGATGCTCATCGGGCTCATCCTCGGGATGTTCTTCGTCCGTGGCGACTGGAAGGGGTACGCCAATACGATCTTCGAGGGGATGACCCAGCCGGTGGCGGTGACGGCCATCGTCGCCTGGATCTGGGCCGGCATGTTCTCGGAGACCCTGCAGGTCGGCGGCTTCGTCGACGGACTGGTCTGGTTCGCCGACCTCGCCGGCGTCGGTGCGACCCTGTTTCCCGCGCTCACGTTCGTCCTCGCCGCCGTACTCGCGACGGGGATCGGCACCGGCTACGGGACGACGATCGCGTTCGTCGTCCTCTTCTTCCCGGCGGGGATCCTGCTCGGCGCGAACCCCGTCCTGATGTTCGGCGCGATCCTCTCGGGAGCGATCTTCGGAGACAACCTCGCGCCGGTGAGCGACACCACGATCGTCAGCGCCGTCACTCAGGATGCCGACATCGGCGGGGTCGTCGCCTCCCGGTTCAAGTACGCGATCGTCGCCGCGGCGATCGCCTTTCCCGCCTACATCGTCGCGAGCAGCGTCATGCCCGGTCTCGAGGGGATTCCGGGCGACGCCCGCGACATCTTCATCGCCGAGAGCCAGCCGATCGGACTCGTCCACCTCCTCTCGATGGGCGTCGTCATCGTCACCGCGATCAAGGGCCGTCACATCGTCGAGGCGATCTCCTGGGGGATCGTCACCGCGGTCGTGCTGAACCTGGCGCTTGGCCTCTCCGCCGCCAGCGACATCCTCCTGTTCCAGGCGCCGGAGGACGCCCCGCTCGCCCAGGAGTTCGCGTTCCTGCCGATCCTCGAGGTCGTGACCGATCCCGACGCGGTCGGCGTCGGCGGGAGCATCCTCGAGGGTGCCGCCGGCTTCTTCGCGCTGTCGATTCTCGTCCTGTTGATCATCGCCGCCGCCCAGATCATGATCCGCGGCGGCGCCTTCGAGGCGATCCTCGAGTGGTCGCTTGCGAACCTCGCGACGAACGTCCGCAACGCCGAGTTGACGATGGTCGGCTCCTCGGCGCTGATCAACGCCGCGATCACGATCAACACCGCGGCGGAGGTCGCCATCGGGCCGTACATCTCGAAGGTCGGCGAGCGGTTCAACATCAACGGCTACCGCCGGGCGAACATCTTAGACGCCCAGACCGCCGCGCTTGGGTACATCTTCCCATGGTCCGGCGGTGTCCTCGTCGGCTTCACGGCGATGGAGGGTCTCCCCGGCGAGTACGAGTGGTTCGAGCCCGCGATGGTCGTCAACCCCGTCGAGGTCTTCCCGTACGTCTTCCACGGCTGGCTGCTGGTAACGGTGTTCGTCGTCGCGGCGATCACCGGCTTCGGCAGGGAGTACGTTACCGACCGCGAATCGGAGGAGGTGGCCCGCGTATGAGTTTCTTCAAGAAGTACCTCAAAGGCTGGCAGTTCCGGAGCACGACGCCGACGCTCGAACCGGGACAGACGGTGAACGTCTTCGTCGCCCGGTACGATAGCCGCGAGGGCGTCGGCATCGCCCGCATCGGCGATACCGTCCTCGCCGTCGAGGGCGCCGAACCGGCCCACGTCGAGTTGCAGGTCCGCGTTCGCGTCACCGAGTTCGACGAAGAGACTGCGGAGGGACGCGGGGAGTTCCTCGAGGTCGTCGGCGAGAGCTCCTACGCCGGCTGACGGCCGTGACACGCCGGTCGGCCGCGGTGGCGTCCACCGTCGCGTCGCGCGTTCGCGGTTCCAGCGACGCGGCCCAACACTAACGTCGTCGCTCGCGAACGTTCGCCTATGGAACCGGGGGACGCGAAGTACGAACTCGTCCGGGCCGTCGCCGTGCTCTCGGTTCTCGCGCTCATCGGCGTGCTGCTGTACTACCTCCCGCAGCCGGGTTACTCGCGCTCGAGACTCGTCCTGACCGCCCTCATCGCCGGCGGGGCGCTGCTCGGCGCCGTCGGGGTACTGCTCCGAAGGGTGTGGATTACGGCCGCGGGCTGTGCGGTGCTGTTCCTGCTCGGATTCTGGCAGGCCGTTCTGGGCGTGTTCATCTTCCCGGTTATCGGGCTGCTGACGATCGCCGCGTTCGCCGAAGCTGCGAGACGGAACCGCCACTCGGCAGAATGAGCGCCGGTCGCGCCCATCGAGAGCCGTCTACAGCCCGGCGACGTCCTCGATAGCGTCCGTGAGCGCCTCGATGCTCTCGAGGTCGTGTTCGCCCATGTGCCCGATGCGGAACGTCTTCTCGCCCAGGTCCGAGCCGTAGCCGTTCGCGAACACCATGTCGTACTCCTCGCTGACGGCGTCGATGGTCTCGGCGACGTCGATCCCCCGCGTGTTCTCGATACAGCTCACCGTCTGCGATTCGTACCCCTCCTCGGGAAACATCGCGAAGTGCTCGCGCGCCCACTCGCGGGTGTACTCGGCCATCTCCCGGTGGCGCTCGTCGCGGGCGTGGTGACCCTCCTCGAGCATGTGTTTCATCTGTTTTCGATACGCGAGCATGATCGGGATCGCCGGCGTCGAGTGGGTCTGGCCCTTCCGGCCGTAGTAGTCGATGGTGCGCTGGAAGCCGCCGTACCACGACGCCGACTCGCTCTCGAGTTCCTGCTCGTAGGCCGCCTCGCTGACGACGCAGACGGCGAGGCCGGGCGGCATGGCGAACGCCTTCTGAACGGAAGTAAAGATGACGTCGATGTCGTGGGCGTCGATATCGACGTAATCACCGCCCAGCGCCGAGACGGCGTCGACGACGAAACGCGTGTCCGGATACTCGGCGACGACGTCGCCGATCTCCTCGATCGGATTCCGGACGCCCGTCGAACTCTCGTTCATCACGCAGGTGACGGCGTCGTACTCGGTGTCGCTTCCCTCGAGGGCCTCCCGGACGTCCGCGGGTTTGACCGCCCGCCCCCACTCGTACTCGAGGGTGTCGACCGATTTGCCGAGGCGCTCTGCGACGTCGGCCTGGCGCTCGCTGAAACTGCCGCAGGTCGTCACGAGGACGTTGTCGTCGACGAGGTTGAGGATGGAACTCTCCATGAACTCGGTTCCCGACCCCGTGAGGACGATCACGTCGTTGTCGGTGCCGAGGAACTCCCTGGTGTTCTCGACGATGGTTGTGTAGAGGTCAGTCATTCGGTCCATCCGGTGGCCGAACATCGGCTCGCACATCGCCTCGATCACGTCCTCGCGGACCTCGGTCGGTCCCGGAATGTACAGCGTCTTGTCGGGGTAGTCGTCTCTGTATTCGCGTTTCTCGGTCACGGAATCCACCCGTTAGGCGTACTGGGCGGCGAGACGCTATGGTGCTTGTGGATGCCACAACGGGAACAAACGCTCGCCCGACGG
Source organism: Natrononativus sp. DTA114 (assembly GCF_059736515.1). NCBI lineage: Archaea > Methanobacteriati > Methanobacteriota > Halobacteria > Halobacteriales > Natrialbaceae > Natrononativus > Natrononativus sp. DTA114. The sequence goes on along the minus strand of NZ_JCASSN010000002.1, from coordinate 242,791 downwards.
GGAGCAGAACGAGCGGAGGATTCGGCTCGAGTCGGTCGCTCAGTCGGCGGACGGAACCGGGCTCGAGGGCGGGTTGTCCCCGGCGACGTAGACGTTACCGCGCACGACGATGCCGTCGGCGGCGGTCGACGGGCGGTGTGGACCGTAGCCGACCACGGGTGCCGCGGTGCGCCAGAGCGCACCGATCTTACAGAGTCCGAAACCGAGAACGATCAGCGCGAAGCCGGCGATCGTTGCGAGGGTAAGCGACTCGCCGAGAACCGCCCAACCGAAGACGGCGGCGACGACGGGGACCGCGTAGTTGACCAGGCTGATCTCGGTCGCGCCGATGCGTTCGAGCAGGACGAAGTACGCCAGGAAGCCGCCGCCGGTGGCGGCGACGGCGAGATAGACGAGCGCAACGAGCGTGGTCTGGGTCCACGCCGCGGCGGCGATCGACTCGGCCGGGTGGATCGCGCTGAGGCCGTGGAGCAGAGCCGCGCCGATCGCCATCGACCACGCCTGCAGCGAGATCAGCGGCAGCGTCCCGCTGGTACGAGCGGTGAGGACGGCACCGAGCGCGAAGACGATCGCAGAGCCGAACAGCAGCGCGACGCCGATCGCCTGCCCGCCCAGCGCTCCGCCGTCGGTCGCGATGACGACGACGCCTGCGAGTCCCAGCAGGAGACCGACGACTGCGGGCGCGCGGATCCGCTCTTGCGGGAGCAACGCGAGCGCCAACGGCGGCGTCACGATCGGCGTGAGGCTGAGGATAATCGCGGCGACGCCGCTCGAGACGTAGGATTGACCGACGAACAGCAGCGCGAAGTGTGCGCCGATGACGAGGCCGCCGCCGACGCCGATCAACAGCCAATCGTTTCGCGTGCGTGGGCGCCACTCGAGGCCGAGGGCGACGACCGCCGCCACGAACAGGGCGGCGGCGAGGTCGAAGCGAACGGCGGCGAAGAGTATCGGTGGCAGCGTCGCCAGGCCGACCTCGATCGCCGCGAACGACGTCCCCCAGACGAACGCGAGCGCGATGAAGAGGAGAATATCTCTATTAACGTTCATTACCACATGCACGAGTCGGCGCCACTTCTATCTTGCTATTCCCGCAGTAGAAGCCCTGAAACTGCTAAATTCCTCGAGAGACGTTACCAAAGAACACATCCAAACAACGTGTGCTAGTAAGTAACCAGATACAATCATCGAATCGACTAGAGGTCGCGAATCAGGCCGACGGGCGGCGGCGACAGTGACCGATCTCACGCGGGTTCCGGGGGCCGACGCGGGCGCGGCTGATGGAGGTTCCGGCGGTAAAAATCGACGTCTCGGGGGTCGGTAGCGTCGGAGTTATTCGTCGTTTTCGTCGGTCTGGTTTTCGTCGGTCTGGTTTTCGTCGTCGGTCTCGTTGTTCCCGTTCTCGCCGTCTTCGTCGCCGTTTCCGTTTTCGGTCTCGACCTGAATGTCGCCGATCATCGTACCGGGGTGGACCTCACAGACGTACTCCGCCATCTCGTCGGTGACCTCGTCGATCGTCAGCGTCTGCTCTTCGCCCTCCTCCTCGATGATCTCGGTCTGGTAATCGTCGACGACCTCTCCGTCCTCGTCCCAGATCTCGATGTTGTGGGGCTCGCCGTCCATGTTCTCCCAGGTGATGTCGTACTCCTGGCCCTCGAAGAGGACGAGCGTCGGGTTCTCCTCGCCGTCGATCGGCTCCGGTTCGACGCCGAGCCAGTTCTCCGTGAACCCCTCGAGGACGATCTCGTTGACGTCCTCCCACTCCGCGACGTCGACTTCCTCGTCGTCGGTCTGGTTTCCGTTGTCGGTCTCGTTGTTTCCGTCGCCGGTCTCGTTGTTTCCGTCGCCGGTCTCGTTCTCGGCAGGATCTTCCTCCTCGGGCGGCTCTTCGTCCTCTGGCCCCTCCTCGCCGGGACCCTCACCGTTGTCTGCACAGCCGGCGAGGATCGCGGTCGAAACCGCCGTCGTACCGGCTGCGTGCAGGATGCGTCGTCGCGAAAGCGAATCGTCGTGTGCCATAGCAGGGGGACTCCGCCAGCAGTGTGAATAAGCTGACAGCCGACACACCCATGGTAGCGAGGCTGATCATTCGGTTTCGCCTGACAGTCACCGAGCGATATCGGGCGCGTGATCGGTGAGCCGGGCCGGTCGGCGAGCCGACTACCGCTCCTCGAGTGCGAACCGACTCCGTCCCTCGAGTGACAGTCGGAGGAAAATCGGCACGGCGACGACCGCGATCGCGACCTCGAGTCCGCCAACGACGAGGAACGCGGTGTCGTAGCCGGCGCCCCCCGCGACGGTCCCGCCGACGAGGAAGCCGGCGAGAAAGCCCAGACTGCCCGCGAGGTTGAAGCCGGCCATCGCGATCCCGCGTTGGTCGTCGGTCGCGATATCGGTGACTAGCGCCATCGTGGCGGGTGCGACGAGCGCGCCGAGGACCCCGACGCCGACCATCGCCGCCGCGGCGAGGGCGACCGTCGGCGCCGCGCCGACCGCGAGAATGCCGACTCCGTAACAGACCGAGCCGACGACGATCGGGATCGTCCGCCCGATTCGATCGGAGAGGACGCCCATGGGGTACTGGAGGAGCGCGAACGGCGCGAAAAAGCACGCGAGCAAGAGTCCAGTCGCGAGGGGATCGGTGCCGAACGTCTCCCGGAAGTAGAACGTGCCGACGAGGGCGAAAAAGCCCGCCGTCATGCGATCGACGAACCCGAAGGCGTACGGCAGCGTGAGCGTCGGGCGACGGCGCACGCCCTCGAGGATCGCCCGCGCGTCACGGCGGTCGCCGGGTGCGCGGTCGGCGACGAACGAGACGGCGGCGGCGACGACGACGAGCAGTCCGGCGGCCACCAACAGCGGGGCGACCGGATCGACCGCCGTGAGCCGACCGCCGACGGGCGCGCCGAGCGCGGCCCCGAGTCCGATTGCGATGCCTGCGGCGCCCATGTTCGCCCCGTGGCCGCCCTCGAGGTCCATCAGCATCGTGATCGTCAGCGAGAAGGCGCCGATCGTCATCGCGCCCTGGAGGACGCGCAGGAGGAGGACACCCTCGAAAGAGAGTCCGCCGACCGACGGCCCGAGCGCGAGCGCGACGTAGCTCGCCGCTCCCAACAGCGCCCCCGCGACGATGAACGGCGTCCGGCGGCCGGCCGCGTCGCTCGCGATCCCCCAGACGCCAACGAAGGCGACGTAGGCGGCGAACTCGGCGACCAGGAACCACATGCTCGCCTCGAGAGCCGTTCCGGCGACCGTCTCGCTCGCCTCGCCGGCGCCGAGGGCGTCGACGAGTGGATCCAGCCCCGGATACAGCAACACCTGCGAGAACAGCACCGCGAACACGACGGCGGCGAGGGCGATCCGGTCGCGGGCGCTCGAGTGCACACACCGATATTGGAACCGCCGGCTCAAGAAGGCGTCCGTCTCGGCCGGTGGAGACTCGCGCTCATGGTCGGTTCGCGGGCGCGAGCATCGGCCCGTGAAACGGCCGGTCGACCGCCTGGTTGCGGGGAGACCAGTCGAGAATCTGCCATACCGCTCGGTTTTAATCTTGGCCAGTGGTATCGTACAACACGGTGTCGGCAGAGGACGCCGGGAGCGGGATCACCATGACGTTCGCAGCATACCACCCGATCGATGAGGAGGCGATCGACGAACTCACAGCCGGATTCAGGGGCGCGGTGCTTCGCCCGGACGACGACGGGTACGACGAGGCGCGCTCGATCTGGAACGCGATGGTCGATCGCCGACCGGCGATTATCGCCCGGCCCGCGGGCGTCGCGGACGTTATTCGGGCCGTACACTTCGGACGGGAGCACGACCTTCGGATCGCGGTCAAAGGCGGCGGGCACAACGTGGCCGGCAACGCCGTCTGCGAGTACGGGCTGATGATCGACCTCTCGCTCATGAACTCCGTCCGGGTCGATCCCGACGCACGGATCGCACACGTCGAACCCGGCGCGTCGCTCGCGGACGTGGATCACGAGACCCAGGCGTTCGGGCTCGCGACGCCGCTCGGAATCAACTCGACGACCGGCGTCGCCGGACTCACCCTCGGCGGCGGCTTCGGCTGGCTCTCGCGGGCGTACGGACTCACCGTCGACAACCTCCGCTCGGCGGACGTGGTCACCGCGGACGGAGAACTCGTTCGCGCGAGCGAGGCGGAGAACGCCGATCTGTTCTGGGGGATCCGCGGCGGCGGCGGCAACTTCGGGATCGTGACGGCGTTCGAGTTCCAGCTTCACGAGGTCGGACCGGAGGTGCTCTGCGGACCCCTCGTCTACGCCCACGACGACGCCCCGGAGGTGCTCGAGTTCGTCCGCGAGTTCAGCGAGAACGCGTCGAACGAGGTCGTCGCGTGGCCCGTGCTGCGGAAGGCGCCGCCGCTCCCGTTCCTCCCCGAGGCGGTCCACGGGACCGACGTCTGCATCGTGGCCGCGTTCTACGCCGGCGACCCCGAGGACGGGGCGGACGCGCTCGCGCCGCTCCGGGCGTTCGGCGACCCCGTCGCCGACGCGATCGGGCCGCAGCCCTACGCCGAGTGGCAGCGGACCTTCGACCCGCTGCTCGAGCCCGGACTCCGGAACTACTGGAAGACGCACAACTTCGAGGTGCTCCGCGACGAGGTTATCGAGACGGCGCTCGAGTACGCGAGGACCGTTCCGACGCCGCATACCGAGATCATCTTCGGCCGCCTCGGCGGCGCCGTCAACGAGGTGCCGGCGGACGCCACCGCCTACCCCCATCGCGACGTCGGGTACGTGCTGAACGTCCACACCCGCTGGGAGGACGCCGCGCAGGACGAGGCGTGCATCGAGTGGGTTCGCGAACTGCACGCCGCGCTGGCCCCCGACGCGATGGGCGGCGCGTACGTCAACTTCATCACCGAGCGCGAGGGCGAGGAAGCGCGCGCTTACGAGGAGAACTACGACCGCCTGGTGGCGGTGAAAAACGCGTGGGACCCGGAGAACGTCTTCCGGATGAACCAGAACGTCGAGCCGGCCGCCTGACCGGGCGGCTCGCTCGCCCCGCTGAAATCCCTCGAAACACTACAGCCGGCCGCTACGCGCTCTCCCAACCCTGCCGTCCGACGATCCGCGGTTTTTGCCGTTACTGAGGTGCATATATTCGTGCGGAAGTATGCATACAAAACATGAGCGACAAGGCGGACGAGCGAGAATCGGGGCCGGAGTTCGCGACGCGAAGCGTCCACGCCGGACAGTCGCCCGATCCCGCGACGGGCGCGGTTGCGCCGCCGCTGTACCAGACGACCTCCTACGCCTTCGAGAGCGCCGACGACGCGGCCGAGCGGTACGCCCTCGAGTCGTCGGCCCACATCTACTCGCGGATCAGCAACCCGACCGTCGAAACCCTCGAGGAGCGTCTGGCGGCGCTCGAAGGCGGCGCTGGCGCGGTGGCGACCGCCAGCGGGATGGCCGCACTGGACTCACTGGCCCTGATACTCGCGAAAGCGGGCGAGAACGTCGTCTGTTCGACGGACACCTACGGCGGGACGACCGCCTACCTCTCGAAGACCGCGAGCAGACGCGGGATCGAAACCCGGTTCGTGCCGACCCTCGAGTACGACGCCTACAAGGAAGCGATCGACGAGGACACCGCGTTCGTCCACGTCGAAACCGTCGGTAACCCCTCGCTCGTCACGCCGGACTTCGAGCGCGTCGCAGGAATCGCCCACGAGAACGGAGTCCCGCTCGTCGTCGACAACACGTTCGCGACGCCCGCGCTGTGTCGGCCCCTCGAACACGGCGCGGACGTCGTCTGGGAGTCGACGACCAAGTGGCTCCACGGCTCGGGGACGACCGTGGGCGGCGTGCTCGTCGACGGCGGCGACTTTCCCTGGGACGAACGCGGGTACGAGGAGGTCGCGGGCCCGAACCACGCCTACCACGACGTCGACTTCTCCCGGGATTTTTCCGACGCGCCACTCGCCGCGGCGGCTCGCTTCCGCTCAGTGCGCAGTCTGGGCAACCAGCAGTCGCCCTTCGACGCCTGGCAGACGCTGCAGGGCCTCGAGACGCTCCCCCTTCGGATGGAAAAGCATTGCGAGAACGCCGCCATCGTCGCCGACTACCTCGCCGACCACGAAGACGTGGCCTGGGTCACCTACCCGGGTCTCGAGAACCACCCGACTCACGAGAACGCGAGCCGCTACCTCGCGGATTACGGCGGGATGATCGCCTTCGGCCTCGAGGAGGGATTCGAGGCCGGAAAGCGGTTCTGCGAGGAGGTCGAGGTCGCCCAGTTCCTCGCGAACATCGGCGACGCGAAGACGCTCGTCATCCACCCCGCGAGCACGACCCACGGCCAGTTGACCCCCGACGAGCAGCGCGAGGCGGGCGTGCGTCCCGACATGATCCGCCTCTCGGTGGGGATCGAGGACCCCGCAGACCTTCTGGCGGATCTCGAGTCGGCGATCGAAACGGCGAGCCACGAGGCGGTGCCGGGGCGGGCGACGGGAGGGACCACATGACCGCGAAGGAGACCGCCTCCCTCGGGGAGTTCACTTTCGAGTGCGGCGAGACGATTCCGGAGCTCGAGGTCGCCTACGAGACCTACGGCGACTTTACGGGTGAGAACGCGGTGGTAGTCTGCCACGCCCTGACCGGCAGCGCCCACGTCGCCCGTCGGCCCGACGCGGGGGACGAAACCGCGGGCCAGGCCCGCGCCTGGTGGGGCGACGTCGTCGGCCCCGGCAAGGCGATCGACACCACCGAGTACTACGTCGTCTGCGCGAACGTCCCCGGCTCCTGTTACGGCACGACCGGCCCCGAGAGCGAAAATCCCGAAACCGGCGAGCCCTACGGCACCGACTTCCCGCCGGTCACCGTGGGCGACTGGACCCGTGCCCAGCGCCGACTGCTCGACGAACTCGGCGTCGGCCGTCTTCGCGCCGTCGTCGGCGGCAGCGTCGGCGGCATGAACGTCCTGGACTGGCTGCGCCGGTATCCCGACGACGTCGAGCGGGCGGCCGCCGTCGCCGCCGCGCCCCGCCTCGACGCCCAGTGTCTCGCCCTGGACGCCGTCGCCCGGCGGGCGATCACGAGCGATCCGCACTGGAACGGCGGCCACTACTACGACGGCTCGTCGGCCGCCCCCGACGGTGGATCGGAACCCGACGAGGGGCTGGCTCGAGCCCGCCAGCTCGGCCACATTATGTACCTCTCGAAGGCGTCGATGGGTCGGAAGTTCGGCCGCCGTTCCGCAGGTCGGGAGACGGTTCGAGAGGAGCCGCCCGACCCCGCCGCCACCTTCTTCCCCTACCGGGAGGTCGAGTCCTACCTCGACTACCAGGCCGACACGTTCACCGACCGCTTCGACGCCAACAGCTACCTCTACCTTACCCGCGCGATGGACGACTTCGACCTGTCGGCGGGCTACGAATCCGAGGCGGACGCCCTCGCGGCGTTCGAGGGCGAACTGCTCGCGCTCTCCTTTACCGGCGACTGGCACTTCACCGTCGAGCAGTCCGAGGCGCTCGCCGAGGCCTGCCGCGAGTCGGGCGTCGACGTCGCCCACCACGTCGTCGACTCCGACCACGGCCACGACGCGTTCCTCGTCGAACCCGAGACGGTCGGGCCGCCGCTGTCGGCGCTGCTCGAGACGGGGCTCTCCGGACGACCCATCACGGACACGCGGGAGGCGGATGACGACGCGTTCGCACCCGTCCACACCAGCCTGTTTTCGGACTGAGCGGGCCTCGAGACGCGACCCGCGCCGCCGACGAACAGATCAGAATACCGGAACGAAAAAATATCAGTGTTTCTTAATCAGTCGTGATGGAGCGACGACTCGAGTACGAGAAGGGGCCACAGGACGGTCCCGAGGCGCCCGATGACGAACGGGCGGAGCCGGAGTCCGAACAGCCGGTAGCGACTGACGAGAACGCGACCGGCGTGCGCGCCCTGCCGTGGCGAGTCGGACTCCTGTTCGGCCTCGGCGCGTTTCTCGTCAACTACGCCGTTACCCTCCAGACGGTCGTCGCGACGAGCGGATTCCTCGGACAGGCGGAAAACGGCCCCGGCACGTGGACCAGCACCGGGTTCGTCCTGCTCTCGAATCACGGCGTGTCGATCCGAGGAGAGGCGCAGTCACTCCCGCTCGAGGCCGCGTTGACGCTCAGCAGCACGGGCGGCGTCATCCATTTCGTCCCGCTTCTGACGCTTACAGCCGCGGGCTACGGCCTGGTCAGCTATCTCGACCTCGAGACGGTTCGGAGCGCGGCGGGCGGCGCTCTGACGGTCGTTCCGAGCTATTTCGGTGCCGTGGTGGCCCTCGCCTGGCTGACGCGGTTCACCTACGAACCACCCGAAGGCGGCGGGGGGATGAACGCACCAGAAGAGCCGATGACGTTCGCGGCGTCGCTTCCCGAAACCGTCCTCCTCGCGGGGATTCTGTTCCCGGTGACGCTCGCTGTGATCGGCGGGTTGCTCGCCGTCTGGCCGCGTCCGCTCGACCGTCTGCTCGGTCGCCGACCGCAAACCGACGATTCCACGCGAGACGCTCCCGTGTCACAGGGCTGATCGAAACATACAACTATCACCGCTCGGACGTAGCGGCAATGTCAATGGATCGACGACTCGAGTACGAGAAAGGTCCCGCTGCGGAGGACGACGAGTCGGCGGACGACTCCGACGACGCCGAGGCGGGCGAGTCAGCCGGTTCGTTGGCCCTCGAAGACGTTCCCTGGAAAGTCGGTTCGCTCGCGGGGCTGGGTGCGTTCGCCGTCGTCTACGCCGTCACGTTTCAGTTCGTCAACGCCAGCTACGGTTGGCACCCGCCCAAACCGAACGAGAGGTCGGACGGGCGACCATGGCGGGGCTGCTAACGCTCGGGAGCCACGGCGCGAGCCTGACGGAGGTGGACGCGCGCTGGTACGGGTACGGACTCGAGGCCCTGGTGCTCTTCGCGCCGTATCTCGTCACCATCGTCGCTCTCGGTACCCTGGTAGTGGCGGGATACGCCGTGACACGGTACGTCGATCCCGAGGCTCTCCGGGAGACCGCCATCACCGCCGCCTGCGTCGTCCCGGGCTACTTCCTCGCAGCACTTCTTACTTCCCAGCTGGCGACCTACACCCCGAAAGTTCCGGAGGGCGCCCCGACCGGGGCCGAAGAAGAGATCGGAACGCTCGCCGTCTCCCTCGACGCGACGTTCGTCCTCGTCTTCGTTCTGATTCCCCTGACCGCGGCGCTGGCCGGTGCGCTGCTCGCAAACCGGGCGCTGCTGGTCGAATCGACCGGAGAAGACCGCGGAACGTCCGGTGACGAGGAGACCCGCACCGACTCCAGTGCAAGCGACGGTTAATCCGCTGGTTCGGCGAGCGCGGCATCCCGGCGGGACGTCTCCGCCGCACTCAGCGGCTCCGAGAGCAGATACTGTTCTTCGAGCACGCGTCCCGAGCGCCGGCGCTCGAGCCAGCGGCCGAGGTCCCGAGTGAAGAGGTCGATTCGCTCCCGGCGGGTCGGCGTCGGCGACGGCGGTGACGGCGATCGGAACGTCGCGATCAGCGTCCACATGGTCGCGGCGGCGAACGATCCCACCGCGGAGAACGTCATGCCCAGGGTTGCGAACGTGACCGCGTAGACGACGCCGATCCCCATCGAGGGGAGACTCGTCCCGAGGGGGACGCGGGCCGCCCGGTCGCGCAGCGTTGGGGCGAGGAAAACGATCGAGAGGGCGCTTCCGAGGAGGAAAACGAAGTCTTGCCAGATCATCAGCAGAACACAACTCGCGAATGAGTAAAAACCTCTTGGTCTGGGAAAGCGGTCGTTGCTCGGACTGTCCAGGCACGTTGAATGTGCCGGTCCGGGGCGGCAATCGGCTCTTACGTCCGGTCGAGAACGCCCTCAGCGAGTAACGTGTCGCGAACCTCGGCCATCGTGGAGACGACGACCTCGCAGTGGGGTTCGACCGCCGGCTTCGGCCGGAAGCCGATCGAGAGGCCGGCGACCTCGAGCATCGGCAGATCGTTCGCGCCGTCGCCGATCGCGACGGTGTCGTCCATGGAAACGTTTTCGGCGGCTGCGAGCTCCTCGAGGGCGGTGTCCTTCGTTCCCTCGATCAGCGACCCCTCGACGTCGCCGGTAAGTACCCGTTGCTCGCCGTCGTCGGCGACCGGGAGGCGGTTCGAAACGACGTGGTTGACCGAGACGCCCTCGGCCTCGAGGGCCGTCTCGACGCCGCGCTCGAAGCCGCCGGTGAGGATGGCCGTCGTCACGCCCGCGTCGTTCAGCGCGCGGATGAGCGCGGCCGCGCCCTCCCGGAGTTCGACCTCGCCGTAGGCGGCGTCGGCGTCGGCCTCGGAGAGCCCCTCGAGCAGGGCCGCCCGCTCGCGCAGGCTCTCGGCGTAGCCGATCTCGTCGTTCATCGCGCGCTCGGTGATCGCGGCCATCTCGTCGGCGGCGTTGAGCCGGTCGCCGAGCAGCACCGTCATCTCGGAGTCAGAAAGCGTCCCGTCGAAGTCGAAGGCGACGAGTGTCATCGCTCTCCGGTTGTCTCTCGAGGGGTAAACCAGTTCAGGTTCCGGTGCGGGATCGCACGCCGAGTGGCGACTCACTCGGCTCCGTCGGAACTCGGCGGCCGGCCGTCGGGCAGGTCGAGATCGGTCGGGTCGACCGCCCGCGACCTGAACCGTTCGTCGAAGCGGGGTTCGGCCTCGTCCTCGAGGAAGGAGAGTTCCCGCTGGGGGAACGGAATCGTGATCCCGGCCTCCTCGAAGCAGTCGTACACCCGGCGGTTGACCTGATCGACGGCACGCTTCTGGGTCAGCGGGTGGGAGATGTACGCCTGCAGTTCGAAGACGAGCGCCGAGTCACCGAACTGGTCGAACAGCAGCCGCGGGGCGGGCGACTCGCGGATCAGGGGGGCGTCCTCACAGACCTCGAGGACGATCCGCTCGACCTCGCGGTAGTCGGTGCCGTAGGCGGCCGACAGCGGCACCCGAATTCGGATGTGGCGCTGGGGCGAAGTTTCGTTGACGACCTGCGCCGAGTTCAGCACCGAGTTCGGGACGGTGACGAGCACGTTGTCGGTCGTGAGAACCGTCGTCGAGCGGATGCCGATATCCGTCACCGTCCCCCGCATATCGTCCTCGACGAGGATGACGTCGCCCAGTTTGTACGTGTTGTCGAAGTAGAGTGCGACCCCGCCGATCAGGTTGCCGATCGCGTCCTGGGCGGCGAAGCCGATGACGACGCCCAGCACGCCCGCGGAGGCGAGAAACGGCGTGATACGGAGCTCCCAGATCGAGAGCACCAGCAACACCGAGGCGAGCACCACGCCGATCGTCCAGACGTTCTTGAACATCGGCGTGAACTCGTAGTCGGTATCGCTCCCGTTGACGACCTCGATCCAGCGGCCGCCGATCTTGATGGCGGCCCGCGCCCACAGGACGATCAGCACCGTCGCCAGCGCCGCGACGACGCGGTGTTCCTGGTCGACGATACCGATCGTCAGCAGGCTGAGCGTGATACCGATGACGGCGATCGAAACCCCAAGCGGTGCGTGGATCTCCTCGAGCACCGCACGGCCGAGCGAGGTCGTCGTGAGTTCCTCCGACTCGCCGAGATACCAGCGGCTGAGCCAGTCGACGAGCTTCGCAAGCACGTAGGAACCGACGATGATGAGCGGGACGAGCAGCCACGTTTCTTCGGGGAGAACCGACTCGAGCCAGGCTTCGATCGCGGCGAAGAGCCAGTGCAACGAGTCGGGGGTCATCAGGCTGGGTATTGAGTAATTAACCGAGCGCCATATACTGTGGGATCTGCGTTCGGCGTCGATTACCAGTCCCAACGGCGCCGTCCGGTCGGCTAACGGTGACCGAGCGACGGGCGAAACCAAGCGAGTTCGATCACGATAAATAACTGATTACCGCGCGTCGAGCGAGGATCGGCGGGACGTCGCGACTACCGCTCGAGCGAACAGGTCAACCGCCGTCGAACTCGCCAGTTCTGCAGGCAACGGAAGCGTTTACCCCCTCCGGGCGAGTCTCTCCCGCATGAAGGTGTTGGTCACGGACCCCATCGCCGACGCGGGACTCTCCGTGCTCCGGGAAGCCGGACACGACGTCGAAACGAACTACGAACTCGAGGGCGAGGACCTGCTCGAGGCCGTCTCCGACGCCCACGGGCTGATCGTCCGTTCCGGCACGGAGGTCACCGAGACGGTGCTCGAGGCCGGCGAGGACCTCGTGATCGTCGGGCGGGCGGGGATCGGCGTCGACAACATCGACATCGACGCGGCAACCGAGCAGGGCGTCATCGTCGCCAACGCGCCGGAGGGGAACGTCCGCGCGGCCGCCGAACACACCGTCGCGATGACGTTCGCGGCCGCCCGCTCGATTCCCCAGGCCCACGTCCGCCTGAAGGCCGGCGAGTGGGCCAAAAGCGACTACCTTGGCGCGGAGCTCAACGGGAAGACCCTCGGCGTCGTCGGCCTCGGCCGCGTCGGCCAGGAGGTCGCCAAGAAACTCGACTCGCTGGGCATGGACGTCGTCGCCTTCGACCCCTACATCTCCGAGGAGCGGGCCGATCGGATCGGCGCGGACCTCGTCGAGTTCGAAGACTGTCTCGAGGCCGCCGACTTTCTCACGGTTCACACGCCGCTGACCCCCGAGACGGAGGACCTGATCAGCGACGAGGAACTCGAAGCGCTCGCGGGCGGCTACCTCATCAACTGCGCCCGCGGCGGCGTCGTCGACGAGGACGCCCTCGCGGCAAAGGTCGAGGACGGCACCCTCGCGGGAGCCGCCCTGGACGTCTTCGCCGAGGAACCACTACCCGACGACTCGCCGCTGCTGTACGTCGACGACGTGATCGTCACGCCCCACCTCGGCGCCTCGACGGAGGCCGCCCAGGAGAACGTCGCCACCTCCACCGCCGAACAGGTCGCCGCCGCCCTCACCGGCGAACCCGTCATCAACGCGCTGAACGCCCCCTCGGTCGACGAGAGCGCGTTCCCCCGCATCGAGCCCTACATCGGTCTCGCCGAGACCGCGGGGAAGGTCGCCACGCAGTTGCTCGAGGGGCGGATGGAACGCATCGAGGTCACCTACGAGGGCGAGATCGCCGAGGAGGAGGTCGACCTGATCACCGCGAGCGCCCTGAAAGGGGTGTTCGAGCCGCTCGAGTGGCAGGTCAACGCGGTCAACGCCCCACAGATCGCCGAGGACCGGGGCGTCGAGGTGACGGAGTCGAAGACCCGTCAGGCCGAGGACTTCCAGAGCCTGATCTCCGTGACGGTTTCGGACGGCGACGAGGAACTCACCGTCGACGGGACGCTCTTTGCGGGCGACGACCCGCGGATCGTCCGCATCGACGGCTACCGGGTCGACGCGATCCCCCACGGCCGGATGGTCATCACGCGCAACACCGACGAACCGGGCGTCATCGGGCTCATCGGCACCGTGATGGGCAGCCACGGCGTCAACATCGCGGGGATGTTCAACGCCCGCGAAGCAATCGGCGGCGAGGCGCTGACGGTGTACAACGTCGACGCCGAGGTCCCCGACGCGGCCCGCGAGGAACTCGAGAGCGACGAGCGCATTATCGGGGTGCGGTACATCACGCTGAACGGACAGGCGTAACCACGGGTCGACGCGGTCGCGAGGAATCGTCCGACGCGTGACCGCCTCGGTTCCGTGACAGCCACCGAGGAACCACCCGGGCGGGGAGAAAGAGTGCGACGGTCGCTGCGGTGATAGCCACCGTCAGCACCACAGCCTCGAGCATCGTGTCCGCGTAGTACACACCAGCAGGGCGTTTAGTTGCACGAATCGACACGCGTATCGTCGGAGGGCGGTCTCGCCCCCACCCTCACTCAGACCGCTTCGAGACCGCGTAGACGCGGCCGATTCCCGCGGTCGGTATACGTGTTCGGACCGGTCTCAGATATTGTTTCCATAGGAAATCTCTATATGTAATCTCTATGCGAAATTACTATATACCATTACTTTCAATTGTTCAGATAGCCTGCGTGTGTGAACCGTTCACGCGGGAGAGGTGGACACAACGAACGGAACGCGAAATCGGCAGACGTGGCTGGATAGGTTGCTGGAAGATACGATTACACGAGACATGAGACACCGAACGAAGCAAATCAACGGGGTCGTTCTCTCGCTCATCATGGTTCTCTCGATGGTTGCCATCGGCGCCGTCGGAGCCGGAGCGACGTCCACGACCCCCCACGACGGACAGGCGTCGCCACCCGCGAACCTCCACGCACAGGGGGACGTCTCGGTCGAACAGATCGAAGAAACACACGACGCGGCCGACGTCGCCGTCGATCACCGGATCGACGAGGCGATCGACGGCGACGAGGACGAGCTACCGCTCGTGCTCTCGCTCGAGCAGCCGACGGTGACGGCGACCGACGCCGAGACCGCGCGGGAACAGCTCAAATCGCACGCGGCGACGACCCAGGAGCCGGTCGTCGAGGGGCTCGCGGAAAGCGACGCCGCCACCGTTCAGAACACGTTCTGGCTCTCGAACCTGGTCGCGGTGACCGCCGACGCCGACGAGCGCGCGATCGCAGAACTGCGCGAACTCCCCGGCGTGCAGGCGATCCACCTCAGCCAGGAGATCGACCCGGTCGAACCGGTCGACCGAAGCGGGGCCGACGCCGCCGACGACGGCGAGTACACGTACGGCCTCGAGCAGATCAACGCCCCCGAGTTCTGGGACGAGTACGGCACGATGGGCGAGGACGCGACCGTCGCGATCATCGACGACGGGATCGACCCGGCGCACCCCGACCTCGAGCTGTACACCGACGACCCGGACGATCCGACCTATCCGGGCGGGTTCGAGGCCTTTGACTCGAACGGCGACATCATCGAGGGCGTCGAGCCGTCCTCGGACACCGGCCACGGCGACCACGTCAGCGGCACCGCGACCGGCGGCGACGCCTCCGGAACGGCGATCGGTGTCGCGCCCGAGGCCGACCTGCTCCACGCGGACGTCTTCTACGACTCCGCGATGGACGTCACCATCGTCGGCGCGATGGAGTGGGCGGTCGAAAACGACGCCGACGTCGCCAGCATGAGCCTCGGCATCGGCTGCGGCCTCTTCGGCGGCCCGGCCTACGAGGACATCTTCATCGAGCCGATCGACAACGCGCGCAGCGCCGGAACGGTCGTCGTGACCTCCGCCGGTAACGGCGGCGACGGCTGCGTGAGCGCCCCCGCGACTGACTACGACTCGTTCTCGATCGGCTCCTCGAACGAGGCCAAGGACATCTCCGACTTCTCGAGCGGCATGGTCGTCGAGAAGGACGAGTTCGACGACCCGCCGGAGGCGTGGCCCGACTCCTTTGTCAAACCCGACGTCGCCGCGCCCGGCGAGGACGTCTACAGCGCCGGCCCCGACGGCGAGGGGTACGAGATCCTGAGCGGGACCTCGATGTCCTCCCCGCACATCGCGGGCACGGTCGGACTCTTCCGCTCTGCGAACCCCGACCTGACCGTCGAGGAGATCGAAGACGCTCTCGAGGCGACCGCCTGGAAGCCCGACGACTGGGACGAACCGGGCGACGAGAGGGACACCCGGTACGGAATGGGTATCATCGACGTCACCGCGGCCGCCGAGGAACTCGACCTCGGCGCCGGCGTCCCCGAGTACGAACTCGGCGACGTCAACGAGGACGGCGTCATCGACAACGAGGACGTCAAGCTGACCCGCGAGTACGTCCAGGGCAAGATCGACGAGGACGCGCTCAACACCGAGCTCGCGGACGTCACCCGCAGCGGCAACGTCACGGACGAGGACGTCCGCCTGATCCGTCAGCTCCGCAATGGGCAGGCCGACCCCGGCCAGATCGAGGTCTCGAACCTCGAGGGCCCCGACGAGGTCGACGAGGGCGACGCGATCAGCGTGTCGGCCGACCTCGAGAACGTCGGCGACGTCGGCGCCATCGAAGCGATCGAGCTCCGACTCGCCGATTCGGCGGACGACTTGGACGAGAACGCGACCGTCGCGACGACGGTGAGCGACCTCGCGCCCGACGGAAGCGAGAGCGTCACGCTGACGGTCTCCACCGACGGCCTGGCGGGCGGCGAGTACGCCTACGGGGTCTTCACCGACGAAAGTGCCGAGACGGGCGAACTCACCGTTCTGAATCCGCAGTTCGAGGTAACCGGTCTCGAGGCCCCCGACGAGGTCGAACGGGGCGACGAGATCGACGTCGAAGCCACGATCGAGAACACGGGCAACGCGGCCGACAGCCAGGACGTCGAGTTCCGGTTCGACGACCTCGAGAACGCCGTCGCAACGGAAACCGTCGCGCTCGAGCCGGGCGAGAAGGCGACCGTCAGCTTCGAGAACGTCACGGTCGACGCCGAGGGCGGCAGCTACGACCACGGCGTGTTCACCGACGACGACTCGCTGACCGCCGCGATCACGGTGCTCGAGGCGTACTTCGCCGTCAGCGACGTCGACGGCCCGTCCGAGGTGGCCCACGGCGACTCGATCACCGTCACCGCGACGATCGAGAACGCCGGCGAGGCGACCGACACCCAGACCGTCGCCTACGAACTCGGCGACGCGCCCGGCGACGTCGCCGTCGTCGGCAGCGGCGTCGACGCCAGCGACGAGGCGCTGCTCGAGGATCTCGAGGAGCGCGGCGACTCGCAGTTCGAGACGCGGGATCTCGAGCGGGTCGACCCCCACGGCGTCGAGAACACCGCGGAAACGCTCGCGGACGAACTCGACGACCACTACACCGTCGACGCCGTCCACGACGGCGACCTGCTCGACGCGACCGACGAGTACGACGTCTTCGTGATCAACGACCTCTCGAACGTCGAACTCGGGGAGTTCCTCGCCGAACTCGACGACGACCAGGGCGTCGTCTACCTCGAGAACTGGGGCAGCGGCTCCGACGGCATCAGCGCGCTCGCGGAGGAGCGCGACGGGCTGTCGGTCAGCACCAGCTTCTCCGGCTCGGGCAGCGTCGACTACGCGATCACCGACGACCACCCGATCCTCACCGGCGTCGGTGACGCGGGTGAGGACGTCACGATGTACGACGTCAGCTCGGCGGACCGCGCGTGGTTCAGCGGCTACGGCGGCGACGTCTACGCCGACGTCGGCCTCAGCGGTGCGAGCGCGGACGGCTCGGCCGTCGGCGTCGACGAGGAGGAAAACGAGATCCTCCTCACCCTCGGCCGCACCAGCTGGGTTCCAAACGAGGACTACACCGACGAGGCGAACGCGCTGCTCGCCAACGCGGTCGAGTACGCGAACGTCGGCAGCGTCAGCGGTGGGACGGCTGCGGCGCAGACCGACGAGAACCCGGCACAGAGCGTCGAACTCGCACCCGGCGAGAGTACGACGGTGGCGTTCGAGTACGTCGTCAGCGAGGACGACGGACTCGGCGACGCCGCGCACGTCGTCTCGAGCGCGGACGAAGAAGCGTTCGCGCTCACCGACGTCGACGCACCGGAGCTCGTCGAGGTGACGGCCCTCGAGGCGCCCGCGAACGCGACCCAGGGCGACGAGTACGCCGTCGAGGCGACGCTCGAGCACGTCGGCTGGGAGGAGACGACCCAGACCGCCGAGTTCGTCTTCGACGGCGACGTCGAGGCGACCGAGACGGTCACGCTCGCACCCGGCGAGGAGACGACCGTGACGTTCGCGAAGGACGTGCCGCAGGACCACGAGCCCGGCACCTACGAGCACGGCGTCGAGGTCCGCTTCGACGGCGAGTCGAACTGGATCGAGATCGAAGCAGGCGAGGAAGCCACCTTCGAACTGCGCGACTTCGATGCGCCCGCCCACGTGGGTCAGGGCGAGACGCTCACCGCGAGCGCCGTCGTCGAGAACACCGGCGACTTCGCGGACACCCAGGAAGTGACCTACGAGTTCGACGTCGGCACCGGCGACGACGACGTCGAACTCGAGGACGTCTCCGTCGCGGTGGTCGACGAGGAGGACTACCACGAGGGCGCGCTCGTCGCGGTCCTCGAGGAGCGCCTCGACGCCGACGTCTACGAGGTCGACCTGCTCGAGGCGGACGAACTACTGGACTCGATGGACGACTACGACGCGTTCGTCGTCCAGCGCCTCGGCAGCGACGACCTCGCCGAGGACTTCCTCGACGCGCTCGAGGACGACCAGGGCGCGGTCTACCTGGACTCCTACCAGGGCGGCACGTCCGAATCGTACGCCGACGGCGTCTACCGCCTGCACAACGTGCGCGAGAACCCCGGCGAGCGCGACGCGGACGCGACCGCGACCGACGGCCAGCCGGTGACGATCGAGATCCACGAGGAGCACTCGATCTTCGACGGCGTCGGCTCCGCAGGCGACACCGTCGAAACCTACACCGGGAGCACCACGTGGGGCGCCTGGTTCGACGACTACGACGGCACCGTGCTGGCGGACGCCGACTTCTCCGCCGGCGACGACGGCGTCCACGAGGGGCCGTCGATCGCGGTGAACGACGACGAGAACGAGGTGCTGGCGACCGCCGTCGCGCGGGACTTCTTCACCGACGAGGAATCCTTCACCGACGAGGGGAACCTGCTGCTCGCCAACGCGGTCGAGCACGTCTCCGTCCAGGCGGCGCTCGGCGGCGCGAGCGCGAGCACCGCGATGGACGCGACCGCGAGCGACGAGTTTGACGCCGCGGCGGTCGAAACCGCCTCGGCCGACGACTTCGAGATCCAGGACGACGGCTTCGTGACCCTCTCGCTCAGCGAGGAGGTCACCCTCGAGGGCGGCGAGTCGACGACCGTCGAGTTCGAGTACGAGGTCGCGGACAACCAGCGTCCCGGCTTCTACGACCACGGCGTGTTCACCGACGACGATGCCGCCACCGACGAGATCGAGGTCGACCGCACCCGCGCCGACATCGGCGTGACGGGCTACTTCCTCGACCCCGATCCGTCCGAGGCGGAGCTGTACGTGGGCGACACGCTCACCGCCGAGGCCGTCGTCGTCAACCAGGGCGGCGCCGCCGGCGAGTACGACGTGACCCTCTACGAGGACGCGACGCCCGTCGACACCGAGACGGTGCACCTCGAGCCAGACGAAGTCACGGTCGTCGAACTCGACTTCGAACTCGAGGACGCCGGCACGTCGATCGTCTCGGTCAACGGCGTCGACCCCGTCCAGATCGAAATCGAACCGGCCGAAGACGGCGAGAACGGCACCGCCTCGATGACGCTCGAGGACGGGGCTGCGACCCCGGTCGTCGGCGCGCTCGGCTAGCGCCGGGATCGGATTCCCGATCGCGATTTTTTGCGGCCGACCGACGCGACGAGCCGACGGCCTCGACAGCGAGGTGCCGACGGCAAAAGACCTATCGCCCCGACGGACAACCCATCGGATATGAACTCGACGGAAGCCGAGGTGGACGTCGACTTCGGCGAGGACGGCCTCGTTCCCGCCGTCGCCCAGGACGCCGACTCCGGCGAGGTGCTGATGCTCGCGTACGTCTCTCCCGAAGCCCTCGAGCGAACCCTCGAGACGGGGACCGCACACTACTACTCGCGCAGCCGCGACGAACTCTGGCAGAAGGGACAGACGAGCGGCAACACCCAGGAGATCCGGGAGGTGTGCGTCGACTGCGACGCCGACACGCTGCTCTACCTCGTCGACCAGAAGGGCGGCGCCTGCCACACGGGTCACCGCTCGTGTTTCTACCGGACTATCGACGGCGAACGCGTCGGCGAGAAGGTGTTCGACCCCGACGCGGTCTACGAGTGAGGTGAACCTGGAATGAGTACGGGACTCCAGCAGTCCGACGACATCGGTCGACTCGAGCGCGCCCGCAGCCGCCTCGCGGAGGCCGAGGACCGGATCGACGACCACGGCGAGGACACCGTCAGGGAGGCCGCCGACGCCTACCGGAGCGCCGCGGACCTTCTCGATCGCTACGTCGATCGGGCGACGGGCACCGGCCGGGAGAACTTCAAGGCCTACGTCGAACTCGAGGGGAAATTCGCCTCGCTGGTCGAGGGGCTTCCCGACGACCTCGCGCACCGCGAGTCCTTCGAAGCGGCCCTCGAGGCGATCGACAAGCGCCGGCTGAGCGAGTCGGATTTCGAGCGCGCCGAGAGCGCGCTGGAGCCGGCGGCCGCCTTCTCGGAACTTCTCGCAGAGCGCGAGGACGCCCGCGCTGCGCTGGCGGAGGCCAGGACGGCGGCGAACAAACGGATCCGGGAAATCGGCGACGAAATCGGAGAGCGCGAGCGCCTGCGCGAACTCGGCGACGCCGACCTCGAGGCCCCAGTCGAACGGCTGCGCGAGCCGATCGAGCGCTACAACGCGGCGATCCGCGAGGCGTTCGAAACCTACCGCCACGACGCCTCGGCGCGGGAGGTGTTCGCCCTCTGCGAACGGAGCCGGCTCTACCCCTTCGTCAGCCTCGAACAGCCGCCCGCGGATCTCAGGCGCTACGTCGCCGAGAACCCGGCGGGGGAATACACCATCCCACAACTGCTCGAGTACGCGGGCTACTCCCGGTCGAAGCTCGAGCACTACGTGGACGACGCCGACGAACTCAAACGGCAGGTCGCCACCCAGCAGACGTATCTCGAGGGGATCGGCGCCGGGCCGCTGACGGTCGCGTGGCCGCCCGAGCCCGCGGGCGTCCTCCGGCAGCGGACCCGCGAACTGCAGCCGTTCGCCGCCCGCGTCGGCGACGAGTCGGTGGTCGCCGCCCTCCGGCAGGTGCGCGGGCTCACCCGGAGCAAGGCGTACGACCGGCTGCAGACCGCCGCAGCGGCCCTCGAGCAACTGGGCGAGGACGAACGCGAACGGCTGGCCGCCGGCGAGGTCGAGGCCGAACTCGAGACGCTTCGCGAGGAGCGTCGGCGGCTCCGCGAGGCGCTCGAGGCCGACAATTCTGACACCGCCTGAGAGCCACGGCTTTTACTCCCCGGCGGCCCTACCACCGGCCATGAGCCGACAGCTGCTCGTCCCGATGGACGATTCCGAGCCGGCGCGGGCCGCACTCGAGCACGTCCTCACGCTGTTTCCCGACGACGAGATCACGGTGATCCACGCCGTCGACGACCTCGCGGCGGGCTACAGCGGCCGGCCGCCGGCCGCTGCCGGCGAGGAAGCCGAACCCGAGTTCTTCGACGACGTCGACGAACTCGCCGAGGAGTACGGTGTCGTGGTCGACCGCCGAGTGGTCAGCGGGACGGCCGCCGACGCGGTGCTCGAGGCCGCCGACGAGGAGGGCGCGGACCAGATCATCATGGGGAGCAAGGGCCGCTCGGGCGTCTCGCGCGTGCTGCTCGGGAGCATCGCCGAGCAGGTCGCCCGGCAGGCGAGCGTGCCGGTGACGATCGTTCGCTGAGAGAGGCGGTCGACGAACGCGACCGCCGCAACGAGCCGCCGCGAATCACCGCCGTTTTCCCCTCGAGCGACGAACGCCGCCCATGGACGACGACGTCGGGACGACGCTCCACACCGGCCTCCTGATCTCGACCACCGCGGCGGTGGCGTGGCTCTCGGGGCTCCCGATGCTCTTTCCCAGTCTCGGCCCCTCGGCGTTCGTCCTCGCGCTATTTCCCGAAAGCGAGGCGACCGACGCCCGGCGCGTGATCGGCGGCCACGTCGTCGGCGTCGTCGCCGGCCTCTTCGCCTACCACCTGCTGGCCGGCGGCGTGGCGATGACGGCGACGCCAGCGCCCGGCAGCCTCGAGGGACTCGGCCTCGCCGCCAGCGCCGTGCTGGCGACGACGCTCACCGCCGGCGGGATGCTCGCCACCGACACGCGCCACCCCCCGGCGTGTGCGACGACGCTCATCGTCTCGCTGGGCCTGCTGTCGACGCTCCAGGAGGGGGCGTTGATCATCCTCGCCGTGATCGCCCTCGTCGCGACCCACCGACTCCTCCTTGCGACCGAGCGGGCGGGCGCGGCCTACGGCGAGGAGTTGCGGTCGTAAATTCGAACTACGGCCGGTCTTCCTCCGGGATCCGCTGCTGGAGCAGGAACGGCCCGAAGTCGGCGGCGGTCCGTCGGGCGACCGTCGCGATCCGCAGCACGTACGCGAACAGCACCGTAAACGGCAGGACGACGACGCTCGCGATAGTGGCGACCACCAGCAACGAGAGCGCGTCGCTCGTGATGAACTCGCCGAGCTGGGTGTCCGCCAGCAGCAGCGATCCGCCGCCGACGAGCGCCAGGAAGCCGACGTACAGCAACAGCCGCGAGAGGTTCGCGAGCTCCTGCTGGATGTGCACCGTCTTGAAGTACTGGCGGGCGACGTGGATGTCGTCGAGGATCGTCTCGAGGCCCGAAACCGCGTCGACGGCCTCCTCGGAGAGCTCGTGGTCGACCCGCAGCCGGCGGGCCCGCTGGAGGTGTAACGGATCGTCGAGATCCAGGATCACGGAGGTGACGTCGAACGTGCCGAAGCGGGCCGTCTCGAGGGCATCGGCACCGGCGTCCATCTCTGCAACCACGTCCGAGACGTAGCGGTCGACCCGCTCGCGGGTGTCGTCGTCCGCCTCCGACGCGTCGACGGCGTCGCGGAACGTCATCGCCCGGTCGCGCGCCGCGAGGACGAGGGTGCGGAGGAACTGCGCCGGGTCGGCGGGGCTCAACTCGAGGCCGACGTCCTCCTCGACGGTCGACCGGAAGTCGCGGGTCTCCTCGAGGCGCGCCCGGAAGGTGCCGGTGGTGCCGAACTCCGCCGAGAGGATGAGCTGGTTGATCGCCAGCACGACCGTGATGAACGGGAGCGTGCCGCCGAGTACGGCACCGACCATCGTCCGCAGCGGCCCGAAGTCCTCGGTGGGGATCAGCCCGGCGGCCCCGAGCGCCAGACAGAGGCCGAACACCCCCGTCGTGAGCAGTCCGGCGACGAGCAGTCGGTTGCCGTCGAGGAGCAGCCACCGCCGCAGGTCGTCGTCGTCGCGGAGGCTCACCGGCGCTCACCAGCGGCCGGTGCTGTGCTGTCCGAGTACACCCGGTGGGGCGGCCAGTGGCGCTCGAGGACCCGCTTCGAACCGGATCGACGCGGCGTTGACATCGTTCGACCGTCTCCACAACGGATCGGTTCAAAGGTGTGGTGCCGGCACGGTCGTTGCCGCTCGAGGACCCTCGCGTCTGCCGCAGGCGTTTCGTCGCCCACGGAGCACCGCACCGCTTCGAGATCGGCGCCTGACTCGAGTCCGCCCTCATTCGGGCGGGCTATCCCACTCCTCGCCGTTGTCTCGCGGCTCGTACCCGATGGTTTCGCGGGCGTGTTCGAGGTCGTCGAGCCAGCGCCGGTCGTTGGCGCTGACGCCGTAGAAGTGGTCCCACTCGACGGACTCGTCCTCGAGACAGCACTCGACCATGTGTGCCAGGTCCCGTCGGGACTGCCAGGTGCCCCGCATCCGGGCGACCTGCTCCTCGTAGGGCTCGCTGCCCCGTTCCCAGTCGCCCCGATCCACGCCGCGCTCGGCGTCGCCGTAGGGGTGGTCGTACTCGGGGTCGCGGACGGAGCCGATCCGGAGTGCGTAGAACCGGATGCCGTGGGCTTCTGCCGCCAACCGGCCCAGGTCCTCGCCGTAGCTCTTCGTGACGCCGTACCGGGAGTCCGGCCGGTGGGGCTCGGTGTGGTCGATCCGGTAGCCCTCGTCGTGGTAGATCTCGGGGGCGTTTCGGACCTCCTCCATCCCCACCGCGTGGTTCGAGGAGGCGAAGACGATCGACTCGAGGCCCGCATCCACTGCCGCCTCGTAGACGTTGGCGATCGCCTCGAGGTTGTCGCCGAAGGGCTCCGACCAGCCGACCGCGCGGTCGTCGGGACCGCCGTGGCCGGGGACGAGCGCCAGGTGGACGACGGCGTCCTGTCCCTCGAAGTGCGGGCGGATCGCCTCGTACTCGCGGACGTCGGCGACGACCGACTCGCCGGGCGCGTCGCCGGCGGGTTCCTCGAGGTCGAGCAGCGTGAACTCGTAGCGGTCGGACTCGAGGTGGTCGGTGATCGCGGTGCCGACGGTGCCGTGGGCGC
The DNA here is from genome assembly GCF_059736515.1 of Natrononativus sp. DTA114. Classification (NCBI taxonomy): domain Archaea; kingdom Methanobacteriati; phylum Methanobacteriota; class Halobacteria; order Halobacteriales; family Natrialbaceae; genus Natrononativus; species Natrononativus sp. DTA114. Next base: position 218,817 of record NZ_JCASSN010000002.1, on the reverse strand, counting down.
CGGTGACGAGAACGTTCATACCGACACCCCGATCTGCAGCGGGTTAGTTCTGCGTGCTCCGGAGTCGCGGTCGACGGGGTGGTCCGCCGGACCCGCGCGAGGACGCGACGCCAGGCGACCCCTGTTAGTCGAGAATTATCTACTGAGGGAGAGCGTCGCGGCCTCGAGATCGCCGGGGCAGACAGCGAAGGCGAGCGTAACGCGTCGAGCGCCGGCGGGACGGTGACGGACCGCCCTCGCCTCCGGTGGTTTCGGCGGTGGCTGTCAGGCTCTCCGAACAACAACGTTCATGGCCGACTGAGATCGATTTCGGACCGCGAGGAGAGCCACGGGACTTCCGTCCTCCACTCTATGCCCTCCTCGCATCGCATGCACCTGGCCTCGGGGGACACTCCCCGAGCGTTTCAACGGTCGTGCGAGCGGGTCTCTTCGTGCGCCGCCGATTTCGAAGCCGACCTGGAGCAGGAGTCCGGAGAGTCCGACGGACCTCGAAAAGTGGTCAGTTCCCGGCCGCCGCGTCGGCCATCGCCTCGTGCATGTCGTCCGCGAGCGTCTGCGCCCGCTCCTCGTCTCGAGCCTCGGCGTAGACGCGAACCAGCGGCTCGGTTCCGGAGGGGCGAGCGAGTACCCAGGCGTCGCCGTGATCTAAGCGGTAGCCGTCGCGGGTGTTGAGTTCGGCGTCGGAGGACTGGGCGTGGTTTGCCGCCGCGTCGAGCATCGCGTCGCGGTCGGCGGTCGACTCGTAGTGGATGTTCTTCCTGACGTTCGCGTAGCCGCCGTAGGGTTCGACGAGTTCGCTCGCCCGCGTCTCGGCGACGAGTTCGAGGAAGCGCGCGGCGGTGTAGGCGCCGTCGCGGGCCAGGCGGAACTCGGGGAAGAAGATGCCGCCGTTGCCCTCGCCGGCGACGGGAACCCGCTGGCCGTTGGCCTGGAGTTCCTCGATTCTGGTGATGATGTTCGTCGAGCCGATGGGCGTGAGTTCGATCTCGGCACCCGCGTCGGTGGCGACGTCGACCAGGCGCTGAGAGACGTTCACCGCGGAGACTGTGGTGTCACCGGGCTCGAGTTCGGCGGCCGCGAGCGCGGCGAGGGTTGCGTCGCCCTCGATGTACTCCCCCGATTCGTCGAAGAAGATGGCGCGGTCGGCGTCGCCGTCGTGGGCGATGCCGAGGTCGGCCTCGGTCGCCCGGACGAGTCGGCCGAGATCCTGCAGGTTGCTCGGGACGGGCTCCGGGTCGCGGCCGGGGAAGTGGCCGTCGGCCTGGCCGTTGACGGTGATGATCCGACAGCCGAGCGCCCGGAAGAACTCGGGACTGGTCAACGAGCCGGCGCCGTGGCCCGGATCGAGCGCCACGGTCAGCTCGGCGTCGGCGATCGTCTCGCGGTCGGCGTGGGCGAGCAGGTCGTCGACGTACGCCCTACGAATGCCGTCGACCTCGCGGACCCGGCCGGTTTCGTCCCAGGGGGCGGTTTCGAACGCCTCCGCGAGCAGGGTCTGTTCGACCGTCTCGAGGTCGGCGACGGCGAGTTCGACGCCGTCCGCGCCGACGAGTTTGACGCCGTTGTACTGCGGCGGGTTGTGCGAGGCCGTGATGACGATCGTCGGCACCCCTTCGCGTTCGGCGTGGGCCTGTGCCCCCGGTGTCGGGACGATACCAAGGCGGTCGACGTCCGTTCCAGTGCTCGCGAGGCCGCTCGCGGCGGCGTCGGCCAGCATCCGTCCGGTGTAGCGTGTGTCTCGAGCGACGGCGACCCGGTCGACGCCCCAGGCGGTTCCCGCCGCCTTCGCCACCCGCAGGACGAACTCGGGCGTCAGTTCCTCGTTGGCGACGCCGCGGGTCCCGCTCGATCCGAACACTTTCATTGGGAGATAGTGAGCACGGCGTCCTCAAAGGGGTTCCGAACGAAACGCGCCGAAAGCGAGGACTACGACCGGAAAGAACTAGCGGGGCGAGGAGTGAACGTCAGCGGCCGGCCCTGTCGAACGCAACGGAGAGGCCGTCGGAAACCAGATTGAGGCCGATACTGACGTCGATCACGTCGGTACGTACCTCCGATTCGGACAGCCCCCACCACTCGTCGCCGATCTCGGAGTCGTCTCCGTCGTCCGCCCGGTCGACGCTGTCGACTCGAGCCTGCACGTCGAGGGCCATCGGTTCGGTGGGCCAGCCGCCCGAAAGGACCTCCGTCGGCATCGCCCGAGAATCGGAGTCCCGTCCCTCGAGGTCGACTGCCGTCCTGAAAACCGACTCGCCGTCGTCGACGACGCGGACGGCGATCGTAGCCGCGGTAGTCGACGCGCTCATCACCCGGACCTCGTTTAGTTCGACCGGCTCCGAGAGAGGGCTCCCGGACTGGATCTCCGGCTCCCCGGAACGGAGCGAGCAGCCGGGAAGCGCCCCGAGTCCGCCAGCCGCGAGGGCGAGGAGTCGGCGTCGTGGGAACATACGCCCGGGTTTTCCGTCACCCGGTATGAGTCTTGCCATGCCGACGCGGGACGGAACGTTTTCGGCGACCGCTCTCGGAACCCACGTATGAGCACGATCGAAGAGAAGCGCGTCTACGGCGAGCGGACGGCCCCCGATATCGCCTACGTCGCGAGCGGGGCCGGCGTTCTCCGCGTTCGGATCGCCGGCGACACGATCGGCGAGTTCGCGCTCTGCAAGCGATGTATCGCGCGGGACATCGCCGCCAGCGGGGATCGGATCGCCGTCGCGACCGACGAGAACGTGTTCGTTGCCACACTCGAGGGCGATCGTCCGGATGAGGGACTCGAGGACGGCGCGTCGAGGGAGTGGTTCGAGGAAACCGGATTCGGACCCGCGGTTGCCGTCGGCTACGACGGCGGGACTCTTTTCGCCGCCGGCGCGGACGGCCGCGTCGCCCGCCGGCGCGGTGAAGACTGGAACCCCCTCGAGGCCGACGCTCTCGCGGTCCGGGCCATCGACGGCGACTTCGTGGGTACCGACGACGGCGTCTACCGCGTCCACGACGACGGGCTCGATCACGCAGGCCTCACGGACGTACTGGACGTCTCCGCGGCCGGCGTTCCGCTCGCTGCGACGGCCGACGGCCTCTATAAACTCGGTAACGGCTGGATGCAGGTCCTCGAGGAGCGCGTCGAAACGGTCGCGGCCGACCCGCTGAGCGAGCCGGGCCGGCTCCGGCGCGCCCACGCGGTCGCGGGCCTCGACTGCTACGGCTACGACGGGGAGGGGTGGACGGTGGTCGACCGCTCGAGCGTTCCGATCGTCGGTATCGCCTACGGAGAGGGGATCTACGCAGTGACCGAGCGAGGAACGGCACTGGTCGCAACGGAGTCCGAAACCGACGGCTCGCTCGAGTGGCGGTCGCGGACGCTGGGAGTTGGAGACGTAACCGGGATCGCAGTTTTGCGGCGAGCGGGCGAAGCGTAACCCGGTCGCCATCGCATCGAGTCGTAAATCCGGCTGCCGGTATTCGAAGCGACCGAGCGGCGCGAACGGGGTAACTGCGGCGATCGAGACGAGCGAGCGACGCGAACGAGGACGGCTATGACGAGACGGTACCGCCGGGGAGCGCGCCGACGTCAGACGCTCGTCTGACGGGGATTTATCTGGCGGAGAATCCATTCGATTTCAAGAATGTCTGAACTGACTCGGCGGCAGGTGGTGGCTGCCGCGAGTGCTGTGGGAACTGCTGCGGTCGCCGGCTGTGTCAGCGGTGCGGACGACAGCCCGGCGAACGAAACCGACGCTGGCCAGGAGATGAGCGCCGGCATGATCGCCGGCGACGGAACCGTCCTGGGCGAGATCACCGTCGAAAACCTCGACGGAAGCGACCACACGCTCGACGTCCTCGTCGAGTACGACGGCGAGATCGAACACTGGTCGACCCACGACCTCGAGGCCGGCGCCGGCGGTGCGGTTCTCGAGCGGGAGTGGCCCGACGAACCGGGGACGTTCCGGGTAACGGCTCGCCTCGACGGCGACGACTTCGAGCAGGTGACCGCGGCGAAGTGGAACGATCCGGCGTGTCTGAATCTCCTGGTGCTGGTCGGACGCGACGGCGAGATCAGGACGACCGGCGACACCGACGGCGCGGTGTGTGATACGCTCGAGGCCGACCGGGCCGAGCCCGCGGACGGGAACGACACTGCCGAGTAGCCCCGAGGGCCGGCGACGGGCACCACGAGGCCGCAACCGAGCGCCGAGGCGGGGAACGAAAACGGGTTTAGCCCGCGGACTGTGGTGTCGACCATGATCGTAAGCGGCTCCGCCTCACAGACGCTCGCTGCGTCGCTGGCTCGCGAACTCGAGGAACCACTCGCCGACGTGGTCTACGACCGGTTTCCCGACGGCGAGCGTCGGGCGTCGGTGCCGGGGTTCGAGGGAAACCAGGCGGTGATCGTCGCCTCCACGGTCTCGAGCGACGCCCACCTCGAGGTGCTCCAGTTACAGGACGCGGTGCGAGAGGCGGGTGCCGAGGAGGTCGTCACTGTCCTTCCCTACATGGGCTACGCCCGCCAGGACAAATCGTTCGCCGACGGCCAGCCGATCACCGCGCGTGCGGTCGCGAAAGCGATCTCCACGGGGGCGGATCGGGTGCTGACGGTGACGCCACACGAGGATGCGGTCTGTGACTTTTTCGAACCGACCGCGACGGCAGTCGAGGCGGCCGGCCTGCTGGCCGATCCGCTCCCCGACGATCTCACAGACCCGGTATTCCTCTCACCCGATGCCGGTGCGATCGAACTCGCCGAGCAGGTTCGGGACGCATACGGCGCGGGGGAGACGGATTACTTCGAGAAGGTGCGCCACTCGGGAACCGACGTCGAGATCACCCCGAGCGACGTCGCCGTCGACGGCCGCGACGTCGTCGTCGCCGACGACATTATCGCGACCGGCGGAACCATGAGCGAGTCGGTTGAAGTGCTCCGAGAGCGAAACGCCGCCCGCGTATTCGTCACCTGTGTTCACCCGCTGCTCGTCTCGAGCGCCTCGACGCGACTGGCCCGAGCGGGCGTCGAGGCGGTGTACGGTACCGACACTATCGAGCGGCCGGCGAGCGCGGTTTCGGTCGCGCCGGTGCTCGCCGAACATCTCGGTCGGTAACTCGAGTGTGAGACGGGCCCGTCACGAGAAACGGGTCGTCCCGGCTCGAGGCGGAGTTGACGCCGAGCAGTTTCGGGTACTTATTCGCGCGCTCGTCCGACGGCGTATCCGGTCGGACGAGCGGCGCACAGTTCCATGCGGCGAGCGGTCTGACCCGCTCGAGGGAGATCACAGCCGTGCGGGTACGGACCGCCGGGTGGTCCCGGTACGAGATCAGCGGCGTCGAGCCGCCAGCCAGAGCGCCGCACCGAGCGCGAGAACGACGACCGCGCCGACGGCGACGGCGACCGGGGCCGCCTCGGCGAGTCGGTGGGTCCAGGTGTGAAGGCCGTCGCCGACCACGACCGTCACCCGCTGATCGCCCACGGCGACCTCGTGGCTCGCTTCCTCCTCGAACCGCAGTTCCGCCTCGACGGTTGCCCGCTCACCCGCCGCGAGCGTCACCCGCTCCTCGGCGACGACGCCCTCGGCGGTTCGGAACGCGAGGGTCGACTCGGCCGGCCGGTCCGCCTCGTTTTCGACCGTCGCGGTGACGGTCACCGGCTCGCCCGGATCGACGCGCGTCGGCTCCGCAGCGAGGCCCGTGACGGTCACGTCCGCTGGCTCACGAACCGTTACCGTCAGCCGGTCGTCGCCGATTCGGAGGTCGTAGCTGCCAGGCTCCGTCGGCGTCCACGAGAGAGTTTCGGCGGTCGCGGCGCCGGCCTCGAGCGAGCCGCCCGCCCGATCGACGACCGTCCCGTCGGCGGTGACGACCGCGTCGTAGGTTCCCTGTCGGTCGCCGCGGTTCTCGACGACCGCCGGAATGCGGAGGGTTTCGTTGGTGACCATCTCGGGGAGCTGGGCGGCGTCGGTCCGAAGCTCTCGAGTGTCGCCTGCGAGCACGAGCGAGTCGTCGTCGAGCCCGTAGTGGAATCGCGGGGCCGGCTGATCGAACGCCGCCGCGTGCTCGAACCGATTCCACGTGCCGGGAGCGGCAGTCGTCTCGGTGTAGCGCTCGGCGAACGCCCGGACCTCGCTTCCCCCGCGCTCTTCGAGCGCCGCGAGGAACGCCGCGCGGTCGACGCGCTCTTCCCGGAGGTTGAGCTCGCGGAAGACGTCGGTCATCGCGTACTCGCCGTCGCTCTCGAGGCGAAGCTGTCGGTCGATCGCGCCGTAGACCAGCGGCCCCTTGACGTAGTCGGTCCGGTCGTTCGTCCAGGTGCCGGGGTCGGCGAGCACGTCGTCGCCGTAGGGCGCCCGGCTACCCGCCTCGAGGAACCGGCGGAACTCGATGTACTCGATGTGGCCGGCCTCGAGGGCGAGTAGGGCAGCGTGGTACTCGGCCTGGGCCTCGGTCAGCCACATCGCCTCGGCCGTGGGGCCGCCCGCCGAGCGGACGAACGCCTGTCTGGTGTGGACGTACTCGTGGAACCAGACGTGACTGAGCGCGTCGAGGCGGGCGTCGGCGGCGACCCAGGCGTCGCTCCCGCCGTACTGGAGCCCGCGCGGCCCCAGGGGGACGTCGTCGGCCGGGACGGCGATCATCACCACCTCCTCGTTTCTGGCCTCGACGGCAAGGGCGTCGCTGGCGACGGCGAGCGCCTCGAGGACGTCCTCGGGCGATTCCGTGAGACCGGCCGCCTCGGGGACGACGAGTCTGATCGTCTCCCCGCGAACCGTCCGGTCGTACTCGGTTACCTCGCCGAAGTACGCGATGGCGTCGCCGGTCGCGCCGGGGCCGTCGACCGTCACCGACCGCTCGGTGCGCACGGGTGCCGACTGTCGCCAGCTCATCCGGAGCTGGGGCACCTGCACGACGCCCCAGGAGCCGGTTTCGACGAACGAGTAGCCGTCGTCGTGGTCGTGTTCGTGAGCCAGCGAGTTCGAGGGCGGTCCGGACGCAACCGCCGAACGGGAGTCGAGCGCAGCCGGCTCGTGGCGCACGATCCCGGTGACGTTCGCCTCGACGACGAGCCGAACGACGGGTTCGTCGGTGTTTTCGTCCCACTCGTAGCCGCCGTCGGTGCGGTCGAATCCGTCGGTCGAGTCGACGGTCGCCCGGTCCGGGACGCCGATCTCGAGGCTCGACACCCTCTCGGGAACGTCGACGGTGACCTCGGCTTCGAACTCGCCCGGGCGATCGGGCAGCTGTCGCAGGATGATCGACTGGCGGAGGACGCCGTCGCCCGTTTCGGGAGCGGGACTCGAGGCGTGGGCCGCCGGCGTCGACGCCGTCTCGGCGTCAGCGCCACCGCCCGACGGCGGCGGACCGAACGCCCCGGCGCTCGCGCTCGCCGGCAGGCTCAAGACCAGGAGGGCGACCAGAACGACGGCTGCGACCCGGCTCATCTACCATATGTCGCCAGTGAGTTATCAAGACGCTTGCGACAGCCCTGCGTCAGCCACGCTACCGACCGCCGCGCGAGTAGCGGGCGAAACGGCGGGGGTTGCTGGGGCGGTGTGCCGGCCTCACTCCGGTCGGCGCGACGTTTCGTCGAACCGGAAAAGCCGCGCAGAGAGCAACAGAACGGCGAAAAATGCGGCCAGGCCGAGGACGACTCCCAGAAGTTCGCCACCGAGGGAGAGAGAGCCGATTCGTTCGAATCCGGAGCGGACGACGGAGACGACGACGAACGAGGCGGCTATCGCGACAGCGAAAACGCCGACGTTCGTCCCCCAGTCGGAACGCATACCCTCGAGACACCTACCACTTAGATGAACGTTTCGGGTAGCGGCTCGGGAACGAGCGGTATAAGGCGGCGAGTCGGGCGATCGACCGATGCTGCCGGTGGCGTCCCTCGAGCGACGAGCAGGCGTCAGTGTCTGGTTCTACGAACAGGCGTCGGTATCGGGTTCGGTCGACGCCGAGAACCGATCGCCTGGGCCGAGTTCGATCACCGAAGCCGGACAGTCGTACTCGAACCAGTCGGCGTCGATCTCGTAGTCGCCGACGGAATCGTCGTCCTCGAGGAACTCGATCACGTAGTCGTCGGGTTTCCGAAGTTCGAACCGGGCGTGTTCCTCGCCCGCGAGGGCGTACCGCTCGACGTGGACCGGCTCCGGGTCGCCGGCGAGAACGCGGATCTCGAGGCTACGGTTCTCCTCTCTGCTTCGGACGAAGACAACGTGCGGGTCGCCGTCGGCCGCGTCGCCAAGGGTTTCGGAAGCGATCGGCTCGTCGGTAGGGGCCTCGAGCGGCCGTTCCTCGACCGCCTCGTGCGTCGTACTCGTCTCGGATCGAAACGGCGAAGTGAGGGTGCTACAGCCAGCGACGACGGCGGTCGCACCGGTTACGGCGGCGAGGAGGGGGCGACGGCGCATAGCGCGAACTTGTGCGTAACCTGGCATCTGTCTTGTGGTCAGCCCCCGAGGAGCCTCACCAAAAAACGCGGCTCACCGCCACCCTGCGATCGCCAACTCGACGGAGAGCGGAACGGATCAGGCCGTCTGCTCCGCCAGCGGCGCGATCGCAAGCGTGACGGCGACCCCCTCGATCTCCCACTCCTTTCGGTGGCCGTCCTCGACCGCCCGGAGTTCGTCGGCGCGAACCTCCTCGCGAACGAGATCCTCCCGTTGGCTGACGAGGTCGGCAACCCGGTCGTCGTCGATCGAGAGCTCGAGGGCGATCCGCTCTTCGACCTCGAGATCCAGCTCCTTGCGCATCTCCTGGACCCGGCGGATGACCTCGCGGGCGTAGCCCTCGCTCTCGATGTCGTCGGTGAGCGAGGCGTCGACGTAGGCGACCCCGCGGTCGTCGCCGTCGATGCCGAAGGCGGTTCCGGCGACGCCGTCGGGCGTCTCGGTGACGAACGAGACCATCTCCTCGTCGACCTCCACGGGGTCGTCGAGGGTCTCGTTGACCGCGGCCTCGAGGCTCTCGAGGGTCGGCTCCTCGATGCGGGCCTCATTGAGCGCGTTCATCACGGTGCCCGCGTCGCCGCCGAAGGCCGGCCCGAGCACGCTCATGTCGGCCTCGGCGCTGTAGGCGAGTTCTCCCCAGCGCTGGCCGGGGGAAACGAGTTCGATCTCGCGGGCGTTGAGCCGGTCTGCGAGCAGGTCGGTGTGTCGCTCGACCGCCGCAGCGACCCGTTCGTCGTCCGCGGCGACGACCACCCGCGGGACGGGCCAGCGGAGCTTCCGGCCGGCCTGCTGGCGGGCGTTCGCGCCCGCTTCCTCGATGGCGCGCAGGAGGGCGACGTCCTCCTCGAGTTGCTCGTCGGCCCAGTAGTCGGAGACGGCGGGCCAGTCCTCCATGTGGACCGTCGGGTGGCCGGCGTCGCCGGTGAGAGTGCCGTAGATGTCCTCCGTGACGAACGGCGCGTAGGGAGCGAGGAGAACGACGACCTCGCGGAGGACGTGGTAGATGGTGGCGTACGCCGCGTTCTTGGAGGCGCTGTCCTCTTCTTCCCACATCCGCTCGCGGACCGCCTGGACGTAGAATCGGGAAACGTCCTCGACGACGAAATCCAGGAGAGCCTCGAGCGCCTGGTCCTGGCGGAACGCCTCGAAGGCCTCGGTCATCTCGGCTTTCGTCGACTGGAGCCGGGCGAGTACCCACTCGTCGACGAGTTCGAGATCTTCATCGACCGCCTCGAGATCGGTGGTCTCGGGGTCGAAACCGTCCAGACGCATATACGGCAGCGGGAAGCGGAACACGTTCCAGAGGGTGCGGAGGTGGTTCTCCATCGTGCGCATCCCGTCCCAGGAGAAGCGCATGTCGTCACCCTGCGGGTTCGCAGAGAGCAGGAACAGCCGCATCGCGTCGGCCCCGTGGCGGTCGATCGCCTCGTGGGGCTCGACGACGTTACCCACCGACTTGGACATCTTGCGGCCGTCCTCGTCTAAGGCGTGGCCGTGCATCAACACCTGCTCGTAGGGGATCTCGCCCATCGCCGCGGTGCCCATGCCGAGCTGGGACCAGAACCAGCCGCGGGTCTGGTCGTGGGCCTCGAGGATGAAGTCCGCGGGCCAGAGCTCGTCGAACTGACTGTCGTCCTCGGGGAAGTTCAGGGTCCCCCACGAGGCGACGGAGGAGTCGAGCCAGACGTCGAAGACGTCCGGGACGCGGGTGTAGGTGGTCCCGTCCTCGGTGATCGTGAGGTCGTCGACCGTGTCCTTGTGGATGTCGACGCTGGCAGGGTCGACGTCCTGGTCGACGCGCTCTGCGAGCTCCTCGCGGGTGCTGATGACGATCATGTCCTCGTCATCGTCTCTCCCCTCTGGCGTCCAGATCGGGATCGGAATCCCCCAGTAGCGCTGGCGGGAGACGTTCCAGTCCGGCGCGTCCTCGACGAAGTCCCGGAACCGGTTGTCGCGAGCCCACGACGGGTGCCACTCGCTGTCCTCGATGTTGTCGAGCAGCTCGTCTTTGACGTCCGTGATCGTGATGAACCACTGGTCAGTGACGATCTGGATGATGCCCGTGTCGCAGCGCCAGCAGTGGCCGTAGCTGTGGGTGACCGTCTCCGAGCGAAGCAGGTTGCCGTTCTCCTCGAGGTCCGCGGTGATCTCCTCGTCGGCCTCCTTGACGAACTGGCCCTCGTATTTGCCGCCCTGTTCCGTGTAGACGCCGTCGCCGCCGACGGGACAGAAGATGGGGAAGCCGAGTTCGCGCCCGCGCAGGAAGTCCTCCTCACCGTGGCCCGGCGCGGAGTGGACCAGTCCCGTGCGGTCGGCCTCGACGTACTCTGCATCGTAGATCTGGAGCGCGCCCTCGTGGTCGGCGTGGGCGGGCACTTCCTCGGCTAAGGGGTGTTCGTACTCCCAGCCGACCATCTCCGAACCCGTGAGCTCTTCGACGATTTCGTAGTCGTCGTAGCGCCCCTTCTTCAGGACGCCCTCGACGCACTCCTCGGCGACGTACAGTACCTCGCTCGCGCGCTCCGCGGCTTCGCCGCTCCGGTCCGCGGAGCTTCGCTCCGCGCGGACGCCCACGTACTCGAGGTCCGGATCGACTGCCGTGAAGGTGTTCGCGGGGATGGTCCACGGCGTCGTGGTCCAGACGACGACGCTCCCGTCGCGATCGACGAGATCGAACTTTACGTAGATCGAGGGGTCCTCGACGTCCTCGTACTCGACTTCGTTGTTCGCCAGCCCCGTCTCACATCGGGGACACTGGCTGATGCTGCGCTTTCCCTGCTCGACCAGACCGCGTTCGGCGGCTTTCGAAAAGCCCCACCAGGCGGCCTCCATGTACTCCGGGGTGACCGTCTTGTACGGGTCCTCCCAGTCCATCCAGACGCCGAAGGACTGGAAGTCCGACTCGAGGCCCTCGAGTTGCTCTTCGGCGTACTCCTTGCAGGCGTCGATGAAGTTCTCCTCGCCGAACGCCTCGATGTCCTTCTTGTTCTCGAAGCCGAGGTTCTCCTCGACCTGCGTCTCGATGGGGAGCCCGTGCATGTCGTAGCCCGGCCGGTCCGCCACGTCGTAGCCGCACATTCGCAGATAGCGGATGTAGACGTCCTTCAGGCTCTTGTTCCAGGTCGTCCCCATGTGGGCCGCTCCGGAGGTGTACGGCGGGCCGTCGACGAAGAAGTAGGACTCGCCGTCGGCGCGGTGCTGTTTCGTCTGCTCGTAGGCGTCGACCTCGTCCCAGTAGTCGACGGCTCGCTGCTCGAGCGCGTGCGGGTCGTACTGGTCGTCGACCTCGCCGAACCTGCTCATACACGGTGGAAATCACTCCGACAGTAAAGAGGAATCGGTTGTACAGATTCGGCTGTCCGACCGGGCCGGATCAGCGCCCGTGACTCGAGCGCCGACGGAAATGTAATACCGGGAGATTGTCAACGGCGCACGAATGCTTGAAGCGCGAGAGGCGGCCGGCGTGCTGTTCGATCGGGAGGTGCTGAAACTCGTCGTCGTGGTCGTACTCGGCTGGTGGATGGCCGGCACGGCGGCCGCTGGGGCCGGGGTGGGTGCAGTTCCCGGGAGTCGTCCACGCGCTTTACGCGAGTGTACTCACGCTCACCAGCGGTGTCGGCTACGCGGTTTACTACGGCGGCGTGCTCGCACTGCTAGTAAAACTCGTCCACGACGCGACGGTGATCGCAGAGCAGGGTTAGTTCGAGACGACTCGCGAGAGGAGCTTCTGATAGCCGAGGCCGTACACGCCCGCGTAGAGCATGACACCGCCGAGAGCCGCGAGCCAGAGGGCGACGAGGGCGTCGCCGCTGCCGAGGTGCTGGAGGCTCGCGTACTCCGCTGCGAGACCCCCTGCGGTCAGGACGGCCGCGAGAACGGAGTACAGCGCGATCGGGAGCAGTTCGACGAACAGTTCCGGGCCGATCGATCTCATACCAACCAGTACGGAGGTGGACAAATGTAAACTTGTCTGTCTCAACACTACCGATGTGACAACACGTTTTTCTATCTCCGATTCGATAGAGTAGCCATGCAACGGTACGGAAATCTTGACTACCCGCGACTCACCAAACTCGGGTTCGGACTCGGCGTGACCATGTTCCTCGTCGGTGCGATCGGTGCGGTGATCAGCCACGCCTACTTCGAGCCGGTACCCGGCTGGCTCGACTTCCTCCTGTTCGACCTCGAGGCGCTCGGTATCCTCGTCGCGCTGTTCTCGGTGATCGTCTTCGGGATCGTCCTGCCGCTCACGGAGTGAAACCGGGCTCGTCGACGATCGGACAGGCTAAGGGCGTCCCGCCCCAGTTTTCGAGCGTGTCCGACCCGCCGTTTCCAGACTCGAGACACGTTCTCGAGGCCGACTGTCGGCGCTGTCCCGCCCTCGCCGAGAACCGCGAGTGCATCTCCTGGGGGACCGGCCCACTCGAGGCCGATGTGCTGGTGATCGGCGAGGCCCCCGGCCCCGGAAACCCGGGTGCGGAACGCTGGCAGGGCGGCAACTGGACCGGCAAGGCCTACACCTCGAGACACTCCGGGCGGCGCATTCGCCGGATGCTCGCGGAAATCGGCTACGACGAGCGAGCCTACTACACGAACGCGGTGAAGTGCTATCCTGCCGACCCTGACGACCCCTCGAGCAACCGCGAACCCACCGACACGGAGCGGACGAACTGCCGCACCCACCTGCTGACCGAGATCGAAACCGTCGACCCCGCCGTCGCGCTCGCGACCGGGAAACACGCCACCGCGAGCGTGCTCGCAGCCGAGAGTCGGGAACTCGAGGGCTTCATCGACGGCGTCCTCGAGCCCGTTCGCTGCGAACGACTCGAGACGTGGCTGCTGCCGATTCTCCACCCCTCCTATCAGGACGTCTGGATCGAGCGGCTGGGGTACGAGCCCGCGGCGTATCTCGAGGCGATCGGGGCGATGCTCGACGAACTGTGCGAGTAACGAGTCGTGCGGGTGACGGTTCGCGCGAGCGGTGGGTCCTGTACTGCCAGAAGTCGCGGCGACTAAGTTCCAGCTATTCCAAGCCGGTGTATGGCCGTCCGCTATCGCCTGACAGACGTCGACACCGTACTCGAGGAGGGGTCCTGGCTGTTCACCGTTCGAGACGCTCGCGGCAACCGCGAGGAGGTGATCCTCGTCCCCTGCGCTGGCGAGGGCGAACCCGTCGAGGCCTGGGTCAACCGCTGTACGCACGAGGCCCAGGCGCTTCACCGGGAGGGCGTCGGCGCCGTCTTCCGCGACGGCGAGATCGTCTGTCCGAAACACGGCTCGACGTTCGACACCTGCTCGGGCTACTGCGACAACGGCGACGCGGCGAAGACGACCCTCGTTTCCGTCGAGACGACCGTCGAGGACGACCAGGTGTACTTGACCGACGACTCGGTCTCCTACCTCGGAGACGGCGGGGTCAGCGACGACGAGGACGACGACGCGCCGGGATCGACCTCTCACCTGCAGTTTTAGCGGGCTCGAGCCCTCCGTCGCCGCTCTCGGCCGCTTGGGCCGTTCGAATGGCGGTCGCGCTCGGGCAACCTTCTTGGCGCGGGACGACACACAGTGGCGTATGAGTACGATATTCAGCCAGATCGTCGACGGCGAGATCCCCGCTCGAGCCGTCTACGAGGACGAGACGACGTTCGCCTTTCTGGACGCGAACCCGCTCGCGCCGGGACACACCCTGGTGATCCCGAAGGACGAGTACGAGCGGCTGAACGACGTTCCCGACGACGTCGCGACGGACCTGTACGCGACGATCCACCGGCTGGTACCCGCCGTCGAGGCGGCGGTCGACGCCGACGCGACGACCGTCGCGTTCAACAACGGCGAGGAAGCCGGCCAGGAGGTTCCCCACGTCCACTGTCACATCATCCCGCGATTTTCGGGCGACGGTGGCGGTCCGATCCACGCCATCGCCGGGGAAACGCCGGATCTCGACGACGACGAACTCGACGAGATCGCCGACGGGATCGAATCGCGAGCCTGATCGGATGGCGCTGGCCGACCTCGTCGCCGACCTGCGCGCCCACCCCATCGCTGCGGCCCTCGAGTTCGGAACGCTCGCCGCCTGCGTGGTGCTGTTCGTCGGAACGATCGTCGCCCTGGCGAGCGGTCCGCCGACCGGCCTCGAGGGCCCCTGGCTCCTCCTGATCGGTCTGGGAACCGTGGTCGTCCTCCTCTGGACGGTGGCGGTTCCGCTCTACCAGCGAGTTGCGGACTAAAACAGAACGCCGAACAGCAGATCGCCGTAGACGAGCGCGACCACCAGCCCCAGAAACACCGGCACGAGAAACGGCGTTCCCGGCGAGATCCAGACGGTCTCCTCGGTGGTCGCGACTTCGAGCCCTTCCCGCAGCGTCTCGGGCGAGGTGCCGTAGGCGGTGCCGTCGATCGACTCGAGGAACGCCTCGGCCCCCCAGGGATCCTCGAGCGAGCCGGTTTCCGCGCGGGTCTCGAGAGAAGCGGCCTCGGCCGTCCCGCCGTCGCCGATCGGTTCCGCGGCGTCGACCGCGCCGTCGGTCGGCGGGTTCGGGCGTGCGGGGAGGGTCGCAGGGTCGCGGTACCGGTCGGCACCCTCCCGGAGTTCCGAGAGCGACAGCCCTCGCCAGCGGAGGTACATCCGCATCGCGTCCAGGTCGAGGCCGCTTCTGGTCCGACCGGTCGGCGTCTCGAGCAGCCGGCCGTGGGTTTCGGGGAGACGCCTCCAGGAGACGGGCCAGCCGACGAACATCACGGGTTCGATCCGCCCGGCGAGCGCGTTGCGGATCGCCAGCGCGACCGGAATAACGGCGCCGATGACGACGGCATTCGTCAGGATCGAAAGCGAGAACGCCCCCGCCTCGCCGAGCGGGTGGACCGTCAGCGGAAACGTCCAGCCGGCGGCGGCGTAGAACGGTGCTGTCGGGAACAACAGCGCGAGCACCATGAGCGCCTTCGCGTCGGCGCCGCCGAAGCCGCCGAACCACCAGAACAGATAGGAGAGCGGGACGACGAACCCGAGGCTGATCGCGGCGGGGATCAGAAAGCCGTGGCTCCAGGCGTAGCCACCGGCCTCGGCGGCGAGCCAGCCGTCCCAGACGAGCAAGAGTGCCCCGAGGATCCCGAGCGGGACCCAGAGGATGGCCGTGATTCGGCGTGTCTTGACGTCTCGAACCGCCGCCCAGGCGAAGACGGGAACGACGAGGAGCCGCAGGAGATCCGGGGTCGTCGCCAGACCGGCCGAGAGTGTCACACGAACCTCTCACGAGCGGGGGATGATGACGCTTTCGGCCGGGAGAGCGCGCCAGCTCGAGACCGGGACAATCGAAAAAGCGCAGGTCGCGTTAGATGACGCGGTTCTGCAGGTAGTCGAGGTGTTTGGCGTTGTAGACGATCTGGACCTCGTCGGTTGCCGGTGAACCGATGCAGGTCAGGCGGACGTTCTTGTCCTCGACCTCCTCGTCCGAAAGAATCTGCTGCATGTCCATCTCGATTTCGCCCTCCGTAACGATGGCGGCACAGTTCGCACACGCGCCTGCACGGCAGGAGAAGGGCCAGTCGTAGCCCTGGGCCTCGGCAGCCTCGAGGATGTACTCGCTCTCGTTGACGTCGAGGGAGCCGTAGTCCTCCTCGTCGAAGCCGGCGTCGGCGGCCTTCTCGAAGAGGTCGTCGTCGTCCATTTCCCAGCCCTGGTCATCCAGTACTTCGTAGTTGAGGTATTCTACCGTGGGCATCAGTCGCCGTTTCGACGCCCGCACTGGTATACCTTGCTGTTCGGTCCTCAATGGTCTTTCACGCGAGGTGTACTGAATCCGGCGGCTGCTGGCCCGCTGGCGATAGCTGGCGGCCGACGCTCGAGCGTGTGCGGGACGATCTCCCGTTCAGAACCCGAACAGGGGGATGAATCGGAAGGTGAGAAACGCCCCGACGGTCGAGATGACCGGAACGACGTTCTGCATGAGGATCACGCGCGCCGTCGTCGAGGGGTCGAAGAGATCCGAAGCGGAGGGAATGTCGTCGGTATCTTCCTCGCCGATCGCCGGAGAAGGCTCTCCCTCCTCGTCGGCCGTGAGCGCCCCGACGGACACCGGCGTCTCCTCCCCGCGGGCGGCGTCGGAGATGGTCGTCGTCCGGGTCGCCCGACCCCAGCCGAGGCCGACGATACTCATCGTCGCGATGACGACGAAGCTGGCCGGAATACCGATCCAGGAGAGCGCGATGACGATCCCGGAGCTCACGACCGCGACGACGATCGCTGCCGTCAGCGGCAGGTTCGTGATGTCGTTGCCGAGCGTGTCGAGGGTTCGTCTGGCGATCGTGAACGCGCCAATGGCGACCGCCGCCGAGCCGATGAGGATCAGGGGGATCATCTCGATGTCGCCGGTCGCGTAGATCGGCGCGATCGCGTTCGCGATGTTGCTCGTTCCCGAGGAAAAGCCCATCAGACAGCCGATCCCGACGACGACGGCCGCGCCGGTGTACTCGCGTCGGCTGGCTCCGGCGTTGATCGAAAGCCGCGGAATCAGCGTGGTGCGGTCGAACGAGACCATCGGTTCGCCCTCGCGGTCCTGGTCGAGCGCGACCCAGGCGTTGATCTGCGGGTAGAAGTACCGGCCGATCACGCCCGACACCCAGAAGCCGATGATCGGGGCGACGAACCACCAGATGACGATCGTCCCGAGCACCTCGAGGTTGAGTTCGCCCGCTGCCAACCCCAGCGCGGCGATCGCGCCGACGGCGGTCATCGACGTCGAGGCGGGGACGCCCGCGTAGTTGCCGAGAAACAGCGCCCCGCCGATGAAAAAGAGGACGGTCACGTTGGCCTCGAGGGTGAACACGCTGGTGTCGTGGACGAGTTCGTTGCCGAGCGTGTCGACGACCTGCGGGCCGATCGTGATCGCACCGAGAAAGAAAAACAGCGACATCAGCGCCGCAGCGACGATCTTGCTGATGACGTTGGCCCCGACGCCGGGGCCGAACGCCGGGCCCGTCGTCGCGCCACCGATGTTGTAGCCGACGAAGATAGCGACGAGAACGCCAACGACGAGCAGTACTTCCGTCACGCATGGAACTCACACGATCGGACGGTAAAAACGCGCGTATTTCCGCCGGGGCGGTCTGTCTTTCCCGGGTCGGAGCCGGTGACGCTCGAGAGAGCGGACGGGAATCGCGAGCGATCGTTCGCCCGAAGATGGTATCCGCGTTCGACTGCTGCCAGCCAAAGAATTTCAACCGCCACCACCGTACGGGACAGTAGCATGTCCACGAGACGGGAACCTCTCCGAACCGACCACCTGGGTGATCGTCACCGATGCTGAACCCGGTTCGCGTCGACGCGGCCGTTGATCTGGCGTACGGAGCGCTGATCGTCCTCGCGATCGCACTTATCTGGAGACTCGAGTTCGGTATCGGAATCGCGTTCGGAGTGGGCGTCTTCTCCGCCTACGTCCTTCACGTCGTCTGGAAGATGGCCCGGTTCGATCCGGACTGGATGACCCAGACCGTCCGGGAGACGGTCGAGGAAACCGTCGAACAGCAAGTCGGCCAGAGAGTCGAAGAGTCCGTCGAGCGCCAGATGGAACCCGTCCAGGCCCGGGTCGAGGCCGTCGACGAACGCGTCAACCGCCGCCCGCGGGAGGAGCAAGTCGAGGAACTGATCGAGGAGTCGAAGGACGACGACGGACGAACAGAGACGGACGACGGGGAAGCGTAAGGGCGACGTCCTCGAGCGGGTCACTAGCGGACGATCACGACGGGGACCGGTGCTCGACGGACGACCGTCTCCGCGATGTTTCCGACGAGAAAGCGGCGTGTCGCGTCCGCCCAATCGTCGCCGTGGCTCCCGAGAACGACTGCGTCGTAGTCGTCGGCGCGGTCGATGATGTTTCGTGCAGGGTGGCCGATCCCGACGACCGTGGCTATCTCGCGGTTCCGGTCGGCGGCGATCGCTCGAGCGCGCTCGAGGACGGGTTCGGCCCGTCTGTCGGCGGCTTCCTCGAGGTCGTCCTCGAGGGTGAGACCGACCGCCTCACCCATCATCATCGAGGGAACGCCGACGACGTGCAACACCGTGATACCGGCGTCGGGATGGTTGTCGAGGGCGTACTCGAGGGCGTGGCCGGCCTGCTCAGAGTCGTCCATTGGAACGAGGACCCGTGAGAGCATACACTCTGTTACGGGAGCCAGGAAGGTAAGTGTCCAGTCAGGCGACGCCCGGAACGATCGTAAAGAACCCGTAGGCGAGGAGCGTCGACATCGACGGGCCGATGATCCACATCGAGACGTACTTGATGACGGCCCGCGGGTTGAAGAGATCGCCCGCGTGGAGCACCTCCTCGGGTTCTTCCTCGCCGATCGGCGGCGACGGTTCGCCCTCCATCTCCTCGGCGGTGATCGCGCCGATCGCGATCTCGGTGTCCCCCGACTCGCCAGTGATCGCCTCGCGGGCCGTGATCGGGCGGGTTGCCCGCCCCCAGCCGATCCCAACGATAGTCATCACCGTCGCCATCACGAGACTGATCGGGATCCCGATGTAGGAGAGCGCGGTTGTGATCGTCGAGGCGGTCACCATAACGAACAGCGCCGCGAGCAGCGGGATGTCGCTGAGTTCGCCCCCGACCGAGTCCATCGTCCGGCGGGCGATGGTGAAGCCGCCGAGACCGATCGCCAGCGTCGCGACTATGATCGCGATGTCGCGGTCCAATCCGCCAGCGCCACCGACCAGCGGTGCGGCGGCGTTCGGGACGTTGCTCGCGCCCGCGCTGAACGCCATGTAACAGCCGATGACGATGACCGCCACCGTGGTGAGGAGTTCTCGTCGCGTCGTGTTCGGTCCCAGCGTCGGTTTCGGAACCCCACCGCCGCGATCGAGGGCCAGCAACGGCCCCTCGGATTTTTTGATCTGCACCCGTTCGTTGACCGTCGCGTAGATGTAACGGCCGATGATCGCGCCGATCCAGAAGCCGATTATCGGCGTAACGACCCACCAGGAGATAATCTCCGCAATCGTCGCGTAGTTGAGCGTGTCGGTCGCCAAACCGAGTCCAGCGATCGCCCCAACGGTGGTCATCGACGTTGGAACGGGGACACCGAAAATGTTGGCGATGAGAATTCCTATTCCAATGAAAAAGAGCACAGCAACGCCCGCGCTCAGCGTGAGTTCGGTCGTGATTATGCCCTCGCTGAGCGTGTCCATCACGTTTCGACCGACGGTCCAGCCGCCGAAGAAGACGAAGAACGTCATCACCGCTGCTGCCGTCGTCTTTTTTACAATTCCTGCGCCGACGGAGGGGCCCCACGTGATCCCCGTGGAGGATCCTCCGATATTGAACCCGACGAAAATCGAGGCGATAATTCCCACCAGAAGAACGGTAGCGAGGTCCATATCCGGTAGGACGGTAATACGACCGAAATAAGTTGCGCCAGCGCCGCCTGTCGATCGGGATCGTTCGTGTCGTTTTTCTCGAGCGTCTCGAGGACGTCACCAGTAGTCAAACGCCCCAGATCGCGACGATACCGAGGGTGGTCACCACCGTCAGGATCAACTGTAGCGGCGCACCGAGGCGCGCGAAGTCGGTGAACTCGTAGCCGCCGGGGCCGTACACCATCAGGTTCGTCTGGTAGCCGACCGGCGAGAGCAGCGGCGTGCTCGCGGCGAAGGTGACCGCGAGGACGAACGCGAACTCGTTCGCACCCAACCGGGCGGCGACGTCGAACGCAACCGGGATCATCAACACGACGCTCGCGTTGTTCGAGAGCAACTCCGTGAGGATCGCGGTGAACAGGTAAAACAATCCGAGAACGAGCACGATGTGGAGCCCACCGACGCCGAGCACGGCGTTCCCCGCGAGGAAGGCCGCCGCGCCGGTCTGCTCCATCGCGACCCCCAGCGGGATCAGCCCCGCGAGCAGGAAGATTACGCTCCAGTCAACCGCGTCGTACAACTCCGTCGGCTTGAGCACGCCCGTGACGATCATCGCGACCGCCCCCGCGATCGACGTGATGAGAATCGGAAAGAGTTCGAGGGCCGCCACGCCGACGACGCCCGCAATAATCGCCAGCGCGACCGGCAGCTTCGACCAGCGGTAGGTCGGCCGGGTGAACTCCTGGGCAACGATGACGTTGCGGTCGGTTCCCAGCCGGTCGAGCGCGTCGCGACTGGCCTGGACGAGCAGCGTGTCGCCGCCGCGAAGTCGGCGCTGATCCATCCGCGTGTGGACGAGTTCCGCACCGCGGCGGACCGCCAGTACCGTCGCGTCGTACCGCTGTCGAAACGCCGAACTCGCAAGCGTCTCGTCGACCAGATCGCCGTCCGGAGCGACGATCACCTCCGCCAGCACCTGGGGGGTCGACCGCTCGGTCTCGTCGACCTCGAGATCCGCGTCCGAGACGGTCGTCTGCGGCAGGAGGTCGACTCCCTCGACGTCGGTGAGATCGATGACGGCCTGACGGGCCGTCCGAACGACCAGCACGTCCCCCTCGCGCAGCGACTTCTCGGCGATCGAGGCGCCGAAGGCGTCCTCACCGCGGATGAGCGTCACCGCCTCGAGGTCGACCTCGAGGTCGGCGAGCGCCTCTCGAACGGTGTCGTCGACCAGCGGCGATCCCTCGGGAACGACCACCTCCGTCAGGTACGAGGTCAGCTCGAACTCGCTGGTCAGCTCGTCCCGGGGTTTGATCCGTTCGGGAAGCAGGTACGGCGTCGCCACGAGGAGGTAGAGCGAGCCCGTGATGAGCACGAGCGCCCCGAGGGCGGTGAACTCGAACATCGAAAACCCGTCGCCGAGGTACTCTTCGCGGGCGATGATGTCGCTGGCGAGGATGTTCGTCGAGGTGCCGATCAGCGTCAGCATCCCACCCATCATCGAGGCGAAGGAGAGCGGAATCAGGAGCCTCGAGGGCGAGGTTCCGGTTCGCTCGGCGAGTTCGTTCGCGACCGGGATCATGATCGCCACGACGGGGGTATTGTTGATGAAACCGGCTGAGAGCCCCGAGACGCCGACGATCGAGCCGAGCTGGCGTCGTTCGTCGCCGCCCGCGAACGCCGCGAGTCTCTCGCCTAAGAGCTGGACCGCACCGGTCCGTCGAATCCCTTCGCTCAGGATGAACATCATCAACACGGTGATCGTCGCCGAACTGGCGAAGCCGGCGATCCCCTGGTCGGCCGAGATCGTCGTCCAGGGCTCGAGGACCACGAGAACGACGATCACGAGCAGCGCGGTGACGTCGAGCGGAATCGGCTGGGTGACGAAAAGGACGACGGCGGCGACGATGATCGCGAAGACGACGAGCATCTCCGCGGAGAGCGCGGGGATCTCGGCCGTCTGTAGCGGTAGACTGACACCCAACTCGAGCGTCGCTATCGTCGACACGTTCTCCGCTATCGGTTCATCGGCCGGCGGTAAATACCTACAGGGAAGCGGATAGGTGTGATGACCCTCACGGGCGGGTGGCTGTCGGCCGTCGGCGACGAGAACCGGTCGGCTTCGCCCGGATCAGTGGCATTATTTCGACTGGAAACGCCGACTCGAGTATGAGTCAGTTTCCGACGTTCGAGGTGATTCCGGCCGTCGACGTCGCCGACGGCGAGGTCGTCCAGCTCGTCCAGGGCGAACGCGGCACCGAGAAACGCTACGGCGAGCCCGCCGAGGCTGCTCGGCGGTGGATCGACGCCGGCGCCGAGTCGTTGCATCTGGTCGATCTCGACGGCGCGTTCGAGGGCGAGCGCGAGAACGCTGCGGCGATCGACGCGCTCGTGGACGCCATCGACGTCCCCGTCCAGCTCGGCGGCGGCATCCGAACCGCCGAAGAGGCGATCGACCTGCTCGAGCGCGGCGTCGACCGCGTCATCCTTGGCACCGCAGCCGTCGAGAACCCGGAGATCGTCGCCGAGATCAGCGGCTCCCATCCCGGCAGCGTGGTCGTCAGCCTCGACGCGAAAGACGGCGAGGTCGTCGTCGAAGGCTGGACCGAAGGCGCCGGGATCACGCCGGTCGAGGCCGCAGCGCGCTACGCCGATCTCGGCGCCGCCGCAATCTTGTTCACGAACGTCGACGTCGAGGGGAAACTCGAGGGCGTCGCGACCGACCCCGTCCGCGAACTCGTCGAGTCGACCGAGATCCCGATCGTCGCAAGCGGCGGCGTGGCGAGCCTCGAGGACGTCCGGGCACTGCGGGAGGCGGGCGCGGCGGCGGTCGTGGTCGGCAGCGCGCTGTACGAGGGGCGATTTTCGCTCGCAGAGGCGCAGAAATCGGTTGAGGGCAACTGAGCCGCCGAAAGGTCGGTGGCCGAGAGCGCGGCTCGAGCAATACGAGAGCCGAGCGACGACGCGGCGGAAAAGTGGGTTCTAGGACCGCCAGAACGCCGGCGTGAGCAACACGAGTACCGGGATGATCTCGATGCGGCCGACCCACATCATGAGCACCATGACGGCTCGAGTCGTGACGGGGAAGCCGTGGTAGTTGTCCATCGGCCCCGCCATCCCGAACGCGGGGCCGATGTTGAGGAAGATCGACGCCGCCGCGCCAAGGGCTTCGAACTCGGAGACGCCGTTGCCGGTGCGGGCCGCGTCGACGACGATGAGGATCGTGAGGGCGAAAAAGAGGATGATCGCGAGCATCACGTAGGTGAAGATGTCGCGGACGGTGTCCTCGTCGATAACGCTCTCGCCGAGGCGGACGGGGCGCACCGCACGCGGGTGAACGGCCGTAAACAGGTTCCGGCGCAGTCCCTTGAGGATGACGAGCCAGCGAAACGACTTGATCGAACACGTCGTGCTGCCGGCCATCCCGCCGATGAACATACACAGAAAGAGCATGTGCTTGGCGCCGGGCGACCAGAGATCGAAGTTCGTCGAGGCGTATCCCGTCGTCGTCACGAGCGATACGACGTTGAACAGGCCGTGACGGATCGTCGGCTCGAGGCCCCTGTCGAAGGTCGCATCGACGTAGAGGATACCGACGACGATACCGCCGAAGACCGCGAGCACGCCGAGATAAAATCGGAACTCCTCGTTCTCGAAGGGGCGCGTGTACCCCCCCTGCGTAACGTAGTAGAGGAGGATGAAGTTGGTCGCCCCGAGAATCATAAAGGGCATCACGGCCCACTGGACGGCCGGGCTGAACGCGCCGACGCTCTCGCCCTCCGGCGAGAAGCCGGCGGTCGAGACGCTGGTGAGCGCGTGGGCGACGGCGTTGAAGAGGTCCATGTTCGGCCCGAGACCGACGAGATGCAACGCGTAGAACGTTGCGGCCGCGAGCACCGTGAGGCCGACGTACAGTCCCCAGATGAGGCGAGCTGTTTCATCGATCTGCGGTCTGAGTTTTCGAACGTTCTGCGTCTGTGTTTCCGTCTCCATCAGCTGTGCGCCCCCGACCATCAGGTTCGAGAGCAGGCCGATGGCGACGATCAGTATTCCCAGTCCACCCAGCCACTGGATGAGCTGTCGCCAGAGGAGGATCGATCGCGAGTGGGCCCCGAAGTCCTCGATGACCGTGGCCCCGGTCGTCGTGAGCCCGCTCATACTTTCGAACATGGCGTCGACCGGGTGCGCGATCGTCCCGACTCCCGCGACGACGAACGGGATCGCGCCGACAGCCGCGACGCCGAGCCAGGTGATCGCCACCATCAGAAACGCCTCGCGCTGGCCGATCTCGCGGTCCTCACTCAGGGTTTCGAGACCCAGTCCGGCGACGACGGAGACGACGATGGCGATGGCGAACGGGGCGAGGGCGTCCCCGTCGTAAACGGCGAGCGCGAGCGGCACTGCCAGCGGGACGGCGAGCCACTTCAGTACCGTCCCGGTGAGGCTACAACTCGAGCGCCAGTCGACACGAATCCTCACGAGTACCTCACACTGTCTCAGGAGAGTTGATAATGAGTTCGGAACGGAACGTGGAGGGGTCTCTGCTGGTGGAGGGCAGCGGTCGTTACTGGTTGTAGCCGTGACCGACGTAGAGGGCGACGACGTTCACACAGAGGAGCGCGAGGAACGCGAGCGTTACCGACAGCTCGCCGAGGCCGTGTGCGAGGAGGGGGACGTGCACGAACGGCAGCGCGATGGCGATCCAGAAACAACAGAACTGGAGGGGGCCTTTGAGCGAGCGAGCGAGGCGCCGTTCTCTGCGGGTGTCCGCGTCGGCGCCGGAGGGGGCGATCGATTCGTTCGAAAGCGGGGAGTGGTTGGACATGGGCGGGGCGTCTGTCATCAACGTTCACCTATCCGACCATATAGCCCCCAGAACATTGGCGTTATTTCGTACCATTTTACGAGAGTCTGTTGTGGAAAAGACATTCCGATAAACGATGAACGGTCTCGAGAAGTTTTAAAGCCGATTCTGAGGGCGTCGATTGGATTGGCGTTGAGTTCAGTTTTGTGTGAACGGGTAACGTGCCCCTGAACGGAATTTGCTTGTATCCCCGGTCCCGTCCTACCGGTATGAGCGATCGCACCGCGACGGTTACCCGCGAGACGACCGAGACGACGATCGAGTGTCGGCTCTCGGTCGACGGCAGCGGCGAGGCCGCCGTCGAGACGGGCATCGGCTTCTTCGATCACATGCTGACGGCGCTGGCTCGACACGGACTGTTCGACCTCGAGGTCGACTGCGACGGCGACCTCGAGATCGACGATCACCACACCGTCGAGGACGTCGCGATCGTCCTCGGTGAGGCGTTCGACGAGGCGCTGGGCGACCGCGCGGGGATCGTCAGGTACGCCGATCGGCGGGTTCCCCTGGACGAGGCCGTCGCTGCAGTCATCGTCGACGTGAGCGGCCGCCCCCGCTGTTACTTCGACGGCGAGTTCTCACAGGACCGGATCGGTGAGTTCACGAGCGACATGGCCAGGCACTTCGCCGAATCGCTCGCGATGAACGCCGGCCTCACGCTGCACCTCGAGGTCGACGGCGAGAACGCCCACCACGAGGTCGAGGCGCTGTTCAAGGCGCTGGCGCGCAGCCTCGACGACGCGACGCGGACCGACGAGCGACGCGAGGGAACGCCGAGTACGAAGGGAACCCTCTGAATCGGTTCAGGGGCGGCGGAGCGTGCCGTTCTCCTCGTGCAGATCCCCGCGGTCGAGGGCGTGGTCGATCACCGCATCAACCTCGCGAGCCTCGAGTTCGTAGGCGCTTCCCGCCAGGTCCTCGACGGCGGCGCGCTACATCGGCTCCGCGCGGTTTCGAAGCAGGCGGATGACTGCCCCGTAGCCCTCCGGCTTTCGCTCCGGCGCGTCGGCTTCCTCGGTTCCGGTGCCCGACGGACCGGGGCGCACGTCACCGTCATCAGCCGACTGCTCGTTCCCGATCGGTTCGGACGCGACGTCCGAGCTATCGGACGGGCCGGTCGCTCCCTCCCGATCGGCAGTCGCAGCCGCCTCGTCGGGGGCGGCTGTCGAGCCACCGCCGTCGCGCAGGCGGGCGATAAGCGGCTCGAGGACCCCCTCGAGTCGACTCCGACAGCCCGCACAGAGGAGGAGACGGCGCTGTTCGGCGTCGGTCGGCTCGAGGTCGGCGGGGACGATCTCGAACGCCCCGACGGCGTCGGACTCACAGAAATCACAGCGATCGACGGCGTGCATACCCCCCGTCTCTCGCTCGAGGGTGAAAAACCCGACTCCCGGGCGATTGCACGAGCCAGTGGAAAAACCGGTTTCGGCCGTCGACCACCGAACGTTATATCGCGGCGGTCGTATGGTCGGCCAACGAATGTTCGACGAGATCATGGAGAAGTTCGAGGGGTCGCCGAGCCAGCAGGCGGTCATCCGACTGCTGCTCGAGCGGGGGTTCTCGGTCAACGACGAGGGTCGCGTCGTCTCCGGCGGGATCGAGATTCCGAACACGGGGATCGCCCGCGAGATCGACGTCGACCGCCGCGTCGTCGACTCGACGACCGACGTCATTCTCGAGGACGAGGAACTCAGACGGATCTTCCAGAACATCTCGCAGGTGCCGAGCCTGATGGATCTGGCCCCGGTGCTCGATCTCACGGTTATCGCGATTGAGGTCGACGACGCCGACCAGAAGGGGATCGTCGCCGCCGTCACCGGGTTGCTCGCCGATCACGACGTCTCGATCCGCCAGACGATCAGCGAGGACCCCGAGTTCACCGACGAACCGCGGCTCTACCTCGTCACCGACCAGGATCTACCCGGAGAGCTGATAACCGGCCTGCGAGACCTCGAGTTCGTCCGCAAGATCGAACTGCAGTGAGCGCCCGTGAGTAACGAGACGTACCGGACCGTCGCCGAGGCCGCCACCGCGAGTTTCGTCGTCCGGGGATCGGAGTTCATCGGTCACGTCCGACCCGTCGACGCCGTCGCGGACGCGGAGTCGTTTATCGAAACCGTACGCGAGGAGTACGCCGACGCCACGCACAACGTCCCCGCCTACCGCGTGCGAGCCGACGGCGGCGAACTGCTCCGGGAGTACTCGAGCGACGACGGCGAGCCCTCCGGATCGGCGGGGAAACCCGCGCTGAACGTACTCCAGCAGCGCGAAATCGAGAACGTCGCGGTCGTCGTCACCCGTTACTACGGCGGGACGAACCTCGGCGTCGGCGGCCTCGTCCGGGCCTACTCGCGGGCGGTGAAAGAGGCTGTCGACGAGGCCGGCGTCGTCGAAGAACGACCTCACGAGACGGTGTCGATCACGGTCGAGTACGACGATTCGGGCACTGCCCGAGGAATCCTCGAGAGCGAGGGTTACGAGTTCGAAGCCGACTACGAAGCCGACGTCACCTTTCGGGTTCGAGTGCCCCTGGTCGAAAGCGAGGCGCTCCGGGATCGACTCCGCAGCGCGACGAGCGGGCGAGTGGACCTCGACTAGCGAAGCACCGGCCCCGAGTGGACGCGTTCGACGGCCGAGAGGACTGCCTCGGAGTCCTCGAGTTCGTCGGCGTCGAAGCTGACGTCGAATGGGCCGCGGTCGAAGACGAGCTGGCCGTCGCGCAGCCGGACATGGTCGACCTCGTCCCACGGAACGAGTGCTGCAGTATACGGCCGTTTCTTCACGAGGCCGATTTCGTGGATCTGAAGTTCGCAGACGTCCCGCGAAGCGATCGGCCACCGGCCTTCGAAGACCGCTCCTGCGATCCAGAGGAAGACGAAACTCGACCACCAGACGGCGGAGAGCCAGTTACCGTTCAGGACGCTCCCGACCGCGAGAACGAGCCCGAGACCGACGAGCAGGAGATCGAGTGTGAGCGACCCCGGCGGCGTCCACCGGTACGTCTCGAGGGGGTCGCCGGTGCGTTCGACCGCGTCGCGGGTTCGGGCCTGCGCCGCGAGGGAGAAGCCCGCCAGGACGACCGCTACCGTGGCGGCGAGTGCGACCGGGCGGACCTCCGAACCGAGCGCGGCGGTGCCGTAGGACCCCAGGAACGCTCCGGCGAACGCCGCCGCTGGAAGCGAAACCGCGATCCGACGACGACGGCTGCGACCGAGTCGCTTCGGAAGGCCGTCGGCGACGCTCGAGAGCGCGAGACCGACGAGTGTGCCGATCACGCCGGTGGCGACCGCCACCGCGGCCAACTCGAATGCGGTCGGACTCGAGAGTGCAACGAGTGCCGTCGCCGCGCTCGCGGCGAGGAGGACGGCGAGGTAGAGGCCGACGGCGAGCCGAAATGCGGCGTCGGAACCCACGGAATCCGATTCCGGTCGCGAATTCGCAGTCGTCACTGCCCGAAAGCACAACCGGTCGTGGTAAAGTTCTAACGTCCGCCGCGACGGCTCAAGCGTCGCCCGGTGTGGGGCTCGAGGGGTCCTCGACGTCGGCGGCCTGGCTCGTCGCCCGCTGGCGGTTGAGCAGCGAGAACGTGACGAGCATCACGAGCCCGAGCAGGCGAAGCGGCGCGGTGATCGAGAACAGCAGGAGCGCCGACGGGATGCCGAACAGGAGCAGGATGCCCTCGAGGATCAGCAGGGGAATCTCGGGCACCATCAGCAGGATGGACGCGATCGAAAACAGCACTCGCTCGAGGCCGTTGACCTGCGAGTACTGGTAGCCGATGATGGTGACGCCGAGGGCGTAGACGCCGAGGAACATGCCGATAACCGGAATTACGACGTCGGGAACGAAGAAGCCGAGATCGGTGACGTCCGCCCAGCCGATGATCCACCAGTTGTCCAGCGATTCAACGCGAATCAGAAGGATTCCTGGCGAGAAGACGAACGCGAACGGCACGAGCACCTTGTTCAGCGACAGCAGGAAGGCGATGATCGCCGTCTGCATCTCCTGGGCCTTGGCGACGCCGGCACCCGCGAACGCGGCGACGGCCACCGGCGGCGTCACGTCGGCCATCAGCCCCCAGTAGAGGACGAACAGGTGGGCGGCGAGGACGAGGACGCCGGCCTCGACCAGCGGCGCCTCGAGCATCGCAACCAGGATGATGTACATCGCCGTCGTCGGCATCCCCATCCCGAAGATGATCGCGGCGACGCCGGTCAGGGTGAGCAGGACCAGCATCGACTCGCCGCTGACGCTGCTGATGAGCGCGGCCAGGTTCGGTCCGAGCCCGGAAACGCTGATGACCCCCGGCACGACGCCGGCAGCGGCGACGGCGACGACGACAGTGGTTGCGGTGCGCGCCCCGGAGTCCATCGACTTGAGCACGAAGGTGCCGAATCGGTAAGCGTTGTTGCTCGCCAGCGACGGTCGATCGAGCTTTTCGGCGCCCTCCTCGGCGGCGTCGTCGACCGTGGAGTCGAAGTCGAGCAGCGGCGCCTCACCGTGGGGCTGGAGCAGGATGAACGCGGCGCTCACGAGGATCACGATGACGCCGAGATCGGATACCGCGGCCGCCACCGCTTCACTGAGCGGCAGCGCCGCGGCGGCCGTCTCGAGGCCCGCCGCCACCTGCAGGGCGTCGACGAGTCCGGCGCCGACGGTCGCGTACGCTGCGGCCTGGGCGACGAAGACCGCCAGAATCGTCGCGAACAGCGGAACCCGCGTCCGCTCGTTGTAGGCGGCGACCGCCGCCAACAGGGCGATGACGGCGACGATGGTGAGCCAGCCGGCGCGGTTGATCGAGAATCGGGCGATGATGAGGTAGTACAGCAGGAGGATAATGGGGATCAGATAGAACCAGCCGCTGCGCAGGGCGCTCCCGACGTTCGGCAGCTCCGCGCGGGGGAGGCCGCCGATGCCACCCCTGACCGCCTCGAAGTGGACCATCACCCACATGCCGAAGAAGAAGGCGATAGCAGGGAGCGTGGCGGCGATGATCACGTCCGCGTAGGGGGTCCCCGTGAACTCGACGATGAGGAACGCCGCCGCACCCATCACGGGCGGGAGCATCTGACCGCCAGAGGAGGACGACGACTCGACGGCGCCGGAGAACTCCGGCGAGTAGCCCGAGCGCTTCATCAGCGGGATCGTGAACGCCCCGGTCGTCACCGTGTTGGCGATCGAGGAGCCGGAGAGCATCCCCATGAAGCCGCTCGAGACCACGCTCGCCTTCGCGGGGCCGCCCTCGCGGGTGCCGGTCGCGGCGTAGGCGAGGTCGATGAACCACTTGCCGGCGCCGCTCATCTCGAGGAACGCCCCGAACAGGATGAAGATGTAGATGAAGCGGACGCTGACGGAGACGGGCTGGCTGTGAACCCCCGCTTCGACGGTGTACCAGAGGTTGTACATGATGTTCCCCCAGGTATCCGGCTGGATCGTCAGCGCGCCGATCGGGGAGTCACGGGGGATGACGTACCCCCAGCGGGCGTAGACGATGAAGAGTCCGACGAGCGAGGCGAGCAGGATACCGAGGGCTCGCCGGGTCGCCTCGAGGACGAGCAGCATCCCGAGGATCGCGAGCAGGAACGCGGCGGAGGTGTCGGCAAGCGGGGCGCCCGCCGCCGCGAGCGCGCCGCCGATGTCGTAGCCGGTCGCCCGCTCGATTAGATCGAACGGGGGAAACACCTCGTAGATCGACTGCGTCCCGTCGAATCGGTGGACTGCGATGGATCGAATCTCGTCGTACTGGGTGACGATGTAGTAGGCGGGCCAGGTCGAGAGCAGCGCCAGGAGGACGTCGATCGGCGCGATCCGGTTCATGTTCGGGTCGACCACCGCCCAGCGCGCGGTGGCGGCGGTACGGGTCGTCGCTCGAGTCAGCGGATGTTCGTCGCCGAATCGTGTCTTGACCGCCGGTTCGACCCGTCCGAGCCGGCGGGCGAGGAATCCCCGGCCGCGACTCGCCGGAAACAGCATGAACGCGAGCACCAGCGCGAACGCGACGTGGATCGCGTTCACCTGTAGCTGCTGAAGCGCGACGATTCGAAAATCACCCACCTCGAAGACGTATCCACGGGCGGCGATCCACATCTGGAACGCCGAAAATGAGATCGCGATCGCGATGACGATGGCGGCGGCGACCCCCCGGTGGGTCCGTCGGCGCTCGACCTCCTCCATCAGCTGTTGCTGTTCTTCCTCGCTCAGACTGTCGTCTCCGGGCTCGATGCTCATCGCTCAGGCACCCCTCGTCGCAGACGGTTGGTCATCGTACATCGGTCAGTGTCGATCGTGGTTCGGCGGGCCCCGTCGGTTCGAATCGACCGGTCGACCGGACCGGCGGTCCGGGCGGCGTGCTGGTGGGTCGCGACGAGTCGCCCCGCGAGCGCGTCCCCGACGCGGCGGTCGGTCAGAGACAGCACGACGCTCCCGTCGGCGACCGCGACCAGGTCGTACCGGTCGCCCTCGACGACGAGTTCGTGGCCGGCGATCTCGCCGGGAACGACGAACAGTTCCTCGTGGCTTCCGGATCCCTCCGCGACGTACCCCTCCTCGGTTCGCGTGACGTTCGTCGGCAGTCCCGCGCCGAAGGAGTGAAACACTGACTTCACCGCCCGAAGCTCGAGGCCGTCGACGGCGTACACGTCCTCGACCGGCGTCTTCTCGACGCTGTGGGTGTAGGCGAGCGTCACTTCCTCGCCGTCGTCGACGGGAACCTCGAGCAACCGCTCGCCGGAGGCGGCGTCGGCGACGACGAGCGTCCGGTCGGCCGTCGCCGCCGAAATCGTCACAGCGGACGCTCCGAACAGCGCGAGCACGGACGCGGCGAGTCGTCGTCTGGTCAGTCTCACGGTGGTCAGTCGGTGGTCAGCGCGGGTACTCGATGACGGCTCGAGGCGGTTCCGTCAGTCCTCTCCATCGCCGAAGTACGCCTCCGCCCCCGGATGGAGATCGATCGGCATCCCGTCCTGGGCGCTCTCGACGTCGATGAACTCCGCCTGGGTGGTGAACTGGTCGGTGTTGTCGAAGATCGCCGTCGTGACGTCCTCGACGATTCCCTCGTCCAGCCCCTCGTGGGTGGCGATCATCGCCTGGACGGAGACCGTCTCGACGTCCTCGTCGACCCCGTCGTAGGTGCCGCCCGGGATCGTATCCTCCGCCAGCCACTCCGCCTCGTTCATCAGATCTTCCCGGAGGTCGCCCGACACCTCGACGAACGCGATGTCCTGGTTCACCGCCAGATCCTCGATCGCCCCCAGCGGCCACCCGCCGACGGTCACGGCGGCGTCGACGTCGCCGTCGCCGATCTGGTCGGCCGCCGTCCCGAAGTCCGTGTTCTGCTCGTCGTAGTCCTCGATTCCCGCGCTCTCGAGGATCTGCAGGGCGTTGACCTGGGTGCCGCTGCCGAGGTCGCCCGTATTGATCGAGGCGCCCTCGAGGTCCTCGACGGATTCGATACCCGAGTCGGCCTGGGTGACGATGTGGATCGTCTCGGGGTAGAGCGAGGCGACGCCCCGAAGGTTTTCGACGGGTTCGCCCTCGAACTCCTCGATGCCGGTGCCGTTGAACGCGAAGTAGGCGATGTCGTTCTGGATCAGCGCGAAGTCGGCCTCCTCGCGGCCGAGGCTGCCGACGTTCTCGACGCTCGCGCCGGTCGACTGCACCTGAATCCCGTGGGGCGAGTGCTCCTCGACGATGGACTTGACGTCACCCGACAGCGGGTAGTACGTCCCCTCCGTACCGCCCGCGTGCCAGGAGAGTACCTCGCCACCCTCGTCAGGGTCGGCCTCGCCGAAGTCATCCTCCTCGCCGTTTTCGTCCTCGGCAGCGTCGTCGTCTCCCTCGTCGCCGTCGTCGGCAGCGTCGTCGTCCTCGGTAGCGTCCTCTCCGATGCAACCGGCGAGCGAGCCTACTCCAGCAACCCCGGCGACTGTGACGAACCGTCGCCGGTTAATGTGTCGAACCATACCACTAATCGGTGAGGCTCGACAATACATTTTTTCACCGGAATGTAGAAATTAACTTCCGTAGGAGTTTCACTACCACTGACTCGTCAGTGCAACTATCGGAAACCGGTCGGCGGTCGCTCGCCCCGGCAACAGACTACTCGTCCGCGTCGGTTTCCGCCTCCTCAGCGTCGTCCGCGTCCGTTTCTTCGTCGTCGGTGTCCGCCTCGTCGGTTCCGTTCGCGTCGATGCCCGCCGCGTCGAAGTACGCCTCGGCACCCGGATGGAGTTCGATCGACATCGCCTCGAGGGCGGTGTCCTGACTGATGAACTCCGCCTGGGTGGTGAAGTCGTCGGTGTTGTCGAACATCGCTCCCGTGACCTCCTCGATGAGTGCGTCGTCCATCGCCTCGTGGGTGGCGAGCATCGCCTGGACGGAGACCGTCTCGACGTCCTCCTCGACCCCGTCGTAGGTGCCGCCGGGGATCGTGTCCTCCGCCAGCCACTCGGCGTCTCCGAGCAACTGGTCGCGAAGGTCGCCGGTGACCTCGACGAACGCGATGTCCTGAGTCGTCGCCAGGTCCTCGATCGCGCCCAGCGGCCACCCGCCGACGGTGATCGCGGCGTCGACGTCGCCGTCGCCGATCTGGTCGGCCGCCGTCCCGAAGTCCGTGTTCTGCTCGTCGAAGTTCTCGATGCCGGCCGTCTCGAGGATCTGCAGGGCGTTGACCTGGGTACCGCTGCCGAGGTCGCCCGTATTGACCGACGCCCCGTCGAGATCTTCCACCGATTCGATGCCTGAGTCGGCCTGCGTGACGATGTGGATCGTCTCGGGGTAGAGCGACGCGATGCCCCGAAGGTTCTCGACCGGTTGGCCCTCGAACTCTTCGATACCGGTGCCGTTGAACGCGAAGAACGCGATGTCGTTCTGTATCAGCGCGAGTTGCGCTTCCTCGCGGGCGAGACTGCCGACGTTCTCGACGCTCGCGCCGGTCGACTGCACCTGGATCCCGTGGGGTGTCTGGTCTTCGACGATCCGCTTCATGTCGCCAGCGAGGGGGTAGTAGGTCCCTTCGGTCCCGCCCGCGTGCAACGCAAGGACCTCCCCGCCCTCTTCGGGTTCCGGTTCCTCTTCGACCTCGTCGTCCTGTAGGGTTCCCATAAGCGCAACGCTGCCCGCCGCCCCGATCATGCCGACGAACCGCCGTCGGTTGAGAGTGTCTCTCATACTGTCACAGTCGACAGCGACGGACATATAATCAATTCCTGAAGGGGTTAAAATTAATCGACTCGAGACAGTCGCACCGAACGACTGTTCACGCGATCCGACCGGTAGGCCTACGAATCGAAATGTATAATCCGTGGTAGAGGCTGACAGCAGCCATGCAGACGATCGAAGCCGCCGACTACCACGACATCGTCCAGGTCGAAGACCCACAGCTCTCCCCGACGGGTGAGCGCGTCGCGTTCGTCAGGAAGGTCCCTGACGACGACGAGAGCTACGAGGCGACGGTCTACGTCGTCCCGCTCGGCGGCGACGAGCCGACGCAGTTCACCGTGAGCGAAGGCGTCGATAGCCAGCCCCGCTGGCGTCCCGACGGGAGCGCGCTCGCGTTCGTCAGCACCCGCGGGGCCGACGACGACCGCCCGCAGCTGTGGTACCTCCCCGCCGGCGGCGGCGAGGCGCGCCAGCTCACCCAGGTCGCGGGCGGGATTTCGGGCCTCGAGTGGAGCCCCGACGGCTCGCGAGTGCTCTTTACCCAGGGGTCGACCGCCGAGGACCGCGAGGAGGGCCGCGACCTCGCGGTCGACGCCGACTACGAACCCGAGACGCCTGACCCGCGCGTGATCGACCGGATGGTCTATCGGGCCGCCCAGCGCTACGCCGACGGCAAGCGCAACCACGTCTACGTGCTCGACGTCGAGGCGGCGCTAGCGGGCGAGGACGCCGAGGATGCCCTCGAGCGGCTTACCGACGGCGACGTCGACCACCTCGGCGCGACCTGGGGCGACGACGACACGGTCTACTACACCACGAAACACGGCGAGGAGCCCGACGACTCCATCGTCCACGACGTCCACGCACACGACCTCGAGAGCGGCGACGTCGAGGCGGTGACGCAGACAACGGGCTACCCCGCGCTGGCCGCCACCGAGGACGACCGCGTCGCCTACACCTACACCCCCGAGGAGGGCTTTACGCTCCGTCAGACCGAGGTCGTCGTCCACGACCGGGCGAGCGGCGAGGAGGTCACACTCACCGAAAATCTCGACCGAACACTGGGGTACGGCGCCGGCCTCGAGTGGGGCCCCGACGAGGAACTGCTCTACTTCGCGACGCCCGACGAGGGCTCCGTGGTGCTCTGGGAGGCCCCCGGCGACGCCAGCGAGGAGCCGGCGACGGTGTACGGCGACGGCGTCACGCTTGAGGGTTTTTCCGTTGGCGAGGATGCCATCGCCTACGCCCAGAGCGAGTGGGACCACCCCGGCGACGTCTTCGTCTCCACGCGCGGGGGCAACGAGGTCACCCGACTCACCCGTGTCAACGACGAGTACCTCACGGATCGGGCGGTGTCGGAGCCCGAGGAGTTGTGGTACGAGAGCGAGCAGGGGCCGGTCCAGGGCTGGGTGCTCACGCCGCCCGATTTCGACCCCGAGGAAACCTATCCGCTGGTCGTCGAGATCCACGGCGGCCCCCACGCCCAATGGACCACCTCAGGGACGATGTGGCACGAGTTCCAGAGCCTCGCCGCGAGCGGCTACGTCGTGTTCTGGTCGAACCCACGGGGATCGACCGGCTACGGCGAGGACCACGCGAGCGCCATCGAGCGCGACTGGGGAGAGGTCACCCTTACCGACGTGCTCGCCGGCGTCGAGGAGGTCTGTGAACGCGAGTACGTCAACGAGGACGAGCAGTACGTGACGGGAGGAAGCTTCGGCGGCTTCATGACCGCCTGGACGGTCGGCCAGACCGACCGGTTCCGGGCCGCCGTCTCCCAGCGCGGCGTCTACGACTTCACCAGCTTCTACGGCTCGACGGACGCGTTCAAGCTGATCGAGGGCGACTACGGCGTCACCCCCTGGGAGGACCCCGAGTTCCTCTGGGAGCAGTCGCCGGTCGCGCACGTCCCGAACGTGACGACCCCCACGCTGGTGCTTCACTCCGACGACGACTTCCGCACCCCGGCGAACACCGCCGAACTGTACTACCTCGGGCTGAAGAAACACGGCGTCGACACCCGACTCGTCCGCTACCCCCGCGAGGGCCACGAACTCTCCCGCTCGGGCGAACCCGCCCACGTCGTCGACCGCATCGAACGAATTCAGCGGTGGTTCGACGGCTACTCCACCTACAGCGACGACCCGTCGGCGCTCGAGCGCGGGCGCAACGACGGACTCACCGCGGGCGAGGCAGACGAAGACGACGAATAGCGACGACGACGCGGTCCTCGAGTCGGCCACAGGGGTGCGGTTCCGGTGGAGACGCATCGAACAACAACCGCTCTGTCGGACGGTTTCGAGCGGAAACCAACGGGTTCGTGAGCTCGAGCGGAAACAGGCGGGGAGAAGGACACGCCGCCGAGAGAACAGTAGCTAACTGCCTCGAGCCCCATCACGAGCTATGGAGCGAAACGTCGGCGGTCTCGATCGACTGGCTCGTCTCGTCGTCGGACTCGCACTGCTCGTCGTCGGCTACCGGCACCGGAGGCGGCTGGGCGGCACGGTCGCCTTTATCGCCGGCAGCGACGTGCTCGCGAGCGGCGTGCTCGGCCGGTGTCCGATGAACGCACTGCTCGGAATCGACACCTGCGGGGAGTCCTGACCGATCGGCCCGGAGTGTACGGTGACGACCGGTTCGGCCGAGAGCTACGACCGAGTCGAATACAGGGGTTTGAGGGGTGTCGAAGAGCGCTCGAGGACGGGTGGACAGTCGACGGCTACGTCGTTCGGAACGCGCGATCGCCCGCATCCCCCAGACCGGGGACGATGAACCCGTCGTCGTCGAGGTAGTCGTCGATCGACACCGTCAGCAGGTCGACTTCGGGAAACTCTTCGCCCACGCGGAGCAGTCCGTCCGGGGCAGAGACCGCAGAGAGGACGATCATGTGCTCGGGCTCCGGTGAGTTCTCGATGACGTGCTCGAGGACCGTACACATCGTACTCCCCGTCGCGAGCATCGGATCGGCGACGATCACGGTGTCCTCCTCGCGGATCTCGGGGAGTTTCACGTAGTCGACCGTGATGGGGAATTTGCCGTCCGCGTCGCGGCCCGCTTCCTCGTCGCGGCTGGCGCTGATAACGCCCTGTCTGGCCCGCGGGAACGCCTTGAGCAGCCCCTCGACGAACGGCGTCGCCGCCCGCAACACGTTGATGATCACC
Organism: Natrononativus sp. DTA114; assembly: GCF_059736515.1. NCBI lineage: Archaea > Methanobacteriati > Methanobacteriota > Halobacteria > Halobacteriales > Natrialbaceae > Natrononativus > Natrononativus sp. DTA114. Next base: position 181,851 of record NZ_JCASSN010000002.1, on the reverse strand, counting down.
ACGTCGTCGAGCCCCTTGACGCGTTCGCCCATCGTGGCCTCGAGGGGCGTCTCGATCTCGACGTACTCGGTATCCATCCGCCCGTCGATGATCTCGTAGCCACAGATCCGGCCGAGTTTGACGAGCCCCTTTCGAAAGCCCACCTGCTCGGTTTCGACGTCTCGCAGCCGCGAGAGGGTGTCCTTCGCCAGTGCGTGGGTGACGAGGTAGGCCTCGTCCCTGTCTTCGATCGGCATCTCGTCTGCATTCGGTACCGCCGGGGAGTATAAGGTATCGGTCCGAGAATCACCGCTAATGCGAACGGTAACGGTTTCGCGGTTCGTCCGGACACAGCCGGCGATGCTCGAGCGCTACCTCACCCCAGACGCGCTCGTCGAGTACGAGGGAACCTTCACTGTCAGAGAGATCGACGAGCGCGACGGTGAGTGGGTGGTCGACGTCGTCGCCCGGGGACTCGAGACGGTGCTCCGGTTCGAACGTCTCGAGAACGGGTTCTATTACGAACAGGAGCGAGGAGGGCCGCTCGAGACGCTGGAAACGACGCTCACGTACGACCAGGAGAACGAGGGTGTTCGTCTCACCGCCGTCTCGATGGTCGAGATGGGTGTGCCGCCGGCAGCGGTGACCGACCGCGTCGCCGCCTGGAAACGACGGGGGGAACTCGAGCGGACGCTCGACGGCCTCGCCGCCGCCGTCGAGTAACTAGCGAACGACGACGTGGGTGACGGTTATCAACAGGACGGTCAGAATCGCGAACCGCGTCCAGCTGAACGCCGCGACGTCTGCCAGATCCGCCAGTCCCAGCACTATCCAGACGAACGACGCCGAGAGGACGGCGTTCAACACGAACAGCAGCCGGGGATCACCCTTCGAGCCGGAGAGACCGTCGGAGACGGACATCGCTTCTCTCTGGAGTCGCCCGGGGAATAACTGCTTCGGCCCCGGCCCGCGGCCGCCGCGCATTCTCAGCGCAGTTCGTTATGGGCCTGGAGCTCGTGACTAGCGACGATCGAGCGATGCGCTTTCTCCTACGCAACCGCGAGGGGACGCCCGTCGACCCCGTCCCCTTTCTGGTCACCTCGCTGCTCGCGGTACCGCTACTGATCGGCTGTGGTCCGCTCTACCTGCTCGAGCTGGGCGTTCCCCTCGGTCCCGCGGTCTCCCTCTCGGTGATCCTCTGTGCGGGAGTGGGGGTCGCCGCCTACCACCGCTGCGTCCTGACCGCCCGCCCGGAACTCCGGAGCGAACTGCCGGTCGCACTCCGCGTTCGGCGCCTGCTGTACACGGTCGCGGCGACCGTCGCCCTCCTCCTCGGGGTGACCGCGGCCGTTGCAGTCGTCTAACGTACGACGAGAACGTCTCCCTCGGCCGCCGGAAACGCGTTCTCGTACGCCGACCACTCCGCGGCCATCTCCGCGTCGGTTAGCAGACAGTCGTCGAGGGCGTCGACCAGCGTCTCCTCCTCGAAACCGCGGCCGATGAACACCAGCCTGACCTCGCGGTCGCCCCACTCGGGGTCCCAGTGATCCGTCGGCCGATTGTCCCGGTAGAGTTCCCGCTCGACCTCGGGAAGTCCGGCGATCCACCGCCCCGCGGTTTCGACGCGAATCGACGACCCAGCGACGTTGAGCAGTTGCGCGGTCGACTCGCGTCCGGCCACCCAGCATCGTCCCTTCGCGCGGACGACCGCATCCGGCACGGACTCGAGGAACGACCGGAATCGCTCGGGGTGGAGCGGCCGCCCCCGGCGATAGGCGAACGAGGTGACGCCGTAGACGTCGGCGGGGTGGCGGTGGTCGTGATCCGCGTGGTCGCCGTCGCTCTCGTGGGCGTGGCTATCGAACGCCCGTTTCCAGCCCGCCGCGTCCCTGGCCTCGAGCGGGTCGAACCGACCGGTTCCGAGCACGTCGCCGGGGTCGACCGCGCCGAACGTGGTCGGAATGACCGCCACCTCCGGGCGCAGCGCCGCGACCAGCGCCTCGACGCGCTCGCGCTCGTCGGCCGACAGCCGGTCGCACTTGTTGCAGACGAGAACGTCGCAGAACTCGACCTGCTCGATCAGCAGGTCCGAGAGCGGGCGCTCCTCGTCCCCGGGCGCCGTCTCTCGCGTCGGCTCCTCGCCGGCGAAGCTGTCGTAGAAGAGGCGTCCGTCGACGACCGTTACCGTGGTATCGACTTCGTACAGTGCGGCCGCGCGCGATTCGGTCGTGAACAGGCGGGCGATCGGTGCGGGTTCGCTGATCCCCGAGGCCTCGACGACGAGATAGTCGAAGTCGCGCTCCCTGGCCAGTCGCGTCACCTCGGTCTCGAGGTCGTCCTGGCGTTCACAGCAGATACAGCCGTTCGAGAGCTCTGCCACGCCTGCCGCGGGATCGAGTTCACCGCCCGTCTGTAACAACTCGGCGTCGACGTTGATCTCGCCCATATCGTTGACGAGGACGGCGATTCGCCGCCCCTCGTTGTTCGACAGCAGGTGGTTGAGCAGCGTCGTCTTCCCCGCCCCGAGCGCCCCGCTGAGGATGGTGACCGGAATGCGGTCGGCGTCCATACGTGGGCACAACCGAGCGAGAGGACTTATAGTAGTCGACGGCTGTCGATACGTTTTTTCCCGCCCGGTTGTGTAGTGATGACACATGACGCTTGCAGAGCGGATCGCCGCCTACCGCGCCATCGTCGAGGAGTGGGCTCGCGGGCTCTACCACGGAATGATCACCCACCCGGCGTACGAGAAGATCGAGAAGGAAGCCGAGGACCTCGAGGATACGTTCATGCTCGCCTGTTTCCCCGACGCCTTCGGCATCCCGAGTCCAGTCTCTTACTACACCGCCGAACTCCTGCCGTACCTCGAAACCGAGTACGAGAACTGGGAGCGCCGAATGTGGGATCGGACCTCGCTCGTCGAGCGCAAGGGCCAGCAGTACCACTTCTGATGAGTCGGTTCGTCTTCTTCGGCGGAAAAGGCGGCGTCGGGAAAACGACCGTCTCGAGCGCCTACGCCGTCGCCGCGGCCAACGACGGTCTCGAGACGCTGCTCGTCTCGACGGATCCCGCACACAGCACGCGCGACGTCTTCGGACAGGCGTTCGACGACGAACCACAGCCCGTCGCGGACTACGGGGGGTTGTCGGTGATGGAGATCGACCCCGAGCGAGAGGTCGAAGACCACCTGCAGGAGCTCAAGCGGCAGCTCGGCTCGCAGGTGAGCGCGGCGATGGTCAACGAGATCGACATCCAGCTCGAGATGGCCCACCAGACGCCGGGTGCCTACGAGGCCGCGTTGTTCGACCGATTCGTCGAGGTGATGCAGACCGCTGAGGACTACGATCGGGTCGTCTTCGACACCTCGCCCACCGGCAGCACCCTCCGGCTGCTCTCGCTGCCGGAGCTGCTCGAGCGGTGGATCGACCGGCTGGTGTACAAACGCGAGCGAAGCATCGACCTCTTCGAGAAGGCTGCGATCGGCAACCGCGAGCCCCGGCGACTGATGGACGGCGATCCGATCCTCTCCCGCCTCAGGGAACGAAAGGAGCGCTTCGAGTTCGCCGGGAAGACCCTGCGCGAGGAGGCGACGTTCTACCTCGTGATGAATCCCGACGAACTCTCCATGCGCGAGACCGAGCGCTCCCTCGAAACGCTCGCCGAAGCAGACCTCCCCGTCGCCGGACTCGTCGTCAACCGACTCACGCCCGAACCCGAACCCGAGGAGGAGGGGCGGGGCGCCCGGTTTCTCCGTGATCGCGTCGCGACCGAGCGAGATCGCCTCGAGCGGATCGAGTCGACGCTCTCGGCGCCGGTGGTCGCGACGATCGAAACCCGCATCGAGGAGGTTCGAGGCGAGCTTCTCGAGGACGTCGCCGACGAGTTCGACGCCGCCGACTTCTCTCCCGGGGCGCCCTCCGGAACCGAGGGCCATCGATCGGGTGGCCGGTAGCCTGGTCCGTATCAGACCAGAACGACCGATACGCGCCGGACGAGCGCGGTAAATAGGGTATATTTATAATTAACCTCTTCGACTATTGGTACGGGCACACATGGCAGGCATAATCTGGATTGTCGCGCTGGTACTCACGACGTTTACCGTCGCGTACGTCGGGTACGGACGGTATCTCTCGCAGTTCGTCAACCTCGACGACTCGCGAGCGACACCGGCGCACAAGTACGAGGACGGTCAGGAGTACGTGCCGGCGAAGAAGCCGGTGCTACTGGGGCATCACTACTCGAGCATCGCGGGGGGAGCGCCGATCGTCGGGCCGATTACGGCGGCACTTGTCTGGGGATGGGTTCCCGCCGTACTGTGGGTCGCGATCGGAAACCCGCTGATCGGTGCCGTCCACGACTTCATCTCGCTGTCGGGGAGCATTCGACACGAGGGGAAGTCGATCGGCTACATCATCGGGGAGTACGTCGGCGAGCGCGGGAAAAACATGCTACTGTGGTTCGCGTTCCTGTTGACGATACTCGTCGTTGCGGTGTTCGCGCTGGTCATCGCCATCGTCTTCGACGCGTTTCCCCAGGCGGCGACGGCGAGCGTCGTCTACATCGCACTGGCACTGATATTCGGGTTCTGGCTGTATCAGCTAAACCTCCCGTTTTCGGTCGGGACGGTCGTCTTCGTGAGCGGTATCTTCGCGGCGGTGTGGGTGGGTATCCAGTACCCGGTTGCACTGTTCGGCGCGGAGTTCCCAAACGCGCCCGACACGATCGTGCTGTTCGGTGAAACCGCACCGGCTATTATTCCGGAACTCGGCTTCAACCAGAACATCGGGGCCTGGGTGCTGATCATGCTCGTCTACGGCGGACTCGCCAGCATCCTGCCGGTCTGGATGCTGCTCCAGCCCCGCGACTACCTCTCGTCGTTCCTCCTGTACACCGGGGTGGGCGGAACGCTCCTTGCCGTCATCGTGGGAACGTTCATCACCACCACCAGCGAGCCGTTGACGTTCCAGATCGACGCGTGGTACGGTGTGTTCGGAAGCGAAAACGCCGCCTACGCGCTCATGCCGATCTTCCCGCTCCTGTTCATTACGATCGCTTGCGGGACGATCAGCGGTTTCCACTCGCTGGTCTCCTCGGGAACCACCGCAAAACAGCTCGATAAGGAGACCGACGCTCGGCTGATCGGCTACGGCGGAATGCTCGGCGAGGGCCTCCTCGCCGCCGTTGCGCTCTGTACGATCGCCGTCGCCGGAATCGCCGAAGGCGGCGGTATCGGCCTTGCACTCCCGAACTTCGCGACGGGCGGTGGAGTGATTCTCACCGCGTTCGGTATCCCGGCGTCCTACGGCGCCCCGTTCATGGCACTCGTACTCGCCAGCTTCCTGCTGACGAGCATGGACACCGCCGTCCGGCTCGGCAGGTACATGGCCGAAGAGCTCGTCGGAACCCCCGAAACGACTGTCGAATCGTACGGCGCGAACCGGTACGTGAGTACGAGCGCGGTCGTCATCGTCGCGTTCTTGCTCGTCGGCACCGGAAGCTGGGAGGACCTGTGGCTGCTGTTCGGCGGCGCAAACCAGCTGCTTGCAGCCCTGGCGCTATTGACCGGAACGGTCTGGCTCGCCAACTGGGACCGGAACAAACAGCTGCTCAGCACGGGCGGCCCGCTGGCGCTGATGGCGATCATTACCGTCATCGGGCTCCTGTGGGTCACGCTCTATCAGGTGCTGTACATCCGACTCCTTTCGGGTGATCCCGGAACGTGGACCTGGATCGCCGGTGGCAGTCAAATCGTCGTCGGCCTGGTGATGGTCGGACTGGCGGTTGCACTCTTCCGAATCGGGTACGGAAACATCAGCGAAAACGGACGTATAGGGGACGAAACGGTCACCGCCGACGACGACTAGAGCTGTAACCGCCGGGCGATCAATCCAAGGATTCCCGGTTCCGTCCGCTCGATTCGTTCCCAGAGTCGAAATGCCGTCGCGACATCAGCGTTCTCGCTCGCGAGTACCCTCTCCTCGCCGGGCGCCGCGACGACCAGATTGATCTCGTAGTGGCCGTGATAGCCGTACTTCAGCAATGTCCGATCGGAGAACGCCATCACGCGATCGCGAACGGCGTCCGAGATCGACGGCGCAATCGCGACGAACGTAAACTCGGTACAGTAGTGTGCTTCGTTCGGCTCGATCCACTCCTCCGCCAGCCGATGTCCGAGATCGACGTACTGGTCGAGCGTTTCGTCATCGACCCGATCGACTCGCCTCACGAACAGGTGCTCAGTCGATCCGTGCTCGCCGATCGTAATCGTGGGGTGGAGAAAGTGTTTTTTGCTCGTTAGCTCCATTCGCCCGTACAACGTGAACCGTTCCCCCGCGACGGGGTGATCCTTCTCGAGGTCGTAATTGTACATGAGCCGATCGCTCACTCGATCGAGGTACTCGTCCCCCCACCGAGGGACGGTGTCAGCAGTCGCCTCCTCGAGGCCGGGCTCGTCCGGGTCCATGTGTTCACAGATACCATCCGGGTCGTATATACTCACCGGCGGCCGAAGCTTCATGAGGGAGGGAGCCGTCACTATCCACATGGGAAAGCGAACGGAGTCCTGCGGCCGATGTGGCGTCACGGCCGTTCTCGACGCCGTCGAAAACGAGGAGGACTGCGACCGGAACCCGTTCGGCAGGAGCCGGATCGAACTTTCCGAGCCGGAGCTCCGTCGCGTCTCGTTTCTCGCCATCCGGCTCGATCGGTTGAAGCGCCGGCTGGACGAGATAGCGTTCGAAACGATCTACCGTCGGTGAATCGTCGGCGTCACACACGGTAACCAGCGCGGAGTTGGTTGACACGCTTCTCGAATCACCGAGCGGTGTCCCGGTCCTGGAGCGTGCGTTACGCAGCGAAGAGGTTTATACCGGTCCGCGGCATACGGTCTGTCAACCGAATGGAAGAGAGTATCTCCGGATTCAAGATTCGCGGCGACTGGGGCGACGTCGTCGAACACGGAGAACGCGTCACCCGTGCGCTTCGGGACGCAGGCGTCCACGATCCCAAACACGACTACGGAGCACGCTACGCCCGCGCGTTCGACGAGTGGGAGGAATGGCGGCCGAAAGCCCACGAGACCCTCGAGGCCGACGTCAGCGAGAAGACCGCAGACCAGGCCAGCGTCGAGGAGGGACGCGGCGAGAAAGCCGGCCGGGAGCCCGACGAGGACATCCAGACCGCCGGCGAGAAGCTCTCGGCGTCGTACGAGGCCCTTGAGAACGACGACGCCGACGAGGCCGTCGGTAACTGGAAGGAGTCGATCGACTACGTTGCGCGTGCGGCCGACACCGCCAGCCGGAAGGCGATTCGCCGCGTCGAAGACACCGTCTACCAGCGAGTGATGACCCAGCTCGCACCCTACTACTTCGATAACGAACTCGTCAGTGCCAACATCCAGCAATCGGGTCGTGGCAACGGCGAGGCGTTCATCTTCGAGGTCAACGTCAACGACGACGTGTTGAAAGACAGCGTCTCCGACACCCTCGCCGAGTACGAGAACGCGGTCGACCGCTGGCACGTCGAGATCGAAAAGGACACCGACGCTGCCGAGGCGATCGAGGGCGTCGAACCCCCGCCGGAGCCCGAAGACCACTCCCGGTCGACGACGAACTGACTCCGCGATCGCGACTCGGGGCGTCGGAGCGCCCCCATCCCGCGAGAGACGCCGTTCTAAGCCGGCACACACTTGTATCGGCCGCTGGTAGAGCCCCGGTAGATGGTCGAGATCGCCCTCGTTGCGACGTTCGCCGTGGCCGCCGTCGCGAGCCTCTTCATGGCGTGGGCGATCGGCGCGGGCTCGAGCGGCTCGACACCCTTCGCACCCGCCGTCGGTGCCAACGCAATCTCGGTAATGCGGGCGGGCTTTATCGTTGGGTTGCTGGGGTTTGCTGGCGCCGTTCTCCAGGGGGCGAACGTCTCCGAAGCCGTCGGTACCGAACTCATCGGTGGTGTAACGCTCTCCCCCGCGGCGGCGACGATCGGGCTGACGATCGCCGCGGTGCTCGTCGCGATCGGCGTCTTCGCCGGCTACCCGATCGCGACGGCGTTTACCGTCACGGGCGCGGTGATCGGCGTCGGCCTCGCGATGGGCGGCGACCCCGCCTGGGCGAAGTATCGAGAGATCGCCGCCCTCTGGCTCCTCACCCCGTTCGTCGGCGGCGGTCTCGCCTACGGAATCGCTCGACTACTGCGCGACGAACCGATCCCCGAGCGCTACCTGATCGTCGGCCTGGCGGGGCTCATCGGCGTCATCGTCGCGAACATCGAGTTCGCCGTCCTGGGCTCCGGCGACGCCGGCGCGTCGATCGCCGTCGCCGCCGGCGAGTGGGTTCCCGGGGCACCGATCGTCGGCATCGCCGTCGTCACCGTCGTTATGGCCACGCTCTGGGGACTTATCCTCGGGCTCGATCTCCGGGGCGACGTCGAGCGCGGCGAGCGCCACTTCCTGTTGATCCTCGGCGGGCTCGTCGCCTTCTCCGCCGGCGGCAGCCAGGTCGGGTTGGCGATCGGTCCGCTGATTCCGCTCTCGAACGACCTCCAGTTGCCGCTGCTGGCGCTGCTCGTCGGCGGCGGCTTCGGGCTCCTGCTCGGCTCCTGGACCGGCGCTCCGCGGATGATCAAGGCCATCTCCCAGGATTACTCCTCGCTCGGCCCTCGCCGATCGATCGCCGCGCTCATCCCCTCCTTCGCCATCGCCCAGACCGCGGTGCTCTACGGCATCCCCGTCTCGTTCAACGAGATCATCGTCAGCTCGATCATCGGGAGCGGCTACGCCGCGTCGGGTGCCGGCGGCGGCGTCAGCGCCCGCAAGATGGGGTTTACGGTGCTCGCGTGGACGCTCTCGCTCGCCCTGTCGATCGTCGTCTCCTTCGGGGCCTACAGCGCCCTCGAGTGGCTGCTGTTCTGAATCGAACGGGCTTTACCTACACGGTTTTGACACTCCCGTATGGACGACTCCCGAACGGTGCAGTGGCGACGGGACGCCTCGACCTCGCGGACGGTTCGGCTCCTCTGGGCGTTCGGCGTCGGCACGTTCTTTGCGATGGCGGCGCTGATCGTCTTCTGGCGGCTGTTCGATCTCGCGGGCCAGCTCGGTACTCCCTCACCGCTCGCGTTCGGTTTCTCGATGACGACCGCGCAGGCGATCCTCGGCGCGGGATTCCTCGCACTCGCGGTGACGATCCTCGCGTTCGCCGTCGCGGGTGACACCGAACGGCGACTCGAGGCCCTGCTCGCGCCGCTTTCGATTTCCCCGCCGGACGGGGCGGGAACGCGCCAGGCGGTCGACGCCGCCGCCGGAACGGTCCTGATGGGAACGCTCATCGCCCTGTTGATGGTGGCTGGACGACTCGTCAGCGAGTACGAACTGCTGACCGTCGGTGCCGGTCCCTTCACCGGTCTGGCGGCGCTAACGCTCCCGCTCGCGCTCGTCGCGATCGTGCTGTCCGTGTTTCTTCGCTCGGTCGGCACGCTCGACCTCGAGGAACGGACGATCTACCTGTACGATCCGGAGGAAGCGGTCGATCTCGAGCACGTCGAGGCCGTCTCGATGCGGGAGTTCGGCGACGTCACGGTGGTGAAACTCCGCTACGCCCAGCCCGACGGCCAGTACGTCCAGGGACCCCGTCGGCTGGCCGTCCCGCCGGAGGTCGCCCGCGAGATTCAGTCGCTCGTCGAGTCGCCCTCCTGACTCCCGTCTACCGTTCCCATCGGCGCTCGAGTCCGTCACGATCGCACCGGTCACCGCGAGGCCGAGAAAGAAGAGGATTCTGGGACGAGAAGACTCCGGATCAGCCGCGAGTAACGCGGCGGCACCAACGAGACAGACGACGCTCCAGAGAACGACGGCGGCTGCCACCGACCCGGTGATCGGCCGCGACGCCGCGGCGCTCGAGCAGTCCCTCGACGCCGGCAGTTACCGCTTCCTGGGTGACCAGCAGGACGAGCGCGACAACGCCGATGGCTGCGATCGCGGTCGTGCCCGCGGTGAGTCCCCAGACGATCAGCGCGAGGGCGAACAGCCCGCCCAGTATCGTGGTTCCACCGTCGCGCATTCGTTCACGTCGAACCGATCACGGACGAGATAATAACGGTTCGGATGGACGAGAGCGCAGCGCTGCGAAGGTCACTCCTCGCCGTTTTCTTCCACGTCGTCGGGGTCCTCGTACTCCGGGAGCTTCCGCAGTCGCGCCTTCATGATCCGGGTGTTCTCGACGTCCTCGATCGTGATACGAACCCCGTCGTAGGTGATCTCCTCGCCCTCCTCGACCAGCCGACCCGCCCGGTTGAAGATGAAGCCCGCGATCGTCTCGAACTCCTCGCCCTCCGGGAGGTCGATCTCGAGGGCCTCGTTGACCTCCTCGATGTTGACCTCGCCGCGAACGAGCACGGTGTTCTCGTCGATCTCCTCGATGGGGACCTCCTCGCCACCTTCTAAGATCTCGCCGACGATCTCCTCGACGACGTCCTCCATCGTCACCAGCCCCTCGGTGGTGCCGAACTCGTCGATCACGATCACCATGTGCATCCGGTTCTCGCGCATCTCCGCGAGCAGTTCGTCGACGTTCTTCGACTCGGGGACGTGCAAAGTGGGCTGGATGAGATCCTGTAACTCGAGGTCGGTCGTCTCGCCGTAGTTCAGATCCCGGACGAGGTCGCGGATGTGGACGACGCCCTGAATGTTGTCGAGGCTCCCCTCGTAGACGGGGATACGGGCGTGGCCGCTCTGGATACAGGTTTCGATCGCCTCGCCGACGTCCGCGTCCTTGGGAACCGCGGTCACGTCGAGGCGGGGCGTCATCACTTCCTTGACGATAGTCTGGTTGAATCGAAAGATGCGCTGGAGCATCTCGTGTTCCTCTTCCTCCAGGACGCCCTCGCGCTCGCCCGACTCGATCATCCCCTGAATCTCGTCGCGGGTAACGTACGGCGTTTCGATCGCGCCCGTCGACCCGGTGATCTTGTTCACTTGTCTGGTAAGATAATCGAAAAGCGCGACCATCGGGTACAGCAGGTACTCGGTGGTTTTCAGCGGCTGTGCGACGCGAACCGCCCACGACTCGGTGTTCTCGACGGCGTAGGATTTGGGGGCACTCTCGCCGAACAGCAATACGATCGCGGTGATCCCGAACGTCGCGAAGATGACGCCGTACAGCCCCCCGAGGTGGAGCGAGATCACCGCCGTCGCGATCGAAGACATCGCGATATTGACGATGTTGTTTCCGACGAGAATCGTTACGAGTAGCCGGTGAGGATCGTCCTTGAGCGCCTTGACGCGGCTCGCTCCCGGAATTCCCTCCTCGACCATCCCCTCGACGCGATGTTTCGGCAACGAGAACATCGCGATCTCGGACGACGAAAAGAATCCCGAGAGCAGGATGAGGATGACGACTGCAGCGATACCGAACCACGTGACGGTCGATTCGGCGACCTCGATCCCGGTTCCAGGGATCTCGTAGGCGAGAGGCGCCACCTCCAGGAGCGAAATCAGCACCATTGACTGGCTGAGGTTTATTCGCCGGCTGATTAACGCTTTCTCCTTTCTTCCTGCCGCCGACGACACGTTTACCCCGTTCTTGGCCGAACAACGGGTATGACAGAGATCGCGGACCCGCCGCTCACGCTGTATCGGCTGCAGGCCTGTCCCTACTGCGAACGCGTCGCCCACCGACTGCAGGGGTACGGCCTCGAGTACCGCTCCCGGTTCGTCGAACCCCTTCACTCGCGGCGCGACGCCGTTAAACGCGCCGCCGGCGTCCGTACCGTTCCGGTGCTCGTCGACGAGCGGACCGGCGTCACGATGGCCGAGAGCGCCAACATCGTCGACTACCTCGAGTCGACCTACGGCGACGGCTCGCGCGGGGAGGCGACCGCCAGCAGTGAGGCGACAGCCACCGACGCCGGAGGCGGCGACTGATGGCCGACTTCGAGGTCGTCGATCTTGGCCCCGCCAACCACCCCGAGTCCGGCGACGAGGCCCCCGAATTCACTCGTCCGCTGGTGACCGCCGAACAGTGGACTGACCGGTCGCTTTCCGCCCTGCTCGAGGGCCGCCCGACGATCCTGGTGTTCACCCCCATGATCGGTTCGTTCGTCGCCCAGCACGTCTGGGACGAGATCCGCGAGCGCGGCTGGGGTGTCGCCGGCAGCGCCGACGAGAACGGCGTGTCGGTAGTCGGCGTCACCGCCTCGACACCGTATTCAATCTCGCGCTTTCTCGACGAGCGGGAGTACCCGTTCTCGATCTTCGCCGATCCGGCGAACGAGGTCGCCGACGCCTACGGCATCGCCCACGATCTCGACGGGATGGCCGGCGTGAGCGAACCCCGGCTCGCGTTCGTCGCCGTCGACGAGGGCGGAGCGATCGACGCGACGTGGGTCGCCCGCGAGTGGCCGGAGTTCCCCGACTACGACGCCCTCGAGGAGCGACTCGGACTGGTATGATTTTTACCCGGCGCCGCCAAGTGGCCGACGAATGACCGACCTCGAGTCCGCTGCGGCTGCGATCCGTGCCGGCGAACTGGTCGTCTACCCGACCGAAACCGTCTACGGCCTGGGCGCCGATGCGCTCGATCCTGCCGCCGTCGAGCGCGTCTTCGAGGCGAAGGGCCGCGAGCGGTCGAAGCCGATCTCGCTGGCCGTCCCCTCGGTGCGGGCGGCCCTCGAGTTCGTCCGCGCGACCGACCGAGAGCGGCAGTTCATGGCCCGGTTTCTCCCCGGCCCTGTCACCGTGCTCTGTCGGCACCGCGAGAACGTGCCGGCGGTCCTCACCGCCGGCAGGGACCGCGTCGGGGTTCGGGTGCCGGATCACCCCCTCGCACTCTCGCTGTGCGAGCGCGCCGGCACACCGATCACGGCGACGAGCGCGAACGTCAGCGGGCGACCGAGCGCTCGTCGCCTCGACGATCTGGACCCCGAGATTCGCGATGCTGCCAACACCGTCCTCGACGGCGGCGAAACCGCGGGCACCGGAAGCACCGTCGTCGACGTCTCGAGCGGGACGATCCACCGCCGCGGCACGCTCGCAGACGAGATCGAGGCCTGGCTGGCGAGCAGGTAGCCGGATTCGGCGCACAGAGGCGTTACCCCGTGAATTGTCCGATGAGCGACCGCAGCGTCCGGGTGCGAACGCCACACTCCGTGGCGTAGCCACACGAGTCACACTTCGAACGGTTTCGAAGACGAGGCGGCGGCCCGTCGAGTTCGCGAACCGTCCTGAGCGTCCGCCGGTAGATCGCCTTCCGGCGGGTCGTAAGCTCGATCGGGCGGATCACGCCGTGGGCGGGGTACTCGAGCCAGGCCCGGTCGACCGGCGTCTCGTGCTCCCAGGCGAGGGCCTTCGCCGCGGCGACGGCGTGGACCGACTGGGGCTGCCAGACGCCCGTTTCCGGCGGTTTTCCGGTCGAGACGAGCGACGGCTCGAGCGGGTCGGCGAGCACCTTGTGGACGATGCCGCGGACGTGGCGGCCGGTCGCGAGCACGTCTCGCTCCTTCGGGGTACAGAGCGCGGCCCACCGGTCTTTCGCCTCGAGACGCCGGCGTGTTTCCGTCAGCCGCCGCCGGTAGGTTGCCGGCTCGAGGGCGATCGGTTCGGACGCGAGTTCGTCGTCGTCGGCCTCGAGAAGCGTCTCGTAGCGGGTCGCGAGCGCTCGCGTGCGGTCGACTGCAGGCGGCGGCTCGCGGTCGTCGTCCCGGCGGACGTAGTAACACTTTCGCGGGCAGTAGGCGGCCGTCCGAAGATCGCTGAAGGCGACGAGCGTCACGGGGCGTCTGGCCGCCCCATCGTATATAAACCCGAAGAAGCTCAGAAGGAGACGTCGGTTTCCATCCCCTCGGTGGCGTCCTCGAGGCCGTCCTCGCGGACGTCGGTCGCCATCCGGTCGGAGATGTCGGAGTCGCCGAGCAGGCTGTCGAACTCGTCGCGGTAGCGGTCGTTGGCCGCCCGCGATTCGTCCTTCGCGTCGGCGACCCGCCGATACCGACGGATGTCGGCGGTGTCGACGCCGTAGCTCTCGGCGAGTTCGGCGTCCGTTTCGTCGCGTGCGCGGATCGCAGCGAGGTCGACTTCGTCGGCGTCTCCCTCGTTGATCAGGTGCATCGAGAGGCGCGCCTCGAAGACCGTCTCCTCGTCGGTCCCGACTGCGTCGGCGATCTCTGTGTCGCTCTCGTCCTCGTAAAACCGCTCGGCGACCGCGATCAACTCCTCGTCGTCGAGCGGCGTCTCGAACTCGTAGCGCTCGCGCATCTGCGTGACGACGGCCTCGAGCCGTTCCTCGACGGTTCGTTCGTCCTGCTCGAGCGAGCCGCGGGTGTCCTCCTGCGATTCCGTGACGGTGTCCTCGCCGTCGGTGACGCTGGTGAAGATATCCCGCAGTTCCTCGGTTTTTTCGTCCATGGATGGACACTGGCGACGGGCGGGTAGTTAAGCCTGTTGCCCGCTAGTGTGGCCCCTCACGTTCGCATCATCGATAGTTATAAACTCACAACTTAGGAACGATTCCCGGGATACTGCGTCGGGGTGGGATTCAGGAGGTGTGGGAAGAGTTAAGGTACTACTCCACCGGGAATAGGACATGATTCACGTCGCGCAGGCGGGGGAAACGCCAACCCGGGAGACGTTCTGGGGGATCAGTGGAGTGGAGGAGATCCTCTTTTACTATCTCGCAGCGGTTGCGATCGTCGTTCTCCTCTACGGCGTCTACGCGCGGTTCGCACGGTACGGCGACGCCGACGCCGACTGGTTCGACCGCGTCGACGACATCGGGGGCCGGATCGTGAGCGCCGCGAAAATCGTCCTCTCGAACGAGAAGCAGTTCAACCGCGACCTCTACGGCGGGTTGATGCACTCCTTTATCATGTGGGGCTTTCTGACGCTGCTGATCGCGACGACGATTCTCGCGGTCGACATGGACATCTGGACGAAGGCCCTCGGGCAGGACTCCTTTTTCGTCGGTGACTTCTACCTTGCCTACCAGTTCATGGTCGACGCGATGGGGCTACTGTTCGTCGTCGGTATCGGGATGGCGATGTACCGCCGCTACTGGGTGAAAAACCACCGGCTGTGGGATCGCCACACCTCCCTCGAGGACGATCTCTTCATCTGGACGCTGTTTTTGCTCGGCGTCGGCGGCTTCGCCCTCGAAGGACTGCGCATCCTCGGCACCGGCTACCCCGAGTGGGAGATCGTGAGCTTCGTCGGCTGGGGGACCGCCCTCGCCTTCGAGGCCGTCGGCGTCGACCAGGCGCTCGCCGCCTCGCTACACTGGTGGGCCTGGTGGTCCCACGCGGTGCTCGCGCTCGTGTTCATCGCCTGGATTCCCTACGCCAAGCCGTTCCACATGATCTCGTCCTTTGCGAACGTCGTCACCCGAGACGAGAAGGCGGGTGCCAGACTGCCGGGCATCCCCGCCGACCTCGACGCGACGAACGCAGAATCGATCGAGGACTTCACGTGGAAGGAGATGCTCGACCAGGACGCCTGTACCAAGTGCGGCCGCTGTTCGGCGGTCTGTCCCGCGAAGGCCTCCGATCGCCCGCTCGACCCGCGAAACGTCATCCTCGATCTGAAGAAGTACCGTGAGGAACTGGACGCCGAGACGACGGAGCCGAAACCGATCGTCGCCGACGGCGGTAGCAGCGTGATCGACACGGAGACGATGGAGTCCTGTATGGCCTGTATGGCCTGCATGGACGCCTGCCCCGTCGAGATCGAGCACCTCAACTCCTTCACCCGGCTGAACCGCCAGATGGTCGACCAGGGCGACGTCAAACCGAGCATGCAGGACGTCTTCCAGAACGTGATGCAAAACGGCAACACGTTCGGCAATAGCCCCCGCAATCGGGGCGACTGGACCGACGAACTCGAGTTCGACGTCACCGACGCCCGCGAGGAGGAAGTCGACTACCTCTGGTACGTCGGCGACTACCCGAGCTACGACGAGCGCAACAAGCAGGTCGCCCGCTCGCTCGCGACCATCCTCGAGGAGGCCGACGTCACGTTCGGTATCCTCTTCGAGGACGAGAAGTACGACGGAAATGACATCCGTCGCGTCGGCGAGGAATTCCTCTACCTCGAACTGGCGGGCCACCACGTCGAGTCCTTCGAGGCCTGTGAATTCGAGAAGATCGTCTGTACGGACCCGCACAGCTACAACACGTTCAAGAACGAGTATCCGGAGGTCGACTTCGAGGAGTTCGCCGACGACCCGATGATGCCGTTCGAGTACGACGAGCACTGGAACCAGGATGGCGAGGTCGAGGTGCTCCACTGGACCCAGGCCGTCGAGGAACTGGTCGAGAGCGGCGCGCTCGGCCTCTCGGGAACCGAACTCGACTACACCGTCACCTACCACGACCCCTGCCACCTCGGGCGGTACAACGACGAGTACGAGGCCCCGCGCGAGCTCGTGAAAGCCACCGGCTGTGAGCTGTACGAAATGCCGCGAAACCGCGCCGACTCGTTTTGCTGTGGCGGCGGCGGCGGCGGCCTCTGGATGGACTTCGAGGAGGAGCCCAAACCGAGCGAGGAGCGACTCCGCGAAGCCCTCGAGGACACCGACGCTGGCGCGGCGGTCGAGAAGTTCGTCGTCGCCTGCCCGATGTGCATGACGATGTACGAGGACGGCCGCAAGACCGGCGGCTTCGAGGAGGAGATCGAGATCGTCGACATCGCCGAACTGATCGTCGAGGCGATCGGGAAGAAGGAGACGGCGGGGCTCGAGGTTTCGGCGGACTGATCGTCACGACCCCCTTCATCAGGTCAAACGGACGTTGTAGTTCTCGGATACGTTTTTGTGTTCGCGTTCGATGTATCGTCCATGGATAGACTCGCCGGTCGCCTCGTGCGGCGACTCCGCGACGAACCCGACGGGCCGACCGTCACCGGACTCGAGGGCGAGGACGCCGATCAGCTGTTCGACGCCCTCGGCTCGGAAACCTCGCGCGCCGCCCTTGCGGCGTGCTACGAGGAGGGGCGGACGCGCTCGGAGCTGGCCGAGGAACTCGAGACGAGCGTCCAGAACGTCGGCTACCACGTCGACAAACTCGAGTCCGCGGGGTTGCTCGAGGCCGCCGAGATCAGGTACGGTGAGAACGGCCGCGAGATCCGCGTCTACGAGCCGTCGAAGCGGGCGGTGGTGATAGCCGGCGGAGAGCCCGGGGTTCGCGAAAGCCTCGGGCGAGCGCTCGAGCGGCTGTTCTCGCCGGTTTTTCTCGTCAGTCTCGTCGCCCTCTCGACGGCCGTCGTCGTTCGCGGCCCCGAACGTATCGGGATGCTCGGCAGGGACGACGGCGGCGTTCGGATGAGCGCGGTCGATTCGGGAACCGGGATGGCGCCCGCCGCCGTCGCCCTCTCGGTTTTCGTTCTCGGGCTGATCGGCGTGCTGCTGGCGGATCGGCGCGGATGGCTCCGACCGGACCGCGACGACCGGCGGACGGGGTGTCTCGGAACGCTCCTCGGGCGCTCCCCTGGACGGAGCCGACGGTACGTCGGCTGCGCTCTCGGGCTGCTGTTCGGGTCCTTCCTCCTCGTCGATCTGGCGGCGACCGGCCGCAGCGATTTCGCCGCCGTCGCGGTTCCCCTCTCAGTTCCAGCCGGCGTAGCGTTGGCCGCCGTCAGCGCCTACGACGCCGACGGCGTCGTTCCGAGCGTGCTCGCCTCGAGCGCCCCGCTGCTCGGCGCCTGGGGCTACCTCGCCGCGGCGGAGAGCGTCCGGTGGGGGCTCGAGCCGGCGGCCCTCGGCGCCGGAGCGGCGATCGTCGCACTCGTCGGCGTCCCGACGGGGTTCCTGAGCTACCTCGTCGGCCGCCTCGCGAAGGGGCGACGAAGCGACCGCGGGCTCCCCTCCCGGCGGGCCGTCGCCGTCCTCGCCGGCTACCCGGCCGCACTCGCGGCGATCGGCCTCGTCCTGCTGTTCGGGTGATTCGATGACCGGTCCCTCCCTCCCCGACGCCCGCGACCGGATACTGCGGTGGTGTCCGTCGCGGGTCGGGGCGATCGCCCTTCTGGCGGGCGTCGGCCACCTCCTTCTCGTCCACTGGCTGAAGCTCACCCTCGAGCACCGGCCGCTGTTTCCGACCGGCTCGCGGCTCTTCGACGTCGATTTCGCGGGCGTCGTCCTGCTCTCCGTCGTCTCGGTCGGGCTGGTCGCGCTCGGAGCGGCCGCTGTCTTCCTCGCCTGGCGCCACCGCTTGCTCTCACCGCTCGCGCTCGTCGCGGTCGCGCTGGGCTGGGCGATCTACCGGACGTGGCGGCTGTCGCTCGAGACCCTGCCGCCGGCCGGGCCCGGGTTCGGGATCAGCCCGACGCCGCTGACGCTGTACGCCTGGGGCGCCCTCTTCCTGCTCGCGGTCGCGGGGCTGCTCGGCGCGGCGGAGCGGCGGCTCAGGCGGGTGGCGACGGACGCGTCCGGAGGGAAGTGAGCCGCGAGGACGAGCCGCTACGCCGAGGCGTCGGTGCCGGCGGCGTCGGCCTCCGTCGCCTGTAACTCGCGGACGTACTCGAGGAAGTTCTCGAAGACCTGCTTCGCCTCGCAGGCGCGCGCGTAGTTCTCGTCGGTGATCTCCGCGAGCACGGAGTCCCGCCGTTCGTCGGTCAGGTCCTTCTCGTTGACGAGGTCGCGGGCGGTTCGCTGGTCGTACTCGGGGTGGAACTGGACGCCGAAGACGTGACCCTTCCGGAAGCCGTGGTTCGAGTAGCGGTTTACGGCGAGCGGCGTGGCGCCCGGCGGCAGCGCGGAGACCTCGTCGGAGTGGCTCGTGAAGGCGGTGAACTCGGTGTCGATCCCCTCGAACAGCCGCGACTCGCCGGTGTGTTCGATCTCGCTGTAGCCGACCTCGTAGGCGCCCATATCCACGACGGTGCCGCCGAGGACGTCCGCGAGCAGCTGGTGGCCCCAGCAGATGCCGAGGCAGGGGATATCGCGGTCGATCGCTTCGGCGACCCACTCCTTCGTAGGCTCGATCCACGGCTCGTCCCAGTACACCGAGGAGCGGGAGCCGGTAACGACGACCGCGTCGAAAACGTACGTTTCGGGGAGAGATCCACTCGTGACGTCGAACTCGGCGAGCGAGCCCTCGAGTTCGCGTCGGAAGTTCCGCGTCGTGTTCGCATCCCGGTGGGAGGCGTTCAGGACGGCAATACGGAGCTGACTCATCGGTGGGTGCTTGGAGACTCGAGGGAAATAGGCTTTGTGACCGGCGGCGCGGTTGCCGTCGCTGCGGTCACGCAGCGGTCCGGTACACCCCGTCCTCGTCGCGGCGAAACCGCTCGCCGGTGGCGAACCAGCCGTCGGTGAAGCGGCCGTGGCGATCGGTTGCCTGCCCCCTATCGGGGCGGTAGCCGTCCGCGAGCACCGGTCCCGCGAGCTCGAGCACGCCCTCGGCGGCCCCCTCGAGTACGGCCCCGTCCTCGTCGACCAGCCGTGCCTCGCAATCGAGGACGGGGCGACCGACCACGGAACCCGCCGTGTTGCCCCCCTCGGCCCGTGACTGCACCAGCGCGGTCGGACACTCGAGGCGGCCGTAGGCCCGGTCGATCGGAACCCCTCGAGCCGCGTAAGCGTCTCGGATCTCCTCGTCGGGGGCCGTCCCGCTCACGACCCGATCGACCGACTGGAGCGCCGCGTCGAACCCGTCTCGACCGGCGAGTTCGCGGAATTCGACCGCGCGGCCGACGAGCAGCGTCGCCCGCTCGCGCTCGATCACCGCCAGCGCGTCGTCGGGGTCGAACGCCCGGTCGAGCAACAGCGTTCCGCCGACGTACAGCGTCGGCAGCGCGACCCGCAGCAGCCCGTCGGGGGACGACAGCGGCCCCAGCAGCGGAAGCCGAGCGTTTCGACAGATCCCGAGCGTCAGGGCGACGGTGAGACAGTTCCACTCGACGGCCGCGTCCGAGTACGTGACGACGCGGTCCCCCGACTCGTCGTGCAGCGCCAGGAGCGGATCCGTCGCGGTCTCGGTCGGCTGCGCGTCCGCCGGTTCGGCTTCCGCCGCGGCGAGTTCCGAGAACGTCGCCGTCTCGGCCGGCGGCAGCTCTCGAGTCAGATCCCGCTGGGCCGGTTCGGAAACGACCAGCTCCGGGTCGAGCGCCTCGAGCGGACGGTGAACCGTCGCGGGCGTCAGCCGGTGGGAGACCGGCGCGAACGTCGCGCCGAGACGGCGACAGGCGGACAGCAGCGCGAGCGCCGCGACGCGGTTTCGGGTCACCGAGCAGACCGTGTGACCGGCCTCGATTCCCGTTCCGGCGAGGGCTCCGGCGGTGTGTTCGGCGAGGCGCTCGAGTCCCCCGTACGTAACGCGGTCGGCGTCGATCGTCTTCGCGGGCGCGTACAGCGCCTCCTCGGAAACGTCGATCACCGCGGTTCGATCCCCCCAGCGGGCCGCCCGGCGTTCGATCGAGAGCGTCACGCGGCTCCGTACGACGCCGGGAACCGTAGTTTCCGGCCCTGCCTACGCGTCCGCGTTCGTTTCGAGGAATCCCAGCACCCGGTCGTTCACGTCCCGCGAGCGCTCGACGAACCCGAAGTGGCCCGCCCCCTCGAGCGCCCTGAACTCGCCGCGGGGCAGCCCCCGGGCGAGGTCGCGGCCGGCGTCGACGGGGACGAGCGCGTCGGCGGTACCGTGGACGACGTGCGTCGGCTGGGTCACCTCGACGAGCCGGTCGGTCGCGTCGAACCCCTCGAGTGCGGCCACCTGCGCGTCGAATCCCGCTCGCGTCGCGTCGCCGTCGCCGCGCCAGTCGGCGATCTCCTCGAGCACGTCCGGGTGTTCGGTCCGGAACTCGGCGGAGAGAGCGGTTTCCAGCGAGGCGAGGAGCGCCGATCGCTCGTCGGGTGGGGCGAACAGCGGTTCGAGGTCGAAGTCGGCCCCGCGAGCGGCGGTTCCGAACAGTGTCAGCGTCTCGATGCGGTTGGTCGTGCGGGCGGCCTCGAGCGCGATCGCACCGCCGAGTCCCGCGCCGACGACGTGCGCCGAGCGGTGACCGCAGTCGGTGACGACCGCCTCGAGATCGCCGACGAGGGTTTCGAGGTCGTACGGACCCGGCGGCGCGTCGGAGCGGCCGGTTCCCCTGAGGTCCCAGGCGACGGCCTCGAACGGGCCGGCGAGGGCGGCGTGCTGCCAGCCCCAGAGCCAGCCGCCGAGACCGGCCTCGCTCACGAAGACGACCGCGTCACCGTCGCCGTCGGTTTCGTAGAAGAGTTCGACGTCGCCGCGTTTCGCAAGCGCCATGGCCGGTCGAACGCGCCGACCGGTGACGGGCGTTTCGGTCTCGCCCGGTCAGTTCAGCGTCGCCCTGCTGAATCGGGCGTAGCCGATCGCCAGCGGGACGACGATCCACGCGAGGATGATGAGCCAGGCGAACCAGTTCTCGAGGTAGAACGGAATCTCGCCGCCGACGCGCCCCGCGGCCGTGAGGTCGATCTCCTCGGCGCCGAAGAAGTCGACGAGCGTGAGCGAGATCGCGCTCAGCGATTCGCTGGGGCTGAGTCGCTCGAGGAAGACGTACCAGACGGGGACGTTCTCGAAGAAGTTCGGGAGTTCGCCCTCCAGGAACCAGTAGATCGCCATCGGGACGAACTGCCAGATGATATCGAAGACGACGAACACGCCCGCCGCGCCCGCGACCGCCTTCGCCCGCGACGAGACGCTCGCGGAGACGCCGACGGCGATGGCGACGTAGACGAGCCCCATCACCAGCGAGAACGCCAGAAGACCGACGTAGTTGACGACGTCGAAGCCGTCGTACAGCGCCGCGACGACGACGGCGCCGGCGAGAAACGCGACGATCGTCGGGACGGCGATGACGGCGGTGCGACCGACGACCTTCCCCAGAAGGACGTCGCGGCGGCTGTTGGGCAGGCCGAGCAGAAACCGCATGCTCCCCGACTCGCGCTCGCCGACGATCGCCTGGTAGCCGACGATCAGACCGATGATCGGGACGAGGAAGCCGATCGGCGTGAAGAGGAACATCAGCGCCTCCTCGTACGACGGCGTCGACCCCTCTGCGAGCAGCGACGGAATCGCGGAGAGCCCCGCCACGAGCAGGAGCAGGATGGCGGTCAGCGCCCACAGCAGCAGCGAGCGACCGGCGTCTTCGAAGTCCTTCCGGGCGACGTGGACCCAGCTCATACGTCGGCCACCTCGGTTCGATCCGTCGCGGTCTCGGCGGTATCGCTTCCCCCGCCGCTCGAGGGGTGGTCGTCGGTGGTGAGCGCGGCGAACAGCTCCTCGAGCGAGGGCTCCGCCGAGGTGATGTCGTCGATCGCGACGCCGGTCTCCTCGATCGCGTTGATGACTGCGGCTTTCCGGCCCGAATCGGACAGCACCGCGACGACGTCGCGTCCGTCGACGCGCGCACTGGAGACGCCCGGGAGCGTCTCGATGTCGGCAACGAGGCCCTCGGGAACGGCGTCGACGGTGACGACGAGCTGGGACTCCGAGTCGAACCGATCCTTCAGCGCGTCGATCGTGTCCTCGGCGACGAGACGGCCGTCGCGCATGATCCCGACGCGGCCGCAGATCGCCTCGACCTGCTCCATGATGTGACTCGAGAAGAACACGGTCGCGCCGCGGTCGACCTCCGCCCGGATGATCTCGCGCATCTCGCGGGCGCCGTTCGGGTCGAGCCCCGACGAGGGTTCGTCGAGGATCAGGAGTTCCGGTTCCCCGACGAGCGCCATCGCCAGCGCCGTCCGCTGTTTCATCCCGGTCGAGAAGCCGCCGGCCTTCCGATCCGCGGCGTCGGACAGGCCGACGCGCTCGAGCAGGTCCACCGGGTCGTCGTCGGCGCCCTTGACGTCGATCGCGAACTGGACGTGCTTTCGCGCGGTTAGACGCTCATACATTCCGAAGTCCTCCGGAAGGATGCCCGTTTTCTGGCGGATTTCGAGGGATTCGTCGACGATGTCGTGGCCGAGAACCGTTCCCGAACCCTCGCTCGGCCGCGCGTAGTTGAGCAACATATTGATCGTGGTCGATTTCCCGGCTCCGTTCGGGCCCAGGAATCCGTACACTTCCCCGCGACGAACCTCGAGGTCGAGGGAGTCGACGGCCGTCACGTCGCCGAAGCGGCGCGTGAGTCCACGTGTTTGAATTGCAGTCATTCTATGTAGCGACGGTGACACACCCTGGAAGCATAACCTTTTATAGAAATGTGGGATATAGCGTTACATACGCACGGATTTCTACGGTGTGGGCGCATATTCTGTCACTGACAGAGTGAAAGGCGAGCGGAACGCGGACGGTTCCAACGGTCGGGCCGCCCGCGTTCGGACACCGATTCCGTTTTGGGCCGAGCCCCGAAGGAAGGGGTATGCAAGCGATCAAAGACGCCGTCCACGACTACGTGGAGGTCGACGGCGTCGCCCGCGACTTACTCGATACGGCGGCGATGCAACGGCTTCGACACGTCAAACAGCTCTCGACCGTGCGGTTGGTCTACCCCTCGGCGAGTCACACCCGGTTCGAACACAGCCTCGGCGTCTACCACCTCGCCAGGGAGGCGCTCACCCAGCTCGAGGTCGAGGGGGCCCGCGCCGACGCCGTCCGGGCGGCCGCGCTGCTCCACGACGTCGGCCACGGCCCCTACGGTCACCAGACCGAGCGGATCATCGAGCGCCGGCTGGGAAGACACCACGACGACGTCGCCGGCCTGCTCGAGTCCTCGGAACTCGGTGAAATCCTCGAGTCCCACGGCCTCGATTCCGGCGCGGTCGCCGACCTGATCGCCGGCGAGGGGCGGCTGGGCCAACTGGTCTCGAGCGATCTGGACGTCGACCGGATGGACTACCTCGTGCGGGACGCCCACCACACCGGCGTTCCCTACGGCACCGTCGACCCCGGCCGGCTCGTTCGGGTCCTCCGGTTCGTCGACGACGACCTCGCGCTCGCGGAGGGGAACGTCGCGGCCGCAGAGAGCCTCCTCGTGGCTCGTGCGCTGATGAACGCGACCGTCTACCGCCACCACGTCTCCCGGATCGCCGGCGCGATGCTCGAGCGCGCCTCCGAGACGCTGCTCGACGAGACCGACCTCGCGGTCGAGGCGTTCGCCCGGATGACCGACGCCCAGCTACTGGCCGCCCTGCGCGACTGTCCGGCGACCGCCGATGTCGCCGCCAGGCTGGCCGAACGACGGCTGTACAAGCGCGCCGTCTGGGCCGAACTCGAGGCCGCCCCCGACTGGCTGCTCGCGGCCGACCACGAGGAGATCAGGGCGCTCGAGGCGGAGCTCGAGTCGGAGGCGGATCTCGACGCCGGCTCCGTGGTGATCGACTGTCCCGGCCGACCGAGCATGCCCGAAACCGAGACGGGGGTCGTCGTCGGCGGCGAGGTCCGCCGGCTCCGCGAGCAGTCCCCGCTCGTCCAGGGGCTGCAGGCCGCCCAGAAGGCCCAGTGGCGACTCGGCGTCTACGCACCCGAGGCTCACGCGCCGGCGGTTTCGGCCGTCGCCGAACGTCGGGTGCTCGAGCGATGACGGCGGACCGGCGGTCCGAGCGGCCGGGCCGCGGCTCCGGGCGCGGCGTCGAACTGGCGACGGCGCTGGCAATCCTCCTCCTCGGCGTTCCGGTGTTCGCCTGGCTCTACGGCGTCGCCCTCTCGGCGCTCGCCGTCGGCGGCGGCGTCTGCTGTGGCGTCGTCGCCGCGTTCTCGTGGCTGTACTCGAGTCCGAAGGCGACCGCAATCTACGCGCTGGCGATTCTCACGCTCGGGGTGATCGCCGTCACGATCAGCCGTCCCGAGGTGACGGGACTGGTCGCCGGCTTCGGCCTCGGCGTGCTCGTGGTCGAACTCGGTTTACTGGCGCTGGCGCGGCGACGCCGGGAGCCGGCCGGCGCCTACGGGAAGTAACGGGTCCTCACCCGAGCCGGAACCCGAGATCACGACAATTAATACCACACTCGTCGTTACCACGGCTGTATGTCCGAGCCAGCGTACACCGTCGACCACCGCCTGAGCGACGCCGACCGGAACATCCACAACGCCTGGGACAACTCCCTCGAGCCGATCCTCACCGTCGAACCGGGCGACGTCGTCCGATTCGAGTGCCGTGACGCGGTCGACCGACAGGTCGACGTCGAGTCGGGGGCCGACGACTTCGCGACCGTCAGCTTCGATCCGGTCCATCCCCTGACCGGTCCCGTCGCGGTCGAGGGCGCCGAACCCGGCGACACGCTCGTCGTCGAACTCCTCGGCTTCCAGCACAAGGGCTGGGGATACACCGGCTTCCTCCCCGGCGAGATGGGGCTGGGACTGCTCCCCGAAGAGTTCCCCGAGGCCGACGTCCACATCTGGGACTTAGAGGGCGACGTCGGCCACTTCGTACGCGGAATCGAGGTCCCACTCGAGCCGTTTCCGGGGACGATCGGCGTCGCGCCCGCCGAAACGGGCGAACACGAGACACTGCCGCCCCGAAACGTCGGCGGTAACATGGACGTAAAGCACATGACTACCGGCTCCACGGTCTATCTCCCCGTCGAGGTCGACGAGGCGCTGTTCTCCGTCGGCGACTGCCACGCCGCCCAGGGCGACGGCGAGGTCTGTGTGACGGGA
The DNA here is from genome assembly GCF_059736515.1 of Natrononativus sp. DTA114. Classification (NCBI taxonomy): domain Archaea; kingdom Methanobacteriati; phylum Methanobacteriota; class Halobacteria; order Halobacteriales; family Natrialbaceae; genus Natrononativus; species Natrononativus sp. DTA114. The sequence goes on along the minus strand of NZ_JCASSN010000002.1, from coordinate 156,324 downwards.
ATCGAAGGGCCGATGTTCGTCACCGCCCGGTTCGGCCTCGAGAAGGACCGCGAGATCGACCAGCCCCAGTTCGAGACCGGTGGTCCGTTCACCCCCACCGGCCGGGACGAGCGGATGTACGCGACGACCGGTATCGCCGACGACCTGATGGCGGCGACGAAGCTCGCAGTGTTGCACATGATCGACCACCTCCACGAGGAGCGCGGGCTCACTCGAGGGGAGGCGTACATCCTCTGTTCGGCCGCCGTCGACCTGAAGATCAGCGAGGTCGTCGACGCGCCCAACTGGGTCGTGACGGCATACCTGCCCGAGAGCATCTTCCCGGAAAGCGATAGTAGTCGTTGAAACGGGTTATACCCGGTCACAGCTGCGCGGCCAGCCTCGTCGCGGAGGCCGAGGCTGGCCGCCGATGATCGTGAGCAGGTGTACGGACATTACTGGAATCCTTGATCGGTGATAGATTTCAGTAGCCGTGCTGAATACAGAGCGCGAATGTGGCACTCGGTAGAGCGCGATCTGCGTGAAAGGCCGAACGCTAAGTACAGAGAAGACAGCTATTGGCTCCAATAATCGATACCAAGAATCCCGCCTCCAATACTGAGTAAACCAAGAGCAATGTGTACAATTGACGTTGCACATCGATTTACTCCATCCGGGGTATACCTAATCCAGGCAATATGTAACTCATAGAGTTCGAAGTCGCCGGACTCCTCAGGTGCAACCAGGGTGCAGAATGAAAACGGTAATTCGGGAAAAGAAAGTGCGATAAAGGCCGTTAGAAATCCTCCACTCAGTAGAAACACAGCAGCAATTCCCCTCCACTCACTCGACATAACAGGATTTCTCGTCTGCCCAATATAGTTGTTGGGTTGTCAGTTCGTGCGTGTAGTAGGCAGATGCTTCACCGATTTCGACGTGAAACAGACGGCGGTGTTGTGCTGCACTCATGCTCTGTATTCAGCAGGCCGTTCCTATCAAATGTAATGGGTTTCGATATAATTAGTGTACGATAACTACTATAGTTCGTCGCGATCTCGAAGCCGACGCCAGCAGCTCCGAATAAGTGTTTTCTGTAGTGTCGTTAGTGTCTCCAGTAGTGTGGTTTAAGTAGCTCGATACGCAAGGATGAGTTATGAGCGACTCCGACACTCCCGACGCAGTCGCGGAGGGTGCCGTCTCGGGAAACCAGGCGTCGATTCCCGCGGCGATTCGAAAGCGTGCGAACATCAACGAGGGCGATACGCTGCGGTGGTACTGGGACGACGGGGAGCTATCGGTGGAAGTCATCCGGCGCCGAAGCGGCGTCTTCGACGACTTCGACGGATTCGAGGGCCGTGAGCCGCCCCAGGATCACGACCTCTCTGGACTCGAGCCGGCCGGCGAGCACGACGCTGGCGAGCCGAACTGATGCAGCGAGCGCTCGTCGATACCGGTATCCTCTACGGGGCGTTCGCTCGCCGCGATCAGTACCACGAGACCGGACTGGCGATCGTTCGAGATGCGGATGCGGGGGCGCTTCCCGAACTCGTCGTTCTCGACTTCGTACTCGCGGAGACGATGAACGCACTCACGCAGACCGTTCAGCACGACGAAACGGTCGAAGCCCTCTCGATGCTCGAGCAGAGTCTCGGCTTCGCGATCGAACGGACGACGAGTCCGGTATGGGCACGCGGTCGAACGGTGTACGAGCGCCGCGCACAGCTCTCGTACGTCGATTCACTGCTCGTCGCCTACGCGCTGGAGAACGGACTCGAGCACGTCTACTCGTTCGATACCGGGTTCGATAGTGTCGACGGACTCGAGCGACTGAACGCGAATACGAACCCGTACGAACCGAAATAACGCCAGCGGTTTCGAAACCGACTCAGGCGTTCAAAACGTTTCTGAGTACGTCCGGGGCGTCCTCGAGCGCCGCGTCCAGCGCCTCGGTATCGGGGCCGCCGCCCTGGGCGAAGTCCGGCGGGCCGCCGCCGCCACCGCCGACGCGCCCCGCGAGTTCGCCGACGACCTCGCCGGCGTTGACCGCCGAGCCGTCGGGGACGGCAACGACGAACTGTGCGCCGCTCTCTCCGGAGCCAAGAACGGCGATTTTACCCTCCTCGACGAGGGCATTTGCGGTCGCTCGAAGCTCGTCCATGCCGGCGTCGATGCGCTGGACGACCGCCGTCGTCTCGCCGACTGTGATCTCCTCGCCGCCACCGCCGCCGCTGGCGCGAGCTTCCGCGAGCTGTTCGTTCAGCTCCTCGATCTGTTTGCCGCGGTCCTTCCACTCCTCGAAGAACCGCCTGGCAGTCTCGGGGACGTTCTCCGGTGAGACATCGAACTCCTCGGCTGCACCGTAGAGGGCGTCCTCGGTGCGCTGTGTCGCCTCGATGGCGGCATCGCCGGCCGCGAAAACGATGCGCTCGACGCCGTCCTGCACTCGCTCGGTGGTGAGTACTTTGATCGCGCCGATATCGCCGGTCCGGGCGACGTGGGTGCCCCCGCAGGCCTGAACGTCCTCGGCGACGTGGATCAGCCGGATGTTCGTCCCCGGCGGGATCCCGCCCTGGTAGAGGTCGAAGCCGTGTTCGGCTTCGGCGTCCTGGCGGTGGGGCCACTCCTGGCTCACCGAGGTGTTGTCCATCACCATCCCGTTCGCGACGCGCTCGATCCGTTTGACGTCCTCCCGGGAGATTCGGTCGTAGTGGCGCAGGTCGATCCGCGAGGAGTCGACGCCCTTCTGGGCGCCAGCCTGGCGGACGTGCTCGCCCAGGACCTGTCGCGCCGAGTGCATGATGATGTGCGTCGCCGTGTGGTGGCGCATCAGCTGCCGGCGCCGGGGCGCGTTGAGCTGGCCGTTGACGAACTCGCCCTTGCCGAGGGGTTCGTCGGTCCGATGGAGGATCACGCCGTCTTCGATCTGGACGTCGACGACCTCCGCGGTGGTGTCGTCGGTCGACAGCGACCCCCAGTCGGCGGGCTGTCCCCCACCCTCCGGATAGAACATCGTCTGGTCGAGAACCACGTCGTACCCCTCCTCGCGCTCGAAGACGTCGAGGACGACCGCCTCGAACTGGGTGCGCTGCTGGTCGTCGTAGTACAGCTTCTCTGTCTCGGGCAGGTCGGAAAACCGCTCGTCGGGCTCCTCCTCGGCCGCCTCGAGCGCCTCGGCGGTGTCGTGGCGCTCGGCGACGAGGCTGTAAAAGTCGTCCGGTATCTGGACGTCGGCGCCGGCCTCTTCTGCGATCTCGGCGACCATATCCGGTTGGATACCGTGGGAGTCGTACAGTTCGATCAGCTCCGCGGTCGGGATCACCTCTCCGCGCTCGGCGTACTCCTGGGCGAGGGTTTCGACCCGACGACCGCCCCGCTCCAGGGTCTCGCGGTACTTCTCGACCTCCGTCCGGACGACGTCCCGGATCGTATCGCGGTTCTCGTAGCCGAGTCGGTCGGCCTGCATGTCGACGAGTTCGTCCAGCGGCGCGTCGACGCCCACCGTATCGCAGAGCCGTTTCGTCCGTCGGAGCACCATCCGGGCGAGATAGCCGGTGCCGACGTTCGAGGGGACGATGCCGTCGCCGAACATGTAGGCGAGGGTCCGGCAGTGATCCGCGATGGCGTAGATCGACTCGAGTGGTTCCATCAGCGCCTCGAGTTCGGCCCGGTCGACGCCGAGTTCGGTCGCGATCTCGCCGCGGGCGGTCTCCATGTCCTCGGCCTCGTCGATGTCCATGTGGCCCGCGCGTTTGGCGGCGCGGTGAACGAGTGCCTCCTCGTCGTCGGTGTACTCGAGGTCGGCGTTCTCCTTCAGGAAGGCGATCATGTCGGGGTAGATCGCCTCGTACACCGTCGGCGTCCCCTGGGAGACCCAGGCCCAGCGTTCGAGTCCGTAGCCCGTGTCGACGATGTAGGTGTCCATGTAGGAATAGCGGTTCCCGTCTTTCATCTCGAACTCGCCGTCGGGGTCCTGCTCCATGCACATGAAGACGAGCGTGGCGAGTTCGACGCCCTTGAAGATAACCTCGATCGCGGGGCCGGCGTTGCCGCCGCCGACCCACGGATCCTCGATGTAGATGATCTCCTCGAGATCGACGCCCATCGATGCGAAGAACTCGTCGCAGTAGCGAACCGTCTCGTCCTTCCAGTACACTTCCCCCTGGTAGGCGTACTGGTCCGGGTCCTCGAGATCCTCGCGGGCGTTGAACGCGTGGTGGGCCATCATCTCGAAGGCCATCGTGTGTCGGCCGGTTTTCCCGACGTTGTCGATGTCCTGCATCCGGATGCAGGGCTGGCTAATGGTGAGCGGGTTGGCCGGCGGCGGCGTCTGTCCGCTCGTCACCAGCGGCTGGAAGTCGTAGATCGACGCCTGGGTGAGCAACACGTCGTCGCGCCAGCGGTTCGCGGCGACCGGGTAGGGGTCGATCCGCTCGTGACCGTGCTCCTCGAAGAACGAGAGAAACGCCTCGCGCATCTCCTCGAGGGTGTACTCCTCGTCGAACCCGGGGTTGCCGATGAAGTCGTACTCCGCACAGGGCGGTTCGCCACAGGTTTCCCGCTCCCCGTCACGTGTCCAGAAGTGTGCACCACAGGAGGGACACTCCTTTCGTTCGAACCCCTCCGCCTCGAAATACTCGAGTTGGTACTCTTCCTCCAGTTCGCTCATTGGTATGTGCTGTTGGCCATGCAGGGCGTAAAACAGTTCCGCAACGCTCAGTTCGATACGTTCGCTCCGCCTCCTCTCCGCTCTCTGCTGGTCCCGCTCCGTCGGCTTCGACCTGTCGCAGGTATCGAGTCAACACGTAAATACTTTATTTGCGATTATCCTGTCTTCGATGACGAAGATTCGTTGGTCGTTCACGCACCTCATGGTTATGACTGATCCTATCCTGTACGTCACCGACTCCGGCACCGAGGTCCCGACCGATGCGGTCGAACTCGATCGGATCACGGACGGTTCCGTCGAGTGCGTCAGTTCGGTCGCCGGCGTGCGAGAGCGAGCGAACGCCGCCGACTGTGTCGTCTTCGCCGCCGGATCGACCGACGAAGCGCCGACGCTCCGGACGGTCGCCGACGCCTGTACTGGCACGCCCGTCGTCCACTACGGCGATCCAGACTCGGTCGATGGCGCCGACGGCGTCGGCGGTGCCGTCCGCCGCCACACCGAATCGTCGGTGATCCACCTCGCCGACGAGATCGACTGGCAGCGACGAGCGCACAACAGGACGGAGACGCGGGACGACGACGGTGACCGCTCGAAGATCGCTCGGCTCCACGAGATGGCGATCCGTATCGTCGCCTGCCGCGAGGAGGACCGACTGTTCGAGCTCGCGATCGAAACGGCCGACGGCGTCCTCGAGTTCGACGCCAGTTCGATCACCGTCTACGAAGACCGCGACGGGGAGGGCTGGATGGTGCCGAAAGCCACCTCCTCGAGCGAGATCATCGATCGTGCACCCGACGCGCTCCCGCTGGGTACGGGCACCGTCAGCAGGACGTTCGAGACCGGCGAGTCCGCCCGCATCGACCACCTCGAGGCGGACCCCGACGCGGTTCACGAACACGACGCCTACCGCTCCGGGCTCAGCGTCCCTATCGGCGAGTTCGGCGTTTTTCAGACGGTCTCGGTCCGCCCCGGTGCCTACGACGACACCGATCTCGAGCTGGCGGAAATACTGGCGGCCCACGTCGGCGAAACCGCCCGCAGGATCCGCCTCGAGAACCGGCTTCGGACCCGCCGGGAGCGTGTCACCCGCCTCCACGAGGGCACCGCACGGATCGTCGCGGCCGACGACGAATCGGAGATCTACGAACGTACCGTCGACGCCGCGGAGAACATCCTCGAGTTCGACAACTGCGTGTTCTTCGCCGTCGACGACCGTCGCTTCGTTCCGGTCGCACACTCCTCGGCGATGCCCGAGGAACACGGCCGAACGCAGCCACTCGAGTACGGCGTCATGGGTGAGACCCACCGTCGACGCGACACGGTCCGGGTCGACGATACGGACGACCACCCGCTCATCGACGACGGCGGCGAGCACTACGGATCGGTACTCAGCGTTCCGGTCGCCGATTTCGGCGTCTTTCAGGCCGTCTCCGAACGGTCCGGGGCGTTCGACGACGAGGACGAAGAGCTCGCGGAGCTCCTCGCGTCTCACGTGATCGAGGCCGTCGCGCGCGTTCGTGCCGACGCGGAACTCGTCGCCGAGCGCGACCGGCTCTCGGCGCTGTTCGACAACGTCCCCGACCCGACCGTCCGCTACGAGTTCGACGGCACCGACGCGATCGTCAGAGACGTCAACGCGGCGTTCGAACGCCAGTTCGGCTACGACCGAGAAACCGTTCTGGGAGAGAACATCGACGATTACATCGTCCCTTCAGCGCTCGAGGAGGAAGCTGAGGCGCTGAACGAGACGCTGATCGCGGGGAAGAGTTTGCAGGCCGTGAGTCGACGGCAGACCGCCGAGGGGATGCGGGACGTGTTCATCAACGTCGTTCCCCTCGAGATGGGGGAACGCGGCGTCGAAGGGTTCTCGATCTACACCGACATCACCGACCAGAAACGCCGCGAGCGCGAACTCACCCAGCAGAACGAGCGGCTAGACGAGTTCGCGAGCATCGTGAGTCACGACCTCCGGAACCCGCTGAACGTCGCGCGGGGCTATCTCGAGCTCGCGATGGAGACCGGCAACGACGACCACCTCGCCGAAGTCGAGGCCGCCCACGATCGCATGGCGACACTCATCGACAAACTCCTCACCCTCTCGCGTCGGGGCGAGGTGATCGACGACACCGAAGCCGTCGCCGTCCGCGACGCTACGAGGCGGGCCTGGGCAGCCGTCGACACCGACGACGCGATCCTCGAGGTCGAGGGTGACTGCGTCCTCGAGGCCGATCCGGCCCGGCTGGTCGAACTGCTCGAGAACCTGCTTCGCAACGCTGTCGAACACAGTTCGACAAGCCCTCCTTCGGAGACTCAGGAGGACGCCGTCGAGCACGGCTCAACGAGCCCCGCTTCGACCGCTCAGCGGGACGCAGTGGAGCACAGTTCCACGGGCAATCAGCAGCCCACTGACGCAGACAGGGACGACGAACAGCCGCTGACGATCCGTGTCGGCGCCACTGCCGACGGGCTGTTCGTCGCCGACAACGGTCCCGGTATTCCGGACGACGACCGCGAAACCGTTTTCGAGTCCGGCTACACCACCGCCGCCGACGGCACCGGCTACGGGCTCGCGATCGTCGAACAGATCGCCGATGCCCACGGCTGGGACGTCCGCGTCACCGACAGCGCCGACGGCGGCGCCCGCTTCGAGCTCGGAGCGGTCTCGCTCGAGAACGAGACGCGTCTCGATGATCCGGAGCCCCAACTCGACTGTTAAGACCGACGGCCGACGAGGCCGAGACGCCTCGAGCTACGCGTCACCGTCCTCGAGCGCCAGCGAGGCGAGCATCGCCTCGAGCTGGAGCCGTTCGCTCGCGCCCTCGGTGATCCGGTAGTCGACCTCGCCGAGGCGCTCGAGCAGCCGCACCGTCGCCCGCTCGGAGATGTCGAACTCCCAGGCCGAGCGGTGGAGCTGGTCGATGACGTCCCCGCCGGCGAGTCCGCGATCGGTGAGCAGGTCCTCTAAGGCGGCGCGGGCCGCCGTAAAGTCGCCGTCGATGGCGTGGGCGACCATCGCCTCGACCTCTTCGGGGCGGGCAGTGGCGGTGATCGCGAAGACGGTCTCCTCGTCGACGGTTTCGCCCATCACCGCGGCGGCCTGGAGGGCGTTGATCGCCTTTCGCATGTCGCCGTCGGCCGCGTAGATCAGCGCGCCGACCCCGTCGTCGGCGATCTCGATCCCCTCCCGCTCCGCGATTTCGCGGATCTGGGCCTCGATCGCCTCCTCGGAGAGCTGGGTGAACCGGAAGACGGCACACCGGGACTGGATCGGATCGATGATCTGACTCGAGTAGTTACACGAGAGGATAAAGCGGGTGTTGTGCGAGAACTCCTCCATCGTTCGCCGAAGCGCCGACTGGGCGTCCTTCGTGAGCGCGTCGGCCTCGTCCAGGAAGATGATGCGGTGGTCGTAGCCGCCGAAGCTCGCGCGCGCGAAGTTCTTGATCCGGTCGCGGACGACGTCGATGCCGCGCTGGTCGGAGGCGTTTAACTCGAGGAAGTTCTCCCGCCAGTCGTCGCCGTAGATTTCGCGGGCGATCGCCTGCGCTGCAGTAGTTTTACCGGTGCCGGCCGGCCCCGCGAACATGAGGTGGGGCAGGTCGTCCTGTTCGACGTAGCGCAGCAGGCGGGGCACGATGTTCTCGTGGCCCTTGATCTCGGCCAGCCGCTCCGGCCGATATTTCTCGATCCAGACCTCCGTCTTTCCGGCGGACGGCGCGTCGCCCTCGGCGTCGGCCTCGCTCATACGAACGGCAAGGGGTGGGCGGGAGATAAAACGACCGAAGGCCCTCCTCGGCCGGGAGACAGGGACGGTTCGGGCGCGGCCGAGGCCTCGAGTCCGGGTGACAGAGCCTCGCAACACATGTCATGTCGTATAGGATTTTAAGTCCGAGAACGCCGTATATACGGTATGGCTACTGTGAAACAACTCGTCGTAGTGTTGCTGCTGGTCGCGGTGGTTCTCGGCTCGCTACCGGGCGTCGTCGCCGCACAGGACCGGAGCGGCGTCGGCGGGACGATCACCGTCGCGGAGGGCGAAACCGTCGACGAGGTGAGCGCCGTCGCGGGCAACGTCTACATCGAGGGTACCGTTACGGGTGACGTCAGCGCGCTGGCGGGCAACGTCTACGTCGACGGCGAGGTCGGCGGCGACGTCAGCGCGGCGACGGGCAACCTCGAGATCACCGGGACGGTCGCGGGCGAGGTCGCGGCGGGCGCCGGCAACGTCGTCATCGCCGAGGAGGCGACGATCGGCTCGCTGCAGGCCGGGGCCGGCAGCGTCGCGATCGACGGGGAGATCACCGGCGACGCGACGATCGGCGCGGAGACGATCACGCTCGGCGAGGCGGCCGCGATCGGCGGCGACCTCCGGTACGACGGGGCGCTCGAGGGGAACACCGGTGCCGTCGCCGGTGACGTGACCCGCGACTCGACGCTCGGCTTCGACGTCGCGCCGACGATCCAGCCGCTGGCCTCCTGGCTGTTCGCGCTGTACGCGCTCGCGCTGAACTTGTTGCTAGGCGCGGTGTTGCTCGCGCTGTTCCCGTCGTTCTCCGCGCGGGTCGCAGACCGGGTGGCGACCGATCCCGTCCGTTCGGGGCTCGTCGGTCTGCTGGTGCTCGTCGGAATCCCCATCCTGCTGGTCGCTATCGCGATCACCGTGATCGGCATCCCGATCACCCTCGTGGGGGCGCTCGCGTTCGCGCTGTTCGTCTGGATCGGGATCGTCTACGGCCGCTTCGCCGTGGCCGCGTGGGCGCTTTCCTACGCCGACGTCGACAACCGCTGGCTCGCGCTCGTCGTCGGGCTGGTCGGCGGGGCGATTCTGGCACAGATCCCCTACCTCGGCGGGTTTCTGAACTTCCTGATCTTCCTGCTCGGTCTGGGGGCGCTCTCGATGGCGCTCTACGGCCACCGTCGTCGGGTCCGCGAGTCGCCGGCGGCCGGTCCCGAGGAGCCGACGATGGGATAGCGGTCTCGAGCGACGCGCTCAAGGCCCCTCGCTACGGAGGCCGGATATGCGCGTAACCGTCGACGTGAAGGGGGAAGGGGTTCACGAGGTCGACCTCGAGTCGCTCCCGGCCGCCGAGCCGAGCTACGCCGACCTGCTCGGGGCGGTCGACCTGAGCCCCCACGAGGTGAGCGTCCTGGTCGACGGCCGCCCCGTTCCCGAGGATCAGCCGGTTTCCGCCGAGGAAATCACCGTTCTCCGACTCATCAAGGGCGGCTGAGCGTGTCCGGGATCAGTCGTCGTCGTCTTCGGTGACGACCTCGCTCGAGCCCGGCACCGACACCTCGTCTTCTTCCCGCAGGAACAGCGAGCGCTGGGTGCCGAAGGCGACGATCATCGAGGCCACCGCCAGCAGGGCGATCACCGAGAACGGACCGCCGGTAATGATGGCGGCCGCCTGGAGGGCGTCGACCCCGCCGGTGACCATCAACAGCGAGGCCAGTCCGCCGATGAGAAACGCCCAGATGACGCGGTTGACCGTCGAGGGGCGTTCGGCGCCGCCGGTGGTGAGCATCCCCAGCGCGAGCGTCGAAGAGTCCGCCGAGGTGACGAGAAACAGCACGACGAGGGTGAGAAACAGCGCGGTGAGGAGGCCGCCCAGCGGGAGCGCTTCGAACAGGGGGTAGCCCGCCCCCGCCTCGTTGAACTCGCCGATCGCTGCGAGGATGTCGCCCTCGCCCGAGTCCTGGACGTAAATCGCCGTTCCGCCCATCGTCGCGAACCACGGGATCGTGATCCCCGTCGAGGCGAGCACGCCCGTGGTGGCGACCTGGCGAACGGTCCGTCCGCGCGAGATGCGGGCGATGAACAGCGCGACGAACGGCGTCCAGGAGAACCACCAGGCCCAGTAGAAGATGGTCCAGTCGCCGATCCACTCGGCGACCCCGCCGTTGCCCGTCGCCGCCGTACCGGTGTAGAAACTCATCGTGACGAACTCGCTGATGTAGCCGCCGAGCGCCTCGGTGCCGATCGCCGTGATGTAGTTCGTCGGCCCGACCAGGAAAGTGACGGCGGTGAGCACGCCGAACAGACCGAGGTTGACGTAGGAGATCCGCCTGATACCCCTCTCGACGCCGAGGGCGACCGAAATCGTGAAGGCGACGGTCAGCCCGGTGATGACGGCGATCGTTCCGAGGTCTCCCACGGAAACGCCTAACGTCCACTCGAGACCAACCAGGAACTGACTCCCGACGAGGCCGAGGGTAGTGGCGACGCCGCCGATGGTGGCGAACACCGCGAGAATATCGACGAGTTTGGCGAGCGGACTCTCGAGGTTATCGAGACCGACCCAGGGGGCGAGCACCGTCGAGATCCGCAGCGGCGCGTCGTAGCGGTAGGCGCAGTAGGCGATCGGCAGGGCGACGACGACGTAGGCGGTCCAGGCCGACAGCCCCCAGTGGAAGAAGGTGTACTGGATCGCGCCGACCGCGGCCGACGACGACTGGGACTCCGCGCCGACGAACGGCGAGACGGCGTCGTAGTGCATCACCGCCTCGGCGGGCCCCCAGAAGACGATGCCGGCGGCGATCCCCGCCGAGTACAGCATCGCGAAGTAGGCGAGAAACGAGAACGCGGGATCCTCGTTTTCCTCGCCGAGTTTGATGTTCCCCCAGGGGCCGAAGATCAGGAAGATCACGAAGGCGACGAGAAAGAACATCACGATCAGGTACCACCAGCCGAAGGCGGTCCAGACGAACTCATTTACGGCCTCGAGGTACACCGGCGCCGTTTCCGGGGCGAGCGCGAACGCGATCACGGCCGCGGCGGTGATCGCGAACCCGACGCCGAAGACGGTGGTGTCGAGTTCCTCGAGGAAGCGGGTGACGGTGCCTGACTCGGGATCAGTCATTGAATATCATCGGGTGAGATCGACCGGTCGTTCGACTCAGAGACGGTGAGGTCGGTACGAAAGCGGATTACTCGTCACAACGAGCGCTTCGTGTGGCGTTCGGATAGTCAATAGCGCGGCGAGGGGAAAGGGGCTGGGTTTGCGGCCCTGCTCTCCGGTACGACGCGGGCCGATTCGGCCTCAAAGCCACCGGCTGGATCGGCAACCACGACCCTGAAAGGCCGATAGTTTTGAGTAAGCCCGTCGAACGGGGGGTATGGCCTCGAGCGATCTCGACTTCACACTCCCCAACGTCGGGCCGGGACCGGACCCCCTGCGGCTGTCCGAACTCGGCGCGCCGGTCGAGCCAGCCGATCCGACGACCGGCGAGGGGAGCAACCCCGCCTACGACGCCGTCGCGCTCTTCCTCCAGCGCGATCACCACTGCGGAAACTGCCGCCGGCAGGTGCGGGCGATCGCCGACCGATACGACGAGTTCCGCGACCGACGAGCAGAGGTCGTCTCGGTCGTTCCCGAGTCCCGGGACACCGTCGAAACATGGCAGGCGTCCTATGATCTGCCGTTTCCGCTGTGTGCCGATCCCGAGACGGTCGCCGGAGACACCTTCGATCAGCCCGTCCGGCTCGGTCCGCTGGGTCGGCTCTCGGACCTGCTCGGGCGAATGCCGGCGGCGCTGTTGCTCGATCTCCGGGCGCCGGGGGGTGTTACCGTCGCTTACGCCCATCGCGGTCGCTCGACGTGGGACCGCCCGGAGATCGACGAGTTGCTGGCCGAACTCGATACTCTCTGACTCGCATGTACGTTCGCGAAGCCACCGCCACCGATACCCTCGAGATCCGTCGCATTCTCGACGCGGCGATGCTCGAGCCCGGGGACGTCGAAACCCGGATCGACGCGGGCGACGTCCTCGTCGCAGTCGAACGACTCGCCGCGAGCGACCAGCCGGGAGCGGGCGGCTCCGCCCCGAGCGAGCGAATCCTCGGCACGATCGTTCTCGAGCCCCGCCCGGAGGACGACCACATCGCCGCCCTCGCGGTCCGTAAACGGCGACGGGATCGAGGTATCGGAACCGCCCTCGTCGACGCCGCGCTGGACCGACACCGCCGACTCACCGCCACCTTCGACGACCGCGTGCGGCCGTTTTACGAGTCCCTCGAGTTTTCGATCGAACCGATCGACGACCGTCGGAATCGCGGGATCCGACACCTCGAGGACTGAAGCGGACTCCCGCAGCCGGCGCGGATCAGCTTTATCACCGGGAACGTGGTAGTCGGGCCGCATGGCCCTACGACGGATGCTCAGCGGCGACCCAGCGAAGAGTTCGACACTGTATCTGGCGATCGGCGTGCTCTCGCTGCTCAAGGCGATCGCGGTCCGGAACGACCGGATGCGGTTCCGACGGGAACTGCTCGACGCCGGCCTGTTTCTCGGCGTCGGTCTCGCCCTCCGGCAGTACAGCTCGATGAAAGCGGAGAAACGGCGGGAGCTCAACGAACGCCTCCCCGACTGGATGATCCAGGACACCGAATCCGAAAAGGCCGGGCTCAAGACGCGCGCGAAACGCCGGTTCGGCGGCGAGCCCGAACCCGAGCCGACGTTCCGCGACCGTGCGAAACGCGCCGTCGGCGACCGGCGATAGGAGGCGGCTCGAGTTCTGCGGTCCGGTTTTCTCGATGACCGGAGCGATCGCTCTCGAGTCTCGTGAGTACATCGAAAAGTGTTCCCCCGCGAGGGGGCGGCGACCCTCGCAAGGAGGCGAGGGTGGTCGAAAGCGGTTCGGCCCTACCGCGGTGCGGTCACAGCAGCAGCGACACGACCGCGAGCACCAGGAAGATCAGGACCAGCCACTTGGCGATGGTCATCGTGACGCCTGCGACGCCCGTCGCGCCGAGTGCACCTGCGATGATCGCGATCACGAAGAACACGATTGCTAACTCGAGCATGCTACCGACGACAACGAATTGGTTGAAAGGGCTTCGGCTTGGATACGCCATTTTCGGTGGCCGCGAAAGGCGTCCCCGTACAGGAGACGGTTACCGATACCGGGTTTTCGACGGGTTCAGAACAGGTCCTGTGCCAACTCGAGGGTCCGCTCTCGGTCGGCCCAATCGACGAAAATCGCAACGCTGGTTGCGCTCGTGATCAGGTCGTGGACGTTGATTCGGGCTTCGGTAAGTGGGTTGACGATCGTGCTGATGATTCCCGGCTGGTTCGGGAGTTCGCCGCCGGTGACGCGGATGACGGCGAGGGGGGCGTCGACGGTGACACTCGAGAGCTCCTCGCGCGCGATAACCTCCCGGTGGAGGATGTTCTCGGCGCGCTCGGCCTCGTCGGCGTCAACGTAGAACGTCACGGAGTCGAGGCCACTGGCGACGGAGTCGATGTTGATGTCGCTCTCGCCGAGGGCGGCCGACAGCGACTGGAAGACTCCCGGTTTGTTCCGGATCGCTCGGCCTGCAACGGTGAGGCAGGCCAGCGAGCGCTCGCGCATGTCGACCAGGTTATCGAACTGGCCCTCGATGCTCGTCCCGCCGGTGAGCAGGTCTCCGTGCTGGTAGTGGACGACGCGGACGTCGAGGCCGCCGTCCTTGTACGACAGCGCCGAGGGGGCGACGACTTCGGCTCCCCGAAACGAGAGGTTGCGCAGTTCGTCGACCGAAATTTCGCCGACGTTACGCGCACCTTCGACGACGTGGGGGTCGCCAGTCATCACACCCTCGACATCGGTGACGATGACGACCTCGTCGGCGGTCATGTACTTGCCGAGCATCACCGCAGTCGTATCGGAGCCACCCCGGCCCAGCGTCGTCACCGAGCCCTCGGGCCCCTCCGCGAGAAAGCCTGTAATAACGGGCACCGCCTCATCGAGGCTGTCGGCGACCTCGAGGGCGCGGCGTCGCGTCTCTTCGGCGTCGACCTCGCCGTACTCGTCGGTGACGACCGGCCAGCCCTCCGTTCCGGGCTCGAGAAAGCGGGCGTCGACTCCTCTCGCTGAGAGGGCGGCCTTGAGCATCCGGACGCTGGTTCGCTCGCCCATGCTGACGATCTGGGCGCGGTCTTCCTCGTCGGCCTCGAAGGTGATCTCCTCGAGCAAGTCGTCGGTGGTCGAGCCCATCGCGCTGGCGACGACGGCGATCTCGTGGCCATCCTCGACCGCAGCCGCGATCGAGTCCGCCGCTCGGTTGATCCGGTCGCCGCTGCCGAGGCTCGTCCCGCCGAACTTGGCTACGACGCGCATCGGCTCACCCCGAGGACGCGTCGGCTACGGGTAGCGTGGTTCATCTGTGGGTTCGTTACCAGAGCGAGCAGATAACTGTGTCCCTCCGCCGGATTTTTACCCGGTTCGACTCGAACCTCTCGGCCGCCGGCGCCGGATTACCATTACTTATACGTTCGGGCGGGATTTATGTTCGTGCAAGGCATTACCACGCATTGATGAACGTACGGGACGCACTCGAGGCCGACGCCGACGCGCTCGCATCGATCGCGGACTCGCCGACCGACGTGATGCGAAATCTGGTCCACGACCGCACCGTGCGAGTCGCCGAGGACGGAACGAACGACCCGAACGCGGACCTCTCGAGCGACAGCGACGCTGACTCCCAGTACGGTGGCTCCGACCCGGACGATCTCCTCGGGTTCGTCAGCTTCGATGCACGCACCAACACCGTCCACGTGACACAGATCGGCGGCACGCCCGACGCCTGTCGGCGGCTGCTCGGCGAACCTGTCAGGTTCGCCGAACGCGAATCGATGGCCGTCGAGGTGCTGGTACCGCCGAACGAGCCGACCATCGAAAGCGCAGCCCGAGACCTCGGGTTCAGCGAAAAAGGCTCCGGACCCCGCTTCGACGGCACGCAGACGGCTCGGTTTCGCCTCGAGCCATAGCGCGGAGGGCGCTCGAGCGCGCTCAGCTGAACTTCTGGACGGTCACATCGAGCGTGTCCAGATCGACGATCGGTGCGTATCCCGAGTCCGGGTCGATGTTGACGCTCTTCTGGAAGTCCGTCTGAGCCTGCCAGCAGCCGGAGTTGATCGCGAGCACGTTGTGGTACTTGCCGAAGCCGAGTTTGTGGACGTGGCCGGTGTGAAAGATGTCTGGTACGTCCTCGATGACGAGGTAATCTCGCTCCTCCGGCGCAAGTCGAGTGTGGCCGCCGAACTGCGGGGCGACGTGGCGCTTCTTCAGGAGGTGATACATCGCCTTGTGTGGGTCGTCGTAGCTCGCTTTCTCCTCGGGGAGTTCGGCGATCACCTCGTCCAGGGAGACGCCGTGGTACATGAGCACCGAGACACCCTCGATCGTCACCGTCGACGGGTTGCTCACGATTCGGGAGTCGTGAGCGGACATGATCGATCGAAGTTCCTCGTCGAATCCCGGCTGCGGTTCCGCGAGTCGGACCGCGTCGTGGTTGCCGGGGATCATCACGATCTCCATGTCGCCGGGCACCTGTTTCAGGTACTCGTTGAACACCTCGTACTGCTCGTAGATATCGACGACGTCTAACTCCTCGTCCTGGTTGGGGTAGACACCGACGCCCTCGACCATGTCCCCTGCAATAAGCAGGTACTCGACGTGTTGCGCAGTGTCGGTGTGGAGCCAGTCGGTGAACGCGTTCCAGGCGTCGCGCATGAACTCCTGGCTACCGACGTGGACGTCGCTGATGAGCGCCGCCTGAACGTGGCGGTCCGCCGTCGACGGCTCGTGGGTCCGAGGAACGTCAGGGAAGTACATCGAGTCGACGAACGCGATCCCCGCGTCGTCGGAAAGGGTTCCCTCCATCGCCAGCACCTCGTCACAGAGCAGTTCGCCGACGAGGTCCGCGTACTCCCGATCCTTCATCACCAGCCACGGGAAGGTGCCGGTGGCGTCCTCGAGTTCGACCAGCCAGTGGCCGCTGGCCGTCGAACGGACGTCGTTGACCAGCCCGACCATTCCCGCCTCGCTCCCGCCGGGCATGCTCTGAATCGCCGTCGCGGGCCGGTGGTTCACCCGCCCGCGGAGCTTCGAGCCGAGGCGCTCGAGGCGGTCGCGAAACACCGTGACGAAGTCCTTGTACTCCCCCGTTCCCGTGCTCTCGCCGGTCATGTCGTTCGCGACCTCGAGCGATCGCAGGGCGGGGTCGGCCGCGCGTTCGAACTCCGACGAAGACCCCTTCGTTTCGACTGGAGATCCTTCGTCGCCCTCTGTCGAATTGGGGGGCCGAGTTCCAGTTGAAACGGGGGGGTTCGGTTCGTCGAGAGAGTCGGACGAGCGGTCGCCATCGGTGCGGTTCGAGCCACCGGTGTCGGCCCCGGACGGGGAGTCACCGCCGGCGAGTACGCTGCGGACGTGCTCGGTGCGGACGACAATCGCGTCCGGCGACGTCGATTCGACGACGCGCTCGAGCGTGCCGGCCGGATCATCCGCCGACGCGATGAGCGTTACGGCCTCGCGTTCGACGTTGTAGCCGCGGCTCGTGAGTTCGCTGACGATCCGCGCGGGCCCCTCGAGTGGCACACCTCTCGTATTCGAGAGCGACGAGAAAAGGATGGCGACTGGCGGCAACCGACGACCACCGTGTGGAACAGAACCTTGATTGCCGGTCCCGGCAAAACGGAGAGCAATGAGCGGCCCCGGTCCCGACGACACTTCTGGCAGCGACGATCGACACGAGCAGGGCTCCGAGGACGCGTTTTCGTCCCCAGATCCAGCGGAAACCTCCTCCGAAGCGTCCGAAGAGACGCCGGTCGAGTCGACCGCGGCCACGCCGGACGATCGCACAGCGGGCACCGAGAGCGGGGCCGACCAAGACGGTGAGGGGTCGGGAGCGGAGCCACCGCCGGCGCCGGCCGCGGATGCGAGAGGTGACGACCGCGTTACGATCGAGGACGACGGAGTCGTTCGCTGGTTTCTGGGCACCGACGACGGCACCGTCGCGGCCGTCCGCGACGTGTTGAGCAGCGTCGCCGTTGTCGCCCTTATCGGGCTGCTACTCTTCGCTGTTAGCGGGATCTGGCCGCCGCTGGTCGCCGTCGAGAGCGGGAGTATGGAGCCGAACATGGAACGGGGTGATCTGATCTTTATTACGGACGACGAGCGATTCGTCGGCGACGACCCGGTCGACGGCACCGGCGTGGTCACGCTCGAGGCCGGCGAGCAAAACGGCTACGACAAGTTCGGAAAACACGGCGACGTGATCATCTTCGCGCCGAACGGCAACGAGTTTCAGACGCCGATCATCCACAGAGCCCACTTCTGGGTCGAGGAGGGTGACGACTGGGTCGAGATGGCCAACCCCGAGTACGTGAACGCAGAGAGCTGTGATCAGATCCAGACCTGTCCCGCTCGACACGACGGCTTCATCACGAAAGGTGACAACAACGCTGGCTACGATCAGGACCAGTTCTCCGAGGGAGCGCCGACGGACGTCGTCAAACCCGAGTGGATCAGCGGCAAGGGAATGCTCCGCGTGCCGTGGCTCGGCTACGTCAGGCTCACGTTCGACGAGATCCTCGGCGGCATGCTGATCCAGTCACCCACGCTCCCGGACGGAACCGCCGTCGGACCGGCGAGCGCCCCGGTCGGCCTCGTCGGACTCGCGAGCGCCGTCGCCGTCGTCGGCGGCCGTCGTTCCGGACACTGGTGAGTGGATTGACTCGAGGAAGGGGAACGTTTCGACTCGAGCGACTCGGCTCAGCGGAACGAGCGGGCCGAACGACTCGGTTTGAGGTGAAAACAGTCAGTTTTCGAAGCGGGCCTGGACGAACGGCTGCACGTCGTCGATATCCGACAGCCGGGAGTCCGAGAGGAGCACGACCTCCGTCTCCTCGATCGGCACCGAGAGGCTGATCTCCTTGGTCCGGCCGTAGCGGCCCTTCGAGACGACGACCGCGTTGACGATGCCGAGCATGTCGAGTTCGCTGATGAGGTCGGTCACCCGGCGTTGGGTGAGCACGTCGGCATCGATCTCCTCGCAGAGGCGCTTGTAGATGTTGAACACTTCGCCCGTGTTGATGCTGTGAACGCCGTTTTTCTCGAGGAGGATGATCGAAAAGAGGACGAGTTTGCTCTGGGTGGGGAGTGTGCGGACGACCTCGACGACGCGGTCGAGTTCGATCTTGTCCTGGGCCTGCCGGACGTGATCTTCGACGATCGTCTCCGACTGGCTGCGTTCAGCGAGTTCGCCCGCGGTCCGGAGGAGGTCGAGCGCACGCCGCGCGTCCCCGTGCTCCTGGGCGGCAAACGCCGCACAGAGCGGGATCACGTCGTCCGAGAGCGCGCCCTCCTTGAACGCCACCTCGGAACGGTGCTGAAGGATGTCTCGCAACTGATTCGCGTCGTACGGCGGGAAGACGATCTCCTCTTCGCCCAGGCTCGACTTCACGCGCGGATCGAGAAAGTCAGTGAACTTGAGGTCGTTCGAGATACCGATGATCGACACCCGCGAGTTCTCGAGTTCGGAGTTCATCCGCGAGAGGTTGTACAGGGTGTCGTCGCCGCTTTTCTCGACCAGTTTGTCGATCTCGTCGAGCATGATCACCACGACCCGCTCGGAGTAGTCGACGGCCTCGAAGAAGACGCTGTACACCCGATCGGTTGGCCACCCGGTCATCGGCACCTCCTCGAAGCTCTCGCGGTCTTCCTCGAGCGACTCGATCTGTGATTCGATCTCGGCGGCCGACGAAAACGGGGTTTCCGCGAGCGGATCAGTCGGGTCGGCCGTCGACGCCGATGTCTCCGGAGCCGGCTCCGTCCGTTCGTTCGAAGACCGAGCCGGCCGGTCGTCGGCGGAAGACCCCTCCGTTTCAACTGGAGAGTCCGTGACTGCGTCGCCATCCTCGCCGTCCAGCTGGTCGAGCAGCGACTCGAGAGAGGCGATACGGTCGTCGATCATCGCATCGTTCTCCTCGATGAACTTGTTGGCGAGCTGTGCCAGTACGCGATACTGGGTGTCGGTCACCTCGCAGTTGATGTACTCGACGTCACACGGGACGCTGTACTTCTGGGAGGTGCTCTCGAGTTCCTTGCTGACGAACTTGGCACTCGCAGTCTTCCCGGTACCGGTCTTCCCGTAAATCAGGATGTTCGACGGCGTCTCGCCGCGGAGAGCCGCGACCAGAATCGTCGCCATCTTGTTGATCTGGTCGCTCCGATGTGGGAGTTCGTGCGGCGTGTACGACGGCCGCAACACCTCTTTGTTTTCGAAAATCGGTTCGCCGCTGAGCAGATCGTCGAACAGCCCCTGGTTCGGCTCCTCGTCGGAAAGATCACTCTCTCCGAGTTCCGTCGCGAACCTGCGTGCGGTTCCGGAATCGGGGTTTTGACCCGACTCGAATGTATCGTCAGACATCGGTGAAACGCATACCCCCTCGTTTCGTGTGGAAACTAGCCCGACAGCAGTGATATCACGGCGTACACGCCTGAGTGACGGTGATAGTGGGTGTAGTGAGTTTATCGTCGGGTCCAGTTGATGCAAACGAACCAGAGGGGTACCTAGATAATAAATTCTTCCCTTCATTGTGGATCTCGAACTATCCATCACCTCGCTGTGGGCTCGGAATCGGCTCGAGCGAGGCTCGGAATCGATCTGGACGGTCGCCCACTGAGAACACGCTGACCGTCCCGGGTAAGACACCCTGACTGCTTCGGACACCACACTCGAACTGCGGCGTGAATGGAGAGACGCTGTTCGAACGGGTCGCGGCGATCGGGAAACTGGTCCGTCTCCGTCCGACACCTTCCTGAAATGAGAGTGTAATCCTGGAACGAGAGTGTAGATCTCGATCCAGACGAGCACATCTCACAGCGGGCCGTCTTGCACCGACCTGGTATCAGTTATCGATTCAAACCCTCGGTTTCTGGTGCGATCGAGAAGCCTGATATCGACTGTGGGAAACTGCTATCTGAGTGATAGTACGCGTTCGGCTCAAGGATTATCGGAAGATGTGGGTGAAGGAGTAACATGGTTGGATAACCCCCCACCCCTTTGTTTCAGGTGGAACAACCAACGAAGAGGGGGAGGGGTGAGAGAGCCTATTGCCATGAGAGGTTTTATTACAAGAGGGATTAAACATGGTCCGTAGCACTAGCAAAACAGCGGTGTTACTAGAGAAATGCGTTTGTATTGCTAGACTGTACTAGAATCGTCTCTATTATCCGTCTGAGTTACTAGACCGTCTGTTTCATCCCGAATCGACCTCGAGATGGCTTCTCGAGTCGAAGCTGAGCGGTTTCGGTCCACGATCGACCGTTCTCGTTGCCATCAGTCTCAATATCCAATAGGACACTCGCAGCGTCTCCAGTCGAAACGAAGGGGTGGGGGTGGCTCTCTGGGGTGAACTATGCTACCAATCCACACGAACTATCCACTAGTGGCCACGCTTTTCCCACCGCTGTCGCAATCATCTTTCGTGTTATATGTCTCGCTTCACCAGATAGTGTCACTAATAAACCACTCCATCCGTCATCCCTCCTTTTCATCTCGAGATCCATTCCGGCTTGAGCGAGGTTTCGAAGGTTATGGAATTCCGTAGATTGAGGGTTTTCGCAGATTGGAGAGTTTTCGGGGGTTCGTACACGGTTTCGAGAACGACTCTACCCAGGACGTCTCTGCCCAGGACGACTCTACCCGGAAGGTTCGCTCCAACCCCACAGTCCCACCTCGTCCCGTTCACCCCGCTTTCCCACTCGTATAATACTCGGTCTCACCCGCTTTTATCCGTTTCACCCACCTTATTCACCTCGCTCAGCGCTTCGTTCCGTATCCCGTTTTAGGCGGTACAGTACCCATGGTATCCAGTGACAGTGGTATGTATTTGTTGTTGGTTAGTCAATACGTCTGACGTAGGCTTAAGTGAGTTCGGTTCAGTAGTACGCGCAGACGCACCCGCTGGTGCATGGAGGATCTCAAGGATGGGATTGTTTACAGGACTCAAAGACAGCATTTCTCGGGCGACGGATCGCCTGTTTTCCGAACAGGAACCGAAGCGGATCGGAATCTACGGCCCGCCGAACGCAGGAAAAACGACGCTCGCGAACCGAATCGCTCGTGACTGGACCGGCGACGCTATCGGGACCGAAAGTCACGTTCCACACGAAACACGGCGTGCCCGCCGCAAGGAGAACGTCGAGATCGAACGAAACGGCAAGTCGGTGACGATCGACATCGTCGACACCCCCGGGGTAACGACGAAAGTCGACTACGAGGAGTTCACCGACGAGATGGAAAAGGACGACGCGATCCGCCGCTCTCGGGAAGCGACCGAGGGCGTGGCAGAAGCGATGCACTGGCTCCGCGAGGACGTCGACGGCGTCATCTACGTGCTCGACAGCGCGGAGGACCCGATCACGCAGGTTAACACGATGCTGATCGGGATCATCGAATCGCGCGATCTCCCGGTTCTCATCTTCGCGAACAAAATCGACCTCGAGGCGTCGAGCATCAAGCGCATCGAGGATGCCTTCCCACAACACGAGACGATTCCGCTGTCGGCAAAGGAAGGAGAGAACATGGACGAAGTGTACGACAACATCGCGGAGTACTTCGGGTGAGCCCAATGCCAGAAGCACGAAACGCAGACGACGGGACGGGCGGTGACGGCGTTCAGATCGATCTGATCAGCGGCGAACGGATGGACGGACTGACGAGTATGGAGAAGATCCGGATGATCCTCGACGGCGTCCACGACGGCAACATCGTCATTCTCGAGGAAGGGCTCTCGCCGGACGAGGAGAGCAAACTCATCGAGGTGACGATGGCCGAGATCAGCCCCGACGAGTTCAACGGGATCGAAATCGAAACCTACCCGAAATCGGGTACACGGGACTCTTCGTTGCTCGGACGTATCATGGGCACCGACGAATCGTCGAACAAACTCACCGTGATTGGACCGGCCAACCAGATCGAGACGCTCCACAAGGACGAAACGCTCATCAGTGCGCTCGTATCCCGCAACTAATGCCCCACCAGTGTACGAACTGCGGCCGCACGTTTCCCGACGGCTCCAAGGAGATGCTGTCGGGGTGCCCGGACTGTGGCGGCAACAAGTTTCAGTTCGCACCTGCGAGTGCCGTGGACGGCGCCGCTGAACCTCGAGCCGATTCGGGAAGCGCCGACGCCGACAGTCCGAGCGTCGATGAGGGCGGCCGCTCGAGCGATGCCAACAGCGACGGTCGCTCGAGCGGTAGCGCCGACGAGGGTTCAGCGGCCGACCAGCAGTCGGAGGGTGTCACCGCGCGCGCGGCGGACGCCGTTCGTGGGTGGGTTTCCGACGGGACGCCGGGAACGGACAGATCGTGGTCGGACGACGCCGACGAGCCGTCGACGGAGTTCGCCGAATGGCCGGACACCGCACGGCCGCCGGAAGACCGTTCGTCGTCTCCGCGATCCGCCGAAACGGCGGAATCATCGGCGAGCCAGCGACGGTCGGGGTCGTCGACGGCACCGTCGCCGGCCCCCGAAACGGACTCGAATCCAATCTCTGAAACGGACTCGCAGCCAGTCTCTGAAACGGACTCGCAACCCGATAGCAGTGCCGGCGAAACCGGGAGCGACGAGGGTGAGAACTCGGCGCAAGCGGACGCCAGAAGCGAGGTCGTCTCCCCCGAGGAGCTTTCGGCGTCGGCGGAGGAGCGCGCCACCCCCCCCGAGCACGGCCGGGTCGTTAGCGAACCGAGCGGAGAGGAGCAGTCGCTCGAGGACCTGCGCGAGGAACTTAACGATCAGTTCGAGAGCATCAAGATCGTCAGCCCCGGACAGTACGAGCTCAATCTGATGGAACTCTACGACCGCGAGGAGTACATCGTCTCGCTCCAGGAGGACGGCCGATATATCATCGACGTTCCCGACTCCTGGCGAGACGGCGACGAGTGACCGCCGGGTAGACGGCCGCTCCGTCGACTGGCGGAACCCCTTCGATTCCACTGCAACGAACCGCCGATCGGCACACTCGGACCCGCTTCGGCTCTTTCGTTTCTACTGGAACAGTGGGTTCCATTCGAGACGAAGGCGCCGCTACGGCGTCCCCCTCTCATCTGTCCGTCTCCGTGGGCTGTTCTCGAGTTGTGATTCGGAACCGAAGCCGAACGGTCCTCACCGAAAGCGAGCAGCCGATAAGCCGATGCCGTCGGGAGATGAGCATCGGCATGTCCGAACGAGTGTACGGATCGGGGGACGGAAGGATGGATTTAAGCGACCCCGCCGACTGCCACGGAGTATGAGCACTGCAACCAAGGTCGTTCTCGCGACCGTCGGCGCGTCGACGCTGCTGTCGATCCTGCTCGTCTTCCAGACCCTCTTCGTCTGATGTTCGAGCGGCGACCCCTCTCGAGCGCCGTCGAGGACGTTCGGTCGGCGTACGCACCGGAAACGCTCGTCTTCGACACGAAACGGGATTTCGAGACGCTCCCGCCAGCCCAGGCTGAAGAGCTAGGACTGGCCGTTGACGCCCTCGAGCCGGCGAGCTATCCGACCGCCTGGCTCCCCGAGGACGCCCCACGGCTGCTCGCCCGGTACGCGAGCGGCGATTTCACGATCGGAATGCCGGGCGACGGCAGCGTCGTCTGGACGCGACAGACCGAGCCACCGGTCTTGCTGGTCAAACCGCGAGTTCAGGGCTCGCCCGAGGCGTTCATCGATTTCCTGCTCGCGGAGGCGCTCGTCGAGGTCGGTCTCGAGGTGCCCGAACACTTCCTCGGGTTTTTCGAAGGGGAGTACCGCGCCCTCGACGAGGCGATCCCACTGGACCCGAACGCGACCTACCAGGTCGCCGCCGCTTTGTACGACGGCTGGGTCGGGTTGCAGACCCGCGAGGTCTTCGCGACGTGGCAGGGGGACCACCCCGAACTCGCCGAGGCCTGGCAGGACGCCGGCTCGCGGCTCGAAGGACGAGTGTCGGACCTGCCGGCCGCGGTCGCCCGCGGGGAGACGGACTTCGCGGACGCGACGGAACTCGCCTGCAGCGCGATCAAACACGGGCTCGAACTGCCGGCGCCGTTCGCTGCACTCGAAACGGAGGCCTATCTGGATCACGGCCCCGCCTACGCGATCCGGTGGGCGGAGAAGACGTTCGAGGCGCTGGCCGACTGACTCGGGTCGCTGGCCGATTGACTCGGGTCGCTGGCCGATTGACTCGGGTCGCTGGCCGATTGACTCGGGTCGCTGGCCGATTGACTCGGATCGCTGGCCGACTGACGGTGGCACGGCCGCGGTTCGCTCTCGTCGGTTCGCGGGTTACTGCTCCGATTTCGACTCCGTCGGCTCGACCGCCTCGAGGACGATTCCGTCGGAAAAACCGCCCCGATCCGCCCGTTTCTCCCGCCGGATCGTCGCCAGTTTTTCCTTCGAGATCGCCTCGTTGTCGCGGATCGCCGCGACGACTTCGAGGACGTCTGCCAGCTCCTCGGCGTCGCCGCTCTCGCGGAACTCCCGGGCCTCCTCGCAGAGCTTGTCGGCGAGACGCCGGTCGTACTCCTCGCCGGTCGCGACGCGGGTGGTCGGCCGTTCGTCGTTCTCGCGGATTATCTCGGGAATGCGGTCGCGCACCAGTTTATCGTACGTTTTGGTCACGGGTACTCGGACACGCGAGTCAGAACTCGACGTCGATGCTGTCGTCCTCGTCGAGGTCGATCACGCCGTCGAACAGCGCGCGGAAGTCGTCGACGACGTCGTCGTCGTGAACTTCCTCGGAGAGGTGGAAGAGGCCGACCGCGTCGTGGTCGTCGATCAACTGGAGAATGCGCTTCGTCGCCTCGAGCGTGGGCTCCTCGCCGGCGTAGTAGGCGAGTTCGGTGATCGAGTCGAAGCTCACCCGGAGCTTGCCGTCGTGGGTCTCGAGGAAGCCCTCGACGTGGTCGACGATGGCGTCCAGATTGTCGGGAGCGGAGACGTAGTGGACGTTCGCACTCGAGCGTCGAGAGTAGCCGCGTTCGATGCTGAGCGTGTCGAGGATCTCCGCGCGGGATTCGTCGACGTCGTAGTACTCGAGTTTCTGGCGCACTTCGCGGGCAGTGGTTCGGGTAGAGACGACGAGGAAGGAGTCGGTATCGGTCTTCAGAAAGTCGGTATCGATGCGGTCCGTTTCGCCCGTGCTCGGATGTAGCAGTAGAACGCTGGTCCCCCCTGGTACTGTCTCCGGCGTTCCGTCGATTTCGAGTGAATACTCCATGCTGGCGTGAACAACTTGCGGAATGGACTTAAGAGTGCGGGTGTGTGCAGTCGTCCCGTCGGGCGGTCGCCACGGTCAGTCGAGGTTGCCGCGCTCCTGTCGGAGTAAGATGAGCATCGAGAGTCCCGAGATGAGTACGAGCAGGAGCGCGGGAATCGCCGCATAGCGGTAGGCGAGAGCGTCCTGTGCGTCCCAGATGATCGACACCAGCGTATCCATTCCGACCGGTTGGAGCATCAGCGTCACCGGTAATTCCTTCATCGTCGTCAGGAAGACGAGCACGCCGCCGGCGACGACGCCCGGCATGATCAGTGGGAGGGTGATCCGACGGAACGTCTCCAGCCGACCGGCGTTGAGCGTGCGGGCGGCCTCGAGGGTTCGGTCGTCGACCTGCAGCACCGACGATCGAACCGTCCCCACCGCCTGGGGGAGAAACCGGACGACGTAGGCGAACACGAGCAGCCAGACCCCGTTCCGGTACAGCGAGGGCAGGGTTCGCGTGCCGAGAAACACCAGCGCGAGGCCGATGACGATTCCCGGGACGGCAAAGCCGATGTAGGTCGCCCGCTCGAGAATCCGCGAGACCAGCGAGTTCGTCTGCCCGGAGTAGTACGCGACCGGCAGGGCGAACGCACACGCGACCAGCGCGGCGAGGGCGGCGAGTTGGACCGAATTGAGCGCGAACGCCCACTCGAACTCGAGCGACGGGATCGGATCACCCTCGCTTCGGAACAACCAGTTCGTGAAAATCGCAACTGGAACGACGAGTGTGAGAACCCCGATCGTCGAGATGAATCCCATCGCCGCCCACTTCCAGCGGCCGAGTCGGATCGTGGTCCCCGACCTCGCGCCCACGCCGCCGCTCGCGTCCTCGTCGCGGCCAATCCCGGCCTCGATAACGAGGACGACGGCGACGATTGCGATCAGTTGCAGCGCGAGCAACGCGGCGTACTCGACGTTGAAACTGCTGAACTCCCAGTAGATCCTGCTCGTGAAAACGCTCGCCTGCATGAACGCCGGCGTTCCGAAGTCGGAAATCGCGTAGAGGCCGGCGAGCAACGCGCCGGCTGCGATCCCCGGCCTGATCTGTGGAAGCGTGACGCGCCGGAACGCTTCGAACGGACCGGCGTTGAGCGTCCGTGCGGCGTCGGCGAGCGAACTGTCCATCGACAACAGCGCCGCCCGGGTCGTCAGGAAAACGTACGGGAAGGTGTACAGTGTAATAATGAACGTCGCGCCGGACAGGCCGTCCACACGCGGGATCGACACCCCGAACAGCGAGTCGATTTCACCACCCGAACCGAACATGCCAGTAAACGCGATCGCGCCGATATAGCTCGGAATCACGAGCGGGAGCGCGGCCACGACCGTCCAGAACCGCGGATACGGGAGATCTGTTCGGGTCGTTAAAACGGCAAGGGGGACGCCGAGCACGATCGAAAACGCCGTTACGAACAGCATTAATCCGAGACTGTTCACCGTGATGCGTGCGGTCTGTGAGGAGACGATGAGATCGAACGTACGAGACAGCTCGACCGTCGACGCCTGCCAGACCAGCCAGAACATCGGTGAAATGACGAGAAACGCGACGAGAGCGCTCGTCGCAGCCAGGGCGACCATCCAGGGATCGACGCGCTCGAGGCGCTCCGTGACCGCTTCGACGTGCTGTGTGATGTCGACGGCGTTTTTGAGTGATTTCATCGTGTATGCGTGTGGCCGACGGAATCGGTTCTCCTACGAATCGGTCTGCCCTCGATTCTCTTGAACCTCGTGATTAGTTTCTCGAGCCGGGGGCTCCGGTCGGTAGCGAGGACTCGACGGCTCGGCAGCGAAATCGACTTCGTCGATCGAACGTCGGTGTAATCGCCGACTGATCGGGGCACGGTTTCCAGTCGAGAAGCGGAGTGCGTGCGGGTTTACAATTGAAACGGACACCTCGTGTGAGTGTTGAAAGGCGAGAACGAACGGTGCAAGAGGAATCCGACCTCGTCGGATTCAGGTGTCGGTGGCTGAAGACGGTTTACCGTGGACCGTCCGTCGACCGGAATTAGAGCGGCATCATGCCTTCGTCTTCCAGGAGCTCGTTAGCTTCCTGCAGCTCCATGTCGAACTCGCTGAGGTCGTACGCCGGCGAGTTGAGTTCGTCCGGGTTCGGAAGCGGACCGACGTAATCGACGCCTTCGACGACGGGGAACTCGCCGTTGTCGTCCATCATGAACTCCTGTCCTTCGACGGCGACGAGGTGACGAGCGAATTCGGCGACGAGTTCGGGGTCCTCGACGTCGTTCGTCACGGCGATACCCGCAACGCTGAACAGACAGCCGGCATCGTCTTCGGTGAAGGTCACGCGAATCGGTGCGTCAGGATCTTCGTTGACGAGTCGGGCGGCGTAGTAGCTGTTGCCGAGGCCGATGATCGGATCGTCGTCGCCGCCGCGGTTGATGGCTTCGGCGTGGGTGCTTCCGCTCGAGAACAGCTGTGGATCCTGATCCATGAAGTCGCTGACCCACTGTCTCGTCGCGTCTTCGCCCTCGAGGTCGACCATCGCCTGAATGAATCCACGGAAGGTTCCGGAGTTCGGCCGCGTCGAGATAATTCCCTTGAACCGGTCGTCGGTCGCGTACTCGAAGATGTCCGTCGGCAGCTCGTCCCAGCTATCGAACGGCGTTTCGTCCAGCCGGTCGCTGTTGTAATTGACCGAGCGGACGCGGCCGCTGACCCCAGTCCAGTGTCCGTCAGGTTCGCGGTAGCTCTCCGGGACGGTCTCGACGACGTCTTCCGGAAGCTGCTGGACGAGTCCCTCGTCGTGAACCGCACCCAGTGCACCCGGGTCCTGGGAGTAGAACACGTCGGCCGGCGTGGCGTCGCCTTCCTGGACCAACTGGTTGACCTGAACGTCGTTGTCGTCGTAGTCGCGGTTGATGGTCAGTCCGTCGTACTCGTTTTCGAGTTCTTCGAACACGAGGTCGATCTGGTCGCGGGTGCGCCCGGAGTAGATCGTGAGCTCGCCCTCGAGGTCGCCCAGGTCGTCCCAGGAGACTCCACTCGAGTCGACTGGCTCCCCCAGCGGTTCGGCCTCGGCGACGGCGGCGGCGGCGTCGTCACCGTTGCCGTCGTCGTCGTCGTCGTCGTCGTGATCGTCGTGATCGTCGTGGTCGTCGCCGTTCCCGCTTCCCGCATCGTCTCCGTTCTCGTCGTCGCCGAGACAGCCCGCCAGTCCCGCGACGCCGCCGATCGCCAGCGTCGACCCGGCGAGGAACCGCCGGCGGTCGATCGTCGTTGCGTTTCGTCCGTTGTCGTTCTGAGCCATACTTGTTTTAGGCCGACCTAAAACATTAATAGCTTCCGATTCGAAGAGGAAGAACCGCTGAAGGAGTCGGCCAGCAGGAGCTCGCTATGGGACGAAACCCGATGCCCACGGATTTCGGTCGGCCTAAACTCCTCGGTTCGCACCTTTTTAGGCCGGCCTAAAGAACGTATCGGTTCGCGTCGGCGTACCCCTCGAGGCGGATGCGAACGCGTTTTGTTGCGGGCGGCCGACACCCCGTCTATGAGCGTTCGCGAGGAATTCGACGCCTGGGCCGCCGACGGCCGGGACAGAGGGATGGAAGAACGACACTGGCACACGGCGAAACACGCGCTCGCGCGGATGCCCGTCGAGGCAGGCGAGACGGTGCTCGACCTCGGCTGCGGAAGCGGCTACGCCGGGCGCGCGTTGCGAGACACGAAGAACGCGGGACGGATCTACGGCCTTGACGGCGCGCCGGAGATGGCGCGCAACGCCGCGAGTTACACGGACGATCCGCAGGTCAGCTACGTGGTCGGGGACTTCGACGCGCTGCCGTTCGCCGACGACTCGATCGACCACGTCTGGACGATGGAGGCCTTTTATTACGCCGCTGATCCCCGTGGAACGCTCGAGGAGATCGCTCGTATCCTCCGGCCGGGCGGCACCTTCTACTGCGCCGTGAACTACTACGAAGAAAACGTCCACTCCCACGGGTGGCAGGAGAACATCTCCGTCGAGATGACCCGCTGGGACCGCGAGGAGTACCGCGAGGCGTTCCGCGAGGCGGGACTCCACGTCGCCGAACAGGACAACGTCCCGGACCGGGAGATCGTGATTCCGGCCGAAGCGGCGTTTCCCACCGACGACTGGGACACCCGCGAGGAGATGGTCGAGCGCTACCGCGAGTACGGGACCCTGCTGACGGTCGGCGTCGCCCCCTGATTTCGACTCGAGTCGTCTTTTCCCTGCTCTCGGGGCGGCGCCTACTCGAACTTCTCTCCGGCGGGAATCGCCACCTCGAGCCAGTTTTCCTCCGGCGGGAGCGGGCACTCGAACGTCTCGCTGAACGCACAGAAGGGGGTGTACGCGAGGTTGAAGTCCACGATAATCTCGTCGCCGTCACCGAGGTCGTCGTCGGCGGAGAGCTCCATGTACCGGCCGCCCTCGTAGGTCTGCTGGCCGGTCGTCTTGTCCCGGAAGGGGACGAACAGCGTCCCCGCCGCGCTCCCCTCCTGTTCGTAGCCCGCCAGTTCGAACGTTCCGTCCGCGAGGCCAGGATCCTCGCGCTCGAGATCGAACTCGAGGGTCACGGTCCGGAGATAGCGTACCTCTCCGCCCGTAGTGGTCTCCATGTAGACGGGGTCGGCCGCCGGATCGTCGGTCAGCGAAACGGTCGCGCCCACTCGATACTGGGAATCGGGGTCGAAGAATTCGAGGCCGTCGAAGTCGTCTCGTTCGTCCGGCGGGATCGGGGACTGGGGGTGCTCGGCGAAGAAGTCGTTCTTCTCGGTTCGTTTCTCCTCGAGTTCCCCGCGCCAGCGCTCCGGGTCGAACGCCGCGTCGTCGGTCATACCCGCCGTAGACGGCGGGGGCTCGAGTGAGTTGTGGTTCTATCCGAAGTACGTCGAACGACCGGCCGCGGCGGCTCTGATCGTCGCGATCACCGTCTCGTAGGCTGCCGGATACTCGTCGCCTTCGATCCGCACCCTTCGGCCGTCGACGCGGTCGACGCCCTCGACGCGAGTCGCCGCCCGCGCGAGGTTCGTCGTCGCCCACTCCATCTCGATCCGGGGCGTCGGCGCGCCGGCCTGGGAAAAGCCGCCGTCGCGGGCGGTCTCGACGGCCGTCGCGGCGCCCTCGCGGATCGCCGCTCGAGCGGTTTCCTTCGGCCGGAAGTTCGCCGAGAACCGACTCACCCCCTCTTTGACGACGGCGGTCTCGATGTCTTCGAGTTCGTCTTCTGCCTCGCGAGCGGTCTTGTCGTCGCCGGTGACGAGCCCCACGGGAACGCCGAGCGCGCGCGCCACCCCGGCGTTGCAGCCGAGTTCGCCCACCTCGCGGCCGTCGACCGACAGCGAGTGGAGATCGCTCGAGTAGTAGCTGTGGTTGAGGACGGCATCGGCGGTGCCGGCCATCGCGTGGTAGCCGACGAAGAAGGCGACGTCGTGGGCCGCCTCGAGCCCCTGCACCATCGACCGGGGTTTGGCGTTGCCGCGGATCAGCCGCGCCTCCTCGCGGAGGGCGCCGGGCTCGAGATTGCGCATCGTCGAGTGCGAATCGTTGACCAGAATCTCCTCGGCGCCGGCCTCGAGGGCGCCGTCGATCGCCGCGTTGACGTCGTCGGCCATCCGTTCGGTGGCGGCCTCGTACTCGGGTTCTTCCTTCGTCACGTCCTCGTCGGTCGCGACGCCCCAGACACCTTCCATGTCGGCGGAGATGAATACGCGCATGGGTGGCACCTCTCGCGGCGGGGTCAAATCGGTTGCGCCCGCGGCCATCAGTGCTTCGGACCCGACCCGCCTTGAGCCGAGAGTTTATATCGGATCCCGCCGCCAGTTCGGTCCGACACCCCTATGGACGACCGACGATGAGTACGGAGAAGATGAGCGACTGGCGAGCGGTGTTCGGCCACGAAACGCCCTACGACGAGCAGGTCGACGGCATCGAGACCGCCGTCGACACCGCACGCGAGGGCGGCTACACCGTGATCGAGGGCGCCTGTGGGACGGGGAAAACGATGATCGCCCTCACCGCGGGCATCGACCTCGTTCGGGACCCCGACACCGACTTCGAGCGCGTGTTCGTGCTCACGAGCGTCAAACAGCAACTGCGCCAGTTCGAAACGGACCTCGAGACGATCAACGAGAATCTCCCCGCCGACTGGAACCCTGTCTCGGGGCTCACGCTCGTCGGGAAGGCCGACATCTGTCCGTACAACCGCGAAAACGCGGGCGGGATCGACGACGGGAACGTCTACGACCGGTGTGAGACCCTGCGCGAGCGCACCCGCGACCTGACGGGGGAGGGCGGCTCGACGACCGCCGGGTCGCTCGCCGGCCAGGCGCGCAGCCAGCAGATCGGCCTCGCCGACAGCGGAAGTCGAGCGACGGCAGGGCGCTATCTCGAGACCGCGGGCGAACCCACCCCCTACCCGCCCGACCTCCCGGAGTACAGCGAGGGCGGCCCGGTCGGCAGCGAGGTCGAGTACTGTCCGTTCTACGCCCAGTACCTCGAGGATCTCCCCGAAGACGAGGAGGGCCACGCCTCCGAGGCGGTGCCGTTCGACTTCACCGAAGCGGGGCTGATCACCCCCGAGGCTCTCGTCGCCAACTCGGTTCGACACGGCACCTGCCCACACTCCGTGATGGGCGCCCTCCTGGGATCGGTCGAGGTCGTCATCGGGAATTACTACCACGCGTTCGACCCGACAACGACGGCGGCATTTACGGGTGCGCTGCTCGACGAGTCGACGTTCGTCGTCTGCGACGAGGCCCACATGCTCGAGCCGCGAGTGCGCGACCTGGTCAGCGACGGCGTGGCCGACACCACCCTCCGGGACGCCGAAACCGAGCTCTCGCGGGTGCTCCAGCCGATCCGAGACGATCGGCGGGGGAGCCGAACCCAGGGCGGGTCGAAAACCGCCGACGCCGACCTCGTGCGCGCGGAACTGAACGACACCGACGTCTCGATCGAGGAACTCCGGCGAACCCTCGAGTTCCTCCAGGACCTGCGCGGGGAACTCGATCGGCGGGTTCGCGCCCACCTCGACGAGGAGTTTCCGAACTGGGAGGCGGATCTGACGAGCCTCGAGGACGCGGAGATCCCGCTGCGAGACCCGGCCGAACCGGCGGAAGACGAGATTAGCGAGTGGGCCGCCCGCGCGGGCTACAACGACGCCGTCTGGGTCCGTGCCGAAACCGTCGGCGCGGTCGTCGAACGGATTCTGAACGAGGCCGAGGACGAGGAGAAGAGCCGCGCCGCCCCCGCCGTGGGCCGTCTGCTGGGAGAGTGGTACCGACAGGGCCACACCGACTACTTCCGCGAGATCGAACTCGAGCGCACCTGGGACGAGACCGAACCCGCCGACACCTGGCGGCGGGCCTACACCGCCCGGCTCGCGCTGTACAACTGCGTGCCGAGCGACGCCATCGGCGCCCGACTCTCCGAATTCGGCGGCGGCGTCCTGATGAGCGCGACCCTCGAGCCCATGGACGCCTTCACGGAGGTGACGGGGCTCCGGTACCTCGAACTCGAGGACGGCCGCCCCGTCGCCGAACGCCAGTACGGGCTGCACTTCCCGGAGGAAAATCGGGAGAGCTTCGCGGTTGCGCTCCCGAAGTTCACATACGGAAATCGAGGGCCACCGCACGAGGAGAACCCGACCCGAACCACCTACGCCGACGCGCTCGCGAAAGTCGGCCGCGTTCCCGGCAACGTCCTCGTCGGGATGCCGAGTTACGGCGAGGCCGAGTGGGCCGCGGGCGTCCTCGAGGACTGCCTCGAGAAACCGATCCTCCTCGACGCCTCGAGCGGCGACGAGGCGACCGAATCCCTCAAGGACGAGTTCTTCGCGGGCGAGGGAAAGGTGCTCGTCACCAGCCTCCGGGGAACGCTCACCGAGGGCGTCGACTACAGCGGCGACCGGCTCGCGGCGGCGGTGATCTGCGGGGTGCCGATCGTCAACACCTCGAGCCCCCGGACGAAAGCGGTTCGGCGAGCCTACGACGACGAGTTCGGTGACGGCTTCGCCTACGCGCTCACGGTTCCGGCAGTCCGGAAAGCGCGCCAGGCGATCGGTCGGGTGATCCGGAGTCCCGAGGACGTCGGCGTTCGAGTGCTCCTCGACGAGCGCTACGCCCGGGATAGCTGGGATTCGGTACGGGAGTATCTCCCGGCCGACGACGAGTTCCAGCCGGTGAGTCCGGACATGCTCGAGTTCGGCCTCGAGCGGTTTCGGGGTCGGCTCGACTGAGCCGCCGGCGACCGGCGACCGCTTCGCCGGTCGACGCGTCGCGCCGACCTCGAGAGCCCGCCGACACCCGCCGGTTGACGGTCACCGCGTTACCCAACGTGTTCGGTACGGACTGTCGATCTCCCGGCCTTAGAGCCGGGTGCCATCCGTGATGTCACGGAGTGCTGGTCGTGACACCGTCAGTAATCGGTGTCGTCCGTTTCGTCGGAATCGTCGACCGGTTCATCGGGTTCGGTCTCGTCAGTCGTCTCATCGGGCTCGTCCTCCGGTTCGTCGTCGGGGTCGGTGGGCTGCATCACTCCCGACGGGTCGAACGGGGCGAGAAGCCCGGCGATTTCGCCGCTCGGATACGCTTCCGTATGGATATTCACGTACGCTTCGCCGGCTTCGATCTTCCCGAGCAGTTCGCCGACGGTCTCCGACTCGGCCTCCGGCACGCGTCCCGCTGCGATGGCCTCGTCGGTAATCGTTCCGGCGTCCAGGATGCCGGTGAACGACCCCTCCTCGAGCCGTTCGGCCTGCGTCGAGAAGTCGTACAGCCAGACTGCGATCGGTCCGAGAACCTCGTCCTCGTGGATGTGCCCCATGATCGTATTCTCGAGGTTCGAGACGCCGACGACGAACTTCAGTCCACCCTGACGCTCCTGGACGGCCGCCACTCCCCGCGCGTTGGTTTCGACGCCTTCCTGGGGGTCGAGATGGGCGAGATAGAGACCGGAGGAGTCGGGTTGGCGGTCGTCGTGATCGTCCTTTTCGTGATCGTCCCCGTCGTGTTCGTCCCCGTCGTGTTCGTCGGCCGCTGCGACGCCGGTACCGGTCGCGCCGACACCGAGAAGGGCGAGTACCTTGAGGGCCGTTCGTCGGTTGTGATCGAGTTCCTGCATAGTACCTCCCGGAAAGGGAGGCTGGATGCCATCATAGTTTTATTTTCCCTAACATTGACATCACAATTTAACCATCGATTCACCTCGATTCGTGCGGCTATTTCCACGCTGAAACGTTCGCAATTCGTATTCGCATCGGCGTCCTCTTTCGCCGGTAATCCGCGATTTCCGACCGTTCCATGGCGTACCGTGGTTTCTCCCGAACCCAGTGTGTATCGCGAGAAACTGCGCCGGTAGCGCCGTCTCGGCTTACTGTTCGATGACCTCTCGAGCCCAGTCGTCGACCCACTCCTCGAGATTTCCGCGAAGGTCGTCGTAGCCCATCGTCACCGCCTCCTCGGGTTCGTGGGCGTACTGGTCGAAGTCCTCGGGGAGGTCGACGTACTCGTCGGAAACGGCGGGGAACTGGACGTTCCGGACCGCGATTTCGGCCTGGGCCTCCTCGGAGAGCATGAAGTCGACGAACGCGTAGGCCAGATCCGGACGGGTGGTGTCCTCGAAGACCGCCATCCCCTCGGGGTTCGCGTACCCCTGGTCGTTCAGGAACGCGACCTGGTGGCGACTCATGTCGGCACCCTCGGCGCTCGCGAACACCTGATCGGTCGAGTACGATACTACGATGGGGCGTTCCTCGTTGGTGTAGGCTTCGTAGGAACTCGACCAGTCGCCCAGGATGCGAACGTCGTTTCCGACGAGGTCGCTCCAGTAGCCGAGATAGTCGTCCTCGCCGAACTCGCTGATCGTCCACAGCAGGAACGCCTGGCCCGGGTCGGAGGTCTGGGCGCTCTGGGCCAGCAGCGTCCCCTCGTAATCGGAGTCGGTCAGATCCTCGAACGTCTCCGGGGTGTCGACCTCGTTCTCGTCGTACACCAGGCTGATGTAGCCGGTGTCGTAGGGGAGCACCCGGTCGCTGGGGTCGCCCATATCGAGGCCCTCCCGGACCCGGTCGGCGTGCTCGAGGCGGTCGCGCTCGAGTCGCTCGAACAGCGCGCCGTCGCCGAGCTGGTCGTCGATGCGTGCGAGGTCGTCGACGTTCAGACCGACGTAAACGTCGGCCTCGATCGTGACGTCCTGTTCTTCCTGCTGGATGTAGTGATTCACCCGCTCTTCGGGGACAGTCCAGGTGAGATCCGCGTCGGGGTACTCCTCCTCGAAGGCCTCCTTGATC
The DNA here is from genome assembly GCF_059736515.1 of Natrononativus sp. DTA114. Taxonomy (NCBI): domain Archaea; kingdom Methanobacteriati; phylum Methanobacteriota; class Halobacteria; order Halobacteriales; family Natrialbaceae; genus Natrononativus; species Natrononativus sp. DTA114. Next base: position 120,358 of record NZ_JCASSN010000002.1, on the reverse strand, counting down.
CACTCGCCGGCCGGATCTTCGCCGTCGACGAAGGAACTGTAAGTGGCGACGCGAAGCTCTCCCTCGTCGCCCTCTTCGGGTTCGGGCTCCTCGTCGTCGCTCTCACGAGTGACACAGCCTGCGAGGCCGATCGCGCTCACACCGCCGGCGGCTCGCAGGAACGTTCGTCGGTTCATTACGCGGTTTTGATACCGGGTGGTCTTAAGCGCCGTGATCACGTTCCTGTAACGCGAAAGGTTTTGCCGGTTGCGCGTGACCCACTGCTGTGACCTCCGGAACAGACTCATTGGATGACTCGCGGCAACGTCGATACGTGCTCGCGGCCGTCGTCGCCGCCCTCGGCGTCGTCACCGGCGCGATCCTGCTCGAGGTGCTCGGCACCATCCTCTTCGCGCTCACGGTCGCCTACGTCCTCGTTCCGGTTCATCGCTGGCTGATCAGGCGCGGCCTGACGGAGTGGACGGCCGCCATCGCGGCAACGCTCGTCGGCTTCGTCGGCGTCGTCGCCGTCTTCTCGCCGATCGTGCTCACGCTGTACTTTCGAGTCGACGACCTGATTACCCTCGTCGCGGGGCTGCCCGCGGAGCTTACGGTGACGGTCCTCGAAACGACGTACGTTCTCGAGGCGGGCGAGGTACAGACGGTCGCGATCGACTACCTCCGGGGGCTCGCGTTCTCGCTCGCCGCGTCGATGCCGGTACTCGCGATCAAGTTCGCGCTGTTCGTGATCCTGCTGTTCGCGCTGTTGCTCAAGGGTGGGGCGGCCGCACGGGCGGCCATCGCGCCCGTCCCTCGCGAATACCGGGATATCGTCCACGCGCTCGCGACGCGCGCCCGGGAGACGCTGTACGCCATCTACGTGCTACAGGTCGCGACCTCCGTGGCGACGCTGGTGATCGGCTATCCGCTGTTCTGGGCGCTCGGCTACGATGCGGCCTTCACGATGGCGATCATCGCCGCGATCCTCCAGTTCGTACCGATCATCGGCCCCAGTCTGCTGGTCGTTCCGGTCGCGCTCTACGAGCTGGCGATGGGCGACGCGATCGCCGCGCTCCTCGTCGGGGGCCTCGGCGTCGCGCTGGTCGCGTGGCTGCCCGACGTGTCCGTCCGACCGCGCCTCGCCCATCGATCCGCGGGACTGCCAGGGAGCCTCTACTTCGTCGGCTTCACCGGCGGGCTCTTCACGCTGGGGGCGATCGGCATCGTCGTGGGCCCGCTCATCGTCGCCGTTTTCGTCGAGGCCGTGGATCTGCTCGCAGACGAGGTAAACGGGTCGCCCCTCGAGTCGGCCGATACCGATCTCGAGTCGGCCGCCTCCGAACCCGCCTCCGACGCCCGTAGCCCGGAGGACACGCCCTCCCCGTAGCCGCCCACTTTTTGCTACTCGCGTCCGTAGCTCGGACTATGACATCCAGCCGAACCGCGGTTCACGCGATCATCGGTGCGCTCGTCGCGATCGTCCTCTCGTTTCTCCCGTTCTCGACGCTGCTCGGCGGCGCAGTGAGCGGCTTTCTCGAGGGTCCAGACGGGCGAGACGGGCTGCTCGCCGGGGGGCTGTCGGGTGCGATCACGTTCCTGCCGATCGCGGCCATCGGGTTCGTGTTTCTCGCCTTCTTCGGCTTCGGATTCGGCGTCGGCGGTCTACCGGCCGGGGGGTTCGTTGCCCTCTTGCTGTTCTTCGGGTTTGCCGCAACGGCGCTCTTTCTGTACACCGTCGGGCTGGGGGCGCTCGGGGGGTATCTGGGCGCGTACTTCGCTCGTGACTATCCGGACCACCGCCGCAAGACCCGCGAGACGATCGGGTTTTCCCCTAGCGAACGATCGGACCGATCGCGAGCCGCCCGACAGCGGCCGACGCGGGGAGCCGACCCGCACGCGGCGGACGCGTCCAGGGACACGGCCCGCGACTCGAGGGAGGCCGACCGGCTGGACGTCGACTCCGACGACCGTGTCGACCGCTGATCACTCGTATCTGAGCGCGTCGATCGGATCGGTCCGGGCCGCCCGCCAGGCGGGGTACAGTCCCGAGGCGATGCCGACGACGACGCCGACGGCGATCGCGAGGGCGACGTATTCGAGGGGATAGACCAGCGGGAGGTCGATGTACCACGCGCCGAGATAGCCCGCGAACAATCCGAGGGCGGTGCCGAGCACCGCGCCGACGACGCCCAGGATCACCGCCTCGGCGAGAAAGAGCCCGAGGACGTCCCGGTTCTGCGCGCCGACGGCTTTCATGATCCCGATCTCGCGGGTCCGTTCAGTTACCGAGACGAGCATGATGTTCGCGATGCCGATCGACCCCACGAGCAGCGAGATGGCGGCGATGCCGACGATGAAGTTCTGGAGCAGATCGAGGATGTCCTGGAGCTGCTGAAGCAGTTCCGTGCTCGTCTGCATGGTGACCGCGAGGTCGTCGCCGAGGAACTCCCCGGCGTCGCTCTCGTCGCTCTCGAGGTAGGCGATGGCGGCCTCCCGGGCGTCGTCGACGGCCGCCTGATCGGGCGAGGGGGCCTCGACGACGATGGCGACGAACCGCGGGTTCGCCCCGCCGGCGTCGCTCTCACCGTCGCCCTCTTCACCGCCCCCGTCGAACCCGATGCCAGCCGCTCCCTCGACGTAGTAGGGATCGGTCGGGAGGTAGATCCGGGGAGACGCCTCGAACCCCTCGAAGGGGCTCAGGCCTTCCGAAGTGTCCGTGATTCCGACGACCGTCGCCGTCATCTCCTGGCCGCCGATGGTCGTGATCGCCACTTCGTCGCCGACGCTGACGTTCGTCTCGAACTGGGCGGCAGCCGCGGGGTTGAGCACCGCCTCGCGCTCGCCGGCCGCGAACTGCTTGCCCTCGCGTAGATCGCCCTCGCGGATGTAGGACGGCCCGGCCGCGATCACCCCGTCGCCCTGGGGCACCCGCTCGCCGTCGTAGGCGACCGACTGAGCCTGGACCGCGGCGTAGCCGTAGGCCGAGTCGACCTCCTCGAGGTCCGCGATCGCGTCCGTATCGGCCTGGCTGAATACCGGCTGGGCGCCCGCGAGCGGGCCGCCCTCGGTGGCGGGGTCGGCGGCCCAGCCGTAGAGGTTGCGCTGGTCGTCCGGGCTGATATCGCCGATCAGCCCCGCTTGCAGGCTCGCCCCTAGCGTGACGAACGTGATCACGGCCGCGATGCCGATTATCACGCCCAGCGTCGTCAGTGCAGAGCGCAGCCGGTGGCCCCGGATCGATCGCCAGGAGAGCCGCAGCGACTCGAGCGGGTTCACTCGTCGCTCGCCTCCGCGCTCTCCCCGTCGGGGGCGGTTTCGGGCGCCGGCTCACCGGGTTCGCCGAACTCCTCGATTCGCTCGAGGCGACCGTCGAGCAGGTGGACGATCCGCTCGGCTCGCTCGGCGACGTGGCGCTCGTGGGTGACGACGATCATGGTAGTGCCCGCGCCGTGGAACTCGGCGAAGAGGTCGAGCACGTCGGCTTCGGTCTCGCTGTCGAGGTTGCCGGTCGGCTCGTCGGCCAGCACGATGGCGGGATCGTTCACCAGCGCGCGCGCGAGGGCGACCCGCTGGCGCTGGCCGCCCGAGAGCTCGTTCGGCAGGTGGTCGGCCCGGTCGCCAAGACCGACGCGCTCGAGGAGGTCGCGGGCGCGGTCGCGGCGCTCGTCCCGATCCACGCTCTGAAAGAGCTGCGGGAGGGCGACGTTCTCGAGGGCCGAGAGCCGGGGCATGAGGTTGAACGTCTGGAAGACGAAGCCGACTTCGGTCCCTCGAAGCCGGGTCCGCTCGCGGTCGGTGAGCCCGTCGACCCGCTGGCCGCCGACGGTCACCGACCCCTCGGTCGGCGTGTCGAGACAGCCGATCAGGTTCATCAGCGTCGACTTCCCGGAGCCGCTCGGCCCCATGATCGCGGTGTACGACCCCCGCGGGATCGTCAGGCTCACGCCGTCCAGGGCGTGGACCGGCTCGCCGACGTGGTACGTTTTGCGGACGTCGTCCAGGACGACCGCCGGCGCCGGCTCCCGCCGTTGTCCAGGGGCCGTGTCCGCCGCAGAACCCGAATCCATACGCGTTTCCTCGGGGCCGCGAGCGAAAAGCCTTGGCGAAGGGGGCAGTTCGGGGCCGGCGAGGTGAACGCTTTTCACCCAGCCGCCCGCTCGTGGAGGTATGAAAACGGCGGGCGGCTCCGAGGCGGCGAAGCGGCGGGCGGGCGAGCGCGCGGCCGAGGAAGTCACGGACGGGTCGGTCGTCGGGCTCGGCACCGGCTCGACGACGGCGTATGCGATCGAGGCGATCGCCGAGGCGGTCGCCGACGGTCTCGAGGTCCGGGGGATTCCGACCTCGTTTCAGTCCCGGCAGCTGGCGCTCGAGGCCGACATCCCGCTCACCGACCTCGACGCCGTCTCGGGTGTGGATCTGGCGATCGACGGGGCCGATCAGGTCGTCGACGGCGGTCCCCACGACGGCGCGCTGATCAAGGGCGGCGGGGCGGCCCACGCCCGCGAGAAACTGGTCGACGCGGCGGCCGACCGGTTCGTCGTCGTCGCCGATCCCTCGAAGCTCGTGGAGGCCCTCGACGGTGCGGTGCCCCTCGAGGTGCTCCCCGCGGCGCACACGGTCGTCGCGGAGCGGGTCCGCGAACTGGGCGGGGAGCCGACGCTTCGCGACGCAGAACGGAAGGACGGCCCGGTCGTCACCGACAACGGCAACCTGGTGCTCGACTGTGCGTTCGGCTCGATCGAGGACCCCGCGGCGCTGGGGGATCGGCTGTCGGCGCTGCCGGGCGTCCTCGAGCACGGGCTGTTCGTCGGAATGGCCGACGCGACCTACGTCGGAACCGACGACGGGGTCGACGTACTCGAGCACTGACGACGGCCTCGAGTGTCGCGTGGCGCGATCGTCGGGCGGGACGGGTCCTCGAATGGACACCTTTTCAATACCCCCTTCCCACCTCTCCGTACGAGAGCGATGCCCGAGACATCCGATCGGAAGGACGACCACATCCGCATCATCCAGGAAGAGGACGTCGAAACCTCCGGCGCCGGCTTCGGCGATATCGACCTCGTCCACGAGGCACTTCCCGAACTCCACCGCGACGAGATCGACACCTCGACGACGCTGTTCGGCCGCGAGCTTTCGGCCCCAATCGTCATCGAGAGCATGACCGGCGGGCATCCAAACACGACGAAGATCAACCGCTCGCTGGCCGAGGCGGCCCAGGAGACCGGGATCGCGATGGGCGTCGGCAGCCAGCGCGCGGGGCTCGAACTCGACGACGAGGACCTGCTCGAGTCCTACACCGTCGTCCGCGAGGTCGCCCCCGATGCACTGCTGTACGGCAACGTCGGCGCGGCGCAGTTGCTCGAGTACGACGTTTCCGACGTCGAGCGAGCCGTCGAGATGATCGACGCGGACGCGATGGCGATCCACCTCAACTTCCTCCAGGAGGCGGTCCAGCCGGAGGGCGACGTCGACGGGCGAGGCTGTCTCGACGAGATCGAGGCGGTCGCGTCCGATCTGTCCGTTCCGGTCGTCGTCAAAGAGACCGGCAACGGCATCTCCAGATCGACCGCGAAACGGCTCGCCGACGCGGGCGTCGACGCCATCGACACCGCCGGCCAGGGCGGAACGACCTGGTCGGGGATCGAATCGTACCGGGCCGCTGCGGTCGGCGCCACCCGTCAGGAGGGGATCGGCCAGCTGTTTCGTGCCTGGGGGGTCCCCACCGCGGTGAGCACGCTCGAGGCCGCGAGCGCCCACGACTGCGTCATCGCCAGCGGCGGCGTCCGCTCCGGCCTGGATATCGCAAAGGCGATCGCGCTGGGCGCGCGGGCCGGCGGGCTCGCCAAGCCGTTCCTCGCACCGGCGGGGCAGGGCACTGATGCGGTCGTCGATCTGATCGAGACGCTCGAACTCGAGTTACGGACCGCGATGTTCGTCACCGGCTCCGGATCGGTCGCGGAGCTTCAGGAGACCGAGTACGTGGTTCTCGGGCGGACCAAGGAGTACATAGCGCAGCGGGCGGCGGGGCTCGAGTAGACCGAGAATCTGTCCGTGCGTCCGGGAGGAACCGGTCAGCGACTCCCGCAGTGAGTGAGACGTTTATTCTCTCGGCGCGATGTACCGCCATGACCGGGTCGAACTCACGAACAGCTCTCCTCGAAAACCATCGCCTCTGGTCGCGACACGCCAACCCGTGGAGTGTCTGGACGCTCGTATTGACCTACCCGGCGTTGATCCTGGCGGTGTACCGCCGGGACCGTCTGCTCGCAGCCGGAGCACTTGCGTTCGCCATCGCGAACCCGCTCGTGTTTTCTCCGCCCCGCGACGACGAGGCCTGGGCGACGCGCGCCGTGCTGGGTGAGCGGGTGTGGATGGAACGGGGGCTGTTGGCGTCGAGGGAAACGGTATTCACGGCGGTCTGCGCTCCGGTCTACCTGTACACGATTCGGGCTGCGGTCGAGCGTCGACCTGTCCGGACGGCGATCGGAACGGGGCTTTCACTCGTCCTGATGATCCTCTTCTTCGGACGAATGGTTCGACTGTACGAGGACCACGAGAACCGCGAGTGAACTCGTCCGGTGAGAGCCGTCCGTCGACGGCAAACAGATCCCGACCCGGGTTCCCGAGAGTCACGTTTCCAACGACTGATAATCGCTCGCCGTGTACCCCCAGCCGATGGAACGGATCACGCTCGGGAACACCGTCTTCGAGGGGAAGAACAACGCCTACCTGTTCCACGGCGAGCGAACCGTGCTGGTCGACACCGGAGTCGCCGTCGACGAGACTCGCGAGCAACTCGAGACCGGTCTGGCGGCCTACGACACCGAATTCGCCGACCTCGACGCGATCGTTCTCACCCACTACCACGCCGACCACACGGGGCTGGCCGGCGAGATCCAGGCCGAAAGCGGGGCCGACGTCTACGCTCACGCGGCCGACGCACCGCTGATCGCGGGCGACGAGGCGGCCTGGGCGGCGATGGAAGACACTCAGCGGGAGCTGTTCGAGGCGTGGGGGATGCCCGACGACGCGCGGGAGGAATTGCTCGCCTTTTTCGCCGCGGGCGAGGAGGCGGGGATCTACGGCGAGGACGTCGACGTTACCACCTTCGAGGGCGACGACAGCCTCGAGTTCGGCGACCTGGAACTCGAGGTGCTTCACGCGCCGGGTCACACGGCGGGACTGTGCTGTTTCGTCCCGCGAGGTGACCCCGCGCCGGCGGACGGTACCGAGGTGCTCACCGGCGACGCTCTCCTGCCGAAGTACACGCCGAACGTCGGCGGGGCGGACGTCCGCGTCGACCGGCCGCTCGCGGACTACGTGAACACTCTCGAGCGCCTCGCCGATCGAGGGTTCGACCGGGCGTGGCCGGGTCACCGCGATCCGATCGACGAGCCGGCCGACAGGGCGCGATTCATCCTCGAGCACCACGAAGAGCGCGCCTACCGCGTGTTGTCGGCGCTCTCGGAGGGGCAGCCGGCAGACGCCTGGACGGTCAGCGCTCGCCTGTTCGGTGAACTCTCGGAGATCCACATCATCCACGGCCCCGGCGAGGCGTCCGCCCACCTCGAGCACCTCGTTGCGACCGGCGATGTCGAGCGAGCCGACGGCGGTTATCGTCTGGCCGAGGGAACCGCGGACGGACTCGCCGCCCGGAGCGACGACCAGTGGCCACTCTCGGGGAGATAGACTCGGTTACGTCACGGCACAGCCGCTGGCGTGGTGGTCGCAAAAAAACGTCGTTGAATCGGCCGGTTTACAGGTCGCGCGGCTGGACGGTCTTTCGGTCGTTCTCTTCTGCACGTCGTGCAGCGTCGTGGAGCAGCTCGGAGACTTCCTCGTCGAGTGCGTCGTAGAAGTCCGAGGCCACGTTCTTGTCATCGAGTGCTTCCTTCACGGCGGCTTTGACGATAAGGTCTGCCATACGATGTATCCGTTCCCCCTTCCCTCATATAAGTGTTCCGTTTAGAATCGGTGATACCGCCCCGTTGGGGTCCGAAACGCACGTTTCGACGGCACCGACCACCGGAAAGTATATGTTGTATGAACTACCGACACGTCTCGCGGACCGACTCTCCGCCGCGATGACGCTCGCACGCGCTGCCCGGGGGAGCGACGGATTCGAGTAGGTAGACCACCTGATCGGTACGCATGCGCGATATTCTCGAGGCCGTCGCCGCGGGCGACCTCTCGCCGACGGAGGCAGAGGCCGAACTCGCGGGGTACGTAACGGGCGACGCCGGGCGGTTCGACGCCGCCAGGGAGCGACGACGGGGCATTCCGGAGGCGATCCTCGCGGAGGGGAAATCACCGGCGGAGGTGACGGAACTCGCACGCGCCGCTCTCGAGGCGACCGATCGGGCGCTCCTCACTCGCGTCAGCGACGCCCAGCGCGAGGCGCTCGAGGACGATCTCGTCGAGCGGTTTCCCGACGCATCGCTCGACGTTCGGGGGGAGACGCTCGTCGTGCGGACGCCGGCGTCCGACACCCCATCGCTCTCGGCGACGGTGGGGCTCGTGACGGCTGGAACCGTCGACGGACCGGTTGCCGACGAGGCGCAGGTCGTCTGTGAGGACGCGGGCGCTGCCGTCGATCGCATCGACGACGTCGGCGTCGCCGCGCTGGACCGGATCCTCGATCAGGTCGACCGACTCCGCGATGCTGACGTGTTGATCGTCGTCGCCGGTCGCGAGGGAGCGCTTCCGACCGTGGTCGCCGGCCTGGTCGACACACCCGTCATCGGTGTTCCAGTTTCGAGCGGCTACGGATACGGTGGTAACGGAGAGGCGGCGCTCTCGGGATTGTTGCAGTCGTGTACGGTGTTGTCGGTGGTCAACATCGACGCCGGATTCGTCGCCGGCGCACAGGCGGTGTTGATCGCTCGCGCAATCGATACTGCGGTTGACTCCCCTCGAGACTCCGAATAGGGAAAAATATTGTTCCCATACCCAAAATCCTAACCGTGTTTGGGAAAGGGTATTTATCGTCTGGCCGAGTAGCATCGATTGCCGGCCGACGCCGGCGTGACCATGCCCGAGTGCAACCACTGCGGCGCGCACGTCTCCGAACGGTTCGCCCGAGTGTTCGCCGACGAGTACGGCGAAATCCACGCCTGTATAAGCTGTTCCGCAAACGCGGGAATCGCAGAAGTCGCCAGAGAACGCTCACGAACCGCGTGAAAGCCACCAAAACCCACTCGCCCCCACCACGTCACGAGACGCTTTTTGATCGACCCCTCCTATAGCCGGCGATGGCTGGGCATATCGTCTACGTTCTCGAGTGTGCCGACGGAACCCTGTACACCGGCTACACGACCGACCTCGAGCGACGCGTCACCGAACACGACCGGGGTGAGGGAGCGAAGTACACCCGCGGACGGACGCCCGTCGATGTGGTTCACCACGAACGGTACGAGTGCCGGTCAAAGGCCATGTCCCGGGAGTACGAGATCAAACAACTCACGCGCCGCCAGAAGGAGCGACTGATCGGGTTCGATTCCCAGTAACGGGACCTGCGGGCACGTGTTCGTTCTTTATCACTCGAGGTCGTAGGACTCTCGCCCCATGTCACCGTACAGCCCGGAACCGGGTTCCGAAGCCGAGCGCGAGGAATCGATCGAGAACCGACTGGCGCGACGGCCGCTCCTCGTCGGTGCAGCGCTCGCCGTCGGATCGTTCGTGGCCCCCTCGAGCGGGACTGCACAGGAGGACGATCCGAACGGAGAGCCGGCCGAGGACGAGGGTGCCGAAGACGAGACGAACGGCGAACAGACCGAGGACGAAGGAGCGGAAGACGGCGAGACCGAAACCGGTGACGTCGCCGAAGTCGCAGTCGTCGACTACGCCTACGAGCCCGGAACGGACAGCCCGCTCACGATCACTCCCGGCACGACCGTCCACTGGGTCTGGGAGACCGACAACCACAACATCTCCGTCGACAGCGTACCGGAGGAGGCTGAGTGGGAAGGACACGAGCCGATCGAGAACACGGGTTTCGAGTACGAACACACATTCGATGTCGAAGGTGAGTACGAGTACCACTGCACGCCGCACATCGGGCTGGGAATGGTCGGTTCGATCGTCGTCGGGGAGAACGGTGAGGGGGGCGGCGCCGGACCAGCCGTACTCGTCCCGGACGCCGCGACGACGCTGATCGTCGCGACGGTCGCCTCGCTGGTCGCGGTTCTAGGGCTGTCGTACGTGTTTCTCAAGTACGGTGGATTTTCCGAGTAACCGTCCCGTCAGTCGTCGGCCTCGGCCGTCCGCGGCGAGGTGACCTCGGGATCTATGTAGGCGTACTCGACGAGCATACGGCCGAGTTTCTCGACACGCTCCTGGAGTTTCTCCTCGAGGAAGGCGCGGTCGTCGGGGGCGTCGGGATCGGCCTCGAACCGGCTCGAGGCGTTGCGGATGCCGACCTGGTGGGGAAGCACCCAGCCGTGAACGCCCCGCACCGTGATCCGGAGGTGATCGAGCGTCGAGCCGTAGCTGCCGCCGCCCGCGGTCGCGAGCAGGCCGACGGTCGTGTCCTCGTACTCGTCCCAGCCGCAGTAGTCGTGGAAGTTCTTCAGCGCGCCGGAGTACGAGCCGTGGTACACCGGCGTCCCCAGAACGATCGAGTCGGCCTCGCGGGCGATCGCCATTACCTCCTCGCCGTCGCCCTGGTCGTCGACGTCCGGATCGTAGACGGGAAGATCGTACTCGCCGAGGTCGAGTAACTCCGTTTCGGCGCCGGCTTCCTCCGCGGCGCGGAGGACGTATTTGAGTGCGGTTCGCGTGTAGCTCTCGTCGCGGAGACTGCCGCAGACGGCAACCACGAAGGGGGGGCCACTCATTACACGTACTATCAGAGCAGGTGGTAAAACGCCGTCGGAATTCCCCCTGCATCGATTCTGAGCCGACGAGCCCGCGGGCGGGTCCGGGCCATCACCCGGTCCCCGCGGACGTCTCCGGCCGTCTCGGATTTCGAGGGGCTACTCGGTTTCGTCCTCGCCGCCGGGTTTCGCCTCGAGCGGCCCGTTGCTCTCGTCCGGCACACTCGCGTCGCTCAGCGTGGCGGAATCCTCCGGCACGGTCGAGTCGCCGGACCCCGAGTTCGCCGCCGTTCCGGTCAGCCGGGATCCGGGACGGAACCGCCGGTTCGCGCCGTACAGCAGCGCGACCGGCCCGCCGAGCGCCAGCAGGTATGGTGCCGCGTACGCCGCCGCGACGACGGTCGCGCGCGTGAGCGTCACGACGCCGCCGATCGAGGCGAGAAACGCCGAAACGACGCTCGTCTCGTACCAGCTCGCCGCCGACGATTTCGTCGCCGGCGGCGGCGACTCCTCCAGACTCACCGTCACCGTCGAGTACGCCACCCGATCGGTGAGCGACTCCCGCTCGGCCTCGAGCCGTTCGATCTCCTCCTGGACCTCGCTCAGCCGTTCCTCGACGGCCAGCACCGCCTCGGTCTCGTCGGCGTCCTCGTACAGCCCTCTGAGTCGCTCGCGCTGTTGCTCTGCGTTCTCGAGTCTCGCCTCGAGGTCGACCAGCTGGTCGGTAACGTCCTCGGTTTCCGTCTCGGCGTTCGTCACCGTCCCCTCGGCTTCGGCGGTCGCGTAAAACGACTCGAACTCGTCGGCGGGAACGCGGAACGTCACCGTCCCGGTTCGCCACGTTTCGTTCCCCCGCTCGTGGGTCCGTTCGTCGGCGTCGCTGACGTAGCCGCCGGCCGCGTTCGCCGCTCCGGTGAGGTTCGCACGGGTAGTTTCGAACGAGTCGACGGTCACCGAAAGCGACGCCGTCCTGATCAACTGGCGGTCGTCGACGTCGACCGCCGCCCTCGCCGCCCCGTCTTCGCCGCGGTCGGCGCCAGCCTCACTGTCCGCCGTCTCGGCACCGTTCCCCCGGTCCTCGATCGAGCCCTCGTCGCCCGAATCGCCGCCGAGACAGCCGGCCGTGACTGCGAGTACGATGACGACCGCGACGAGAATCACCCTCCGTGACATGATTTGAAACTGTCGCAATATACTATAACGTTCGGGGTAACTCAAACGGACGTTTCACCCGGCCGACGACCGCCCGACCGCACGCAGCGGGCGTCGCTTTTTTCGCCCCCCGCAATGAGGGGGAGGTATGGAGACGATTTCGTTCGGAACCGACGGCTGGCGGGCGACACTCGAGGAGTTTACGACCCCCCGCGTCCGCGTCGTCGGACAGGCGGTCGCCTCGTACCTCCGGGACGAGGGCTTCGAGGCGCCGGTCGCCGTCGGCTACGACGCCCGCGAAACCTCTCGCGGCTTCGCAGAAGAACTCAGCCGCGTGCTGTGTGCAAACGGCTTCGACGTCCTGCTTTCCTCGCGGGACCGGCCGACGCCGCTCTACGCCCACGCGATCGTCGAACGCGGCCTCTCCGGCGCGATGGTCGTCACGGCCTCGCACAACCCGCCGGAGTACAACGGCGTGAAGTTCATCCCCGAGGACGGCGCGCCCGCCCTGCCCGAGGTGATGGACGGCGTCGCTGACCGTCTGGCCGAACCCGAGGCGCTCCCCGAGAACGAACACGGAACGGTTCGCGAGGTCGACTTCGTCACCCCACACGCCGAGCACTGCCTGGATCTGCTCGAGTCGTACGCCACAGATACCGATCTCGAGGGACTTACGGTCGCCTACGACGCGATGCACGGCAGCGGGCGGGGGACGACGGACGCGCTGCTCGAGGAGATCGGCGTCGCGGTCGACTGCCTGCGCTGCGAGCGCGACCCCGAGTTCGGCGGGTCGGCACCCGAACCCGCCCCCGAAAACCTCGAGACGCTCGTGGAGGCGGTCACCGATGCCGAAACGGCCCCAACCCTGGGGATCGCCAACGACGGCGACGCCGACCGGATCGCGGTCGTCACGCCCGAGCGGGGCTACCTCGACGAGAACCTCTTTTTCGCCGCGCTGTACGACTACCTGCTCGAGACCGAGAGCGGTTCCGTCGTGCGGTCGGTGTCGACGACGTACCTGATGGACCGGGTCGCCGACGCCCACGGCGAGGCCGTCCACGAGGTCCCCGTCGGCTTCAAGTGGATCGCGAAGGCGATGGCCGACCACGACGCGCTGGTCGGCGGCGAAGAGTCGGGCGGTTTCACGGTCCGCGGCCACGTCCGCGAGAAGGACGGCGTCCTCCTGGCGCTGTTCGCCGCGGCGATGGAGGTCGAGGAGTCGCTCGATGATCGGGTCGACCGCCTGCTCGAGACCCACGGCACCGTCGCCCAGAACAAGCGCAGCGTCGCCTGTCCCGACCACGAGAAGGCGCGCGTGCTGGCCGACCTCGAGTCCGAGATTCCCGAGGCGGTCGCCGACACGCCGGTCGAGGACGTCAACACCGCCGACGGGTTCAAACTGCTGCTCGAGGACGGCTCCTGGCTGCTCGTCCGGCCGAGCGGCACCGAACCGAAGATGCGGGTGTACGCCGAGGCGACCGACCAGGGGCGCGTCGAGGAACTGCTCGACGCCGGGGAGGCGCTGGTCGAGCGGTTCGTCTGATCGCGGTCGCTCGCTCACAACGCTGCCGGACGGGTTGCGCTCTCCGGGCGGGTCCTTACCAGCGTCGGCGCCGTCCGTTAGACCATGACGGACGATGGCGACCCGGCGCGGATGGAACTCGAACCCGACGCGTGGCACCAGAACGACGAGGGGAACTACTACATCGACTGCCCGGAGTGCGGCTCGGCGGCGACGCTGATGAACGTCGTCGAACACGGCCGCTGTAACGGCTACCTCGACCAACAGAAGGACGAAACCGAGGTCGACGAGACCGCGATGGACTGCGGCGCACGACTCTCGCTCGAACTCGTCTACGATTCGGATACGGCGTAACGGACTCGAGCGAGTTCTCGGCGTCCTTCCGCTGTCGAGTCTCGAGCTTCGAGCGATCGCTCCCGCCGGCCGAGTCGGGCCGGTTCTCGAGTCCTTCTATTAAGGAAGAGTTATCTGTGTGTATTGGACACTGTCCATTATGCAAAGCATGCTTGCTAATCTGTCCGCACATCCGGACAGCAAACGCGGAGCAATCCGCGAGACGAACGAACAGCGGATGATCGCATGAGCGACCTCCCGTCGAACATCCTCCAGCAGAAACGGGCCGGCTACGTCATGCTGGTCGGGGCCGTGCTGACACTTGCCGTCTCCATCGGCACGGTTCAGTACTACGACCTCCCGCCGATCAGCTACCTCGGTGCGCTCGTCCCGATGGGAATCCTCGGCTTTGTCGGCTACCGGTTGATCGCCGCGAGCCGCGAGCGAAAGGCGCTCCACGACGAGCGAACCGCCGAACTGTACGGCAAGGTCGGGATCAACTCGTTCTGGTGGCTGATGTCCATCATACTCGTCGATTCGACGTTCGGTGTCTTTCCGGAGGAAGGTGCGAGCATGCTGTACATCTTCAGCGGACTCGGCTTCTACGCCCTCTACTTCGTCTACTACCGCTACCTCGAGTAACACATGAAAAACGATCTCAAGGTGTACCGGGCCAAACACGACCTCACTCAGGAGGAGCTCGCCAGAGCCGTCGGCGTCACCCGCCAGACGATTACTTCACTCGAGACGGGCCGCTACGATCCGTCGCTCGAGCTCGCGTTCGATCTCGCCGAGTATTTCGACTGCTCGGTCGAGGACCTCTTCTACCGCGAGTAGTTACTGGCCCGCCGAGAGCCGCGTCCCGAGCCGATCGGGGAGTCCGACCGACTCGATCTTCGCCTGCACCGCCTCGATATCGTACGCCACTCGATGCGTCTCGGCGGTCATCGCGTCCAGATCGACGACCGCGTACGCCGCCCGCGGATCTCGATCCCGCGGCTGGCCCACGCTACCGGGGTTGACGACGATTCCCTCCGCGTAGCGCTCGACGTGCTGGACGTGGGTGTGTCCGAGGACGAGCACGTCCTCCTCGCCGAGCAGCCGCGGGGAGAAGTCCTCCGGGTAGGTGTAGCGGTCCGGGTCGTCGGGGTGGCCGTGGACCAGCTTCAGCCGCCCGTCGAACAGCACCTCCTCGGGCGGTAGCGAGGCCAGCCACTCCCGCTGGTCGTCGGTCAACCGCTCGCGGGTGTACTCGATCCCGGCGCGGGCCATCCCGTTGAACCCGAACGCGGTCTCCGCGAGCGCCGCGGCGTCGTGGTTGCCCCGCACCGTCGGCACCCCCCTCTCGCGGAGTTCGTCGATGCAGTCGCCCGGCCAGGGGTTGTAGCCGACCACGTCGCCCGCACAGGCGAGCGCGTCGATCGGCGGCATATCCTCGAGGACGGCCTCGAGGGCGACCCGGTTGCCGTGGATGTCGGAGACGAGCCCAACGCGCATGCCTCGAGGTGAGGTTGCCAGCCGCTTGTAGGTTGGCGCTCCCGTACCGCCAGCTGTACCTCGTTCACGGCTTTCGGCTCCGGGATGCCGAGAATCGTCACGCAGTTACAGCAGACCGTATCAGTCGCCGTTCTCGATCGCCGTCTCGAAGCTGTCCTCGGTCCGGGAGACGCCGGCCGCGCAGACGGCGTGTTCGAACTCGAGGCCGTACGCCTCTTTTGCGGCCTCATCGGCGCTCTCAGCCGCGAACTCGAACGCCTTCGGGGCGTCCTTCTCGTAGGTGGCGATCAGCGTCGGTTTCTCGACGCGCTCGACTCGCAGGGCGTCCCGCCGGACGGTGCCGATCAGCGCCGCGCCGCTCTCGTCGATGGTCGCCGCGATCCGGGGGGTGTCGTAGTCGTCCTTCTCGTAGTCCAGTGCGAGCAGGCTCAGCGCGAGGGCGTCCCGGGCGGGGTACCCGGACTCGAGCTTTTCGGCGATCGGATCGACGTGCGACCCGTTGCCGAAGGCGACCGTCTCGCCATCCGGCGTCTCGACGACCCGCAGGCAGTTGTAGGCGACGTAGGGGTTGTCCGTCTCGGGGGCGTCCGCCGTGGGACCGACGGTGAGCGCACCCTCGCGGGCGACGATTTTTCTGTTCGGGAAGGATCTCGAGGAGACGCGGTAGGCGCCGATACTGGGGCCGACGACGAGGAATCGTCCGACGTACATACCCGCAGGTGTGCGGGTTGCGGGAAAAGGAGTGTCGGTTCCGACTCGAGTGGCTGCGTCCACGGTCCGGATGTTTATTCGGGATGGCGCGGCCAACGGCGGCATGACGACGGAAGAGGCGTGTCTCGAGGCGCTGCTTGCGGCCGCCGAGTGGCTGGGAGAGTCGCCGACGAAAGCGCAGTACGAGGAGCTGGGGCTGACGCCGGCGTCGGGAACGATCATGCGCGTCGTGGGTGGATGGAACGAGGCGAAAGAGGCCGCTGGACTGGAGACGTTCGATCGGTCTCGGACCGGCGGGATCGACGTCCAGCCGAAGCCGGAGTGGGTCGAGATCCCGCCGGACGTCACGTGGGAGGACCTCACGAGCCAGCAGCGCTGGTACTACAAGAACCGTGAGGAACGTATCGAGCGAAAGAATCGACGACGATCGAAACTCCGCCGATGGCTGTACTCGGTCAAAGACCGGGAGTGTCGATGCGCCCGCTGCGGGGAGGATCGGCCGCCGTGTCTCGATTTCCATCACACCGGAGAGAAAGAAGTTGACGTCTCCGATATGATCAACGACGGCTACTCGAGAACGAGCATTCGGGAGGAAATCGAACGATGTACCGTTCTCTGTGCGAACTGTCATCGACTCGAACATCACGCTCCGCCCGGTTCACTGTCGGCCGAACCCGACAATCATAAATAGGCCTGTTTCCAAACCAACGATGCAGCAGTCCCCTGGGGTAGCGGCCAATCCTGAAGCCTTCTGGGGGCTTCGACACAGGTTCGAATCCTGTGGGGACTACTTCTCGCGGTTCGACTCGAGCCACCTCCCAGCCACACCTCTCGGTTTCCACCCGAAACGAAGGGGTTTCGAACGCCACAATCGCTCACCAGAACGCATATCATTTGGGCGACCCTACGGACGGCAAATGAATCGACGGACGGTGCTCACCGCGGCCGGGGCGGCTGCGTTCGGCTGTCTCGCCGGCTGTCTCGCGGACGAACCCGAGAGCGGCGACGGCTACGCCGAAGAGAGCGACGACGTGCCCGAGGAACGATCGATCGACACCAGCGGCTACGAAACCGAACCGTTCGGCGACAACGAGGTTCCGCTGGCGCCGATAGACGACGTGCTCTACTGGTACAAACGTCAGGAGGCGCGAATGGTCGACACTCGAGGCGAAGAGCAGTTCGACGACAGCCACATCACGGGCGCGGCGCTGAGCACGGCGCCGACCGGCGTCGAAGACGACCCTGTCGCGGAGTGGTCGAAATCCGACCGCATCGTCACCTACTGCGACTGTCCGCACTCGCTTGCGGGGATGCGCGCGAGCGCTCTCATCGACGAGGGCTTCGAGGAGGTGTACGCCCTCGATGAGGGGTTCATCGAGTGGCGCGAGCGAAACTACCCGACCGACGGGATCAACGCCTCGATGGATCTCCCGGCGTACGCCCTCGAGGGGGTTTCGAGTGCGGCTCACGCTGGCGAGTTCGTCTGGGTTTCGGATACGGCGGCGGACCAGCACGAAATCGGCCGAATCGCCGAGGACGGCAGCTACGAGATGACCCTGCACTTCCGCGGGCTCGATGAGGACTCGCTGCTCTCGGTTGAGGCGCCCGACTACGAACTCGAGGCGACGCTCGCGGAACTCACCAGCGGTCAGATCACGGGCTGAGTTCAGTCGCTGCCGGCCCCCTCGATGGTGTCGTACGCCCCTGCCCGCTCGAGGTCGCCCCGCTTTCGCAGCACGGTCGGGGTTCGACAGATACCCGGCGCGCCCGTTACCTGGGGAACCGTACAGTTGTTACAGCTCTCACAGAGCACCCGCTCGGTTTCGCGGACCGGGTCGTCCTCCTCCGCCTCGAGCAGCCGCGCGCCCAGCCGGGGTTCGGCGTAGAACGGTCGGGCCATGCCGACCATGTCGCAGGCGGCGGGCTCGGTCCCACCCCCCAGAAGCCGATCCATCTCGCCGCGCTCGCGGATTCCGCCCTCCGCGAGCACGGGGATCGAAACCTCGTCCCGTACCCGCCGACAGAACGCCTCGTTCCAGGCGGGATCGGTATTGTACTGCAGGGACTGCACCCAGTTCGCCGCTGTGACCAGCCGCCGGCGGGCGGGACCGCCGAACGCCGCGTCGTACTCCTCTCGCAACGCCTCGTTCGCCCACGCCCGCTTCGGATACTTCCCGCGGACGATGCTCATGTCCCACGTGACCGAGGTCTGGACGGGAACGACGGCGTCGTAGCCGATCTTCTCGAGTCTGCGCGCGATCTCGACCCCATCGCGAAGCGACAGCTTCCGGCGGACGACCGGCGCGGGTGGGGCGGGCGTCTCCGCGGGCACCTTCGTTATCACCGGAATCTCGCCCGCCCGGTCGCGAATTTCGTGGTAGACGACCTCGAGAAAGTCCAGTCGCGCTTCGGGGGAGCCGCCGAACTCGTCCTCGCGGCGGTTGTAAAACGGCGAGAGGAACTGCTGGACGATGCCCATGTTCGCCCCCGCGAGGTGGATCCCGTCGTAGCCGGCGTCGGCAGCGTACGCCGCCGAGCGGCCGAAATCGGCGGCCAGTTCGTACACCTCGTCGGTGGTGAGCACGCGCGGTTCGTAGTCGAGAAATCCCAGCTGATCCAGTAGGCGAAGCTGCCAGGGCGGCTCGGAGACCGCGAGCTGTTCGAGGCCCGGATTCCGCTCTCGAAACTCGGCGTGCCAGGTCTCCATGCTGCGCAGGCCGCCGTGTTCGAGCTGGACGAAGATCCGACTCCCGTGGTCGTGAACCCGGTCGGTGAGCCGGGAGAGCTGCGAGACGAACTCCGGATCGTCGACGCGAGTCATCCCTGGCGCGGCACACCCCCCATCGCCGCGAACGATCGTTGCGCCCTGACAGAGCAGTCCGACGCCCGATTCGGCGGCCGGCTCGAGGTCGTCGATCAGCGTGTCGACGGCGTCGGGACCGTTGCCGGCGCACTCGAGCAGCGGTGCGCGATAGAGGCGGTTCGGGACCGTCACGGAGCCGATCTCGAGCGGGTCCTCGAGGGTAGTCATGGGTCACGATTCGGCCGCCGACACAAAGAACGCGCGGTCGGCTGGACCGGCTCACTCGAAGACGGGGACGTAGTGGTACTCGTAGGGCGCCACGTCAGCGAGCGACTCGAGTGCCGTCCCCGACGCCGACCTCCCGTAACAGCGTCCGCGGCTCCGGAAAGTGGTTCGCCCACCAGTCCCAGTCGGGCTGGCCGGTGTTCTCGAAGCTCACTTCTCCACCTCGAGCAGCGCCACCCGTTCACAGACCAATTCCTCGAGGCTCGCGTCGGTTGCCGCGCGCTCGGCGTCGGTGATCCCGAAAAAGGCGCACAGGATTTCCTCGTCCGGCTCCTCGAGCGCATCGATGCGCTCGCCGACCGCCTCGAGGGCCTCGAGGTCCGTAACTGCACCCGCCTCGTCGCCGCCGTCGACCAGCACCACCGCATCGGTTTCTCCCTCGCTCACGCCCATCTCGAGGGCGCGGTCGATCTGTCGGCGTCCGGCGGCGTACAGCAGGATCTCGACGGCCCGGTCGCGGGCGACGTTCTCGCCGCGCTCGAGTGACCGGTCCGCTAACTCGACCGCGCGCTCGAGGTGGCGCTCGCCGGCGACGTAGCGGGCGTCGAACGCCTGAATCGCCGCGTCGTACTCGTCGCCGATCTCGCCCAGTGCGCTCACGAACGCGTCGATGTCACCGACGACGAGGCGACACTCGAGCAGCTCCATCAGAAGTCACCCAGGCTGGCCTGGCTGTCGTCCGGCTCCTGGTCGTCGCTCGCCTCCGTCTCGGCTCCGGACGGACTCGAGCCGTCCACGTCGGTTTCGGCACCGTCGAGATCCGCCCGCGGCTCGACACCCTCCATCGAGGGGTCCTCTCTCCCGGCGTTCTCGAGGATGTTTTCGGCCGTCTTCTCCCCCCGCAGGGCCGCCAGGACGACGCTCTTGTCCGCCTCTCGGAGGTCCGCGGGCGTCTCGAGACCCACTGCGTACAGCTGACGGGCGCGTTTTCGGCCGACGCCACGAATCGAAACCAGCTCGAGCAGCTCCTCGCGCACTCCGTGTTCGACGCGGGCGCGGGCTTCCCGCACCGCGACGGTCCACTCGCTGTCGATCTCCGCGGCGAGCGATTCGGCCGCACCCAGCAGCCACTCGGCGGTGTCGACTTTCCCGCGAAGGTCGCCGGGACCGATCTTGTAGCGGTCGGTGAGCCGCTCCTCGTCGTGCTCGTCGGCCCAGTCCTCGAGCAGCGTGCCGGTCTTCAGCGCTGCCAGCCAGTCCTCGAAGCGCTCGTCCTCGAACTCGCTGGGGGCGTCGCCGAGCAGCTCGGCCTCGCGCTCGTAGTAGAGTTCGCCGAATTTCTCGTCCTCGCCCGACCGGAGGTAGAGCTCGTACATATCGGGGGTCCGCGAGAGGAGCTGGTAGAGCCCCAGCGCGGTGGGGCGTTCGTCGGCACTCTCGAGGCCGTGGACGATTTCCGCCGCGCTCATCGGATCGAGGTAGAGCCGGGAGACGGTGTGGCCGAGACTGGTCGCCCGGAGCTCTTCGGCGTCTCGAGCGGCGGCCTGCTCGGCGAGATCGGCGGCGGATGTGAAGCCGCCTGCTTCCTCGACGGGGTCGTCCGCGCTGCCCACGGGTCGTTCCTCCCCGTTCGCAGCGGCCGAGGCGCGTGGCGCCTCGCGCTCGATAAAGTCGTTCGCCTCGAGATACGTGAGCACGTCGTCGGTCACCGTCTCGAGCCGCCCCGCCTCGGCCGACTGGCTCGCGTAGAGCGTTTCGGCCATGAACTCGAGCAATCCCCCTCGAGTGCGGGCGAACCCCGAGGCGATGGTCGCCAGCACGTGGGTTCGCAGGGCGGGTTCTGCGGCGAGTTTCGACCGGACGGGCTCGGGGTCAGCCCAGATGTACCGGTCGAAGAGCTCCTGGCTCTCGTCGTGGTTCTTCGCGAGCAGGACGGCCTCGCCGTAGGGGTCGAGCCCCGGCCGGCCGGCCCGCCCCATCATCTGGTGGACCTCGAGCACCGACAGGGGGGCCATCCCGCCCGCGGTCGAATCGAAACGCCGCCAGTCGCGGACGACGACCCGCCGCGCGGGGGTGTTGACGCCGGCGGCCAGGGTTGGCGTCGCCGAGATCACCTTCAGCAGCCGCTCCCTGAAGGCATCCTCGACGATACTCCGGTGTTCGGCGGCCAGCCCGGCGTGGTGGAACGCGCCGCCGCGCTCGACGCAGGCCGCCAGATCCTCGCTCGTCTCGGTGTCGCTCACTTTCCGGATCTCCTCGGCGAGGGCGGCGAGCTCCTCGCGTTCCTCGTCGGTTAGCTCGGCGCTCGAGACGCCGCTCAACCGCCGTGCTGCGGCCTCGGCGTTCCGCCTCGAGTTGACGAACACCAGCGAGGAGCCGCCCTCCTCGAGAATGTCCCGAACCAGCGCGGCCTCCTGATTTTCGGAGCCCTCGACGGGCACCTCTCTAGTACTCCCGTCGTCGAAGTTGAGCGCGTTGCCGTAGTGGACGCCCATCTGGAGGTCGATCGGCCGCCAGTCGGTGTCCAGCAGTTCGGCGTCGAGCCAGTCTGCGATTTCGCCGGCGTTGCCGACGGTTGCGGAGAGGGCCACGACCTGCAGGCCGGGTGTGAGTTTACGAAGTTTTGCGAGGGTCACCTCGAGGGTCGGTCCCCGGCCCCGGTCGTCGATCAGGTGGACCTCGTCGGCGACGACGCAGGTGAGATCCGAGAGCCAGTCGGCGCCGTTTCGCACGAGCGAGTCGACCTTCTCGCTCGTGGCGACGATGATGTCCTTCGTGGCGAGCCACTCGCTGGTGGACTCGTAGTTGCCGGTCGCGATGCCGGTCGTGACGCCGAAGGACTCGTAGGCGTCGAACTCGGCCTTCTTCTCGCTCGCAAGAGCTCGAAGGGGAACGATATACAGTGCCTTCCCGCCGCGTTCGACCGCCGACAGCATCGAGAGGGCGGCGATCATCGTCTTTCCGCTCGCGGTGGGAACGGCGGCGACGAGGTTCTCGCCCTCGAGGATCCCCGACTCCACCGCCTCGGCCTGCGGCGGATACAGCTCCTCGATCCCCTCCTCGCGAAAGTGCGCAGTGGCCCCGGCTGGGAGCCCCGAAAGCCCCTCGACGTTCATTACCCGTGATTGGGTCGTCCGGCGGTTTAAACTGTCGTCTCCCCGGTCGTAGACCCCCGTCCCGGTTTCTAGGGTCTGTACGTCGAGCGCGGCGACAGACCCTTGCGGCTGACTCTCGTACGATCCGTATGGCTGGTCCGAACCACGTTCTCGTACCCACGCTCGGCAAACCGGGCGACCGCGAGGCGCTCGAGTACGCACTCGAGCGGTTTCCCGACGCCGAGGTGACCGTGCTCTCGGTCGTTACGCCGCTGGACGAGCCGATGAGCGAGGGCGGCATCCTCGACCGCGGCGAGGAACGCAGGGGGCAGGCCGACTCGCGGACCACGGCGCTCCTCGAGTCGGTCAGCGCGGCGTCGGCAGAAATCGAGACGAGGGTGCTCGAGGGAAAGCCGGGAACGGTCGTCCCGCGGTACGCGAGCAAACACGGGGTCGATCGGGTCGTGCTGGCCGGGCCCGAAGCATCGGGGCTCGTCCGTCGGCTGCTCGGCCGCGGCGTCGCGGCGACGGTTCGCAGCCGAACGCCCGTACCCGTCGACATAGTGGATTCGTGAGCACACCCCCGTTAGGCTCCGATAACCGTCGCGAACAGCCGGTAGAGCACGAACCCGACGACGATCGAGGAGACGAGGGTGAGCAGCCAGAAGACGATCGTGACGCCGATCTTTCGCCGCGAGACGCCCGCCGAGCCGGCGGCGAGGCCGCCGCCGATCACCCCCGAGAGGATGATGTTGTTGAACGATATCGGGATGCCAAGCGCGATGGCTAGCTGAGCGATGACGAAGCCGGGAACCAGCGCGGCGATCGACCGGCGAACGCCGAGCTGGGCGTACTCCCGCGAGGTCGCCTGGAGCAGCCGCGGCGCTCCCATCCACGCCCCCGCGAGGATGCCGACGGCACCGATTCCGAGCAGGAGGATCGTCGGCAGGCCGAGGGTTCCCCGGAACAGGTTCTCGAGGGGGCCGGTCGCGAGACCGACCTGGCTCCCGCCGGAGGAGAAGGCGACGATCCCGCCGAGGACGAGCAGGAAACTCCGGATCCCGCGCTCGACGGAGTCGACCATCTGCCGTCGAACCCAGACGAACCCCAGGGCAGCGACCGCGAGCGTGACGACGACCATCCCGACGTCGACCGAGCCGACGAGGGCGGGACCGCTCGGAAGCTGACTCGAGAGAAATCGAGCGAGCGTCCCCTGGGCCGCGTCGGGATCGGGGATCACGCCGAGGCGGACGTTCGCCAGGATCGCGCCGACGACGCCGGCGAGGATCGGCACGCCGACGGTTTCGGGGACGTCGTCGCGCCGGAGCAGCGTCGCGGTCGCGAAGGCGAGGCCGCCGGACATGAACGGGACAAGCAGCCAGAAGGTGCCGAGTCGCCGGTAGGTGGCGATCGCCGGGTCGCCGCCCAGCGAGAGGCCGACGCCGACCATCGCGCCGGTGGTCGCGAACGCCGCCGGGATCGGGTAGCGGGTGTAGACGCCGATTCCCATGAACGTCGCCGCAGTGAGCAGTCCCGCCGTCGCCGCGAGCGCGTCGATCCGGACGCCACGGATGAGATCCGCGCCGACGGTTTCCGAGATCGCCCCGCCCTGCATGATCGCTCCGGCGGCCGCGAGCAGGCCGATCAGGAACGCCGCCTGCATCGTCGAGATTGCGTTGGCGCCGATCGCGGGGGCGAAGGGTGGCGAGTTGCTGTTTGCACCGAGGACCCAGGCCATCGACAGACAGGTGAGTACGGCGACGCCGATCAGCACCACGAACGACGGGGCGACCATTCTGTCCTCCGTCGTACGCGCCCACGTCGCAAAAGGGTTCGTCAGGATCGCCGCCGCCCAACGGCCGCGAGCTCCCGCCCCGTCACTTCTCGAGGACCGCCACGTACGTACTCCCGCTGGCGTCCACGTCACCCACCTTCCACGGGGTTTCGATCGCCGCTTCGGCCAGTCGGTCGGGACCGAATAGCAGGAACTGGAGGGGTCGCCCTACCTCTCGAGTCCCCACCTCCGACGGCTCGTACTCGACGTGGAAACACCGGTGGGCGATTCCCTCGCGGGGGTCGGGCCGGTAGCCGAACATGTCCGAATCGACCGCAGCCGGATCGTAGTTGTGGACCACCGCGATCCCCTCGTCGTCGGTCACGCGGGCGAACGACGAGAGCAGCTCTCGAACACCCGCGAGCGACCGCGCGAGTCCGATCTGGGTGCCGAGGACGTAGAGACTGTGGAACCGATTCGATTCGAACGAGAGGTCGAACATGTCCATCACGCAGGCGTCCTCGAGCCCTCGCTCTCGAGCCGCTTTCACGGCGTTCGGGCTGACGTCGATTCCCGTTACCTCGAGTCCGCGATCCTGAAACCACAGCGCGTGCTGGCCCGCCCCGCAGCCGACGTCGAGCAGCGGGCCGCCGTGATCGGCGAGGCGCTCGAGGAGAGCGAGCGTCCCGTCGCCCCATTCCGACGGCGGTTCGAAGTAGTAGTCGGCCACGTGGCCGTCACGCGTGTGTTCGCCGTCGCGGTAGACGGCCGAGCCGAGGTCGCCGCGCTGGTAGTCGAGCATCGCCCGTCCGAGCGGGTCGGCCTTGGACTGCTGGCCCGTCATGGTCGGATCGACGGCCGTCCGCATGATAAAAGATGGTTGAAATATGGTTCCGTGTAGCACGTGTCACACCACGGCTCCGTCAAGGATTTAGGCGGAAGGGCCGAACCTCCGCCTATGAGAGTCGAGTTCGACGAGGATACCTGCATCGGGATGTACCAGTGTGTCGCCGAGTGGGAGGCATTCAGCAAGGACAAGGCGGCCGGGAAAGCCGTGCTCGAGGGGAGTGAAGAGGTCGAAGACGGCATTTTCTCCCGCGAGGTGCCCGAGGACGCCGAACTCGACGCGAAGTTCGCCGCCCGGACCTGTCCCGTCGACGCGATCCGAATCTACGACGACGACGGCGAGCAGCTGATTCCCTGACTCGAGAGAGTATGGGTGTTCGCACACCGTGTGAAACGTGATCGGTTGTCCCGAGAGAGTTAGTGTCGCCGTCGGCACACGTTGCGTATGGGATTTCGAGAGTCGTTGGCCGAGTTCGGGGAGTTTCTCGACGGCGAGGAGATGACGGGTCGGGAGGCGGCAATCGTCATCGCCGCCTGGATGGGCTTTACCGCGGCCTTCGGAGCGATCGTGTATTTTGTCGTGTTCGTGATGCTGGGCTACTGAGTATCCGTGCACATCCTTGCGGTGCAGAACTGGTGTGTGACCCACGAGCAGGTGGCGTGTTCTCGAGATCGGGATACGAGAGTAGCCGCGACTGCGACTTCCTCGAGACGAAAACCGTTTCAGCGGGCGTTCGACTACGAAATCTTCTCGTACTGTTCTTCTAACTTTTCGGCGGCCTCACCGAGCTGGTCGCGCTCGTACTCCGAGAGCTCCCAGTCGACGATCTCTTCGACGCCCTCCGAACCCAGCCGGACGGGGACGCCGAAGGCGGTGTTCTCGTGGCTGTACTCGCCCTCGAGTGTGACGCTCGCCGGAAGAACCTCGCCCGTATCTCGGAGCACCGCCTCGGTCATGTGGGCGACGCCGGTCGCCGGCCCCCACTCGGTGGCGCCTTTCTTCTCGATGACGTTCATCGCCGAGGTCTTGAGCTCCTCGAGAATTTCGTCTTTCTCTGAATCGGTGAACTCGAGGTCCTGGCCGTTCACTCGCACCTTCGAGAAGACGGGGACCTGCGCGTCGCCGTGTTCGCCGAGAATGGTCGCCTCGACGTTGCCGACGGGGACGTCGTAGCGCTGGGAGATGACGTACCGGAATCGGGCGGAGTCGAGTCGGCCGCCGAAGCCGATTACTTTCTCGCGGGCGCGGTCGCCGGTTTCGTACAGGTGGCGATTCAGGAGGTCGACCGGGTTGGAGGTCGTGATCGTCACGTAGTCGTCGTTGTGCTCGGCGATCGAGGAGCCGATGTCCTCCATGATGGGCGCGTTGTCGCCCGCGAGGTCGATGCGGGTCTGGCCGGGCTGGCGCGGGATGCCGGCCGTGATGACGACGACGTCGGAGCCGGCGGTGTCCTCGTAGTCGCCCTGGCGGACCACCGTGTTCGAGTCGTAGGCGACGCCGTGGTTGACGTCGGCAGCCTGTCCGATCGTGTCGTCTTCCTTGTCCGGGATGTCCACGAAGACGAGTTCGTCCGCGATCCCCCGCAGTGCGATGTTGTAGCCCGCCGCGGCTCCGACCGTTCCAGCCGCGCCGACCACGCTCACTTTCGTCATACCACGTACTTCTCCACCTGCCCGGGCGTTAAATCCGTCGAAACGCGTAACTTCGACCGAATTGCCGAACGCCAATTCGTCACCTGTCGAACCTCGAGCGGGTTCGGTGACCGAACCGATCAAGACGCCTCGAGTCGCCCACTCACCATGCGCGTCAGCGTCATCGGCGGCGGAACGATCACGGAGGAGGAAACGGCGCGAGCCGAGGCGGTCGGCCGGGAACTCGGCCGCCGCGGCCACGCGGTCGTCTGTGGCGGCCTCGGCGGCACCATGGAGGCGGTCTGTCGCGGGGCGAAGGCCGAAGGCGGCGAGACGATTGGCATCCTCCCGACAGCCTCGAGAGCCGACGCCAACGCCTACGTCGACACCGCCGTCGCGACGGGGATGGGCCACGCCAGAAACGCGTTAGTCCCGCTCAACGGCGACGCGGTGATCGCGCTGTCGGGCGGGCCGGGAACCCTCTCCGAGATCGGGTTCGCGCAGGTGTACGACCGGCCGGTGGTCGGCCTCGAGAGCCACGACGTTCCGGGGCTCGAGGTCGTCGAGACGCCCGCGGAGGCGGTCGACACACTCGAGCGTGCAGTTCTCGAGTAGTTCGCGCGGCCGGCCGGCGGGTCGTAGCTTTTTCCATCTCTGATCACCTCTGTGAACGTATGAGCGATTTCGACAAGGAAGCCGAGCGCGAGAAACTTCGCGAGAAGTACGAACGCGAGCAGGCCGACCGGGAGGCGACCCAGCGCATGAGCGACCTCCTGCTCAAGGGCGCGACGATGACGAACACCCACTGCAACACCTGCGGGGACCCGCTGTTCCGCCAGAACGGGACGACCTTCTGTCCGTCCTGCCACGGCGGCCCGGAGGCCGTCGAGGGGACGAATCTCGAGGCGGCGGAGGAAACGCCCCAGGATGAGGCTGGGGACGGAGCGGAGCCAGCGGATCCGTCGGCCGCTGGCGCCGGTACTGCGGACGATACCGAGTCGGCGGATGCCGACCCGTCGGCGTCTGCACCGGAGCCACGTGGAACCGCCGATCAGCCCGACCGTTCGCCAGCGAACGCAGCGACTCCCCCCGCGGGCGACCCCGAGACGCGTCGCGAATCCACGGCCGCTCGTTCGACGGAGTCCAGAACCGCGCGCTCGACGGAATCCGGCGCCGGTAGTGCCGGCTCGGATGGCAACCTCGAGACCGCCCACGCCTCGCTCACGCGGGCGCTCGAGCGGTTCGCCCGGGAGGCCGCGACGACCGACGACCCGCGCTACGCGCGGGAGTGTCTCGAGGCCGCCCACGAAGCCGCCGAGACGCTGTCGGCGCTCGAGCGATAGTGCAGATCGGTGGCAATCGCCACCGCAGGTCGGTGGCGTTCGTCAGTCGGGCGGGTCGATATCGGTCGGCTCGTTGTCGCCACAGCCGTGCCGGAGGATGAGATCGATCCGCTGGTCGCGGTCTTCGGGCGTGTCGATCGTCTCGAACGTGATGTCCTCACTGACCACGTACATGTTGATGTGGGTGAGTTCGACGCCGCGTTCTTCCTCCCAGGTGGTACAGAGGTGTTCCGCAAGGACGACCGAGGTGTCACCGGTCGATCCCGCCCGCCGAACGCTGTTCATGTAGAACCGCTCGCGATAGGTGCCGTACTGTTGCTGGAGTTCCTTCCCCGGCCGCTCGTAGGTCAGTAACCGCTCGTTGTAGATGTCGTACTGATCGCCGTCTGCGGTCTGTGCGGCGAAGACGTAGTACCGGTCGGTCGTCCGCGGCGTCGGCGCGAAGACGCCCCAGGACGGCTGATCGACGCTGATCCTGTCGGCGGTGTCTTCGATCTCCTGCTGGGGCGCAGTCTGTCGCTCGTCGACGCCGCCGACGGGCGCGAACGAGAGCATGGTAAACATGACGAGGGCGATGACCACCGCGCCGATTCCGACGCTGTGGAGGTAGGCGCCGGTTTGTCGTCGCCGTCGCCGGTACTGTCCCCACGTCGGGAAGTAACTCCCCGCTCGCTCGAGTCTCGACAGCCGCGACCGAAGCCGGGCTTCGTCGACGCCGAGGTACCGCCCGACCGTCCGCAGATCGGTCCAGAACTGCGCCTGATAGAACAACAGGACGCCCGCGAGCGCGACGTACGCGAACGCCCCGATGCGGACCGTCATCGCGAAGGAGGCGTGGGACCCGACGAACATCGCGGCGAACAGCATCCGCGGACGCCCCGGCAACAGGATGAGCAGCCACGAGAACCAGAGCATGTAGTACCACGTCAACCCACCGTACTGCAACAGGACGGGGAAGTTCCGCATGAACTCACCGAGGAGAAACGTCATCTCGTCGAGCCCCATGATCAGTGGCGTCGCCTCGCCGCTGGTCCACAGCGTCGACTGTGACTTGTGGTAGGCGTTGACGATGTACATGAACACCATCTGTCCCAGTATCAGCGCCGAGGCGATCGAGACGATCTGTGGCCGCGGTGACCGCTCGGAGTGGACGGCGTCGATCGACCACCGCTCGCCGAGCGGCAGGAAGATCGCCCAGAACAACAGCAGCCGAAACAGGATATCGGCGTAGCTCAACACGAGCGGGTTGTGATGATCGAGCGAGATGACGAACAGGAACGACAGGATCGTCGCGATCGTCGTCTTGTACCCGAGAATCAGCTGAATCGCGATGAGCACCTGGATCACCATCAGCAAGGCGATCACGGTCGAATCCGTCGTGAAGAAGTACACCGAGAAGGCGTTTTCCGAGGTCATCGACTCTGCCAGCCACTTTGGGACGACACCCTCTTCGGTATAAAAGTACGAGAAGTTTCGCGAGCGTAACAGAATATCGGCGACGATGAGGAGTCCGACGAAGACGCGAAACACCGCCAGCGTCCGTGTGTCTATCGCGATCGACTGTCTGAGGTGTCGTCCGATCCGCGCCGCGAGCGTCGAGGCCGTAGAACGCACGTTGCCATCAATCTACGCAGGATTGTATTAGGTGTTGGCATCTCTCGGTTCCCGACCAGTCAGGACGTGTACGAACTGCCGATAATCTCGCGGATCCGTTCTGCAGTTACCTGCCCGACGCCGTCGGCCTCCTGTAACTCCTCCTCGCTCGCGATCATCACCGATTCGACGTCGCCGAACTGAGAGAGCAGCGACCGGGCGGTGACGGGGCCGATTTCGGCGATCGAAGAGACGACGTACTCCTGCTGTTCGCCCAGCGTCTTCGCCCCCTTCTCGCCGTGCACGGACACCTCGCGGCTCGAGACGTCCTGTTCACGGCCGGCGATCACCGCGAGCAGTTCGGTCGTATCCGCTTCGCTTTCGGTTCTGAGTACGCTCGCGCCGAAGTCGACAGCCAGACTCGAGAGCGCGCCCCTGATCGCGTTCGGATGGATGTCCCGTTGCTCGTACAGTCCCTCTCCTTCGACGATCACGATGGGGCGGGAGTAGCCCCGTGCCATCGCACCCACCTGCTCGAACACCGACCGCTCGCCGCCGACCAGCGAGTCGACGAAGTCCGCCACCGATTTTCGCTCGACGACGACGCGATCGGAGAGCACGTAGTCGCCGACGTCGAGTGTCTCGAGGCGGATCTCTATCTCCTCGCGTCGCGACAGTTCGCGGGCGATGTTGGCGTCCATCTCCCGCTGGTCGGCAACGATTTCGATCCCGTCCCCGTCGGTACTGGGCTCGTGGGTCTCGACGTCCTCGCTCGACTCGTCGCCCTCGCCTGCCGTTGCTGTCCCGCCGGCGAACTCCTGTAATCCGGGCTGTTCCTCACCCCCCTCGCTTCCACTGGAACCCCCCGCGCCCGCCCCGGGTTTTCCGTCCCCGGAATCCACTTTCGCCCCGGTATCGAACGCGGCCAGTGACTGCTGGGCGTCGTCGAGTTCGGACTCGAGGTTCTCGGCCATCCCCTTCAGCTCTCGCAGCTCGCTCTCCATCTCCTTCTCCCGCCGCCGTGAAATCCAGAAGTAGGCCTCGTCGCGGGTGTCTTCGGCCATCAGGACGACGACTCGTCCCTCCGACTGGCGGCCCGTCCGACCCTTGCGCTGGATCGACCGAATGGCGGTGGGAACGGGCTCGTAGAACAGTACGAGGTCAACCTCGGGGACGTCGAGACCCTCCTCTGCAACCGACGTCGAGACGAGCACCTCGAACTCGCCGGCGCGGAACTGATCGAGCACCTCCTGTTGCTGGTTCTGGGTCATTCCGTCGGAGCCCTCGCGGTCGCCCTGGCCGACGAAGCGTTTTGCGTCGAAGCTCGTGTTCAGGAACTCCGTGAGCGCCTCCGCCGTGTCCCGGGATTCGGTGAAGACGATGACGCGCTCGCCGCCCTCGAGCCCCAGCGTCTCCGCCAGCAGCATCCGCGTCTTGCGGTACTTCGGGTGGAGCTGATCGAACGACTCCGACTTGCGCATCGCTTCCCTTACTCTGGGGTCGCTCACCAGCCGCTGGCTCGCCTTCGACGCCCCCGAGGTGCGAGCCTGGTTGCGCTGGCGCTCGAAGTACCGCCGAACGGCCTCGACGCTCTGTGTTTCGACCAGCGTCACCGCCTGGCGGAGCTTCATCACCTCCGCGTGGACGGACATCCCCTTGTACCCCTCCGACTGGTCGTTGTTGATCAGCTTCTGGAGCTCTGCGCGCATCCGGTTCAGGTCCTTCTGGGACTGATCGGGCTGGGTCGAGCGAGCCACCCCGAGTTCCTTGAGTTTCTCGAGCCTGTCGCTGATCACCTCGTTCAACCCGTCGCGGATTTCGAGGACCTCCTCGGGGAGGTCGATGCGCTCCCACTCGACGTCCGTGTCGTGGGTGAACTCCGCGACGTCGGCGTCCTCCTCGGTCATCACCTCCACCTCCCGCAAGCCGAGGTTCTCACAGACCTCGAGGATCGCCTCCTCGTCGCCGCCGGGCGATGCGCTCATTCCGGTCACGAGCGGCTGGTTCGCGTCGGCGTGATACCGCTCGGCGATGTAGTTGTAGGCGTAGTCGCCGGTCGCGCGGTGGCACTCGTCGAACGTGATGTGGGTCACGTCAGCGAGGGAGACCCGCGAGCCGACGAGGTCGTTTTCGATCACCTGCGGAGTCGCCATGATCACCGTCGACTCCGCCCAGAGGGTGGCGCGGTCGTCGGGGCTGACGTCCCCCGTGAAGACGACGATCTCCTCGTCGGGGATCTGTAACGCCTCCCGGTAGAAGTCCGCGTGTTGGGCGACCAGCGGCTTCGTCGGCGCGAGCATCAGCGACTTTCCACCCACTTCCTCGAGCCGGCGGGCGGTCACCAGCAGGCTCACCGTCGTCTTGCCGAGTCCCGTCGGAAGACAGACGAGGGTGTGGTTGTTCGCCGCGGTGCCGGCGAGCTTCAGCTGGTAGAGGCGGCGCTCGAGGAAGTCGGGTTCGAGCAGCGGGTGCTCGATCGCGGGGGGCTCGTCCGAAACGGCCATTGTCCCCGTTTCGCCGGCTTCGTGGATAAGGGTTGGTGTACCGGGGTGAAAGTGGTCCGGGCGGGGATCGACGCCGATGGTGCACCCGAACCGTGTCGGCACCAGCGGTTTGTTCGCTCGAGGCGTATCCATCCTATGGCTACCGACACAGCCTTCCGCGGGTGGCCGGACTGGGACGAGGTCGCTCGAGCCGCCGCCTTCGTCGTCCTGATCAACGTCGTCGGCGGTGCGCCCGGGTTGCTCTCCTCGCCGGATACGGCCTGGTTCCGCGCTCTCGAGAAACCCGCCTTCTACCCGCCCGAGATCGCCTTTCCGGTGGTCTGGACGCTCCTGTTCACCCTGATGGGGATCGCCGTCTGGCTCGTCTGGCGTGGCGACGGCTCCGGACGGCGGCTGGCTCTCGGATTGTTCGCCGCGCAGATGGTCATCAACGTCGTCTGGACGCCGGTCTTCTTCGCCTTCCAGGAGCTGCTCGTCGCTTTCGGGATCATCGTCGTCCTCTGGGCGCTCATCGCCGCGACGATCGTCGCCTTCCGGCGAGTCGACCGACGGGCGGCCCTGCTGCTCGTCCCGTACCTCGCGTGGGTGAGCTTCGCCGCCGTGCTCAACTTCGAGCTCTGGCGGCTGAACGCGTAGCGATCACCCCCCGTCGCTCAGAATCCGACGTAGTTGACGACGGCGTACACGATGAAGACGACACCGAGGAACTCGAGCAGCGCGCGCCAGCGGGCGGCGGCCGAGCGGCTAAAAACGCGGTTCATGGGGAGCGGTTCGTCGCTCGACCACTTGAATCCGGATCGTTGACGTGTTGCGTGCCGTCGCGGTAGCCCCCGACGCTCAGGTCGTCGCCTCGGCGATCATCGCCACCAGGTCGTCGACCCGGCCCGAGGCGCCGCTCGCGCGCTCGCCGGTGAGGTTCGCCGCCAGGACGGCGTAGCTCGCTACCGGCTCGCCGTCGTCCTCGATAACGCCCGCGAGACAGGTGACCCCGCGGAGCGAGCCGCTTTTCGCCCGTACGGTCGCGTCGACGTCTTCGAGCCGGTTTCTCACCGTTCCGTCCTCGCCGGCGATCGCCATCGACTCGCGGAACGTTTTCTCCCACGATTGCTCGAGTCCCCACTCGATCATCGAGACGACGTCACGGGCGGAGGCGAGGTCGTGTCTCGAGAGCCCGGAGCCGTCGCGGATCTGGGGGGTCTCCGCGCCCGCCGCCGAAAGAACGTCGGCGAGGTACTCCTCCCAGTTCGCCCACGAACCGACGCCCTCGCGCTCGTAGGCGACGGTTCGGGCGACGTTCTCCGCGACCATGTTCCGCGACCAGAAGTTGAGGCCGGTCGCGATCTCGGAAAGTGGGTCCGACTCGAGCGTCGCGAACGCCTCGGTCAGTTCGATCGGTTCCTCCGAGATCGTGATCACCGAGTCGCGATCTCCGTCCTGGGGGCCGACCTCAACGCCGGCCTCCTCGAGCGCTCCGACCAGGGCGGCGGCGGCGTGGCGGTTCGGTTCGCCCACCGGCGCGAATCCGCTTCCCTCACCGCCGGGTGCGAGTTCGCCGCTCGCCCGAACGGTGTTCGTCCGGTGATCGGGGTTGCTGACGGAGAGCCAGTTGCCGTCCTCGACGCACTCGACGTCGACCTCGACGTCGATCACGCCCGAATCCGGCGAGACGTCGACCTCGAGCGAACAGTCGTCGCCGGGACGCGAAACCGTCACGCCGACGGTGTTCCGGGAGAGCGTGAACGCCGAACTCTTCTTCCCGTACCAGAACTGCGCGTCGCCGAGCGTCCACGCCGGCGCGTGTTCGCCGTCGTCGTAGGCCGAAACGTCGACTATCAGTTCGTCGGTCACTCGGCGGACGCCGGCGTCGGCCACCGCATCGGCCAGTTGCGCCAGTTCGGCCTCCATGATGTCGGGGTCCCCCCTGGCGACGACACCGAGGGAGCCGACGACCCGTTCGCTCCGCCGCTCGCCGACCGCGCCGATAGTCGTCTCGAACCGATAGTCGGGCCCGAGTTCGTCGAACGCCGCGGCGGTCGTCAGTAGCTTGGTCGTCGAGGCCGGCGGTACGGGCATCGCGCCGTCGTGGTCGACGATCGGTTCGCCCGTCTCGAGGTCGCGAGCGAAAACGCTGATCGCCGCTCGCTCGATCTGATCGAAGGCGTCGCCGGGGTCGACCTGACCGCCGTCTCCCGGGTCGGTCGCCGCCTGCCCGGTCCCCGTCATCGTGCTCGCGAGCATTGCCAGGCCGCTCGCCTGTACGAATCGCCGCCGGTCCAGCCGCAGGTTCTCCAGCATGAGTCGCCTGGGTGTCGAGAGCCGTCGATCGTAATGTTCACACCTAGCATGATAGGTATTGGAAACTGTCTGTGGATATAATCACTGTCCGTTCGAGAACGGGTGGCCGCGCTCAGATCGGCGCGAATTCGAGGACGACGAACGCGAGCACGGCTGCGTAAATCGGGATCGTCAGGTTGTCGTCGAGCACGAAGTCGCCGTACATCACCTTGATCCCGTCCGCGAGCGTCGCGCCCAGGGCGGCAGCAACTGCGACGGCAGGCGGCAAGAACGGCAGCGCGAGCACCAGCATGACGCCGAACGTCGCGGCGAGCACCGTCGGGCTCTTGACGCGTCGCAGGCTGTCGTCGGAAAGCGCCCCGCTGATCGGATCGCCCAGCGCGAGCATCAACATCGCCGGCAGGGCGATTTCGGGCGGGAAGACGAGCACGACGAGCGTCATGCTGACCATGTAGTAGCCGTAGCCGGCGAACTGATCCTGTTCGTACTCGCGGGTGAGTTTGTCGTAGATCCACCACTCGAGACCGACCTCGAGCCGGAGGAACTCGAGGGCGATCACTCCCACCGAGAGGAGGACCATCAGCACCTGGAACCGCTCCCACGAAAGCGGAAGCTCGAGGTACTGTGCGAGCAGGAAGAGCGCCACGAGCCCCGAGCCGCTGGCGTGGACCAGTCTGCGCTTGAGTTCGTCGGCCATCCCGTAAATCCTCTCGGGAGGATACCTTCAGTTCGTCGGAACGCTCTCGGCGAGTTCGCCGAACTCGAGGTCGCCCGTTCGGAGAGCCGAGAGCCGTTTCGGGAGGTCCTCGGCCGGCAGTCGCGCCTGCGCGGTCGAGTCGCGTTCGCGGACCGTCACCGTCCGCTCGTCGGCTTCGATCGTCTCGTAGTCTACCGTTACGCAAAACGGCGTGCCGACCTCGTCCTGGCGGCGGTAGCGCCGGCCGATGTTGCCCGAGTCGTCGTAGGTGACCGACAGCCCCGCATCGCGGAGTTCGGCGACGATCTCGTCGGCGACTGACTCGAGTTCGTCGTCGTTCTGGAGCGGGAAGACGCCGACGAAGGTCGGGGCGACTTCCGGCTCGAGGTCGAGGTAGGTGCGTTCCTCGCCGTCGACCTCGTCCTCGCGGTAGGCGTGGTGGAGCACGGTGTACACCAGCCGATCGACGCCGAAGGAGGGTTCGATGACGTGCGGCACGACGTGCTCGCCCGCCTCCGTCTGCTCCTCGACCGCGAAGCCGGTCTTCTCGACGGGTATCTCGTGGGTGTCGCCCTCGAGTTCGATCTCGACCGTTTCACCCGCAAAGGCGGTCCGGTCGCGCTCGGCCAGCGTCTCGAGTGCTTCGACGACCGCACCCGCGTCGCCGCCGAACTCGGGGCCCAGGTAGCTCATGTCGGGGTCGACGGTCGCCCGCTCGACGGTTCTGGGTTCGTCGTACTGCTTGAAGATCGTGAAGCGCTCGTCGGAGTGGTCCTGGTGTTTCGAGAGGTCGTAGTCGGTCCGGTTGGCGAAGCCGGCGATCTCGATCCAGTTGCCGTCCACTTCGCTCTCGGCGTCCCAGCAGTCGGCGGCGTAGTGGGCGCGCTCGCCCGCCAGGTGCTGGCGGTACCGGAAGCGGTCCATGTCGACGCCGACGGAGTCGTACCACTCGGCGGCGACGCCCAGGAAGTAGGCGACCCAGGGGTCGGCGATGACGCCCTCGTCGACGGCCTCGCCGATAGTCGTCTGGATCACGCCCCCGTCGTCGACGTTTTGTTCACCGACGGGGTACAGCGGGACCGCGACGTCCCGAACGGCCTCGAGATTCGGCTCGTCCTCCTCGGGATCGATGAAGTACTCGAGTTCGGCCTGCGTGAACTCCCTGGTCCGAATAATGGAGCGTCGCGGGCTGATCTCGTTGCGGTAGGCGCGTCCGATCTGGGTGACGCCGAACGGCAGCGTGTTGCGGGCGTACTCCTTCAGACGGGCGAACTCGACGAAGATACCCTGGGCCGTCTCGGGCCGGAGATACCCCGGCTGGGAGTCGCCGGGGCCGATGTTCGTCGCGAACATCAGGTTGAAGTCCTCGATCGCCTGACCCGCCAGGCCGGCGCCACAGGCGGGACAGACGAGTTCGTACTCGGCGACGATCTCCTCGACCTCGGCGACCGGCAGGCTCTCTGCGTCCTCGTACTTCGTGTTGTCCTCGACGATGTGGTCCGCGCGATGGCTCTCGCCACACTCCGGGCACTCGACGAGCATGTCGTCGAAGGTGTCGAGGTGACCCGACGCCTCGAAGACGGGTTCGGGCATGATCGTCGGCGCGTCGATCTCCATGTTCCCCTCCTGCACCGAGAAGCGGTCGCGCCAGGCGCCCTCGACGTTATCCTTCAGCGCCGCGCCCTGCGGGCCGAACGTGTAGAAGCCGCCGACGCCGCCGTAGGCGCTCGAGGACTGAAAGAAGTAGCCCCGACGCTTCGCGAGTTCGACGAGCTTCTCACTGACCGACTCACTCATACAGCGCCTCCAGCAGGTCGACGTCGCGGACGATCCCGGTCAGCCGGTCGCCCGACACCATCGGAATCTGTTCGATGTCGTTACTGATCATCTGTTGGGCGACCTCCTGGACCGGTTTCTGGGCCGTCACCGAGACCACGTCCGAACTCATGAACTCGGAGACGGGGCCGTTCGGGATCTCGATGTCCCGGGTCGGGAGATACCGACTGCCGACGCCCTTGATTCCCTCCCAGGACCAGTTGGCCTCCTGGTCGGCGAAGTTATCGCCCGTCTCCTCCTCGCCCTCGACGATCTGGGCGACGTCGATGATGTCTACCTCCGTGAGAACGCCGCTCATCCGTCCGCTGTCGTCGAGCGCGACCGTGTAAGGGACGTTCGCGTAGTACAGCTCCCGCTCCGCGACGGTGAGGGGCGCACCCTCGTAGGTCGTGTTCACGTCCGTGCTGGCAAAGTCGCCGACGACCGCGTCGGTTTCCTGGTCGCCCGCGGCGATCGCGTGGATCACGTCCGTCACGGTGACGATCCCCTCGAACTCGCCGTCGACGACGGGGATTCGGCGCGCCCCCTCCGCCACCATCTGCTCGGCGAGCGCCTCGAGCCCAGCGTCGGCGGTCGTCGTCGGAACGTCCGCCATCAACATCACGAGCTGGTCCTCGTCGGGCTGTTCGATCAGCGCCTCCCGTGAGACGAGTCCGCGATACTCCGGCCCGTCGTCGGTGGATTTGACCACCGGAACGGAAGAAAACGCGCGCTCCTGTAAGTACTCGAGCACGTCGGTTCGCGTTCCGGGGAGTTCGACGGTCACGACCTCCGACCGGGGCGTCATCGCATCGGCCACGTTCATGTTCCGTCCGTACGGCGAAACTGTGTATAAACCCAGTGCTTCGAGCGGCCGTCGCGGGCCGAACGACGCCCGGTTCTCGCGGGTCGCCAGCACCCTCGACGACCAGTTCCCCGGCGGTCGCAGTTCGACGAATTTATACGGGGGTGAGAATGACATACATGCATGACCTCGAAACCGCGCGAACACGGTGTCTCGTCCGACGATACCGTCATCGGCTCGCTCGACTCCGATGGCCGCCGTGAGGAGTACGTCATCGCGGACATCTCCGCGGACGGCGCGTGGCTCTCGATGCGAGCGGACGACGCGCCCACGCTCTCGGGCTGGTGTTAGCGAGCGGTCGCGACTATTATTTACCTCCGCGGCCGTAGTTCGCCTCCGATGGTCGGCCCTCGAACGCAATCCGACGACTCCGCCGACGAACTCGGCTTCGACGAGACTCGCGGACGCGTCTCTCAGTTTTTCGGCAAGTTCGTCCCTCGTCCGATCGCCTGCCGCGCGGTTTCCGTTTCGGTTCGGACCGACCGCGAGGTCTACGGCCGCGGCGACGCCGTCGAGGTGACGGTCGACTTCAAGAACCGGCTCCCGGTCAGCGTCCAGATCCCCACGCCGAAATCTCGTCTCTGGGGATGGCGCATCGACGGGGAACTCGAGGCCAGCGATCAGCGCAGCTACACCCGGTCTATCCCCTCGGCGTTTCGGTTTCAGGCCGGCGAGCGAAAACAGGTCTCGTTCGTCTGGAACGGCCGGTTCGAACGGACAAACGAGGACCACGAGTGGGTGTTGCCCGACCCCGGCGAGCACGAACTCAGGGTGTTCGTTGCGACCGACGAGGACGGCCACCGTCCCAGCGACTCGACGACGATCACGATCCAACCGTAGGTCGTGCCGGAAACGCGTCGAAAAACCGAGAGCAGTCCGGTCTACCGGTGGAGGTGACAGGCCGCCAGGTGGCGGTCGTCGCCGTACTCCGGTTCGATCTCGTAGTGCGGACGCTCCTGGGCGCAGATGCTCTCTCTGGCGAAGGAGTCGAGCAACAGCTCCGTCGCCTCCTCCATGCGCTCGGTGCGCTGTTCGTCGCTTTCCGTTTCGACCGGGCTCGAGGCGAGTTCGAGCGCCTCGGTGACGATCCGGCCGGCTTCGCCGTCGGGTTCGCCGTCGGCGAAGAACTGCGAGCGCAGTTCGGGAGCCGGCTTCGGCTCGATCGTGCGGCGTTTGACCGCCCGCATGAACGCGCGAGTGTTCTCCCAGGTCGTCTCGGTCCACTGGTAGGTGTCGGGCGCGATCAGGCGCGGACAGCGGGTCCGGAACCGACAGCCCGACGGCGGGTCGAGCGGGCTCGGCACCTCGCCCTCGAGAACGCCGCGGACCCCCTCCTGGCGCGGGTCCGGCACCGGGATCGACTCGAGCAGCGCCCGCGTGTAGGGGTGCTGTGGGTTCTCGAACAGCTCCTCCTTGTCGGCGAGTTCGACGATGTTACCCAGGTACATCACCGCGACGCGGTCGGAGATGTGCCGGATCACCGAAAGGTCGTGGGCGATGAAGAGGTAGGTGAGACCGAACTCCTCCTGGAGCTCTTCCATCGTGTTCATCACCTGCGCCTGGATGGAGACGTCGAGCGCCGAAACGGGCTCGTCACAGACGATGAAGTCCGGGTTGACCGACAGCGCCCGCGCGAGGTTCACGCGCTGGCGCTGGCCGCCCGAAAAGGCGTGTGGATACCGGTTGTAGTGATGCGGGTCGAGGCCGACCTTCTCGAGGAGTTCCTTGGCTCGTGCCTCCCGACCCTCGTCGTCGAGCATGTCGTGGGCGCGCATCGGCTCCTCGATGATCTGGCCGACCTTCAGTCGGGGGTCGAGCGAGGACTGGGGGTCCTGGAAGATCATCTGGATCTCCGAGCGCTTCTGGCGGAGATCCTCGCCGCTCAGGTCCGCGAGATCGGTTCCCTTGAAGTCGATCGTTCCGTCCGTCGGCTCGAGCAGTCGCAGGATGGTCCGGCCGAGTGTACTCTTCCCGCAGCCGGATTCGCCGACCAGTCCGAGGGTTTCGCCCTTTCGGATGTCGAAGCTGACGTCGTCGACGGCTTTGACGTGCTGCTGTCCCGTACTGATCGGCGGGAACTGGCCGGGTTCGAAGTTGATGCCGGCGAGTAGTCCCGAGTCCTGGACGAAGTACTTTTTGAGGCTGTCGATCTCGACCAGTGGCTCACCGTCTCGAATCTGTTCGCCTTCCATCTCGGAGCCGATCTGACTACTCATTGCTCTCACCTCCGCCGGGGTTGGCCGTTATCTGTGGTTCCTTCTCGAGGGGTTCGCTCGTATCGTAGCCGACGTCGAACTCCTCGTGTTTGACACAGGCCGCGCGGTGTGGGTAGCCGTCGGCCGTCGCGACCTGCTTCGCCTCGGGGTGAACGCGCTGACAGACCTCTCTGGCATCGGGACAGCGCGGGTGGAACCGACAGCCCGACGGCGGGTTGATCGCTTCGGGCATCACGCCCCGGATCGGCTCGAGGTCGCCGACGGTTCGGTCGGGCCGGGGCATCGAGTTGAGCAACGCGTTCGTGTAGGGGTGCTTGGTGTCGTGGAACAGTTCGTCGACGGGCGCCTGTTCGACGATCTCGCCGAGGTACATGACGTTCACCCGGTCGCAGATCTCGGCGACGACGCCCATGTCGTGGGTGACCCAGATGAAACTCGTGTCGTACTTCGCCTGAAGCTCGTCGACCAGATCGAGGATCTGTCCCTCGACGGTGACGTCGAGCGCCGTCGTCGGCTCGTCGGCGATGATGAGACTCGGTTCGCAGGCCAGTGCCATCGCGATCAGCACGCGCTGGCGCATCCCGCCGGAGAACTGGTGGGGGTACTCGTCGTAGCGCTTCTCGGGGTCGGGGATACCGACCTCGCGGAGCATGTAGATCGCCTCCTTCTTGGCTTCCTCTTTCCCCATATCCCGGTTGAGTTCGATGAACTCCCGAAGCTGACCGCCGACGGTGAACACCGGGTTCAGCGACTCCATCGGGTCCTGAAAGATGACGGCGATCTCGCGGCCGCGGATCTGATCGCGCATCTCCGAGTTCGAGAGCATGTCGTCGCGCTCGCGAAGCTCGCCGTCCGGACCTTCCTCCAGACCGAAGAGCGTCTCTCCTTTGTACGTTATTTCGCCAGCGACGATCTCGCCGGGGTTGTCGATGAGCCGCAGCAGGCTCATCGAGGCGACGCTCTTGCCGGCGCCGCTTTCCCCGACGAGGCCGACGATCTCGCCCTCGTGAACGTCGAAGGAGATGCCGTCGACCGCGCGAACGGTTCCTGCCTCTGTGAAGAACTGCGTCTTCAGATCTCTGACGCGAAGAAGTGGTTCGGAACTCATTGTTAGTCGTCGATCCGTGGGTCGAGTGCGTCTTGCAAGCCGTCACCGAACAGGTTGAACCCCATGATGGCGACCATGATCGCCAGCCCTGGCCAGATCGAGAGCCAGACGTTCGAGTGCATGTAGCCGTGTGAGACGTTCAGCATCTGTCCCCAGTCGGGGGTCGGCGGCTGTGCGCCGTAGCCGAGGAACGACAGCCCCGCAACGATGAGGATCGTCACCCCGATCTGGAGCGTGGCGTACACCATCACCGGCGCGAAGCTGTTCGGCACGATGTGTCTGAGGATGATGTGGCGGTCTTTCACCCCCGAAGCGCGCGCCGCTTCGATGTAGTCCATCTCGCGGACGCTCAACACCCGGCTGCGTATGATCCGGGCGAACACCGGGATGAACGTGATCGCGACGCCGACGGCGGCGTACCACATGTTCGGGCTGCCGGCGAACTCGATGAAGACGATGATCAGGATGAGCGCGGGGATCGCGTACAGCGTCTCGACCGCGCGCATCAGGACGTCGTCAACCCAGCCGCCGTAGTAGCCCGCGACGGAGCCGACGATCGTGCCGCCGATAAGGCCGATCGATGTCGCGATAATTCCCACGGTGACGGACACCCGGGTGCCGTAGACGATTCGCGTGAAGTAGTCACGCCCGTCGGGGTCGGTACCCAGCGGGTGCGCGAGCGAGCCGTCGGGGTGGAACGCCGGCGGGACGTGGGACTCCCCTTCACCCGGTGCGGGGATCCGCGTCGGGTGATCGAAGATCGGTAGCGCCTCCGCGACCGCGTAATCCGACACCGCGTCGAACGTGAGCCGCGAGAGGTTGCTGTCGATCGTCGCGTACGCCGCGACCAGCAGGACGAATGCGATGACGTAGAACCCCCATCTCGCCGTCGTGTCGCGTTTGACTTTCGCGAGGGTGTAGCGCCACCCGACGCGCGCCTCTACCTCCTCGTCTTCGGACTCCGGATTGGATGTCTTCTCGGCCTGTGATTCACTTACTGCCATCGGTCAGCTCTCCTCCCCGTAGGTTACTCGCGGATCGATGTACGCGTACGCGATGTCGGTGATGACGACGCCGATGACGAACAGCGTCCCGAGCATCATCGTCAGCCCCATCACCACCTGGTAGTCGTTCTGCTGGATCGCCTCGATGAACAGCCGCCCCATCCCGTTGATGTTGAACACGTACTCGATGAGAACGGAGCCGCCGATCGCCGT
Source organism: Natrononativus sp. DTA114 (assembly GCF_059736515.1). Lineage (NCBI taxonomy): Archaea > Methanobacteriati > Methanobacteriota > Halobacteria > Halobacteriales > Natrialbaceae > Natrononativus > Natrononativus sp. DTA114. The sequence goes on along the minus strand of NZ_JCASSN010000002.1, from coordinate 78,319 downwards.
CGACAGGTTGAGACCGACGATGGTGATGATCGGCAGCTGGGCGACCTGGAACGCGTGTTTGCGAAGGATCGTCCGCTCCGGCACGCCGTAGGCGCGAGCGAGTTTGACGTACTCGCCCTGGAGCGACTCGATCATCTGCGTGCGTTCGACGCGCATCAGCGTCGCCATCTGAAGCGTGCCGAGTGCGATCATCGGCAACAACAGGTACCGCAGCGAGTGATACCAGAGCTCGAGGTGGTTGCTGTAGCCGTAGTCACCCGGCGGTCGCCACGGGTAGACGAGGTTGCCCGACGGGAGTACTCCGAGGGTGACGGCGAAGATCAGAATCAGCATGATTCCGATCCAGAACGACGGCGTACTGACGCCGATGAGGGCGACGACCCGGGAGATGTGGTCTGTCGGCTCGTTGCGACGTTTCGCGGCGATGATTCCCAGTGGAATCGCGGTTGCGAGTGCGAACGCATACGCTGAGAGGACCAGGAACAGGGTTGGCCCAGCGCGGTGAACGATTAGGTCGGCGACCGACCGGTTGCGGTGGATGCTCTGTCCGAGATCCCCCTGTAACACCCCGGCCATGTAGGTGATGTATCGTTCGTGTAACGGTCTGTCCAGGCCGTACTGTTCTTCGATCCGCCGGATCATCTCCTCGTCGTGCTCGACTCCCTGGAGCATGAGCCGAACGGGATCGCCCGGTCCCAGGTTCGCAAGGAGAAACGTGATGATGGAGATGCCGATCAGGACGGGAATCGTCTGGATCAGCCGGTAAATAGTGTATCGAAGTAATCCCATCTCTTACGTGCTAATTTGGGTCTGCATGTGTGGCGTTATAGCGCTTTTCGTTTGGTAGCTGTCTCACCACCGAAAGAACAGACGAACGTTACTGTTCGATTACTCGATCGAAACGTTCGTGTGGTACGAGACGATGTTCGGGTTCGTCTGGACGTTCGGGTGAACCTCGAGACCCTGCACGTGGTCGCCGGACGCCATCGTGTTGTGCTGGGAGAACGCTGCCAGTGCGGGCAGTTCTTCGACGATCTCGCGGATAACCGGCTCGTAGACCTCGTAGCGCTCTTCCTGTCCGGCCATCGTCCGGCCCTCGGCGATCGCGTCGTGGAAGCCGTCGCTGCCCTCGTAGAAGTGGCCCTGGTTGACGCCGGCCTGGCTCTCGTGGAACAGCGGGTACAGGTAGTAGTCCGGGTCCGGACCGCCGGTCCAGCCCAGCAGGTACATCTCGTAGTCGTCGGCCTCACCGGTGTTGTAGGTCTCGACGAGCTGGCCGAAGTCGAGGATGTTGACGTCCGCACCGTAGCCGATCTCGTCCAGGCGGGTCGCGACTCGCTCGGCGAGCGAGGCACGGATGCCCTCCGGTGCGATGATTCGTGGCTCCCAGTCGTCGTCGACGGCGTCGGAGCCGTCGAGGAGTTCCTGCGCCCGGTCGGGGTCGTAGTCCGGGAGCATGTCGGCGTACTCGTCCTCCGGGAAGCCCCAGACCTCGTTGACCGTCGGCGGGATCGGGTTCGTCATCGGCTCCGCCGTGTGTTCGGCGTGCTCGTTGACGAACTCGTGCATGTCGAACGAGTGAGCGATGGCGCGACGAACGTCCGGGTCCGTCGTTCCGCCCTCGTTACAGTTGAACGCCATGTACATGTACGACGGGCTCTCGGAGCGGTGGACATTGACGTTGTCCTCTCCCTCCAGGACGTCCCAGTCGTCGTTTGGAATGCCGGAGATGGCGTCGGTGTCGCCTGCACGAATGTTACTGATACGGCCGGCGTCGTCGTCGTGGGCGACGAAGGTGACGTGCTGGATGTTCGGCTCTTCCATCTCGTCGTCCCAGTAGTCGTCCCAGCGCTCGAGTTCGACGAACTCGTTCTCCGAGAAGTCCTCGAAGGTGTACGGACCGGAGCCGATCGGGTCCGTGTTGAACGCGTCGCGGTCCTCGGTTCGTGTGTCCTCCGGCGAGATCGTCACGGCCATCGTCTGCAGCTCGAACGGGCCGTACGGCTCCTCGAGGTTGACCTCGAGCTGGTAGTCGTCGATCGCCTCGGCGGACTCGATCATGTCGTAGCTCGAGGAGTTCTCGGTTTCCTCCTCGACGGGAGCGAGGAACGAGTGGGCGACGTCCGAGGCGGTCAGCTCGTCGCCGTTGTGGAACTCGATTCCCTCGTGGATCTCGAACATGTAGCGGCGCCCCTCGTCTTCGACCTCCGGCATGTCGGTTGCGACCTTCGGCTCGAGGTCGAGGCCCTCACCGAACTCGTACAGCCCGTCGAAGACGAGACCGTACACCTGGGCACTGTACGCGTCGTTCGCGATGACCGGGTCGAAGTCCTCTGCACGGGACTGCTCCTGCGTGAAGTGGAACTCCGCCGAGCCACCGTTCCCACCGGTGGCGTCGTCGTCGCCGGCGTCGTCGTCACCGTTGTCTCCCCCGATGCACCCTGCGATGGCTGCGGCCGAGACCGCTGCACCCGATGCGAGGATCTTCCGCCGCGTAATGTCGAATTGCTTCCGTGCCATTCTACACTAATGGCGGACTGATTCATCTATATATGTTTTGGTATCGCCTGGAAATTGGCCGCAAACTGTTTGTTGACACGACTCATTCTCTCCGAACCTTCTCCATTATTTACAATATACTTATGTACTGGATTGCTTCCTGTACTTGGGATATCAAATTTCGGGGAGCATCTGCGCTGGGACGCGCGACCGGTGCCCTTTTTCTCCTCGCGGTCACAGGTGATCGGTATGCACTACCGGGCCGTCGAAACCGAGTCGGAGTACGTCGCCCGCCTCGAAACTGGGGCTGACTGGCGAGCGGAAATCGAGGGGCTCGCAGCCGAGGTCGGGGCCGATGCGGGCTGGTTTACCGCCCTCGGCGCGGTTCAGGACGCCGAACTCTGGTTCTACGATCAGGACGACCTCGAGTACTACCCGATCGAGTTCGACGAACCGCTCGAGGTCGCGAGCTGCGTTGGCAACATCTCGTTGCTTGAGGGAGAACGGTTCGCTCACACCCACGCCGTCCTCTCACGACCCGACGGCGAGACGCTTGCCGGCCACCTGAACACCGCAACGGTCTGGGCGGGTGAAGTTCACCTGCGGGCGTTCGAGGAGTCGCTCGAACGAGAACACGACGAGACCACCGACCTCGATCTCTGGCTGTAACATGCGGGAGGTCGAACAACAGTACTTCGAGCGGCTGGAATCCCGGCTCGACGACGCATTCGAGGTCGCCGAGACGGCGAAACGCCGCGGCGACGATCCCGAACCCGAAGTCGAGATCCCGGTCGCCAAGGACATGGCCGACCGCGTCGAGAACATCCTCGGCATCGAGGGCGTCGCCGAACGGGTGCGCGAACTCGAGGGGCAGATGAGTCGCGAGGAGGCCGCCCTCGCGCTCGCGGAGGACTTTGCAGAGGGAACAGTCGGCGACTACGAGACGAAGGCGGGGAAGGTCGAGGGTGCCGTTCGTACCGCGGTCGCGCTGCTCACCGAGGGCGTCGTCGCGGCTCCCATCGAGGGGATCGACAAGGTCGAGTTCCTGCAAAACGACGACGGCAGCGAGTTCGTCAACGTCTACTACGCCGGTCCGATCCGGTCGGCCGGCGGGACCGCGCAGGCGCTGTCGGTCCTCGTCGCCGACTACACCCGCGCGCTCGTAGGGCTCGACCAGTACGAGGCCAGAAGCGAGGAGATCGAACGCTACGCCGAGGAGGTTGCGCTGTACGACACCGAAACCGGGCTGCAGTACTCTCCGAAGGACAAGGAGACGAAGTTCATCGCCAAACACCTCCCGATCATGCTCGACGGGGAGGCCACGGGCGACGAGGAGGTCTCCGGCTTTCGTGACCTGGAGCGCGTCGACACGAACTCCGCCCGCGGCGGGATGTGTCTGGTGCTCGCCGAAGGGATCGCCCTGAAAGCGCCGAAAATCCAGCGCTACACCTCCCAGCTCGACGAGATCGACTGGCCGTGGCTCCAGGACCTCATCGACGGCACCTACGGCGACGAGGACGAGTCCGCCGACGGCGAGGACGACGGATCGGCCGACGACGATTCGGAGTCGGGCGCGCTCGACGGTGCGAACGACGCCGACCCCGAATCGGTCGATAGCGACGAACCCGACGGCCCGGTCAGGGCGAAACCGTCGACGAAGTTCCTCCGGGACCTGATCGCCGGCCGCCCGGTGTTCTCCCATCCGAGCGCCGAGGGAGGGTTCCGACTCCGGTACGGCCGGGCGAGAAACCACGGCTTCGCGACCGGCGGCATCCACCCGGCGACGATGCACCTCGTCGACGATTTCCTGGCCACTGGCACCCAGATCAAGACCGAACGCCCCGGCAAGGCCCACGGCATCATCCCCGTCGACTCCATCGAGGGACCGACGGTCAAACTCGCCAACGGCGACGTCCGCCGGATCGACGACCCCGGGGATGCCCTCGAGGTCAGAAACGGCGTCGAGAAGATCCTGGACGCCGGCGAGTATCTGGTCAACTACGGCGAGTTCGTCGAGAACAATCACCCGCTCGCGCCCGCCTCGTACGTCCCCGAGTGGTGGATTCAGGATATGGCGGCCGCCGGCGCCGACGCTCAGGCCCTCGAGGACGATCCGAACGTCGACCTCGAGGACCCGGACGCCGAGCGGGTCCTCGAGTGGGCGCTCGAGTACGACGCGCCACTGCACCCGAAATACACCTACCAGTGGCACGATCTCTCCGTCGAGGCGTTCTGCGAACTGTCAGAGGCGGTGTCCACGGGACGAATCGAGGGCGAGACGCTCGTCCTCGACGCGACCGATGAGGTCGCGACCGCCCTCGAGACGATCGTGATCGAACACCGCCAGCGCCCCGACCGGATCGAGATCGACGACCCGCTGCCGTTCGTCCGGACGCTGGGCCTTACAGAAGAACTCGAGCGCATCTGGGACGACGCCGACCTCTCCGAGCGCGCGCGAACGTGGGGGCTCGAGACCGACGGTGAGAACGCCGTCGAGGCGGTCAACGAGGTCGCCCCGTTCGCGGTTCGCGAACGGGCGCCGACGCGGGTCGGCAACCGGATGGGCCGCCCGGAGAAGTCCGAGCGCCGGGACCTCAGCCCGCCGGTGCACACCCTGTTCCCGATCGGCGAGGCCGGTGGCGCCCAGCGCGACGTCGCCAAGGCGGGCAAACACGCCGAGACGATGTCGGACACGCCGGGGGTCGTCGAAGTCCAGGTCGGGCGCACGCGGTGTGAGTCCTGTGAAACGGAGTCGTTCAAGAATCGCTGTCCAGATTGCGGTGAGCGGACGGTTCCCGACTACCGCTGTCCCGACTGCGAGCAGATCGTCGACCCCGACGAGGCCGGCCGGGTGGAGTGTCCCCGCTGTGAGGTCGAGGCGACCTGCGTCGAGGTGCGCGAGGTCGATCTCAACGAGGAGTACCGCGGGGCGCTCGAGGCGGTCGGCGAGCGCGAGAACGCCTTCGAGATCGTCAAGGGGGTCAAGGGGCTGACCTCGACGACAAAGATTCCCGAGCCGATGGAGAAGGGAATCCTCCGGGCGAAACACGACGTCTCCTCGTTCAAGGACGGCACGGTCCGCTACGACATGACCGACCTCCCCGTGACGTCGGTTCGGGCGAACGAACTCGATATCGACGTCGGCCAGCTCCAGGCGCTCGGCTACGAGGAGGACATCCACGGGGACCCCCTCGTCCACGAGGACCAGCTGGTCGAACTCAAGGTCCAGGACATCGTCCTCTCGGACGGCGCGGCCCAGCACATGCTGCAGACCGCGGATTTCATCGACGACCTGCTGGTACAGTACTACGGCCTCGAGTCCTTTTACGAACTCGAGGACCGCCAGGATCTCGTGGGCGAGTTAGTGTTCGGGATGGCGCCGCACACGTCGGCGGCAACTGTCGGAAGAGTTATTGGTTTTACGAGCGCCGCAGTCGGATACGCTCATCCGTTCTTTCACGCCGCGAAACGCCGGAATTGCGACGGTGACGAGGATTGCGTGATGCTACTCATGGACGGCTTATTGAACTTCAGCATCAGCTTCTTGCCAGATAAACGAGGAGGGAGGATGGACGCGCCATTGGTAATGTCCTCCCGCATCGACCCTTCCGAGATCGACGACGAGGCCCACAACATCGACGTCGTCTCCCGATATCCCCGCGAGTTTTACCAGGCGAGCCTCGAGTTAGCCGATCCCGGCGAGGTCGAGATCGAGATCGCCGAGGACACCCTCGGCACCGACGAGGAGTACACCGGTTTTGCCCACACACACGACACCACTGACATCGCGATGGGGCCGGACCTCTCTGCGTACAAGACCCTGGGCTCGATGATGGACAAGATGGACGCCCAGCTCGAGATCGCCCGCAAGCTCCAGGCCGTCGACGAGACCGACGTCGCCGAACGCGTGATCGAGTACCACTTCCTGCCCGACCTGATCGGCAATCTTCGAGCTTTCTCCCGCCAGGAGACGCGCTGTCTCGACTGCGGGGAGAAGTTCCGGCGAATGCCGCTCACCGAAGTCTGCCGGGAGTGTGGCGGCCGGGTGAACCTCACGGTTCACCAGGGCTCGGTGAACAAGTACATGCAAACCGCGATCGAGGTCGCCGAGGAGTACGGCTGTCGGGACTACACGAAACAGCGCCTTGAGGTGCTCGAGGCCGCCCTCGAGAGCATCTTCGAGAACGACAAAAACAAGCAAAGCGGGATCGAGGACTTCATGTGACGGTCGTTCTCTGAGTTCCAGAATTGGGGACAGCTGATACGTTACGCAGCCGTCTGGCTTTATGCGGCTCCGCGGTGTCGACGTTCACATGGTCGATGATATGACGCGTCTCGGATTCGGAACCAAGGTGTACGCCGAGGACGGGACTCAGATCGGGCGCATTCGCGGTTTCGACGAGGACGGCTTTTACGTCACACTTCGCGAGGGACTCGAGGGGATGAGCGTCGAGCACGTCCGGTCGGGGCAGGCGTTCGGCGAAGCCGAGTTGATGTGGCGCTGCTGGGAGTGTGGCGAGATGGGGCGACTCGATCACGATATCCCCGACGCGTGCCCCGCCTGTGGGGCAGAAAAAGAGGATATCTACTACTGGACCGAGGACTGAACCCGCCGATCAGGGGATTCGGATCCGTGGTCGTCGCCGGCGACTACGCGTTTCGACTCGGTGGGAAGACAACCGTTTTTGTTCCGGTCCACCTGGGCGGCGTATGGAGATCGTCGTCTTCGGCGCGGGCAGCCTGGGGAGTCTCGTCGGCGGGATGCTCGCGCGCGAACACGACGTCACGCTCGTCGCCCGCGAGGACCACGCTGCCGTCGTCCGCGAGAACGGGCTCGAATTCGAGGGCGAACTCGCGGAAACCGTCTACCCCGCGGTGACGACCGACGACACCGGCCTCGCGGGGGATCTGGCGCTCGTCACCGTCAAGTCGTTTCACACCGCCGACGCCGCGAGAGCCCTCGCGACCGGTTCATTCGACGCCGTCTGTTCGCTTCAGAACGGAATGGGAAACGAGGAGACGCTCGCCTGTCACCTCGAGTGTCCGGTGCTCGCGGGAACAGCCACCTACGGGGCGGTGCTGGCCGAGCCGGGGCGAGTGGCGTGTACGGGCCGCGGTGAGATCGTTCTGGGCGCACGCGAGGGCGGCGTCTCGGCCGTCGCCGACCGCATCGGGGCGGCGTTTTCCCGGGCCGGTCTCGAGAGCACCGTTTCGACGTCGATGCCCCGGAAGCTGTGGGAGAAGCTCGCGGTCAACGCCGGGATAAATCCGATAACAGCGCTCAGCCGCACCGAGAACGGCGCCGTTCTCGAACCCCCTGCAAGGGGGCTCTCGCGGCTCGCGACCCGCGAGGCGGCCCGAATCGCTCGCGCCCACGACGTCCGGCTATCGAACCGGGAGGCGCTCGCGGCGCTCGAATCGGTCGCTGAGGCGACGGCAGCGAACACCTCGTCGATGCACCAGGACGTCCTGGCGGGTCGACGAACCGAAATCGACGCGATCAACGGCTACGTGGTTGGTCATGCGCGCGAGCGCGGGCTCGAGGCGCCGACGAACCGGACGCTCGCGGCGCTCGTCCGAAGCTGGGAGCGAGGGAGAAAACTGCGCTAGCGACGGTACCCGGTCGAACCGCTCAGAACGGTGCCTGTGGGCCTTCGTCGTCCTCGCCGTCGTCGACAGTTTCGCCGGGGAACGACGGACTCATGCCGCCGCCGGCGCCGCCGTCCATTCCCGTACCGGCGTGGACCTTGGTAATTTCGGGAATCTCTTTGACCATCCGGCTCTTGATCGCCTGGATCGTCATCGGGGAGATTCCACAGCCGCTGCAGGCGCCACCGAGCTGGATGTGGACCTCGCCGCTCTCGCGGTCGATGTCCTGAATAGCTGCGCTGCCGCCGTGCATCTGGATCTGCGGGAAGTTCCGCCGCAGGAAGTTCGCGACACGTTCCTCGAGGTCGTCCCCGTCGTTCTGGGCATCCGTACTCATGTGAGGGCATTGGGGGTCTGCCTCCCTAAAGGTTCCGTCGCCGGCTTCGGAGCCGCCGCGTCGCCGACTCGCGTTTTGCGAGCGGTGGGTCAGACGCCGAACACGCGCTCGAGTTCGGTTTCGATCTCCTCGAGATGGGTTTCGAGGACCGCGTCGAACTTCTCCTCCTCGACGAGGACGCCGGTCACGCGGTCGAAGGGATCGTCGGGAAGCTCGATCCAGAACCCCTCTTCGTCGTCGTAGAAGGGTTCGCTCTCGTTCAGCACCTGCTGGTCGATCGCGTGAACGAGTTCCGAGTCGTAGCGGTCGTTCATTCGGTTGAACGCGTTCTTGTACGCCTGCTGGAGCTCCGGGAAGTAGTGGACGTACTTGTCCTCGAACTTTTCGGGATCGAAGTCGGTCATACCGCAGCGGAGGGCCGGTGAGAACAAAAATCGGGCGATCGACCGCGGGACCTCGTTTCAGCTATCGGTGCATTCCGCCTCGGTGAAACGGTATGGGTACCCTACATACGGGGGATGAGTTCGCAAGCCAAACGGACACCCCGACGAGTGGCGACTGCCCATCTACATGTCTCTCGATCACCACCCCATCCCGCGGGAAGCGCTCCCGCCAGGGTGGGGGCCGGCCGAGATCTGCGACGAGCAGTACGTCTACCGTCGCAGCCGGCCGCTGATCGACCTGATCGCGGCCCGCGCGGCCGCCGATCACTCTCATCCCGGCCTCGGTCTCGGCCAGTGCTGGGCGCTTCGCTACCGACACCAGATCGGTGAGCTTTCGGTTACCGAACCGATCGGCCACGTTCCGACCCGTCAGGCCGCACTCGAGGGACTTCTCGAGTGTATGCGTCGCCTTCACGACAGCGTCGATGAGGCGGCCGAGCCCATGGAGATCGAGGCCGCACTCGAGGGCATCCAATTCGAGAACGGTCTCCCGACCCCGTGAGTCAGCGACGGTCGTACAGTTCGCGGAAGACTGCCGTCGGAAACTGCGGCTCGAGCCGACTCGGCGGTCGCCCGCCGTTCGTCGGTCGGTCGCAGCTGACCCGGTCGACGATCCCCTCGTCGGCGAGTTCGTAGAGCACCCTCGTGATCGTCGAGCGCTCGAGGTCGAGTTCGGGCCGATCCGACAGCGACGCCGCGACATCGTCGATCGTCGCCGCGTCCTCGGGCGGCGTCCGGAGTACGTGCTCCAGGAGCTCCTGGCGGTTCTCCCGCAGCGCGAACAGTCGGTGAAGCGAGACCGATCCGTCGGGAACGGCCGCCTGCCCGGCGTCGATATCCGCATCGGTGAGGGCCGTTCGACCGTCGTCCGCTGCGATCAGCGCGGCGACGTACAGCGCGGCGAGCGCGTCGTGAGCATCGCCGGCAGCCCACGTCGCCAGCGATCGAAGCTGGCCGTGATCGACGGCGCCCCGGGCGAGTCCGGCGGTCGCTCGCGTCGAGAGCACGTCGACGAGGGTGTGTTGCTCGTAGGCGGGCACCTCGACGCTCGCGTCGAAGTCGACTGCGAGCGCCGCCGGGGACTGGCGGCCGACGCCGACCCACGAGATCGAGGCGGCCGTCGTCGAGAGCCACTCGTCGATATCGGTCTCCGACGGGCACGTTTCGCCGCCGAGGTGGTCCGTGACGATCACGGTCGGCTCCGCCCGCGCTCGCTCCCGAAGTTGCGCCCGGAACTCGAGCGTGCTCACGCCGTGGTCGGGAACCGACTCCTCCCCCAGCAGCGCCGCGAGCGCACGCCGGTAGAAGGCGAACTCGGTGTGAACGCACCGCAGGTCGACGTAGGCGACCGACGGCACGGATCGCCGGCTCGCTCTGGTGGTCGTGTACAGGGTGTCGCCGGTGCCGCCCAGCCGGCGGAGCTGTCCGACGATCTCGGTGACGATCGTCGACTTGCCGGCGCCTTTCGGTCCCCAGACGTACACCGGCGGCGGCGTCGACCCCGAAAACACCGGCTCGAGACCGTCCAGGACGTCTTCGATCACCGGACCGCGGGCGTGAACGGCCGGCTCGTAGGAGAGCGGATCCAGGGCGGATCGATCGCGGAAGAGGCCGTCAGCTGCTGTGCTTCGCAGTCGTCGCTCGATACGCTCTTTGACGGACATCATTGGAGTGCTCGTCTCTTTCCTGACGGTGGGGGCGGCGGATATTACTGTTGCTTCGCTGTCGACTTTTCTCGTCGCGCGAGCGGCCGGTCGGAGTGATACAGGGTCTCGCCGGTCTCCGGATCGAACAGGTGCAGACGCTCGGGATCGGTTCCGAAGCTCACCGACTCGCCGGGGTCGAGATGCGAGCGGGCGCCGATCTGGAACTTGACCACCTCATCGCTGACGGTGCCGTGTAACAGCATCCGGTCGCCGAGGGGTTCGGTCACCTGGACGGTGGCGTCGACTCGGTTCTGTGAAGCCGCCCGCTCCTGGTGCAGATCCTCCGGGCGAACTCCGAGCACCGCCTCGCGCTCGCCGATGTTCTCGAGGTCGTCCGTCTCGGGGAGTTCGATCTGGACGTCCTCGTTCCTCGCGACGACGCCGTCGCCGGCCGAGCTGAGTTCGACCGGAATCCCGTTCATCGCGGGGCTGCCGATGAACTCCGCGACGAACCGGTTCGCGGGGTAGTCGTAGAGTTCCTGCGGGCTGGCGACCTGCTGGATCTCGCCGTCGTTCATCACCGCGACGCGGTCGCCGAGAGTCATCGCCTCGGTCTGGTCGTGGGTGACGTACACCGTTGTCGTCCCGAGTTCGTCGTGGAGCTGGCTGAGCTCCGCGCGCATCTGGATGCGGAGTTTCGCATCGAGGTTCGACAGCGGCTCGTCCATCAGCAGGTAGTCCGGATCGCGGACCAGCGCCCGTCCGATGGCGACTCGCTGGCGCTCCCCACCGGAGAGCGCCTTGGGTTTGCGTCCGAGGAGGTCTTCGATGTCGAGGATCGCCGCTGCTTCGGTCACGCGCTGTTCGATCTCCTCGTCGGTGTAATCACCCGCCGATTTCATGCCGAAGGTCATGTTCCGCTTGGCGGTCATGTGGGGGTAGAGCGCGTAGTTCTGGAACACCATCGCGACGTTGCGCTCTTTGGGTTCTAAGTGAGTGATCTCGGTGCCGCCGGCGACGAGGTCGCCGTCGGTGACGCCCTCGAGGCCGGCGAGCATGCGGAGCGTCGTCGACTTCCCGCAGCCCGAGGGGCCGACGAGGACGAGGAACTCGCCGTCTTCGACCGCGAGGTCGATCGAGTTCACTGCCGTTACGTCGTCGAACTGCTTCGTGATGCTGTTGAGCGTTATGTTCGTCATGGTTACTTCTGTTGGACCCCGAACGTCTCGAGGAGCGGCTTTCTGAAGGCGATCAGCGCGAGCAGCGGCGGGATGAGCGTGATGATCGCGCCGGCCATCACGATCGACCACTGCAACTCGCCGGCCTGGATGTCCCCCTGGAGCAGGGTGATCCCGACCTGGGTCACCTGCTGGCTCTGGGAGTCGATGATGACCAGCGGCCAGAGATACTGATTCCAGGCGTAGATGAACATGATGACGGAGACGCCGGCGAGCATCCCCTTCGACATCGGGATCAGCACGTAGACGAGGAACTTGAAGGGGCCGATGCCGTCGAGTTTCGCCTGCTCGACGATCGACTCGGGGATCGAGTAGAAGTGCTGGCGCAGCAAGAAGACGGTCGTCGCACTCGCGAGATAGGGGATGGTGAGCGCGAGCATGCTGTTGTACCAGCCCAGGTCCGTCACGATGTTAAACAGCGGGACGAACCTGACCGGCACCGGCAGCATCAGCGTAAAGAGGATGATCAGGAACATCACGTTCTTGAACGGGAAATCGTAGTAGACGATCGCCAGCGCCGCCAGCAGTGAGATGGCGAGCTTGCCGACGACGATGATGACCGACATGATAAACGAGTTCAGCAGGTAGACGCCGAAGTTGTAATCCGTCATCACCGTCCGGTAGTTCTCGATCAGGTGTTCGCCCGGCAGCAGGTCGCCGAAGCTGTTGACGAGGCCGACCTCCTGGGTGCTCACCAGCGCCGCGATCAGGATCGGCAGCGCCATCACGAAGACGACGAAGCCGAGCGTCCCGTGGAGGAACAGCCGTCCCAGGTTCCAGTTCGCGCCGAGCGAGGTCGTGCTGGCGCTCGAGTCCTCAGATCCCGTTTCGGATTGTGTGTGTGTGCTCACGTGTGATCACCCGTAGTGTGCGTAGCGGTCGGAGAGGCGGAGCTGGGCGTACATCAGGATCCCGACGACGAAGAACAGGATCACCGATTGGGCCGAGGCCAGCCCGTGGTTGTTGAACTCGAAGGCGTTGCGGTAGAGGTCGTAGATCATGATGTTGGTCGCGCCGCCGGGGCCGCCCTGGGTCAGGATGTCGATGAACGCGAACGTGTGGAAGAACGCGTAGATCGTGTTCATGACGATCAGGAAGATCAGCGTCGGCGAGATCAGCGGCGTGTACACCCGGACGAGCCGCTTGAACTTCCCGACGCCGTCAAGGTCCGCCACCTCGCCGAGCGTGTCGGGGACGTTGTTCAGCGCCGCAATCATGAAGATCACGTTGTAGCCGATCTGCTTCCAGATCACCGCAACGGTGACGATGATAAAGGCCTGCGTGCCGTTCGTGAACCAGTCGACGTTCACGCCGAAGATCGCCTCGATCGGCGTCGTCAACACCCCGAGACTGGGGTGGATGATGTAGAAGAAGACGATCCCCGCCACTGCCGGCGGCAGCGCGTACGGCCAGATCGCCGCGATCAGGTACGACGACTTGCCGACGCTCACCTCGTAGATCAGATACGAGATGAGCAGCGAGATCGCCATCACGCCGGCGATCACGATCAGCGAGAACAGGATCGTGACGCCGATGCTGCTGTGGTAATCGCTCGAGGTGAGCAGGTACTGGTAGTTGCCGAGGCCGGTCCACAGCCGAACCGTCCCGAACTGGAGCGTTTCGTAGAGGCTCAGGTGAGCCGCCTGGATCGCGGGATAGTAGAGGAAGACGACCGAGACGACCAGCGTCGGTAACAGCAACAGATACGCGAGCCAGGAGCGGTTGTATATTTCTCGTGTCATGATGAAAACGAAGCCGGAGCCGCGGTTACTGGTTCGCGACGCGGTCGTAGCGCTCGAGTTCCTCCTCGACGTCGGCTTGCATGTCCGCGAGGCCGTCCTCGACGCTGACCGATCCCGAGAAGATGTCCTGGGAAGCCTCCTGGATCCGCAACTGGACCTCGCGGGCCGGACCGACGAGCATCCGCAACGTCGCGGGCGTCGTCTCGGACTCGAGTAGCTGGTCGAACGCCGTCGCGTAGTGGGGCTGTTCGTCGAACCAGCCCTCGTCTTCGAGCTGGTCGATCGCCTCCTCGCGGATCGGGTAGTAGCCGCTGCCCTGGTGCCACTCGATCTGGCTCTCGACGGAGCCCAGGTCGGCGAGCAGGTCGCCGACCTGCTCGGCGCGGTCGTCGCTCATCTGGCCGCTGACCCATAGGGAGGCGCCGCCGATGACGACGCCGGTGCGGTCTTCGGTCGGCGAGGGGTAGAACCCGGTGCCGAGTTCGAACGTGTCGACGTCGTCCTCGTCGACTTCGTCTTCGTCGACGTCGCCTTCGGCACCCGCCATCGTCGCCTCGACGGCGGCCGTCGAGTCGAGTTTGATCCCGACGTCACCCGTGAGGAACGCGCTTCGGGCCTCGCTCCACGCCTCGATACCGGGGTTGAGGTAGAGGTCGTCTTCGTACATCTCGCGCCACCACGTCCAGAGGTCGTGGGCGAAGTCGGTGTCGGCGTGCATCGTCGTCGGCGAGCCGTCGTGACCGTTCTCGTTGTCGAGGATCAACTCGTTTGCGAGCGAGTACCACGTTTCGACGAACCAGACGTGGTTCGGCCAGGTGATCCCGTACTCCGTCGCGCCGGACTCGACGAGCGCTTCGGAGTGTTCGCGGACGTCCTCGAGGGTGGCCGGCGGCTCCTCGGGGTCGAGTCCCGCCTCCTCGTAGGCGTTTTTGTTGTAGTAGAGGATGGCGTTCGAGTTGTTGAACGGCATCGAGTGCAGGTTGCCGTCGACGACGAAGAAGTCCTGGACGGCGCTGACGAGGTCGTCGATGGGGTAGTCGTCGGGGAGGAGATCCTCGGCCGACTGGGTCGCCTCCGTGTCGAGCACCTGCTGGTTGTGCAGGCTGTCGATCATCACGACCTCGGGCATCTGGTCCGCTTCGATCGCACCGAACAGACTGTTCAGGATGTCCTCGTAGCTCCCCTGGTACTCGGATTCGGTCTCGGCGCCGTCGAACCGCTCGACCATGTCGTTGAGGAGGTCCCCCGAGCCGCCCCCCATCGCGTGCCACACCGTCAACACGTCGTCGTCCGGCTCGTCGACGTCGTCCGCGTCGCCGTTATCTTCCCCGAGACAACCCGCGAGTGCGGCTACCGTCGCAGCACCCGTTCCCTTTAGCAACGTTCGCCGTGAGTGTTTCCCTGCCATACCTGTTCGGTATCCATTTGTGTTATTTATAATTACGGATTTCACTTCCTACTCAACTTATTTGATAGGTTCAAAATCGATGTACATGAGGATTATTTACTCATGGGTACGGGACCATAGATGTATACGCGTACACTCATTTATTCCTACAGTAGCAACGTCGGAACGCCGACGACGGCTCCGATCCCGATCAGAACGAGATTCCAGAACAACACCGGTCGCACGAGCTCTCGAGAGATGCTCGCGGCGAAGGCGGTCTTGACGAGGATGCTCGCCGCCGTGCCGGCGATCACGCCCGCGACGGCCGTCTCGTAGGTGATCTCGCCGGAACTCATCAGCGTGACCGCCGTCGCCGTCGCGGTGCCACTCGAGACCAGCCCCGCGAGGAACGTCGTCGCGATGAACCCGCTCGCGCCGAAGGCGTTCTCTGCGCCGATCGAGAGCACCAGAACGAGCAAGAACAGCGCGCCGAAGGTGAGCGCGTTCCGGAGACTGAACGGGGAGGTGAGGTCGGTGTCGACGCTCGCCTGCCAGTCACTCTTCCAGACGGCGATCCCCACGCCGGTGAGCGCGATCGCGCCGAGCGGTGCGCCGATTACGACGGCGGCCTCCGGGACGAACGCCACGACGATCACGGCGTTTCGGACCGCCATCGCCGCGTTCGCGAGCAAGATCGCACTGACGGCGAGTCCGAGCAGGCCGGACTGGTTCGTGGCGCGCTTGCCCATCTCCGCGACGACGGCCGTCGAGTTCACCAGGCCGCCGAAGAAGCCGGTGACGGCGATCCCCTTCCCCTGGTATTTCTTGACGAGGACGTAGTTGACGAAGCCGATCGCGCTGATCGCGATGACCAGCGACCAGACCAGCCGCGGCTCGATCGCTCCCCACGGATCGACGGGTTCGGCGGGTAACAGCGGGTAGATCACGAACGCGAGGATGACGAACTCGACCGCGCTCCGGACCTCCTCGCGGCTGAGCCCCCACGCGAACTCGTGGAGTTCGCGCTTCAACACCAACAGCAGCGACGACAGGACGGCGACCGTCACGGACTCGATGAAAAAGCCGTTCGCGACGAGCGCGCCGATGCTGTAGGCGACGAGCATCGAGACCGAGGTCGTCAGCGAGAGGCCGTCGATCTCCTCTTCGATGAAACTCTGGACGGCGAGCAACACGGCGTGGGCGATGATCAGCAGTCCGCCGATCAGCACCAGTCCGTCGTGGTCGACGATCGTGAACACCGCCGCCAGCAGGCTGATCA
Organism: Natrononativus sp. DTA114; assembly: GCF_059736515.1. NCBI lineage: Archaea > Methanobacteriati > Methanobacteriota > Halobacteria > Halobacteriales > Natrialbaceae > Natrononativus > Natrononativus sp. DTA114. The sequence goes on along the minus strand of NZ_JCASSN010000002.1, from coordinate 62,099 downwards.
GCGCGAACGTTCGGATGCCTGCTGACTTCTGGGACCACTCGCGCTCGAGGCCCAGGAACATCCCGAGCAACGTCGCCAGGACGAGTTTGAAGACTTCTTCGTCCATGTACGCGAGGAGTTCAAACTCGATCATCGACCGATCACCGTCCCCACCGCTCCGAGCGACTCGAGGACGTAGTCGGGGGTGACCGCGGCGTTCGCCACGTCCGCTCGATCCGAGACACCCGATAAGACGAGCGCCGTCGTCATCCCGGTACGAGCGCCCATTTCGATGTCCGTCTCGAGGCGATCACCCACCATCAGACACTCCGCCGGAGGGGCCCCGAGACGATCCGCGGCCGTCTCGGCGGCGACCGACGAGGGTTTCCCGAGCACCGCGTCGAGTTCGCGTCCGACGAGCCCCTCGATCGCACCGATCATCGCTCCGGCGTCCGGGATCTCGCCTCCCTCGACCGGGCAGGTCCGGTCCGGGTTGGTCGCGTAGAACGCCGGGTCGGTCTCGAACGCTTCGAGAACGTCCTCGAGGACGCCGTACTCGAACGATCGATCCATCGATGCCAGGACCACCTCGGCCTCGGCGGGGGTCGCGGTGATCTCGAGACCGGCCGCGGCCAGTTCGTCGAGCAGCGGCCGCTCACCGACGACGTATACCGGGTCGTCGGGATGGGTCGCCGCCAGGTAGTCGGCCGTGAGCGCCGCCGAGGTGACGAGCGACGAGCGCGAGACCTCGATTCCGGCGGCTCGAAGTTTCTCGAGGTAGACCTCTCGCCGCTCGATCGGCTTATTCGTGAGAAACAGGACGTCTATCCCGGTGGAGCGCAGGTGTTCGATTCCATCGCACGCGCCGCTGATCGGACTGTCGCCCCGGTAGACGGTCCCGTCGAGGTCGATGATCGCCCCGGAGATCGTGGGCTCGCTCGGTGGGCTCTCTCGATCCGTCTGCGTGGTGAGGTTGCTGTTCACTGCTGGTCCCCGTGGTATGCGTATCGCCCAATATCGTACGTACCCCTATATCTTGCTATATAGTGCTATATACTATCTGCGCCCGATGTTTATCGGCGTGCGTGCCCGAGGGGTGGTATGGGCCGGTACCCGAGGCGAACGTTCCTCCGGGATCTCCCCGCCGCGTGCGTACTCGGTGGCAGCATCAGCGGATTCACGCTGTCGTCGCCGACCGGCACCCAATCCGGCGATCCGCGCGTCGTCGGCCACCGCGGGTGTGCACACGAGTTCCCGGAAAACTCATTGGAGGCCGTCGACCGGGCCGCCGAACTGGTCGATGCGATCGAACTCGATCTCAGACGGGCCGCAACCGGGGAGATCGTCGTCGTTCACGACGCCACCGTCGATCGGATTACCGGCGGAAGCGGTCCGGTCGCCGATCACACGGCCGACGAACTCCGCGAACTCTCGATCCACGAGACCGGAGAGCCGATTCCGACCCTCGAGGAGGTTCTCGAGGTCGCCTCGCCGTCGGTCGATCTGGTGTTCGACCTCAAAGTCGAGGGAATCGCAGCGGCGGCCCACGATCTCGCCATCGAGTTCGGCGGCGACGTGCTGTTCTCGTCGTTCTCGCCGTCGATTCTCCAGGAGGTGACCGAACTCGATCGCGAGACCGCACTGATCGTCCGGGAACCCTGGCTGGCTCGTCGGTTCCGGCCGGTCGTCGCGCGAAGCTCGGTCCCGATCTACCCTCGAATGGAGGTCCGCGAGTGGCTCGACACCGCCGCAGACCTCGGGTGCGTCGCGATTCATCCACGCCTCGAGCTCTGTCTCAGAACGGAGCTCGTCGAGCGGGCACACGACCGTGGCTTGCTCGTCGAACCCTGGACGATTACCCGCCCCCGTACGGCGGACCGCCTTCGCACCGCCGGCGTTGACGGCCTGATCACGGATATCTGTTCACCGCTTTCTTGAATCGACTCGCCCCCGAGACTTCGAGCGTTGGCTTCGGCCTCCGTATTTAGTATACCGCCATATGGTTGATGGCGTCTTCGGACCGATCTCGCGTCTGTCTCTCGAGAGACCGACGGACCGCTCCCTGAGCGCCTCTGATCGGAGTTTCCGCGGGCTCCTCTCGCGAGCTCGCACGCGCCAAGACGGGAACTACCCACCACGGGGTAGGGGAGCCAAGAACTCGTCTGTCGCTCGCCAGTACTCCTCGACCAGCACACACGAGGGGTCCGGCGGTCGGGTCGCCGGTTGCCGTCGCCAACGACGCGTTGCAGCCGGCCGGATCGACCACGGCACGAACGCCCCCTGTCGATAAACCACATAACGTGATATCGAACGCGGGGCGTCACACCACCCGAACCACAGCGCAGTGTTTATGCGCCTCAGCGAGGTATTGTGGATAATCAGTCCTCCTGATGGTGTGTCTATGACGTCTCAGATTCCGTTCGCCATCGATTTTCACGTCCACTCGGACGATTCCTACGACGGCCACGAACCGATCGAACTGATCCTGGAGCACGCGGCGGATATCGGTCTCGACGGCGTAGTGATCACCGACCACGACGAAATCGGCGAGTCGCTGCGTGCAGCCTCCATCGCACCCGAGTACGGGCTCGTCGGCATCCCCGGCGTCGAGGTGTCGACGCGACACGGCCACCTGCTCGCGGTCGGCGTCGAGGAGCGACCGGACCCGGGCCGCCCGTTCATGAAAACCGTCGAACGGGTGCGCGAACTCGGCGGCGTCGCGGTCGTTCCGCACCCGTTCCAGCGCAGCCGCCACGGCGTCCGCAAGAGACACATCAGGGACGCGGACGCTATCGAGGCGTACAACTCGATGCTCTTTACGGGCTATCGCAACCGTCGCGCGCGGACGTTCGCTCGCCGGCGCGACTATCCGGAGATCGGCGCCAGCGACGCCCATTACCTCCCGAACGTCGGTCGCGCCTATACGGAACTTCTCGTCTCGCCGAAAAACGGGGCGGCGAAGGCGGATATCGACGGTGACGACCTCGTCGACGCGATCCTCGAGGGCCGAACCCAGATCAGGGGCAAGCGCACGCCGGTCCACAAGAGCACCGTCCAGTACACCAAGGGGGCGATCCGGAAGTCCGCCTACCTGCTGACCTCGCGGGCGCCGCTGGTGCCGACGGTGCCGGCGTCGATGGATCGCACTAGGTAAGCTGGTCGCCCACGAGGTCGTCGGCGTACTCGAGAAACCGCTCTTCTTCCCCCTTTGGAACCGTCGCCCCCGCTGCGACGTCGTGGCCGCCGCCGTCGCCACCCACTTCCCGGGCGGCCTCCCCCAGTACGACCGAGAGATCGAGTCCGTCGCGAACGAGGCTGTGCGTGCCGCGGCCGGAGACCTTCACCTCCGCGTCGTTCTTGTCGGCGAAGGCGACGATCGGCTTTCCCCGGCTGATGCCGTCGTTCCCGACGGCCATGCCGGCGACGATGCCGACGATCGTCTCGCGGATGCGGTCGCCCGCGTGGAACCACTGGAGGTGGTCTTCGTGGGTGACACCCTCCTCCGTGACGAGCGAGATTCCCTCCGAGAGGTTCCGTCGGTGGTCCCGCAGGAGCTGACGGGCCCGCTCGAGCGCACCCTCCCGGTCGCCCAGACAGACGCCGAGGCCGACGTCGGCGCGCTCGTAGCGCGCGGTGGCGTTGAGCAGCGTTGAGAACTCGCTGGCGTCGCGGAGTTCGGTGCCGACTGCCTCGTCGCTGAGCACGTAGGCGGTGCCGACGAGGCTGTCGATCTTGCCGGCGGGGACGCCCTTCGAGACGGCCCGCTTGACCAGCGCGCTCGCGACCAGTTGCTTTTCCTCGCTCGTCAACTCGGCCCAGCGGCGCCACTCGCCGTCGCGTTTCAACTCGAGGTCGAGCCCGTCGAGAAACCGCAGCGCGCCGTTCGCGTCGTTCGAGATGCCGGGAATGTTGACATCCGTGGCGTACTCGAGCAGCTTCGGCAGCGGCCGGGTCTGCTTGCCGTAGAGCGCGAGGTCGGTCGCGGTCTCGAGGACGCCCGCGGCCTCGCCTTCGGCGACGATCTTCGCGTTCGCGCCGTGGAGTTCGCCCCCCGACGCCTGCATGTCGCCGACGGCGCCCACCACCGCGAGCGCCGCGAGGTCGCGGTTGTCGACCTCGTCTGGCTCGAGTGCCCGTGCGAGGACGTAGCTGGCGCCGGCGCCCGACAGCTCCGAAGCGCCATTGATGCCGAACAGCAGGGGGTTGAGGTGGTAGTCGGTATCCGTTTCGGCCGGCTGGTGGTGATCGGCGATCACGGGGGTGAACGCGTCTGCCGATTCGTACTCGCCGATGACGTCGAGCTGGCCGCTCCCGAAGTCGGTGAAGAGTACGGTGTCGTAGTCGGTCGCCGCGATCCCGGAAATCGCCTCCTCGTCGAGCTGTTTCTCGAAGACCGTCTCGAAGGGAATCGCCGCCCGCTCGAGTGCGCTCGCGGCGACCGCCGCGCTGGTGAGCCCGTCGGCATCGATGTGGGACGCGAGTAACACGCGGTCGCAGCCGCGGAGGTGGTCTGCACACGCGGTCGCTCGCTCCTCGAGTTCGGGAACCGGTACTGCCATCGCTCGAGAGTGGGGCGGCTTCCGGGATAAACCTGCGGTCACTGACTCGCGTGGCGACTCACCAGAGTCTCGTCTCGCCGGTCTGCAACGACTCCGGTCACCCGGATCGACTACAGCGAGAGCAACAGGTGGTCCTCGTCTCGCTCGTAGTTCGTCTCGAACGGCGCCGAGCGCTCGCGCATCGTCTCCTGGAGCCACGCGACGTCGTCGTCGTCCGCGCGGTTGACGGTGTAGTCGTCGATCACGACGGGAACGAGTCGGAGATCCTCGAGGGTCCCGTCGTTGGCGACGCCGACTTCGAAGAGGAAGCTCCGGTCGTTGCGAATCTCGTCCTTAACGACGTAGTCGTTGACGATGTCGCCGGTATCGTGGAGGATCAACCCGTCGTTGTACCGTTCGACCCCCTGTGAAATGTGGGCGCTGTGGCCGTGGACGACGTCGACGCCCGCCTCGATCAGCCAGTGGGCGAAGTCGACGTACACCTGATCCGGATACTCGACCCAGTTCGGGCCCCAGTGTACCGAGAGGACCAGCAGATCCGGGTCGGTCGCTTGCGCCCGATCGAGGGCATCGCCAACGACCCGTTGTGTCTCCTCGTCCTCGGGATCGGACTCGGCGTAGGCCGTTCCTGCCCGCTCGTCGGTGACGCCGTACTCCTCGAAGTGATCCGCGATGGAGACGACCGCGACGTCGACGCCGTCGACCGAAAACGACGCTGGCGCATACGCCTCCGCCGGCGTCTCGCCGGCCCCCGCGTGGTCGATACCGCCGCCGGCGAGCGCCTCGAGCGTGTCGACCAGCGCCGTCGGTCCGTAATCGAGCATGTGGTTGTTCGCCAGCGAGGCGAACCGGACGTTTCCCGCCTGGAGCGCCGGGACCGCCCACTCGGGATCGGCGCGAAAGTAGTAGGTCCGGTCCGGAAACTGCTCGCCGCGCGTCGAGAGGCAACACTCGAGGTTGCAGCAGACGGCATCGAGCGACTCGAGTCGCGGCCGGAGGTCGCCCCAGACGTGTGCCGGGTCGCCGGCGTCCCCGTAGTAGTTATCCACGCTCCGTCCGAGCATGGCGTCGCCGGCGAATCCGATAGTTGTCCCGTCGCGCTCGTGTTCGAACTCGGGTTCGCTCTCGCGGTGATCGTCGTCGAAAACCGAGTCGTTCTCGCCGTGGTCGCCGACCGACGTCGAGTTCAGGTCGGCACACCCGCCGAGTGCGACGGTCGCGGCAGCGAGAAACCGCCGCCGGCTTCCGGTCATGGTTCTCGGCGCGCTGCTCGGCAGTGGGCCTCGAGAGCGTTCCAGGACGCCCGTCGGCTGTTCTGAACCGGTGCGTTCATTGACCGCCCTTTCGATGCAACTGGTAAAATTATTCGGGCCGGTCGCAGCGCCCGCTGAGCCGGTCAGTCGTGGTAGGTTGGCGCCGCTGCCTCGACGGTTTCGCAGGCTAGTGTTTCGAACGTCGCCTCACTCGCGACGAGGTCGACGTCGATTCCGCGGGCGGCCGCGGTCTTCCGCGTCGGCTCGCCGATGACGCCGACGGTCGCGTCCTCGAGCCCCGCGACCGCCGCCTCCCCCACCCCGTGAGCGGCGGCCGCCTCGAGAAAGTGCTCGACGGTCAGCGACGAGGTGAAGCAGGCGGCGTCGAGTTCGCCGGCGGCGGCCATCTCGGCTGACTCGCCGCTTCCCTCGGGGCGGACGAGCCGGTAGAGCACCGTCTCGTGGACGTACGCGCCGGCTGCCTCGAGGCCCTCGAGTAACACCGGACTGCCGTGATCGCTACGGGCGACCTCGACGCGGGCGCCGTCGACGTCGTTTTCGAGCACCGAGACGAGCCCGCTCGAGGTGTACTCCTCGGGAACGATATCGACCGCGTAGCCCGCCTCGCGGACGGCGTCGCCCGTTTTCGGCCCGATGACGCAGACGGTCGCTTCGCTCGGATTCCACGCCGCATCCGCGACGAGCTCCGCGCCGGTCTTGCTCGTCAGCACGACGTAGTCGGCGTCCTCGCGGGGGGTCGCTCCCGTGGGATCGATCGACAGCATCGGATCGGGAACCGGCATCGCCCCCAGCGAATCGATCAGTTCGACCGCGTCGGCGAGGCGCTCGTCGTCCGGGCGGAAGACGGCGACTGAGAGGTCTCGCACGCGTGCTACACCCCGTCGTTCGCGGTCGGTTCGGTCCGGTCGTCGGCGCCGGCCCCGTTCGCGAGGAACTCGAGCACTCGCTCTCTCGTCCCCGCGACATCGCCGATAACGGTCACCGCCGGCGGCTCGATTCCGGCCTCGTCACGGACGTCGACGATGGTCTCGAGGGTGCCCGTCGCGACCCGCTGATCCGGCCAGGTGCCCCGCTCGATCAGCGCCACGGGGGTTTCGGGTGCCATTCCGGCCTCGGCCAGCGCCGCGGTGTAGTCGGGCAGTCGGCCGACGCCCATCAGGACGACGATCGTTCCGCCAGTGGCGGCGAGGGCTTCCCAGTCGATCGCCGACTCCGCCTTCGTCGGGTCCTCGTGGCCCGTGACGAACGAGACCGAGGAGGCGTGATCGCGGTGCGTAACGGGAATTCCGGCGACGGCGGGCGCGGCGATCGGGGAGGTGACGCCCGGAACGACCTCGAACGGCACCTCGTGATCGGCGAGGTACTCCGCTTCCTCGCCGCCGCGGCCGAAGACGAACGAGTCCCCGCCCTTCAGTCGAACCACGGTTTTCCCGTCCGCAGCAAGCTCGACCAGCCGCTCGTTGATCTCCGATTGCGGGGTGCGCTCGCCGCCGGCGCGCTTGCCGACGTCCTCGCTGCGTTCGTCGGGAAGCAGGTCGATGATCTCGGGGCCGGGAAGCTTGTCGTGGAGGACGACGTCGGCCTCCTCGAGCAGCCGTTTGGCCTTCACCGTCAGCAGTTCGGGGTCCCCGGGGCCGCTGCCGACGAGGTAGACGGTTCCGGGCATCTCAGCGCCTCTCGGCCGAACCGGCGCCGTCCCCCTCGTCCTCGAGGTCCGGTTCCTCGTCCTCGTCTGCGGCCCGCCGCGCGGTCTCGATCAGGGTCGCCGCCCCGCGGTCGGCCAGATCCTCCGCGAACTCGCGAGCGGCCGGCGCGTAGTTCGACACCGGTAGATCCCGCGAGGCCACCACCGACTCCTCGCCGTTTCGGTCGAACACCTGGACGGTCGCGTGGACGTACTCGCCCTGGACGACCGCGTAGACGCCGATCGGCGCGATACAGCCGCCGCCGAGTTCGGCGAGCAGCGTTCGCTCGACGGTCGTCTCGACGCGACTGCGGGGGTGGTCGATCGCCTCGTTGATCCCGCGGGCCGTCTCGCCGTCGATGGCCGTTACGGCGAGTGCGCCTTGGCCCGGCGCGGGAGCGAACTCGGCTGTCGGCAGCGACTGAAACTCGACGTGGTGGTCGAGACCGCTGCGTTCGATCCCCGCCGCCGCCAGCACGATCGCGTCGTACTCGGTGTCGACCTCGCGGCCGAGGGCTTGCTTCTCGAGTTCCGAGAGCCCGTCGAACCAGTCGTCGACGCTGCGGTCGTCCTCGTACGTCGGCTTGTAGTCGTCGTCCCCTCGCTCCCGCTCGTCTTCCTGGCGCTCCCGGTGTTCTTCCTGGAGCCTCGGCGCGAGCAGCTTCTCGAGGCGCGTGTCGACGTTGCCGCGCAGCGGCTCGATCTCGAGGTCCGGTCGCCGGGCGAGCAGCTGTGCGCGCCGGCGGAGACTCGAGGTGCCGACGACGGCGCCCTCCGGAAGCTCCTCGAGCGTCTTCCCGTCGGGGGTGAGCAGCAGGTCCCCCGGTCGTCCGCGCTCGGGAACCGCGGCGGTGACGAGTTCGTCGGGCTGTTCGGTCGGCATGTCCTTCATCGAGTGGATCGCGCCGTCGAGGTCGCCCTCGAGGACGCGCTCGTCGAGTTCGCGGACGAACGCGCCGGTCTTGCCCAGCCGGTGGATCAGTTCGTCCCTGATCTGGTCGCCCGTCGTCTCGACGGTGACGAGTTCGACCTCGTAGCGGCGGTTCTCGAGTGCCTCTGTGACGAGGGCGGCCTGTCGCCGCGCCAGCGCCGACCCCCGCGTCGCCAGTCGCAACGTCCCGCGTGTTCTCATGGCCGACAGTCGGCGCTGGCGCGATTAAAAGCGCACGCTTACGCGCCGCGGGGTCAGGGCCACCGTCTCGAGGCCCGTCGCCGGCGCAGGAGGTAGTAGGCGGCCAGCATCGGCTGGAAGACGGGAACGAACAGGCTGAGAAACGCCAGTCCGAGATAGCCCGCGGGGTTCGGCTGCCAGCCCCCTCCGCGGGCGCTGACGTAGGCGGCGTCCTGGTGGATCGCGATCGGAAACGTTCCGACGGCGATCGCGCCGGCGATCCCGACGACCGTCGCCAGCAGCCCCGGAATCTGGAGGATAACCGCGACGATCGCACCCGCGATCGCGAACGCGGTGGTCCCCAGCGAGAGCGCGATCACGAGCCACCAGCCGCTCCAGCCGGCGGGAGTGGAAAACTGCCGATGACGACGGTAGAGATAGCTCACTCCGGCGGCGGGTGACAGCAGCACGGGCGCAAGCAGAAGCGCGAACAGGGCGTTGAGCCAGGGGTTCGGCGACCAGTCGCTCCTCGAGCGAACCCGGCGGGCGTCGAGAAACAGCGCGAGCGCCAGTCCGAGGCTCAACAGCGTGTAGCCGAAGGTGCCGAACAGCACCAGCCCCCACTGAAGCCCCGGGACGCCCGGATCGAGTTCCCGGACGACGCCGATCGCGCCGACGCCGAGCACCGGCGGATACAGAAAACACAGGCGTTCGGCGACGCGGGCCCACGTCTCGGCTGACTCGTTCGCTCGCTCCCCCTGACTCATCACGTGCGAGGAACTACCGGATCATCCGGGATACGTCTGCCGCTCGAGCCCCGGTTCCCTCGCGGGGTTAACTCGGAGCGGATTCGGGACGTGGCCGTCCGTCGCGACTGTCAGTCGGGTCGAAAAGAACGAAATGTCGTGTTCGTCGGGGGCTCAAAGCTGGCGCAACTGGACTTCGTCGTCGGTGATCGACTCGACGTTGTCCTCCTCGAGCGTGTAGGTCTCTCCGTCCGCGTCTCCCCAGCCGAGTTTCGACCTGATCGTGTCGGTGACGCCCGGATCCGGATTGACGTGAACCATCCCGCCTTCGACCTCCTCGATCATTCCGATTCGTTCGCCGTTTGCGTTTACGACGGGCTTTCCCTCGTCGTCGTCGGTGAAGCTAGCGCACATGCGTTTCGGCCTCCACCTGACAGCGGGTTATAGCTGGTCCCGACATGTGCCGGCTTCGACGGGGGAGGTGCGTGTGGCGAGAGCTCGAATCTTACTCGGGCTTCAGGCCGCCGTCCTGAACCCGCATCACGGCCTCACCGTCGGCGAGGTTCGGCGCGTCGACCAGTTTGACGATCCGCTTGTCGCCCTTGGACTTGCGGAGGTAGATGCGGAACGTCGACTTGTGGCCGAGGATGTTACCGCCGATCGGTTTGGTCGGGTCGCCGAAGAACGCGTCGGGGTTCGAGGAGACCTGGTTCGTGACGATGACGGCGGCGTTGTAGAGGTTGCCGACCTTGTCGATGTCGTGGAGGTGCTTGTTGAGCTTCTGCTGGCGGTTGGCGAGGTTGCCACGCCCGACGTACTCCGCGCGGAAGTGGGCGGTCAGCGAGTCGACACAGAGCAGCCGAACCGGGTACTCGCTGTCCTCGTGCTCGCTCGCGATCTCCTTTGCCTTCTCCGCTAAGAGCATCTGGTGGTTCGAGTTGAACGCCTTCGCGACGTGGATCTTCTCCAGGACGTCCGCGACGAGTTCGTCCATCGTCTCCTCGTCGCCGGGGCTGCCCTCGATCTCGCGGTCCTCGAGAGCGGCTTCGATCGCTTCCTCGGGGAGGCCGCGAACCATGTCGTCGATCCGCTCGGGGCGGAACGTGTCCTCGGAGTCGATGAAGATGACGCTGCCGTGGAGACCGCCGACCTCCTTGGGAAGCTGGATGTTGACGGCCATCTGGTGGGTGACCTGGGACTTGCCGGCGCCGAACTCACCGTACACCTCGGTGATCGACTGGGTCTCGACGCCGCCGCCGAGGAGGTCGTCGACCTGGTCGATGTGCCAGCTGAGTTTCCCGATCTGATTACGTCGCTCGAGCACGGTCGAGCCGGTTTCGAAGCCGCCGATGTCCGCGGCGTCGCGGGCCGCACGGACGATGTCACTCGCCGTCGATTCGCCCACGTCGGCGGTGTTCGACAGCTCGGAGGGGGAGGCGACGGCCAGGCTCTGGTAGGAATCGTAGCCTGCATCCGCGAGTTTGTCTGCCGTTGCCGGTCCCACGCCGGGGAGCGTCTCGAGGTCTACGTCTGCCATGATAGCTCGTTGCCCCGGACACCTCATAAACCCTCGTTAACAGGGGAGTGAAAGTGAAAGTGCCGGACGGTGCGGGTCCGTCCTGAAAGCGATCCTGACGTTTACGTAGGAAGAGGAATGGGGGAGGCGTCAATCGTGCGGCTACTGATCGGGCGTCGATCCGGACGCAGATCCGTCGCGGTCGCGCTATCGGGGGTCCCACGCCAGACAGTGCAGTCGATCGTCCGCACAGCCGACGTAGAGCCGGCCATCGGCGACCGCGGGGGTGTTCGAGGCGGGGCGCTCGAGGCCGAACTGCCACTCGAAGTCGGGGTCGTCGACGTCGATGCCGTACATCGTCCCGCGCTCGTCGCTGGCACAGAGCACGTCGCCGACGACGACGGGGTTGCCGCGGATGGCGCCGTCGAGGGCGATCCCCTTCTTCGAGAACAGCCAGCCGCGGAGCTTTCGGGTACCGAAGGAGGTCTCCACGACGTGGACGTAGTCGTCGTCGCCCGCGACGAAGGCGGTGTCGCCGACGACCGTCGGGGCGGCCGTGAACGCGCCGCCCATCTCGTAGGTGCAGTAGGTCTGGCCGGTCTCCCCGTCGAGCGAGAACAGCCGGCCGGCGTCGTCGGCGACGTAGACTCGCCCCTCCTCGACCGTCGGCCCGCCGACGACCGTTCCGTTCGTCGGCGCCGTCCAGAGCGCGTCGCTCGAGTCGTCCTCTGCCGCGCTCTCCGCGATCGCATCCAGGCTGATTGACTTCGAGGCGTCGAGCGCGCCGCCACTGCCCGCCCTCTCGTCCGCGGCTGGCTCGTCTGTCTCTTGCCCACCGTCGTCGGTCCGCTCGTTGCCCGTTCCCGCGGCCTCGCCGTCGAGCGCGTACGCGTGAACCACCTGTTCTGCCGTGCCGACGTAGACGCGGCCGTCCCCGACCGCCGGCGAACCGACGACCGCGCCGTCGCTCGCCTGTACCCACCGCTCGTCGCCGGTCGCCGTCTCGAGCGCCGTCATCCCGTCCGTCGTGCCGAGAAGAACGGCCTCGTCGGCGACGGTGAGTGCGGCGTCGGCCTCCAGGTCGCCGTCCACGGCGGTTTCCCACAGGCGCTCGCCGCTGGTCGCCTCGAGCGCGTAGACGGTGCCGTCGGTCGTCGCGAGAAACAGTCGGTCGCGAGTTGCGACCGGCGTCACCGGCGAGGCCGGGAGATCCTCGAGCACCCAGCGGCGGTGGCCGCGATCGCGGTCGAACGCGTAAAGCGCCCGCTCGGTGCCGACGTAGACGGCCGCGGGGTCGAGTACCGGATCGGTTCGGACGGGCCCGGAGAACTCGGCGGACCACGCCGTCTCGAGTCGCTCCGGCCCCGCGAACTCGGACCGGCGCCCCGAGTTCCGCTCGTCGCCCCTGAACTGGTTCCACTCGGTCACGGCTCGAGGTACTGAAGCGGTCGGGATAACAGCCTCGACATCCGTCGGCGGTCGCGGCGAGTCGGCGGTGTGCGGGGCCGGTTTGCGACCGGGCGACCGCCGGCTACTCCCACGGATGTCGGCCGGACTCGCTCGGCCACAGCGGATACCAGTGGTCCTTCTCGGACTCGATATCGAGTTCGCCGTCGAGGACGGACTCGAGTTTGAACTCCGCGCTCGAGTCGCGCTCCCGGCCCTGACGGGGGGCGAACGGGTAGAACGCACCCCGGCGGAAGGAGTAGATCCAGTACGCCGGCCCGCTCTCGCTTTCGTAGCCGAACACCGCCGCGAGCAGCCGCGAGCCGTAGCCGTGCTCGATGAACGTGTCCGCCGCGAAGTGCATGCTCGTGATGAGGTCCTCGGGGTCGCTCTCCCGGAGGATCACCCAGTGGTAGCCGTGGTCGTCCTCGGCGATCTCGAAGTCGGTGCCGGTGTCCTCGCGACCCGCCTCGAGGATCGCCTCGACCTCGTTCACGGCGTCGCGAAAGCTGCTCGAGTCGACGCCGGCGAAACAGAGCGCGCCCGCGCCGACGGAGTCGTAGCCGAGGTCGGCCTCCATCGTGAGGTAGGCGGTGCTCATCCCGAACAGATCGTCGGGGTCGGCGTCGCGTCTGGCGTCCGATTCCGCGCGTACCCCGAGGACGGCGCGGAGTCCGTCCAGTAGTCCCATAGCTGAAACGACGTGACCGATCCCTTAGAATCGTTCCATTTCGTCGCGTCCTCGGAAACGTCGCCGCTACTCGTCCTGGCAGACGTACGTCCGCGTCGTGCCGACGTCCTCGCGCGAGCGGATCTCCCCCGTCACGGTTCGCAACAGCGAGTGAACGTCGGGTGCCTCGAGTTCGGCGATGACGTCGAACTCGCCAGCGACGACGTGGGCCTCGACGACGCCGTCGACGTCTCGAAACTGGGCGCACGTCTCGCCGGAGGTCCCGGCGGCACAGGTTACCAGCGTGAACGCTCTGACCATCACAGGTTCTACGCGCTGGAGGCGGTTAACAGAGCGGGGTGGGGCCTATAGTAGGCGTTGAACGTCAGTGCACGCCCGGTCACGATCATCGCGACCAGCCTCGTTGCTGAGGACGAGCTGGCCGCTCGGCTGTGACCGGGTGGAACTCGTTTCACCGACTACTGTCGCGAAACGGTTCCGGTGGCGCCCGAAGCTATTTGATCGGCCGGAGACAGGTTCGACCGTGAATCGCCGCCATCTTCTGACCTCGGCTGCCGTCGGCTCCGCTTCGCTGTTCTCCGGGTGCGGGGCGACGCAGCAGCTTCCGCAGACGCCGGACGAAGGCACGCTCTGGATACGGAACCGAACGGACGCCGACCAGCGCGTGCGAGCGGGGATCAGGGACGGCGACGGGGCCGTCGTTCTGTCCGAGGAGTACGAACTCTCCCCGGTCGACGGCGATGAGCCCGGTACCAGGGAGTCGGGAGTGGTGGACGTCGGAGACAGTTACGTCGTCGAAATAACGACCGACGACCGCCGCAACGACTACCGGTGGGACGTCTCGGAAGGAGCCGGAATCCTCTACGCCGTGCTCGAGGACACCGGCATCGACTTCTCGACCGAACCGTTCGAGGGATGAACGCTCCGACTGCGCCACACCGTCAGGAGGTCGCCATCTCCCGCTCGAGTTCCCGGAGCTGTTCGACGCGGCGCTCGGTCGAGGGATGCGTCGAGAACAGTCGGCCGACGACGCCGGACTTCAGCGGGATGATGAAGAAGGCGTTCATCTCGGCCTCCTCGCGGAGGTCCTCGTCGGGCACCTTGTCGACCTCGCCGGAGATCGTCATGAGTGCGGAGGCGAGCGCGCTCGGGTTCCCCGTGATCGCCGCGGCGCCGCGGTCGGCGGCGAACTCGCGGTAGCGCGAGAGCGCCCGGATCAGGATGTAGCTGATGATCCAGACGAGCAGCGAGATGAGGATCGCCGCCAGAATGCCAGCCGCGCCCTTCCCGCCGCGGCCGCGACCGCCGCCGGTGTAGAACATGGTTCTCGAGCCGAAGCGCACGATCAGGAACGCGACCGTCGAGAGGAACGACGCGATGGTCATCACCGCCATGTCGCGGTTCTTGACGTGGGCGAGTTCGTGGGCGAGCACCCCGTCGAGTTCGTCCCTGTCGAGGGTCCGAAGGAGGCCGGTCGTCACGGCGACGGCGGCGCTGTTGGGCGAGCGCCCCGTCGCGAACGCGTTCGGCACTTTCGAGTCCACCACGGCGACCGTCGGCTTCGGGAGGTCGGCCTGCTGGGCCAGCCGGTCGATCGCGGCGTGAAGCTGGGGGTACTCGCTCTCGTCGACCTTTTTCGCGCCCATGCTCCACAGCGTCAGCCGATCGCTGAAGAAGAACTGAACCAGCGAGAAGCTACCGAGCAGCAGGGCGACGAGAAGCAGACTCCCGCCGAACACCTCGACCAGCGCGACGACGAACAACAGGTACACCGCGAACAACAGAAACATCGTGAGGACCATCCGCCCGCGCAGCCCCCAGTCCGGTTGCCAGTCCATACGTGACTCGAGGCGCCCGGAACTGATAAATGTCGCCGGCCGAACGCGACGACGACCGTTTCATCTCGAACCGCGACCGATCCCGCGACTCTCACAACCCCCTCGTTTCGCATGGAGTTCGCCGGACGTGTCGACGTCTGACATTCAATTTTTAGAGAATGTCTGACGTCCGTCGGACGGCGCCGTGCTACGATTTCCTCGAGTAGATTCGACGAGGCACCGACAGGCCACAGAGGGGTGTTTCAGGGCCTGTGCGTGTTGTTTGGGCGTGGGGCCTACGAGTATCCGTTCTCGAGTCACCGGTCCTGCAACCCCCTCGTTTCGCGTGGAGTTCTCAGTCTGTGAGAATACGACGCGAGTTCGAATCGACGCCGTCGTGGCGACCCGACCGTGGGACGCCGCCGCTCGACTCGAGGCCGCGAACGGGCCGCTTAACTCGCTCAGTCACAAACGTGTGGGCGATGACTGATTCGCGTGCGTTCTGTCCCCGCTGTGGTGATCCCGTCCCCGAACGGGAGGCGAGCGACGCGTCTGCGAGCGCGGCCGATCCGCTCCGACCGGGTGCCGAGGTCGACCTCTGTGACGCCTGCTACTTCGAGGGCTTCGACTTCATCGACGCCCCCGAGCGGATCGACGTCCGGGTCTGTGCGGAGTGTGGCGCGGTCTACCGGGGGAACCGATGGGTCGACGTCGGCGCCGACGATTACACCGACGTCGCCGTCGAGGAGGTGAGCGAGGCGCTCTCGATCCACGTCGACGTCGACGACGTCGCCTGGCAGGTCGAACCCGAGCAGATCGACCCGAACACGATCCGGATGCACTGTTACTTCACCGGAACCGTTCGCGGGACGCCGGTCGAAGAGCAGGTAACGGTTCCCGTCCGACTCGCCCGCCAGACGTGTACCCGCTGCGGCCGGATCTCTGGCGACTACTACGCCAGCATCGTCCAGATCCGCGCCGAGGAGGACCGTACCCCGACGTCCGAGGAGATCGAGCGAGCGAAGACCATCGCGGACCGGGTCGTCGCCGACATGGAGGCGACGGGTGACCGGAACGCCTTCGTGACGGAGACGACGGAGACGCCGGACGGTCTCAACATGAAGGTGTCGACCAACAAGATCGGCAAGAAGATCGCGAACAAGATGGTCGAGGAGTTCGGCGGCAGCGTGAACGACGCCGAAACCCTCGTCACGGAGGACGAAGACGGCAACGGCGTCTACCGGGTAACCTTCGCAGTCCGGCTCCCGCCGTACACCCCCGGCGACGTGATCGACCTGGCCGACGAGGCCGACGACGACGGGCCGATCCTCGTCCGGAGCGCCCGCGGCAACCTCAAGGGGACGCGACTCACGACCGGCGACCGCTACGAGGCCAGCTACGAGGAGGGGATCTCCCCCGAGGCGCGAAAGCTCGGCGAGCGCGATGACGCGGTCGAAACCACGGTCGTCACCGTCGAGGACGACCGCGCCGTCCAGGTGTTAGATCCCGAAACCTACCAGGCAAAAACGGTCGCCCGACCGGACTACTTCGACCCCGACGCCGACACGGTTCCGGTCCTCAAGAGCCGCGCCGGTCTCCACATTCTGCCCGAGGATGAGTGACGACCTCGAGGGACGTGACGACGAACTCGCGACGGGCGAGGAGGCGCCCGCAGACGCCGAAGGCGACGCTGCGCCGGCCGACCAGCCGCTGGCCGCAGTCGTCGAGAAACCCCGTTCCGAAGCCGTCATCGCCGCGTTGCGAGAGGAGGACGTCTACGACGACTCGAGGCGCGTCCGGGAGTACGGCCCCGAAACGGTCGCGCTCCCGGTCCGCGAACCGCCGGCGGAGACGCGCGTGCTCGAGGTCGTTCGCCAGATCGATCCCGAGCGACGGAGTCGCGACCTCGCGGACTACCTCACGGAGCGGGGGTGGAGCGACGACGAACTCGCGGCCGCGCCGGCCTCCTGGGCGGTGATCGGCTCGGTCGTCCTCGTCTCGATCCCCGACGGGCTCTCCGAGGAACTGGCCCGCGACGTCGGCGACGCCTTGCTCGAACTTCACGGCGAAGCCGAGAGCGTCCTCGCCGACGAGGGGATCGAAAACGAGGGCGAGGCGGGCACCTACCGGCGGCCGAAGACGCGCCACCTCGCGGGATCGACGAACACCGAGACGATCCACGTCGAACACGGCACGCGGTACGGTCTCGACCCCGCCGAGGTGATGTTCTCGCCGGGAAACCAGGCCGAGCGCGCACGGATGGGCGAGGTCGTCTCCCCCGGCGAGCGGGTGTTCGACATGTTCGCCGGCATCGGCTACTTCACCCTCCCGATGGCGCGGGCGGGGGCGACCGTCACCGCCACGGAGATCAACCCGACCGCGTTTCGCTATCTACTCGAGAACGCGATGCTGAACGACGTTTCCGACCGAGTGGACGCCTATACGAGCGACTGCCGCGACCTCGCTGGCGAGATCGAGGCCGAGCGTGTCGTGATGGGTTACTACGGTAGTGGGGATGGAGCCGACGCCGAGGGAGGGACCGGCCGCGCGGACGAAGCCCACGAGTTTCTCCCCGCCGCTCTCGAGGCCCTCCCCGAGGGCGGGGTGATCCACTACCACGAGGCGACGCCGGAGTCGCGCCTGTGGGAGCGGCCGCTCGAGCGACTCGAGGCCGCGGTCGGCGACGCCGGACGGTCGTTCGAGGTGCTCGAGCGCCGCCGGGTCAAAAGCCATAGCGCGGGCGTCGCCCACGTCGTCGTGGACGTTCGCGTCGAGTGAGCCTCCGAACATTCATACTTCCCGGCCGACAAACCGGATCCAATGGACAAGAATCAGATCATCGCGCTGCTCTTTGCGTTCCTGATGATGTCGTCGATGGTAGCTTGGGGCGCTATGTCCCTGTTCTAACTCCCGGCCACCGCTCGGAGGGGCTAGCCATCGGTGTCCCAGACGTCCGCCAGTGGGCTCGAGCGCGAAGACCGTCGGTGTCGACGCCGCTCCCTCGAACCGGCGTCCGTCGGCGCTCCGCCGCTTCCGGAGTTGGCTCGCCGCCGGCCGCTCCCTCGTTGAGTTCCGGCTGCTGCACTCGGCTCGAACGCCGGTAGCTCGGGCTCCGAGAGCCTATCTACCTGTGCCGAAAACCAGTCGGGCATGTCCGTGCGGGCGCGCTCGAACAGGTCGAGCAGGCTCGAGTCCGCGAGATAGGTCGCCCCGTAGTCGTCGGGCGCCCGTATCACGCGGCCGCAGGCCTGGATCACGGTGCGCAGGGCGGCGCGGTAGTACCACGCCCACTGGCCCTCCTCGAGACGGTGGGCCACCCGCGAATCGCTCGTGTTGAGGAACGGCGCCTTGCAGAGCACCTGCCACCGACAGAGGTCGCCCTTCAGGTCGAGCGCCTCCTCCATTTTCACGGAGACGAACACGTCCGACCCCGAACTGGCCTTCCAGGCCTCGAGGTCGGCGTCGCGGTCGTCGCGGGTGTGGGTCCGGACCCGGTCGCCGACGCCGAAGTCGGCGAGTAGCTCCGCGAGCTGTTCCTGGATGTCGTAGGAGTGGGCGTGGATCAACCCCTTCTCGTCGGGGTGTTCCTGCATGATCCGGACGATGGTGCGGGCGATCTTCGGCACCGTCTCCGAGCGCTGCTCGAAGGTCATCTTCCCCTGAGTGACGTCGTACAGCGGACGGTTCTCGACGGGGAACGTGTGGGCGACGTCGACCAGGGCGACGCGGGAGGGCTCGAGGCCGACGTGCCGGCAGAAGGCGTCCTTGTTGAGGATGGTCGCCGAGAGCAGCGCGAACTTGTTGCCCCGGTCCCAGACGGTGTGGTGAAGGTACCGCTCTGGGTTCATCGGTTTGATCGTGAGGGGGCCTCCGGCCGGTTCTGCGCTCTCGTCGTCGGTGTCTTGGTCGTCACCGCCTCGAGCCCCCGTCGCCTCGGACTGGTCGACCAGCCAGGTCGTCGGGCTCTCCGGGTCGCGGTAGTCGCTTACGAACCAGTCGAGTTCGCCGATCAGCTCCTGGAGGCGGTCGCGCTCGCGGACCTCGGCGGGCGAAAGCTGATCGCTCGCGAGCAGGTCGTCCTTGCGGCGCTCGCAGGTCCCTGCCAGGTTTTCGGCGTAGCGGGCAGCCCGGTCGATCCCCTCCACTTGTGGCACCCGCAACTCGTCCCAGAACGGCACCGTTCGCGGTCCCAACTGGATCGTCGCGTACATCTCGGCCCACTCGGCGAGCCCGTGGGCCTCGTCGATCACGGCGACGTCCCGTTTGCGAAAGACCTCGCTGCCAGCGGTCTGCATGAAGTACGCAAGCGTCATCGCTGCAATCTCCCGGTTGGAGGCGATCGCGCGATCGGAGAAGTACGGACAGCGGTGTTGCACCGCGCAGTCGTACCCCCGCTCTCGCACACAGGGAGCCTGGTTGACCGGCGTGTCGAGTTCGCCGGGGAGGATGCAGGTGTAGTTCGACTTCCCGCGGATGATGTTGAGATCCTGTAGGAGGGCGTCGCCCGCGACGTCGTCGAGCTGGGACACCTGCGGGGTGGTGTAGTACGCGCCCGAGGCGTCGCTGGGTTCGGCTTCCTCCGCGCTGCGGGCGCAGCCGGCGACCGCCCGCGCCAGCAGGGACTTGCCGCTGCCGGTCGGCGCACGGACGAGGACGACGTCGTTTCCCTCGAGGAAGGCGTCGCGGATGTCGGCGAGCGCTTGCTCCTGGGCGCCGCGGTAGCTGGGGGCGGGGAAGGCGTCGAAGATCCGCTCGGGGTTCACTGTTCACAGCAGGGGGCGGCCGAGCCCTAAAAGCTATGGAGTAGTATCAGGATATAAGCTACGTCAACTAATATTCATGAAACTCCCAGAGAAATCTGGGAGATGAAAACATAGTATCAAACACCATACTAACAATTTCCGTTATGTTGAATAACGCTTTCAATGGCTCTGGTGGATCACCATACTGCGCCGAGTTGTAGGCCTCGCTATCACCCTGTACTCGGGCCTGTTAGTCCGTCACTATTAAATTCCTCGCGGTTGCGGTCACGTTCATTCCTGCGTGATGCCCCGAGTAACGTAATCTTCTACGGTGGGCCGCCGCAGTCTAGTGATTCATCAGAGGTTTTTAATATGTCTTTGGGTGATATTCATAAAACGGCACTGTCTAGTTGACTCGACTTCGCACCTTTATATACTGGATTCGCTGACGTGCGGCAGCGATGAGGCTAAACGAACTGAAGGCGTATACAAGATTGGGCGTTACAGGACGCGGTAGCGGCTCATTTGGCCTGCATGGAAGGTACGAGTCTTGCTCTCACGCCAGAACCACCAGACATGGGCGCCGACCCTGGCGTGTTCTGCAACGCCCCCTTTTGGTGAAGACCATACGTCTGAGACCTGTATAACAGTGTTTGCTGTCACTGGCGAAACTGACAATTGGCCAACGTGAGGGGTCAAGAAACTAGACAGTGCCCATAAAACGAAACTGTATGAAGGGTAACATTCTCCCGAAACTCGATACTTACTCATCACAATGTCTGATAATGATGGGCATGCCTATCGTCGCAAAGTACTGAAAACGGCCGCTTCTATCGGAGCAAGTAGTTTGGTTGCAGGGTCCGTTGCAGCTTCTGATGGGAAGATGTCAAAGTACGAATTTGAACAGCATATCCTTCAGGCACGAAAAATCCACGACAATGCTGGACCAGATCAGAGAGTTAAATACCTTGAGAACCATGGAATTCCAACGGGATACAAACGACTGATTGGCAGCACATATGAAAATAACAGGCCAGGTAGCCAAGATGGAACCGGACCTGGCGACTACTGTGTTGAACCGGATAAGTGTGACGGAGATATTGATTGCACGTTAAGTTTTAGTTATGATTCGGAACACAATAGATATTATGCTGGTCTGTCCATGCGATACCAATACACATACAACTACGATTATAGTATGACGATTAATGGGCCAA
Source organism: Natrononativus sp. DTA114 (assembly GCF_059736515.1). Classification (NCBI taxonomy): domain Archaea; kingdom Methanobacteriati; phylum Methanobacteriota; class Halobacteria; order Halobacteriales; family Natrialbaceae; genus Natrononativus; species Natrononativus sp. DTA114. Next base: position 41,317 of record NZ_JCASSN010000002.1, on the reverse strand, counting down.
GCAATCCGGTAGATGGTGCGGGTATCATGTGGGAGCGAGATCACTGGAAGTTAGAGGACCGTGACGATCCACCGAGTTCTACAGTGGGCGATGACAACGTGTCATGGGATAATGGGAGTTGGAATTATGAGGGGGTTGGTTTTAGAGTGGATTGTTTCGGGATCGCTGCAGATTCTGGATATACTGGTGGTAACTGGGAATGGTCTAAAACAGAAGAAGCCGGCGTATATCTTCAAACGGGTGATGACTATTCAGACGGGGATAGTGTTAATTCTTCATATAAATTCACTTGAAACGGAGGTGAAATAAACAGTGTTTCTGTTGGATATCCGTGGTCGATATCCGTTAGTGCTTCAACTTACACTGACAGTCAGGACTTCCAAACCGACCTTGCTGGAAATAGTCTTAGAGTAGACTATGAAGACGCGTTTGGTTCCGATCCAATTCATTGACTCATATACTCAAATACCCCCACTAAGTAGTAATTACACTCATGAACTCAGAAAATCTGTTGCTTTCGGCATTTAGAAAAGGCCGCTCGAGACGGGAGTTCCTCGCGCTCGTCGGGCTCTCGGCATCCGCCGTCACCGCCGGGTGTAGCGCCGTTTCGCCCGGCGAATCGGAAGAGCGCGACACGATCGAGGTCGCAGTGGAGAACCAGACAGCCGACCTCGCCGAAATCGCCGTTCGAGTCGAAGACGGCGACGGCGAGACGCTCTTCAGCCGGGTTTTCACCCCCGGTCCGGACAGTCTCGTTTCCAGCGGACGTATCGAAACCACTCCCGCGACTGTTCACGCGTTCACTCCCGCGGGTGATGCAGCGCAGTGGGAGTACGACCCGGATCTGGGTCCGGAGTTCGACTGCAACGAGGATATCGGCCTCACGCTCACCGACGACGGAACGCTCGAGCAGTGGTACAAGTGCTAACGACCCGTTCGCCACGTCGGCCCCGGTAGCGAACCTCCTCTTTGATGCGGTCGAAACGGGCCAGTAGCGCCGGGTCTATGGTGGTCAACACACCGCTTCGATCGGCCTCGAAACCACCCCCTACCGGGCCGGTAGGCAGCCGATTACGAATACGAACCCGCCCGACGGACTCGAGTGAGGAAGGGTCGCTCAGCGGAAGAGCACCGTGGCGCCCTCGTGGCCCGCGGAGGCCATCCGGCCTCGTGGCGTTCGAATCCCACCCCTTCCGTTTCGCTTTTTGAAAACGCGTGACCAATTCGGTCGACCGCTACTCGAGCGTCGCCCGCATCCGATCCGCCAAATCGTCCATCGCCGCGTCGGCCGCCTCGACGTCGTCGGTCAGGCTCAAGAAGCCGTGGGCGAGTGAAGGGTAGTGGGCGTGGTGGACCGCCACGCCGTCCGCCTCGAGTCGATCCGCGTACGCCGCACCCTCGTCGCGGAGCACGTCGTAGCCGCCCGTGAGCACCGTCGCCGGGGCGACGCCGGCGCAGTCGGGGGCGTGGAGCACGGTGGCGAAGGGGTTCGAGGCGTCGACGGGGCTCCGGAGGTACTGCTCCCAGAACCAGCGCATGTCGGCCTCAGTGAGCAGCGGGCCGTCGCCGTGCTCGCGGTAGGAGTCGGTGTCGAAGGCGCGGTCGGTGATCGGGTACAGCAGGAACTGCCCCGCCAGCAGAATCGTCTCGTCGGGGCCGTCCGGGCGCACCCGTAGGGCGGTCGCGGCCGCCAGGTTGCCGCCGGCGCTGGTGCCCGCGACGGCGAGGCGGTCGGGGTCGCCGCCGAGGCTGTCGGCGTACTCCGCGGCCCACTCGAGGGCCGCGTGGGCGTCGTCGAGGGGCGCGGGAAACGGGTGTTCGGGCGCGAGGCGGTAGTCGACCGAGCAGACGAGGCTGCCCGACCGCGCCGCAATCTCGCGGCAGATGTCGTCGGCGGAATCGAGGGTGCCGAGGGTCCAGCCGCCGCCGTGGTAGAAGACGACCGTGGGCGGGTTTTCGGCGTCGGGGCGGTAGGCGCGGATCGGAATCGGACCGCGGGGGCCGTCGATTTCCAGATTCCGCACGGAGCGCATCTCCGGGCCGCCGCCCGCCGAAAACACCTCGTCTTCGACCCGCCGGGCGCTGTCGACGGCCATCGCGTGCCAGGGCGGCACCCCCGCCGCCTGGATCTCCTCGACGACCGCTGCAAGCTGTGGATCGAGTTGGTCGCTCGCGTCTGCCATACCCCACGGTCGTCCCAGGGGGAGGTTAATCCACCGGCGGCACGGTCGTGCCGAAACGTTCGTGTAGATTCCCCGTGACCATCGAACATGGACTCGAGTACGGGCGACGAGACGACGGCACGCGAGCACCGAACGGACGCCGACTACGCCCGCGAGCGCGACGAGGCGGACCCGCTCGCGGACTTCCGGGAGCGCTTCGACGTCCCCGACGCCCACTACATGGACGGCAACTCGCTGGGGCCGGTTTCGGACGCCGCAGTGGCGAGCCTCGAGCGAGCGATCGACGAGTGGCGCGACCTGGCCATCCGCGGGTGGACCGACGCGGAGCCGCCGTGGTTCTGGTACGGCGAGCGCGTCGGCGACGAGTTAGCGCCGCTGGTCGGCGTCCACGAAGCGGAGGTCGTCGTCGGCAACTCGACGACGGTCAACATCCACACGCTGATCGGCACCTTCCTCGATGCGATCGAGCGCGGCGAGGCGGGTGACGTTCGGGGATCGGCCCGCGGCGTCCTGGTCAACGACCTCGACTTTCCGACCGACCACTACGCGATCCGCGCGCAGTTGCGCCAGCGCGGGCTCGACCCCGACGAGCACTGCCACCTCGTCGAGAGCCGCGACGGGCGCACGATCGAAACCGACGACGTCATCGCGGCGATGGACGCGGAGGACGTCGGTATCGTCTTCATGCCGTCGGTGCTCTACCGCAGCGGTCAACTGCTCGATCTCGAGCGTATCACCGAGGCGGCCCACGAGCGCGGGATCCTCGCCGGCTTCGACCTCGCCCACTCGATCGGCGCGGTTCCGCACGACCTGTCCGAACTGGGCGTCGACTTCGCCGTCTGGTGTGGCTACAAGTACATGAACGCCGGACCGGGCGCTATTGCGGGTCTCTACGTCAACGAGCGCCACTTCGGGCTCACCCCCGCGCTGGCGGGCTGGTGGGGGCACCACAAGGAGACGCAGTTCGAACTGAACCTCGAGTACACGCCCGCCGAGACCGCCGGCGCCTGGCAGATCGGGACGATCCCGGTGTTCAGCGCGGCCCCGCTCGAGGGCGCGATCGAGATCACCCGCGACGCGGGAATCGAGGCGATCCGCGAGAAGTCACTCGAGTTGACGTCCTACCTCATCGCGCTCACCGACGAGCACCTGGCCGACCGCGGCGTTTCCGTCGGAACGCCGCGTGATCCGGAGCGACGGGGCGGCCACGTCGCCCTCGAGCACCCCGAGGCCTACCGGATCAGCCAGGCGCTTCGGGACCGGGGGGTCGTCGTCGACTTCCGGCCGCCGAACGTGATCCGGGTCTGTCCGGCCCCGCTGTACATCGGCTACCAGGACGTCAGATCGGTGGTCGAGACGATCGCGGAGATCGTCGACGACGGGGTCTACGAGACGTACGAGCGCCAGGGCGACGGCGTCACGTAGTTGCGATTTTGCGGGTGCCGAGACGCGAAAGACCGCCGGACGAACGTTCCGCTCGAGGTGTCTTTCAGGATCGGCGAGACGCCCCAACCGATTTACTGCGCGTCGGTGTACAGCGTTCGATGACCAGCCATCTCCGTCGACGGGAGTTTCTGGCAGGAACCGGGAGCGTCGGCATCGTCGGTGCCGCCGGCTGTCTCGGCGGATCGGACGACGGGATCGAAGAGCGCCAGGAAGACGGTTCCGCGGCGGTCGTCTCCCAGCACCGCCTCGCCACCGACGCGGGGTTCGACGTTCTCGCCGAGGGCGGAACGGCCGCCGACGCCGCCGTCGCCGTCGCCTGCGCGCTCAGCGTCGTCGAGCCCTGGTTCTCCTCCGCGCTGGGCGGCGGGACATGGGCGCTGTATTACGACGCCGACGAGGAGACGGTGACGAGTCTCGACGGCGTCGGCCCCGTCGGCGCCGAGGCGACGCCCGAGGATTTCGAAGATCGCGCGGGCGACGACGGGATCCACCAGGCGATCGTCCCCGGCGCCTGGGACGGCTGGATGCTGTGGCTCGAGCGCTACGGTTCGCTGGACCTCGAGGCGGTCCTCGCCCCCTCGATCGAACTCGCCCGGGAAGGCTATCCCGTCAGCCCGGAGATGGCGGGCTGGCTGGAGCGGGGGGCCGACGAGATCGACGACCGGCCGGCCGCGGCCGCGATCTACGCGCCAGAGGGCGACGTTCTCGAGGCGGGCGACACCGTCTATCAGCGCGAGATGGCGGAGACGTTCGAGTCGCTCGCCGGTGTCTACGATGATCACCAAGAGGAGGGCAGAAGCGAGGCGATTCAGGCCGCGAGAGATCTCTTTTATCGGGGACCGATCGCCGACGCGATCGTTGACTACTCCGAGGAACACGGCGGCTACCTCACGCGCGAGGGTTTTCACGAGTTCGAGGCCGAGATCGTCGAGCCGATCTCGATCGAGTACGACGACCTCGAGGTGTACCAGAACCCGCCGAACAGCCAGGGGATCACGCAACTGCTGGCGCTGCAGAAGCTGGCGGCGTTCGACTTCTCCGGCCTCGAGTCCGACGACGCGGATACCGTCCACGCCCAGATCGAGGCGATCAAACTCGCGTTCGCGGATCGTTACCATCACGTCGGCGACCCCGACCGGGTCGACGTTCCGGTCGACGACCTGCTCTCCGAGGCGTACGCGGCGGAGCAGCGCGACCGGATCGAGATGGACGAGGCGCGGGCGTGGCCGATCGACTCCGGGCTCGAGCCCGTCGAGGCGGACGCCGACCACACCACCACCTTCCACGTCGTCGACGGGGACGGCAACGCGGCGGCGGTAACGACCAGCCTGGGCGCACAGTTTCTCGTGGTCGGCGACACCGGGATCCACATCAACAACCGGATGCGGATGCTCGCCGTCGAGGACGGCAACCCAAACCGACTCACTCCCGGCTACAAGGTGCGACACACGTCGAACCCCTACATGGCGCTCCGGGACGGACAGCCGCACGTCCTGGGCGGCAATACGGGGGTCGACACCCAGCCCCAGGGTCAGACCCAGCAGTTCCTCCACGTCGTCGAGTTCGGCCTCGAGGCCCAGGACGCGATTTCCCATCCCCGGTTCGTCAGCACCGCCTTCCCGTCGACGCAGTACCCCTACGACTACGAGAACACCGTCGAGGTGGAGCCCGAGTATCCGGACGAACTCGTCGGGGAACTCGAGGACCGCGGCCACGACGTTGTCGAAGCCGGCTCGGTCGGCACCGCGACGATGCTCGTCGTCGACGACGGCATTCAGGTCGGAGCCGAACCCCGGATCTCGACCGCCGACGGCAGGGTTTCCCGGCCGGACGAGGAGTGATACGGCGGTCGGGTGATTCGCCCGTCTCGGGTGCAGCGACGAGGACTAGCGCCGCGCAGTCGCGCACTTTGCGAGTGACAGCGCAGGGTTCGTTCTGTCGCCGGCCGCTCGACAGCGAGCGATCGCGGACCACCCTCCGTACGTCGACGAACGAGCCCATCTCGCCGGAAACGCCACCCTCATGCGCGTCCGCTCGAGTCGATTACGTGGGCATCCGCTCCGATGAACTGGCAGTACCGGTACACGGTTCTCCTCATGTGTCTGCTGGCGTTTTTCGTCACCTACTTCGGACGGCTGGCGATCAGCCAGATCGTCCCCTCCATCACCGCATACTTCGAGATTTCGAACGCGCTGATCGGGGTCGCCCTGACGGGAATGTGGCTCGCGTACGGGCTCGCACAGTTTCCGAGCGGCGTTCTCGCCGATCGCTACGGGGAGAAACCGATAATCCTGCTCGCCGTCGGCGGCACCACGGTGATGAGCCTCCTGCTCGCGCTGTCGCCGGTGTTCGCCGCGTTCGTCCTCGGGTCGATCGTTCTCGGCGGCGTCGCGGGACTGCACTACGCGGTCGCGACGACGCTGCTCTCCAGGACGTTCGACGATCTCGGGACCGCCGTCGGGTTCCACTCGATCGGCGGCCCGCTGGCGGGGCTGGTCGCGCCGATTTCGGCGGCCTGGGTCGCCGTCCGGTTCGGCTGGCGCCCCGCCGTCGCGCTGACCGCGGTCGTCGGCCTGGGTCGCCGTCCGGTTCGGCTGGCGCCCCGCCGTCGCGCTGACCGCGGTCGTCGGCCTCCCGATCTTCGCCCTGTTCGTCTGGCGGGTCCGCTCGACCGAACCCCGGCGGCCGAACGAGCCGATGCGAGAGCGCTTCGAGCCGAGCGTGCTCGTCGAACTCGTCTCCAGACCGCGGATCGCGTTCCCGCTCCTCGTCGCGATCGCCGGAACGTACGTCGCACAGGGGCTGCTGTCGTTTTTCCCCGCCTTTCTCGTCGCGTTTCACGACTACACGCTGACTGCGGCCGGCGTCGCGTTCTCCGTCTTCTTCGTCGTCAGGGCGTGCAGCCAGATAGTCCTCGGGCGCGTCTCCGACGCTCACGGGCGGGACGTCGCGATCGCCAGCGCGATGCTCGCCGGGGCCGTCGGCCTGCCGCTGCTCATACTGAACCCGGGGCTCCCCGCGATGGCCGCCGGCGTCGTCCTGACGGGCGTCGGCTCGAGTTTCTTCGCGGCGATCGATCCGCGGTTCATGGACGCACTCGCCGCAGAAGAGCGCGGCGCCGGGTTCGGTCTCGTTCGAACGGTGTACACGGTCCTCGGCGCCAGCGGCTCGGTCGGCGTCGGCCTCACCGCCGACGCGTTCGGCTGGGCGGTCGCCTTCGGAACCCTGGCCGTCCTCCTCTCCGGTTCGTTTCTCGCCCTGGCTGCGAACCGAGCGTTCGGCCTCGGCTACTGACGCCGACCGCTCCGTCGCCGACGGACGGCGAGCCCCCGCTCGTTCTCACACCTTGTGAGAGCCGGTTTCGTCCTCCATCTCGCCGAGGAAGGACATGTAGTCGGTGCCGCCGGTGCCGGTCGTCTCGCCCGTTACCTTCCGGATGTACTGGATGACCTGGCCGAAGTGGACCAGCCGAAACGTCTGTAACTCCTCGATGCACCGGTTGAACGCCGCCGCGAGCGCGTCGTCGTCCTGCGCTGCGACGTACGGGCGAACGTCGACGTCCGCGTCGAACGCCTCGACGACCGTGCGGTGTTTCTCCGGCATGTACGTGCGCATATCGAGGAGCTTCTCGATCAGTTCCGTCGTCTCGTGGTCGATTCCCAGCGCGGCGTCGATCGACGGCAACACGCAGCTCTGGGCGCCCGAACCGCCGCGGTAGGTCTGGGCGCCCTCGAGTTTGCCCACCCCCTCGTAGACGAGGTCGTCGAAGCCGTTGTAGTAGGGGCGGTAGTCGGTCGCGAACGCGGTCGGATCGTTGCGCTCGGTCATCCGGCGCATGATCGCCGTCTGGGCCTCGAGGGAGTCGGCGATCGTCTCGAGGGCCGTCTCGAGGGCGGCCGGATCGTCCTCGCGGATCGCCTGTTGGGCGCGAGCGCAGGCGACCAGGGCCGGGCCGGCGGCGGCCTCGATGGCGACGTGGACGACGACGAACCAGCGCTCGTCCTCGAGGTCGGTGAACTGCTGGACGGTCTCGAGGTTCTCGAGGACCAGCCCCCCGTCGGGGTCGCGCCGCCGGAAGTTGTGCAGACAGAGCAGGTCGTAGGAGAGGATCGGCTTCCGTCCGAGTCGCCGGGAGGTTCGGTACAGCGGGACGGCCGCGCCGGCGGGCAGCCGGTCGACGGGATCGGCCCCGATCCGATTGACGTAGCCGCTGGCGAGGAAGCCGCTGAGCAGACAGAGCCGGACGGTTTCTCGGTCGGTGAGTTCCTCGAGCAGCCCGTCGGGCGGAGTCTCGAGGTCGTCGACGAGCGGCCTGAGGTCGCCCTCGTCGAGCAGCCCCGGCAGCCTCGCGCCGAGTTCGTCGAGTCGGCGGAGATACGCGTCCGAACCGTCGCCGCGCGTCGTGTCGAATTGGGTCAGCGGGTCCTCGCCGGGGAGAAAACCGCGCCGCTCGTCGATCCCGTATCTCGAGACGATCTCCCCGCTCGTGTGATCCATTACCACAGCGTACGGAGCCGATCCCCTTCAAACTTCTCTCATGCCGGACACGTCAGTGTACATATATGGGCGTCGGGGGCGGTTTGTGTCGCTGAGTGGGGGAGGGCGTTCTCGACCCCGCAAACCGTTGTTCCAGTGTACATTCGGAACCGGACAGTGCTGAACGTGTCCGATAGGATCGGCCGAAACCCCGCTCTCACTCTCGAATAACCGACAGGTATACGTGATTCCCTCACAAGGGTCCGAGTATCATGCACGTCGGAATCGGATTACCGAACACGCTCGAGGGGGCGGACCGAGAACTGCTCCTCTCGTGGGCGCGGCGGGCCGACGAGGGACCGTTCACGAGCCTCGGTGTGTTCGATCGGCTCCTGTACGGAAGCACCGAACCGCTGTCGACGCTCGCGGTCTGTGCCGGCGTCACCGAGGAGATACAGCTCGCGACTTCGATCGTGGCGGGACCGCTTCGCAACGATGCACTGTTGGCGAAGGAGGCGGCGACGGTCGACGCGCTCTCGGGGGGCAGGCTCACGCTCGGGCTGGCACTCGGGGCGCGCCGGGACGACTACGAGGCCGCGGGCGTCGACTACGGTAGCCGCGGGCGTCGCTTCTCGAAACAGCTCTCGGCGCTTCGCTCGTACTGGGAGGGTGACGAGATGGGGCCGGAGCCGGCACAGGACGGCGGGCCACAGCTACTGGTCGGCGGGGACAGCGACCCGACGTTCCAGCGCGTCGGCCGCTACGCCGACGGCTACATCCACGGCGGCGGCCCGCCGCGGGCGTTCGAGAGACAGGCCGACCAGGCGCGTGCGGCGTGGCAGGAGTCGGGCCGACCTGGGGGTCCCGCCCTCTGGGGCCACGGCTACTTCGCGCTGGGCGAGGAGGCTGCCGAGCGCGGCCGGGAGTACCTGCTCGACTACTACGAGTTCACGGGGCCGTTCGCCGAACGGATCGCCGAAGGATTGCTGACGACCCCCCAGGACGTTCTGCAGTGTGTCCGGGGGTACGCCGACGCGGGCTGTGACGAACTCATCCTCTTCCCGACCGTCGCCGACGAGGAACAGTACGACCGACTGGAAACCGTGATCGAAAACGAGTGGGGGTGACGGGATGGAGATCGCTGTCGTCGGCGGCGGGCCGGGCGGACTGTACGCGAGCCTCCTGCTCAAAAAAGAGTACCCCGACTGGGAGATCACGGTTCACGAGCGCGACCCTGTCGACAACACCTACGGCTGGGGCGTCGTCTTCTCGGACGCCACGCTCTCGAACCTGCGGGAGGCGGACGTCGAGAGCCACGAGCGGATCACCGACGCGTTCGTCCGCTGGGACCCCATCGATATCCACTACGATGACGAGCGGTTCCGGTGTGGCGGCCACGGCTTCGCCGGCATCATGCGCTCGGATCTCCTGGGGATCCTCCAGGAGCGCTGCCGGGAGGTCGGCGTCGACCTCCGCCACGAGGTCGCGGTCGACGACCCCGAGGAACTGGCGGGCGAGGTCGACCTGCTGATCGGCGCCGACGGCCTCAACAGCACGGTTCGCGAGCACTACGAGGACGGGTTCAAACCCTCCGTGAACATGGGGAACGCGAAGTTCGCCTGGTTCGGCACCGACAAGCCGTTCGACGTCTTCACGTTCGTCTTCCGGGAGAACGAACACGGCCTCTGGCGGGTCCACGCCTACCCGGGGCGCAAGAGCACATTCATCGTCGAGTGCACCGAGGAAACCTGGCGAAACGCCGGCATGGACGAGAAGGACGAGGAAGACGCCCTCGCGTACTTCGAGGACCTCTTCGCCGACCACCTCGAGGGCCACAGCCTCGAGAGCAAGCTCTACGCCTGGCGGAACTTCCCCGTCGTCTCCTGTCGGACGTGGTCGCTGGGGGACGACGTCGCCCTCGTCGGCGACGCCGCCCACACCGCCCACTTCTCGATCGGCTCAGGGACGAAACTCGCGATGGAGGACGCCATCGCCGTCCTCGAGGGCGTCCGCGAACACGGCACCGACGTCGGGGCGGCGCTCAACTGGTACGAGAAGGAGCGCCGGCCGCGCGTCGAGGGCCTCCAGGAGGCCGCCGAGCGAAGCCAGCAGTACTTCGAGAACGTCGAACGCTACTGGCACCTCGAGCCCCGGCGGTTCGCGTTCAACCTGCTGACCCGGAGCGGCCGGATCTCGTATGAAAGCCTCAAAGTTCGGGACGTCGAGTTCGCCGACGAGTACGACCGCTGGTTCCAGCACGCGCTGGGGGCGAACCCCGGCACCGACGCGGCACCCGTCGCCGCGAAACCGCCGCTGTTCCAGCCCCTCGAGTTGCGCGACCTCGCCGTCGACAACCGCCTGACGCTCACGCGTCCGCCGGCCCACTCCGCGACCGACGGCGCTCCCTCGACGGGGTACCTCGAGGGGCTGCGCGAACAGGGCGAGCGCGGGCCGGGGCTGCTCCTGACCGACCCCGTCGCGGTCTCCCCGGCGGGGCGCATCTCGCCCGGAACGCCGGGGCTGTACGAGGAGTCCCACGCCGACGCCTGGAGCGACCTCATCGCGGACGTTCACGACCGGACCGAGACGGCGGTCGGGGTCCAGCTGTTTCACGCCGGCCGGCGGGGCTCGATGCGGCCTCGAGAACGCGGACTCGACCGGCCGCTCCCCGCCGAGGAGGGCTGGGAGCTGTTCGCTCCCTCCGCGAAATCCTACACGCCCGGCGGGCGCACCCCGACGGCGATGGACGGCGACGACTGCGAGCGGATCCGCGAGGCGTTCGTCCGATCGGCGGAGCTGGCCGAGACGGCCGGCTTCGACTACGTCCAGCTTCACGCCGGCCACGGCTACCTGCTCTCGTCGTTCCTCTCGCCGCTCACGAACGAGCGCGACGACGAGTACGGCGGCGACCTCGAGAACCGCGCTCGCTACCCCCTCGAGGTGTTCGACGCCGTCCGTGACGCCTGGCCGGACGGAAAGCCCCTCGGAACCGCGCTGCAGGCGACCGACTGGAACCTCAGCGGACTGAAGACGAGCGAGTCGAGGCAGGTTGCGGGAATGCTGGCCGACCGGGACTGCGACCTCCTCTCGATCGTCGCCGGCCAGGCGACGTTCAAAGAGCGCCCGCGGTACGATCCGACCGTGCTCGCGGACTTCACGGAGACGTTCAGAAACGAGACTCGACTGCCGGTGCTGTCGACGAACTACGTCACGACCTACGACGAGGTGAACACGCTCGTCGGCGCCGGTCGGGCCGACCTCTGTACGTTCAGTCGGTGACGGCGGCCAGTGGGGCCGTCGGCGACCCGACCGCGAGCGAGTCGCAGAATTTGCCGACGCATAGGAGTCCTTTTCACCCCGCCAGACGCAGAGTGTACCATGCTCGATTACGTCTCGCTCGAGGCAGACCTCGAGGAAGAGGAACGACTGATCCGCGATACGGCTCGCGAGTTCGTCGAGGAACGGGTGCGTCCCGACATCGGCGACCACTACGAGAACGGCACGTTCCCGACCGCCCTCATCCCCGAGATGGGGGAGATGGGCTTTTACGCGCCGAATCTCGAGGGCTACGGCTCTCCCGGCGTCTCCGAGACCGCCTACGGCCTGTTGATGCAGGAACTCGAGGCCTGTGACTCCGGATTGCGATCGATGGCCTCGGTGCAGGGCGCGCTCGTGATGTACCCGATTCACGCCTTCGGCAGCGAGGACCAGAAGGAGGAGTGGCTTCCCAGGCTGGGGGAAGGTGAAGCAGTCGGCTGTTTCGGGCTTACCGAACCGCAGCACGGCTCGAACCCGTCCGGGATGGAAACGCACGCCGAACGAGATAGTGATGGGTACGTGCTGAACGGCTCGAAGACCTGGATCACCAACTCCCCGATTTCGGACGTCGCGGTGGTCTGGGCGAAAGATCGCTCGAGCGAGGACGATCCGGTGCGGGGCTTTCTGGTCGAGACCGACCGCGACGGCGTCTCGACGAACAAGATCACCGAGAAGCTCTCCTTACGGGCGTCGATCACCGGCGAGATCGGCCTGAACGACGTCCGGGTGCCCGAGGAGAACGTTTTACCGAACGTTGAGGGAATGAAGGGACCACTGTCGTGTCTCACGCAGGCGCGCTATGGCATCGCCTGGGGTGCGGTCGGCGCGGCACGAGACTGCTTCGAGGAGGCCCGCCAGTACGCCAACGATCGGGAGCAGTTCGGCGGCCCGATCGGCCGGTTCCAGCTCCAACAGGACAAGCTCGCGGAGATGGCGACCCAGATCACCCTCGCCCAGCTGCTGGCCTACCGCCTCGCCGAGCTCAAAGAGCGCGGCGACCTCCGACCCCAGCACGTCTCGATGGCCAAGCGAAACAACGTCCGGATGGCCCGCGACCAGTCCCGGATCGCCCGCGAGATGCTCGGCGGTAACGGGATTACGACCGACTACTCGCCGATGCGTCACATGGCCAACATGGAAACCGTCTACACCTACGAGGGTACCCACGACATCCACACGCTGGTGCTCGGGCAGGATCTGACGGGAATTGCGGCGTTCGAGTGACGTCGCGTTCCGCGCTTCGACTTCGGTGAAGTGCTCGAGAATCGAGAGAAGAGCGCGCCTACTAACGAGCAGATGGTCCCCAGAATAGATCGCTATCTTCCTGCCCCGATAGTGCCTTCCCAGTCGAATGCGCCATCCTCGTAGACGAGTTCTCCATCGAGTTCGATCGAGCCGGTCTCTCGCATGTCGATGAGCAAATCTTCGTGGACAGCACTTTCGTTCCCTTCCATGCCCGAACCTACCGTCCCTGGAAGCGATTGTCCAAGTGCGAGATGAACTGTATCCCCCATCTTCTCATCGATGAGAACGTTTCTGGTGGGACGATCGATCGATCGATTCATCCCGATTCCAAACTCGCCGAGTCGAGCGCTTCCAGCATCAGTCGCAACTACCGATTCGAGAATCTCTTCTCCTTTTTCGGCGTGTAGTTCAGTGACTTCGCCGTCGCTGAACGACAACCGCGCGTTTTCGACGACCGTCCCCTGGACCACAGTGGGTACATCGAATACGACTTCGCCGTCAGTACTATCCGGTACCGGGGCCGTCGCAACCTCACCACCGGGGAGGTTTTTGCGAGCGTCGCCGTTGTTTGCGGACATTCCTTCGACGGAAAACGTCACGTCCGTTCCGTTGCTCTGGACGCGGACCTCGGAAGCCTCCTCTAGCCGATCCGCCAACGCCTGCTGGACCGTCACCTGTCGATCCCAATCGAGAGCGACGGCGTCGGCAATGAACTCACTATAGGCGGCCGTAGACATCTCCGCAGCCTGTGCATCACCGGGGGCTGGGTACTGAGTCACGACCCAATCACCCTCCAGATACGCCTGTCTGACCGGTGCCGTCGCCTCCGTGTACGCAGCTTTCGCCTCTGACGGGGTTCCGGCGAGTTCGGCCGCGTTCTTCGTTCCCTGTATCGCGATGAACCCATCAGCTTCCTCGATAGCTGCGACGATCGGCGTTGGCTCCGGCACCGAGGAGTTCTCAACGGCCTCGAGATACGCCCCTCGAATCCGGTCGGATTGCATGGTGACGACCATACTTGCGCCGCGTTCTCCCAGAACGTCAGCGAGCGCCACTACGAGCGGTTCAGCGACTGGCGGTGCCTCGATGACCACGTCGTCTCCCTCCTCTACTTGAAGACAGTGATCGACGAGAACCGAGGCGTGCTCTCGAAATGGGGCCTCCATAAACCACTCTTCTGATGAACTACTATAAAAGACAATATCTGCCGGAATCGGGCTCCGTTTGCGGTGACGCGTTTACGCCCTCCGTTCAGCACACAGTAGACAAATCATCCAATATCCGTCAGAAACAACGTGACCGACCAGCGGATGAGCGCGCCACCAGTCTCCGCGCGAGAAACGCGAGCGCGGTTCCCGGACGGCTCGGCCTTCGGCCTCGCCGTCCGGCTTTTTCATCGAAGTTTTTTTTGCGCTTCCTATCCAGCAGGGCTGCCAAAACACGTCATTGATCACACTTTTCTACAGGACCGCTCTTTCACGGAACGGAGTCAATTTCTTCGAACACCTCTCGAACCCCCTCGAGCCCTCCTTCCGCCGACAGCGCACAGGTCAACAACAGCCGCGCCTTCCACGCCGGCAGGTCGCCCCCGCCGATGGCACCCGCCTCGAGCAGCGTCTTCGCTCCGCCCGCCCCGCCGTAGACGCCGGCAGTGGTGCCGGCGTGACACCGCGAGGTGAGCACCACCGGCACCCCGCCCTCGAGCGCCGACTCGAGCGCCCCGCCCAGTTCCGCCGTCGCGTTCCCCAGGCCGGTTCCAGCGAGGACGAACCCGTCGACGCCGGCCTCGAGTCCCGACTCGACCTGCCGACCGTCGACGCCCGCCGCGTTCGTGACGAGTTCGACGCGCAGGTCGGAAGCCACCTCCGCACCCGCGATCCGCGGCGCGTACCGCCCCGGTTCCCGGAGGAAGCGCAACCCGTCCGGCGTCAGTTCGGCGACCGGTCCCGCGTCCGGTGACTCGAAGGTCTCGAGCCGGCTGGTGTGGCCCTTCACGACCCAGCGGGCGGCGTGGACGGTGTCGTTGAACGCGAGGTAGCTCCCGCCGGCGTCCCGAAACCGCCCGTGAGCGGCGGTGCGAACCGCCAGCGCGAGGTTGGTCGGGCCGTCGGTGCCCGGCTGGTCGAACGACCGCTGGGCGCCGGTGAAGACGACCGGCAGCGGGAGCTCACGGGCGAGTTCGGCGAGAAACGCCGACTCGGCCATCGTGTCCGTCCCGTGGGTGACGACCACCCCGTCGACGTCGTCGTCTTCCGCGCGGTCGACCGCCTCGAGCAGTTCGGCGGCGTGCTCGAGGGTCAGCTGAAAGCCCGACACCTGGCAGACGTCCTCGATCTCGACGGTCGCCAGGTCGTCGATCGTCGGAATCGTCTCGAGGAGGTCGTCGCCCGCCTTCGAGGGCGTCTTCCCTCCGTGATCATCGTCGTCTCCGGTGCTCGCGATCGTTCCGCCGGTGGTCAGGATTCGCACGCGTGGCTGCATAACCGGATGGTCGACTCGAGGGACAGTAGTCTCCCGTGGTTCGGCAAACCGGTACGGTTATTTCGCCGGCTTCCGTCGGACTGATACGTTCTCTCCTCGGCCGGAGCGGCGGCGCCGTGTTGTCGGTTCCGGCCGGTCGCCGCACGTGACGCGGCGAATCACCATGACCACAGACGTACGCACGATCCTCGAGTCGACCGCCGCGGAGTACGAGCCCCGGGGCGAACTACACGCCGTCCCGCCTCACGCGGTCTACGAGGTGGTCGTCGACGGCCGGCGGGCCGTCTGCAAGCTCGCGCGCGGCCCCGAGGCCGATCCGGCGACCGAAGCGAAGGTGATCGAGCACGTCCGGCGAGAGACGTCGGTTCCGGTACCGGAGGTACTCGAGTCCGGTCCCGACTGGTTCGTCGCCGCCTGGCACGACGGCGTTCCCGAGGAGCCGACGCTCGACGCGGCCCGCGCCCGCGCGATGGGCGCCGGACTGGCGACGCTCCACCGCGAGACGTCGTTCGAAGCGACGGGTCACTTCGACGCGGGCGAGGGCGGGGGGATCGTCCTCGAGGCCCGCGAGAGCTGGCCCGAGACGCTCCGGGCGCTGCTCGCGGACTGCCGGTCGTTCCTCGAGCCCTACGGCTACGCCGACGTGGCCGAGGAGGTGAGCGCGTTTCTCCGGGAGCGCCCGAACGCGCTCGCCGGCGCGGGCGATCCGGTCCTGATCCACGGCAACTACCTGCTCGAGCACGTCGGGGTTTACGCGGACGAGATCGCCTGTGTGATCGACTTCGAGCACGCGATGGCGGGCGACGGCGAGTACGATTACTGGGCGAGTGCGCTACCGACGTTCGTCGGGGCGAACGCCCCCGGCAGCGATGTCGAGCGGCGGGCGTTCCGCGAGGGGTACGAGTCCGTCGGGACGCTTCCCGACGGGTTCGACCGCCGGGCCGGGATCTACCGGGTCGTCCTCGGCGCGACCTACCTCCGCTCGCTCTACCTCCAGGCGCAGTGGGAGCGCCGGGAGGCCGATCGCCGCGCAGAGTTGTTCGCCGAAAACATCAGGGAGAGCCTCGAGTCGCTACGGGCGCGCGAATAGACGACCGGAACGGACGGTCCGGGCGGATTCGAACGCGGCCTCGCGTGCCGGAATCAACACCCTCTTTGGCGGCGTGGGCCGAGCCTCGAGTGAGTCGTCGCTGACGACGGATCCACTCGATGGGCTGGCGATACCGGGACACCGTCCTCGCGCTGTGTACGCTCGCGTTCTTCGCGACTATGGTCGCGCGGTTAGCGATCAGTCCGGTCGTCCCGGAGATCGAAGCCGAGTTCGAGATCTCGAGTACGGTGATCGGCGTCGCGCTCACGGGGCTGTGGATGAGTTACTTCCTCTCGCAGTTTCCAAGCGGCGTGCTCGCGGACCGCTACGGCGAGCGGCTGATAATCCTCGTCGCTATCGGCGGGACGGCCGTCTCGAGCCTACTGATCGCCCTCTCGCCGGCGTTCGCTGTCTTCATGCTCGCGACGGTACTGCTCGGGACGCTCGCGGGGCTGCACTACAGCGTCGCGACGACGCTGCTCACCCGCACCTACGACGACATCGGGACGGCGATCGGCATCCACAACGGCGGCGGGCCGGCCGCGGGGCTGGTCGCTCCGGTCGTCGCGGCCTGGATCGGCGTCCGCTACGGCTGGCGCCCCGCCGTCGCCATCGGCGCGCTGATCGCCGTCCCGATTTTCGTGGTGTTCGCTTGGCGGGTTCGGCCCACCGAGCCCCGCCGCCCGGATCAGCCGATGGCCGAGCGCTTCGAACTCGAGGCGATGTTCGAACTCCTCGCCCGGCCGAAAATCGCGTTCACCGTCTGCCTCTCCGTGCTCGCGGCGTTCGTCTGGCAGGGAACCGCGTCGTTCATGCCGACGTTTCTCATCGACCACCGCGGCCAGTCGGCGACGACCGCGGCGACCGTCTTCGGCGCGTACTTCGTCGTCCAGGGGATCATGCAGATCGGTGTGGGTGCGGCCTCCGATCGGTACGGCCGCGAGGTGACTACTGCAGGCTGTATGGTCCTCGCCGTGATCGGACTCGCGCTGTTGATCGCCGTTCCGGGCTGGCTCGCGGTGGCCGCGGCGGTCGTCCTGCTCGGGACGGGGCTGGGCTGGGGGGCGGCGCTGCTGCCGCGCTTCATGGACGAACTCTCCGAAGCCGAACGCGGCGCGGGGTTCGGCCTCGTCCGCACCGTCTACGGCGTCGTCGGCGCGCTCGGCTCCGTCGGAACGGGATTGCTCGCGGACCTGTTCGGCTGGGATGTTTCCTTTAGCGTACTCGCGGGATTACTGGCGCTCGTCTTCTGTGCGCTCGCGATCAACTGGGCGCTAACGCTCGGGTACTGAGCGCTCTCCGTCTCCAGGCGGCGTTACTCCTCCTGGCGTGCGGGCGGCCGACAGCTGATGAATCGGCCGAACACGCCGCGGTTCCCGGCGACGGCGTGGTAGCCGCCCTCTCGAATCCGACCCCGCCCCGGCAGATGTTGGAACGCCAACGAAAGGTACCGAGCGGGCGTGTCGAACCGGGCGATCGCCTGCTCGAGGCCCTCGCCACAGGAGTAGACGGCGTCCTGGGTGAGCAGGTGCGAGCAGTCCTCGTAGTCCTCGGGAAGACGTGCCAGTTGGTCCGGCGTGAGGTCGGAAAAGCCGACGACCTCGAACTCTCCGCGGGCGGCGGCGTAGCGGACGCACCAGGTACAGAACCCGCAGTCGTCGTCGTACACCAGTCGCGGTTTCGCCTCCGTGGAATCGCTCATATCGATTCTGAAGGGGTCCGGGAAGAAAAATCCGACAGTCGCGTCAACGTACGCGTCTGGCACGGGGGCGCCAGCCGGCGCGTGATGAAACCCCTTGCCTGCGGGGGATTCCGACGATGCGTACTTTTAAGGTCGCGTCCCGCATCGTCTCTGCTAGCAATGGCCATAGACCCGCAGTTCCACGAGAACCGAGAGAAAGTCGGGGAAGAGAACGGTGTTGCCGTCTGGGGGCCGGTCGACGAGCCCGAACAGCTCGGCATCCACGGCACCCACGTCGCCGTCGACTACGACCTGTGTATCGCTGACGGCGCCTGCCTCGAGGACTGTCCCGTCGACGTCTTCGAGTGGGTCGACACGCCGGGCCACCCCGAAAGCGAGAAGAAGGCCGAACCGACCCACGAGGCGCAGTGTATCGACTGCATGCTCTGTGTCGACGTCTGTCCGGTCGACGCGATCGACGTCGACGCCGGCCGAACGGCCTGAGTCACGTCGAACCCGGGTCCGGATGCGCCGGGCTGCCGTCTGGATCCGGCCAGCCCCGCACAGAAGCCGGTCGAAGGAAAGCGAGAGCCGTCGTTACTCCGCGCGGTCGACGTCGACGCGCTCCTTGAGCGTCTCGAGGTCGTCCGCCTCGGCGAGCTCCTGCAACCGCTCGCGGAAGTGCTCCTCACAGAGGCCGACCTTGAGGCCGTCGGACTCCGCGGCGAACGCAGCTTCGCGGTCGCAGTAGTGACAGTTCATGCCCAACTGTACGGAGCCAGGGGCATTGAACCCTCCGCTATCGCCCCGTGCTTCCGCTACCGTGGCGGAAGCAACAGATGCCGATACTCCTCCTTCGAGAGCCCGGCGACGCCGAGGCGGTCGTCGTGGGCGTCGCTTCCGCCGGTCGCCAGCAGACCGTGTTCGTCGATCGCACGCTCGACGGGCTCGAGGTCGACCTCGCGGCCGTAGGGGTAGTGGAGTTCGACGGCGTCGCAGTCGGCCGCCAGTTCGAGGGCGGCTTCGACGTCCGGATAGCGAAGCGGGTGGGCGAGCGAGACGAGCGTGCAGTGGTCGGCGAGCAGTTGCCGACCGTACGCGAACGACGGGATCTCGCGGGGGACGAAACACGGCCCGTCGTTACCGATGAGGTGGGTGAACGCGTCCTCGTAGTCGTACTCCGTTCCGGGGTGGGAATCGATCGCCCGCGCGACGTGGGGGCGGCCGAAGCCGGTGTCGACGGTGACGTCGAGGTCGATCTCGAGGCGCTTCTCGACCGCGTCGACGATGGCTCGCCCGCGCTCGCGGCGGTTTTCCTGGAGCTCCGAAAAGGCGGTCTCGAGCTCCGGCGCAGGGTTGACGCCGTACCCCAGCAGGTCGACGCGCAGACCGCTTGCAGCCTCGACGCGCAACTCGACGCCGTGGAGGATCGTCACGCCGTCGCGTTCGATCACCGGCTCGTCGAACGGTTGGAGCCGGTCGTGGTCGGTGATCGCGACGACCGAAACGTTGGCCAGCCGAGCGGCGTCGGGGACGGCCTCGAGCTCGAGGCTCCCGTCGGAACGCGTGGTGTGGACGTGCAAGTCCGCGTAGGGCATACCCTATCCGACTGGGCAGGACAGTAAAGCCGTTTCTCAACGCCGTCGACGAATCGATTCGAAACTCGTCGGCTGAACGGCGCGTACGACCGGTAACGACTGAAACGGTCCACGTACTGGCTTTCAGTGACTACTAGGGACTCTAGGCCGTCAAAGGAGTACGGTCCTCTGGCGAATTGTTTATGGACAATATTTATAATTATTGTTCACGCGGTTCCAATCACGATGTTCATGACCAACGTCGACGCGCTCGTCGAATCGCACTCCTACCCGGCGACCACGCGGGAACTGATCGACGCTTACGGCGACCACACCCTCGAGTTGCCGAACGGTTCGGAGACGGTGGGCGAGGCGCTCTCTCGGCTCGAGGACGAAACGTTCGAATCGCCTGAAGAGGCGCAGTTCGCGCTCTACTCGGCGGTGAGTCGTAAGGCGATCGGTCGCTTCGGTTACAGCGACCGCGACCCGACGCCGCTCGGCAGCCGGGAGGCGCCGGATGCGGTGTCGTTCTAGAACCAGTCGGCTTCGCTTTCGGACCCCTCAGTCGAGAAACTCGAGCGCCCCATCCAACTCGAGGGGCACCGATCCCTTTCGGTAGCCTTCGACTCGGCCGTCCGGGCGGGCGCGATAGACGACCGCCGGGCGGTGACGGACGTCAGGCTGTTCGCCCCTGACCGCGGCCCAGGAGTCGTCCCGAAAGCTCGAGCAGTCGACGAACAGCACCGCGCCGCCGCCGTGCTCTGCGAGTTGCCCGCTCGTCTTCGTTTCGGCGGTGTCCCGGACGGCCGCGACGGGACCGCTGGCGGCGCGGGTGGCCGGCGGCTGCGGACGGGTGACTTCGACCAGCACGTTCGTCTCGTCGTCTTTCGCCCGATAGTCCAGGGAGTGACCCGTCGTCACCTCGATTTCGGGCGTCACCTCGTATCCGGCATCGGTCAACACCTTCGCCGCGATGAACTCGGCCATCGCGGCGCTCATGCGGACGCGGTCGACGTGATCGCTGGTCCCGAGTTTGCCGGCCATCGTATGTCTGTACGCGTCGAGCGTGCCCGTCTCGAGGAACGACTCGAGGAACTGAGTCGTCTCTCGACGGCTCGCGTCCGGGAAGCCGGCGGCGTGTTCTCTGAAGAACGCCCGGGTCGACTCGCGGCCGTCCTTGGACATGAAGACGGGGAGGAAGAACCAGGAGATGTGGGGGTAGTCGGCGAGCCACGGGTCCGTCTCGTGCAGCGTCGCGAGTAGCTCGCGCTGGGCCCACCGCGAGACGTGGTAGGGGACCTCCTCCCAGCCGAACTTGTCGGTCTTCCACAGCGAAGATGGGGTCTCGGTGTTGCCCATCCAGTAGGCCTCGTCCTCGCGGCGGGTGAACAGCGCGAGGTCGCCGTTCGCCATCTCGAAGCGGTGGGTCTCCCAGCCACCGTTGGTGTCGAAGTGAGGGGCGACGGCTCGAGCGCCGATGTTGCTCCGAAGCGGTTGCAGTATCTGTTGGCGGACCCGTTGCTCGCTCCAGTGCTGGGGCGAGTAACGGAAGCGAAGCGGCCGTGCCACGCTGTTTCGTAGGAACCGCGACCGGATACGTGTTGTCCTCCGGCGGGGATGTGTACGACCGTTACATTAATAAGCGACAGCTACCAAGTATGAGTGTACTTACCATGTCAATGGGTGCCTACGACGAGGATGAGCACGAGCGCCGTGAGCAACAGGCCTCGAGGGTGGATGCGGACTTCGACGACGAGCGAACCGTCTATCACGGGAAGATCGAGTACGACTCCGGCGACTCGGCCGAAGAGCTGTTGAGCAAGTTCGAAGAGATGAAATCGAACTAGCGCCGAACGAACGGGTCGGCTTCTTCCGTGCTGGTGCGGCGCTGGCAAACCACCGAGAGCGTCGCGACCGCCGCGACGGCGACCGCGTGGCCACAGATCGCCGCGACCAGTAGCGGTCTGTCGAGCACGAACGGGACCAGCACCAGCTGAACCGCGGCGAAGCGGACGTTCATCGTATCGACCCGCGCGAACCGGGCGGTGATTTCGGCGTCGAAGCCGTAGCGAACGGCCCGCCAGAGGCCGGCGACGGTCGCCCACCAGCAGGTCCCGATCCGGTAGACGACGTCCCAGCAGATCAGCAGGAGGACGAACGCGGCGGCCGGCGGCGGCTCCGAGCCGAACAGCGACGTCAGCAGGGGATCCGCACTCGCCTGGAGATCGTAGACGAACAGGTAGGTGACGAAGGCGACGAACGCCAGCACGCCGAGGACGACCTCGATGCTCGAGCCGAACAGCAGCCGCCGGTACGCCGGCGGCGTCGGGAGCTCTCGCACCGCCCGGCTGTACTCGAGCATGAGCCAGCTGCCGGCCGCGGCGACGACCACCGCGGCGGTTCCCGCGAGGACGGCGCTCCAGAGGTCGTAGATCCAGGCGACGATCAACACGGCGAGTTCGAAGCCGAGCAACTGGACTGCGATCGCGAACCGATCGGAGACGTCGATCCCCGGCAGTGCGCCGACGATGCTCTCGTACACCCACGTTTCGCCGTACTCGAGATCCATCACTCCGCGCCCGGCTCCAGCGTTTCGAGCGGGACGTCACCCCAGCCGGTGTCGTCCTCGAGGGCCCGGCTGATCGCCTCGTCGATCGGCGTCAACTCGATCGGGACGAGGTCCTCGATCCGATCGTCGGTGACGACCACCTCGTTGGTCATCCCCTCTATCAGCGGATGTGCCACGTCCGCGGGAACGTCGGTAACGAGGTCGACCCAGTACGCCGACAGCCGCGGCGTAAGCACGGGAACCGGCACGATCATCGGCTCGCGACCGTGGACGATCTCGGCCGTCGTCGTCAGCAGTTCCTGATAGGTGAGCACCGACGGGCCTCCGATCTCGTAGGTTCCCCCGGCGGTTTCGGGAACCGAGAGCACGCCGGTCAGATAGCCGATTACGTCGTCGACGCCGATCGGCTGGCACCTCGTCCGGACCCACTCCGGGGTGATCATCACCGGGAGCCGCGAGGCGAGCTGCTGGAGGATCTGGAAGCTCGTGCTCTCGTTCCCCAGGATGATCGCGGCCCGGAGCACCGTCAGATCGAACGATCCCTCGCCCAGCACCCCTTCGACCTCCCGGCGCGACCGGAGGTGCGCGGAGAGGTCGTCGCGGTCGCTGCCGAGGCCGCTGAGGTAGATCACGCGGTCGACGCCGCCCGCACTCGCCGCCCGTTCGAAGTTGCGCGCGCCACGGCGGTCGCGTTCCTCGAAGTTCTCGCCGCTCCCCATCGAGTGAATCAGATAGTAGGCCGCCTCGACTTCGGCGAGCGCCCCCTCGAAACTGCCGGGATCGAGGACGTCGCCCTCGAAAACCGTGATGCCGCCGGGGGCGTCGTAGTCGTCGGCGTCCCTGACGAGCACCGAGACGTCGTGACCCTCCTCGAGCAGCGACGGGACGAGTCGCCCGCCGATGAAGCCCGTCGCACCCGTCACGAGCACGTTCATACGTCGAATACGACGATCAGTCGCTTAACTGGTCGGCTTGTAGCCGATCTCGACGGATTCTGCGTCGGCTCACTCCGACCCGGCCTCGCCCCCGCCCCACCCCGGCGTGGGCGGCGCGCCACGGCGCTCCTCGACGGTCGCGCCGAGTTCCGGCTCCGGGTTCTCCCGGGCGGCGCGATCCGTCCACTCCCGGAACGCCCGTCCGGCCCACGACGCCGCCTCGAGAACCTCCTCTCTCGTCCGCTCGTAGTGGGGCTCCGAAATCGCGAGCGTGCCGGGACTCGAGGCCGCGGCGATCGCGACGAACTCGGCGCGATCTTCGGTCGTGAGATCGCCTGCGGCTGCGCGTGCGACCGCTCCCTCGAGTTCCTCGGGGCGTGGGTGACAGAAGAGTTTCTGCCCGATCGCCTGCGGGCCGAGCAACAGCCCGCCGGCGTCGGTAGGTTCGCCGTCGAGGAGCCGCTCGCCGCCGAACTGCCGTTCGACGCGCTCGCACTCGGTTTCCTGCTCGAGGGCGAGATTGTGCGACGGGTACTCCGCGCACTCGGCGGGATACAGCTCGTCGCCGTGGATTCGACACTGGAGGGTATCAGGGTCGAGGAAGACGCAGGTCGGGAGCCACGCGGGGGCCTCACCGAACGGCGCGACCGGTTTCGGCGGTTTGCGAAGCCCGACGAAGAACGCCGGACGGCCCGCGACGGCGGCGACGGTGTGGCCGTCGATTTCGACGCCCTCCGCCGGCCCGTCGGCGGCCCAGAGCCGTGGGACCAGCGCGTCGCCGTAACCGGCTGCGAGGAACGCGCGGATCTCCTCGCGCTCGAGCGGGACGAGGTTGTAGACGTCGTCGAGGGGTGCCCGCGGCCCCCTGCGCTCGTGGTCGGTCGCGAGGCCGTCGGCGAGCAGCGGTCGCCAGTCGAGACAGCAGCCGGCACAGCCCTCGCAGTTCACCTCCATGGCCGGAACGACGCGGCCAGGTTGCATAAATACTCGAGGGCGGGGGAACGACTTTCACAGTTCCCGACCCATATCGACCATGGGCCAGGACTCCTGTGACGGCTGCGGTCGCCCGGTTTCGGTCACCGGCGGAATCGCCAACCTCTGGACGTTCGGCGAGGGCGGCGAGGGGACCGCGATGGTTCTCGAGTTCGACGACGAGGAGGGCCGTCCCGCGGACCGCTCGGGCGACCTGCAAGACGACGAGCCGTCCGCGGATGAGGAGGCGAAACCGACGCTTGGCGGGCGAGGGGGCGACGCTCGCTATCTGTTGTGTTTTCCCTGTATCGAGGCCCTGCCCGAAAATCCGGTCGAGGCCGATGTCGACGCCCTCGAGGTCGTCGACGAGGAAACGTCGCGGCTCAAGCGGTAGCGACCCGGGCGTCACCGGCTCGGCGATTCTGGCGACTCTTTCAAGCTAAAACGGCGATTTCACCCTGCAGAAAGCGTTTACCGGTTCTGTCCGTCGTCGACGTATGAACACGGAGCGACGAACCGTGCTGGCGCTGACCGGCGCCCTCCTCGCCGGCGCGGCCGGCTGTCTCGGCGACGACGAGCCCGCGGACGACGACACCGACGACGACCCCGCAACCGGCTCGAGCGGCGGCAACGGCTTCGACGACTACGACGTCCCCGAGTTCCCGCAGCTCGAGCTCGCCACCGATCTCGACATCGACGAGGCCGCCCTGGCCGAGCAGGTGCGGGGCAACCTCGCGTTCTCGTTCGACCTGCTCGAGCAGTTGCGCGAGCAGGAGCCCGACGCCAACCTGTTCTGCTCGCCGTACAGCGTCTCGGTCGCGCTGGCGATGACCTACGCGGGCGCCCGCGGCGACACCGCCGCGGAGATGGCCGACGCGCTCCGGTACGAACTCGAGGGAGACGAACTCCACCCCGCTTTCGGGGCGCTCGAGGCCGAATTTGCGCGACGAAACGAGGACGGCGAGGGGCTACGCACCTCGAGCAGCGAGCGGACGGGGTCCGCGAGCGACGGCGAGGAGGTCGACGACCCGACCGGCAAGGATCACGACGGCCCAGCGTTCCAGCTGTCGACGGCCAACTCGACGTGGGGCGAGGAAGGGATGGCGTTCGACGACGCGTTCCTGGAGCTGCTCGAGGCGTACTACGGCGCCGGCATGCAGCTGGTCGATTTTTCGGGCTCGCCCGAGGAGGCCCGCGAGCGAATCAACGAGTGGGTCGCAGAGCGAACGAACGACCGGATCGAGGACCTGCTCCCCGAGGAGTCGATCAGCTCGTTGACGCGGCTCGTGCTGACGAACGCGATTTACTTCGAGGCGATGTGGAAGTACCCGTTCAGCGAGGCGGACACTGAGCCGGCGTCGTTCACCGGTCTCGACGGCGAGGAGACCGCGGTTGAGACGATGCACCAGTCGATCGAGGTTCCCTACGCCGAGATCGACGGCCATCAGCTGGTCGAACTGCCCTACGCGAACGACGACACGAGCATGGTGATCGTCCTCCCCGCGGCGGGCGAGTTCGAGGCGTTCGAGGAGGCGCTCTCGGTCGACCGGCTCGCGACGCTGCTCGGCGAAACCGCCCGGCCGGAGGTGGAGATCGCGATGCCGAAGTTCGGCATCGAGTCGAAGTTTAGCCTGGTCGAAACGATGCGGGAACTCGGGATGGAGCGGGCGTTTTCCGACGCAGATTTCTCGGGAATGACCGAGGGCGATAACGGGCTCGCCATCTCCGAGATCATCCACCAGAGCTTCGTCGAGGTCGACGAGCTGGGAACGGAGGCCGCGGCGGCGACCGCCGTGGTGATGGAAGAGAGCGCGCCGCCGGATCGCGTCGAACTCGCCGTCGACCGCCCGTTCCTCTTCTACGTCCTGGACCGGCCGACGGAGACGCCGCTGTTCGCCGGCCGCGTCGTCGACGGCGAAACGCTGCAGGAGGGGTAGGTACGATGGGTCCTCGCCGTCGTACTACTCGAAGGAGAACTTCTCCGCCGCGGTCTCCATGTCCTTGTCCCCGCGACCGGAGAGGTTCACGAGGATCGTGTCGTGGTCGCCCTCCTCGGCGAGTTGTAGCCCGCGGGCGACGCCGTGGCTCGACTCGAGCGCCGGGATGATTCCCTCCGTCTCGCTCAGTTCCCGGAAGGCCGCCAGCGCCTCGTCGTCGGTGACGCCGGTGTACTCGCAGCGGCCGATCTCGCGGAACATGGCGTGCTCGGGGCCGACACCGGGGTAGTCGAGCCCGGCGGAGACGGAGTGGACCTCGACGTCCTCGTCGATGACGCGCGTTTTCATCCCGTGGATGACGTCGTCGTTTCCGGCCGCGAGCGGGGCGGCGTGACGACTCGAGTCCGCCCCCTCGCCGCCACCCTCGGCTCCGTAGAGGGCGACCTCCTCGTCGTCTCGGAAGGCGTGAAAGAGCCCCATCGCGTTCGAACCGCCGCCCACGCAGGCGACGGCGGCGTCGGGCAACCCGCCAGTCCGGTCGATGAACTGCTGGCGGGCCTCCTCGCCGATGACGGACTGGAAGTCCCGGACCATCCGTGGGAACGGGTCCGGGCCGACGACCGATCCCACGAGGTAGTGGGTGTCGTCGATGTTTTCGACCATGTCCTCTAAGGCGGCGTCGACGGCGTCGGCCAGCCCCTCGCCGCCGCGGGTGACCTCGTTGACCTCGGCGCCCATCAGGCGCATCCGGAAGACGTTCATCTTCTGTCGCTCGACGTCCTTCTTCCCCATGTAGATCTCCGTTTTGAGGCCGAACAGCGCGCCGACCATCGCCGTCGCGGTGCCGTGCTGACCCGCGCCGGTCTCGGCGATCAGGCGCTCCTTCCCGGCCTTTTTTGCGAGCAACGCCTGTCCGAGCGCGTTGTTGATCTTGTGGGCGCCGCCGTGGAGCAGGTCCTCGCGTTTGAGGTAGATCTCGGCGTCGTACGGTTCGCTCAGGTTCTTTGCGTGATACAGCGAGGTCGGCCGGCCGGCGTACTCCTCGAGATGCTCCCGGAATTCGGCCTGGAAGCCGTCGCTCTTGCCGATCTCGTCGTACGCGTTCGCGAGCTGGTCGAGCGGGTCGTGTAGCGGCTCCGGCACGTGCCGGCCGCCGTAGCCCTCGAAATCACCGTGGGACATGAATCGAACATGTCCGGCGCGGTAGATAAACCTACGCTCCGTCATACCATGCCACAGTGTACGAATCCGTCGCACTCTGTTGGCACCCGTACAAACGTGTCATTGTACGATACTACCCCGCACCGACTGCCGCCACTGTATGAGACAGGTGCGCACCGGAGTCGATCGGCACTTGCTGGACTGATTACGGCGCCAGTGGATAGATTCCCCCATGAGGTGGCACTACTCTACAGTAACCGGTCGCCAGACGGTCGTTTGGGCGTGTATTCGGACGGTAGAATTATGATTGTGAGCCATAGTAGCGAGTACCATACATGCAGGACTCCGTTCCGACCGCGAATCTCCCCGACGAAGAGGTACAGCCGACGTGCTTTCACGCGGTTCCCGAGGTACACTATCCGGAACGGCTGAACGCGGCCTACGAGATGGTCGACCGCCAGGTCGAGGCTGGCCGGGGTGAGGAGCCGGCGGTGATCGCCGCCGACGAGACGCTCACCTACGAGGAGCTCCGCCAGCGGGTCAACAGCGTCGCCAACGCGTTGCTCGAGCTCGGAGCCGAACCCGGCGACCGGGTGTTCGTCCGGTTCCCGAACCGTCCGGAGTACGTCGTCACCTGCCTGGCGGTCCAGAAGATCGGCGCGATCACCGTTCCGTCGATGAAGCTCCTGCGAGCGAACGAGATCAGCTACGTCGTCGAGAACTCGGGCGCCTCCTACGCCGTCGTCTACGACGACCTGCTCGACGAACTCGAGATCGCCCGCGAGGATCACGGCCTCGAGTCCCTCAAGGAGATCGTCGTCGTCGAGGACAACGGGATCGACCACGACCACCACTCCTACGACGACCTGCTGGCGGCGGCGAGCACCGACCTTCCCGAACCGGACACCCATCGGGACGACCTGGTGATGATCGCCTACACGAGCGGCACCACCGGGAGGCCGAAGGGGACGGTTCACACCCACCGCCAGATGATGGCGATCACGGACACTTACGCCCGCTACTGCCTCGAGCCCGAG
Source organism: Natrononativus sp. DTA114 (assembly GCF_059736515.1). Classification (NCBI taxonomy): domain Archaea; kingdom Methanobacteriati; phylum Methanobacteriota; class Halobacteria; order Halobacteriales; family Natrialbaceae; genus Natrononativus; species Natrononativus sp. DTA114. The sequence goes on along the minus strand of NZ_JCASSN010000002.1, from coordinate 13,209 downwards.
CCCTCGGACGTGTTCACGAGCAACGCCCCCATCGCCTTCACCTTCGGCTACGGGATGCTGGTTGCCTTCCCCCTGCGCTTTGGCGCGACGACCCGGATCATCCAGGAACCGACGCCGAAGAAGCTGCTCGACGCGATTCAGGAGGACGACGTCTCGATCCTGGCGTCGATCCCGACCGCGTACAACCAGATGCTCTCCGAACACGAGGACCTCATTGCGGAGTACGACCTCTCCTCGCTGCGGCGAGCGGTGAGCGCGGGCGAACCGCTCCCGCCGAGCACGTACGAGGGCGTGGTCGACAATCTGGGGGTCGAGCCGATCGACGGTATCGGCTCGACGGAGATGCTCCACATCTTCATCAGCCACCGCCACGACGACGAGATCGATCCGACGGCGACCGGCTTTCCCGTCCCCGGCTACGAGTGCAAGGTCGTCGATCCCGACACCTACGAGGAACTCGAGCGGGGCGAGGCCGGCATCCTGCTGGTGCGCGGGCCGACCGGCGTCACCTACTGGAACCGACCCGAGAAGCAACGCGAGAACAGCCACGACGGCTGGAGCATCCCCGGCGACATCTTCGTCCACCGCGAGGACGGCCGCTTCGAGTACAAGTCCCGCCGGGACGACCTGATCATCACCGGCGGCTACAACGTCCCCGGCCCCGAGGTCGAGGACACCCTGCTCGAGCGCGATGAGGTGTACCAGACGGCCGTCATCGGGGTTCCCGACGACGAGCGCGGACAGCTCGTCAAGGCGTTCGTGGTCCTCGATGAAGGCGTCGACGCGAGCGACGACCTCACCCAGGCGCTCCAGGACTACGTGAAAGAGCGGATCGCTCCCTACAAGTATCCCCGCGCGATCGAGTACGTGGCGGAGCTGCCGACGACCGAGACGGGGAAGATCCAGCGGGCGAAGCTCCGCGAGCGCGAGGAGTAGCCGGGTCACGCGAGGATTCGGCGGTTGCGTCCGTCTTCGACCGGTATCGCCGCGATCGTTCATCAGTTAGCGACACGAGAACTAAATGAGCGCTCGATGTGGAGGCGTACTGCTATCGATGACACGCTTCACTGTCGATCGGCGAACGTTCGTCCGAACCGGCGTCGCCGTCGGGACCCTCGCAACTGCCGGTTGTACCGGGACGAACGATCTCGAGAACGGCGACCTCGAGGGGGCCGCCCTCGAGACGATAGCCGAGGGGTTCGACAGCCCCTGGGGGATCACGTTTCTCCCCGACGGGGACGGGATTTTGCTCACGGAACTCGAGGGACGGCTGACCCGGCTCGACCGCGAGGGAGCGGACGTTCGGGAGATCGACGGCGTCCCCGAGGTGTACGCGGCGGGCCAGGGCGGCCTGCTCGACGTCACCCTCCACCCGGAGTTCGACGAGGAGCCGTGGGTCTATCTCACCTACGCCGCGGCGAACGACGAGGGCGAGTCGACTACCCACGTCGGGCGGGGGCGACTCGACGCCGACGGCCCGGAACTCGAGGACTTCGAGGAGCTGTTCGTCGCCGAGCCGTTCCGCGACACCAACCAGCACTATGGTTCGCGGGCCGTCTTCGGCGAGGACGGCGCACTCTACGTGACGACCGGGGACCTCCGCGACACCGATTTCACCGACGATCACGTCTCGCAGGACCTGACCTCTGACCTCGGTAAGACCCTCCGCCTCGAGCCCGACGGCTCGATTCCCGAGGACAATCCCTTCGTGGATGACGACGACGCCCAGGACGCGATCTACAGCTACGGCCATCGCAACGCCCAGGGGATGACGGTCCACCCCGAGACGGGGGCGATCTGGCAGAGCGAACACGGCGAGGAGGACGGCGACGAGCTAAACGTCATCGAGGCGGGGGGCAACTACGGCTGGCCGATCGCGACCTACGGCTGCGAGTACGGCACCGACGAGCCGGTCGCAGCGGACCCCGACGAAGTCGATGAGACGATACCGCCGGTCTACTACTGGGAGTGCAACACCGGCGGCTTCCCGCCCGCCGGAATGACCTTCTACGACGGCGACGCTTTTCCTGACTGGGAGGGCGACCTGTTCGTCGGCAACCTCGCGGGGGAGTACCTCGGCCGGTTCACCGTCGAGGGCACCGAGCGCGAGGAGATAGCGGTCGAGGAAGTCGACCCGCTGCTCGAGGGCCGCGGCTGGCGGATCAGGGACGTCGAGGTCGATCCCGAAACCGGCCACCTCTACGTGCTGGTGGACGACGACGACGCGCCGCTCGTGCGATTCGTTCCCGAGTAGGTCCGCGCGAATCCGGTTTCGTTACTCCCACTCCGGCTCACGGTCCTCGAGTTGCGCCTCTACCCCCTCCCGGTAGTCCGGATCCTCGCGGGCGGCCTCGAGCGAGATCGACTCGAGGTACGACCGACTCGCCCGGGGCGACATCTCGGCGGTGGCGTAGATCCCGTCCTTGAGCTTGCGGAGCACGCGCGGGCTCTTCTCGGCGAGCGACTCGGCGACGGCGTCGACTTCCTCGTCCAATTCCTCGGCGGGTACGCTGCGGGCGACGAGCCCTCGCCGGTCGGCCTCCTTGCCGCTGATCGTTTCGCCCGTTAACATCATGTCGAGCGTCTTCGTCAGGCCGACTGTCGCCTGCAGCATCGGCGGCGAGAAGTGGTTCACGATCCCCAGTCCGACCTCGGGCTGGCCCAGCTGGGCGTCCTCGGCCGCGATCGGAATGTCCGTGTGGAGCATGAGGTCGAACCCGCCGCCGAGCGTGTAGCCGTCGATCCGCGCGACGGTGGGTTTGCCCAGCCCCATCATCGCCTCGAACAGTTCGTTCCAGCTTTCCGTAAAGGGCTCGAGGGCGTACTCCCGCTCCCGGACCTCCTTGATATCGCCGCCGGCACAGAACGTCTCGCCCTCGCTCTGGAAAACGACGACGCGGACCTCGTCGTTCGTCTTGTATCCCTGCACGCGATCGATGATCTCGCGTTTGGTCGGCATGTCGACCGCGTTCAGCGCCTCCGGCCGCTGGAGTTCGATCCGCGCGATCCCGTCCTCGATCGAGAACCCTGCGTTGACCATGTCTTCGCCGTCACCGCGGCCCGTTGTAGTCGTTTCGTCGTGTTCGGTCCCGCTAATTACTGCGTCGTCCACCCGCCGTCGACCACCAGACACTCTCCCGTGACGAACGAGGCCATGTCGCTCGAGAGGAACGCCACGGCACTCGCCACCTCCCCCGGGTCGGCGAACCGGCCCGCGGGCGTGCGCTCGAGCAGCCGCTCGTACAGCTCCTCGTTTTGCTGTACGGGTTCGGTGAGCTCCGTGTCGACGTACCCGGGCGCGACCGCGTTGACCCGGACGTCGGGCGCCCAGTCGAGCGCCGCGCTCTTGGTGAGTCCGACGAGGCCGTGTTTCGAGGCGACGTAGCCGTGCTGGCGCTTGATCCCGACGAGGCCGGCGGTGCTCGCGACGTTGACGACCGCGCCGCCGCCGTCGAGCAAATACTCCCCCGCCGCGTTCGTGCAGGTGAAGGCGCCCTCGAGGTTCACCTCGATGACGTTCTCGAACGCTTCCGGATCGACGGTTTCGGGCGTTCCCATCCCCTCGAGCGGATTGATCCCCGCGTTGTTCACCAGGATGTCGACGCTCCCGAGTTCGTCGGCGACGCGGTCGAAGAGGGTTGTGACCGCTGCCGAGTCGGTGACGTCGGCGGGGGCGACCAGCGACTCGCCGCCCGCCTCGCGGACGATCGCGGCCGCGTCCTCGACGTCTGCCTCGGTGCGCGACACCGGCACCACGTCCGCGCCGGCGGCCGCAAGCGTTCGCGAGATCTCGAGGCCGATTCCGCGGGTGCCGCCGGTGACGACGGCGACCTGGCCCTCGAGGTCGGCTTCGGTTACCGGCATCGATCCCTCCGCGGCTCCCGGGCGAGCACTGGATTGCGCATGACAGTTCTCGATCACGCGCCGGGGCAAAGCGTGTTTCGCCGGTTCGCGGTGATGGACGGATACCGCTGTGAATGCTCTGCTGTCGGTGAAAACACCGCGAGAGCGCCAGCCCCTTTCAGCCCCGCCCGCGGTGGTTTACTCGGCCGGCCGGTTCGGATGTTTTGTGCGGGCGTTTCGTTCGAGTCGAATCGCCCCGACGAGGCGTAGCTTCTTTACCGCCCGTTTCGACGTGTCACCCATGCGCAAGCAGATCGTCACGCCGGAGGAACTCGCACCCCCGAAGGGGTTCAACCACGGCCTCACCGTCGAGAACGGCGAGTTGCTCTTTCTCGCCGGCCAGGACGCGTCGGGTCCGGACGGCGACATCGTCGCCCCGGGGGACCTCGTGAGTCAGTTCGAACAGGTGATGGCGAACCTCGCGGCGGTCGTCGAGGAGGCCGGCGGCTCGAGTGCGGACATCGTCAAGCTGAACGTCTTCGTCGCCGATCGCGACGCCTACCGCGACAACCTGGAGGCGATCGGCGAGATTTTCGCCGACTACGTCGAGGAGTACCCCGCGATGGCGCTGTTCGAGGTGAGCGGCTTCTTCAAGGACGAGGCACTGATCGAGATGGAGGGCTTCGCCGTGATCGATCCGGCCGGGCCGGACGACGACCACGACCCCGGAGCGCTATGATCGACCGCTTCGAACTCGAGGCGCGCCACGAGGCCCACCGCGAGGAGGTTCGCGAGTTCTGTGAGGGAACTATCGAGCCCGAAATCGACCGCCACGAGCGCGAGGGGGAGTTTCCCGTCGATCTCGTCCGGCTGATCGGGGAGGCCGGATTTACCGGCGTTCCGTTCCCCGAGGACGTCGACGGCGGCGGCGGAGACTATCGGTCGTTCGCGATCACCGTCGAGGAACTCGCCCGCACCTGGAAGCTCACCGCCGGCGCGGTCAACATCGCCTGCGGATTGGTGGGCTATCCGCTCAACGAGTTCGGCACCGACCGCCAGCGCGAGGAGTGGCTGGCGCGGATCTGTCGCGGGGAGTGGATTCCGGCCTTTGCGCTGACCGAACCCGAGGCCGGCAGCGACGCGGCGAATCTCGAGACCACCGCCAGAAACGAGGGCGACGAGTGGGTGATCGACGGCCACAAGATCTGGACGACCCACGGCGCGGTCGCGGACTTCCTGCTCGTGGTCGCCAGAACCGGCGGCGAGGGCCACGAGGGGATCAGCCTCATCGGCGTCCCAGAGCCCGGCGAGCGCGAGGGGTTCGAGGTCGTCCGAAACATCCCCTGTATGGAGGGCAACACCGCCGTCGAGAGCGAGTTGCGATTCGACGGTCTGCGAGTGCCCGCGGAGAATCTGGTCGGCGAGGAGGGCTGTGGGTTCCGGTACATCATGGAGGGCCTCGACGTCGGCCGACTCGGCACCGCCGCCCAGGGCGTCGGCATCGCCCAGGGCGCCTTCGAGGCCAGCCGCGAGTTCGCCGACGAACGCGAGCAGTTCGGCCAGCCGATCCGGGAGTTCCAGGGGATCGGGTTCAAACTCGCGGATATGGCCTCTCGCACCGAGGCTGCCCGTCTGCTGACCCTCTCGGCGGCCGACCAGCGAGACCGCGGCGAGCGGATCACCCAGCGGGCCGCGATGGCGAAGACGTTCGCCACCGACGCCGCGATGGAGATCGCTACCGAGGCGGTCCAGGTCCACGGCGCCCGGGGCTACTCCGAGGACTACCCCCTCGAGCGCTACATGCGCGAGGCGAAGGGCACCCAGATCTACGACGGTACCAACGAGATCAACCGACTCGTCGTCGCAAACCGGCTGTACGAGTGACCATGTCCGAACTGCAGTACTTCGAGGACCTCGAGGGCGGCCAGTCCTGGGAGCCGGGAACCGTCGAGGTCACGGAGGCGGAGATCCTCGAGTTCGCCCGCCGATACGATCCGCAGCCGTTTCACGTGGATCACGAGGCGGCGAAGCGGAACTTCGACGGGTTGATCGCGAGCGGCTGGCACACCGCGTCGATGTGTATGCGCCCGTTCGCCGAGCACGTGCTTCCGGGGGTCGCCATCGTCGCCGCGATGGGAATCGACGAGTTGCGATGGCACGAGCCAGTCCGTCCCGGCGATCGCCTCACCGTTACCGTCTCTGTCGTCGAAAAAGACCGGTGGAACGCCGAACGGGGACTGGTCACCTTCGGTCTCGAGGCCGCGAACGCCGGCGGCGACCTCGTCCACTCCCGCAAGGACCTCGTGGTCGTCGAACGTCGGGGAGCCGGTCGGTAAGCCGGCCGCGTCCGTTCGTCGAGAGGAGACAGTGATAGGTGCCACCGGAAGGCTTTTTTCGAGTTACAGCCATGTGGCACTCGATGCCATACAACATGTCTGGGGGTCGGCGGGCCGACGCGCTCGGCCGGCGAACAGTTCTCGCGGGTGCAGGTGCCGCGGCGACCGGGTTAGTCGCGGGGTGTCTCAGCGAGGACGACGGCGACAGCGGCGCCAACGGCGACGACGGCGACGGACCGATCGTCATTGGCTCGCTGCAGCCCCTGTCCGGCAACTTCGCACCGTGGGGCGCCGCACACGAGGCGGGCCTCGAGTTCGCGATCGAGGAGATCAACGACGACGGCGGGGTGCTCGACCGCGAACTCGAGATCGTCGACACGGACACCGAAAGCGACGCGGGGGAGGCCGACACGGTGTTTCGGCGGTTCGTCGAGGAGGAGAACGCGGTCGCGGTGACGGGTCCGGTCTCAAGCGACGTCGGCATCCGGACCGCCATCACGGCCGAGGAGATGGAGGTCCCGATGGTGTTACACATGGCGGGAACCCACCGGCTCCACACAAAGGAGTCGCGCTACTCGTTCCGGATGGGGTCGCTTCCGGCGCCGATGGACCTCCAGCCCCAGGCCGACCTGATCGAAGAGCGAGGCTACGAGACCGTGGGCGCGATCGTCGCCGACTACGAGTGGGGACGGACGGTCGAGGACCAGATCGAGCGGTTCTTCCCCGACGACGTCGACATCTCGGTCGAAGTCACACCGCTCGGCGAGAGCGACTTCACGCCGTTCCTGCGGGACCTGCCCGACGATCTCGACCTGCTGGTTGCGACCGGCCACCCGCCGGGCTCGATCTCGATCCACACGCAGGCCCGCGAGATCGGCCTCGAGCACGAGCTCACGACCGGGGCCGGACTGCCGCCGCGCGTGCTCCACGAAGGACTCGGCGAGGCCGGCGAGAGCTTCGCTCACCTGCACGTGACCGACGTCTACGGCGACCGATTCGGCGAGGTCGCCGGACGCTTCGCCGACGCGCGAGACGACCGGATGGACACCCACGAGGGGTACGGCTACGCCGCCGGCCAGCTGATCGCGACGGCGATCGAGGAGGCCGACTCGACGGACCCGACGGAGATCGCCACCGCCATCAGGGAGATCGAACTCGAGACGCTGTTCGCCGAGCCGCTCCGATACAACGAGTGGGGCGAAATCGACGGCGTCACGGCGCTGTTCAGCACGCTCCAGTCGGGCGGCCCGGACTACTACCCCGACGGCGAGTTCCACCTCGAGGAGGAGTTCCGCAGCGATCCGATGGACGCGGAGATCGTCGAACCGCTCGTCGAAGACGCTCCCTGATCGCCCACTCGTTGGGAGCCGCTCCGCCTCAGTCTCGCAGGTAGGCCTCGGTCACGCGGTCGCTCTCGAGCAGCGCGTCCGCCGAATCCTCGAGGGTGATGCGCCCGTTCTCGAGCAGGTAGGCCCGGTCGGCGAGCCCCAGCGCCTCGTGGACGTGCTGTTCGGTGAGCAACACGGTCGTCTCCTCGCTGATCGCCTCGACCTTCTCGAAGACTCGCGCGACGAGCTTCGGCGCCAGCCCGACGGAGAGTTCGTCGAGCGCCAGCACTTTCGGCTGGGCCATCAGCCCGCGACCGATGGCGAGCATCTGCTGTTCGCCGCCGCTGAGCGTGCCGGCGCGTTGATCCCGGCGCTCCTCGAGGACCGGAAACAGGTCGAACACCTCGTCGCGAGTGTCTTCGAACGAGTCGCGACGGCGAAAGGCACCCATCTCGAGGTTCTCGACGATGGTCATGTCCGTAAAGAGGTTTCGCGCCTCGGGGACGTGAACGAAGCCGAGATCGACGATCTCGTCCGGCGAGAGGTCGCTCGCGTCCCGGCCGAACAGATCGATTCGCCCGGAGTCGACGGCGAGCAGTCCCGACAGCGTCTTCAGCAGCGTCGTCTTGCCGGCGCCGTTGGGGCCGATCAGCGCGACGACTCGATCGTCCTCGGTGAGTTGCATCGAGACGTCCCAGAGCACCTGGAGGTCCCCGTACGAGACGTTCACGTCCGAGACCCGAACCGTCACGTCGTTGCTCGCACCGTCCGCAACGTCGTCGCTCACACCGCATCACCCAGGTACGCCTGTGCGACGAGGTCGTTCTGCTGGATCTCCGCGGGCGTTCCCTCGGCGATGAGCGCCCCCTCGTTGAGAACCAGGATGCGGTCGGTGTTCCCCATGATCGCCTCCACCACGTGTTCGATCCACAGCACCGAGATCCCGAGTTCGTCTCGGATACGAACGATCGTCGCCGTGAGTTCGTCGATCTCCTGGGGAGTGAGCCCGCTGCCGATCTCGTCGAGCATCAGGAGTTTCGGGTCGGCTGCAAGCCCGCGGGCCAGTTCGACGTGCTTTCGCTGGGCCATCGTGAGGTGGCGGGCTTCGGTCTCCTCGAACCCCTCGAGGCCGACGAAGGAGACGAACTGCCGAGCGTGCTCGCGGGCCTCGGGTATCGATCGGTCGGCGCCGGAGCCGAAGACGGCGCCGGTGAGCACGTTCTCGAGGACGGTGGACTCGTTGAAGGTGCGGACGATCTGAAAGGTTCGGACGAGCCCGTGGTGACAGATCTGGTTCGGCTTCAGCCCCGTGATCGGCGTCCCGTCGAACCGCACCGTTCCGGAATCCGGTGGCGAAATGCCGTTGATCGCGTTGAACAGCGTGGTCTTTCCCGCGCCGTTGGGACCGATGAGCCCGACCAGTTCCTCGGACTCGAGGGTGAAGCTCACGTCGTCGACCGCGACGAGCCCTCCGAAGGTTTTCGTGACCCCGGAGACGTGTAGCATGGCCCACCGATTGCCGCCCACCGTTAAATAGTTTGGCTCGGCCCTCGCTGCTGTCCGGACCACAAATCGGCGATTCAGTCCCTGTAGATGCGGCTTCGTGGCGTGTCAGTCAGTCAGCCACACGGCTTCGGAAAAGTATAAACGGGCAGCGAGAAAGGTAGGGAACATCGATGGATGTGATAACACTCCTCGAGGTGGCGATCGACGGAGTGGCTCGTGGGTTGCTGTTCGCGCTTCTGGGCGCCGGAATCACCCTCGTCTTCGGCCTGGGGAACGTCCTGAACCTCTCGCTCGGCGTGTTCTCCGTGATCGCCGTCGTCGCCGGCGTCGTCGTCCTGCCGATGGTGCCCCACACGGCGCTCGCGGCGCTGGTGGGCGTCGCCGCCGTCGCCGGCCTCGGCCTCGGCGTCGACCGGGCGCTGCTCTCGAGCGTCTACCGCTCGGAGGGGGAGGATCGGATCCTGCTCGGGATCTTCACGACCCTGGGGCTGGCCATCTTCCTCGACGGACTGCTGTACGTCTACTACCCGCTCGGCTACTCGCTTCCCCACGGCATGTCCTCGCAGACGATTGCCGGGGTGAGCGTGCGGGGATCGACGATACTCGTGATCGCTTTCTCGAGCGTCGTCCTGTTTGCGCTGTTCGTCTTTCTCCGGAAAACCTACCTGGGGAAGGCGACGCGAACCGTCTTCCAGGACGAAACCGGGGCGTTGCTCTGCGGGATCAATCCGCGGCGGATCCGGACGCTCATCTTCGTACTCAGCGTCGTCCTCGCGGGGATCGCGGGGCTGCTCTGGAGTTTGCAGTCGGCCGTCGGCCCCGGCGACGCCTTCGAGTTCACGATCTTCGCGATCATCGTCTCGATCGTCGGCGGCGTGCGAAACATCGAGGGCACCGTCGTCGCGGGCCTCCTGCTCGGCCTCGTGCTCACCTTCGGGAACTACTTCATCGGCGCCTACGTCTCGATGGTGATCCTGTTCGCCGTGGCGGTTGGCGTGCTCGTGTTGCGACCCGACGAAATTTCGTGACCATGACACCGATCACTACACCGAACGAATCGACCGACAGCGCGGAGGAACGATGAGTACTGACGGCGTCGGCTCGAGCGGGCTCTTCGACCGATTTCGGTCGTTCGGCGACATCGGGCTGGTCGTGGGGGCGCTCGCGCTGTTGCCCCTGTTCGTCGTCGAGGCGGGGATGACCTACCAGGCGCGCCTGCTCGTCATCTTTCTGGTGTTCGCCATCCTCACCGTTGCGCTCAACCTCGTCTTCGGCCACACCGACCAGCTGTTCCTGTTCGTCGGCGCGCTGGCGGGAATCGGTGCCTACACGACGGCGCTGCTGGCGGAGAGCCTCGGCGTCTCCGCCTGGCTGCTGTGGCCCGTCGGCGGCCTCGCCGCCGGCACCGCCGGTCTCCTCGTGAGCTACGTCTCGGCCCGCCGGGGGATGACCGTGATCGTCATCGCGATCCTGACCCTCAGCCTCCAGCTCGCGCTCACGCAGTTCTTCGTCGGCGCGCGGGACATCACGGGGGGTAACACCGGCTTCGCGTTTACCGAACTCGAGGTCACGTTCCTCACCGAGACGCTGAACTGGAACCCGTTCGTCGCGCTCTACTACGTGTTGCTCGTCTTCCTGGCCGCAACGCTCGTCCTCTACCGGCTGTTGATGGCCTCGAAGTACGGACTGGCGTTCAAGGCGATCCGCCAGGACGAGGTCGCCGCCGAGTCCGTCGGCATCGACGTCGTCCGCTACAAGACGATCGCCGGCTTCACCGGGGCGGCGATCATCGGCCTCGTCGGGCCGCTGTACGCCCAGTCCGAACGCTACATCGTCCCCTCGATGTTCGAGTTCGCCGCCGTCGACGTACTGGTGCTGATCATGCTCGTCCTCGGCGGAATGCGGACGCTGTATGGTCCCGTCGTTGGCGCCGGCGTGGTCGTCTACCTCAACGAACGCCTCCAGGAGGCCGGCCAGTGGCGTACCGCTATCTTCGGTGCACTGTTGATCATCCTCTTTCTGTACTTCCGGGACGGCATCGTCCCGAAGGCCAGGGAACTCTGGGAGAGCGACACGCGAACCGACCTCACCTCGTCACTCGCGGATCGGCTTCGGTAGCCACCTCGAGCCGCGGCGCGCTTTCGCTCCGATCGTCTCTCGAGCGGACGCCGCGAGCGCACGGCTTTTGGGCGTCCCCTCGGTACTCCCAGTATGGACCTCACCCACCGTCCCCGCCGGCTCCGACAGGACCGCATTCGGGGGCTGGTCAGCGAGACGAGCCTCGAGCCCTCTGACCTCATCGCCCCCGTCTTCGTCGACGCGACGACTGACGAGCGAATTCCGATCGAGTCGATGCCGGGTCACGAGCGGGTGCCCGTCGAGGACGCCGTGGCTCGCGTCGAGGAGGTGCTCGAGGCCGGCGTCGAGGCGGTGATGCTGTTCGGCATTCCCGAGTCCAAGGACCCCGAGGGAACCCGCGCCTGGGCCGCCGACGGCGTGATTCAGGAGGCGACCCGCCGAATCACCGACGAGACAGACGCGTACGTCATCACCGACGTCTGTCTCTGTGAGTATACGGATCACGGCCACTGCGGACCGCTGGAAGCCGGCCTCCGGGAAGAAGCCCACGACTGCGCCGACCGGGAGGCGACCACCACGGTGGACAACGATGCAACCCTCGCGGCCCTCGAGCGGATCGTCACCTCCCACGCGGCCGCCGGCGCGGACATGGTCGCACCTTCCGGGATGATGGACGGGATGATCGAGGTCATCCGCGGGGCGCTCGACCGCGAGGGGTACGAGCACGTCCCGATCATGAGCTACGCGGCGAAGTATCAGAGCGCCTTCTACGGCCCCTTTCGCGACGCCGCCGACGGGGCGCCCGCCTTCGGGGACCGGCGCCACTACCAGATGGACCCGGCGAACCGCCGCGAGGCGATGCGTGAGGTCTCCCTCGACGTCGAACAGGGCGCGGACGTGCTGCTGGTCAAACCCGCCCTGCCCTACCTCGATATCGTGAGCGACCTTCGCCGCGAGTTCGACCACCCGATCGCCGCCTACAACGTCTCCGGGGAGTACGCGATGCTCCACGCGGCGAGCGAGAAGGGGTGGCTGGATCTCGAGGAGACGGCACTCGAGTCGCTGCTCTCGATCAAGCGAGCAGGGGCGGATTTGATCCTGACGTACTTCGCGGAGGCGGTCGCCGAGACTCTGTAGGCGATTCGGCCGCAGGAGGCTACGAGCCGGCGCGACCGAGCACCTCCGCCAGCGCCCCCCGCTTGATCAACGCGAAGCCGAGTGCGATGACGGCGAAGCCGACCACGGTCGTCGCCGCGAGCCCCTCGGCGAGCGCGAGCCAGCCGACGAGCGCGGCGAACACCGGGATGACGTAGCTCACCAGGTTGAGTTCCACCGACCCGAGCCGATCGAGCAGGACGAAGTACAGCAGGTAGCCGACCCCGCCGGCGACGGGAACCAGGTAGACGAACGCGATCACCGCCCCGCCGGTCCACTCGACGGACTGGGGTTCGCCCAGCGCGACGCTCGCGAGGTGGAGCATCGGCGCGCCGACGAGCATCATCCAGCCCTGGAGTGCGGCGACGGGAAGATCGCTCCGGGTTCGCTGGATCAGGACCGCGCCGAGCGCGAACGCGAGCGCGGACGCCAGCACCAGTCCGACGCCGAACGAGTTCGCCGACTCGAGGCCGGACGCGTCGGGATTCGCGACGATCGCCGTTCCGAGAAAACCGAGCGCGAACCCGAGGCCGCCGAGGACCGTCAGGCGCTCGGTCGGAAGCAACAGCCGCGAGAGGCCGGCTGTGAGGATGGGGATCGTCGCGACGACGACCGCCGCGACGGCGCTCGTGACGTACTGCTGGCCGGCGAACAACAGCGCGTGATGGGCGGCGACGAGCAGCGCACCGCCGGCGAGAATACCCGGGAGATCGCCACGACAGGGTCGCCACCGGTACCCTCGAGCAATCGCGTACCCGAGGACGAGCAGCGCCGTCGCGTCGAACCGGAGGGCGGCGAACAGGACGGGCGGGACGACCTGGACGCCGGCACGGACGGCGGGAAACGAGGTCCCCCAGATCGCGGCGACGAGCAGGAACGTCGCGGCAGTTCGGTACCGCATGACCCACGGTTCTCGGCAAGCAAAATAACAGTTCGGCCGTGGGGGGGGGGGGGGGGCGGGG